>JBGAGM010000007.1:0-425133 GCA_044226725.1 Ferruginibacter sp. | reverse complement strand
GAACTTGCGAATGCGTCCGTCCCTGAATTGGAACTCGCAAAGTTATTATTCGATAATCAGGATAGCGTTTCACTAGACGACTGGAAAATGTATATCACCGGTACAGAAAGGGATAACAATACAACTTTTGACCCTGACACCAGATTGGAAATTTTTAGGCAAGTTTTTGTAGATGTTGACGGTCATTTTAGCACTTTCCCGGACTATCGTCTAAATAGACAAACAGAAAGGCGAAAGAAAGATCGTGGCATTCACCAAAATTCCGTCGGCAATACATCTTTACCTCCCGTTAATTTAATCGCACAAGAGTTTGCATTAAGTTTTACTGATTGGCTTAAGAGGCACAAAAATCGTAATTCTCCTCTTGGCGATTTTGCAACGGATGCAGCGAGAGATAAAACATGGCCTTTATATAATACTTTGAACCAGTATCGTGATTATTTGCATCTTAGACATGCCGATACAAGTGCAATAGAGGCGTTAGAAAAAGCCTGGAAAAGCTATAAGGCGTATATGCGAAAAAAGAACATTTCGACTCCTAAAGATTCACAGACAATGCAAGAGATATTTATAAAAGACAAGCAGCAATATCTTAATGATGAATACCCGTTTGAAGATAAACCAAAGCTATCCGACAAAATACGCTGCCTTCATTGTGATGAAATAGTTTCAGTTGGAGATTACAAAGTATTTAAAATAGATGGGGAAGAATACATTTGTTGTCCGAATGCTCCTGAATGTAATGGAACTATTATTGACTGGGTAAGTCCAGATTTGAAGTTGTAGAATCGTTGTTGTGGCATAAAACAAGGGGTTATAACCTTCGTTGTAACCCCTTGTTTTTTGTGTGAGCCGAGATTTGAGTGGGCGACACAAGGATTTTGCGGCTTAAATTGTTTGATTGGCAATTCTATTTAATTCCTTCGCACGTACAGTCTTTGTGCAAATTCTGTGCAAATAAAAAAGGGTTTCAAAGCTTATTGCTTGAAACCCTTATCCAGCTTGTGGGCCCACCTGGGCTCGAACCAGGGACCACCTGATTATGAGTCAGGTGCTCTAACCAACTGAGCTATAGGCCCTTTCTTCAGGTTATTATGAAGAATGAGGGTGCAAATATAATCAAAGCTCTTTAATTTAACGCTTCATTAAATTATTTGCCGTTAATTTGCAGCTTCAAAATTGATTATGAAGAAATTATTACTAATTGCTTTTGCGCTGGTAACCGTTGTGGCCGCCCATGCACAGGAGAAAAAGAAGAAGATTGGTGGATTTATGAACCGTACCGGCGACCATCTGATGCTGCAGCTTACCAGTGATTACTGGATTGGTACCCCCGACAGCATTGACAGAAGGATTAACGGCTTTGCCCGTGGGGCTAATATATATGTTTTGCTAGACCAGCGTTTTAAGGGCGCCCCGCAATGGAGTGTGGCTTTTGGTTTGGGGGTGGGCACCAGCAATATGTATTTTAAAAACACCTTCGTTGATGTAAAATCAAAAACGAATACCCTGCCTTTTACCAATGTTGACAGCGTAAACCATTTTAAAAAATTCAAAGTTGCTACATCTTACCTGGAAATTCCGCTGGAATTGCGTTATACCTTAGACCCATGGAATGAGATGAAGAGCATCAAATTTGCGGTGGGCATAAAAGTGGGTACTGTTTTAAATGTGCATACCAAAGGAAAGACCCTGTTGGATAAAAACGGGGCCACTTTAAATAATTATACCGCCAAAGAAACCGGCAAAGGCTTCTTTAACTCCACCCGCATGATGGCCACTGCCAGGATCGGTTATGGTAATTTCTCTTTATTTGGAGGTTACCAGCTAAACAGTATTTTTAAAGATGGTGTGGCTGCTGATGTAAAACTGGTGCAGATTGGACTAAACTTTAGCGGTCTGTAATTTTGAAAATAAACTCATAAAAAATCCCTTGCTTATGCAGGGGATTTTTGTTTAGCAATTTTTATTGCGTCGTACTGAATTACATATTTCTGCAGATTAGAAAAAATGCAGTTAGGTTGTTAAAGGCTGCTTCAAATTAAAACAGCCTTTAACAACACAAACCCTGCATATGTATTTATTGCCTGGTCAGGCTTCCTGCATTTTCTATTGTTCCATCTGCAAGTACCAGGCGGATATTATAAACTCCTTTGGGCAGCACAGCTAAATTATCAATGTTGAACTGGTTGATGCCGGCGCTTACAGGCATTGTTGATTGTTTTACCTGTTGTCCTGCTGAATTAAAAAATTGTACCAATACTTTACCTGCCTGTTTACTTTGCAGTGAAATATTCACTTGCTCCTCAAAAGGGTTAGGCCAGATTTTAATACTGCTGACCGCTGTCAGACGAATTGCCACGATATTTGAATAACGTATATCTCCGTTAATATCCACAAGCTTAACACGATAATAAACAATACCTGAAAGATTGCTGACATCATCGCGGAAATTGTAGTTCGATGTCTGAGAGCTGCTTCCCATGGCAGCTACGGTGCCTGCAGTAATAAAGTGGCTGTTATCCGTACTGCGCTCCACTTCAAAATGATCCGTGTTGGTCTCATTTTTGGTAACCCATCGTACAATGGCTGTTTTTCCTGACAAAGACACTGCGGCTTCAAGGCTCTGAGCGGGCAGCACTTTGTAGTTAACGATACCGCCATCTATATCCCGGTTAATGGTACCTGCAACAACACTAAACGGCGGCGTAACCCCTATAACAGGATCTGCATCGCTTCCTGTTGCTGTTCCATTGGTTTGAAGGGTGAAAGTTGCATTTGCCGGCAGGTTGCTGAATATGATTGTGTAACCACCTGCAACAGGAATTTTATTAAAAAGATATTTACCCCTTCCGTCAGCAACAACAATCCCTATTGTAAAATCTGCCGAATCTTTCAATGTTACAATTACACCAGGAACACTTACTTCTGTCGGATCCTGCAAACCATCCATATCTGCATCATACCATACAAAATCACCCGCTCCGCTATATTGCCTGGGCCTCAGTCCGGCATCCTGCGTCAGGTCTGTTTCCCCGCTGATAAGATTTACAAGCGATGTTAAGCCTGTTGCCTGATTGGCATCACTGTTCGTATTACTTTGATTGTCTCCCGGGTTATTCTGTTGTGTAAAGTCCACTCCTGAAGGAACGGTGCCAAAGCCAAGCTGGTAATTACCAGGTACCAGGTTGGTGAACAGGTAATTTCCGCTCCCATTTGTAATGGCTGCCCCAATGGGCTGCGCATCATCCGCATTGCCTGCAATACCATCCGGACCATATCCGGGCCGGTACAGCATTACGGTGCTGCCGCTTATTCCTGCTTCAACCGCCCCCTGTAAGCCATCCCCGTTTGCATCATACCACACTTTATCGCCAAGGGCTGCCCTCGTATTGATCAGCCCACCGTCCAGGTCTGTTACATTGGTGCCTCCTGCGAGGTTCAGGGAATTTGCCCGATAGGTTATAATGTTAAAATCACTGTTATTGGCCAGCGTGGTGCCCGCAACAGTACCATTCTGTATGGTAAGCGTAAAACCTGCCGGTGGTACTATGCCAACTGTGTAATTGCCATCAATAAGATTACCGAAATGATAAATACCATTTACATCTGTAACAGCACTGGCAATTAAGCTGCCTGCTGCATTGTAAAGATTCAGCGTTACACCAGGTACACCGGGCTCACCTCCATCCTGTTTACCATCTGTATTAGTATCTGACCATATTCTGTCGCCAATACTATTGGTTGCGGAAGTATTGTAAAGGCCTGCATCTATACTAAGGTTATCTTCTCCCTGTGTAAGTACATAATTAGCTGTTATTCCTGTTACCGGATCAGGGTCACTATCAATATCATCATTTGTTCCTGCATTGTTTTTGCCTGCCTGCAATGTATATCCGGCGGGGAAGGAGCTGCTTACAAATTTGACAAAGTAAATTCCTGCATCCAGACCGCCAAATATATAATTACCCTGACCATCTGCTACTGTGGTTTTAAATGCTGTGCTAAGTTCTGCACCATTTATTATTCCATCCCCGTTACTGTCGAAATACAATTCAACAGTTACACCCGGAACCCCCTGTTCATAAATATCCTGCAACCCGTTATTATTTGCATCCACCCAAACCTTATTACCAATGGTTATTTTACCAGCTGCTATACCTTGCTGCAAACCGGCGTCTACACTGGCAATGTTTTGCCCTGCCGCTAATGTTATGGTTTCGGTAATTCCGGTAGCCGAATTGGGGTCGCTGTCATTGGTTGCGTCTGCAGCGCTGCCCGGTGCACCGGTTCCTGCGGCATCCGCTTTTGTAAAATCTGTACCAGCCGGAAGATTACTGAATTTAACCCTGTAATTCCCTGCGGGTAAGTCAATGAATATATAATTTCCGTTTTCGTCGGTTATTGTTGTATAAGGTTTGCCGCTTGCAGCATTTATTACCACATTACCATTGGCATCCAGCAGGCTTACGCTTACATTTGAAATGCCCGGCTCATTGGCGTCCTGCAGCCCGTTGGCATCCATATCTGTCCAAACCCTGTCGCCAATACTGCCAAACTGATTGTTAGTGCTTTTAATACCCATGTCAGCTGACATATAATTTTGGGCGCCGGGCAGATCATATTTCCGGCTGGTTTGTACACCGCTATAATACTGATTGGGTGCAAAGTCATTATCAAAATCTTCGTTATTTCCGGCAAACCGGGTAGTAACACTGTAGCCCGGGGGAACTGTTGCCGTTATAAAATATTTATCCGGATTCAGGTTGCTAAAAATATAATATCCAGTGATGTCGGTAGTTGTTGTACCTATCAGCACATCATCCAGGGCATTAATGCTGCCATCGGGACCTGCACTGTATAATTTTACAGTTATTCCCGGCACGCCCGGCTCTCCGGGATCCTGTATACCATTGGCATTCCTGTCATTCCAAACAAAATCGCCAATACTGGATTTGGGATCATCTTTTAAACCTGCATCTATCCCCGTAATTATATTTCCTGCTGCACCTGTGTTTATCACCGTCGTTTTGCCATAGGATGCAGAGCCAAGGGTTGAATTAGGGTCACTGTTTGTTGTGTTGTTACCAGGAGTTGTACCTCCGCTGTTTTGTGTGAATAAAGTGCCGGCCGAAGGAGAAAACCCAATGATATAATTCGTATTGGCCGGCAGCTTATTGAAAATGTAGTTACCGGATGCATCGGTACTGGTATAGCTAATCACTGTTTGGCCATCACTTGCATATAATGTAACAGTAACTCCCGATATGCCTGGTTCCCCGGCATTTTGCACACCGTTGGAGTTCGCATCATACCAAACCCTGTCTCCAATGCTGTTTAGGTTTGCCACCGTATTGAAAATAATACCTGCATCTACATTCATTTGTCTTTCGCCGGCGTTAATGGTAACGATAGCTGTTCTGCCGGTTAGTGTATTTGCATCACTGTTAACAGCATTGATGGTAGAGGTACCTGCACTTGTAGTGAATGTATAGTTAGCCGGCAGCGTAAACCCAACTGTATAATTACCAGGCTGCAGGTTATCAAATAAATAATAGCCATACGCATCTGTAAGGGTGGCACCTACAGCTGCACCAGTGCTATTGTAAAGTGTCACAGTTATGCCAGCCACTCCCGGCTCGCCTGCGTTTTGCACGCCGTTTTGGTCTGTGTCCAGCCAAACCTTATCCCCCAGGGCTGCAATGGAAATACCAAAGTTGGCATTGGTTATGTCGGTATTGCTCACCACTATGTTTACCAATATACCGTTACTATTTCCATCATTTCCAGGTGCAGTGCCCAGGTTTTCGCCTGTATTTATCCATCCTGCGGGCAGCGTGGGCAAAGGAGGGTTGTTTCCAGTTATTCCCTGGCTGGTTGATAACGTTATACTGTAGTTTGTTTGGCTTACCACATTACTAAAAATATAACTTCCGCCTGCACTAACCGGAACAGAAGATACCACTATACCACTTGCATTTACTAAAGAAACATATAACTGAACCCCGGAAGCGGTTGATGTTCCGGTTCCGTTTACGGTATTATCGTTTGTGTTATCTACGAATACATTCCCTGTAATGTTCACCAATGAGGGTGCACATGTGTTTACGGTTACATTCGCAACCCCTGAGCCGTAACAGCCAGTGGCGGCATTGGTTACCGTAACGGTATATGTTTGTGTTCCCACAACCGACGTATTTACCGACGGGTTTGCAATTGTTGTACTGCTTAAATTTACAGCTGGCGTCCACGAGTAATTATATGTTCCGGCAGGCGATACCGTTGGGTTTAAGGTAGCAGCGGTACCCGAGCAGGTATTTATATTCGGAACGGTAACTGTTGGTGCCGGAGTTGGATAAACCCCCAGAAATACCGTTTGTGTGGCCTGGCAACCAATTTCATTTGTTGCGGTTAATGTATAAACCTGGCTTGTAGTTGCTGTAACTGAAGGGTTGGCAATGGCCGGATTACTCAACCCTGCTGAAGGTGTCCAGAAGTAATTCAATGTGACATCCGGAGAAGCTGGCCCGATGGTTACCGTTGTTCCGGAACAAACTGTTACAGGAGCAACAGGCGCCAGGTTTACTGATGGCACATTAATCTGTACCACGTCTGTACCTGAGCAGCCTCCCTGTGTAATGGTAACGGTAAACGTGTAAGACCCCGCCGCCGTGGGCGTAAATACCGGATTGGGAGATGTTGGATTGTTTAGCCCTGCCGCGGGCGACCAGCTATAAGTGATTCCGCCACCGGTAGGGTTGGATGCACTGCCTATTGGCACCGAACTGCCCATGCAGATGGTTTTATCAACTCCCGCATCTACGGAAGGGATGGTAGGCGTAATGATTTGTGTAACACCTGTCTGGCTGCAGCCAAATGCATTAGTGGCAGTAACAGAGAACGTGGTGGCACTACCCGGCATCGGTGTTTTCAGGGTTGGGTTACGAACAGTTGATGAAACCAACGCTGACGAGGGGTTCCAGGAATATGATAAACCAGCCGGCACCTCGTTTACGCCGCCGGTTGTGCCGTTACTATATCCCAAAACCAATGCTGTGCCGCTTGGACAGTACGATAATGGCGACATCGTAAAAGGCGGCACTGTCGGGTTTACAGTAATGGTAACCGTATCTGTACTTACGCAGGCGCTGGCTGTGTGTGTTTTTGTAAGTATGAATACAGTGGTGGTGGCTACAAAAGGTTCCGGCCTGGCATCGGTTGCGGTGGTGCCGTTTCGCCAGTCTGAAAGCAGTGGGGCCCATAAATACGTGTACCCGCTGTCTGCAGCACTGCCTATCGATACTATTGCAGCGCCGCATATTGCACGATTTTGCCCTGCATTTGCTGCTGAAGTTCTTGTAACCGTTACGGTGTCATTGATCTTACATCCGGTATTATTGTCAGTTACGGTAGCTATATAGTCGCCTCCTGAACTGCTGGTAGCAAGCGGGTTGGAAATGCTGTTATTATTAAGCCCAAAACCTGTCCATGCGTATGTGTAAGCCGGATTGCTTACCGGATCCCCGATTGCTACCGGTGCCCCGGAACAGGCAAAGACCGCTGGCGGAGCATTAAATACCGGCCAGGTGAACGAGGGCTGATTTACAAAAATAGAAGCCGTGCATGTCATGGTGGGGTCCAGCAAGCTGGTAATGGTTACCGTATATGTACGGGCAACTGTATCCAGCAGGTTTACTGTTTGGGTGTTATAAGAAGAAAGGCCCACTGCCGGGCTCCAGCTATAACTTAATTCATTTGAATTGAAGCCAACCGAAATTGCCGTTAATGCAACCGGAGCTCCGTTCAAAGTAAAACTTGCGCATCCGGAATTTGCCTGTACCACAATTGCGCAATTCATTTGGCAATCTGGGGTAACTACCACATCATCGGTACAAGTTCCAATTACCCCGTTGAGGTTGTAGATGGTTGTTAACCGGTAAGTAACAGGAGCCCCAACGGCAGCTCCTACAGGAACCACGGGCTGATTGGTGGCACCCAAAAAGTTACCTGCACCGGAAACCACTGTCCACTGGTATGTTTCATTTAAATTAGGTGTTCTGTCAGGCTTGCCTATATACCTGGGCCCGCAGCCATCCAGCCCTGCACTGGCTTCAATGACCGCTACTTCCACCTGGTCGGTATATGTACATCCACTGGCATTGGTAGCCACTACTGTATACGTAATTTTATTGGGAACCGGAAAATTTAGCGACCCTGAGTTAAATGTTGGATTGGCAGTGGTGCTGCTGGTCAGATATAATGTCGGGGACCATCTATAAGTGAACCCTGGCGCAGCTGCCATGCCTAAAGGTGTTATGCCCGATGACAGGCATACCACCCGATCGGGGCCGGCAAAATTGGCCGAGGGAGTTGTATTTGATGTTGTAATGGTAACCTGGTCGGTAGTTGTACAGGTATTTCCCACACCGGGTTTAATCACTGTCATGGCAACCTGGTATACCGATGTTGTGGTAACCCCGCTGACAACTGGTTGCGCCACATTGGTTGCACTCAGCGTGCCAGTTCCGCTTATACGTGTCCAGTTGTATGTTACTGTTGCACCTGCAGGCACCGGTGTACCTATCTGCACTGATACGCCGGCACAAATAACCTTATCGGGGCCTGCATCGGCCGAATAAGTATTTACCAGAACCTGGTCGGCCTGGGTGCAACCCAATGCATCGGTAACGGTTAATGTATAAACTGAGCTTGCTGCCGGCAATACGCTTGGGTTAGCTGCGGTTCCGGCCCCGTTATTCCAGGCATAAGTATATGGTGCTGTACCTCCGCTTGCAGCAGGCGTGCCGCCAATGGTAACTGCAGAACCGGGGCAGGTTTGTACAATGCCCAGCGTACCACCGCCGGCATCTGCCACCGGTGCGTTATTGGCATTTACCAATACAGCCGCTACGGCACTTGTGCTTATAATTGCCGTTCCACAGCATGGGTTTTGTTTGGTAAGCCTGCGGTAATAAATATTGACATTGGTTGGGCCGGGTGAATAATTTTTCTCGTCTGCACCTGCAATATCCGTCCATGGGCCTGCGGCGGAAGGCGCCCATTGCCATTGGTAATCAAAATAAATATTGTTTTGAGGGGTAAAAACTCCGGACTTGTATAAAAGCGGCAGACTGGTTGCAGCATCTAAAAAAACGCTTATACCCCTGAGCTGCTGAACAAGCGAGTTTTTACAAACCGTTTGCGTTGAGGGGTTGATCGTATCTCCTGCAACAGCGGTAGTGGGGGCGCATATTTTGAAAACCACAGCGCCAATATCATTACCAGAGGCTGAGTAGGTGTAGGGTTGCGTTACGCTCCGGAAGCTATTGAAGTTGGTACCGTAATAGGCTTTATCACCAAAAACAAAACCGCTTTGAACAAGAGTAGTACCGAAGGCAATATAATTTTCTTTAATTGCAGAAGCCATACAAACCCTGCCCGTGGTTGTGAATTTTACAATATTAGTGCCTGAGAAGATACTTAACGTTCCGTCTGTAGTGGGGCCCATTGAGTAATTCACCATCAGGTATGCCTCACCATTTACCACATCCAGGGCTAGGGGAGTCTCAGGGCCAATTATTTCTATGCCGCCGTAACAAGTGGAATATTCTATGTCGCCTGTACTGTTTAATTTGGTAAGCACCGGATCATGGGTTCCTACCAATGCTAATCCCTGTGCAGTAACCGGGTAATTAGCGCTGTACGTTACACCCGAAATATAAAACGCACCATTCTCCACCTTCATCGGGCCGTAGTTCTCAACGCCGGAGCCGCCTATATAGCGTGCATATATTAAAGAGCCTGTAAGGCTGAATTTCATGGCAAAAAAATCTGAGTTGCCACCCGGGCTGCCCTTGGTGGCCGGAAAAAGCGGTGAATAAGAGGCTGTGCTTCCGATATAAATACCGCTGGTATCGGAAAATATTTTACTAAAAGTATAATTGAACGGAGTTATATATTTACTGAACTGCAGCAAACCATTATTATCAATACAGCAAAGCACTGTACCTCCATCAGCACCAATGGTATTGTTACTGCCGTCGGTAACAGGAAAACGGTTGGTCACAGAAGATAGATATATGTATGTTTTGCCGCCCTCGGTAGCTGATCCAATCAATTTGTATCCGGATCCTGTCCCAAGCAGTTTCGAGTACAAAATAGTCCCCGAAGCATTGTATTTTCTAATGAAAATAGGAAAACTGACGGGGGGCATCGTACTGCCGTCCGTTGTGACAAAATTGGTGGAAGTTGTTTCACCGGTAACAATAAAATTCGTACCATCGAGTGTAATTGCAGTAAAGGCAACCTGGGCAGCAACTTCACCAAAACCTATAGTTCCATTCCCCGAAATGTAAGTCCCCAACTCTATATTGCCAGTCGTATCATTCAGGACGAATACAGCAGCATCTCCCCCTACCGTAGGGATGTTTGCAGAAGAACCATCTGTCACAGGAAGGTTGCTACTGCGTGTTCTCATTAATATATATACCTTCCCATTCCCTACAGTAAAAGTTATCGGAATATCAATACCATTCCCTCCTATTAACCTGGAGTAACGGACATTTCCGTTTATATCGTAGGCAATAAAAAAAACATCGGTTCCGGTGGGAGAATACGTCGTGCCGGTTGTGGTAACCATTCGGTTGTCGGTCACCGATCCTATTTGGTACAATTGTCCGTTCACTACTATATTGTACAAAATACTGGCGTTTGCGGCTTGTGCCTTTGCTGAGTGAACATAAAACTGAGCTGCAGATTCGTTTTTGCACAAAAGCAAAATCAATAATTGTAAAAGAATACAGTACGCCATTTTAAACTGTGGCAAACAGTGGCTAATAACTTTTTGTGTTGTTTTCATTGGTATTGCGTTTTGATAAACTTAATGCCCTTATAATGGAACTGCCTGCTATTACTATAACAGACAATTTTTGGTAAGAATCATTGTATAATCTATACCCACAAATAAAAGCAGCACAAAAGTATCTGTGGTTATGCAGAGATGCTACTGTCCGATTTCTATAAGAACATAGAAAAAATTCTACTGCCTGATAAAAGTTTTGCCTTACTCTGTTTCGGTAATCATACAAGATTGGGCATCACCAGTCATTTATTTTTATATTGTCTTGTACTTAGCTGGCTTGGCAAAATCTGCGGCCCATTCTGTTTATTTCATGCGCAGAATTATTCACATATACATTGTATCAATAAAAACGGGCTCTTTTTAAAGAGCCCGTTTTCCTTTTAAAAACATTTTTTTGCTGCTTAGGGGGCAGCATTCAGGAAATTAAAACCTGAAGTTTTCATAGTTGGGACATTGGGTTTTCTGAACAGGTTTTCACAGGATTAACGGATTATGTTACTAACTTAATAAACTGGCTTGGTTATTCCGGATATTGGTTTTTTCAATTGGATCTGTTACTTCGTCTCTCAATTGCAACACAAAGATGCAGCGGACATGAATAACGATCGATAGAAAAAGTTCTACTGGGCTACGAAATATTTCTATAAATCAAATTGCTTTGCTTGAAGGGAAATATTTCACATACGCAGTTATTTTGTTTTTTCTTTATATTTTATTACACAATTAATATGGCATTAAATATGTAAGCCGGATTTTTAACTTTCTGCTTTTATCACATTTCATTGAATAGACATACATTGCCGGTTTCTCCGGGCGCCTGTTTCGATTACCCTCTCAATTATTTCTGTTGCCCTGTAATTTTTTTGGTCGTCTTACTAACATTTACCAGGTATTATTTAGCAATTTCCAAAAATCACGTTTCAACATTCAATAACACTCAACGCTGGTCAACTATAACTTCAGTTTCAGAACTAACCAACATTGCAGGGTGTTTTGTTTGCCCACTACTTATTAAAACTGTAACTTTGCGCCTCTCCTGATAGTTATCGGGATCATACCATGAGCGACGAAATTAAACACGAATGCGGCCTTGCTTTCATTCGTCTTCGAAAGCCCTTCAGTTATTACCAGCAACAATATGGCACCGTAATGTATGGCCTCAACAAGCTGTACCTGCTTATGGAAAAGCAGCACAACCGCGGCCAGGACGGGGCTGGCATTGCAGCCGTAAAGCTCAATACCGAGCCGGGTTATCCTTTTATGCACCGCATTCGCAGCGGGGCACCTCAGCCAATTGCCGAGCTGTTTGCCCAAATTGGCAGGGAGTACAACGAAGTGGAGAAATACCAGCCCGATATTAAGAACCATCCCGGCCTCATGAAAGGCCATCTTAATTTTTTGGGCGAAGTGCTGCTGGGTCACCTGCGCTATGGCACCCAGGGCAAGAACAATGCAGAATTCTGTCATCCGTTTATCAAACGTCACACCATACCGGCCCGCAACCTGGCCCTGGCCGGCAATTTTAACCTGGTAAATACCGAAGAGCTTTTTGCCCTGGTAAATATCGACCCGGGCGAGTTTCAGCGCCAAAGCGACCTCGCTGCCATGATGGAAGTGCTATATCATTTTGTGGTTAAAGCAGATGAGGCTTTCCCCGGAGAAATGGATATCACCAAAGTGCTTAAAAAAGCTGTTCCGTTGTTCGATGGCGGCTTTACTTTCAGCGGTATGCTTGGCAATGGGGATGCTTTTGTAATGCGGGATGCCAACGGAATACGGCCGGGCTATTTTTATATTAATGATGATGTGATTGTGGCTGCCAGTGAAAGAGCTGCCATACGCACCGCCTTTAACCTGGAAGAAAATGAAGTTCAGGAACTGATGCCCGGCCACGCACTGATCGCAAAAGCAGATGGCAGTTGTACCATCGAGCAGATTGTGGAACCCAAAGAAAGAAAGGCCTGCAGTTTTGAACGCATTTACTTCAGCCGCGGCAGCGATGAAAAGATCTATCGCGAAAGAATAAAACTGGGCCACCTGCTCAGCGACCGGGTGCTGGATGCGGTTGACCACGATCTTAAGAACACCATTTTCTCCTTTATACCCAACACCGCTGAAACTGCTTTTTACGGCCTGATCAAAGGGGCGGAGGACTACCTGAACAAAATAAAAATAGAACGAATCAGCAGCTGGGGAAAGGAGTTTGATGATGAGAAGCTGTCCGAAATGATCAACCGCCGCATCCGCATAGAAAAGATCGCTATCAAGGATGTGAAGCTGCGTACTTTTATTACTGAAGACAGCAGCCGCAACGAAATGGTGCAGCACGTGTACGACATTACCTATGGCACTGTAAGAAAGCATATTGATACCCTGGTGGTGATCGACGACAGTATTGTGCGTGGCACCACCCTTAAAGAAAGTATCATCCGAATGTTGTCGAGGCTGCAGCCCAAAAAGATCATCATTGTTTCATCGGCCCCGCAAATTCGTTACCCTGATTGTTATGGCATTGATATGAGCAAGATGGGCGACTTTATTGCCTTCAGGGCTGCAGTGGAATTACTGCACGATACCAAACAACAGGAAGTGCTGAACCAGATGCTTGAAAGGTGCAAGGAGCTGCAACGCAATAACCAGCTGCATACCGAAAATGTGGTGCAGCAGCTTTACAAAACATTTACGCCAGAGGACATATCAGATAAAATTGCACAACTCATCACACCTTCCGATATCAATATACCGGTAAGTGTTATTTACCAAACCATTGAATCTCTGCACGAGGCTTGCCCCACAAACCTGGGCGACTGGTATTTTACCGGAAAATACCCCACACCCGGCGGCAACCGCGTATGCAATAAGGCCTTCATGAATTATATGGAAGGAAAGAATGTAAGGGGATATTAAGCGGCAATGGATTGGTCTAACCAAATATCTCATTCAGTAATCCGGCCAAATGAACCCCTCCTTTTAATAGTTGCTGGTTAACAACACCTATAAACTTAAAGTTATACTCGTAACTTAAGTTTGCGTCCGGTTTTGTATCTGCATATATTTTTTCTGCCTGCTGGTACGATTGCCAGATCCAGTCTGCAACAGCCTCTGCCTGCCATTCTTTTCTAAGCGCTTTTGTTGTGTAGTTTATAGAGGCAGCATATTCAGTATAACTCAGTTGCTGAAAATCTATCAGCTTCGAGTCCCAAACCGTATGCAGGTTAGAAGGCTCTTTGAACCAGTTTAGCTTTACACCGTTTCCGCCGCGGTCTTCGGCCCTGCCTATATGCAGGGGCTGGTGCACATCTCCCACTATATGTATCAGCAGGCGCAGGTACAGCACTTTTTTATCCTGCTCCAGCTCTTTGTTCTTAAGCTGCTCAGTTAACCAGTTTATTTTTGTATAGGCATCGGTTACGGTGTCGGTGGCTAAATAATTCTTTAGTTCCGTTTCTGACAGCCCGCTTTTCAGGTTAATGTAATGCCATACATCCAGGTATTTGTAAGATGGATCAGATTTAATAAAATCAGGCCAGTTGCTGCACATGGCTACCGATTCATTACCCAGTATCTTATAAATTTCACGTTTGGTACTTTTGGTAAGATAAGAGTCGGCGATCTGCCCCACAATTCGGTGCCCCAGTACACCCCAGGCCATACTGCTGAAGGGCAGGTACAGGAATAAAAAAATGATTGCTGATCTTCTTATTTGATTAGTCATTGCATTAAAATTTGAACCGTAAAGCTAAACTTAATACCACATATTTTCCGGTGGCTTTTTAAAATTTTATTCAATTACTTCAAACAAAAGCACCTGCGCTTTTTCGGCAATGGCAAAATTATTATCGGCAATAAAAATCAGACTTTTATGCCCGTTGGGTAAAAGGGGTCCAAATGTAACACCCTCAATATTGTCTGTATAAATTCCCAGTTCATCCATGTTCAGCAGCAATGATTTATTGGCGGGTGTAAAATCATGGTTGCCTTTTAACGTCACAGCGCTGATATCAGTTGCTGCATCCAGGTCGGCCACAAATACACGTATCGTGCAGGGCAGCCTTCCGCTTGAAAAGGACCGTTCAATTACCAGCAGTTTGTTGTTGCCCAGGCTCAATATATCCGGCACACCGTTTATCTTAAAGTCGTTTTCGGGTTTGGCGGCGTATGCCACTGGTGATAATTTATAGGCATATTGTGCCACGCTCTTTTTTTGTGCCACATCAAATTTTATTATCCGGATGTATGGGTCATTGTCCACCAGTTCGGCCCTGGGGCCATCTTCATACAGGGGTTCTTCCACATTTACATACAGGGTTTTGTAGTCATCTGCAAAGCTCATCCCTTCAAACACACCGTTTCTCCGGGGGCCATTTTCTGTTGCCTGCATCCGCATCCCTGCAGGCAGGGCAAAGCTGTCGATATATTTGCCGGTAGTGCTTATTATGGTTACCGATGGGTCGGTAAGTACTGTATCGTTTGCCTTTATTATTCGCTCCCCTTCACTACTCCAGGCCAGGTAATTTTTTTGGGGGTTATATCGTATCGCTTCCGGGTCGGGGGTTTTAAACCTGTTCTGTGCGTTGCCGGGGTAAACTTCGCCATTGGCCTGCAGCATATTTTGCACATCAGTAAAAACCAGGCTGTCAATTCCTTGGGAAGATATAAAAATTCGGGCCTTGTAAAAACGGGCGGGGTTTTTGTCGCTGCGGTCATCACTTATCAAATAATAACAGTTATTCCCGGCATCGTAATCTATACCCGACAAACCACCAACAACTGTATTCTTATATTTCAGGTTAAACGGGATCTCGTATGTACCCAGTAATTTCAGGCTGCGGATCGCTGTACTTACCTGCGCTGTTTTTTTTGACACCGTGCAGGAAAACAGGAAGAAAAGCCCTGCCACAATAAAAAAATATTTGCCGAAAGTAGTGCGTTGCATAAATGGATTTGCATCTAAAGTATGAAAACTTTGGGCTTATAATTGCAGCGGTCAGTTATTATTTCTATACTTTTATGCAGCAGCATTGCTGGCCAAACAAACATCAGTCATCTGAAAAAACTATTCATCATACGCCATGCCAAGAGTAACCAGGATTTTTTTGGTAACGATTTTGAGCGTCCGCTGAATGAGCGTGGGAAAAAAGACGCCCCCGAAATGGCCAGGCGGCTGCTGATCAGGTCGGGCAAACCTGCTGCATTGGTTTCCAGCCCGGCAGCCAGGGCCAAAAAAACGGCAGAGCTTTTTGCTGAAACCATGCAGGTTCCATTGGATGAGATCATATTTGTAACAGCTTTGTATCATGCCCCCGCCCCGGTATTTTATGATGTAATTGCAAACCTGCCTGACAACCTGGATACGGTTGCTATTTTCGCCCATAATCCGGGTATCACCTATTTTGTAAACAGCCTTGATGCAGGTATAAATGTTGACAACATGCCTACCTGTGCTGTTTTTGCTGTATCTGCCGATACCGAAAAATGGGGACAGTTTGCCCGGGCAAAAAAAGAGGCCTTGTTCTTCGATTATCCAAAAAATAGCTATTAAAGTCTGAACAAGGCTATGTAATTATTGTTATAAACAACCGCTGTTCCTTTTTTTACGTTTATTTAAGCAACATTTATGAATGCTACTCTTCACATAAAATCTACGAGTATGAAAGTATTATGTTCTTTGGTTCTGCTGTTTATTTCAGCAGCAGGTTTCTCTCAAAAAGGAGACTACCTGATAAAAAACAATGGCGATACCATTTGGGGCGATATCAGGCTCAAGAATAAAATTTTCTATGTGAGCGGCGCTAACCCGGTGGAAATTGCTGCAAGCGAAGTGAGCAGGGTTAAAAGTGCCCGGTATAAAGGATCTGTGGTGCTGAGCTGTAACCTGCAGTTGTATGCAGATAATATTGCTGAAATGGAACTGGATTATGTGGTGAAGGGAGCAGTGGATACTATAATGATACTTGATGAAATATACTCGACACCTAAAATGAATCTGTACTATGCTGTAAACGATTATAAAATACCCTTTTATTTCTACAAAACCCCGGCTGATGAAAAGCCGGTGCAGTTGGTAATAAGGTATCATTTACAGGGCGGCCTTGCCAATTATGATGATGACAGGGCCAAGTACCGCGGCCAGAAATCGAAAGTGAGTATTGTTGAAGATAAAGGATACGTGAACCAGTTACATGCAATTATGGGCGATTGCAAAAAAATTCCTGATGCCATGTGGGAGCTTTTATCTTACCGTGATTATAGTTTTAAACAGCTTATCAAAAAGTACAACAAGTGCAACTGATCAGCATTTTAGCTCAAAGTAAAGTGCATTTGTATTGGGATTGTGATAGTAGGCAGGAATTTCGCAGAACCCGGATTTTTTATACAGTTTTATAGCTGCAATCATGTGGTCCAGTGTATCAAGCCTGATGCTTTTGTAATTCAGGCTGCAGGCAAGTTCAATTGCCAGTTGCAATAATCGCTTTCCCATTCCCCGGTTTTGAAACGCAGGTTTAATGTACATCCTTTTTAACTCTGCCGTATCATCATTAATTTTTCTGATGCCGGCGCATCCGGTGATGCCATCTGTTGTTTTGCAAAGAATGATGCCGCCTTCGGGTTTAGCATACATAGTTTTTAAAGCATCCAGTTCTTCATCAAAGCGCTGAAAAGACAGATCAATTTTCAGCCACGCAGCATATTCTTTAAAAAGCATGGACGCATTGCGGTAATCCTCATCTGTTTCTGCAATAAAATAATCAGTCATTTTTAAATTGCTTATTTGCCAGGTATACGCCGCTGAATATCAGCCCGGCGGCAATAATTTTATACAAAGCCAGGTGTTCATGTAAAAAAAACATCGCAATTAAAGCGGCAAACACCGGTTGGGTATAAATATAAAATCCTGCGACGGATGCACCCAGGGTTTTTATTCCGTACAAATTGAAGAGATATGCCAGGAACGTGCCCGTAATCACTATCAGGCCCATACTGGTAAAATCGGCTGCTCCATATTGCTGCCAGGGGATCTCTGTAAATTCAATCCATCCAAACGGGAGTACCAGTATCAGGCCGATCGTAAATATCCATCTTAACACCACCACCGCATCGTACCGAAGCATCAGTGGCTTCACTATAATAAAATAAATGGTGTATGATATTGCATTGATTATAATGAAAAGGTCTCCCAGCAAAACATTGTCACCATTTCCGGAATTATCCTTTGTCAAAATCAAAACCAGCGCCCCCGACACGCCTAACGCAAGGCCGGAAATTTTTAAAAGGCCCAGCCGTTCCTTCAGGATCCACGCTGCAATTATGACGATCAGGATAGGCGTAATTAGTAACAGCAAGGCTGCATGAATGGAGTAGGTTAATGAAAGCCCTTTAATGAACATCAGCTGGTTAATAGCAATGCCAAAGAGCCCGCAAAGAAAAAGGCGCATCCGGTCTCTCTTGTCTATTTTGATATTTACCGGTCTTATTAAAAACAGTATCCAGAATAAGATCACCGAAAAGCCTATTCTCACCACGTTTAATCCAAAAGGTTTTACAAGACCGTTATTGGTAAGATGCTTTACTACCGAAAGATTGATGGCAAAAAAGATATTGGTAAAAACCAGTGCAATATGTGCTATGCTTTTCCTGTTCAAGTAGTTTGTTTAAGCTGCAAAAGTAAGCCAATAAAAAAAGCTACCGTGCTTTTACACACGATAGCCTGATACTTACTAACCCAATAAGCATTATTTTCAGAAACAACTAGATCGCCTGTTGTTCTTTAATTTTTTCCCTGATCTTAGCTTCAATCTCGTTTGCCATTTCCGGGTTGTCGAGCATCAGCTGCTTAACGGCCTCACGGCCCTGGCCCAGTTTATCATTATTGTAGCTAAACCAGCTGCCGCTTTTTTGAACAATTCCCAGTTCCACCCCCAGGTCAATGATCTCACCTACCTTGGAGATACCTTCTCCGTAAATAATATCAAATTCTGCCAGGCGGAATGGCGGAGCCACTTTATTTTTTACCACTTTTACTTTTACATGGTTACCAATTGAATCCTCGCCATCTTTTATTTGCGCCATACGGCGGATATCCAGCCTTACAGAAGAATAGAATTTAAGTGCATTACCGCCGGTAGTTGTTTCGGGGTTTCCAAACATAACACCGATCTTTTCACGTAACTGGTTAATGAAGATGCAGCAACTGTTGGTTTTGTTGATAGTGGCAGTAAGCTTTCTCAATGCCTGGCTCATCAGCCTTGCCTGTAAGCCCATTTTACTGTCGCCCATTTCACCTTCCAGTTCACTTTTAGGTACCAGCGCCGCCACCGAATCTATCACCACCACATCCAGTGCGCCTGAAAGAATTAAACGGTCGGCAATTTCCAAAGCCTGCTCTCCATAATCCGGCTGGGATATCAGCAGGTTGTCTATATCAACTCCCAGTTTTTGTGCATATACACTATCAAAAGCATGTTCCGCATCTATAAAAGCGCACATACCGCCTTTTTTCTGTGCCTCGGCAATTACATGGATAGCCAGGGTTGTTTTACCGGAGCTTTCCGGTCCGTAGATCTCGATCACCCTTCCTTTGGGTAAACCCCCAATGCCTAAAGCCATATCCAGGCCAATAGACCCTGTTGATATTACCTCTTGTTCCACCACCCCCTTATCACTCATCATCATTACCGACCCCTTTCCAAAATCTTTATCGATTTTGTCCATGGTTAACTTAAGGGCTTTGAACTTTTCTGATTTTTCTAAATTGTCTGTTTTGCTCATTGTCTGAAATTTTAGTTGATGTATCTGTTTTTTCGTTGTAAATGTAATTCCTGAACCAAAGATATGGATTTAAATTTATTACCACTAATTATTTTAGTATTTTTTTGATAATTTATTTAGCCGACACGAAGTGCCTATAAAAAAAGACCCATCCCGAGGAATCGGGACGGGGATGTGTTCAAGCATGAGAAAAATCCACAAGGGAAAGCACCCTTGTTCTCAAATCGGTTCGGTCTTAAAACGGGCCAAATAACTTTATGTGGTTGTCAGAAAATTTTGAGTCCATTATCATAAGACAAATAGAAAACAGTTTTTTGACATAAAAAATACCTCAAAGTGGTAATAAAAGGGGGTAAAAACACCCTTTTTGGCCTACATATTTACATAAAAAACAATTCCATGGGCCTGGTATCGAAGAGTTGAAGGTTATTTATAATTCATTTCATGACCCTTATCCTTTCATTTCTCTGAGCCTTTTCAGCATAAAATTCTTTCCATTTTCATAGAATATATCATCCAGCAACGTATCGGTGTTCAATACCTGAAATCCATTTGCCAATAATCCATTTGCCAGTTCATTGCGCATATCTTCCTTTAATTGCTGCAGACCGTCGGCTGTTTTACAGCAATCAATTGCATTTATCAACCCGTCAAAATCGGTACCAATACAAATTTGTTTAGCAGCTTTTTGGAGGCCTACGGATGCCATTTTGCTGCCCACCCATAAAATATGCAGGATATTATTGATCAGGAATTTTCGGTGCAGTGCCGGGTGAAGCGATTTATCGAGATCATCAAAATCTTCACTGGCCCACACATTGGTATCGTCAGGCCATACATTCAGAAGCATGGGTGTGGGCCCCATAAAAAATTCGGCTTCCGGGTGGCTGATGTATTCCACATCGTGGGGTACAATTACCTGGGTAAGGCCGCTGTCATCGGCAAAGCCTAAAATTCGCTGGTCGAAGGAAAGGCCGATAATTCCACCCGATAAAAATATATTCTCTATATCCTCATCATATAAATTTATGCTGCTGCAATTATGGTACACATCATCATAAAACCTGCTTTTGGGCTTCAGGTGCACCAGTTCATATACTGTACCCTTGTCCTCCGGAACGGAATAAATGTACTTAACACGATCTATAACAGGCAGGCCTGTTGTACCTGCATGTGTGCATATAAGCGGCTGGGCATATTGGGGCTCGGGTGCCGACTGCCTGTACATACGATACAGGTCCAGCCTGGCTTTCAGGCTCATATGTTTTATGTCCACCAGTATTTTTTTGCGGATCATCATATTGATCACTTCATATCCCCAGTTGGTGATTGAGTTGCCGGAAGGATAAAAAAAGGCGGGATTAAAAAGTTGTATGCCGTAAGCATGGTTGCAAAACTGGTTTTGCTGCATATGGCAGATGTTCATAGACAGTACCGTATTTGCTTCGGTAAAGTCATTGAAGTTTTGGGTAAATTTTTCTTTCGCATTCTCGTCGTAAGGATCATCAAAAAAACAATGAAGGCCCTCAACGATGATAACACCAAAAACGGTGTTCTGATTTGTTTCATCGAAGTCAGACAACTTGCTTACAATTTTAAAACCGGCACCGGGTATGGGTGATACAGCCTGTGTAAGCCACCGGAGTTCTTCATTGATGAGCTCGAAAGAATGAACACCTGAAGTGAGGTAATTAAGCTGTGTTTTATCTATCAGGTTTATTTTACCCTTGTTCACTATACTCTTTTCGCCCAGTACCCTGCCAATCTTTTGTTCGGGTGCATGAAGTATAATACCAATCATCCGCACCTCATTTTGAAACAACTGGGTAAGGTTCGATTGTGAGTTAAGTACTTCATTAAAAAGTGTGTTTATCCTGATCGTCCAGCCTTTTGCAAGGCCCATCTTTGCATCTATATAATCCCAGGGCGAAGGTTTGGTGGCAGGTTTGGAGAACTGCGGCTTTAAGCCCGGGTGGCAATGAAAATCAAAAAATGGCATAATGGTGTATTTAATGATATTAAATATACTCATTATACTGTTGATATAAAAGCTAATTATTTCTCGTAAAAAAAGAAAGCCTTTCGTAGGGAAAGGCTTTTACTTTTCAGGGGTTTACAGGTTTCAGGGGCAGATTCTGTTATAGTGCAATTTGTTTTTCTTCTATCAGTTTTCTCAGGTTCATTAAGGCATAACGCATACGCCCCAGGGCAGTATTTACACTGCAGTTCAGCAAATTGGATATTTCCCTGAACTTAAGATTTGCAAAATGTCTTAAAATAATGATCTCTCGCTGATCTTCCGGAAGCAGGCAAACCAGTTTCATCACCTTCTCGTTGCTTTGCACCTTCATAATCTTTTCTTCTGCACTGTCTTCTGCAAAATTCAATACATCAAATATATCTGCGCCTTCGCTGGTTCTGATGACTGGTTTGGTTTTGATCTTTCTGAAATGATCAACACAAAGGTTATGTGCTATACGCATGGCCCATTGCACAAATTTGTTCTCTTCTTTGTACTTGCCTGCTCTGAAGGTTTCAATTATTTTAATGAACAGGTCCTGGAAAATATCCTCGGCCAGGTATTTGTCTTTTACCAGTACATAAATAGAAGTATAAATGCGCACTTTGTGGCGGTTAATCAATACTTCCATTGCTAGGGCAGTTCCTTCATTGAATAAAGTGATCAGTTGCTCATCTGTCAGGGAAATAAAGCTTTTCATAATCAGTTTTTTTTGTTTTAGGATGGTGGATAATTGTTTGTCAAATGTCTAACATAAAGAATAAATAAAATGTAGTAGTGGTTTTGAAATCCCTGTCGATTTATTTCTATTTGATAGTAATTGATATTACTAGTTCAGTATGATCTCTTTTTCTGTCATCATCTTACAGAGATTGTGCAGGGCCAGCTTCATATAGTCTAAAGCCATACTCAGCGTACATTTCATCGTTTCTGCAATTTCATTAAAGCTCATTCCGCCATAGTGGTTCAGCAGCATTACTTCTCTTTGTTTGTCCGGAAGTAATTCTATCATACTTTTTATTTTCCCATGGCTTTCATGATAATTATTGACCGGCAATGCAACGGCTGTCAGGGAAAAAGATGCTTTGTCGCACTCATCATCCAGTGAACAGTACAGGATCGTTTTCCTGTTATATTCAAGGCAAAGTTGCCGGGCAACCCGGGTTGCCCATTGTAAAAAATTTTCTTCCTCACCGGCCTTTCCGGCAATCATCCCGTTGATCAGGGAAATAAACGTTTGCTGAAAAATTTCTTCAGCTGCATGTTTGTTGTGCACCAGGTTAAAAATGGAACGGTAAACCCTGTCTTTATACAGTTCAACAAGGGTGGCCATAGCGTTGGTATCGCCGTTGAGATAGAATCTGATAAGCTTCTCATCAGGCATGCTGGTAAGGCAATTCATAGGTTTTGGTTTTTCTGGTTTGGATAATGGATATTACTAAAATGTAAACATACGGTGAAAATAAATTTCCGGATGTAGAAATTTGATTGTTTTTATATAGTAAAATTTCTATTACCGTTACCCTTCACATATTTTGTCCGGGTCTGCTTATTTTCGTTTTATTTAAATGTGCAATCTTATTTTTACTGCTTTTAATGAACAGGAATACAAAAACAGGGCTTGGAATATCTTTGGCCGGAATACTTGGCCTGGCCTTTCATGTAATGCATCTTGCACATACTGCCGCTTCCATCGGGGATGATTCCAAATCCAGGGTTACATTTTCACCGGTTATTATCATTCAAACAGATTCGGCCGGTAAAAAAGACACGATGTTGATGAAGGACTACCTCGAAAAACAAAAGAAATAATCCGGCCTCATTTATTTTGCCAACACTTCTGCTCCCCAATTACTCAATTCGTACCTTCGCCCCATGAAGTATTTAGATGAACTGAACGGACCACAGCGGGAGGCCGTTACCCATGTGAACGGACCACTAATGATCATTGCCGGCGCCGGAAGCGGTAAAACCAAAGTGCTTACCACCCGAATTACGCACCTGATGGCTGCTCACAAAATAGACAGCTTTAACATACTGGCCCTCACATTTACCAATAAGGCTGCTGCCGAAATGAAGGAAAGAGTGGAAAAGATACTGGGCAATACCGAAGCACGAAACTTATACATCGGTACTTTTCACAGCGTATTTGCAAGAATATTACGGGCCGAAGCGCCCAAGTTGGGTTACCCGTCTAATTTTACTATTTACGATACTGATGATGCCAAATCGGTGGTAAAAACTGTTATTAACGAACTGGCATTAGACGATAAACACTACAAACCAAACGTAGTATACAACCGTATTTCAGCAGCAAAAAATTCCCTGATAGGACCTGCCGAGTATATGAACGACTGGGCTTTGCAGCAGGAAGATGCCCGTGCAAACAGGCCGGCTATCGGCCAGATATATGATGCATACGTAAAGCGCTGTTTCAAAAACGGAGCAATGGATTTTGACGACCTGCTTTTTAAAATGTACGTGCTGCTGAAAAATTTTCCGGATGCATTAAGCAAGTACCAGCGCAAGTTCAAATACATTATGATCGATGAGTACCAGGATACCAACACGGCTCAATACGAGATCATCAAACTGCTGGGCGCCATGCACGAGAACGTATGCGTGGTGGGCGATGATGCTCAAAGTATTTACAGCTTCCGCGGTGCTACCATCGAAAATATACTGCAGTTTGAAAAGGATTATGACGAAGTGAAAGTGATAAAACTGGAGCAGAATTACCGAAGCACAAAAAACATCCTGCACATTGCAAATGAAGTGATTGGTAACAATAAGGGGCAGATTGAAAAGAAACTATTTACCGACAATGCACAAGGCGAAAAGATTTCGCTGGTACGCACCATGACGGATAATGATGAAGGTAAAATGGTGGCAGATAACATACAGGAACAAAAACTGCGCAATCATTATTTCAATAAAGATTTTGCCATCCTGTACCGCACCAATGCACAAAGCCGCAGCTTTGAGGAAGCCCTGCGCCGCATGGGTATTGCCTATCGTATATATGGCGGCATGAGCTTTTACCAGCGCAAGGAAGTAAAGGATTTCATCGCCTACCTGCGCCTGGTGGTAAATCCCCGTGATGAGGAAGCGCTGAAACGCATCATTAATTTTCCCGCCAGGGGTATTGGTAAAACAACCGTTGATAAAGCCGTGTTGTTTGCCAATGATGCCAACCTGAGTATGTGGGATATTTTATGCAATGCAGCCATGTATGGTTATAAAAGCGGAACCCTGGAAGCCATAGACAATTTTGTAACGATGGTAAAAATGTTCCAGAGCGAGCTTACAAAAAAGAATGCTTACGACCTGGCTGTGATTGTAGGCAAAAGCACCAATATTGTAAAAGAACTTTTTAACGATAAAACAACCGAGGGCCTTGCCAGGTACGAGAACGTGCAGGAATTGCTGAACTCTATCAAAGAGTTTACCGAAACGCCCATGAACGAAGAAGATGGTGAAGTGGGAGATAAAAGCCTGGGCGCTTATTTACAGCAAATTGTTTTATTAACTGATGCCGATGATGAAAATGGGAATGATGATGTGGTAAAATTAATGACCATTCATGCCGCCAAAGGGCTGGAATTTCCGGTGGTGTTTGTGGGAGGCCTGGAAGAAAGCCTTTTCCCCAATGCCATGAGCATTAACACACGAGAAGACCTGGAAGAAGAACGCCGCTTGTTTTATGTGGCCATCACCCGGGCAAAAAGCAGGCTTTGGCTAAGCTATGCCAATGCACGTTATCGTTTTGGGCAACTGCAGCAAAATGAGCCCAGCCGATTTTTAGAAGAAATCCCGGATGAGTATATCGATAAAAGTTATGCTGGTGGAAATACCAGCAACAGCGGCTGGAACCAGGGTAATGCCATGCAACGGATGCAGCGGAACTTTGGAAGCAGTGGTGGCTGGGATACAGCCCGCCGTGCCGAAAAACAATATGGGGCCCCACCGGCTAAAAAGCCAGCTGAAAGCTTCCACACCAAGCCTGCCACCAATAAAACAGTGGAGCACACGCCATCGGCAAATTTTGAAGCCAGCGATACCAGCAACCTACAAGTGGGCAACAAAGTGGAGCATATGAAATTTGGTTTTGGCGAAGTGACAAAAATGGAAGGGGCAGCACACAATCCCATTGCTACTGTGAATTTTGAATTGAATGGGGAGAAGAAGATCATGCTGAATTATGCCAAGCTGCGGATCGTTGAATAGGAAAAGATGCCCGCAGATTACGAAGATACCGCAGAAAAAATAATCAGCACATTCAGCGAAGTCTGCGGGCACCTGATTTTTCGAAATCCGAAAAATCTGGCTTTTAACAGGCTTTTCAAACTAAAACAGCGCATTTCTTGTTAATTTTGTATTGAAATTTTAAACAGAGTTTTTATGATCAAAACAGGCAATCCCGTAATCAGCATATATACCGAAATGACTCCCAACCCGGAAACCATGAAGTTTGTGGCCAACAAACTTTTATACCCGGGCAAAAGCATCGACTTTGCAGATGAGGCAAGTGCAAAGCCATCGCCGCTGGCTCAGGAGCTCTTCACTTTCCCGTTTATCAAAGCGGTCTTTATTGCAAGCAACTTCATTACCCTTACTAAAACAAATGATACCGAAGACTGGCAGGATGTGATCCCTTCCATCAAACAATTTTTAAAAGAATACCTGGAAGAAGGAAAAGTAGTGGTGAATGATGAGGAAGTGGCAGCTATGAAAGCCGAAAGCAGCAATACTGTAAGCGCCGATGATGACGATGTGGTAAAGCGTATTAAAGAGCTGCTGGAAAACTATGTTAAGCCTGCTGTTGAAATGGATGGCGGTGCCATACAGTTCAAAAGCTACGAAGATGGTAAAGTAAACCTGATGATGCAGGGAAGCTGCAGCGGCTGCCCCAGCAGCATGATCACCCTGAAGGCCGGTATTGAAGGCATGATGAAACGCATGATACCGGAAGTAAAAGAAGTGGTGGCAGAGGCTGAATAAATATTCCGGCTTTATATAGAAAGGCACTTCCAACGAAGTGCCTTTTTTATTTTTTACCCTCCCGGCTGATCCTGCTCTGTCAGTTTTCTGTCATAAAAATTTTTTTTCTCCTTTAGGAAATCCGCAACGGTTTTGTTTTCGTACACGCAAAAGTCAATACGGTAAAGGGTTTCAGAGCCTCAAATAATATTTTTCTCTGATGGCATAGTTTTTGAAAACATGATTTATAAATCAAATAATCATTCATCAAAATCAAAAACCGTTATTTATGAAACCAAACTTTTTAAAAATAACAGCAACCATTGCTGCCATTGTAGCTGTACAATCTGTATCAGCTCAACTAAATGTGGTTAATACCACCCAGGCTATTGTTAGTACTGCGGCCAGTGCAAATGCGGCAGCCCAGGCAACCAATACCGCTGCCACAGCATCCCAATCGGCACAGGCCGCTGTTAATGTGGCTGCTAATGCATCAGTTGCCACACAGGCCGCTGCTAATACGGCTACCACTGCCTCGCAGGCAACCCAGGCTACCATTGGTACTGCCCGGTCTGCTGCTACAACAGCCCGGTCCGCTTCTTCCAGTGCAGTTAATGGCACAACAACTGTTGCCACACAAGCTACAACTGGTGTAAAGGATATCAAAGCTGATGCAGGCGCAGATGCAGGGCTTAACAGCTCTGTTCAGAATACAGGAAGCACAACCGTTAATAACAACGGAATTAAAACTGCAGGCAGCACAACTGTTACAACCGGCATTGATGCCAATGCAAACGTTAATCAAAATGCAACCAACACACTAAGAACAAATGCAACAGCTGCAACAAACACAACTGTTAACACGGCAAAATCTGCCAAAGCATCGGCAACTGCCGAAGCCACAAAAGCAGCCGGCACCACTTCATCAACAACAAAAACCGTTGTAAAGAATACTGCGGCTACAGCTACCAGCGCTGATGGAGGTATCAAAGCTGATGCTGAAGTAAAAACAGCTGTCGGTGGTAAGGTAAGATCAGGATCGGGTAATTAACTTATTCTTATAGTGAGCCTGTAAGTCACACGATTTACAGGCCCGCTTTTTTTAAACTTTTACCTTTATGAGATCAGCAAAATATTATACCACACT
Source organism: Ferruginibacter sp. (assembly GCA_044226725.1). Taxonomy (GTDB): domain Bacteria; phylum Bacteroidota; class Bacteroidia; order Chitinophagales; family Chitinophagaceae; genus Ferruginibacter. Next base: position 397,356 of record JBGAGM010000007.1, on the reverse strand, counting down.
CATAACCTTTTTTATTTTATACTCTTTCTCTTCCAGGTCGCAGGTTACACCCCCGCAAGACAGTTTGTTAAACAACGGGGCAACAAAAGCGCCAAAGAAAAAAACAACCCTTACTATTGGTGCTGTTTATCTGCCAAGGCTTCATTTTTATGGTCGCACCGATAGTTTAAAAAGCACCGCTGTGGCTCCAAACCTGCTACTACAGTTCAGCAATGGTATATACTTAACTTCTACTGTAATTTTTACTGATAATAAAATACAGCCATTTAGTTATGCAGCCACCATTGCCGGTGCAGGTTACCGGTTTGGAAAACAAAAAGGATTTGCCGGAACAATTTCAGGCGACCTGTTCTTTTACCAAAACCAAAGCCTTGTACAATCGGCTCAAAAAGGCCAGGTTGGTTTTACTTTATCCTACCTGAATAAATACATCAGTATCAACAGTGCCGGCAATACCATTTTCACCAATGGCAGTAACGACTTTTATACCTCACTGGGCTTAAGTCACCGGTTCCGGTTTGTAAAGAATAACAGTACCTGGGTAATTATTCCTGCATTTACTGCTAATGCCGGTACCAACACTTATTACACCACCAAATCTGCCAGCGGCTTGCCTTTGCCCCCCTTCCAGATTACCCAGTCCGGCAAAATGTTCAGGCTGCTAAGTTATGAGGCCAGCGTTCCGGTAGTGTATGTTTATAAGAGCCTGGCTTTGAGCTTTACCCCGGGTTTTGTGATACCTCAGAATATAAGAACGGTTGCCGGCCGGCCGGATCTCTCAGAAACGGCAAATAATCTTTTTTACGCCAATGCAGGGATTTTTTTCACTATTAAAAAGGGCGAGAAGAAAAAGAAAGCTCCAACACAGTAATGTAATATTTGCATTACCTGTCATTTTTTGCTACATAATTTTGCAGGTATATGACAACAAGGCTAACCAGATTTTTCTTCCTTCCTGCCTGCATCATTTGTTTTGCAGCATGTTCAGTAAGCAACAACCCGCAACGAAAAGAACTGAAGCTGCTGCAAAAAGGAAAGCTTCACGACGACAGCAGTTTTGTATATCAGCTCCCTTACCGGGAAAATGAGGCACACCTGCTGGTGCAGGGCTATTTCAGCCATTATACACACAAAAACAGGGCAGCACTTGATTTTAAAATGAGGAAGGGCACAAGCATTTGTGCAGTAAGGGATGGCGTGGTTGTGCGTACTAAAGGCAATGGGAAAAGAGGTGGTGGAAATTCGAAATACAGGCCTGATGGAAATTTTATTGTGATTCAGCACAGCGATAGCTCCAGGGCCGGTTACTGGCACCTGCGATACCAGGGCCTGTTTGTAAAAGTGGGAGATAGCGTAAAACAGGGGCAGGTGATAGGCCTTAGTGGCAAAACCGGCTACACCTATTTTCCGCACCTGCATTTAATAGTTTGGAAACCTGACGGGAGGGGCCAATGGAAACAAATTGGCTCCCGGTTCAAAACCAATAGAGGAATCCGTTATCTTCGGCCTTTCAGATTTTATAGAAACAGTTAAACCGCCGATCCGTTGAGCCTGGCAGAAATTTATCAGCAATTCATTTCAGACATACAACATACAAGCTGGTATGAGTATGTGGCCGTGTTTGCCGGCATTGCCAGCGTTTGGTATTCACGTGCCGAAAATATACTTGTATATCCTGTTGGTTTGATCAATACAATTATCTACACATACATAAGTGCCAAATATCACCTGCTGGGCGAAGCCACAGTGAATTTATATTATACCATTATGAGTATTTCGGGCTGGTATATGTGGACCCGTAAAAACCAGCAAAAAGAAATTGTACTGCACATCACTTACTCGAGTAAGAAAGACTGGTTACAGCAAATCGCCTTCTTCCTGTTCTTTTACATCAGCATCTTTTCAGCGCTTACTTATTTTAAGACCGCCTTTTTTGAGGGGGTAATACCCTGGGCTGATGCATTTGCATCCGCCACTGCTTTTACCGGTATGTGGCTGATGACCAAGAAGAAAGTGGAAAGCTGGTACTGGTGGATTGCAACCAATATTGCATCCATACCGCTGTACTTTGTAAAACACCTCGTTTTTACAAGTGTGTATTATGTAGTTTTGCTCATTATGGCTGTATTTGGCCTGTTTGAATGGATGAAAAAAGTAAAAGAAACAAATCATGAGTTATTGTAAGTTTATCAGTTCGCTAAAGCCGGGCGAGCAAGAGGTTCATAAGATCTATCACGACACACAATACGGGTTTCCTATTGAAGATGACAATGAATTATTCTGCAGGCTTATACTGGAAATAAACCAGGCCGGCCTCAGCTGGACAACCATCCTTAACAAGCAGGAAAGCTTCCGTAAAGCCTACCACAATTTTGACATAAAAAAAGTAGCTGCTTATAAGGAAAAGGATTTTGAACGTTTAATGAACGACGCCGGTATAATACGCAACCGGCTAAAAATTAATGCTGCCATTGAAAATGCCAAAACCATTCTGGGTTTACAAAAAGAGTTTGGCTCTTTTAAGAACTGGCTGGCACACCATCATCCCAAAAACCGGGAGGAGTGGACAAAACTGTTTAAGAAAACATTCAGGTTTACCGGTGGTGAAATTGTAAACGAATTTATCATGAGCACAGGCTACATAACCGGCGCACATGATGAAAGCTGTCCCATTCACAAAAAAGTATTGAAAGCAAAACCCATGTGGAACAGTAAAAAGAAATGACCAGGAAAATTGTAGTGATAGGGCCGGAATCAACCGGAAAAAGCACTTTGTGCAAACAGCTGGCAGCGCATTATAACAGCCCGTATGCGGAGGAATATGCCAGGGAATATCTTTTAAAAAATGGCATCTCATATACTTATGACAATTTATTAGATATAGCCAGGGGGCAAATTGCCGGTGAAGAATCTGCTATTGATCATGCTTCTTTTACAGAAACAATCTCATCCGAACAACAAATAACAAACAACAAACAACTTCTTTTTATCGATACCGACATGTATGTAATGAAAGTTTGGTGTGAATTTGTTTTTGGAAAGTGTCATCACTGGATACTGAACCAAATAGCCAAAAGAAAATACGACCTGTACCTGCTATGTGATATTGATTTGCCATGGGTAAAGGATGATCTCAGGGAATACCCGGACCTGGCACGGAGGCAAAAATTATATTGCTATTATAAAGACCTTCTTATTAATCAGCATGTGCCCTGGGTGGAAATAAGTGGCAATTATGAGGAACGTTTGCAAAAGGCAATTGCTGCAGTTGATAAGATCATTTAATAATTTCCTGTATATCCGGGTCGCCAGCCAGGTTACTCATCTGCCGCATAATATTTCCATAACGGCCGGCCACATAACTGCTTAAAGGTTTTACGGTAAAGCGTTTGGGATTGGGTAAACAGGCGGCTATTTGTGCAGCTTCCGAAGCGGTCAGATCTTTAGCGTCTTTATTAAAATATGCACGGGCTGCGGCCTGTACTCCAAAAATTCCCGGACCCATTTCTGATACATTCAGGTACCTTTCAAGTATGGTTCTCTTTGTCCATACGCCTTCGATGGAAAAAGTAAAAAACACTTCTATTCCTTTTCTTAAAAAACCACCTCCCTGCCACAGGAAAACATTTTTAGCCACCTGCTGGCTGATGGTGCTGGCGCCCCTCACTTTATTGGGATGTCGCTTGTTGTATTTCATGGCCAGTTTTATTGCTTTTATATCAAAGCCATCATGGTCGGGAAATTGCTGGTCTTCACTGGCAATAACTGCCAGTTTCATATTACTGCTTATCTCGTCATAACTTACATAATTCCTGCTAAGGCCATGGCCCTGCAGGATACTGACAGCCTGCGTCAGCGTTATCAGTGGGTTAAAAACAATGCCGAGCAGCAAATACAGGGTGGAAGAGATGTAGGCTATGAAAAAAACCTCCCTTAAAATAACAGCTGCTTTCTTTACAAATTCAATATGCCTTAACCAGAAATAATAAAGCAGGCCCACCAGCAAAACCACAGCTGCAACAACCAGCATTTTTGTTTTCAGGTTTTGTACCGGAAAATCAGCAACCGGAAATTTTTGTACAATAAATACCAGGAACCAGATAATATGCAAAATAAAAACCCAGAAAAATATCTTTTTAAGTATTATCCATATTCTTTTCATGCTGAAGGGCTGGTTAACTGAGTGATTGATTGCAATATAAAGATTAACCCTGTTTATTGCTCATATTCATATAAACCAGTTTATACTTTTTGCCGATAATATAAGCATTGCCATGTTTTTTATCTTTTGCCATAAAGTAGCCAAGTGTTCCCAATCCTGCGGAGGCAACCAATAACGGGGCGCTGAATTTTTCCCTGTCGGCCAGATACACAATGCCGCTGGCAAGCGTAAGTACTGCACCACCGCCAAGTAAAGCGGCGCCGCTACCCTTTACATTAAAGTTTGCTTTTTCCTTACGGCCTATTGCCGTAATCTGGTTGTAATGATATTTATACCGGTAACTGCCTGCGGTGTCAATAATATAAGTGCCAATATTGGTTGGCAGGTAGCGCACAATGAACTCCTGCAGGTACAATGTATCATTACTGATGCCGTTGATATGGGCATTTATGAACGAGCCGGTTTCAGATGTAAAAGAAATATCCATGCCGCTGTAAAATGCTGTAATGGTTTTATTATTTTTTCTAAGCTGGATAAAATCGGCCGATTGTGATAAGGCTGTGGAGCAGATAAAAAGAAAAACAGGCAGTAACAGCTTCATAGAACAAAATAAAAACCGAAATAAACCGGGCGCTAATATTTACTGTTAATTTTTTACCAATCTGTAAATAATGCCGGCCAGCAGCACCAAACTAAAAATAATATACAGCATACCCGATACCCTGTTGATAATAAGTATAACCCTGTCATTTAATTTTTTGCGGATATAGCCGGCGCCCATCACTTTGCCAACATCAGCCAGCATATTGATGGCAAGGCAGGTGGTAAAAATAATAATGCGGTCATAAAAGGAATAAACCAATGCCAGGGAGGCCGACCAAAAAACCCAAAAGGAGATTACCCCCGGATTTATTGTATTGATGATAAATCCCGAACTCATGATGGCAAAATAGTTCGTTTTCTTACCGGTTGGGGTATATTCATCACCGGCGATCTTATCGGGTTCCCGTAATTTTTTGGGCTCCACTTTTTTAAAAAAGACAAAGTATACACCCATCCCCATCAAAAAGCAGCAGCCGGCAATGCCTATAGGCACTTCAAAAGCAAGCAGGGTTTTAATTACTTCACTGAACCCGTTGCTGAGTATGATCCAGATGATATCGCTTACCCATACGCCTGCAACAAAACTAAAACCTCCCCTGCGGCCATGGTTAATGGTTTGCTTAATAGTTGTAAATATAACCGGCCCCACAGAGAATATCAGAAACACACTAATAAGCAGCCCCTTTAATAAAGCATCAATCATGCGATAAATTTAAGAAAGGATTTCTAATAAGCGTAATTTGGGTTGATGTGCGGGGGATGCCGGGAACCTGCAGTATTAAGATTCATTTAACAACCGGAATTGCAATCCGGTTTATTTTTTGCCGTTGAAATAAGCAAACCCTTTACATGAATACAAGGCTACCCGTTTAACTTACCACTACACTGCTTTCTTACTTTAACCATAAAACTAAATCGTTTGAAAGCGAAGACATCAGCCATTGTATTCATTGTTTTTTTTTCATCTGTAAAAAGCAATGCCCAGTTTTATAAGGACATGAGTGTTGGCCTCAATGGGGGCGTTTATATTTACCAGGGCGATCTTACTCCGCAGGCGCTGGGTTCCTTACACACCATTAAACCGGGATTTTCCCTGTTTGCCAAAAAGCCCATTAACCATTTTCTGGCTGCCAGGCTGCATATTAGTATTGCCAGTTTAAAGGGCGACGACAGCCGGTACAGTGTGCCTGAATACAGAAAGCAACGTAATTTTTATTTTACCAGTTCGCTTAAAGAATTTTCCGGCCAGCTGGTTTGGAATATACGGGGCATGAATTATGAGGACAGGGGCATTCAGCCTTACCTGTTTACCGGCGCCGGTCTTTCATTGATACGGGTACGAAAAGATTACAGCCGTATGGACCTGTCTGTTTTTGGCGAAGGTTCGGATGTATGGTCCGGCCTGGTTGCAGATAATGCACATGGCACACCCAGGGCTTTATTTTCGGTACCTGTTGGCGTGGGAGCCGAGTATCCCATATCAAACCGGTTTTCTGTGAATATCGAAACCGCTTACCGGTTTATTTTTTCTGACTATCTGGATGGTTTCAGCCAATCAGCCAATCCAAAACTGCAGGACCATTACCATAGTACATCTGTTGGGTTAATTTATAAGTTTGGAAACAGGGATAAGGGTATAGCGTGCCCGGTGATCAGGTATTAAACTGGTCTGACGAGGGCGTCAGATCATTAAGATATCTTTTCTCTCCTTAAAAAATTCTGCCAGTCTTCCAGCATCCTGCCCTTAAGCACACGGGGGAATTTGTGCTGCCCGCCTTCTTTACCTTTGGCTTTCATAAAAGCCATGAAAGTGCTTTCGGGCAAAACTTCCACCATAATGTCTTTCAAAGCATGCCGGCGTTCCACTTCATAATCATCGTTCAGTTCCTTTAGTTTCTGGTCAATGCGTTTTTTTAAATCTTCCGCATCTGCTTTATCATCAGTTGCAACATACCACTGATGGGCAAAAAAGTTGCCATGCGGTACACCGGCCACAGTAAATTCGGGAATGGAAATATTCAGGTCGTCACTAACCATTTCAATAGCCTTGTTCATATTGTCAACACTCAGGTGCTCGCCCACCAGGCTTAAAAAGTGTTTGGTACGGCCGGTGATGACGATCTCGCTTCTTGCCTTATCCACCAGTCTTACAGTATCGCCAATGGCGTAACGCCAGGCCCCGGCATTAGTGCTTATGAGGATGGCGTAATCCCTGTTCTCTTCTATCTCATGTATCATGAATGCTTCGGGCTCGTCAACCATATTTCCTTCTGCATCAAAATTATGCTGGTCGAAGGGCACAAACTCGAAGAACATGTTGTTGTTAAGCGCCAGGTGCATGCCCGCAGCATCCTGCCGGTTTTGATAGGCCAAAAAGCCTTCGCTGGCCAGGTAGGTTTCAATGTAAGTAATGGGTTTGCCCAGCAGTTTATCAAAGCCTTTTTTGTATGGTTCCAGTGCCACGCCGCCATGTACATAAAAAGCCAGGTTGGGCCACATCTCATGAATATTGTTCAGCTTATATTTTTCAATGATCTTTTCCATGCAAAGCTGCAGCCAGGCAGGAACACCCACAATAAATCCAATATCCCAGTTGGGTGCATTGTTCACCACTTCTTCCAGTTTGGTGGCCCAGTCTTTTACTTTGGCAATTTTTCTGCCTGGTTTAAAAAGGCCCAGGCTCTGGAACCAAAAAGGAATATTTCTTTGCTGAATACCGCTCAGGTCGCCTGCAAAATAAGTGGGGCCCTTTTGCAGTTGGGTGCTGCCGCCCAATATGAGCCAGCCTTTACCTGCAGCGCTTTTGGGCACATGTTCATATTTGGTCAAACTAAGCAACTGGTTAAAACTGGTAACCGTATTGCTTCGTATTAAGTCTTTTGTTATAGGTATGAACTTGCTGGTGGCATCGCTGGTACCGCTGCTGAGCGCAAAATATTTCACCACACCCGGCCAGCATACATCCGGAATACCCTCTTTTGATTTATACCACCAGGCATCGTAGATCTTGTTATAATCGAATGTGGGAACATTTTCCTGGAATTTTTTGCCGGGATGATTGCTCATCAATACCTCATCAAAGCGGTATCGCTGGCCAAATTCAGTGAACCTGGCTTTTTTCAACAGCTTCTTAAGCACTTTAATTTGCTGGCTTCGGGGATTGCTGATGGGTAAATTGAGCGCCCGGGCAATAGATTTTGGAAGCTTGATATCAAATAAAGGCATCTGCAGTTATAAAGGTTAAACAACAAAGATAAAGATAATCAAAAAAGAATGCCTCGCTGTTTTGACAACAGAATGCTAAGGAAGTAGGTAATTAATCAGTAGATTTGTCGCCTAAAAAAATCTATATGAAAAAGATAATTATTATGGTTGTGCTTTCGCTCAGCCTGTTCAAGGCACAGGCCGATGAGGGCATGTGGCTTCCGATGCTGCTGGGCCAGCAGGTGTATGCCGATATGGTAAAAAAGGGATTGAAGCTTACCAAGGAGCAGCTCTATTCTATCAACAAATCATCGTTAAAAGATGCCATCATTATTTTTGGCGGCGGCTGTACCGGGGAAATTGTAAGCAGCCAGGGATTGATATTTACCAATCACCACTGCGGTTACAGCGCCATCTCCGGCGCCAGCACGGTGGAGCATAATTATTTGCGTGATGGTTTTTATGCCTACAACAAGGACCAGGAGATTAAAAGCTCCCTTACTGTGCAGTTTCTGGAACGCATTGAAGATGTTACGCAGCAGGTGGAAGACCAGCTGAAAGGTTTGAGCTGGGCCGACAGGGTTAAAAAAATTGCCGATGTATATAAATCTATTACTGATAAAGTGGCTGATAAGGAAAATGAACTGGCCGGAAGAATTTATCCTATGTTCAAAGGCAACCAGCACATCATGTATGTTTATAAAACCTATCGTGATATCCGTTTAGTGGGTGCGCCACCGGAAAGCGTTGGTAAATTTGGCGGCGATACTGATAACTGGGAATGGCCTCGCCACACCGGGGATTTCTCTGTGTTTCGTGTGTATACCAGCAAGGATGGAAAGCCTGTTCCTTATGCAAAGGACAATGTGCCCCTGAAACCAAAATATTTTTTACCGGTTAGCATCAAGGGCATCAAGGATGGCGATTATTCAATGATCTATGGTTATCCCGGCGGAACCACCCGCTACGAAACAAGCTATGGCATCAAATTAAAAAATGAAATTGAAAACCCATCATTGGTTGGACTGCGTGATGTTCGTTTAAAGCTGATGCACGAGCAAATGATCAAAGACCCTGCAGTAAAATTAAAGCTGGCAGATAACTATGCCGGTGTTGCCAATTACTGGAAATTCTTTGATGGCGAAACCAAGCAGCTGATCAAATACAAAGTATATGAGCAAAAGCAGGAGTTTGAGAACAAATTCAATGCATGGGCAAAAGGGAAGCCTGAATATGAAAATGTAATGGCAGATTATGCAAAGAACTATGCCGCATGGACGCCTTACAGCAAGATGCGCCAGTATCTGAATGAAGGCATCCTGGGTTCGCCACTGGCTGCCAATGCTTCAAGGCTGATCTCTCTGGAAGACAAACTGATCAAAACCAGTACCCCTGCTGCTGATCTTAGGAAAGCTGTTGACGCTGCCACTGCAGCCCGGAGTGCATTTAAAGAAAGCGAAGACCTGCCAAGCGATGAAAAGATACTGGCCGTTACTGCCATGATGTTTTATAACGACGTGGATAAGAGCCAGCATCCGATTGGTTTTTACGAAGGTGTTAAAGCCGCTTACGGCAGCCTGAACGATGAAGCCACTTTTAAAGCATGGGCGCATGATGTGTTTGCAAAAACCATGTTGCTGGATGATGCAAAATGGAAGGCATTTACCGATGCCCCCACCGCCACAGCCCTGCAGGAAGACCCTGCATTTGCCTATGCAGCCGCTTTCTTAAAGAACTATACCTCTAAATATTCATCCCTGCGTACAGATTTTATTAATAAGAATGATGAGCTTGGCAGGGCCTACCTGAAGGGTGTTATGGAAATGAACCCGGCAGCTGTAAGCAAAATGTATCCTGATGCAAACTTCAGCATGCGGGTGAGCTACGGTAATGTAAAAAGCTATAACCCCCGCGATGCCGTACATTATGATTATGTATGTACCGGTAAAGGCATTTTGGAAAAATATGTTCCGGGAGATTATGAATTTGACCTGCCTGCAAAACAGGTTGAATTGTTCAGGAAAAAAGATTTTGGTCAATACATTGATAAAGGCAGAAACGACCTGGTGGTTTCCTTCATCACCACCAACGATATTACCGGCGGTAACTCAGGTTCTCCTGTTATTGATGGTAATGGAAACCTGATCGGTCTTGCCTTTGATGGCAACTACGAAGCTTTAAGCCACAAGATCGCATTTGACAAAGACCTTAACCGCACCATCTGCGTGGATGTGCGTTATGTGCTGTGGTGTATCGATAAATTAGGAGGTGCAAAAAACCTGATCGATGAATTGAAGCTGGTAAAATAGTATTTTTTGAACTTAATAAAAAACCGCTCCGGATTAACGGAGCGGTTTTTTATTTCCTGTTTTATTGAATACATTTGAAAATGACCCTGGCACAACCTGTATCAGATAAAATAAACCTCCGTGCTTTTTTTTGTGATGGGTATACAGTTCTCCCCAATGCTGTACCGCACCATTTGCTGCAAAAGCTCAGGATCTTATTCGATGAAAGAATGAGTAATGGTGATACTACTGACAAAGCTTTTAATATAGTTGACGGGCAGCAGTATATTAGCAACCTGGAATACCTTTTTAAAGGTAAAAACCTTGCCTGCCTGGAGTTGCTTGGTTCGCCGTTTATTTTGGAAGCTGCAGAAACCATTTGCGGGGAAGACTTCTTTCTTATACAGGAATTCGCTGTTATCAAAATGCTGGGCGATACCTCCGAAGTGCTTTGGCACCAGGATATGTTGCACCGGCGAACCGGCAATTGTTTCATCATGGGCATTTACCTGGATGATGCCAATGCCGGTGATGGGTGCCTGCGTGTGGTACCGCAAAGCCATTTGAGCGGCAAGGATATTTGTACGTTAAAACATGAACCTTTTATTGAAGTACCTGCCAGGGCCGGCGACATCCTTATACACGATATGATGCTGGCACACAGTTCTGGAATAATGACTAATAATTCGATACGCAGGGTTATATACTTTGAGTTTCTTTCTTTTAAACAGGCGGTGGAAGAAGAAATATACACGGAAGCACAGGTGCTTAACCGGATGCGCCTTGTTCGGCTTGCCGTTGAATATCATCACAAATTAAATCCCGGCAGCAAAAAATTTGACTGGAAAAACCCGCTTGGTATTGCCGCAGAAACTGGATCAGATGTTCATGAACTAATATCAGATATTCACCGTGCGAAATCTCTTGGCAAGCCTTCTGCTTATTGTTTTAACGAGCAGCAGGGAAATCGGTTCATTTAATTTTCGCTGCCGCTGCCTCTCCCGTCTGTATGGCGCCTTCCATAAAACCCTGCCAGGCATCCGATAAATGCTCGCCTGCAAAATGGGTTTGCAAAAATGATTTTTGCAGTACTGGCAACACATTAAACCATTGCCCAACACCATAAAGGGCATAGGCCCCTTTGGAATAGGCATCATCGCCCCAATAATAATTTTGTTGCTTTTCCAGCATTTTATTGGTGTTGCCAAAAGCCGGCTTCAGGTTCATATTGATCATCTCTGCTTTCCATTCATCGGTTTGCGCCTGTATTACCGGGGCTTTATCGCCAATGGTATAAGATATTAATACCCCTTTTTTGGATGGCTGATTTTTTGTGGCATGATAAAAATAATGCCCGGGCATATCGGTTACCATATCAAAACTTTCGTCTTTCCAAAACCGCTGGGAATACAGCAGCGCATTTTTATTGATCCGGGCATATTGCAATTCATTCATGGCAGCCCTCGTTTCGGCAGGCAGGGCGGGGATCCAGTTTATTTGCTTTGCACTGAACGTGGGTATGGTGCAGATAACCTGGTCGCCTTCAAACTCACGGCCCATATCGCAGGTAACTTTAACCTTTGCATCGGTTTGCTCTATCTTCTCCACCTTATGCTGCTTCAGTATATTTTCGGCACCAATGGCATTTTGTAACGCATAGGCCAGCTGACTGTTTCCCCCTTCTATCTTCAGGTCCATCTCATTGGTGGCATTGCTTTCGGCATATTCGCCCAGTGCTGCATACGCACTAACATGCCTCAGGCTTTCTCCAAAATCAGTACTGTCCAGCAGTTCCCTTAAATCCAGGTCCTCGCCATCGCACCCGTTATTCACAAGGAAGCGCCACCAGTCTATCTTATCCAGTTTTCGGGCACCTTCATTTGTTAGTTTTTTATAATCAGCTTTCAGCTGCTCAAATTTTGTTTTCCATTTTTCTGAAAAATCCCATTTGCCTTTATCGTAGAACGTGCCATTGCGTATCAGCCTGGTATCAAAATGATTGTCCTGCAGCGGTAGCCTGAACTCTTCACAAAGAGTGCGCATTCGTTTGTGCGATTTGCCCACCCATTCGCCTCCCAACTCTATAACCAGTTTTTCATCCTCATCTATGGTGTGACTAAAAACCCGGCCACCAATTCGGTTACGGGCCTCCAGAATTACAAAATCAATTTTGCGCTGTTTTAATTTATACGCTGCTGCAAGGCCTGCAAAACCAGCGCCAATAATGATCACTTTTGTTTTTTTGGATACTGCAATATTGCCAAATGCCTGTGCGCCCAGTAAAAGGCCACCGCCTCCGATCAGTGTGTTTTTAATGAATTTCCTCCTGGTAAGCATAAAATGATTTTTACTGTAATATCTAAACTAAAGACTGAATTTGCAAGAGCCTTGGTAAATTTGTTCTTTTATAATCCCGGTAATTTTTAATCATCACCGTATGTCCATTCTGAATATCGAATTTAAAGCACGCAGCAATAAAATTGATTTGCTTGAGGCCCTGCTGCTGCAGCATAATCCCCGTTTTATTGGTGAAGACCACCAGGTGGATACTTACTTTAATGTTTCGGCCGGGCGTTTAAAACTGCGGGAAGGCAATATTGAAAATGCACTGATACACTATGAACGGGAAGATTTTGCGGGCGCAAAATCCAGCCATGTATTGCTGTACCAGCACCAGCCCGATAAAACCCTTAAAAATATTTTGATAAAGACACTGGGCGTAAAAGCCGTTGTGGACAAAAGAAGGAAAATATATTTCATTGAAAATGTAAAATTTCATTTTGATACCGTTGAAGGCCTAGGAACCTTTGTGGAAGTGGAAGCCATTGACAGGGACGGAAACATAGGTAAAGAAAGCCTGCAGGCCCAATGTGATGAATATGCCGCCTTGTTTGGTATTACTACCGATGATTTTTGTTCGGCTTCTTATAGTGATATGATTTTGAACAAATACTAATGGCCTTTATCACCGCGATTTATTCTTAGTGGTTCGCTTAATGCCATTACTGGATTATTTCTTTCGTAGCTTTGCGGCATGGCAGAAGACCTAACAATTATCACCGGCAGTAAAGCCGAAATTTACCAGTCACTTATTCCCCAAATAAAGGGCCTGCTCGAAGGTGAGCCAGACCTGGTTGCCAACATGGGCAATGTTTGCGCTGCTTTGAAAGAGCAGTTTGGCTGGCTTTGGGTGGGTTTTTATTTAGTTAAACCGGATTCAAAGAATATCGGGGAATCAGAGCTTGTTCTTGGCCCTTTCCAGGGACCTGTTGCCTGCACCCGTATTAAAAAAGGCCGTGGTGTTTGCGGGGCTTCCTGGCAAAAAAAAGAAACACTGATCGTGCCGGACGTGGAAAAATTTCCCGGTCATATTGCCTGCAGCAGTTTATCCAGGTCCGAAATTGTTTTACCCGTTATTAAAATGGGGGAAGTGGTTGCTGTGCTTGATGTGGACAGTACAGATCCTGATCAGTTTGATGAAACAGACAAAATGTATTTGGAAGACATAATTTCAATGATAAATTTTTAGCAATGGCAAATACAGAATCGAAAGTTGTTTTAATAACAGGCGCTTCTAAAGGAATTGGTAAAGCCATTTCCTTATTACTGGCTGAAGGCAATGTAAAACTGGGCCTGGTTGCACGCAATCAGGCAGAACTTGAAGCTGTAAGGGAGCTGGTAATTGCCAAAAGAGCCAGTGCCGAAATATTTACAGGCAGTGTTGCCGATGAGGATTTTGTAAACAGCACGGTGCAAAAAATGATCGGTACGTTCGGGCACATCGATGTGCTTATAAACAATGCAGGCTTTGGTATTTTTGATGCCGCAGAGAATATCAGTGCGCAACAATGGGATGATGTTTTTGCAACCAATACAAAGGGAACATTTCTTTTTTGCAAAGCTGCTATTCCGCATATGAAAATAAAACAGGCCGGTCATATTATTAATGTGGCTAGCGATGTTGCCAAAAGGGTTTTTAGTGGTGGTTCTTTATACTGCGCCAGTAAATATGCACAGGATGCTTTCAGCGCTGCCATACGCAAAGAGTTAAGGCCGTTTAAAATTAAAGTGAGTGTGGTGTACAGCGGCCTGGTGGATTCCTTCTTTCATGCAGAAAAGGAAGGAGACCCGGCTCATGTTAACTGGCTTAAAAACCAGGATATGGCCAATGCAATAGAATTCATCATTTCACAACCGCCCCATGTGGTTATTGATGAACTGATGATACATCCGCTGGAGCAGGACTATTGATCTTTCTGCGACGGGGTATTGTCCTTCCAGCCCCACAGGTAGCGGCAGGCATAGGTTCGATAAGGGCTCCATTTTTTTGATACCTGCAACATTTTTTCTTTCATTGCTTTTTTATCGGTTGCATCAATTTTATACAGTTTGCAAATGGCCTGCTGAATGCCCAGGTCATCCAGCGCAAAAACATCTTCTCTTCCCAGGGTAAACATCAGTATCATTTCCACGGTCCATTTCCCCACGCCTTTTATTTGTGTAAGGTATTTGATCAGCTCTTCGTTACTCATTTTGTGCAGCCTTGCGTCCGTTATTTTTTCCTCAATAAAAAAGTTGGCAACATTCAGTACATAATTTGCTTTTGCATTGCTAAGGCCAATGCCCCGCAGTGTTTCAAACGGAGTTTCTGAAATTTGTTTTGCGGAAGGCGTTTTACCTTTATACAGACCTAAAAAACGTTGTTGAAATACATCGGCCACTTTGGTGCTCAGCTGCTGGCTCATGATGGAGTTGCACAGGTGCCAGTGTATTTGATTGCGCTTTTGCAATACATAGGGCTCCTGCTGTTCAATTATTCTTTTTAATTTTTTGTCTTTATGTAAATGTGACAGGTGTTGCATGGCAGTATTTGGGTATGTGCCTGCAAAAATAATGATCCGGAAATGATTTCAATTATCTGCCCACTGTTTAAATTCAGCAACCCTGTCGCGGCTTATGATTATTTCTTCCGAACCGGGTGCACCCTTCAACTGCAGCTTCAGCCTGTTGTTATGATAAGGTTTTACCTGTTCTATTGCCTCTGCGTGTACAATGATCTTGCGGTTCAGCCTGAAAAAATCTTTCGGGTTCAGTTCTGTTTCAAGTTTTTCGATCGTATTATTAATAACAAAACGGTTCCCCTCCCTGTCAATCAAAAAAACAATTTTATTATCGGCTGCAAAATAAGACACGTCGTTTGCTGCAATGAAAAAAAGACGCTGTCCCACTTTTGCCAGGAACCTGTTTCTGTAACTGTTTGAAGTTGCATCTTTCAGCTGTTCCATCAGCAGCCTGTAATCGGCGGGCATAAAAATATGCGACAGCGATTTGTATTTGTTAATAGCTGCAGCCAGCGCTTCGGATGTTACGGGCTTCAAAATATAATCGATACTAAACAGCCTGAATGCATCCACTGCATAGTTTTCGTAGGCTGTAATAAAAATGATGGGCTTTTGTGTTTGGGTGCGTTTGAATATTTCAAAACTTTGTCCGTCGGATAAATGTATATCCAGCAATATCAGGTCGGGGTGCGGCCGGGTATTTAGCCAGGTTACTGTTTCATCCACACTTTCGAGGCAGCCCACAATATTGATAGCTGGGTCGTATGCTTTTATCAGCATTTGCAGGCGCTCCTGTGCCAGTTGTTCGTCTTCAATTATTAAAATGTTCATTACTTCTGTTTAATTGACAGTAAGCAGCGGAATGGTTACAGCAAATTCGTGCTTGTCGTTATATATCTCCACTTTTTTACCGCTTACCAGCAAATACCGTTTCATGATATTTGCAAGCCCCACCCTGGTTGAGCTTTCGGCAGGGAGCCGCGGTTGAAAATTATTGGATACTACAAGGGTGTTGTTTCCGTTTGCATGCACATTGATATGTAAAGGGCTGCTTTTGCTTACAATATTATGCTTAATGGCATTTTCTATCAGCATTTGCAGGGATGCGGGAATGATATAGAAACGTTCTTTTTCTTCCGGTATATCCACTTCAATATGCAGCCCGTCTGTGAATCTTTTTTGCAGCAGGAATATATAAGGTTTGATATAATCCAGCTCTGTCTTAACATCCACCAGTTCTTTATCGTGATTGTGTAATATGTACCTGAATACTTTTGAGAACTCTTCTATGAACCTGTTGGCCTCGCTATTGTTTTTCATAACCAGTGCCGACAGAACGTTCAGGTTGTTGAATAGAAAATGAGGATTTATCTGGCTTTTTACCAGTTGCAGCTCTGCCTGCGCTGTCATCCGCTTCAGTTCCTCAGCTTCAAGCAGCTTGGTTTTATACTCGGTGAAATAAAACAGCACTGCGTTCAACAGGTGAAAAAGCAGGTTTGCCAGCCAGGCATAAATGAGGTTCAGCTTAAGGGGCATCAGCGCTTCTGTAAAACTATGTTCGTGCAAAACCATACTTACCAGCAGCACAATAGCGCTGGTAAATATCGTTGTTAAAAAACCTGCTGTACCAAAAAACAATGCCAGCAGCTGAATTTTGTTTTTGTGTGTCTTTAACTTTTTTTCAAATAAAGGCTCCAGCAGGCGGCTGCCCTCCCAGGTACACAGTGTAACAGCCATGATGGTTCCGAGAGCATAATACCATTCTATATCCAGCTTAAAGTACTTATATACTTCACAAAGAACGGTATTGATATATGTGTACAATGCAAGTGCAGCAATGAACAGATACCTGTATTTGTGTGTAAACATTTGCCTGGTTAGTTATAAAATATCAACGGTGAAAATTGAAAATTGTTCACCGTTGATTTAAAAAGATATGTTTGTTCAACTATGGTAAAAGAACCCTGTCTATCACATGCACCACACCATTGCGGCACATCAGGTTGGTACCAATGATATTAGACGCATTGGTGCCATTTCCGTTTCCTTTGATGGTGGGGCCGCCACCGGAACCATTGGTCAGGTTGATAGTGGTGTTCCCTCCTGCAAGCATGGCCAGGTTACCATTTGCCAGGTCAGATGAAAAGGCCCGCCCGGCAACCACATGATATCTTAATACGGCCAGCAGTGTGCCAACCGGAATGTTATTGATATCATTAGTACCAAGGGCAGTCAATAATTGCGTAAATGCGGCATTACTTGGAGCAAAAACAGTAATGGTGGCAGTGCTCAGGGTGTTAATCAGGGTTGGATCCCCGCCGGGTGCATTATTTGCCCGTACAATGGCTTTCACCAGCGAATCCAGACCCGAACCTGCAGCCTGCGCAGTGGCTACAATATTTCCGGAAGGCTTATTGAGGGCTTTGGATAACTGATGTATTACGCCATTGTCGGCTGCAATATCCGCAACAGCCACTTTAATTCCATTTACGTATACACCAGATGCATTTTTGGTAACAAATACAGAATCGCCGCCGGCAGTTACCACTTTGGCATTAGGACCGGCCGGCACTGCAGAAGCAGGTATTTTTGACCCGATGGTATGGTACAGTAACAGATCGCTCAACTGGGTTGAACTTAGTGAGGCAACCGTTGCTGATGTTATGCCGGCATTTGCAAACGCTGTATTATCCGGCGCAAAAACAGTAAAGGGGCCTGGGCCACTTAAAGTTGTTGCCAGGTTTGCTTTTACCACAGCCTCTTTTAATACACTAAAGCCGGATGAATTACTAACCACATCGGTGATGGTGTTGGTTACCACAGGGTCATCATCTTTGCTGCATGCAGAAAGAAAAATGCTGGTTCCCAACAAACCGGCCAATACAATTTTGTTGAATGCTTTTTTCATGTTGATCATTTTTTGGTTATACAGTATCAACAAAATACCTCCCGGGCAGATCTGGTAAAGGGAGTAAAGCGTACAAAAAAGGGAGTGAATGGTATTTTTTTTGGCAGAAAGAAAAAAGCCGGCCCGGGCGGCCAGCTTTCAGGATGACATATAAGAATCTTTGTTAGCTGATCTCCCAGCTCATTTCCCCGCCTTTCTCATCTTTTAGATTTATACCAATGGCCGCCAGCTGGTTTCTTATTTTATCGCTGGTTACAAAATCACGTTTTGCCTTAGCTTCTTTTCTTATCTCAATCAGCAGGTTCATTACACCGCTTAAAGTCCCGTTATCGGCAACATTGTTCTTCAAACCAAAAACATCCTCCAGGTAGGCTCTGAATTTTTGCTGAAGCAGGGATAAGGTGGCGGCAGCAATGGCATCCGCTTTTATCAGCCCGTCTTTTATGGAGTTGATCACCGGCACCAGCTCAAACATACTGCCCAGCACCTTTGCCGTGTTGAAATCGTCATTCATGTATTCATCAAACTCCGCCACCAGTTTGTTTACTTTAGCATCCAGTTCGGCATCTGTTGCCTGTTCGCCTGCCGGTGAAATCTTTTGCAATGCTTCATAAGCATCCCAAAGCCTTTTCAGTCCCTTTTCCGATGCCTGCAGTGCTTCATTGCTAAAATCAAGTGTGCTGCGGTAATGTGTTTGCAGCATAAAGAACCTCACCGTCATGGGCGCATAGGCTTTTTCCAGCAACGGGTGATTGCCGGTAAACAATTCACCGGGCAAAAATCCATTACCCAGCGACTTGCTCATACGGGTTCCGTTTACGGTCAGCATATTGGTGTGCATCCAAAAGTTGGCCGGGCTTGTATGATAGCAGGCCTGGCTTTGTGCAATCTCGTTGGTATGGTGTGTTGCAGCCAGGTCCATCCCGCCGCCATGTATATCAAATTTCTTTCCCAGGTATTTTTCACTCATGGCCGAGCATTCAATATGCCAGCCCGGGAAACCCATACCCCAGGGGCTTGGCCATTGCATCAAATGTTCCGGCTTGGCCTTTATCCATAAAGCAAAATCAAGCCTGCCGCGTTTTTCGTCCTGCCCGCCCAGTTCACGGGTTCCTTCCAGCAGGTCTTCCATTTTGCGGTTGGTCAATATGCCGTAAGGCTGTTCCTTATTGTATTTTTCAACGTCAAAATAAATGGTGCCGTTCACTTCATACGCATAACCATTGGCCAGTATTTGCTTGGCAATTTCTATCTGTTCGGCAATATGGCCTGTGGCAGTTGGTTCAATAGATGGCGGCAGGCAGTTGAACATGTCCATTACCTGGTGAAAACCCAGGGTATATTTCTGCACGATCTCCATAGGCTCCACTTTTTGCAGGCGAGCCAGCTTGCTGAATTTGTCATCCCCCTCATCCCGGTCGCCTTCCAAATGCCCGGCATCGGTAATATTACGCACATAGCGTACTTTATAACCCAGGTAGCGCAGGTAGCGGCAAATAATATCAAACGAAATAAAAGTGCGGCAATTGCCCAGGTGCACATCACTGTACACAGTGGGGCCACACACGTACATACCCACATGGTCGGGTGTAAGCGGGGTAAAGACTTCTTTTTCTCTCGAAAGGGTATTATATATTTTTAAACTCATAGCTTTTATTTTGTACCCGGCACCGGGTTATTAATTTAGCTTCATTGGCGTCGCACACTTGTACAGCGGCACAATTCGGCAATAAAAAACGGTATTTTTTTGTAAAGATATTAAGCTATGCCGCAAGGGCAACAGAAAAGTTGGTATGTGAAGACTTGTATCATTTGAACCGCTAAGATATTACTTTTCCGCCGGTTTTACATCAGCCATGATGGGGAAATGGTCGCTCAGTTTCTTTTTTACCAGGTTAAACTGCAATACATCCATCCGGCTGTCCACAAAAATATTATCGATTCGTAAAACGGGCGATATACCGCTGAATGTGCGGCCAAGGCCGCTGCCCTTTTCCGCAAATGCATTTTTTAAATTGCCGCCAATGGTATGGTATGCATAACTATTGGGTACGTCATTGAAATCGCCGGTTACTATTACCGGGTAAGGGCTTTTATCTATTTCGGCCCTGATCCTGTCTGCCTGTACCTCTCTTTTTAAAAACCCTTTTTTAAACTTGCTTACTATACTTTTCGATTCCTTAATGGCTGCATCCTCATCCTCCACAGAGGGTTTATCTATGTATTTCAGGTTTTCTTTACTAAACCGTAACGACTGAAGATGGACATTAAAAACCCGGATGGTATCGGCCCCTTTTACAATATCCATGTACTGAAAAATAGAATTGTAATCATTGGGATAAAAACCCACTGTTTGTTTATTTATGACAGGGTATTTGGAAAAGATGATGATGCCAAAATGTGCATAGCCCCAAAAATCTTCTTTTACATTATAAGAATAGAGGTAGTTTTTAAAATTCAGTTTTTCCAAAAACTCGTCCACATGCCCGTGATTTTTTACCGTGCTGTCTTCTGCAACCATTTCCTGGAAACAGGCAATATCCGGTTCATACTCATTGATCGTGTTCAGCATCTGGCTTTTAACTTCCGGGTGTTGTTTATCACTCATAATATTGAACTGCGCCACATTCCAGGTCATAACACGCAGGGCGCCGGCATCTTTGGCTTTATTGAATGGCTGCGAAAACCTGTAGGGCATTATATTGCTCAATGGTTTAAATGCAAGCAGGATGGCAATAACTGAAATTAGCGCCCGTAACGGTTTTACAAAAAGCCAGAAAAAAATAAATGCCACCAATACCAGGAAGAAATAAAATGCGGTAAGCGTTAAAAAGCCGGCCGGCCAAAAAGCGGAAGGACGAAATAAGTAGCCATAACAACCCAGCAAAAAACATACAGCTGCTGCAATATTAGCTACAATAAAAAAATGCCGGGTAATCCTGCGAAAAAAGCTGGCCATGCTTAAAGATACTGTTAACTATATTAATACAATGTGAAAGAAATGACGAATGATGTATCGGCGGGTTGAAAGGTTCGTTCAGTCTTCGCTGGCTCTTTTTAAAATTTCCTTTTCGTCTTTACTAAGTGAATTGTAACCCTTCTGGCTTATCTTATCCAAAATTTCATCAACCCGCTGCTGGGTTACATTGGCTGTTTTTTTATAGGGGTCCCGGTTCCCTTTATTGTAGAATATCGCTTCCCGGTCCGGATTTTTTGGTTCTGTTTTATTGGGATTAAACAGATTGATGAACCAATTGTAAAGGCTATTCATCCACCTGCTTCCATCTATATTGTTTTTCAGCAACAGCACAAACAGCAACCCGGCAGCCGCACCCCCAACATGTGCCACGGGCCATGCTAAAGGGCCCCTTGCTATTGCCACCAGGTCGATAGCTATATAAATAACAGTAAGCACCCAAAGGGGGATGCCTCCACTAATGTGGCTGAACAAACGGTAGTTGGGCGCTATGGCAGTGGCCGCAACAGCAATAGCCAGCACAGAGGCATTGGCACCAAGCAGACCTGCCAGGTCATTGATGGCAAGCGATGGTGTGCTAAAAGAAACTGCTGCCAGAAAAAACAAAGCACCTGCAAAACCCCCATATAAATAAACCGGTATTAGTTTATTGTTGCCGGTTAAATTTTGAAATACCGATCCAAACGCCCACAACCAAAGCATGTTACTGAAAATCCGCATTAAAAACACATCGGTAAACATGTAGGAGATAAGCGTCCATGGCCTGGTGCTGAAAGCTTTTGCACCTGCCGGTATCTGAAACCAGCTGGTAACTTCAGTATAAAAAAAAGTATCCGAGTGGTCGTTAACATTAATGGCCACCCTGATCACCTGCAAAATTAAAAACATGATAACGTTTAAAGCAAAAAGCCACATAAGCGCATTGCCAGGACTGCCCAGCGTAAAGCGTTGCTTTTTGAATTTATATTCGATATACCGGTCAGACTCGCCCATAGTTATTGTTGTAAGGCAAATTTACAAACAGTTAATCCTTCAGATTGTTAGTATTAATAGAAAGTTCTTTTATTGGTTTTGTTCCAGTAAAGCACCATCAAAAATCCCGCAAGGGCTCCGCCCAGGTGTGCAAAGTGTGCCACAGAATCTCCCTGTATACCGGCAAAACCTCCAAACAGGTCTATGGCCACCATAATAGGAATGGCAAATTTTGCTTTTATCGGGATTGGAATGAACATCATGTACAAAGGTGTATTGGGAAACAGGTAAGCGAAGGCTGCCATCACCCCCATTACGGCACCTGAAGCGCCCACAGCACCTCCTAAATAATAGGTTGGAAAATAACCTTCAGACGCAACTGCCTGGTCGTACATAGCCTGTGTTATATGCCCTGCTTCAGGGTTTTTTAAATACTGCACCAGTAAATGAAGGCCGGCTGCTGCCAGGCCCGATACCAGGTAAAAGATCAAAAACCTTTTAGGCCCCCAGCTTCTTTCCAGTATACTTCCAAACATCCACAGGGCAAACATGTTAAAAATGATATGCACCAACATGGTAGGCGAATGGGCAAACATGTGTGTAACTACCTGGTAAGGTTTAAAGAACTCGCTGTTGACCGGATAAAGCGCAATCTTATCAGTTACGCTATCGCCAATTACCCGCTGCGCCACATATACCAGCACATTGATAATTATAAGATTAAAAACAATTGGTGTGTTTCTCTGAAACCTGTTTCCGTAACTGTTAAACGACATGATACAAATTTAATTGATTAATCCCTGTTTCAGTTTCAGCAATACCACGCATTCAATATGATGTGTGTGCGGAAACATATCAACAGGTTGAATTTTTTCTATGCTGTATTTTTCGCTCAGCAGGCCCAGATCACGGGCCTGTGTGGCTGTATTGCAGCTAACATACACAATTTTAGGCGCTGCTATTTCAAGCAATTTGTTCACCAGTTTTTCATGCATGCCGGCACGTGGCGGATCGGTAATGACCACATCGGGTCTGCCATGCTGCGCAAAGAAATCATCATTGCAGATCTTTATAACATCCCCGGCAAAAAAAGCAGCGTGACCGATATTATTCAATGCCGCATTTTCTTTTGCATCAGCAATTGCCTCTTCAATTACTTCCACGCCAATTACCTTTTTGGCCTCTTTGCTCACAAAAATACCGATGCTTCCGGTGCCGCAGTACAGGTCATATACAATTTCATTGCCCGTAAGTCCCGCAAATTCCCGTGTAATGGTGTATAGCTTTTCTGCCTGCTTTGTATTGGTTTGAAAAAAGGATTTGGGCGATATCTTGAATTCAAACTGCCCCAGCCTTTCCGTTGCATAACCTTTGCCGGAATATACCTGCGGTACCAGGTCATAAATACTGTCGTTCCACTTGGGATTTATGGTATAGAGCAGCGTGGTTATTTCAGGAACCTGTTGTAAAAGATGATCCAGCAGCTTCTTCCGGTCATTCTCTTCCTCGTAATTCAAACAAATATTCACCATCAATTCCCCGGTGGTGGTTAGCCGTATGATGATATTGCGCAGCCAGCCTGTATGCTGCCTGATATCGTAAAAGGAAAATTGGTTCTCTGTTGCAAATGCCCGGATGGTGTTCCTGATCCTGTTATTAATGTCTGCCATTAAATAGCATTCCTCAATATCGATCACTTTATCAAAGATGCGTGGCACATGAAACCCCAGGGCACCGCCCTTGTCGCCCCGGGGGTTACTTTCAGGATCAGCTGAAACGGATGGAAAAATTTCTTCAGAAGCAATTTCTTCGGGCAGTAAATATCTTTTATTGCTGAAAGTAAATTCAAGTTTATTCCTGTAGTGTTCTGTTTCATCTCCGCCCACGATCGGCATTATTTCAGGAATATCCACCTTTCCTATGCGGCGCAGGTTTTGTTCCACTTCCTGTTGTTTGTACTGCAACTGTTTTTGATAAGGCAGCATTTGCCATTTGCAGCCACCGCAAATGCCAAAGTGTTTACAAAAAGGCTCCACCCGAACCCCGGATAGCTGCTTTATCTTTAAAGCCCTGCCTTCGGCCCAGTCTTTTTTATTTTTTACCAGCATCACATCTGCAACATCACCGGGTACAACACCCGAAATAAAGACCACTTTACCATCAATTTTAGCCAGAGCCTTGCCTTCTGCGGCATAATCGGTTACCAAAAGGTCTTCCAGTATTATTTTCTTGTTCTTTTTACTCACGGCAGCAAAAATACCGTATTAATCCTCAATATTGTTTTGTTAACGATTTGTAATTGTTAAAGTGCGGAAGCGGCAGCATATGAAGTTTAACCATCTATTTTAAATACATTTGCTATCCTTATAATAATGATGAAAAAGTATTTTCTTTTCCTTTTTGCCGGCTTAAGCTTCACTGCAGCCAGTGCCCAGGGTTTCCAGGTTACGTTTAAAGCACCGGGCTATAAATCCGGTATCGCCTTTCTTACTTACTACCTGGGCAGCAACTTTAATATCGCCGATTCTGCTGTCATTGGTAACAACAGCATTGCTGTTTTTAAAGGCAACGAAAAACTTCAGCCGGGTATTTATGCTATTTTCTTTCCCGGCAAACAACTAAGGGCCGAGTTTTTAGTAGGGCCCGAACAGGTTATTTCGGTAACGGCCGACACCAGCGACCTGGTTAACAAAACAATTGTTACAGGTTCCAAAGAAAATATCCTGTACGACCAGTACCAGAAGGTTGCTGCTGCCAAAGGGAAGCTGCTTCAGCAGGAACGCAATGCTTTCTCTGCTTCGGTAACAAAGGCCGATTCTGCCCTGCATGAAAAAAAATATACCGCTTTACTGGATGAGCTCAATGTTTACCGGGAAGGGATCATTAAAGGACAGCCCAATTCCATGATGGCGGCATTGTTAAGCGCTATGAAAGAGCCGGTTGTACCAACTAAAATACCTGTTACCCGTAAGGACTCCCTGGACAATTACAATGAATACAAAAAACATTATTGGGACGGTATCAGTTTCATGGATGACCGCATCATACGCACACCTTTCTTTGTTAAGAAAATAGAGCGCTATTACCGGGAAGTGATCTCGCCGGAACCTGATTCGATCATTAAGGATATTGATTACAAATTATTGTTGTCAAGATCGGCTCCCGAGATGTACAAATTTTTACTGAACTGGTTAACTGATGAATTCATCAACCCCAAGTATATGGGGCAGGATGCGGTTTTTGTTCATCTTTTTGAAAAATACCATAGTAAGGGCGCCAGTCCCTGGCTTAATGAGAAGCAGATGGAATCTATCAGCCGCAGGGCATATATGCTGATGGCCAACCTCATTGGCGAAAAAGCCGCAGACCTTGATATGCTTGATACACTTGACAAGCCAATAAGTTTATATAGCCTGAAAGCAGATTATACCCTGCTCATTTTTTGGGATCCCAATTGCGGGCATTGCAAAGAAGAAGTACCCAGGCTTGATTCCATATACAGGGCCAGCTGGAAAAAGCATAACGTAAAAATATTTGCCGTACTTACGCCAGATGGTAAGCAAAATGTAAAACCTGAGTGGCTCACATTTATTAACGAACATCATATTGGCGATTGGGCTCATGCCTATAAAACAAAAGAAATGGAAGATGCGGATTTTGCAGCTCAAAGGCCCGGCTTCCGGCAGCTTTATGATATCATCATGACCCCGACTATTTATTTACTGGATAAAGACAAACGGATCATAGGTAAAAAACTAACCCTTTTGCAGCTGAACGATTTGCTGGAAGTGAAGTGGAAAGCTGCCTCTTCGAACTAAAATAACCTGACTGATGAAAAAAATTTTATTGCTGCTTATTGCTGCCGGTTTCACAAATGCAGTTTTTGCACAAACCTTATTCACCTTTGGAAACACGGCTGTTGATAAGGCAGAGTTTATACGTGCTTACAACAAAAACAAAACGCCGGTTGAGGATAAAGAAAAAGCACTGCGTGAATATCTTGACTTATACATAAAATTCAAGCTGAAAGTAAAGGCAGCAATGGAAATGAAACTGGATACCCTGCCCCAGCTGCAATATGATGCCCAAAGTTTCAGAAGCCAGATAGAGGACAGTTATCTGAACAACGAAAAAGCTGTGAACGATCTGCTGGGCGAGGCGTTTAACCGAAGTCAGAAAGACCTGCATGTACTGCATTTCTTCATTCCGGTTGATGCGAATGCCGCAGATACTATGAGTGCATTTAAATCGGCCGGTACCTTTTATGCCGGACTTGCAGCCGGTAGAACAGATTACGAAAACCTGAACGCTTCACTGGCTGTTAAAGCCAAAGTATCTGACCTGGGTTTTGTTACAGTTTTTGCCATCCCATACGAATACGAAAACATTGTGTACGGATTAAAAATGAACGAAACCAGCAAACCTTACCATGCAAAAAATGGCTGGCATATGTTTAAGCTGGTTGATGAAAGAAAGGCTGTTGGTAAATGGAAGATCGCCCAGATCCTGCTTTCCATTCCGCCGGATGCCGGTGCCGAAGCTAAAAAGGAATATGAAAAAAGAGCTGATTCCATTTACCAGTTACTGCAAAAGGGAGAGGATTTTGGCAAAATGGCCAGGTGGTTCAGTGATGACAAAGTAACCTATGGTAATAATGGTGAGTTGGCCGAGTTTGGCTCCGGGAAGTTTGAGGCTTCTTTTGAAAATGAAGTATTTAAGCTTACCAAAGATAAAGAAATAAGCAAGCCCTTTTTAACTGCTTACGGTTACCATATTGTAAAACGACTATCTCAAACACCGGTACCCACAGATAAAAATGATGCAGCCTACCAGTTTGAACTAAAACAAAAGATTCAACAGGACAGCCGTATCACTTATGCTAAAGAACTGTTTGTAAAAGAGATAATGAGGCAGGTTAATTTAAAAAAGACAGGGGCTGTTTCTGATGCAGACCTTTACCGGTATGCCGACAGTGTGATAGCAAAACCCAATACAGAAACAGACAATGCTGCGGCTTTTCCCATCGCAGCCAAAACGATCTATACGTTTGCAAAAACCAAACTAACCGGAAAAGACTGGCTTGATTTTGTACGAAGTTATAAAGCAAACAGCGAGCTTTATCATGGAGAATCCAATGCTGCTCTAGCCGATAAATTTGTGAGCAGCACAGTAATGGATTATTATAGAAAACACCTGGAAGATTATAATGCCGATTTCAGGTACCAGATGGATGAATTTAAAGACGGGAATGTTTTGTTTGAGATAATGGAAAGAAATATCTGGGGTAAAGCATCTGCCGATATCAAGGCCCTGCAAAGCTATTATGATCAGAATAAATCCAAATATCTATGGAATGCAAGCGCTGATGTGATCATCTTCAACTGCTCCGGCAAGGCTTTTGCCGACAGCGCCAGGGCTGCTGTTTTAAGTGGTAAAGAATGGAAAAAGATTGTGGAGCAGGCTAACAACAATGTGCTGGCCGATTCCGGGAGGTTTGAGCTTGCGCAACTTCCTGTAACGCTTGATACCAAAACAGCAGATGGCTTTATTTCGCAGGTGGTGATAAACCCTGTTGATGGCAACACCAGTTTCATTAAGGTTGTAAAATTATATGCTGCAAACCTGCAGCGCAATTTTGAAGAAGCGAAAGGTTTGGTTATAAATGATTATCAAAATATACTGGAGGAAAAGTGGATTGCTGAACTAAAAAATAAATACCCTGTTAAAATTAATGATGCTGTTTTTCAGTCTTTATTAAAATAAAATGATACTTAAATGACACAGGAAAGCCTGCCCGCAAAATTTGTTGGCAGGCTTTTTGAATATATGCGTTTTTGAAAAGAAGTAACAGACAAAAAGATTAAGTTTTTTTAATCATTAACCTGATTGTTCACAAAAACGTAAATCATGAAAAAAATAATTTTAGTATTGCTGCTAACAGGAGCAATGGTATCTCAAACAAAGTCGCAGGTATATGTACAGGGCGGATTGAACCTTGCTAATATTACAAAAACCAATGACGGTCAAACAGAAAAAAACAATATACTCCCGAGTTTTAACGCCGGTGTATTGGGCCGGCTGGAGCTGGATCCCATGTTTGACCTTGAATCGGGATTGTTGCTAACCGGGCATGGCTCTAAGGCCGAAACTTATTTTGCCAATGGCAATTACACGAAAACAAAGTTCAACCCTATTTATTTACAGTTGCCTTTAAATGCCGTTGTAAAAATTCCGTTAGATAAAGGCTCTGCTGTTTTTTTTCATGCCGGTCCCTATATAGCAATGGGTATTGGTGGTAAATCAAGCCGTGATGATTATTATTTCGGCATAAGCTCTTCTTCCTCAAGTTCGATCAAATTCAGTAATGACGATCCTTTTACATCGCAGCAGGATGATGCGGCCTATGATAAGCTTAAGCGCTTTGATTATGGATTAAATTTTGGCGGCGGCTTTCAGTTCAGGCACCTGATATTAAAGGCAAACTATGGCCTGGGCCTGGCCAAGATCAATTCAACACAAAGTGATAATACCGTTAATGATAAAAACAAGTACCGTACACTTAGTTTTTCTGTAGGCATTCCGCTTGGCAACTAACAAACCCCCTTGAAAATAAAAGCCCTCCGTTTATCTGGAGGGCTTTCTTTTTATACGATCTGTTTTACCACATTGGCAATAATTTTGGGTCTGCCCAATGTATAATAATGTAACACCGGAACCCCGAAATCTTTTAATTCCCTGGATTGCTGCAGCAACCATTCTGTTCCAACCTGCTCCACTTCCTCATCTGTATTGCATTTAGTGACCTCTTTGCTGAGTGCGGTAGGCAGATCGATATGAAAAACTTTTGGTAAAACGGTCAGCTGCTTTTTTGTGTAAATAGGCTTCAGGCCTGGTATAATGGGTACATTGATACCAATATCCCTGCATGCCTTTACAAATGCATAAAATTTTTCGTTGTCAAAAAACATTTGTGTAACAATATAATCAGCTCCCATATCCACTTTTTGTTTCAGGTAATGCAGGTCGCTGTCCATATTAGGGGCCTCAAAATGTTTTTCAGGATAACCGGCCACGCCGATACAAAATTTCGTCTGGCTGGTATTTTTCAGGTCGTCTTCCAGGTACTTTCCATTATTCAGGTCGGTAACCTGTTTCAGCAAGTCGCTGGCATACTGGTGCCCACCTGGTTCGGGTAAAAAAGCCGTTTCATTTTTTGCTGCATCGCCCCTCAATACAAGTACATTATCAATGCCCAAGTAATTAAGGTTTATCAATGCATCCTCGGTTTCATTAACACTAAAGCCGCCACATATCAGGTGTGGTACCGTATCCACACTGTATTTATTCATAATGGCAGCACAAATACTTTCGGTGCCGGGCCGTTTGCGTACCACCACTTTTTCAAAAGTGCCGTTGGGTGTTTTTTTAAACACATGTTCGCTTCTGTGGTAGGTAACATTTATGAAAGCCGGTTTAAACTCCATCAAAGGATCTAAATGCTGGTATAATGACTGTATACCTTTGCCCTTGAGTGGTGGCAGTATCTCAAAAGAAATAAGGGTACCCTTTGCCCGGTTAATGTGTTCTATTACTTTCATCTGTTAAATTAATTATGCAAACTTAAGCAAGCTGGCATACATAATCAAACCGGAAAACAGGTCTGTGCTATACGGATCAGTACACAATATTGTCAATGTACATGGTGCTGTACCTGTAATAAGCTGTGGCGGGGGGTGCTTTTCTGCGCCAGATAATCCTGTGCAATATCCACGCATTCTTATTATACCATATCCTGTCTATCAGGTCGCCCAGTTTTACGCCTTCGTAATAATTGGCCGGAACATCCCCAATACCAGTGGCAAGTGTGTCATTTACCCCTTTTACTGTAAAATTTTCCGAAGATCCGTCATTGAATGTGGTATAGGTTTCATTTAACACAGCCGGGTATTTGCAGAATAAATTGGAACTGCTATTGCTGTATTGGTAAAGTCCGTTGGTTTTTACGTTCAGGTAGTAAACAGTTGTATCGGCATCAACATCAATTATCTTCAGCCACTTTTCGCCACCGAGTGTTTCCTCGCTTTGGGCTTTATGATAGATAACCTTCACACTTATTACAGACCCCACAACCTGGTAGGTGGTGTACCGGTAAGTCCAGATGGTACCAACCTTGGGCTTTTGATCGGCCGGGTTTGTTGTTCCTCCATCAGTAAGTCCGTCAATTTCTTTTTGGCAGGATAGAATCATAGCAGAGCCGGCAAATAAAATCAAAAAATATGACCGAAGCTTTTTCATTTTCAGGTTCCTGGTATTGTCTGTATAATTCAATGTAAACTTAAACTAAAAATTCGGCTTCACCTATCCGGCATCGCCTGGGAAGATTTATTATAAATTTTTGATAATCTGCCATTATCATTCCATCCTTTATTACAGTTAACCTATTTTTGTAAAAACACTTTCATTGAGTTTAACCATACATACCAAAGACCTGTTGAAAATTTATGGCAGCCGCACTGTTGTAAACAATGTTTCATTCAATGTAAAACAAGGTGAGATCGTGGGTTTGCTGGGGCCGAATGGTGCCGGTAAAACAACTTCGTTTTACCAGGTGGTGGGTTTGGTAAAACCTGATAAAGGAGATGTGTTTTTAAATGATATAAACATTACCAAACTGCCCATGTATAAGCGGGCGCAAATGGGCATTGGTTACCTGCCACAGGAAGCCAGCGTATTTCGTAAACTGAGCGTGGAAGATAATATTACAGCGGTGCTTGAAATGACCAAACTGAGCAAAAAAGAACAAAAAGAAAAACTGGAGACATTGCTCGATGAGTTCAACCTCCAAAAAGTTCGTAAGAATAACGGCGATACTTTAAGTGGTGGCGAAAGGCGCCGTACTGAAATTGCACGGGCACTGGCTGTTGACCCTAAATTTATTTTACTGGACGAACCCTTTGCAGGCGTTGATCCTATTGCTGTAGAAGACATCCAGGGCATCGTTGCCAAACTAAAATATCGCAATATTGGCATCCTGATCACCGATCATAATGTGAATGAAACGCTCTCCATCTGCGACAGGGCGTATTTACTGATCGATGGAAAAATATTCACACACGGCACTGCCGAAGAGCTGGCCAGCGATGAGCAGGTGCGCCGGCTTTACCTGGGCAAGAATTTTGAATTGAAACGTAAGGATTATCTCCATGATGAAGCTGCCAGATAATTTTTTATCTTGTTGGCGAAATGAAGTTTCTCTCCCCCGCCATATCTAAATTAGCCCGCATGCGTTTGTGGCGCATCGAAAACTGGAGCAATCATCCGGTTGCAGCACAGCGTGAGGTTTTACAGGAACTGGTTACCGCTGCACAATACACTGAGTTCGGAAAGAAATACAATTTCTCAAAATTATTCTCCGTCAAGGAGTTTAAAAAACGTATTCCGGTTCATGAATACAACGATCTGAAGCCATACATTGAGCGCATGATGAATGGGGAAGAGAATATTTTATGGAACACGCCCGTCAGCTGGTTTGCCAAATCCTCCGGCACCACTTCCGATAAAAGTAAATTCATACCCATTAGCGAGGAAAGCCTGTATGATAATCATTATAAAGCCAGCAAAGATGTGCTGAGCAATTATTATAAGAACTTCCCTTCCAGCGACCTGCTTACAGGCAAAGGCCTGGTGGTAGGCGGCTCTCACCAGATCAGTAAAGTAAATGAACACATACAGTATGGCGACCTCAGTGCTGTATTGATGCAGAATTCCCCATTTTGGGGGCAGTGGATACGAACACCCGAATTGAGTGTGGCCCTGCTGGATGAATGGGAAGAGAAAATTGAAAAACTGGCACAGGTTACCGCCAACGAAAATGTTACATCGCTTGCGGGCGTACCCACCTGGACCTTATTGTTATTAAAGCGCATTTTAGAAATCAAAGGAAAAGAGACCATTAAAGAAGTGTGGCCCAACCTGGAGTTGTATATCAATGGCGGCGTTTCTTTTATTCCATACAAAGAACAATTCGACAAGATCATAGGAAGCAAAATAAATTACCTGGAAATATACAATGCCAGTGAGGGCTTTGTGGCAGCACAGGTTAGCCCCGATGATGATGGCATGTTGTTATTTACCGAGCATGGGGTTTTTTACGAGTTTATGCCCGTGGAAGAATATGGAAAAGAAAAGCCGCAAACCGTTGGGTTAAAAGATGTGATTACCGGAAAAAATTACGCGTTGGTAATAAGCACCACCGGCGGGCTCTGGCGTTACCTCATTGGCGACACCGTTCAGTTTACCAGCCTTAACCCTTATAAAATCAAGATCACAGGCCGGCTTAAGCACTATATGAATGCTTTTGGTGAAGAGGTGATCGTTGATAATAGTGATAAAGCAATTGCGCTTGCGGCAGAAAAGACCAATGCAGTCGTTAATGATTACACTGCCGCACCTGTTTATTTTACAGAAAGCAGCAATGGAGCACATGAGTGGCTGGTTGAATTTGAAAAAGAACCGGATGATTTTAATGCCTTTGTTGACACACTGGATGCAGAGCTTAAAAATATCAATAGTGATTATGAGGCCAAGCGGCATAAAAGCATTGCCCTCAGGCTCCCCATCGTACACAGGTTAAAAAAGGGCACTTTCACAAACTGGCTTCGCAGTAAAGGAAAGCTGGGAGGCCAGCATAAAATACCCCGTTTAAGCAATGAAAGAGAAATGCTGGAAGAAATACTGGCGTTAAAAAATACAGGCGCTCTTTAATTCTTTAATTATCTTGCCATCAAAATAAAACTGTTTTCATGAAATTGTTAGAAGGAAAAACCGCCATAGTTACCGGGGCTGCCCGTGGTATTGGCGAGGGTATTGCACTAAAATTTGCAGAACATGGCTGCAATGTGGCTTTTACCTACGTAAGCGACAGCAGCGCTGATAAAGCAAAGGCGCTTGAAGAAAAATTAACTGCCCTTGGTGTAAAAGCCAAAGCATACAAAAGCAATGCCGGTGACTATGCTGCCGCAGAAAGTTTTGTGAATGACGTGCTGAAAGAGTTTGGCACTATTGATATCTGTGTAAACAATGCCGGTATTTCCAAGGATAATTTACTGCTGCGCATGACACCCGAGCAATGGGACGATGTGATGCAGGTGAACCTGAAAAGTGTGTTTAACATGACCAAGCAGGTGATCAAACCCATGATGAAAGCACGCAACGGCAGCATCATCAATATGAGCAGCATCATTGGCGAAATGGGCAATGCGGGCCAAAGCAGTTATGCGGCCAGCAAAGCCGGTATCATAGGTTTTACCAAAAGTATTGCCAAAGAACTCGGCAGCCGAAATGTGCGTTGCAACGCTATTGCCCCGGGTTTTGTGGAAACAGATATGACCAGTTACCTTAAGGAAGGTGAAGGGGCGGAAAAATATAAAGCAGATATTCCCCTTGGCAGGTTTGCCAGTACAGAAGATATTGCCAATGCCTGTTTATTTTTAGCATGCGATATGGGAAATTATGTAACGGGCCAGGTTTTAAGTATTTGTGGAGGCCTGAATATTTGATTTGTTGAATTTTAGAAACTGGTGCCGGTGTTTTTTGTTAAACACCGGCATTTCTTTTACATAATTTTTACAATCGTTGTTTGATGCAGCCGGAAAAAAATATTTTCTTTGCGCCTCAATGAAACGTATTGTATCCATATTTTTTATCCTGGTGATGGCATTTTATGTGCTTCCGGTAAGCAGCGGGTTTATGCCCGGCGCTGAAAAAGCCTGCAAATACATGGATACCAATACCGAAGAGAATAAGGATACAAAAAAAGATACCGGCAAAGAATTCATTCCTTTGGTGCCGGTTATTTCATCCTGCAAAAATCAAAATCCGGTCGTAGCCTTATTGCCGCAACTCACAGCTCTTCCCGTTCATTTTACGGTTGAAACACCCCCTCCCGACCAGGTCTGATCCTTCTTTACGCCTTTACTATTTGCTGCAGCACCCTTGCGTGTTTGTACACTTGTTTATCTAAATCTCTGGTTTAATTATGAAACATAATTCAAATCCGGTTTCCCGGATACTAAAACTTGTATCTCTCGAAAAAAAGGAGATATCACAGATCTATTTTTACGCTATCATTTATGGTATCATTATGCTGGTGATACCTGTGGGTATTCAGTCGCTGATCTCCTTTGCACAAACAGCAACCGTTTCCACTTCGGTTGTACTGCTGGTCTTATTCATTGTGATCAGTGTTTTCATCAGCGGGGTACTTCAGGTAAACCAGATGCGTATTATTGAAAAAATTCAGCAAAAGATTTTTGTTCGGTATGGATTTGGTTTCGCACAAAAGATACCGCAGTTAAACCTGTCATCAATCGACAATTATTACCTGCCCGAACTGGTGAACCGCTTTTTTGATACCCTTACACTGCAGAAAAAAATTGCCAAATTACTGCTCGATTTTCCATTGGCCATCGTGCAGATACTGTTTGGGCTCATCCTGTTGTCATTCTATCACCCGGTATTCATTGCTTTCGGTTTAATACTGATCATGGTGGTATATGCTATCCTCTATTTTTCAGGTAAAAAGGGATTGATCACCAGCATAGAAGAGAGCACATACAAATACAAGGTGGTGGCCTGGCTTCAGGAAATGGCCCGGATCATCCATTCTGTAAAATTCTCCAAGTCTTCCCATTTTACCCTGCAAAAAGCCGATGCCGGTATTACGGGGTACCTGCAATTCCGTACCGAACACTTTAAAGTGCTGCTGCTTCAATATAAAACCCTCATCGGCTTTAAAGTGCTGGTAACTGCTGCCATGCTAAGCGTGGGCACATTTTTAATGATAAACCAGCAGCTTACCGTGGGGCAGTTTATTGCAGCCGAAATCGTTATCCTCACCATTTTAAATTCGGTGGAAAAACTGATCGTTAACCTCGACAGTGTGTACGATGTACTTACCGCTATCGAAAAAATTGAACAGGTAACCGATAAGGAAAGTGAAAAACAGGGAACTGTACTTTACCAGCCTGCAAACAACAACGGAGTGGCAGTTTCCATGCAAAACCTCTCCTTTGGATATCAGGGTTCAGAAAAAGTGATAGACAATATTTCGCTTGAAGTTAGGCCGGGCGAAAAGGTTTGTATTTCCGGTAATGACGGTTCGGGTAAATCCACCCTGCTTTGTCTGCTAACCGGTATGTACGACGATTTTGAGGGCAATATCCTGTTCGATGGCATTCCGCTGAAAAATTACAACCTTCAGCAACTGCGGCAAAAAATGGGTGTTCTCCTCAGCCAGCAAAACATTTTTGAAGGAACACTCAAGGAAAATATAATGATGGGACTGGAAGAACCTGATATGGATGAGCTAATGACTTTATGCAGAAAAACCGGTTTGTCTGATTTTATAAACACACTCAAAGCCGGATTTGACACCCCTCTTTACAGCAATGGCCGGAAACTTCCCGCCACCGTGGTGCGCAAGATACTTTTAGTCAGGGCACTTATTAATAAGCCTGCGTTACTGCTGCTGGAAGAACCCTGGCACGGGCTGGAAAAGCAATACCAGCAACAAATTAAAAATCTGCTGTTGCATGAAATGAACAAAACAACCGTCTTCATCATATCAAAGGATGAGGCTTTTGCAAAAGCCTGTGATCAAACCATACACATGAAAAACAAAAAAAATTAAAAGCATGATAGAATTAAAAGCATATAAAACAATTTACCGCCACAACAAAAACAGTAAAATAAAATACTGGGCATTCGGATTCTTCATGGTAGCTGTTATGGCGTTGTTTTTACCATGGACACAAAACGTACGTGCCCGTGGCAGCGTAACCACCCTGCGGCAGGAGCAGCGGCCGCAGGAACTTAACAGTATCATTCCGGGCCGTATAATTAAGTGGTATGTGAAGGAGGGAGACCTTGTGCAGGCCGGCGATACCATTTTACAGATCGGGGAAGTAAAGGAAGATTACTTCGACCCCAATCTTATTGACCGCACAGGGCAGCAACTAAATGCCAAACAGCTCAGTGTTGATTATTACAAGAGTAAAGTAGCAGCCACACAAAATCAAATGGACGCTATTGAAAATAACAGGGACCTTAAACAGGCCCAGCTGCAAAACAAGATATTACAGTTGCAGATAAAATTGCAAAGCGACAGTGCGGAGCTGGTTGCCGCCACAAACGATTATCTGATCTCTTCGAAACAATACAGGCGCCAGCAGGCCATGTACGATAGCGGCCTGGTTTCCTTAACCCAGCTGGAACAAAGGAATGTGTCTTTTCAAAATGCGGCAGCCAAAAAAACAACCGCCGAAAACAAACTGGCCAATACCAGGCAGGAGCTTGGCATTGCCAGGTTAGAGATCAGCGCTGTAAACCAGGATTACCTCGAAAAGGTATCCAAAGCACAGGGCGATCAGTTTCAATCCATGTCGCAGATAGCCGGAGGCCAGGGCGAAGTGGCAAAGCTGCAAAACCAGGTGAGCAACTATAGTATCCGCAGCGGCATGTATTTTATTACAGCGCCTCAAAACGGGCAGGTTACCAAGGCAAAAAAAGCAGGTTTGGGAGAGATCATTAAGGAAGGCGAAATGCTTGTGGAGATCGTTCCTGAAAGGGCAGATTATGCAGTGGAACTTTATATAGAGCCCGTTGATCTTCCTTTAATTGCCAGAGGACAAACCGTTCAGTTTTTGTTTGATGGTTTTCCGGCCATTGTATTCAGCGGCTGGCCCAATACCTCTTACGGAACGTTTAGCGGTAAAATCATTGCTGTTGAAAATGCGGTAAGCAGCAATGGAAAATTCAGGGTGCTGGTAACAGAAGATACAGGCGCAAAAAAAAGATGGCCGCAGCAACTGAAAGTTGGTACCGGCGCCCAGGGATTTGCCCTGTTAAAAAATGTGCCGCTGTGGTATGAGTTATGGCGCAATATAAATGGATTTCCGCCGGATTATTACAAAACAAATACAGAAACAAAGAAATGAGAACATTATTCACCATAATTTTTGCAATGATTTTTTGTCCTGCTTTTTCGCAGGACAGTTTAAAGAGCTTATCGTTCAGCGGTTTTTTAACTATTGTAAAACAGTATCACCCCGTTGCTAGGCAGGCATCCATACTGGTTCAAAAAGCTGATGCTGCCTTATTAAGTCAGCGGGGAGCTTTTGACCCGGAGATCGCCGGGGGTGGCGGCGATAAAACATTTGACGGCATCAGCTACTACCGTAACAACACAGTTCAACTAAATATACCAACCTGGTATGGTATAGAAGTGCAGGCAGGTATGGAGTATTTATCAGGCAACCGGTTAAATCCTGAAGAAACATCCGGCAAAACAAGTTTTGCGGGTATCAGCATCCCTCTTGCAAAGAACCTGTTAATGGATAAGCGAAGAGCGGCATTAAACCAGGCTAAGATCATGCAACAGGCTTCCGGGGAAGAAAAAAAGATCATGCTGAACGATCTTTTGCTCGAAGCATCTGAGAGTTATTGGCAATGGGTACAGGCGTATTTGCAATACAGAACTTACGAAAATATAATACGGGTAAACCGCCAGCGGTACGAATTTGTAAAACTCGCTTTTCGAAATGGCGACCGCCCTGCTATTGATACCACAGAAGCACTTACACAATTACAGCAATTTGAATACCAGCAAAACGAAGCCTTGCTTGCGTGGCAGAATGCTGGTGTACAGTTAAGCGGATACCTGTGGCAACCCGATGACCGGCCTTACCAGTTGCCGCAGCAGGTTGTTCCGCAGGAAAAAATGGAAGCGCTTATCAATAACAATATTTTTCCTGAGCAGGAGCAATTAATTGATGCAGCAAAGAAGAATCACCCCGAGCTTGTACTTTATAATTTCAAACTCGGTGCTTTGGCTGTTGAAAGGAAATTAAAGTTCCAGGAACTATTACCCAAAATAGATTTCAAATACAATCAATTGGGAAAGGGATACAACCTGGCAACAACCACTTTTCAATCCCTGTACAATAACAATTATAAATATGGCATCAGCTTTAGTATGCCATTAAGGCTTAGCAAAGGAAGGGGGGAATACAAACTGGCAAAACTCAAGATCTCAGAAACCAGGTTGCAGCAAAATTTAAAACAAACAGAACTGGAAATCAAGATCAGGAAATACTACAACCAGCTTGTAAACTATCAAATGCAAACCACGCTGCTGCAAAAAACCTATGCCGGCGTATTGCAATTGCAGAAAGGCGAGGAGACAAGGTTCTTCAATGGCGAAAGCTCTTTGTTTTTGGTAAACAGCCGCGAAAACAAAACCCAGGAAACCACACTAAAACTAATTGAGGCAACTATAAAATATAATAAGGCTGCCGCCGCACTTAAATGGGCGGCCGGCAGCTTGTGGCAGCTATGACTTAAAATTGTAAAAAAGAGCTTATAACAGCACCATTGTTACGCTGCATGATGGTGCTGTTATTTATTCTTCTGCCCTGTTGCAGGGTTTGGTTAAAATAGCCGGCTTCCAGGGTAACATTTTTACTTATTTTATATCCGGTCAGTAAAAAAATCCGGTTCTGATCGAAGATGTTCACTCCCACATTTTTACCTGCACCAATAAAGATCTCATCGGCTGCAGCCAGGTAAAATTTTCCGGAGAGGTTATACTGGGTTTTGAACTGGTACCGGAAGCGGTGCAAAAAAACCCAGGCTTCAATCTCCCGGTCTGTGGCGGGCTTTACCCTGCCCAGCCAGCGTTGCTCAATTCGGAAGCGATGGGTAAAGATCCATTTTTTTATTGGTTGCTTAAAACTGATCTGTTCATAAATTCTGTGCTCCGGAAATGTACCGGCAGATGCTATCGGAACGTCGCCGTATGGGAAGGTTTCAATCCAAGCATAGCCCAGGTGTACGGTTACGTTTTCATT
The DNA here is from genome assembly GCA_044226725.1 of Ferruginibacter sp. Taxonomy (GTDB): domain Bacteria; phylum Bacteroidota; class Bacteroidia; order Chitinophagales; family Chitinophagaceae; genus Ferruginibacter. Next base: position 358,494 of record JBGAGM010000007.1, on the reverse strand, counting down.
TAGTTTTCTATTAACTCCAATGCGCAAAAGGCTTTGTTGCCAGTTTTTTAACCCATCGGTTCGGCGCCATTGGTACTCGCCATGGAGGCTCCAGTTTTTATCAAGGTTGAAGGTGCCGAATAGCTGAAACCAGTTGGCATTATTATAATCGTTAACCCGGTCGTTTTGTGCAAATGATTCCGCCGCATAAAATAACAGAGTTGTTAAAAGTAATTTTTTCATTGACAAAAAAATAAAAAAAGGGCCATTAAGTTTTAATAGTAAAACAACAGCCCTTTTCATCATTAATAATAGAACCCTAACTTATTTTTAAGACGATTACCGGGTCAGTTCCTCCACTTTGAAAGTTGGATTGGTTTCGTCTTTGATATACGTTACATCATCATAAAACTCCACGATGCCTGTTTCAATATTATACATGGCACCCACAATGCCTATCTCACCGTTTTCCACCATTTGTTCCAGTATAAAGCTGCGTTCAATCACACTGTAAGCAGTGCGGCGCACATTGATTGCTGAAACATTTTCCACAAACGCAGCATTCTTGGCATTTCTTTTATCAGCATCTGTTGTTTGCTTTTCGGCATATACAGCCGGTTGCAGTTTAGAAAGCAATTCGGTAAGGTTTCCCATTTCCACATGATCGCAGGCACCTTTTACTGCGCCGCATTTGGTGTGGCCCAGCACCACGATGAGTTTTGAACCCGCCACTTTACAGGCAAATTCCATGCTGCCCAAAATATCTGTGTTTACAATATTGCCTGCTATGCGAATGCTGAAGATATCGCCAAGGCCCTGGTCAAAGATCAGTTCGGCAGAGGTGCGGCTGTCGATACAACTCAGTATTGTTGCAAACGGCCATTGTCCGTCACGGGTTTGGTTTACCTGCTCAAGCAGATTGCGGTTTGCCTTTAAATTATTTACAAAGCGTTCGTTGCCACTTTTTAGCAACCCCAGCGCCATTCTTGGAGTAATCTCATTTTGTAATTGTTGATTGAATGTTCTCATTTTTTATTTTTTTTGATTTTGATTTTTAATGAACAGATTGTACATGCAGTTGGTTCTCTATTTCATATTTTTCATGAAAGCCTTCCAGCCTGCAGTCAATCTTTTTTAATGGTGCTTTAATGTCCCTGAATTCCTTTATCAGCTCCAGCACATCAAAATCTATATAGTCGGTGTTGGATGCATCAATTAAAACCGTGGAATTTTCCGGTAACTGATCCAGCAGCACACGAATAGCTGCTTTATTTAAAAAGGATACTTCTTCCGATAGTTTAATTTTGATAACATCTCCCTGCCGGTGTTTATCCTTGTGAAAGAAATAGGAGTTTTTCAAATTACCATGCAGGATAGCTCCAAATGCTGCGATGAGCCCCGCTACCACGCCAATCAATAAACCTTCTCCCTTAAATGGTGGATACAGTCCAAATAAGTCAATGCCGATAATCACCAGCACCGTTACAAAAAATGGTATGTACTGGTATTTCCCGTTGCTGATGATCTTTGAAAAGATGCTCAGTTTACAAAGTTTATAGCCTGTCAGTAATAAAATAGCCGCTAATGCAGCCAGCGGAATTAAATTGAGGAGCCCCGGAATGCTTATTACACAAACAAGCAGTAACACCCCGTGAAAAATAGTTGACAGTTTTGTTTTTGCACCAGCATGTAAATTGGCGCTGCTCCTTACTATTACACTGGTTATGGGCAACCCGCCAATCAGGCCCGAAGCCATATTACCAACGCCCTGTGCAAACAATTCCCGGTTGGTGTTGGTAACCCTTCTTTCGGGGTCCAGGTTATCAACAGCTTCAATGCACAGGAGCGTTTCGATGGAGGCGATCACGGCGATCATGATGCCGGTAACAATTACCTTGCTGTTTAAAAAGCCGCTAAAATCCGGCAGGGTAAAAAAACTAAAGAAGTCGGCAGCGCTGCTGGCTTTTTCAATTTGTACCCTGTGTTCTTCGCTTATTGCAAGGTTGCTTCCGGTTGCCCTGAAAATCTCATTGATTATAATACCTGCAATTACTGCCACCAGGGCTCCAGGTATGAATTTTATCCGGTTCTTAATGAACGGCTTTTCCCAGAGTATCATGATAATGATTGCTACCACACAAATGATAAGGGCTCCTGCATTAATGTGTTGTATGGGTTGCAGCAACTGGTGCCAGTCTTCATCGCCCAGCGCAAACATTTCTGAAATATCCCCTTTCGAATTTTTATCGTAGCCCACTGCATGCGGGATTTGTTTGGCAATAATAAGAATACCGATACTGGTTAGCATGCCCTTAATTACACTGGAAGGAAAATAATTAGCAATGCCCCCAAGCTTTGCAACGCTCATTAATATTTGCAGGATACCTGCAATAAGTACAGCACAAAGGAAAAGATCGAAAGAGCCTATATTGGTTATTGCTGCCAGCACCAATGCGGCAAGCCCTGCTGCGGGCCCACTCACACTCAGGTTCGAGCTGCTTAAGGACCCAATTAGAATACCGCCAATGATACCCGATATGAGGCCACTGAAAAATGGCGCTCCGGACGCAAGCGAAATGCCCAGGCACAGTGGCAGTGCCACTAAAAAAACTACAAGCCCCGATGGCAGATCTGACTTTAAAAATTTAAAATATTGTTTCATGAGTTTATTATTAATGATTGGTTATTTCAAAAAGGAATGACAGTTATAGGCTCTCATACCGCAAAAGCCGAAAGCTGCTGCATGAAATACAGGTATTACCTCCTGCAATTCGTAGTTTTTTTGAACTGCGATAAATGCAAAATGCGGACAGTAAAACCTGCCGTTTAAAATTTTTAAATGATGATTATGCCTGCAACCCTGCTAAAATGCAGCCAGGCAAAAGTGAAGAGTTCCCTTAAGAAGCATTGGGCGGCGGAACCAGTAGTTCTCCGTGAAAAGCTATATAAATATCTGAGTTTTCGTGCTTGTGATATTGCGAAACCTCTGTGTAAGAATGGGAAATAATATGAAAAGTGTGCAGGTATTCTTCTGAAAGGGAACTGGTGTTAGGGGCTTTTTCTTCTGTGCTTCCTGTCAATGGCTTAGATGATTCTTCTTCGCCGCTAATAGGGCTGGAAGCTGCTTTTTCTGTTTTATGCTGCTTGGCCTGCTCCTGCTGAAACGCAATCACAAACGGTGTACTTACCGTTAGCCACATCAACGCCAGTATCATAAATACGGCAGAGCAAAGCTGGAAGGCACTATATGTTTTGCGGTCCCTGTTCATAAAGAAGCTGCAAGATAACAATAACAGTTTTTAAAAAATAAATCTTGTTTATGAAACGATTGTTAATTTAAAAAAAATGACAAAACGACAACAATTCATTTTGCTCTTTGTTTAATTAAGCCGCGAATTTTTTATCAGGCTTTTGCCTTAAACTTATTGATGGCATTCCTGGTAAATGAACTCAGCACCAATCTGCCGCTGATAGCAGCCCTTTCTTTCAGCAGTTCATCCCAATGCTCTGTTCCCTTCCAGAATATTTTTTTCATTTCGGCCATAGCCGCCGGATTAGCATGCGCCAGGGTATTGGCCAGTTTATAAACGGCCTCATCCATATTTTCAACACTTTCGTGCAATTCTGCAAAAAGTCCTTTACGCCTGGCCCAGTCGCTGCTGCGCCAGCTGCCGGCGTCTATAGCCAGTGAACTGAATGCGGCTGTTCCAATTTTTCTTTCAACTGCAGGCCCCACAACAAAGGGGCCAATACCCACTGCCAGTTCACTCAGCTTTACTTCTGCCTTATCACAGGCAATAGCATAATCCACTGCAGCAGCAATACCAACACCTCCGCCCACGCATTTACCATGGATGCGGCCTACAATGAATTTGGGGCATTTACGCATTGCATTGATGACATTGGCAAATCCACTGAAAAATATTAGCCCTTCAGCTTCATTCTCAATAGCCACCAGTTCGTCAAAGCTGGCTCCGGAACAAAACGTTTTTTCCCCGGCACTTTTTAAAATGATCACCTTTGTTTCCTCATGTGTGCCTGCAAAATGTATTTCATGTGCCAGCTCTTCCAAAATTTTTCCCGGAAGGCTGTTGCTTTGAGGATGATAAAATTCGATAGTGTTAATTCCGTGCTCGATATGGCTTTTAACGTATGCTTCCATTACAATAAAATTTGTATTAAAGATACGGGTAACTTTTTTTTACATTATAGCTTCAGCCAAATATTTATTTCCGCCAGCAGTTTTTCCAGCTCTGCTTTATTGTAACTGCTTATGTAAATGAAAGTCCAGGAAAATTTGTCGGCATTATCTGTCCAGTCAACATAACTGGTTGCCGCCACTTCTTTCTTACCGGCAGCACATTTTATGTAAAGTGTTTTTACCGGTGCAGTATATTCCTGTTGATCATATTCGGAAATTTCCTGCGAGCTGGCCGCATCAACTGCCTTTCTGTCAATTTCATATTTAGCAAAGGACCGGGTGGCGTCATCCCTGGTTTCCATCCAAACCTGCAGCCTGTCCTTTGTGAGATTGTAATAAAAATTGGTGGTGGTTTCTGTTTTGGTTTGCGGATCTGTTTGTTTAATGGACGAAACTTTTTTTGCATCAATTGTAAACTCCTGTTTGCCACAGGTGATATTTATTTGTGCATTGGCCAGCACAGTAATGCTGGCTGCCATGCAGAAACTTATTATCTTTTTCATGATCACAGTTATTGAAGAATGGATAAGAATGCCAGGAAGTCGTTTTTTCTTTCCCGGGCAATGGATATTGTTTGTTTGTTTTGCAGGGTGGCTTCACTGCTGTCGGGCAGTACAGATGCTATATAATGTATGTTCACAAGGAAGCTCCTGTGTGTGCGAAAAAAACCTTCTTCAGTGGTAAGCTGTGTTTCATAATCCTTAATATTCTTGCTTACCAGTATCTTGTTTCCATCTTTTAAAAAAATGTTCACATAGCTTCCTTCGGCTTTCAGATGTGTGATATCCTTTACATCAATGAACAGGCTTCCCTCACTAACAGGCACCACAATCTTCTTAATCTTTTTTTCCTCCAGGTTGGCTTTTAAAGTTTCAAGACGTTCTTTTATTAAAGAGCTGCCTCGGAGTTTTTCAGCTTTTTCAACAGCATTGATCAGCTGGTCAATCTGAAGGGGTTTCAATAAATAATCCACCGCACTTACCTGGAAGGCTTTGAGTGCAAACTCGCTGTAGGCTGTAACAAAGATCACCTCAAAGTTAATCTCTTCAAAAAATTCAAGCAGCTGAAACCCGTTATAGCCCGGCATTTCAATATCCAGGAAAACGATGTCCGGCTTTTCTTTCTGTATCAGTTTTACGCCCTGAACCACATCCGGTGCCGAACCTGCGATCTGCAACTGCGGACAATAATCTGTAACGAAAGATTCCAGTATCCTCCTTGCTTTCGCTTCATCATCTATTATTACAGCCTTTAGCATATTCAGCATCTTTTTAAAAAGCAAGCCAGCTATACTGGCCGGACTTGCTTATGTATATGAAGATAAGGTTTGTTTGTATTTATTTTACCCCGCAGGATGGAGCAAAAGTGTTACCGCATTGAAAGAACACTTTGTTTACTTCCGTATCAAAGCCGCTGCCGTTGTAGTTGAATACCACATTTGCAAATCCTGTAAATACTTCACCGGTTGCCTTGCCTTTGTATACAACCCTCACTTTTAACCAGCGGTTAATGGGTGTACCATAACTGTTCTTATCAATATTGTAGGAGTTGCTGATCACCTGTACCTTGTACACATCCTCAATAACATTTTGTGAGGTAACCAATATGCCTTTTTTTATGGTTGCCTCCAGGTTCTTGTCGTTCATGCCGGCTGTATTTGCCAGTCGATATATCTGCGAAGTAAGCAGCTTGTCCTTTGCCGGTATCTTTAACTTTAATGTGCCTTCCGCTACGGATTCATACTCTCCGCCCGGCATACGGTATTCGCCCTTTGTGCGATACACCAGTTCGTACTTTATGTTCAGCACGGCTCCCGGCGTTACTTTGCTGTCGATCTTACTTAACAAAAATCTTAAGAGGCTTTCGCCATAAAATCCATTATTACCGCAGCCATAACTGTTGAATTCGTCAAACTTATCAACCATTGAAAAGCCCGAGCAGGAAAATACGTTCTTGGTTTTCCAGAAATTATCAAGGCCCGGAATTTGCACCTGATCGTAATTGGGCAGGATGCCATTACTGCTGTAAAAATTATTTTTTGCATGGATATACATATCATTGATGGTAACCGCAACTCCTTCACAACTCAGCCTCAGGTCGAGCCTGTTTCCTTTGTCTTTGGGTAAACTGGCATCGTCCATATATGCCCTGAACCAGAAATCATTACCGAATTCCAACTCAGTAGCAGCATCGGCATCAGACTCATTGAGGCGGCTTTGCAGCCAATTATCATAAAATACGATTTTTTTGTTGTGTGCTTTTTGCCAGTCGGTAAGCTGTGCCTGTGTGTTATTAAATGCCAGGCAGGTTATTACTGCCGCTAAGATCATTTTTTTCATTTGCTTAAGATTTATTGGTTTGTATTTTTATAACACAAAGATGTTAAAGCATCATTCCTGTTTCAAATGCAGTTTGTGAATGGATTTTATGGGTTTGTGAATAGTGTGGTTTTAAAATAACAGATATAAAAAAGGCTTCTCCCACGAGAAGCCCTGATGCCGAACGCACCGGTTTGTTTTATTGTTTTACCAATTTTTTTGTATCGGTAATTTTTCCATCCACCATCAGCGAATAAGTATATGTTCCATTGCTGAGATCGCCTGCAAAAACATTAAGTATGCCATTGCCCCTAGTGCTGATATTGACTGTTTTCATAACCCTTCCTTCCAGTGAATAAAAAATAATCTGGGCTGTTTTTGCTGTTGAGGGTATGTTATAGCTGATGCTGGTTTGCTGTGCAAAAGGATTTGGAACATTCTGGTTAAGCTCCACTGCATTATTATCTGACAGCTCAATTGCTGAAACCGTTATAGGAGCTGTCGATGTTGTAGTGGCTGAAATTTCTGTAAGGCTGTTTTGCTGGTTTTGCTTTAGCTGCTTAAGCTGGTTTTGTAATTCTTCAATCATCTGTTGCTGCTCCTGCACCGCTTTTACCAGCGGCACCACAAACTGGCTATAGGCAAGACTGTAGTTGTCGTTATCATTTTCGGCTTTGTGCACGCCATTAAAATTGTAACCGCTTTGTCTTGCAGCTTTCTCAACTTCCTGGGCTATAAAGCCGCTTTGGCGTACGGCTGTTGAGGGCCCGAAATCCTGATTAAGATATCTTTGTCGAATACTATCGGGCATATTTTTAGTAAGGAACTTTTCAAACTTCTTCGTATCCATATTATACACAACAGGGCGAAGCCTTTTAATAAAATCAAGCCCCTTTACATCATCTTCTTTTATATTGGTTTTAAACCTTCCATCGGAAATTGTGTAAATTACAGGCCCTTCAACAACAGTTACTGTAGAGCTGCCTATCCTTACTTTATCACTATCATTAACAATAGCTCCACTGCCAATAGCGGTGGCATTGATGAGGTTTCCCATATCCACATTTGCATTAGCCCCCAAAACAGTATTGTTGCTGCCAATAGTATTATTGCTAAGTGCCCAAAGCCCCATGGCTGTATTTTCATTTCCAGTTGTGTTAAACTGTAAAGCCATAGTACCTGTAGCGGTATTGTTATTGCCTGTAGTGCTGTTAAACAAAGATGCGTCGCCAATTGCTGTATTTCCACTACCGCTTGTGTTAACAGCCAGCGCAAAAACCCCGCTGGCTGTATTAGATCCACCATCAACATTAGAAAGAAGAGCAAATGCCCCATTAGCAGTATTGCGTACGCCAGACGTGTTGGCATTTAAAGCACGATAGCCATTAGCAGTATTGCGTACGCCGACATTTGCATTCCCCGTCATAAATCCGTAAAATGTGTTTGCTGAGCTTGCAGTTGATTCAATACGACCCGACCTTATATTGTTAACACGAAAATTAAGCGGTGCAGGATCTGTGGTGCCGATAAAATCATTAACAGGATTGGTGCCAGCATTGCCCCGTAACAACCATGCTGCCGCTGTTGCAGGCAATGGTTGCCAGGTTGCCACACCCACAGCATCAGATGTTAGTACTTTACCAACAGCCGGTGCGCCGCCTGTGACCTGTAATCCACCGGTTACAACAGTGGCTGTATTGCCTACTCCTGCAAAAATGGTTGTCACTGCATTGTTGCCCAATTGTATCGAATTGCTTTGTTGGGAGATGGCACGATAACCAATTGCAGTTGCATTGGTCAAATTTGAAACAGCCACATCTGCACTGTCGCCAATTGCTGTGTTTCTACGACCTGATATATTATTGTAAAGCGCTGCGCTGCCCACGGCTGTATTTTCATCACCAGATAAATTCTGCGTCAATGCCCTGAAACCGATTGCTGTATTATTATGGCTGTTCGAACTAACCAGGGTTGCATAGCCGTAAGCTGTATTGTTATTACCGGTGCTGTTTAAAAGTAATGCTGAAGCCCCGGTTGCCGTGTTATTGTTTCCTGTGCTGTTAAAAAACATAGATGCCAGCCCTGCAGCGGTATTTCCAACCCCGGTTGTATTTGATGTCAGTGCTTTGAATCCATACCCAACATTTCCGCTGCCAATATTTGACAAGCCGGATTCAAATCCATAAAATGTACTTTGCCCGGTAGTGCCTTCTATTCTTGCGGCTGGCCTGTTATTAACTCTTACATTAAACGGAACATTATCGATCGTGCCTATAAAATTTGTTCCATCAATCGTGCCCGCATTACCTGCCAGCAGCCAGCCTGCACCACCTCCGCTTCCTCCGCCGGAAGGCGTTTGCCAGGTTGCAACACCATTGGCATCTGAGGTAAGAACCTTACCAATACCCGGTACGCCGCCGGTTACCTGTAAGCCTCCGGTAATAAATGTTGCATTGTTACCAACGCCATTAAAAATTTTGGTTACAGCCGCGTTGCCGAGTTGAATGGCATTGCTTTCAGCAACCTTTGCCCGGTAGCCCAGGGCTGTAGCATTGGTCAATCCATCTGTTAATACATCTGCCTCAAAACCAACAGCTGTATTATTGCTTCCGTTGATATTGTTTATCAGTGCATCCCTGCCTGTTGCTGTGTTGTTATCTCCGGCTACATTATTTACCAGCGCCTGCAAACCAAATGCTGTGTTGCTGTTACCTGTAGTATTGAAATATAACGCACTTAATCCATGGCTGGTATTCCATGTTCCGGTTGTGTTGCTGGTAAGCGCCCACATACCTGTTGCTGTGTTTCCTTCGCCTGTTGTATTGTTTAGTAAAGATGAGTAGCCGTGGGCGGTATTATACGATCCTGTATTGTTGTACAACGAAAACCTTCCCACCGCGGTGTTATAATTTCCGGTAACGTTGTAATACAAAGCCTGCATACCCACACCTGTATTATTGTTTCCGTTTGTATTACTGTAAAGTGAAAGATAACCGTTGGCTGTATTATAACTTCCAAATGCATTCAGTCCGAGCGCCAGACCGCCGGTTGCTGTATTGCTTTCGCCGCCTGTATTGCTTGTCATGGCGCCCCAGCCCAATGCTGTGTTGTATTGCGACTGGTTATTGAGCAGCGCCTCTTTTCCTACAGCAGTATTAAAAAATGTACCCACGCTTTTGTTCATGGCATGATAACCGATGGCTGTATTATCTGATGACACTCCGGAGTTTTCGAGCGCCCCGATTCCTACTCCCACATTACGCTGGCCGGCATTTACTTTAAGTACATTAATACCAATGCCAACATTGTTTACACCACCAATGGGAACGGCAGCCGAATCATAAGAAGTATTTTGAGCAGTTAAAAAGCTGTGTGCAAAGAAAACCAGGCACACAAACAGGAATAATTGTTTCATAAACAGGTTTTTCCGGTAAATATCTTTGCTCACGGGCCAGGCTGCAAACTGTGTTTGTGAACAGCAGCAATGAATTTGTGAACAGTAAAAACTACACCGGTATGTTGATGATAACAATAGTGCCCGTGCCCTGGCCGGAAGAGTCGGTCAGATCTTCATATCTCACCGATATCAGTTCTGTTTTTTGATAGTTGAGCAGGTCGAGCCTTTTTTGTGTGGCGCCGGTGGCAAAAGAAGAGTATTTTTTCTGGCGCAGTTCATTTATTTCTCCGCTTCTTTTACGGCCTATCCCGTTATCGGTAACAGTGCAGCAAAGTGTATGTTCATTTGCCAGTCTGAAATGGATGTTTAATTTTTTCTCACCGTTTTTATGAAGTAATCCATGTTTGATTGCATTTTCAACATAGGGCTGGATGATCATGGCAGGCATATAAATGTCACTCTCATTGATGTTCTTATCTTTTTCTACTGAATAGGTAAACTGTTCTTCAAAACGCAGGGCTTCCAGCTGCAGGTACAGATCAAGTGATTTTAATTCCTCTTCCAGCGTAATGGTATCCTTATTGCTCATATCCAGTATCAGGCGCATCATGTCGGCAAATTTGCCCATGAACATATTGGCCTGCCGCTTATCATTCAGCAAAATAAATTCCTGTATGGAGTTCAGGGCATTGAACATGAAATGCGGGTTCATCTGCGACTTTATGGATGATAACTGTGACCTTCTCAGTTCTTCCTGCACTTTTGATTTTTCAAGCGCTGAAGTAAGCTTTTGCTGATTTACTTTAAGCCGGTTTTTATACAGTAAGTACAGGAGCAGCAAGAATATTAAAATAACCGCAGCCCTGAACCACCATTGCTGCCACCAGGGTTTTGCAATGGCGAATTCATAAACCGCTGCCTGTTTGCTCATTACCCCGTCTTCATTTACCACAACGCTTTCAAACTTGTAAACACCCGGTGGCAAAGCTGAAAAACGTACCATATTCTCATTTGCCGAAACGGTTATCCAGGAGCTATCTGATGGAAGCAACCTGTACCGGTATGTAAAATTGCCATCGCTTTTCAGCGCAATTCCCTGCAGGCTGATAGTTATATTCCTGGTATAATAGGGAAGCGTTGCTTTTTTATTTATCGCCATTTCGGTATCATCTGCTTTTACAGCTGCAATCAATGACACTGGTGAAAAATGATTTCGGGTTTCTATTTGCTCCGGAAAGAACTGGATACCGCTGGCTGTTGCCACATACACCGTATCATGCAATACCTCCACATCAAAAATCTCAGGAGATAGTAATCCGTCTGTGGTATTGATCGTTTTGATATCATGGTTACCAATATTCAAAGCCTGTATGGAACCTCCATTGATGACCCAAAGATATTTTCCTGATAAACGGATTCTTTTGATCCTGTCTGACAGAAGCCCGTCTGCAACCGTGATATGCTGTATCACTTTTTTATGCTTCACCAGGTAAACTCCCTGCTCCACAGTAGCTATGTATAAAATGCCATCGGCACTTTCATCAAAACCTATGGCAATGATCGGCTGCCCTGAAACGGGGTCCTTAAATTTTACCGGCTTTTTATTTTCAAAGAATGCCAGTCCGTCAACAAAACCAACCCACAGAAATTGTTCGTTTTCCTGGTACCAGATTCCTTTACAGCGCTGCTCCGCTATGATCCTTCTTTCGTTTTGCCCTATCCTGAGCGGTCCTAAATAATTGTCCGAAAAGATCTCAAACTCAGATGCCAAACGATTTTTTGCCTCAGTGTTTGCACTGGCAAAAAGGGCACCTACGGCATCGCCGGTATTAAAGAAAACTCCGTCTTTCCTGAAATAAAAATCTTTGGTATTGTTTGAAAGGCCAGTCCAGTCTGTCACTTTCTTTGTTGTGGTTGAATACTGGTTTGTTCCCACTTTAGATATGAACAATTCGTTGGAAAAGCGGTTGTATTCAAGCGCCTGCACATCCCGCTGCTCTTTGGTTTTAATAAAGTTCCTTTGCTTTGTCCGGAGGTTAAATTCAAATACCTCTCCGCTGGTAGCCGCACCAAACAGGGTTTCCCTGTCGTCGGTGGCAATGTGGTTTATCCCTGCAGAGCTGGTATTGAACACGGTTTGTGCAAATGTCCAGATATCTTTATTCGGAATTTTGTAGATGCCGTTTTTTAGTGTCGATATCCAGATAGCCCCTTCTTTATCCTTATTAATAAATGAGATGGCATTACCCTGCAGCATCCTGTTGAACAATATCCAGTTTCCTCCCCCGGTTTTTTTAAACCAGAGTAGCTCGTTGAAAGTGCCTACAAACAGGTTTCCGTCATCATCATCAAAACAACTGGACGGATAAACGTTTAGCTGCTGTAACAGGTGGCTTACCGGATGAAGGTGCAGTGCTTTATCCTGATAGTAAAAAAAATCGGGTTGCTTGTTGCCCAGGTTGAACCGCTGAAAGCCCAGCGTTTGTTTCCTGGCAAATGAGTTATAAAATACAAAGTTGTTCAGCGTAGGGTTGGGAGTAGGCTTTCCGTTTTCAAGCAGTTTGGGAACCGTTTCGCTGCCGGTTGTTGTAATTCGTTTTACCAGGCCGGAGTCGAGCAGGGTAAACAAAACACTTCCGTCACTGGTTGTGTAAGCAAATATTTTTGTGAGCTTGTCGCTCACCAATACCTTTTCTGTATTGTTATGGTTAAGGTCGTAGCAGTAAATTTTATTTTGAAAATTGGTAATGATCAGGCGGTTGTTTTCATCAATGGTTGCATCCGCAAATCCTTTTTTATAATTTTTTTCCCAGGGTTCAAATAATTGCAGCGAATCTCCGCTGGTATAAAAAACCTGGCCGCTGAAGTTGATGCACCAGATACGGCCTGTTTTATCTTCCCTGAGACCGCTGATAGCCGGGCCGCGGTTCTTTTTATTAGAAAGGAGTTTAAAACGGTTGCCATCGTAGCGCACCAGCCCGGCATCACATCCAATCCACAAAAACCCTTTGCTGTCCTGCTTTATCTCGTATACTTCGTTAGTGGGCAGGCCGTTGCTTACATCGTAATGTTTGTATGCAGGGGTTTGCGCAAAGGATATGCAGCACCATAAGCAGTATGCAACAATGAAAATGTAGCTGGCGAACCTGTGCAAATCTTTTTTCCGGAAAGATAAATGCTTATTGCGATTTTTTTTGCACCATGGTCAATATGGTTGCTATGCCGGTCACTTCATTGGTTTCATCAATCATCTCCACCAGCCATTTTACAATGCCTTTATCAATATCATCACCCCTTTTGAAATCTTCTGGTTTTTCAATCACCCGTTTATCATTTTCCAGCTTTTGTTTACAGGTAAAGCGTATATGAATTTCGCTGCCGGGGTAAACCGGTTTGGTAAAGCGCAGCTCATCAATACCGTAATTCAGCAATACCGGGTTTTTCTCATAGCTGTCAACAAACAATCCGGCTGCAATACTCATAATAAAATACCCGTGCGCCACCTGTTGTTCAAACATGGTTCCTTCAAAATTGGTGGTTTTAATATGGGCATAAAAATGGTCGCCGCTCAGGTCGGCAAACCTGTCAATGTCTTCAGATGTGATGGTTCTTTTTTCTGTGATGATCTGGTCGCCCACTTCCAGCTCTTCAAAATATTTTTTAAAGGGATGTTTACCGGGATCTTTTCCTTTTGCATACTGCTGATAAAGGTTTGTAATGGCTGTAATGGTTGTTGGCGAACCCTGTATGGCAGTACGTTGCAGGTAATGCTTTACCCCCCTTAGTCCGCCCATTTCCTCGCCGCCGCCAGCCCTGCCCGGGCCCCCGTGCACCAGCAAAGGAAGCGGTGAGCCATGGCCCGTACTCTCTTTGGCACATTCGTTATTCAGTACTAAAATCCTGCCGTGGTGCGATGCTGCACCGACTACATATTGCTGAGCAGTTTTATAATCGGCTGTTACAATAGTTGAAACCAGGCTTCCTTTGCCAAGTTTACTTAATGCAATGGCATCGTCCATCGTTTTGTAAGGCATAATGGTGCTCACGGGGCCAAAAGCTTCTATTTCATGTGGTTCTCCTGAACCAAACGGATTGTCGTTCATTAATAATACCGGGCTCATGAAAGCTCCCTTGTTTGCATCAGCATCCAACACTTCAACGCTATCCAGGCTACCATAAACAATTTGCGAAGATGCCAGCAGTTTTTGCACCTGCTCCTTCACTTCGTTGCGCTGTGTTTGCCCGGCCAGCGAACCCATTCTTACCGAAGCATTCAACGGGTCTCCAATAACTGTTTGCGATAAGGAAGCCCCGATCTCTTTCCACATTTCCTCCATTTTATTTTCCGGTACAAAAATCCTGCGGATGCCTGTACAGCGCTGGCCTGCTTTGAGTGTCATTTCTTTTCTTACCTCTTTTACAAAAATGCTCCATTCGGGCATACCGGGTGTAACATCTTCGCCCAGCACAATGCAGTTCAAAGAATCTGCTTCCATGTTAAAGGGAACATTCTCTCTTAAAATATGCTGGTTCGATTTCAGCATCAGCCCTGTTGATGCCGATCCGGTAAAAGTTACCACATCCTGCGAGGTTACATGATCCAGTATATCGCCGGCGCTGCCACAGATCAATTGAAGCGCCCCTTCTGGTAAAATTTTGGAAGCGATTATTTCTTTTACCACTGCTTCAGTAAGATAACTGGTCACTGTAGCAGGCTTTACCACAGCCGGCATACCAGCCAGCAGGTTCACGGCAATTTTTTCCAGCATGCCCCAAACCGGGAAATTAAATGCGTTGATGTGAACAGCAATTCCTTCTTTGGGTACCAGTAAATGCGTTCCCATGAAACTGTTGTTGGCGCTCAGGTTATGGCTGTCGCCATCCACACAAAAAACCTCATTGGGAAACTTGCGGCGCAGCGATGCATTGGCAAATAAGTTACCAATGCCGCCTTCAATATCCACCCAGCTATCGGCTTTGGTGGCACCGGTTTTATAACTTATTGTATAAAATTTATCGAGGTGATTGCGTAAATGCAGGGCCAGTGCTTTTAGCATATTGCCACGCTGGTGAAAGGTCATTTTCCTCAATGCCGGGTTGCCGACCGTTCTACCATATTCGAGAATTTGTTTAAAGTCGAGGCCTTGGGTACTGGCGCTGGCAATGGGCTCACCAGTTACTGCATTGTATAATAATTGTCCTTCACCATCACCGGTTATCCAGCTGCCTGCTATATAATTTTCAAGTTTCATGCAATCGTTGTTTTGCCTTCAAAGTTAGTTTAAAAAGAAAAGAGGCTTTCGCCTCCTCCAAAATTTTACATTAATCCAAACTGCCTGGCATGATGGGTTACATGTTTGTGATGCAGCAATATCCATTCTTCAAAATTCAGATCACCGAACACGGGATGCTGTGTGGTTTGTAAAGGGTCTTTTGCAAAATAATCTTCAAATGCACGGATAGACATTTCAAGGTTTTCAAGGGCCTGCCCCATACTTGCATATTGCAATGGCAAAGCTTCTTCACCTATTACGGTCAATGGCGCTTTGGTGTTTTCCCTGAACTCCTTATCGCTTAGCAAAAACTCTTTGTATTTTGGTAAATATTCACGTGGGGTTACAAGTTCAAACTTTACCTTACCGGCCGATACCAGGAAAAATTCAGTCAAATGTTCCACCATTTGCTGGGCATTCATTTTTCCCCATTTACCGGGCGCATCTGCAGCAAGTTTTTTAAACAACTCCAGGCTTTCCCTGTTGATAAAATTCAGTTTGTTTGCGTCCATAAGATTTTTTATTACACAATGTAAAACAAAAAAGCACCCATTAAATGGATGCTTTTTTGTTTTATGTCTTTTCAGTTTTAAGCCCGTTTATCAATCTCGGTACAAAGCCTTTCAAAGATCTCATCAATCGTACCCTCGCCTTTTACCATTACCACTTTATCAAACTTTTTATAATAGTCAGCCACCACGGCAGTTTTATTGCGGTACTCCACAATTCTTGCCCTTATCACACTTTCATTGGTATCATCGCTGCGGCCACTGGTTTCTCCCCTTTTTAATAATCTTTTTACCAGCTCTTCCTCACTTACTTCCAGGGCAAGCATGGCTGCAATAGGTGCATTCTTAAGTTCAAGCAGGTTATCCAGTGCTTCTGCCTGTGCCGGCGTACGCGGAAAGCCATCAAACAAAAAACCTTTTGCTTCAGGATTTTCATCCAGGGCCGAACTGATCATACCAATCACAACTTCATCTGGCACCAGTTGCCCTTTATCCATAAAATTCTGTGCTTCTTTTCCCAGGGGTGTTTCTTTGCAGATCTCGCTTCTTAACAGGTCTCCCGTACTCAGGTGTTTCAGGCCATATCGGGCAATCAGCTTTTCGCTTTGCGTGCCTTTACCGCTCCCTGGGGGGCCAAATAGTATTAAATTGAACATAAGACAGTAGTGGTTGTGAAGAAAGCAAATATAAGCATCGTACTTTAAATATTCATTAACATTAGTATCAATCTGTTCAAAAACTTAAAATTTGCCGGTTTCGTACATTAAAAACTATTTATCACGAAATTTGTTAAACCAGATGAGACAGGCTATTTACATATCAACAATGCTGTTACTGATTGCAGCCGGGTGCAATAATGGACCTGTTAAAGAAAAAAATACTACTACAATGGATTCTGCAAAAACCGAAAACCCCTTCTTTTCCAAAACTGATACCAACAAAGTGGAAATAAGCAACGAAGAATGGAAAAAAGTGCTTCCCAAAGATATTTACAATATTGCCCGTGAAAAAGGCACAGAAAGGGCTTTTACGGGTAAATACTGGGACCATAAAGAAGGAGGTACTTATTATTGTGCAGCCTGCGGCAACCCCCTGTTCAATAGTAATGGAAAGTTTGAAAGCAGTTGCGGCTGGCCCAGTTTTTTTGAGCCAATCAGCAAGGGCAGCATCATTTACGCACCCGATAATTCATACGGCATGAAGCGCACCGAAGTGATGTGCGGCAAATGCAAAGCCCACCTGGGCCATGTTTTCGATGACGGCCCGCCTCCAACCGGACTTCGCTATTGCATCAATTCGGTAATACTCGATTTTGAAAAAGCAAAAGATGCCGAAAAGAAATTCGACAGCCAGTAATTATTAATCAGGCTTTCTTACACAAACAAAATGGCAGAGGTCTACCTTGGCCACATTATAAAATGCGCCGCTGTAAAAATATTTGGTTACAGCCTGAGTACCGTTTGCTTCTGTTGAGCTCCAGATGGTCATTTTCTCATCCAGTTTCAATTTTTGAAAATTCTGGTGAATGATATTTGTCTCTTCCTGGCAGGGAAGGTACCAGTCTTTGAAACCACCGGCAGTAAGCGTATCACAAACTTTGGCAGCATACACTTTTCCATCGTAGCCGCTGTTCTTTCCAACTGCTGCAACTATGGCTTTGGTATTGGCGGCTCCGTCAGTTTCGCTTTGTGCGGCTTTACCAACCTGTTCATAACCTCCCCAGGTAATCCGGTCCATAAAGGTCATATCGGCAACGGTAAGTTTTTTTCCATTGCCCTCAATGGTTGTTATTTTTTGTGCAGAAGCACTTGCTGAGAAAAATAAAGCTGCAATTAAAATATATCTCATAACGGTTTATTTTTTATGCTGTAAATAAAATATAAATAATTCACATTGTCCAATAAAAGCTAATATATTCTTTTACTTCATTACCCATTCATCATTTACAGTTTGCGGGCTCGCCTTTTTTTTGCAACTTCAATACTCAAAACTTAGCTATGAGAAAATTGTTTTTGCTTATCTCCGCTCTTTTTCTTTTTTCCTTTGGTTATCATTCCGCAGCACAAAAAATATCGCTGGATCAGTTTAAGAACCTGAAACCACGAAGCATTGGCCCTGCCAGTATGAGCGGCCGTGTTACCGCTATTGATGCATTGCACAGTAATCCGGATCTTATATACATCGGCACTGCATCAGGAGGCGTTTGGAAAACAGAAAACAGCGGCAGCAACTGGACTCCTGTATTTGACGAACAGCCTACTTTGAATATTGGTTCGGTGGCTATTCAGCAAAGTAACCCCTCTGTGGTATGGGTGGGTACGGGCGAAGGCAATCCACGCAACTCGATCAACCTGGGCGAAGGCATTTATAAAACCATGGATGGCGGAAAGACATGGAAAATGATGGGCCTTGAAAATACAAAGGACATTCACCGCATCATCATCGACCCAACGAACCCGAACATTGTATATGCTGCGGCCATTGGCAATCCTTATACACCACATCCGGAACGGGGCGTTTACAAAACAACCGATGGCGGCGATACCTGGAAACTGATACTGCATACCAACGACAGCAGCGGTTGCGCCGACCTGGTGATAGACCCCACCAATCCTAATAAACTGATTGCCGCCATGTGGCAGCACCAGCGAACACCCTGGAGTTTTTACAGCGGTGGAAAAGGAAGCGGATTATACATTACCACCGATGGCGGGCGAAACTGGAAAAAACTTGGTAAAAATGATGGCATTCCTGATGGCGACCTTGGTAGAATTGGTTTAACTATTGCTTTCAACGAACCTTCGAGGGTTTATGCATTGATAGAAGCAACCAAAAATGGTTTATACAAATCGGATGACGGTGGTTTTAACTGGGAGCTGGTTAACAGCGACAAGAATGAAGTAACCAACCGTGCATTTTATTTTCAGGATATCCGGGTGGATCCCAAAAACGAAAACAGGCTTTACAATATCAAGCAAACCATCAGCATGAGTGAAGATGGTGGCCGCACATTTAAAACCATCATCCCTTACAGTGGCATCCACCCCGATCACCATGCATTTTGGATAAACCCGCTTGATCCCAACCTGATCATTGATGGAAATGATGGCGGTATCGGCATTAGCCGCGACCGCGGACGAAACTGGAATTTTAATGAGCGCATACCCGTAGGCCAGTTTTACCATATTGCGGTAGATAACAAAATACCCTACAACGTAATGGGTGGTATGCAGGACAATGGAACCTGGCATGGGCCAGCCTATATCTGGCGCTATGGTGGCGGCATCAGAAATTATTACTGGAATAATATCGGCGGCGGCGACGGATTCGATTGTGCCCCGGACCCGGATAATAACGATTGGGTGTATTCCATGAGCCAGGGCGGAAGTTTAGGAAAACAAAATATTGTTACTGGTGAGCGTATGGGCATACAACCGCCAATGCCCGATCTGAAAACAAAATTGCGTTTTAACTGGAATGCTGCATTTGCACAGGACCCCTTCGATTCAAAAACCATTTATTTTGGCAGCCAGTTTGTGCATAAGAGTGGCAACAAAGGCCTGACATGGGAAATTATCTCGCCTGACTTAACAACAGATAACAAACAGCAACAACGCCAGGATGAGAATGGCGGCCTCTCCATTGATATTACCGGCGCCGAAAACTACAATACCATAATTTGTATTGAACCATCGGCAAGAGATAAGAACATTATTTGGGCAGGCACCGATGATGGCAATGTTCAATTAAGTAAAGATGCGGGGAAAACCTGGACCAATTTTCGCGGAAAGATACCCGGAATGCCCGTTGGCGCCTGGGTGCCGCAGATACGGGCAAGTCGTTATAATGCAGGCGAAGCATTTGTGGTTTGTAATGATTACCGCCGGGGCGATCTTAAGCCTTATATTTTCCGTACCCGCAATTACGGACAAACCTGGGAGCGTATGATTGATGAAAACAAGGTTAGGGGTTATGCTTTATGTATGATACAGGATCCGGCAGAGCCTAACTTAATTTTTGTAGGAACAGAGCATGGACTTTGGGTGAGCTTCGATAACGGCAGCAGTTTTCAGCAATGGAAAAACGGTTATCCTAATGTTTCCACATACGACATGGCCATACAGGAAAGAGAAGCCGACCTGGTTATTGCCACTTTTGGCCGGGCGCTGTATATTTTTGATGATATCAGGCCATTTAGAAAAGCAGCTGCAAATAATGGTAACACCTTTACTCAAAAATTAACCTTGTTTCAGCCACCTGCTTCTTATATGGCCAGGTACAGGCCGCAAACCGGTTACGACTGGAGCAGCTGGGGTTTATATGAAGGTGAGAACCGCGACAGGGGGGCCTCTTATTCTTTCTTCATCAATCCAAAAGCTGACACTGCAAAAAAAATGAAGACAGACTCTGCCGTTGTAAAAATATATACACAGAACAGCGAACTGATACGTACCATTAAAATGAAGGTAGATACCGGCTTTAACCGCAAAACCTGGGGTTTTGAAATGAAAGGTGTTCGCCAGCCCAATTCGCCTAAACCAAAACCAGATGCGCCGGAACCGAGAGGCAATACTGTTTTTCCGGGAACCTATAAACTGGTGATGATGGTAGGAAAGGAAAGCGACTCCTGCATATTGGTTGTAAATGCCGATCCTAATGTGCCAGAAAACAAAGAGATCTATGATGCAAAAATGGCCATGCTTAACAGGCTGGATAAAAGCACCATGCGGTTAACAGAGATAACTGACCGCTTAACAGATGCTGAAGAAACCATTGCAAAAGTGGAAGCACAATTAAAGAACGAAGAGGGTAAAGAAGCGGATAGCCTGCGAAAAGCCGGCAATGCCATGAAGGATTCCATCAAAAACATCCGCAACTTTATTTTTGGAAAACCACAGGAGAAGCAGGGTTATGGCACACCCTTCCAGGTTACCGTATCCGGTGCATTAAATGAAGCCGTGGGTGAAGTGCAACAAAAAATAAAGATACCCGATCAGCAGGAAATGCGCCTGGCAAATGAAGCAGAAGGATTAGTGAATGAGGCTGTTTCAAAAACAAACGGGTTTTTTAACAGCAAATGGGAAGATTATAAAAGCCTGGTTGAAAAAACCCGATTGAACCTGTTCAAGCCCTATAAGGTTATTGAATAATTTTATCGGACAGGCAGGAGTAAAATTCCGGTTCGCTCATTTATACCTTCTTTAAAAATCTCATTATAAAGCGGGCCGTCAGATCCCCATAAATGATCTGGCGGCTCTTTTATTTTCATTTTTTTTGTGAAAAGCGCCCGGGCTATTCAATCAAAGTCTTTGCTTACTTGCACTTACATATATGAAAGGCCACCCCTTTATTAAACAACCATCGTTTTCTTCCGGCGGGATGTGCTGCATTATACTGGCCGAATGTACACATTGTAAGACTGCCATTTTCCCGTTCACTAATTTTAACAGTCAGCCGGAAAACCATTATCAAACTACTTTACTATTTAGGTTATCTTAGTTAGTTTTATAACATAAAACAATATTCAGCCGCTTTATTCCTGAAATATGTTTAAGTTTTTTACACTGGCTGCTGCCATTGCAGTAATGCCGCTTTCGCAAAAAAATATTCCGGTCAATGCAGACCTTGTCTGCATTGCAGGATCTCCATTTTCATTTCATTTTGGTACAAGCAGGATGCCCGCCTTTTTTGAGCCAGAAAAAAAAGCGCCGGATACCTGGGATCAGAACTGGATGGCTTCTGTACAGGAGGACATCCGTAAAAGCGAATATAATTTTAGCTGGGAGAAAAAACTTAATGCCTATTGCACACCTAACAGGAAAAATAACCTGCGCTTTTTTTATACCGAAGACGGGTTCAGCGCAGAACCCCGTACAACGAAAACACCCGTGGGCGATTTTAATGCCAGGTACATGCAAATACCCGGCTGGAAGGTTACATTCAAACTGGATAAAAAACAAATTGGCTCCGGCAAATGGCAAATCATAAAGAACCAGGCCAACTACCTGACCAGCAACATTACTGTTCAGTATATAAACAACGATGAGGGAATGCGGCAGAATTTTATTGTGCATAAGCCTCTCTCCCGATCTGGCAACCTGAAAATAAATTTCAGTGTCAAAACAAAACTCAAAAGCAGGTTAGTTGAAAATAATCTGCAGTTCTTCCATAAAAGCAACAATGTTTTAAACTATCACGACCTGAAAGTTTGGGATGCAAATGGCAGGCTGCTGACAGCATCTTTCAAAAAAAGGAAAAAGCAAAATTATTGCATACAGGTAAATTCTGAAGGCGCAGTTTATCCAATCACCATCGATCCTGTGAGTACCGGGATTGCCGGCAATCCCGACTGGATGGGCGATGATGCCGACCAGGCTGGCGCCAGCTTTGGTACAAGCGTGGCCAGCGCCGGAGATGTAAATGGCGATGGATACAGCGATGTGATCATAGGGGCGCCCCGTTTTGATGAGGGTGCCAGTTTTGATGAAGGCAAGGCTTTTGTATATCATGGCAGCGCAGCCGGTCTTAGCATTACACCCAACAGCACACCAGATGATGTGGACCAAACGGATGCCTTTTTTGGTAACAGCGTTGCCAGTGCCGGAGATGTTAATGGGGATGGGTATAGTGATGTAATTATCGGGGCCTACCTGTATGATGACGGGGTACTTGCAGACGAAGGACGGGTTTTTATATATCATGGCAGCGCCACAGGATTGCTTGCTACACCCAGCAGTATGCCAGATGATTGTAACCAGGCAGGCGCTTTGTTTGGGGCAAGTGTGGCCAGTGCCGGTGATGTGAACGGTGATGGATATAGCGACATCATTATCGGGGCGCCTTACTTCCAGGAGGGTGCAAATACCCGGGAGGGAAGAGCATATGTATATTATGGTAGCGCTTCCGGAATCAGTGCAAGTCCGGATAGCGTACCCGATGATGCCAACCAGATATTTGCTGAGTTCGGCAACAGCGTTGCCAGTGCCGGGGATGTGAACGGGGATGGATATAGTGATGTGGTAATTGGTGCACCCATGTGGGATGAGGTTCCAACCTTTACCAATGACGGAAAGTGTTTTGTATATCATGGAAGTGCAGCGGGGCTTGCAGCATCTCCAAACAATACCCTTGATGCTACCAATGAGAACAATGCTAATCTCGGCATCAGCGTTGCCTGTGCCGGTGATGTGAATGGCGATGGCTACAGCGATATTATTGCGGGTGCGCCCTATCTGGATGATGGCGGCAGTTTTGACGAAGGCGCCGCTTTCATTTATTTTGGCAGCGCATCAGGTGCATCAGCCACCCCCAATGTTACAAGGCGTGATGCCAACCAGGCTTATGCTGCCTTTGGAACAAGTGTGGCCTCCGCAGGTGATATCAATGGTGACGGGTACAGCGATGTGATCATTGGCGCCGAAACCTTTGATGATGGTAATACCGATGAAGGTGCGGCATTTATCTACTTTGGAAATGCCTCGGGCATTTCTGCCAGTCCTGTTGCCACACTGGATGATGCCAACCAGGTCAGCGCCTCCTTTGGAGCAAGCGTAGCGCCGGCTGGCGATGTTAACGGCGATGGTTACAGCGATGTGATAGTAGGAGCTTATTTTTATACAGACGGTGTAAATGCTGCTGAAGGGGTTGCTTTTGTGTATTATGGCTCCGCATTAGGCATTAATAACTCAGCTGCGGCTATGGTACAAAGCGACCAGGGCAGTGCATATATGGGCTTTTCTGTTGCTTCTGCTGGTGATGTAAATGCAGACGGATACAGTGATGTAATTGTGGGGGCTTACAGTTATGATAGCGGGCAAATCAATGAAGGTGCTGCATTTATTTATCATGGCTCGGCAACAGGTATTAGTACAACAGCGGCAGCAATGGTGCAAAGCGATATAGTAAATGCTAACCTTGGCTATTCAGTGGCATGTGCCGGTGATGTAAATGCAGACGGATACGGCGATGTGATTGCCGGCGCCTATAGTTATACTAACGGGCAGGCAGCCGAAGGTGCTGTGTTTGTTTATCATGGCTCGGCAAGTGGTATAAACACTGCTGCAGCAGCCATCGTGGAAAGCAACCAGGTTGCCGGCAGAATGGGATATTCTGTTGCCGGCGCCGGGGATGTAAATGGAGATGGATACAGCGATATTATTACAGGCGCTTACCAGTACGACAATGGCCAGACCGATGAAGGAGCCGCCTTTGTTTACAGGGGTTCTGCCAGTGGTGTTAATACTGCCCCCGTAGCCTTACTTGAATGTAACGTGTCCGGGGCCAATTTTGGCAGTGCCGTTAGCGGTGCCGGCGATGTAAACGGAGATGGATACAGCGATGTGGTTGTGGGGGCATTTAGTTATTCTAACGGGCAAAGTACCGAAGGGGCTATTTTCGTTTATCATGGCCTTGCGGCTGGTGTAAACACCACAGCAGCGGCAACCATAGAAAGCAACCTGGCTAATGCCAACCTGGGTGTTTCTGTTGCCAACGCAGGCGATGTAAACGGAGATGGTTATGGTGATATCATTGCCGGTGCAAATTTTTATACTAACGGACAGGGAAATGAAGGCGCTGCGTTTATTTATCATGGATCGGCAAGTGGCATTAATACCACGCCTGCCACAACGATTGAAAGCAATTTTATTGCTGCTTTCCTGGGCGCTTCTGTAGCAGGTGCCGGTGATGTAAATGGCGATGGGTACAGCGATGTGGCTTTGGGTGGCTTTGGTTATGATAACGGACAAACAGATGAGGGATACGTGTTAATATATCACGGATCGCCTGCCGGCATAAATGCAACAGTTGCCGCCACATTAGAAAGTAACCAGGCGCAGGCTTTTTTAGGACAATCTGTGGCCTGCGCAGGCGATGTGAATGGCGATGGGTACAGCGATATCATTGCCGGTGCTTACGGATATGATAACGGGCAAACAGATGAAGGAGTTGCATTTGTTCATCACGGCAACAGGCTCGGTTCTGTAAAACGCAATACGCTTCGACTGTACAATACCGATTTAATCACACCGCTGAACAGCAGCAACTTTATACCGGGCAACTTTGGCGCAGGCCTGTATTCCAAATCTTTCTTAGGCAGGGATAAGGGAAAGCTGGTTTGGGAAACACGTATCAGTTATAATGCTTACAGTGGCACCCCCATCACCAATAGTACTTTCTATACTGCACAGCAGGCTGCTTATACAGATTTAAGCCTGGCCGGACTGGAATTGAAAAACCTTGTCAATAAAATTTGGGGAGGCCGCTACACCAAACTAAGAGCAAGGACAAAATACAATCCTGCCACTGCTATCACGGGGCAGATTTATGGGCCCTGGCGTTATGTGTCGTCTATCATTGACGCAAACAACCTGGGCGTATTACCTATCGAATTAATTTCCTTCAACGCAGCCTGGCTGCAGAAAGGCAAAACAGCCAGGCTCGATTTTAAAACCGATAAAGAAACGGGTACCTGCTGCTTTGATATTGAGAAAAGCAGCGATGGTGTTAATTTTCATTCCATTGGTATGTTGCAGGCAAAAAACGTCAGCGGTGTTCAGTCTTATTCTTTTTTTGACGGCAACGCAAACAGCAAAAACCTTTTCTACCGTATCAAAATAAAAGGCATTGCCGGGCAGGTGGATTATAGTAATATTCAGCAATTGCAAAATGAGGGGTCAACCGAAATTTTAGTTTTTCCCAATCCAGCTACAGATATTTTACAACTTCAGCTAAACAACAACTACGGTAAAATGTCGGCCCGTATAATAAACAGTAACGGTCAGCAGGTAAAATACATGCAGCTGACTGTTACAAACAGCACCATTGCCATACCTGTAAAAAATTTGGTTGCAGGATTGTATTGGCTGCACCTGCAAAACGGGCCAGACAAACAGGTATTACAGTTTATTAAGCAATAAGCCGGCTGTTTGCCGCGATATCAACATTGCTGGTATTTGTAAACATCCTGAGTGTATTTTTATTCTTTGCCATCCCCCTGTAAATTTTTACTTTTGCAACTTAATCAACGCTTATGGGTAAGGTAAAACTGAGTGTGCTGGCCGAAACTTTGCAGGCTTCAGAAATTGTTCGTTTGGGGGCAACAATCAAGGAAAAGATAAGGCAGGGCGCAAAAATTTACAACTATACCATTGGCGATTTTGATTCTTCCATATTTCCAATACCAGCCGAGCTGGAATCGGAGATCATCGAATCTTATAAAAATGGTTTCACCACATATCCTGCCGCAGAAGGTATTCTGTCTTTAAGGGAAGCGGTTTCTTCTTTTATGGCCGGCAGGTGCGGCCTGAATTACGGAACCAATGAAATCCTGATTGCAGCAGGCGGACGGCCCCTGATTTATGCGCTATACCGCTCTATTGTTGATAAAGGGGATAAAGTGATTTACCCGGCTCCCAGCTGGAATAATAACCATTACGTACATTTTACAGAAGGCGAGCACATCATGCTGGAAGCAGAAAAGGAAAACAACTTTATGCTAACTGCTGCACAAATTGCTCCGCATATTAAAGGGGCAACACTACTTTCGCTTTGCTCACCTTTAAACCCAACAGGCACAACTTTCGGCAGGGAAGAGCTAAGCGCTATCTGCAACCTGGTGATCGAAGAAAACAAAACCCGCGGGGAAGCAGAGAAAAAACTTTACCTGATGTACGACCAGATTTACTGGACGCTCACATTCGGAAACACCGAACACCACAACCCCGTAACCATTAACCCGGCTATGAAGGAATACACCATTTTCATAGATGGTATCAGCAAGGCCTTTGCTGCCACGGGCGTACGCGTTGGCTGGGCGTTGGGGCCATCAGAGGTGATTGTTAAAATGCGCTCTATCAACAGTCATATTGGCGCCTGGGCGCCCATGGCCGAACAGAAAGCCGTTGCCAGCTACCTGCACAAAACAGAAGCCATAGATAAATACTTTGCTCATTTTAAGGCCGAGGTTAATGAGCGTTTGCAAAAGATCGCGGCAGGCTTTCAGCAAATGAAGGCCGATGGGTTTAGTGTAGATGCAGTTTCTCCGGAAGCGGCTATTTATCTTACCATACAAATTAATTATGTTGGAAAAAAAACTGCGGAAGGGAGGATGTTAGAAACACAGGAAGATGTTACCTCTTATGTGCTGGACGAAGCCCGGCTGGCTGTTGTGCCATTTTACGCATTTGGCGCCGGCAGAAACAGCAGCTGGTACCGCCTGAGTGTGGGTACTTGTAAAAAAGAAGAAATAGGCGAAATGCTGGACGCTTTAAAGGCTGCTCTGGAAAAATTAAGCTAGCTTAAGTCTAGTTTTTACAGTTCAAAAAAACAAATGATTTCAATTCTCTTTGCCTGAAAAGTTTACGAAGTAACAGGGGTTTATTGCTGACCTTATACCTGTTCAGGTCAATCACTTCATGAGCGGTAATTAAATTGTCAATTTTTTCAATGGCATACAAAAGCTGATGAAGAAGCTCAACTTCATGCTCGATTGACTGAGGAGTCATTAACTCCTGGTTGAACAAAACCAGCAGGTCCCGGTTTGTATTGTTCATAGTTTCTGTCTGTTAATTTAAGGCTATTTATAACCGATCATTCCTTCGCAACCGCAATGGCTTTTTTTAGAAGAAGCACAACCGGTTGAAAAGGCTACAATCACAATTAATAATAACGCTGCTGTTAATTTACTTATTTGTTTCATATTATCAGGTTACTAAATTAAACTATTTTCACAAACAATTATTGCCTTGTTGTAATGTTCAATGAAAATTTTAACACAAAAAGTTGCGGCCCTGTGGTGCTTGTGGCCCCGCTTGACTGGGGCCTGGGCCATGCAACGCGTTGCATTCCAATAATCTCAGAACTGGTAACACTGGGGTGTACGGTTTTAATTGCTGCAGAAGGGCCTGCAAAAGAATTATTACAAAAGGAGTTTCAGGAATTACATTTCATAGAATTAAGGGGCTACCGGGTGAGGTACAGCCGTAGTAAATCGGGGATGCCGCTTAAAATGCTTCTGCAATTTCCCCGTATTCTATATCGTATATATGCAGAAAACCGGTGGTTAAAAAAAATGATAGCCTCCCGTAAAATTGATGCAGTAATTTCTGACAACAGGATGGGGCTTTTTGCTTCCCGTATCCCATGCATTTATATTACACACCAGCTTTGCATTAAAACAGGCAGCGGATTCTCAGATACCATTGCACAAAAAATACACTATCATTACATAAACAAATTCAACGCCTGCTGGGTACCGGATGCCAGGGAACCATTGAACCTTGCCGGGGAGTTGTCTCACCCCCGATCATTACCAAACATTGCTGTTAAATACCTGGGCCCTTTATCGAGGTTTAAAAAAGAAGCGACATCAGAAAAATACGAACTGTGTATAATTTTATCAGGGCCGGAGCCGCAGAGAACCATATTTGAACAATTGATCCTTTCTGAATTAGAACATGTTGAAGGAAATGTTTGTCTTGTCCGCGGGCTGCCCGGGGAAACAGAAGTCCCTGCCTTAAATAAAAATGGTGCCGAGATCAAAAACCATTTACCTGCTGAAGAACTGAATTTAGTTATCCTGCAATCCAAAATGATCATTTGCCGTTGCGGCTATTCCTCTGTTATGGATCTGGTAAAACTCGGGAAAAAAGCAATTCTCGTTCCTACCCCCGGCCAAACCGAGCAGGAATACCTTTCACGATATCTTCTCGGTCAAAAAATATTTTATTCGGTTGAGCAGGAAAATTTTTCGTTAACCGAAGCTTTAAAAAGTGCGGCTGATTTTGAATACAATTGTTCTGGAGAGATCGGGGAGCATTTTAAGGCTGTTGTAAAAGAATTTACCGGTTCTCTTTCAGTTAATAATGCAGGTACTTAAATCCTCTTGCTATTTTTTTAATATCGGTCATTACTGTGTAGCCCGATGCATACCAGGCATCGCTGTTTTGTAAACTTTCTGCCGGCAGATCATTCAATGCGCCCGGCAAGGTAGTACTGGTAATAACGGAAGCTTTAAGCTTTGGCAATTGTGCAGCTGAAGTTGCATACCCCACCCAAGTTTTTTTACCCCTCAGTACAGAAAATACATTTTTGTAAAATGCTACCGCATTTTTTTTGATAATGAGTATGATTGGAAAAGTTAATAAAAATAACAAGGCGGTAACCATGTCGAGCAGTCTTTTATTGCGCCGCTGCAAAGGCTTTTCTATGTTGTAACGTACGGCATTTGCAATATATCCGCCACTTGTATATTTACTATCGCTTCCAACAATGCTGCTGCTTCCGGAGGCATGGAATTTATTGCGTACCGGCAACGAAAAGGTGCTGATACATTCAATAATGTCTTTAAAGCTCAAACCGTTTTCGCAAAATATTATTTCCTTTACCTGGTATTTTTTAACCAGCTCCGGCAATTGTTTTATTGATCCAAGTGCAGCATTTGTTTTTGATTCATCATAACCAACCCGGCCAAGAACCCTTTCTCTCATCCCTGCATGGCCCAGCATGTCTGTAATAGTTGAGTAATCCTTTTCTGCGGCCACAACAATTGTTTGTCTTCTTTCTTCACTTTCGCTGCTGGTTTCCAGGTAATGAAGTCTGATGAAAAGCAGTCGTACCAGGTTCATCATCACAAACGCCAGCAAAATACCGCTAACAAGTATCCCCCTGGAAAAACGGATGCTTTCCGGAAGCAAAGCATAAACACTTAACAATACCAGTGCGGCAATAGTGGTGGACCTGGCCAACTGGGATTGTTTATACCCTTTATCGTATAAGCCGCTGTAAAAGGCTGTTACCAAAAACAATGCAGTAAATGCTGGAAAAGCTGTGAACAAAACCTGGGGTGAATAATTAAGCTCCTGTTTTATATATGTGCTCCACAAGATCCTTGTCAATCCGAATGAACCCAGGATCAAAGCGGCATCTAATATTGGCAAACCTGTTTTTTTCAGCAAATTTCCCAATGCCGAAAAAAAGGCCCGTATGATAATGGCTGTTTGAATGAGAAAAATAAACAATCCGGCCTTGCTTCCGCTGTAATGTTTTTTTACAAACAGGTTCATGGCTTTATAAAAAAGGCGCACATAGTTCAGGCTTCCTCTTTTGGTACTTTCTCCTTTAAAATGTATGATGGTACTTTCTGCCACATAATAATTTTTGTACCCGGCTTCCTGCACACGGTAACTCAGGTCAACGTCCTCGCCATACATAAAGAATCGTTCATCAAAATTTCCTGTCTTTTCCAAAACCTCCCCCGGCATCATCATAAAGGCGCCAGCCAGCACATCCACTTCGTGGTTTTCTGTTTCAGATAAATGCCCCAGGTGATACCTCGCAAACAGCGCTGATTGGGGAAATACTGCCGACAATCCGAATAACTTGAATAAAGAAGTTAGTGGCGATGGAAATGCACGCTTGCTCTCTTTCAGGAAATTGCCTGACCCGTCAACCATGCGGATGCCTACAGCTCCTGCAGAAGGGTGCTTCTCAAAAAAATCAATACATTTTCTGATGCTGTCTTCTGCCAGTATGGTATCGGGGTTTAAAAAAAGAATATAATTTCCTGAAGCGATTTCCAGTGCAAGGTTATTTGCTTTGGCAAAGCCAATATTATCCTTGTTCCAAATAAATTTTACAGAGGAAAAATTGTCCTGCAAATAAGCCCTGCTTCCGTCAGATGAGTTATTATCGGCTACAATGATCTCCGAATCAATTCCTGCACAGGCCTTTTGCACCGAATGCAGGCATTGCTCCAGAAAATATTTTACGTTGTAGTTTACTATGATGACTGATAACTGCAATGGCTGGTTTGCTGCTTTATTTTATACTTTGTTCAAAGCGGAAAAGATTATCCGGGTCGTATCTCCTTTTTACCTGTTGCAATCTACCGTAATTTGCGCCATAATACATTCCCTGCCAGTTTTTAAAATTGATATCCGGATAATTTCGGTATTGCGCCATAATGCCGTTGCTGGTAAACATATCCTGCACCAGCTGAAATTTCTCCAGTAGTTTTTTTTCCTGTACCGGAGCATCCCAATAGGTTTGGAGTTCCGAAAAATAAGTATACGCCCGATGCGGAAAGGAAGATGTTTTTTCAAATTCCGTACTTTGAATTTTCCCTCCCAGCGTGTTAACCTGGTATATCATGCCTGGCGTTGAGCGTACGGTATCAATTACCCGGTCGATACAGTTTTCAATTGCTGCAAAGTTTTTGTACAGGCCTGCCGATGCATTTTTAAAATACAAAGGTTCTCTTCTTCCATAAAAAACCTTCAGTGCCGTGGTTATTTTTTGGGGTGTGGTTTTTGTTGTTTTCTCTGAAAGGGCGGAAAGGCCCTCAATCACATTTTGTACAGCTGCAGTATGTTTGTCTGCATTGGTAAGTAAAATGTAAATGGTTTTACCGTTTAGCACAAATGCCGAGAAGCAGGAGTCGGGCAAAGTTGCTGTTAGTTCAAACCATTTTTGCAAAATATCCTTTGTCTTTTGTGCATCTGCCTTATATGATTTGAAGCGATAGCTTTGCAGGGCGGCCGGTGCCTTGCTAAGCCTGAATTTCATTTCTGTTATAATGCCAAAGTTTCCATTGCCTCCTCCTTTACAGGCCCAAAGCAGTTCCGGATCGTTTATTGAATTGATGACGTTTCCCGATCCGTCTACCATTGTAATTTCCTGCAGGCTGTCGCAGGTAAGGCCAAATTTTCGGCCTAGCAAGCCATACCCGCCTCCGAGAGTTAGTCCGCCAATGGCCACACCTGCGCAGGATCCCCCGGGCAAAATTTTTCCTTTGGGCAAAATTGCATCATAGATTTCAGACAGGGTACAGCCAGGCCCCAGCGTTATATTGCTATTGCCCGTCCATTCGATACTGTTCAGTTCAGAAAGATTGATCACCATACCACCATCATTGCAGGAGAAGCCCTCCATACAATGACCACCGCTTTTAACAGCTACCGGCAAATTATTTTGCCTGGCATACTTGACAGCTTCTGAAACACCTGCGGTGTTCTTACACAATGCAATGATCATTGGGAATTTGCTGATACGCTTATTAAAGCCCTTTCTAAGCAACTCGTATTCTGCGTCGCCTTTTTTATAATAGGTAACATTATCATTCGAAAGTTCCTGGGGGTGTTTTGAAAACGATGCAGCGATACTTTCCAGCGGTTTGGCAATTAAACCCAGGTTGGTCAGCAATGCAAGCTTTAAAAAGTCTTTGCGTTTAATGCGTTTTTGCATTATCAAATCTAAAATCATAAATCGATAATCCGAAATCGAAGTTTATCTTTGCCACATGTTAAAAACAACGCTCTTAAATGCTGTGGAAGCAGGCGCCAGGCAGCTGAAACAGTATTTTAATAACGGGGACCTTAAGATCAGTAATAAGGAAGGTATCAACAACTGGGTTACTGAAGCCGATCATGCAGCAGAAAAAGCCATCATTGAAGTGATCAGCACAGATTATCCCGATCATTTTATTTTAAGTGAGGAAGCCGGTGAAATGGCAACCGGCAGTGATACGAAATGGATCATTGATCCTATTGACGGCACCATCAATTTTGCCAGTGGTATTCCTATTTGTTGTGTAAGCATTGGCGTAGAGCAAAATGGTGAAATGATACTGGGTGCTGTATATAATCCTTTTATTGATGAACTGTTTTTTGCACAAAAAGGATTTGGTGCCACACTCAATAACAAAAAGATCTCAGTAAGTAAAAAAACAGAAGTGCTTCATAGTTGCCTGGTAACTGGTTTTCCATACACTTATCTGGATATGGAAAATGGTCCTTTACAGGTTTTTGAGCGCCTGGTACGCAAGGGCATTCCCGTACGCAGGCTTGGTAGTGCGGCTATTGATCTTTGCTGGGTGGCTGCGGGCCGCTTCGATGGGTTCTTTGAACACAGCCTGAGCGCCTGGGACTCTGCTGCCGGCTACCTCATCGTTGAAGAGGCAGGTGGAAAAGTTACAGATATGAACGGGGCTAAATATTCTCCGTATCAAAAAAAGATTGTGGCCACCAATGGATTGATACATGACGAACTGATTGAAGTGATTCATAATAAAAAGCAACTGGGCTAAAGCTCTCCCTTAGGCTCTTTTTTGCAAAAAATATAAAACATGGAAGAAAGAACAGAAATATCCTCTCTGGGTGAATTTGGATTGATTGATCATCTTACGAGGAATAACGAAACAAAAAATTCTTCAACCGTTTTAAGTGTGGGTGACGATGCAGCTGTGATAGATCATTTTGGCAGACAAACCGTTATAACTACAGACTTGCTGGTTGAAGGCATACATTTTGACCTGATGTACACACCACTGAAACATTTGGGTTATAAATCTGTGGTGGTAAACCTAAGCGATATTTATGCAATGAACGCAACTCCCACACAGATCGTTCTGAGCATTGCCATCAGTAATAAATTTAGTGTTGAAGCATTAGAAGAATTTTATGAGGGTGTATATGCTGCTTGCGACAGGTACCAGGTGGACCTGGTTGGCGGTGATACCACTTCCTCACAGCGGGGTTTTGTTATCAGCGTAACTGCTGTTGGTGAGGTGGCACCAGACAAGTATGTAAAAAGGGATGGTGCGCAGGTAAACGATCTAATTTGTGTTAGCGGAGATTTGGGCGGCGCATTTTTGGGGCTTACTATTTTGGAACGGGAAAAAAAGATATTTGAGCAAACCGGCGCCCAGCCAGACCTGGAAAACCGGGCATATATCATTGGCAGGCTATTGAAGCCGGAGGCCAGGAAAGACGTGATCGAATATTTTGCCGAACACCAGATTATGCCTACCAGCATGATGGACATCAGCGACGGACTTAGCAGTGAAATGCTTCATATTTGCAAACAAAGCAACGTAGGGTGTGTATTGTACGAGGATAAACTTCCTTTAAATGAAGAGAGTAAAGACTTTGCCTACAAACTGGAGCTAGACCCCACAGCATGCGCCCTCAGCGGCGGTGAGGACTATGAATTATTATTTACAGTTTCTCAAAACGATTATGAAAAAATAAATGCCAATAATGGATTGAGCATCATTGGCTATATAACCGAAGCCGGGCAGGGAAAGAATTTTATTACAAGAGGCGGTAATAAATACGAATTGGTGGCACAGGGCTGGAATCACCTGAAATAATAACAGAAACTTCTGTCCGTTATACCATAAACAGTAGCACGGATTCAAATATGAAAGCAATAAAAATCATTACGGCGATTTTATTACCGGTGCTTTTATATTCCTGTGCCTCCTCTTATAAAAACTACGATCCCAATAAAAAGTTTTCGCCACAACAATTACAACAAGACTTCTCCCTGCTGCGCAATATCCTGGAAAAAAAACATCCCTCCCTTTACTGGTACACATCTAAAGATAGCATGGATATGTACTTTGATAAATATTACAGCAATATCAAAGACAGCATGACCGAGCAACAATTTGGGTGGAAGATAATAGCCCCGCTGACTGACAAGATACATTGCGGGCATACCAGTTTCAGCAGGAGTAAGGCTTACAATAAATGGGCCGATGGAAAACGGTTTCCCTCTTTTCCGTTAATTGTAAAATGCTGGAACGACAGCATAGCTGTTACCGCTAATTTAAACCGCAGGGATTCCATATTTAAAAGAGGTACCCTTATAACATCTGTTAACGGGATTAAAAATGCTGATCTGTTAAGAACCATGTTTGGATACATGACAGAGGATGGTTATGCTATAAATGTAAATTACAGCAGGTTAAGCAATAGCTTTGCCTACTATCACCGCAATATCTTTGGTGTTAGTAAAAACTATGCCATTACCTATCTGGACAAATCGGGAACAGAACAGCGTATTTCTATTCCTGCTTTTGGCCTGATGGAAGACAGTACTAAAAAGCAAAAAGACAGTACAGTTTCTGTACGGCAACCCAAACCTAAGAAGATAACCCGGCAGGAACGGCTTCGTGATCTTCGTTCGCTGGATGTTGACAGCAGCAATAATACAGCCATCATTACCATCAATACTTTTTCCGGCGGCAGCCTGCGCAAATTTTACAGGCAAACATTCCGGTATATCCGTAAAGCAGGTAGTGATAATGTGGTAATTGATATCCGCAACAACGGCGGGGGCAGGATCCGGTTATCAACTTTACTTACCAAGTATGTAAGCCGGGTGAATTTTAAGGTGGCTGATACTTCTTATGCTGTTACCAAATCACTCAGGCCATTTTCAAGGTACATTAAAGGGAGTTTTATGGATAACCTTGGGTTATTTTTTCTTACCAAAAAACAAGAAGATGGTTTATACCATTTTGGCCATTGGGAAAGAAAGATCAATAAACCCAAGGCTGTAAATAATTACCGTGGTAATTTATATGTACTGATTGCCGGTAATACTTTTTCTGCTGCAGCTTTATTCAGCAATGCCGTAAAAGGCCAGCCCGGGGTGGTTTTGCTGGGCGAGGATACCGGCGGAGGCTGGCATGGCAATAATGGTATTTTGATCCCGGATATTGTGCTTCCCAACACTCACATAAAGGTGAGGCTTCCGCTCTTCAGGCTTATACAGTATAATCATCATCCTAAAGATGGCCGGGGCATTGCACCTGATATTTATCTAGGCACCAATTACAATGCACTTCTGAAAGGCATCGATTATAAAATGAAATTTGTAATGGATATGATTAAAGCCAAAAAGGAAGGTTATTAGGATATCTCTATATTGAATGAATCTGCGTCTTTCCAAAAAGGGAATTTAGTTCTGACTTCCTCCAGCATGTCTTTTTGCAGCGTAATTGTATTCACATCTTCATCGTCGGCCATGTGGTACAATACCTGCCCCAGCGGGTCAATTACCAAACTGTTGCCGCTATGGTATACATTGTTGCCATCAGTACCAACCCGGTTTACACCAACCACGTAGCACTGGTTTTCAATTGCCCTGGCACATAACAATGTTTTCCAGGCATGGCTTCGCCGCTCGGGCCAGTTTGCAACATAGATCAGCAGATCATATTCAGATCCGCTATCGCTATTTTGTTGCCTTGCCCAAACCGCGAAACGTAGATCATAACAAACCTGTAAATTTATTTTCCATCCTTTTACCGATGCTATCAGCCTTTTGTTGCCAGCTGTATAATGCTTATCTTCTTCCCCAAAAGCAAACAAATGGCGCTTGTCGTAGTGGCCAAATTGCCCGTTTGGAAGCATCCATACCAGCCGGTTGAAATAATTACCCGATTCTTTAATCATCAGGCTTCCGGTAAGTACAAGGTTATTCTCCCTGCTTACCTTTTTCATCCAGGCAATGCTTTCACCCTCCATGCTTTCGGCCAATGCCTCCGGCCGCATACTAAACCCGGTGTTGAACATTTCGGGTAAGATAACCAACTCTGTCTTTTGATCAATAGCAGCGATTTTTTGCTCCAGCATATGAAGGTTGGCTTGTTTATTTTCCCAGGTTAAATTGCTTTGTATGGTGGTGATGGTGAGCGTAGACATACGGTGGTGTTATACACGAATTTACGAAACCGCAAGTATAATATGATGGCTTTGTCCCGTTAAAAAACAAAATAGTACCTTTGCAGTCCACTTACTTTTCACAAGAGGGCCTGTTGCAGGCCGTGGTAAAATAATTTTTCCCGCTGATTCAGAAAATGCAACGTCTTTTCCAGCCTTTATAAAATAAAACCATTTCATGGCATTTAAACAATTAGATCTTATTGATCCTATCCTCAAAGCATTAAGCAACGAAGGTTACAGCACCCCAACGCCCATACAGGCACAAAGCATTCCGCTCATTTTAGAACAGCGGGACCTGCTTGGTTGTGCACAAACTGGCACGGGAAAAACTGCTGCCTTTGCTATTCCTATTTTACAGTTGCTGTATAAAAATAAAACAGAGGAACGTGGCCCCCACAAAATCAAAGTACTCATTTTAACACCCACCCGAGAACTTGCCATACAAATAGATGAAAGCTTTGCCGCTTATGGCAGGTATACCGGTCTTAGCCATACTGTAATTTTCGGCGGGGTTTCCCAATTAAATCAAACCAATGCCTTAAGAAGAGGGGTGGATATCCTGGTGGCAACACCCGGGCGGCTGCTCGACCTGATAAGCCAGGGATTTATAGACCTGAAATACCTGAAGATATTTGTGCTTGATGAGGCAGACCGTATGCTGGATATGGGTTTTATTCACGATGTTAAGAGGATCATTACCAAACTGCCCGAAAAAAGGCAAACACTTTTCTTCTCTGCCACTATGCCGCCGGAAATTCAAAAGCTGGCCAATGTTTTATTAACTAACCCTGCTTATGTGGAAGTAACGCCCGTATCATCCACCGTTGAGAAGATTGAGCAAAGCCTGTACCATGTGGATAAGCAAAATAAATTAAACCTGCTTTTGCATTTACTAAAAAACAAAAACATAATAACAGCACTTGTTTTTACCCGTACCAAACACGGGGCAGACAAGGTGGTAAAGTTTTTGCACAGGCATGATATCACCGCTGCGGCTATTCATGGCAACAAATCTCAAAATGCCCGGCAACATGCTTTAGCCAATTTTAAAAACGGAAGCCTGCGTGTGCTGGTGGCCACCGATATTGCCGCTCGTGGTATAGATATTGATGAGCTGAGCCATGTAATTAATTTTGATCTGCCGAATGTTCCCGAAACCTATGTACACCGCATTGGTCGTACCGGAAGAGCAGGAAATGCCGGTGTGGCCTTTTCATTTTGCTGTGCCGATGAAATGACAGAGCTGAAAGATATTCAAAAGCTGATCGGCTTACAGATCCCGCTGGTAAGTGAACATCCTTATCCATTAAGCAATGAAATTGTTTCAGCACCGCCGGCAAAATCTTTTCAAAAGCAGGGGCCAAAGCGTTCAAGAGGTTTTGGTAATGCTGATAAAAATAAGAAGCAGGGATTCCATGCCAGGCGTCAAACTAATAAAAACGTTCAGTAAGTCCTTTGTTTTTACCGCTTGGGGTTTGTATATTAGAAACTAAAAATTAAATATGAAACATCCTTTTTTAAAATTAATGGTAGTAGTATGTATTGCTGCCGCATCCTTTTCATCCTGCAACAATGGCAAATGTGCAAAATGCGAAGCCAATGCCATCAATCTTGATTCTGTAAAAGCCGCCATTGCTGCCAGCAACAAAATATTTGGTGCCAGTTTCGCCACCGGCGATTCAATTGCTTTTGCCAATTGCTATACCAATGATGCTTGTATAAATGCAACCGGTATACCAAGAATGTGTGGCAGAGAGTCGCTCATTGCTTTCTTCAATGGGGGTCGCCAAATGGGAATTAATAATATCGTCATCACCACAGAAGAAGTAATGGGCGGAAAAGAAGCTGTTGTGGAAACAGGTAAATACGAAATGTTTGTTGGCGATAAAATATCAGCCGAAAAAGGGAAATTCATTGTTGTTTGGAAACAGGAGAATGGCAAATGGAAAATGTTCCGTGATATATGGAATTCCGATGCGCCGCCAGCCCCAGCTGCTCCTGAAAAAAAATAGCATAAAAGAGACGGTCCTGAACTAAGTAATTATAATTTAGTTGTAAAACCGCCGGGTAATTCCCGGCGGTTTTTGTTTTATGTATATGCAAAATAATCAGTTATTTTTGAAACATATTTAGCTGGTTGTTCTCTAATTAATTCATTATGGCAGTACAGGATTATTTTTCTTATCTCTTGAATCCGCTGGAGTTATTGCGTACCAAAAAAGTATTGCAGGTAAATCCCACTATTGTTTCTAAAAGAGAAGAGCCTGCAGAAACCAGGATCACGGTTTTTGACTATAATGCAGGCCAGCTGGACATTATAGAGCCGAAGGCAATTAAAGATTGTTTTCAATACATCAATCCGCAAACAGTTTCCTGGTTGAATATTGATGGTTTAAGAAAAGACGATGTTGAAAAGATCTGCCAGAATTTTGGCATTCATTACCTGATCACTGAAGATATCTTAAGCCTTGGCCAGCGGCCAAAAATGGACGAAATCGACGGATTGTTATTTTGCCTGCTGAATATGCTTTATTTCAATGAAAAAGAGTCTGGCGTGGAGGTAGAGCAAATCAGTATCATATTGGGCAAGAACTTTGTAATCAGCTTCCAGGAAGATGCAGCCCGTGATGTTTTTAACCCGCTGCGTGAACGCCTGAAAGTAAACAGCAGTAAGGTTAGGCAAAATGGCGCCGACTTTCTTTACTATGCACTGATAGACCTGATCGTTGATAATTATTATGTGGTGATGGAAAAGCTGGGAGAAAAAATTGAAGGCCTGGAAGAGGATATTGTACGTAATGCCAATACCAAAAGCCTGGCTAAAATAAACCAGCTGCGCAAGGAAATGATCATTCTTAAAAGAAGTGTGGGACCGGTAAGGGAGCTGGTGAATGGCATTTTAAGAAGCGAGAGCGAGCTGATAGAAGAGAAAACTGAAAAGTATTTCAAGGATGTGTATGATCATATTGTTCAGGCAAACGAATTAGCCGAAAACTACCGTGATATGATGATGAACCTGCATGACCTTTACCTGAGCAATGTGAATTTGAAAATGAATGAAGTGATGAAAGTGATGGCCGTAGTTACCTGTTTGCTGGCGCCGGCAACGGTTATCGGTGGTATTTTTGGAATGAATTTCGAATCCATTCCGCTCCTGCATAATAAATGGGGCTTTTTTATTTCGGTGGCGCTGATGTTATTTGTTCCGCTGGCTATGATACGTGTCTTTCGTAAGCGTGGCTGGTTTTAAGACTCTGCAGCCCTTGGTTTTTTAAAAATAGGAACTGTACTGCAGGGCTCGCCATACATTATACTTTTTGCAACCGGCCTAAGCAATCCTGTAATGGCTACATAAGCAGCCTCGGTAATGGGCAGTTCTCCGCAACCTTTTATTACAACCCGTTTATCTTCGTACTCTGCCGGATTTATCTTTGTAATATTCTTTAAAAACAGGGTTTTATGTAAAAAATCGGCATCGCCAAAAACAATATCCCTTGCAACTGGCTGAAGGTAGCTTACCACCAGCATATAAGCCCACATGGGTATCACTGCATCGGCCGTGCAGGTTATTGCTACATTTTTGCCTCTGTAAGGTTCAATGTCCAGGCCTTTCATAGCTTCCCTGAAATCTTTTTCCTTCAGGATGAGTCCCATGAACAAGTGATCCTTCATATCAAAAACAGCTGTTTCCTCCTTTGGATAAAAATCTTCCAGGTCCAGGGTAATGATCCCGCTTTCGGCAACTTTATTTACAAATACCTCGTCCATGTTGCAAAGATAGCACTACACTTAAAATATGCGTTGGTTTAAAGGTTAAAGAAGGCTTGCTGGGCCGTATTTTTCCTGAAAAGGTAAATTTCAGCCTGTGGTATAAAACAAAACAGCCTTTGCATTGATGCAAAGGCTGTTCTGAATAT
The DNA here is from genome assembly GCA_044226725.1 of Ferruginibacter sp. Classification (GTDB taxonomy): domain Bacteria; phylum Bacteroidota; class Bacteroidia; order Chitinophagales; family Chitinophagaceae; genus Ferruginibacter. The sequence continues at coordinate 318,387 of JBGAGM010000007.1, read as the reverse complement.
CTTAAAAAAGCGATTTTAAAAGAATTTGCTTCTGTTATCTTTTATTGTTGCTTTCTTGCGCAAACCTTCAAACCAGTTTGAAACCGCCATATTACGCAATGCTGCAGTTTGCTGAAGTCTTGTTTGAACTTTATCTTCATTGGGATCAGCAGCTTTATCAGCAATGCTGTTCACTTTGAAAACAAACACTCCGATTTTGCCACTCAGCGGGGCTGCCACTTTATTCAGGTTTGCTTTATTAAAAATTGCACCGATCAGTTTTGGCTCTGCGCCAATCGAGTCAATTATCTGCGATTTGAATGTGAGTGAAGAATCAGATGCAGCAGTGGTTTTTATTTCTTTACCATATTTAGCTGCTGCGGTTTCAAGTGTTGGGTTGGCACCCAGTGCTTTAATAATCTCAGCTGCTTTCTTCTCTTCCCTGATAGCATTTTCTGCCAACGGCCTTGCTGTTTCCGCATCCTGTGTTCCTTCTTCATAAATTTTGTCAACCGTTGCCACTATAAACTGGTCACCAACAGGCATTGGGTCGCTTACATCTCCTTTTTTTGCTTCAAAAGCCCAGCGTACCAGTGCCCTGGCGTCCTGCAGTTCGCCTACCTGTGCATCATTTTCCTTTATAATGTTAGGAACTGTTATTTTTCGCAACCCCAGTTTTTGTATACTGGCTTCCATTTTTTTAGCATCCTTTTCTGATGAAAGTTTTAAAGCTTCATTGCTTGCATTATTAATGGTTTCCTCGCTTGGGAAAATTTCTTTAGCCATAAATGCAATCTTGTAAGCAGGGCTTGCTCCTTTCTGGCTCAGCAATTCAATTATATGATAGCCATATTGTGTTCTAACCACCCCCCTTGAGCCAACCGGTTTTTCAAAACAGAACTTATTGAATTCAGGAACCATGGCACCGTTTCCAAAAGTTCCCAGGTCGCCGCCTTTGTCTTTACTTCCGTCTGATGAATACATTGCTGCAAGCATTGCAAAATTTGCACCTGCACTTATTGCATTGTTAATACTATCAGCACGCTTTTTAGCAACACTGTCGGCCAGCAATGGTTCGCCTGTTTGTGGATTTACGGTTCCTATTAATATATGCCTTGCATGTGCACTATCGGGCAGGGTTTTGCTGCCAAGTATTTTTGCCAGTACATAATTTTTATTTTCTACATATGGCCCGTAAACAGATCCGGCAGCCTGCCTGGCTATAGTATCAATATAACGGCTCTGAATTTTTGCCTTCGGAACATAATTAGTATCAAAATCTATAGTTGATGCATTCCTTGCCAGAAAATTAGCTACGTTGGTTTCTGCAGCAAATGCTGGTTTCAGTCCTTCAACGAGTTCCCTTATTTTGGCACTGTCTTTCGCACTGGGCAGCTGGCTAAAGCTTACATAGGAAATAATACGTCCGGCATCTTGTTTAAACAGGCCTTTGTGTTTATTAACGTATTCAGTAATCTCTGCATCGGTTACCTTGATTGCTTTTATACTGGTATCGCTGATTGTTTGATAAGGTATTTGCACATATGAAATATTGGCAAAGCTTTTTTCCTCTTTCGCATCTTTTTCTTCCATCCAGGTGGGGTAATATGCACTGGCATTTAATAAAGCAAAGTATTTGCTGGATATGCTGGTTAATCTTTGCGGCTCAATGATCTGGGCATTGATCATATCCCATTTTTCACCGGTCATCTTTTTAATTTGTGTGATGGCCTGTCCAACTTTTGACATATCAAGCTTTCCGGTGGCAGGGTCAATCATGGTCCTGTCCTGCATCAGGGGGTTCGACTGGTCATTACTCTTTAAAATATAATCCAGCTCTTTAGAGGTAAATTCGATACCCAGCTTGGCAGCTTCAGCATAAAACACCTTTTCAGCTACAACCTGGTTCCATACCTGCTCACGGATTTGAGTAATACGTGAACCGCTTGGTTTTTGACCGGTTTGCTGCTCTTCCTGGTTTTCAACCTGCTGTACTTTTTTACTGAATTCATCATAACCAATGCTGGTACCGTTTACCTTTCCGATCTTATCTGCCGGGGATACACCAGTACGGTCTCTTTTGGCATCCATTAAAATAAAGGCAATTAAGGCCAGTGCAATTGCAGCAATTGTTATGGGAGCTCCTTTTTCACGTATACTCTGAATAATTTGCATATCTCTTGTATATTAAATTTTGGACGGCAAAAATAGGGTAAAAATGTATAAAAAAATCTGTTTTAAAGCCTTGAAATACATTAAAATGCAGTATTTACAGGGATTTTGATGTCAATTGTGCTGACCATGCGCTTCATTTACTTTAGCAGTTTGGATATTTTGGGTTATCAACAGATACTTGTTAATAACGACTTTACAAGGTTGATAAATAGCTATTAGTTAATTGGAAAACATGGATATTATGAGGAAAAGTAGACAGTGGTTTGAATTTTCCTTATGAGCCTGTTATTAAAGCATCAATTATACAATCGATATCAACAGCTTCAAATTCATTATATGAGTTTATTTTTTGCACCGCAAGAGTTATTAAGCAGATGTGTAAAATAATAACGCCAAATTAAGGATCATTGCTGCTGTCATTACTATAACAGGTATTAATTGATATTTCTGAATGTTAATTACCTGTGGATGAGAGTTGATAAACTAAAGGTTTTAATTTTGCATCAGGAGCGGTTTTTTTTCTTTCCACAAATTAACAGCCCTAGTAGTAGTAGATGATTATATAAATAAATAGTATTAATACTTATTATGGCAGATATTAACAGTGCTTTTGCAGCCGTCGAAAAAAATGGTTTCCTGGATGTTGAAATTGATCCTTCAATTGATTTATTTGCTGAGATTGAAAGCCTTAAAAAGGAAAAGAATGCCATCATACTGGCTCATTATTATCAGGAACCTGATATACAGGATGTGGCTGACTATATTGGAGATAGTTTAGGTCTTGCCCAGGCTGCCGAAAAAACCCGGGCGGATATTATCGTTTTTGCCGGAGTTCATTTTATGGCTGAAACTGCCAAGATCCTTAACCCATCTAAAAAAGTATTACTGCCGGACCTGAACGCAGGTTGTTCATTAAGCGACTCGGCGCCTCCGGCACTATTTAAATTGTTTAAAGAAAAGCACCCCGGGCATAAGGTAATTACTTATATTAATTGCTCAGCGGGCATGAAGGCTTTGAGTGATATCATCTGCACATCTTCCAATGCTCAGAAAATTGTTGAAAGTTTACCAGCAGACCAACCTATCATTTTTGCACCTGATAAGAACCTGGGGGCTTATATCAATAAGCAAACAGGCAGGAATATGGTTTTATGGAATGGTGCCTGTATGGTACACGAAATTTTTAGCCTGGAGAAAATCACCAAACTTAAAATAAGAAACCCAAAGGCTAAGGTTGTAGCGCACCCGGAATGTGAAGAAGCTGTTTTGAATGTTGCGGATTTCATCGGAAGTACAACCGGACTTTTAAAGTACACTCAAACCGATAGTTCTGATACCTTTATTGTGGCCACTGAAACCGGTATACTTCACCAAATGCAAAAAGCCAGTCCAGGAAAAACCTTTATCCCGGCGCCACCGAATAATAGCTGTGCCTGCAATGATTGTCCACATATGAAGCTGAATACGCTCGAAAAATTATATTTGTGCCTGAAATATGAAACACCGGAAATTTCAATGGATGAGGATTTGAGACTTGCTGCAAAGAAGCCAATTGATGAGATGTTAAAAATTAGCGCTAAATATGGACTTTAAGAGATTTATTTTTTTAGCTATTACTGCAATTATCTTTTTTTCCGCTTGTTCTGAAAACGAGAAGATAAATACAGGGAATACTTACTATGTAGAATTGGTTAACTTTAAAGGCGATAGCCTTAACTTAGCTGATAGCCTTAAGAGGGATATTGCCAAGAAGATTTATGGAAAGGCTTCCTATTATGATAATGGTAAACTGCAGATCGTTTCAGTGAATTATTTAACAGAAAACAGTTCCGATTTGCACTATTATAAAGATCCTGCAGAACTGCAATCCAACATTAGACCAGAAACAAAAAGAATACGGGTGGAATTTGGCGGAAAATATACAAGCGATAGTATAACCTACTCTCTTCAAAAATTTATTTACAGGGATAATCAATGGAAGAAAACTTCTGATATGGGATTTATGAAAGCAACCAACACATATTCCATGACTAAAAAATTTTCTGTAGATCAGTACGGAAACCAGATTGTAAATAATATAGCTGTCTATACGTATAATTAGTTACCAGGTCTTCGTATATTACCGGAGGGTTAATAAATAAGAAATTTCTTCTACTCTAAACTAATAACAATTTTATGTCGATTCCATCAGTTGATTTAGGGTATTTTATTTCGGGGGATATTGAAAAAAAGCAGGAATTTGTACAAAGCCTTGGAAAAGCATATGAAGATGTTGGTTTCGTAGCAGTAAAAAATCATGGGATATCAGATGAACTCATACAGGATCTTTATAAATACGTTCAGCAATTTTTTTCCTTACCGCTTGAACAAAAGGAAATCTATGAAATAAAAGGGCTTGCGGGCCAAAGAGGGTATACGAGTTTTGGGAAAGAACATGCAAAAGGAAGTGAGGCGCCGGATTTAAAAGAGTTTTTTCAGTATGGCCAGGTTAGTGAGAATTCGAAAGGTATTTATCCTGAGAATGTATCAGTAAAAGAGATCGATAAATTTGATACTACACTTACCAAAGCGTACAAAGCATTTGAAAAGTCAGGTATTTTTCTATTGCGGGCAATAGCCTTATATCTTGGCCTGAACGAGCATTATTTTGATGAATTTGTTAAGGATGGAAATTCTATTTTAAGGTCAATTCATTATCCGCCAATAACTTCTGAGCCGGCGAGTGCAATAAGGGCCGAACAGCATGAGGATATTAACCTGATAACATTACTGGTAGGTGCCTCTGCTGACGGACTTGAGATTTTATCGAAACAAAATGAATGGGTTCCCGTTACTTCTTTGCCCGAACAAATCGTCGTTAATGTCGGTGATATGCTACAAAGGTTTACTAATAATAAACTCTGCAGTACAACACACAGGGTAGTTAATCCGGCAAGGGAATTCTGGCATACATCACGCTTTTCAATCCCTTTTTTCCTTCATCCTAAAGCATCAATGAGTTTAAGATGTCTTGATAACTGTATAGATGATAAGCACCCTAAATTATATGAAGATATCACTGCCGGGGAATACCTGGATGAACGACTCAGAGAAATAGGATTAAAAGCTTAGCAAAAAATTCTACTTAGCTTCCAGTATTTTAATTTACATCTCATAATTTGAATAAGCTGGTCCGCCATATCCCTTTTTTAAAAGCTGTTTTTTTACACAGCATTTCCGCATTTGGTGGCCCTCAGGGGCATGTGGGAATGGTTTTAAAAACATTTGTTGAAAGAAGAAAGGACTTGTCTAAGGAAGAATTGATGGAATATATTTCATTCTGTCAATTATTACCCGGAGCTTCTTCAACCCAAACACTTACACTCATTGGTTATAAAAGAGGAGGTATTAAACTGGCGGTTTTAACCTTGTTAATTTGGATTTTTCCTGCCTGTACGTTAATGGGAAGCCTGTCGTTTGTTGTTGCCGGAATTGGCACCAATAATATCAAACCAACCTTGTTTCAGTTCATTCAGCCAATGGCTATTGGTTTTTTAGCGTACGCCGCCTTTAAAGCTTATCATATTAGTATTAAAAATACTATAACTCAAGTCATTATGCTGGTTGCTTTATTGGCTACATACCTTCTTTTTAAAACACCATGGGTAATACCTGCATTGATTATTTGCGGCGGTATAGCAACCAATTTCAGCAGCAGGCGTATACCAGAAAAGGAGGTAATAAAACCAAAGCAGATTCGCTGGACAAATATTTGGGTTTTTGTTTTAATATTTATTGTTGCTGGTTTTTTGAGTGAGACAGCACGTAAGCAGAATTGGGAACATAAAAAGCCTTATAACCTGTTTGAGAATTTTTACAGGTTTGGATCCTTTGTTTTTGGAGGGGGTGATGTGTTGATCCCGCTTATGCTGGATCAATATGTAGTCAGACCAACATCGGAAGCTGTTGTTAAGAGAAACCCTGATATAATAAAAGTTGAGCGGGATGAACTTTTGACGGGTGCAGGAATAGTAAGAGCTATCCCGGGCCCGGTTTTTTCTATAGCTTCCTTCATGGGAGGCATTGCTTTAAAAAAGGAAGGAAAGGAAATGCAGCTACTGGGCTGTATTATCGGTTCAATAGCAATCTTTCTTCCAAGCGCCCTGTTGGTACTTTTCTTTTTTCCTGTTTGGCAAAACCTAAAAAAATTTGTTGTGGTTTTTAGAAGCCTTGAAGGTATTAATGCATCCGTAGTGGGCATAATGATTGCTGCTACATTATACTTGTTAAAAGACGTTTCAATTATGTCTTTCAGTACGGTGAGTTTTATAAATATTGCTGTAATTATCGGTACGTTTATGCTGCTTCAGTATTCAAAGATACCTTCACCAATAATTGTACTGGCCTGCCTTTTATTTGGCCTGATTTTTTAGCTCATTTCGGTAATATCCGGCTAGCTCTATTTCTTCCTTAACCTGGTCAGTAACAAGAAACTTTATTGATTTTCTATTTCTTATCAACTCACGAATATGGGTAGACGAAATTTGAAGCAGCGGAGCATCCAGGACTTCTATACTGGCTCCATGGGTATCTCCAATTTCAAAGCCGGGCCTTTTATAAATGTAGATTGTGTGATTATCTGTAATTACCTTATAGTTCTTCCATTTATGCAGGTTTTCAAATCCATCACTCCCCATCAGGATTGAGAATTCGTGAGCAGGATATTTTTCTTTTAAATAAGCAAGTGTGTCAACCGTGTAGGATGGTTTGGGAAGACCAAACTCGACATTACTGGCTCTCAAATTCTTTTCACCCTCTATAGATAAATTGATTAAATGTAACCTGTGATATTCGTTGAGTAAAGTTGCTGATTGCTTAAAAGGGTTTTGAGGAGATACAACAAACCAAACCTGGTTCAGATCTGTTTCATTTACTGCATGATTTGCAATTATGAGATGTCCAATATGAACAGGATTAAAAGAGCCAAAATAGAGCCCGATCTTCATGCAAACTAGTTTAGATTAGATATATATATTTCCTCAACCCATATTTTTTCAGCTTCGTCCAGCCTTAAACTAAGGTGATATCCCGCAACCGTTATTGAAATTGGGTCTCCCAATGGTGCAATTTGGTCTATTCTTATGGTTTCCCCAGGAATACAGCCCATTTCCATCAGTTTCAAAAAAATATCATCATTTTCAAACTCTGTTATTATAGCTAGTTTTCCAACACTTAACTCCGACAATCGTTTCTTCATGTAATCGCTCAGTCTTTTATTTCTATTACAAATGTATCAAATCAATATTGTTATCTAATTTCGATTATAGAAATATTCCCATGGCAAAAGTTCAGTTTTATTATTTAGATAGAAGACCGTCATTTAAAGAAAAAAACAAACTAAAGTTGTTTATCGAGGGGATTTTTGCAGACGAAAAGCACAAGCTTCAAAATTTATCCTATATCTTTTGCTCAGACGACCACCTGCTAAAGATTAACCAGGACTTTCTGAAGCACGATTTTTATACCGATATCATAACCTTCGACCTTAGTGCTGGAAAGTTTGCCCCCATCGACGGAGAGATCTATATAAGCACAGACCGGGTAAAGGATAATGCCCGTTTACTCAACATCACATTCAAGGAGGAACTACACAGGGTAATATTTCACGGAGCACTCCATTTATGTGGTTATAAGGATAAAACAAAGAATGACCTTAAGCTAATGAGACAGGCCGAAGATAAATACCTGAGACAGTACTTTATTTAATACCATTTTTAATTTTTCACGTGGAACATTTGTAAACCAAATGATTATGAAAATCCATGTTTCCACGTGGAACAGTTAGGGTTTCCTACCAATCCTTGCCTAACTTTGCAGTTAATGTTTCAGAATTACGATATTATAGTTGTTGGTGCAGGCCATGCCGGTTGTGAGGCAGCTGCTTCAGCTGCAAATTTGGGCAGCAAGGTGCTATTGGTTACCATGAACCTCCAGACAATCGCCCAAATGAGCTGTAACCCGGCTATGGGAGGTATTGCAAAGGGCCAGATTGTACGGGAAATTGATGCCATGGGTGGATATAGTGGTATTGTATCGGATAAGAGTATGATCCAGTTCAGGATGCTTAACCGATCAAAAGGGCCCGCAATGTGGAGCCCCAGGGTACAAAGTGACCGAATGTTATTTGCTGCCACTTGGAGAGAAATGCTGGAAAATACTCCCAATGTTGATTTTTACCAGGACACGGTACAGGGGTTGATCGTAGAAGATGGAAAGGCCGTTGGAATAACAACCGGACTGGGGCATAGTATACGGTGTAAAGCCGTGGTACTAACAAATGGCACTTTTCTGAACGGAGTAATACATATCGGAGAAAAGAATTTTGGCGGAGGAAGGATGGCAGAGAAAGCCTCTACGGGTATTACCGAACAGCTTGTTTCCCTGGGCTTTGAAACAGACAGGCTGAAAACGGGTACTCCGCCAAGGATCGATGGACGCAGCCTGGATTATTCTAAAATGGAGGAACAAAAGGGGGATGATGAAATTGTAGGATTTAGCTATGCTGATATTGAAAAAATTAAGCCACAACAGCAAAGAAGCTGTTGGATCACTTATACCAATGACCATGTTCACGATCTCCTGAAGACAGGATTTGAACAAAGTCCCATGTACCAGGGAAGAATACAGGGAACCGGCCCCCGTTATTGTCCAAGTATAGAAGATAAAATAAGCAGATTTGCAGAAAGAGACAGGCACCAACTCTTTGTAGAGCCAGAAGGGTTCAATACCATAGAGATATATGTTAATGGTTTCTCTACTTCGTTGCCTGAAGATGTTCAGTACAAAGCGCTTAAACTAGTGCCGGGCTTTGAAAATTGTAAAATGTTCCGGCCGGGTTATGCTATTGAATATGATTTCTTTCCGCCTACGCAACTGAAATTCAGCCTTGAAACCAAGCTAATAGAAAATCTGTTCTTTGCCGGCCAAATAAACGGAACAACCGGATATGAAGAAGCTGCCTGTCAGGGACTGATGGCTGGTATAAACGCCCATCAAAAAAGCAAAGAGCTTGAAGCTGTTATTTTAAAAAGAAGCGAAGCATACATTGGTGTGCTGATAGATGACCTCATAAATAAAGGAACCGACGAACCTTACAGGATGTTTACCAGCCGGGCAGAATTCAGAACCCTGCTCAGGCAGGATAATGCAGATATAAGGCTTACTGAAAAGAGCTATCGCCTTGGCCTGGCATCACAGGAAAGAATGGATAAAGTAAAACGAAAACTTGAAAATGTTGAAAAGGTAAAAGAGTTATTATCCGCCACCAGCCTGGATCCTGAAGAAACGATCAGCTACCTGGAAAGCGTACAATCAACACCGTTACCAACTAAACAAAAAGCCGCACAGGTATTACTCAGACCAATGGTAGGGCTTAAAGAAATGATGCTGCATATTCCGAAACTTAACGACACATTCAGAGGTTTTGACTTTGAAACCCTTGAACAGGCCGAGATACAGGTAAAATATGATACCTATATTGAAAAGGAACGGGAACTGGTCTCTAAAATGAGCCAGCTGGAGGACCTGGTAATACCGGAAAATTTCAATTACGAAAAGCTAAGTTCACTCAGCAATGAAGCCCGCCAGAAATTCATTAAAATAAAACCCCGTACGCTCGGGCAGGCATCTCGTATTTCAGGGGTTAATCCAAGTGATGTGCAGATATTAATGATCTTTATGGGAAGATGAAGTAGCAGTCTATTTAACGATAGTTGCTAAAACCATTTTCAATTCACCATATCCCAGATCTTCAGGTAAATTGTCTTTCAAAATTTTATGACTTGAAATACCATGTTTGGCAACAGCTTCTTTAACCAGGTTTTGTTTTTCAATGGAAACGAATTCGTTAATATCGATCTCACCGGTTCCTACGAAATAGGAGAGATGCCCCTCAATGGTATTGACTGATAAATTTCTTTCTTTAGCGATAGAAGAAATATCGTTTCCTGCCTTATACAATTCAAAGGAAACTTTTTTAGTATCTGTTTTGGTTACTGTAGTTTTTAGTTTGCGTTCCTTTTTTGGCTCAGCTGGTTTTGCGCCCATATTAGTTTCCAAACCATACCTGTCACAAAAACTTTGAACAGCTTCTAAAATCTCATCGCCGTATTTTTCAGCCTTTGCTTTTCCAAAACCACTTATCTGCACCAGGTCTTTTTTGGTCAGCGGCAGGTAGGTAGCAATTTCCTGGAGGGAAACCTGGTTTGCCACCATGTAAATTGCCAGATTTTGCTCCTGTACGATCATGTCCCTCCAGCGTTTCAGGGTATTATACAATTCGCTGTTGGAGATGCCGGTATTTTCTTCCTTTTTTGTACTGGCATAGCAGCTCAGGTTTGTTTTGGGTACAGCATATTTTAACTTGTGTTGCAAAAAGCCGGTAACAGAAAAGGGCTGTTTGCAATATTGCATAAAATAAATACAATTAAAGAAACCTACAGCCAGCTCGTTTAGTTTTTCATTTATCGGCGTGGCAGCCTCTTTGTACTCAGTATTGATTGGGTGGTTCTTTAATTCGGCAAAATAAGATTCCAGCTTCGGTATAAAATGCCCGGCAGCGTCAGCAATTCTTTTTTGAAGTGCATGGTTTTGCTCAATGATACCCTCTTCTTTCATTAAAAATGATATATGCCCAATAAATTTCAAACCAACCTCTTTGTCTGCTGCTATGCGCTGCCTGAAATTGTGTACCCAGGGGCCGGTTTCTTTATTAAGTTTATCTTGATACTGCTGAATTTGAAATACCAGCTGCTCTGCAGCACTAATGATTTCAGCGAAAGAAAAAATATCTTCCAATAATTGCAGGGTAAATAATTGCCTGGCCCCGGCAAAGCGATCGGGTAACGAGCCCTTGTAAGCCAATGATTGCTGCCCTTTAATTACATTTTCATTACTGTGTATGGCCGACGGGGCAATCTTGCTTAGTAAAACAATGCCCTCCAAACTGGTACAGCGGCTCAGTGCCACATATACCTGGCCACTACTGAATGCAGCACCGGCATCAATCATTACCTTTTCAAATGTTAGCCCCTGGCTCTTATGGATAGTTATGGCCCAGGCAAGCCGAAGGGGGTATTGTGTAAAAGTACCCAGTACCTCCTGTTCCAGTTTTCCATCTCCGCGGTTCAATGTGTAACGGCTGTTATCCCAGGTTTCCTTTGTCACTTCTATTTCGGTACCATCACAATCAACAATGATCTTGTCTTTAGTCAATTCTTTTACCACACCGATCTTACCGTTATAATATCTTCGTTGAACCAGGTCGTTCTTCAAAAACATTACCTGGGCACCTTCTTTGAGGCTTAGTTCAAAATCCACCGGGTACATATTTTCCGGAAAATCATCTTCAACCTCAGCTTTGTAAATAAATGCCTGACCATGTAGTTTATATAATTCCTGCTCATTTATCTGGTCGGCCTGCTTGTTGTGCGATGTGAGCGTAATATATTTCTCATCCCTGTCGGGCCGAAATGCTGGATCGAAGCGCAAATGCAAGTCTTCAAAATCATCCGCATCCATATGGTTGTTGCGCACCTTGTTCAACAGCCTTACAAAACTATCTTCCTTCTGACGATAGATCTTTGTTAACTCGATCAACAGGGGTAATTGTTCCTTAATGGCAAGACTGTCAAAAAAGAACGGGGATTCGTAGTACTCGCTTAATATTAACCACTCCTGGTTTTGTGCCACCGGGGGTAACTGGTGCAGGTCACCAATGCATAATAACTGAACACCACCAAAGGGCAAATGATAATTTCTGCGGGTATGCCTTAAAATGGTATCAATGGCATCCATCACATCGCAGCGCACCATACTGATCTCATCTATCACCAACAGGTCCATTTTACGCAGCAATTGCTGCCGCTGCTTGTTTTGCCTGATCTTCGACAATAACTCTTCCCTGTTGTTTTTGGTAGGTAAAAAAGGATGGAATGGCAATTGAAACAAACTGTGTAACGTAACACCCCCTGCATTAATAGCTGCCACACCGGTTGGCGCTGCCACTACAATATTCTTGCTGCAGTTATCCTTCAGGTATTTTAAGAAAGTGGTTTTACCCGTTCCTGCCTTACCGGTAAGAAAAATATTTTCATTGGTTTCGGTTACAAAACGATATGCAAGATCGAATACCTCGTTGTGTTCTATTGCTGCCATGTTATTTTGAATGTCGAATGTGTTTATGTCGAATGTTTTTCGAGGCAGAATTTCTATTTATTTAAATTAGATTTGGCTGTTCTTCCTTGTGCTGTAAAAATAGCAGTCAGTTCTTTAGCTTCCTGGATTAAAAGAGTCAGCCTTTCCACTTTTATGATACTTGCTTCGGAAAGTAATTCCAGCCAAAAATAAGCTTCATCTGCTTCTTCTTCAATAACATTTAATTTGTAAATAAAATCTTTCCTCGACTTGGCTTTTAGTGCTGCTCTGTAATTGGCTGCAACAGAAGTAGCGCTTCGTATCAACTGATTTAGCAATATCCTGTCAATTTGGTCGGGGTTAAAACTTTTGCACAACTTTATTATTCTTAGTGCAAAGAACCTGGTACGGTCTTTCAAATCTTCATTTGTCATAACGAGCGTTTTGTAAAAACTATCAAAAATGATTGCCTGTTGCTTAAAACGAATACCGAATGTTCCTCCTGTGAATTAATTTTAGACACTTAAGTGGTTAAGAACATTCGATATTCGCCATTTGCAAATTCAACACACATTATGCCGTAGCCTTATCGCCGCCAAACATCAAAATCTCATTCACCTCCACTTCGGTGATGTATTTCTTATTACCCTCCTTATCGGTATAACTGCGGTTGATCAGTTTACCTTCTATGGCCACTTCTTTTCCCCTGGTTAAATATTTTTCGGCAATCTCGGCCACTTTGCCCCAGGCCACCAGGTTGTGCCAGGTGGTTTCCGTAACCTTTTCGCCTTTGGCATTGCGGTAAGTTTCTTTAGTGGCCACGGCAAAACGTGCCAGCTTTTTACCGCTTTCGGTTGTTTTTACTTCTGGTGCGTTGCCCAGGTTACCAATCAGCTGAACTTTGTTTTTTAATGCGTACATGATTTTTTGATTTGTGCCCTGCCTGCCGGCAAGACGGTTATTAATTTATTTCAATCAACCGGCTTTTACGAGGTTGACAGGGCAAAGATGAAGCAGGCAGAAAGCCATAGCCGGAGATTAAACAGTTACTTACCTGTATAACCGTTTGTAAACGGGTGCATCGGGAAATTTACCTATATTTAAACATCCAAACCCTTATCTGTACTATGATCCAGGAGCAACAATCCAAAACCTGCCTGCATTGCAAAAAAGCTGTAAAAGGACGAAGCGATAAAAAATTCTGCGATGATTACTGCCGGGCCGCTTACAATAACGAGCTTAAAAGCGCCGCCAACAATTATATCCGGAATGTAAATAATGCCCTGGGTAAAAACCGCCGCATACTGGAAAGCCTGCTGCCCGAAGGCGAGGCAACTGCAAAGACCAACCGGGATAAACTGATAGAAAAGGGCTTTCAGTTTAAATACCATACACATCTATACAGCACCAAAACCGACAAAACTTATTTTTACTGCTACGAGTATGGTTATTTACCCCTGGAGAACAACTGGTACCTTATTGTAAAGCGCAACGAAGAATAAATAACCCGGCAAAAGCAACAATTCCCTCAAAATTCATATCTGAACATATGCCGTAATAATGAAGTAATTTTACAGGCTTAACAGATGAATTCAGGATTGCTTTTAAAAATCACAGCACGTATACTTTTTTCAATTGCATGCATGTATTGCTTTTTGCAAAAAGCAGCTGCACAATGTGCAAGCCCCATCAGCATATTTCCATATACCGAAGGATTTGAAACCAGCAACGGCAACTGGACCAGCGGCGGCACCAGCAGCGACTGGGCCTGGGGCACACCCGCCAAAACAGTAATTACCGGGGCCGCCACCGGCAGCAAATGCTGGATAGTGGGCGGACTGACCGGCGGGTCTTATGCCGACGGAGAAGCTTCCTGGCTGCAAAGCCCCTGCTTTGATTTTACAGCTGTACAGCACCCCTACATTTCTTTTGCTGTTTTTTGGGAAACAGAAAGAAGGTTCGACGGGGCCAGCTTTCAATACTCAACCAACCTGGGCGCCAGCTGGACAAATGTTGGATCCATCAACGACCCGGCCAACTGCCTTAATGATAACTGGTTCAATTTTTCACCGGTACAATATCTAAATGGTCTTGCTACGGTACGGGATGGCTGGTCGGGCAATGTACAACCAACCGGCGGCAGCTGCGTGGGTGGTGGCGGCAGCGGCAGGTGGGTGGCAGCACAACATACCATGCCGGCCCTGGCAGGTGTGCCCAACGTGATCTTCCGGTTTGTTTTTGGCGCCGGTACCCAATGCAATGCCTACGATGGATTTGCGGTAGACGATATTGTTATTGGCGAGGCACCCCCCAATAATGCATCTTTTACCTACACCTGTGTAAATGGCAACACGGTCTCTTTCACCAACACGTCGGCGTTGTGCCCGGCAAGCAGCTGGGATTTTGGCGACCCCGCTTCGGGAACAAATAATACCTCCACACTCACAAATCCAACGCATACATTTAGCGGCCCGGGGCAATATACTGTTACGCTTACAGCAACAGGGCCGGATAACGCCCCCTCCACCTTTACCTATCCGCAGCCAATAAATATACTGGGTGTAACAACCAGCATAACCGGGACCAATAATTGTGCAACAGACAATAACGGCTCGGCAACTGCCAGTGTAATTCCTGCGGCAGCTGCACCATTCTTTTACAACTGGAATACCACACCGGCACAAAACACGCCTACCGCCACCGGCCTTGCAGGGGGCACTTATACCGTAACCGTGAGCGCCGTTAACAGTTGCAGCAATACGGCAACAGCCATTATAGCTTCACCACCGCCACTGGCACATACCTTACAGATAATACAGCCCGGCTGCGGACTGCTAACCGGCACGGCTACCATAACCGAAACGGGCGGCACAGCACCCTATACCTATGCCTGGCTGCCAACCGGTGGCAATGCTGCCACAGCCAGCGGCTTAACACCCGGAAATTATACGGTTACCGTTACCGACAGCAAATCATGCTTTGAAAATGTACCTGTGGTAATTGCCATACAGCCCACGCCAACTGTCAGCATCAATAAAACAGACGCAAGCTGCCCCGGTTATAAAGATGGCAGCGCAACAGCACAGGCTGCTGGCGGTGGCAATCCGCCATTTACCTATAGCTGGAACACGCTGCCCCCGCAGCATACAGCTACAGCCACCAACCTGGGTGCAGGCATTTATGCGGTTACTGCCACCGATAATGCCGGCGTATGCGTGGTAAATGCAACCGTGCAAATAAATGAGCCGGCCAGCGGAAGTTGCGGCGATGTGTATTTCCCCAATGCCTTTACACCCAATGGCGATGCCAGCAACCCCGGCTTTGGTATTTTGGGCAATGTGGCGGCGGTAAGCAATTACCTGCTGCTGGTGTACAACCGCTATGGAGAGCTGGTTTTCTATACCCGCGACCCCTTAAAAAAATGGGACGGGCTATACAAGGGCAAACAGCTTGGCGGCAATTATGTATGGGCAGCCAGCTTTATGTTTAAGGGAAACAAAAGAGAAGAGCAGGGTTCGGTGATGATCATCAGGTAACTACTGCCCCAGCTTACCCATCAGTATTTTCTGGTAAATCTCCAGTTCTTTCTTACAATCAGTAAGCTGCTGCTGCAGCTCCAGCTCCTTTTGAGATGCAGTTTGCAGCGGAAACTCTTTCGACAGCGCAGCAAAAAAATCGTACTCCAGTATTTCTCCAATCTTCCACAACAGGGCGGCATGCAGGGTTGGCTGTTTGCAGTACTGGTTAATACCGCTGGGGGCAATGCCCAGCTTTTGGGCCAGCTGGCTATTGGTCATTGTTCTTTGTTTCATTACCCGGTCCAGTAAACGGCCGGCATGGGGCATGGGCTTGCCTGTATTGCTTAACATCCTGGTAAAACGGCTCATACAAGTACTTTCTAAAGATTAAGAAAAATAAACAGCTATATAGTAGTATAACGGGAGCAGTTGAAGTAAATTATGCCGCATAAGCGAAGGAATAACTAACCTTGCACCGAGCATACGCCGCAGAAGTGTGCAAATAACCATGCTTATGTAAAAACGATGCTGCAGAAGTGTGCAAATAATCATGCTTATGTAAAAACGATGCTGCAGAAGTGTGCAAATAACCATGATTATGTAAAAACGATGCTGCAAAAGTGTGCAAATAATCATGCTTATATAAAAACGATGCTGCAGAAGTGTGCAAATAATCAGGATACGGTTTAACATAAAATGTTTATGTTATAGAATAATAAGGCCGTGAATCAATATTCAAATCCGGGACCGGCAGAGCACTGGTCTGAAGTTGAAAGCTGTTATCACAACCGGTTACCTGGTTATTAAGGCATACTCCCCGGCAATCTTATTTATTTAACCGGCAATAACGGATATCTTAAAACAGCATGATATTTTTGCAGGGCAATAAATGAAGGAATACAATCCCATATCATTCAAAGCAATCATCCGCCTCATAGGCATCAACCCCTTTGTATTTGTGCCGCCCAAAATATTGCAATCAATTTTTGAGCAGGCAGGTAAAAGCAAGGGCCATATACCCATCAAGGGAACCATTAACGGCAGGCCCTATAAACAAACCCTGGTTAAATACAGTAATGAATGGCGGCTGTACATCAACACATCCATGCTGAAGAACTCGCCCAAAAGAATTGGCGAAAAAATTGAACTGAGTATTGTGTTTGATACCGAAAGCAGGGATATAGCAATGCCGCCGGCATTTGCAAAAGCATTAAAGGCCAATAAAGAAGCTGCCTTAAATTTTGAAAAATTAACTGCATACCGTAAAAAAGAGATCCTGCGTTACCTGGCCAATCTTAAAACAGCCGAAAGCCTGGAAAGGAATATTGAAAAAGCGGTCAGCCATTTAACCGGCAAAGAAAAATTTGCCGGCAGGGAAAACAAGAAAAATTAAAGTAGCTTTCCTAAAATTAAAATATGAAAACAGGGATACTCTGCATACTATTCACAAGTTTAATGGGCGGCACATTTGCACAAACCGAAACGGAAGCATACAGGAATATAGCTGCTAAGTTTGAACAGTTTTACAATAACGAAAACTACGATTCCGTATTTGCCATGTTTGATGCCAACATGCAAAAGGCCCTGCCATCGCGTAAGACAAGGGATTTTTTAACCACCCTCAAACAACAGGCAGGCCAAATAACCAAACGGCAGTTCATAAAATATGTAAAGACCTCTGTGGCGGTTTACAAAACCAATTTTGAGAAAGCCCTGTTTGCACTGAATATGTCGCTGGATAGCAACTCAAAGATTAACGGCCTGGTAATAAAACCGTTTACCGATGAAACACAGCCCCGGCCGGAAAGGAATATAACCAAACTGATACTGCCGTTTAAAGAAGAATGGACGGTTTTTTGGGGAGGCGATACCAGGGAATTGAATTACCATGTATCAACCCCGGCACAAAAAAATGCATTTGACATTGTTATTACCGATGCCAAAGGGAAAAGCTATAAAACCGACGGTAAAACCAACGAAGATTATTATGCTTTTGGTAAAGAACTGATTGCGCCCTGTGATGGTGAAATTGTATTGGTGGTGGATGGGGTTAAAGATAATATCCCAGGCCAGATGAACAGCTTTAATGTGGGCGGTAATATGATAATCCTAAAAACGGCCGGCAACGAATACCTGGTTTTCTGCCACTTTAAACACCAGTCCATTAAAGTAAAGGAAGGACAAAAGATCAGGCAGGGCGAACTTTTAGGGCTTTGTGGCAACACGGGCAATTCATCAGAAGCACACCTGCATTTTCATATTCAAAACATAGAAGACCTGAATACTGCTACGGGTATAAAATGCTATTTTGAAAAGCTGTTTGTAAATGGTGAACTTAAACAGGATTACTCGCCCGTTAAGAACGAGAGGATAAAAAATAATTAAGCCCAGGCGAAATGCCTTTTGCCAAAAGCAAAATACAAGCGCCGGGCTTAAGCTTTAATCTGTTAGTAAATTGCTGAAAGCAACTTTTATACAACTGATAAACCAATACAGCAGCAACAGCAGCCTGGCCGCAAACTTATGGGCCGAAATTGAAAAGGCATACAGCGGCAGCAAAAGATATTACCATAATTTACTGCACCTCGAAAACTTACTGCAGCAACTGCAAACCGTAAAAACCCAACTTGCAAGCTGGGATGCTGTATTGTTTGCGCTTTACTATCACGATATTGTTTACAATACCCTTAAAACCAATAACGAAGAAAAAAGCGCCGAACTGGCTGAAAAAAGAATGAAAGAGATTGGCGTACCTGCCCATATAACCGAGGAAACCAAACAACTGATCATTGCTACCAAAGCGCACAACAGCGCTGCAAATACAGACGTAAATTATTTTACAGATGCCGACCTTTCCATACTGGGCAGCCATTGGGATGTATATGCTGAATATTTTAAAATGATACGAAAGGAATATGCTGCTTATCCCGCGCTGGTATATAACCCGGGAAGAAAAAAAGTGCTGCAGCATTTTTTACAAATGGAGCGCATATTTAAGACCGAAGCCTTTTTTAAAAAGTTTGAAGAAAATGCCAGGCAAAACCTGAAGCGTGAACTTGCCTTGTATTAAAGGCGGTAAAGAAGCAGGTAAACAAAAAACTAGGCCACCAGCTCTGTACCGGTTCTTTTGCGCAAAAAACGAAATGGCCTTATCTCATTGGCTTTCTCCGTAACCTCTTCTGTCTGCATATCATCGCTCTCCAGTTCTATCCTCCTGGTAATATCACTTAAAGAAGAAAGCCGCTCCATGGTATAGGGTATCGTATCAAGCCCCGAAGCGAACTTTAAGATATAACTGTAAATACCAAACAGGCTGCCGGCCAGTACCGTGCTGCTGTGCAGGTTTTTAGAAACGATGAGCGATACGGAAATTACCAGCAATACCATGATCTCCATGAAGCCAAAGTTCCATGCCTCTTTATCCGAAATGCGGATCTGCCATTTGCGGAGGTTGTTGTAATGATGGCGGATGATATGGCTGTTGCCGGTGCTGATGATATCCACCTGTTTTTCCAGTTCATCGTTTTTCAGCTTGTTCAGCTTCATCATCTTTTTGCCATACAGCATACTAATGATGATGACGGGCACCATTATTGCCAGGCAGATGAGTACCACGGTTTTATCGTAGAAGAAAAGGATAATGAGCGAACCCAGGATATTATAGGCAGCTTCTATCACATAAATAAGATCGTGTTCTAAAAAATCAACGAACTCACGGGCCAGGGTGCTGTGTGCGGTAAGTTTGGACACATCGGTTTTTAAATACCGGCGGCTTAAGAATTTTGTTACCAGCGATGTGTAAATAGAAGAGTAGGTCCTTGTATCGTACATATGACGTATGGTGCCAATAACCAGGTACGAGATATGAACTGCAGCCAGTACAATGAGGCCATTATAGCTTCCCTTAATGAGGTCGTTGATGGCTTCGCCGAAAAAGTAGAAGCGCATCAGTCCGCCCAGCATCTCCAGTGAAAATAGTATATAGGTGATGATAAGCTGGCCCCTGTGCTTCATCATGAGGCTGCGTAGTATTTGAAATTTGGACATAGTACTCTTCTTTTGATCCTGCGATAATCGTTAATAAAGCCCCGAAAGGTCAATGTTGATAAGGGTAAAAATCCTCTAAGCTGTCAGTCCCGATAGCTATCGGGGCTGTAAAAGCCGGTAAGGGTTTATGGTGCCAACCCGCCTTCGACAAGCTCCCCGAAAATAATCGGGACAGGCAGGCTGACAGACCTTAACTAATTACATTGTCCGTAAAGGAGAGAATTGTAATGGTGGTTAGTAAGACCCGGGAAATGCGGCCTGGTTTAATGGTTGCGTTTGCTTTCTCTTTCTGTTACCGTATTATTAACAATACCGGTAACCCATCCGCAACAATTGGCTGCGCCGCAGCGGCAGTTAAAGGGCTCCATGTGCTCATCCAAAAAGCTGGCGTAGTTGAGGGTTAGTTCTTCGCCCTGCTTAACAGGGCGCAACGTTATTACGTTCAGGCCTTCATAAGCGGTGTTCGGATCGCAACTGTGATTTTGGGGGGCCCAGTTTGCCGGGTTATTATCCCACAGCAAAAATACTTCTTTACTGAGCGGATAAGCGTATTTTCTAAAAGTTTCTTTTTCGTTAACATTCCAGTAACGCTCCACATAACTGCGGGTAACGATGCGCTGGGCCATCTCTTCTCCCTTAAATATCAATGTGTTAGCAGCCATGTCCCGGGTGGCATAAATACCATAACCGGCAATGGCATTGCCCTTCATAATATATTTTTTTTGATTGCGTTGATATCTTGCAATACCCTCTTCAATGATCTTTTTCAGGAAACCGGCCTGGCCAATGCCATCTGCTTTCAGTATATAATCGGCCGAGCCTTCGTAGCCATCCTTATAAAAAACCGAGCAGGTAAAATTAATTTCCAGGAAGAAGATCTCGTTCTTATCATTTACCCTGAAATCCAGCCGGGCATAACCGGCGCCGCCAAATCCCTGGAAAATTTTAAGCGCAGCGTCTTTTAACTGAGCTTCCAATACAGGGTCGTTACAGGGAATATTTGCCTCGGGGTGCAGTTCGGATGTTTTTAAGGCATAGGTTTTAAAGGCAAAACCTTCGGGGAAGATATATTCAACAGGCTTAAAGACCGTGCATGTTTTCTCATCGCCTGCGTTGGCAACCAGCATTACGGTAAATTCCCGGCCCCCGATGTATTCTTCCACCAGCAAGGGCCCGTACTCATCTATTATTTCGGCACATTTTTGCTGTAATTCCTCTTTATTGTGCACCAGGGAATGCTGGTCGATACCGAGGCTGTCGCCCGCTTTATCAGGTTTTACAAACAGGGGGTATTGCAGGTGGCTGCATTTTTCTTCCAGCTTGTCGGGGCTTTCTATTAATGCAAAGGACGGTGTTTTAATACCTGCGGTATAGGCCACATACTTCATCAGGTCCTTGGGCGGATCGTATAATAAAGATGTGGGACCGGTGAACGGCATATTGAGCAGCTCCATAAAGTATATCACATCTATGGAGGGGATGCTCCAGTCCAGGTAGCCCTCGCAGAGGTTTACAAAAATATCGTAGTTCTTTTTTTTGAGTTCCTTAAGTTGTTTATAAGTGGTAAGCTTGTTCAGCAGCACATGATGGAAGCTGGCTTCGGGCATTAAATGGCTGAGGTCCCTGGGTGGATCATAATTTTGATAATCAACATCGGAGGTGGAATAATCGGGCTGAAGCACACAAATACGAATCCCCTGCCCACTGAAGGGGGAGTTGGGCGAAGTTTGTTGCGGAGAACTGTTTTCTGGTGATTCCATTTTTGAGGGATGCGATATTATTTAAGCTATTCGCTTTTTTAACTGGCTTGCCGAAAGCCGGGTGAATGCATCATCGATGATCTCTGCAACGAGCTGCGTGAAACTGATATTGCTAAAGCGAAGTATGGCTCCGATGGACGTGAAATCCTCATCCTCGCTTAAGCCGCATTGTGCATTTACTTCCAGCACATACAGCCTGCCCGTTGCTTTGTCCATACGAACATCGGCACGGGTGTAGCCACAGCCCCTGCAGGCAACATACGCATCCCAGCTTACTCTTTTTATTTCATCTGTAAGCGAGGCATCGGGCAGGGCATATTCGTAAAAGTTGGCTTCGTTGGGCATGGGCGTTTCATCCTCATAGATCTCCCAAAGCCTGTCGAACGACAGGAACTTTTCCTGCTCCGGTAAAGAATCATGAAACACCCTTTCAACAGGGGTATATATTTTAGCTTCTTTGGCATTGTTGTACGACCCCGTTATCATAACCGTGAATTCGGGCCCGCTGATGAATGATTCTGCGATCAGTCCATCGGTGGCAAGGTTCCAGCCGCGGTAACCTTCAAACATACTTTTTACAAGGGCTTCCAGTTCTTGTTTATTGTTCACCACATTCTTTACGCCCACGCCCATGCTGCCGCCCGAAACAGAAGGCTTTACAATTACAGGCGTGCCCAGCAATTCAAAAACATCATCAATATCATCTGCGGAGTGTATGGCTTTCCACCGGGCAGTTGGTACGGCCGCTTTGTCAAAAGCCTGCTTCATGGGTATTTTGGAGGTGGTGATGCGGTAAAAATATTCATCGGAGCCGGTGTAAATAAGCCCTTTTTCTTCCAGGTATTTTACCACCGATATCCCCGGGGTGCCGTTTATTTCATCGCCATCGCACAAATTAAAAACCACGGGGGTCTTGTTACTGAAGTCCTTCTCCCGGGCGATGGTATCTATTACTGCAACATAATCATGGATGGTAACGGGCTGCCATTGCCATTCGATACCGAGCTCCGAAAATGTTTTTTTGTATTCGGCAATGCTTTGGGTAAAATCGTAGTAGTAGTCAATATTGGCATCGCTGGTTTGCAGGTGCGGCGCCAGTACCCAAACTTTGATCTGCTGATTTGTAATAGATGATAATAATGGTTTTAGCGGAGCCATAGATATTGTGAAAGGGCTAGAGGGAAAGCTTTTGTT
Source organism: Ferruginibacter sp. (assembly GCA_044226725.1). Classification (GTDB taxonomy): domain Bacteria; phylum Bacteroidota; class Bacteroidia; order Chitinophagales; family Chitinophagaceae; genus Ferruginibacter. Next base: position 295,541 of record JBGAGM010000007.1, on the reverse strand, counting down.
TTACCTGCTGCCTGATGAAATCGGTTAGTTTATATTTTGAAAGGGTTTGTACAGAAAGGTTGAATGCCCCGTTTATTAATTGCAGGCATCCTGCGCTGCCGCAATTACAAACAAAGGGCTGCGCCATTTCCCATTCGGTGGAGGGATAAAAAAAGCTGAGTTCGTCGCCGGCCTGTATATCACGCAGGCACACAACTTCCATCGAGGTGGTATTGAAGAAGATGTTTGGTTCGCAACTGTGATTGGTGTATTGCAAAAACTCCGGCTGCAGGGTAATATGCCTGGTTGCTGCTGTTTGTATGGTGAGGTAGGTGGCATGATCCTGTGTGCCGGCAGCGCTGAAGCTGCATAACAGGTCCCCCGCGGCAAAATGCCTGTTGGCCAATAAGGATTTTTGATTTGTTTCTTTATTGAGAACAACATTAGCAAAACCATGCCTGCTTATAACTTCAAAAAATGGGTTGGTAACAGAAGTCTTTATCATGCTTTGTATGATGGGAATAACCCGTAAAAGTTTAAAATATGGTTCTGTTTCTTTTTAGCAGGAAGTTCTGTTAAGTAAATGTATAAAAGCATTGATTAATAAAAAAGATAAAACCCGGCTAATACCGGATAGTGGATTAATAGCGATATTGTGTGTATAACCGTTTTACATCATGACGCATAGCAATCAACCCAATCCTGAATTATTATTGGAACTGGTAAAAATGAAAATGCCTTTTGGCAAATACAAAGACAGGCTTTTATGCGACCTGCCGGTATCGTACCTGGAATGGTTTCATCAAAAAGGCTTTCCCAAAGGAAAACTTGGCATATTATTGGAAGTATTGTATGAAATAAAGATCAACGGGCTTGAAGATCTGCTGAGGCCGTTAAAAAATTCGTAACCTCTTTTTATTAACCTAAAAAGCAATTTTATGAATGTAGCATATCAGATCAATCAGTGGAGTATTAAACACCATCCCAAATGGCTGGTTGTTTTCCGGGTGGCATTGGGTTTGTGCCTGTTCTTAAAGGGTTTTGGTTTTATCCAAAATAATGTAGAACTCACAGGCTTTTTTTCTGCCACATCTTATTTTGGCCGGGCTGCCTGGATAAATACAGTAATTCCCTGGCTTCATTTGCTGGGCGGAACCATGATCATTGTGGGGCTTTTTACCCGTTTGTGGACGGCTGTACAGGTACCCATTCTTATCGGGGCCGTTTTCTTTGTGAACCGGGGAGTTTTTGCAGGCGAATCGGATATCATGTTTCCGGTAATCATCCTGATATTGCTTTTTTTCTTTTTTATAGAAGGAAGCGGGCCCATATCGCTGGATAATTATTTTAAGCATTACCGCAGCATCAACCGGGAGCATTAGTTAACACAGTACAGGCTTGCAAATACATAAGGGTTTATCGACCATTCATCATTGATAAACCCGTTGTGCTCGCCATATCTCAGGTCGATCAAATGGTCCAGTTCATTCACCTCCCAAAGGGTAAGCGGTTTTTTGTCTGAGCCGGTTTCAGATATCTCCGGTATCATCTCCCGCAGCACGCCATTCCAGCACTGCTGTATCAACTGTTCTTTTTGTGAAAGCCGTTTATTTTTTTTATCCGGGTTCAGTTCTGCCCGCTCTCTTTTAAAAAAGCTGCTGTTGCCTGCTAATAGTATTTCCTGGTTAGTAGATATGCTGTTCATTTTATTGAGCTTTATTGCGCTCAATAATCAGATGTTTGGTTTGCGGTAATGTAATATGGAAGAGATATAATTTCTTGTTAATAGCGGTAAAAACAAAAAACCCGGCCAAAGCCGGGTCTTCGTGGTGTGGGCCGGGATTGAACCGGCGACACAAGGATTTTCAGTCCTTTGCTCTACCAACTGAGCTACCGCACCATCCTGATATTTAATATCGGGGGGCAAAAATAAGGGTATTCTGCCAAATATTTAAAATTAGCCCGCAGATTTCACAAAATTCACAGAAATGAGAGCTGCCTTATCAGCGGGAACAATACTTTAATTACCGTATTCGCACAGGAACTTGATACGCATCAGCTTTAACTGCTCCCAGTTAAAATTGCTGTCGGCCAGCTCTTCCTGTGCCACCTGCAGGGAAGAGGTCTCGCAGCTTTTAAAATAATCCATGATCTCGTCCTGTTCGTACTCATCCACCATTTCATCGATGGCATAATCCAGGTTCAGTTTGGTACCGCTGGCCACAATGGTTTCCATTTCTTCCAGCAGTTCATCTATACGCAGGTCGCGGCTTTTGGCCACGGTTTCCAGCGGTATTTTCTTATCTATGTTCTGTATGATGAAAATCTTGTTGTTGTTCCGGTTCACCACACTCTTCATCACAAAATCGTCCGGCTTTACAATATCATTTTCTTCCACATATTTTGTTATCAGGTCTAAGAAGGGTTTGCCATAGCGTATCGCCTTGCCCTTGCTAACACCGCTTATCTTTTCCAGCTCGGCCATGCTGGTGGGAAACATGGTGGCCATATCTTCCAGGCTGTTCTCCAAAAAGATCACGAAAGGGGGCAGGTTCTTTTCTTTGGCCACTTTTTTGCGCAGGTCTTTCAGCAATGCCATCAGGTTCTCATCGGCAGCAGCGGAATCTGCAGCGGCCTGCTCGCCTTCCTCATCATCGGCATTGGCTTCTTCAAACAGGTTGTTCAGCACGATCTTGAAAGAAGCCGGTTTTTTCAAAAAAGCAGCGCCTGCTTTGGTGATCTTCAGTAAACCATACTCTACAATATCTTTTTCAATTAAGCCGGCCAGCAGCATCTGGCGCACCAGGCTGTTCCAGAAATGATTTTCCTTGTCGTTGCCGCTGGCAAAAACATCCAGCTCTTCATGCCGGTACATTTTTACGGCAGGTGTTGCTTTGCCCGCTAGTATCAGCAATATGTATTCAACAGGAAACTGCTCGCCCAACGCTTTAATAGCTTTCAGTACGATGACGGCATCATCCTTTGCTTCAATCTTTTCTTTGGGGTTGAGGCAATTATCGCAATGCCCGCAACTTTTCTTATCATCATAATGTTCTCCAAAATAATGCAGCAGCATTTTGCGGCGGCATACGCTGCTTTCGGCGTAAGCAACGGTTTCGTTTATCAGCTGGGCGCCCACCTCTCTTTCGCTGAGGGGCTTGTCACGCATCAAATGCTCAAGCTTGGCAACATCTTTATGAGAGTAATACAGGATGCATTTTCCTTCCATACCATCACGTCCGCCACGGCCGGTTTCCTGGTAATAGTTCTCTATTGATTTGGGTATGTTGTAATGGATCACAAAGCGGATATCCGGCTTATCGATGCCCATACCAAATGCAATAGTGGCAACAATCACATCCACATCCTCATTAAGAAACTGGTCCTGACGTTCGGCCCGTAGCTTACTATCCAGCCCCGCATGATAGGCCACTGCTTTAATACCATTGGCCATCAGCATTTTGGCAAGCTCTTCGGTTGTTTTGCGGTTGAGGGTGTAAATGATACCGCTTTTACCTTTTTGCTGCTGTATGAAACGTACGATGCTTTTATTGGTTTGATCGAGGTTTATCTTAGGCTGAATTTCGTAATGCAGGTTAGGCCTGTTGAATGAGGAGATAAAAATCTTCGCTTTGCGTAAACCCAGGTTCTTAATGATATCGCTCTGCACTTTGGGGGTTGCAGTAGCTGTTAGTGCAATAACGGGGATGTTCTCGTCTATCAGGTCCATCATCTCTCTTAACCTCCGGTACTCAGGCCTGAAATCGTGCCCCCACTCAGAGATACAATGCGCTTCATCCACTGCAAAGAAGGATATTTTTAATTCTTTGAAGAAAGCGATATTCTCTTCCTTGGTCATGGTTTCGGGCGCCACGTAGAGCATTTTTGTTTTGCCCGAAGTGAGGTCGTCCTTTACAATCTTTTGCTGGCCCTTATTTAAAGTGCTGTTTAAAAAATGCGCCACATCATCCTTACTGCTGTAGCTGCGTACCAGGTCAACCTGGTTCTTCATCAATGCAATCAGCGGGGAAACAATAATGGCCACACCCTCGCTGATCATGGCGGGCAACTGGTAGCACAAGCTTTTGCCACCACCGGTTGGCATGATCACAAAAGTGTCGTTTCCGTTCAGCAGGCTTTCAATAATTTCTTCCTGGGGTCCTTTAAAACCATCGAAACCAAATTGGTCTTGTAACTGGGCAGAGAGATCGGGTTTATTTTTTAATGCCGCTTTTACTGCAGCTTTGGGCTTTGGTTCTTTCACGCTGGATTTTGTCTTGGCCATATTATTCTATCTTAGGGATATGTATTTTATATCTATTAATGCTCATGCTTTTTTTAAGGGCAGCGAAGTTAATTGAAAACAGCTGCAAAATCAAACCCAACCTGCTTTAACAGGGATTATTTAACAGTTGATTCAATATTTTAAGATAAGTAAAATAACCCAAGATGCAAAAAATAGATCGCTAAAATTACCGGCCTTAATTTTCTGGCGTTTTTACTACAAGTACCGCCTTTGCATTGTGAATGATTTGAAGTAGGTTTGCGCATTACTGATGAATACAGATAAGATTATAACGTTTGCACTACGCACTATTGAGCTGGAAACCAGTGCCATTGGCGGACTGAAGCCATTCATCAATGATGATTTTGTGAAAGCAGTTTCTGTAATTGCCGCTGCAAAGGGAAGGTTGATCGTTAGTGGTATTGGAAAAAGCGCCATCATAGCCCAAAAAATAGTGGCCACATTAAACAGTACCGGCACACCCGCTATCTTCATGCATGCTGCAGATGCTATCCACGGCGACCTGGGGATGATCCAAACAGATGATATTGTACTGGTGATCAGTAAGAGCGGTAACAGCCCCGAAATAAAAGTGCTGGCACCGCTTGTGAAAAGCTTTGGCAATACACTCATAGGCATGGTGGGCAATATGGGTTCTTTTCTTGCACAAAACAGCGATATCATTTTAAATACAACAGTGGAACAGGAAGCCTGTCCCATCAACCTGGCGCCTACCAGCAGCACCACGGCCCAGATGGTAATGGGAGATGCGCTGGCTGTTTGCCTGATGGAGATCAAGGAATTCAGCAGTACCGATTTTGCAAAGTACCATCCCGGCGGAGCGCTGGGCAAAAAACTATTTTTGAGGGTGCACGAACTGGCTGCGCAAAATGCCAGGCCGCAGGTATTGCCCGCAGCAACTATCAAAGAAGTGATCATTGAAATGACAAGAAAACGGCTGGGTGCAGCTGTGGTTGTGGATGAAGCTGAAAATATCCTCGGCATTATCACAGATGGCGACCTTCGCCGGATGCTGGAAAGAACAGAAGACTTCAGCAACCTGAAGGCCGGTGATATCATGAGCAGCAACCCCAAAACAATAAATGCGGATGTGCTCGCTGTTCATGCACTGGAAGAAATGCGTAATCACAATATAAGCCAGCTGGTGGTTGAAGATAATAACAGGTATGCAGGTATCATTCACTTACACGACCTGGTAAAAGAAGGCATCATATAATAAACACATGAACAAGAACAACTACGTTGCCATCATGGCCGGGGGAATAGGAAGCAGGTTTTGGCCGGTAAGCAGGTCAAATTTTCCCAAACAGTTCCTGGATATTTTAAACACCGGAAGAACCCTGATACAGGCAACGTTCGACAGGTTCGCAAAATTCGTTCCTGCCGAAAATATCTACATCATCACTTTTGAGCATTATAAAGATATCGTTGCCAAACAAATCCCTGAACTGCCTGCCGAAAATATCCTTTGTGAACCTTCCAGGAAAAATACGGCACCCTGTGTGGCTTATATTTCCTATAAGCTTCACCAGTTAAATGCACATGCCAATTTGATATGTGCACCAGCCGATCACGTAATTACGGATGAAGCCGCTTTTGAAAAAGTTTGTAAAGATGCCCTGCATTTTACATCGCATATAAGAGGATTGGTAACGCTGGGGATAAAGCCCACACACCCCAACACCGGCTACGGGTACATACAATACGAACAGCATTCGGTAAGTGAAAATGTATTTAAAGTAAAAACATTCACCGAAAAGCCGGATGTGCAACTGGCTAAAACATTTATTGCCAGTGGTGACTTTTTGTGGAATGCAGGCATATTTGTATGGCAGGTGAAGAACATCATTAAGGCTTTTGAAAAACACCTTCCTGAGCTGGCAGAAGTTTTTGAAGCGGAAAAAAACCAGTTCAACACAAAGCATGAGGAAGAAGCAATTGAACGCATCTACCCGCAGTGCGTTAATATTTCCATTGATTATGCTGTGATGGAAAAAGCAGATAATGTATACATCATCCCTTCTTCCTTTGGATGGAGCGACCTGGGTACCTGGGCCAGCACCTATGATAACCTGGAAAAGGATTACCTGGGTAATGCCGTGGTGGGCAACCACGTGATGGTGATCGACGCTACTAATAATATTGTTCATGCAGATAACAAGAAACTGGTTGTGCTGCAGGGCCTTGATGATTTTGTGATCGTGGATACTAAGGATGTATTGCTCATTTGCCAAAAGAATAAGGAACAGGACATCAAGGAATATGTGGCAGAAATAAAAAGAAATAAAGGAGATAAATACCTGTAACCACTTCGGTTCTGCGGCCCGTTTCTCCTGCAAGATATTTTGCACGCAGAGATTGCAGAGGATCAGAAAGCGCAGAGAAAATATTCTAAAAAGAATTGCAGTGATAGCACCAACCATACAAAGCAAGCTCCCAAATGTGGGCACCACTATTTTTACCGTAATGAGCGTGCTTGCCAATGAACATAAAGCCATTAACCTGGGCCAGGGATTCCCGGATTACCCCATGAGCGGGGAATTGGTTTCATTGGTAAATCAAAGTATGCAGGCAGGTCATAACCAATATGTGCATATGAACGGCCTGCCTTTGTTAAGAGAAAGACTGGCAGAAAAAATCGAATTTCTTTACGGTACCAGGATTGATCCGGATACAGAGATCACCATTACTCCGGGCGGCACCTATGCAATTTATACGGCGCTTACCACAATACTTGAGCCCCGTGATGAAGCCATTGTTTTTGAACCTGCATACGACAGCTATATACCCAATATTGAAATTAACGGGGCTGTTCCTGTCTTAATTCCCCTTGTTTATCCCGATTATAAAATTGACTGGGAACTGGTAAGGCAAAAGATAACATCCAAAACCAAACTCATCATGCTAAACACGCCGCACAACCCAACGGGTGCTGTGCTTGGCAGTGATGATATTAAACAGTTGCAGGATATTGTAAAGGATACTGGTATTTTTATTTTGGCCGACGAAGTATATGAACACCTCATATTTGAAGGCAGGCAACATGAAAGCATGCTGCGCTACCCAGACTTGTATCAAAGAAGCTTTGTTTGTTTTTCTTTTGGGAAAGTTTACAACTGCACCGGCTGGAAGCTGGGATATTGTGTTGCGCCACCAGCATTAACCAAAGAGTTCAGAAAAGTACACCAGTTTAACTGTTTTACCTGCAACAGCCCGGTACAGTTTGCGCTGGCTGATTTTTTGAAGCAAAGAGACAACTATCTGCAGTTAGGGAGTTTCCTGCAGCAAAAGCGGGATTATTTGTCTTCGCTGATGCAGCAAACCAAATTTAAAGCCCTGCCTTCTTTCGGAAGTTATTTTCAACTATACAGCTACAGCGATATTACGGATGAGAGCGAAATGGATTTTGCCACCCGGCTTACCAAAGAATATGGTGTGGCCACCATACCCGTTTCAGCATTTTATAAAAACGGGGGCGATAATAAAGTACTTCGCTTCTGTTTCTCTAAAAACGAAAACACATTGGAAGCAGCAGCAAACCGCCTGATCAAAGTGTCCGGCCGCTAAAAACAACTTTTAGAATTCAGGAATATTTACTACTCAGTACTCTTTACTCAGCCATTGTATTTGTAGTGGCCAGACACTTAAGCAAAGGGCACAAAGAATTTTCTTTGTGCCCTTTGTGAAAAAACATTGTTCTCCCGGCCTTAATCCCTAAACGCCAAACTGCATTAAATGATGGTCTAAGTGTTTGTACATGCTTTTGCCCCATTGTTCGGATGTAAATGAACCAAACATTGGATGCGGAAATTTGCCAACATTACCGGGGCCGCCATTATGGAATGCACTGATCATATCCATTAATTCTTTTTTTTCCTTTTCAAAATCACGGTCATCTTTAATAATAAAATTGGGGGCTGTGGGCAGGTTCTTTTTCCAGGGTTCTTCGTTGTACAGCTTTTTCTTAATGGCCCAGCCCAATAGCAAACCCAATAACATCCTGGGCATTTTTTTATCGCTGAGCGGTACTTTAAAAGCTTCTTTGCAGTGCGCCAGCATTTGCGCCGCATTCATTTTGCCCCATTGTCTTTGACTGTTTGCAGACAGTGCGTTAATGCGGTTGCAGATCTCGTCGTAAGTTTCTTTATTGAATAAATTTTTCATAATGCAGCTTCTTATTTATACATTGTTTTCATGTGCTTAAGTGAGGCGGTTATCATTTTTTTCAGTACGGCCACATCAATATCTGCTATCTTTTTTATGTACACGCAGGCCTTGGCTGTTTTGTGTTTGCCCAATTGTGCCAGCAGTTCTTCTCTTTTATCAAAGGAAGAAGAAAGATATAATGCGAACTCGGATTTTCGGGGCGAAAAACCAATTAACGGAGCATCGCCTTCGTGGCCGCTATCATACACATAATGGTAGCTGCCAAAACCAATGATGGCCGGTCCCCACATTTTTGCCGGAAAACCGGATTGTTTTTCCATCAGCTCCACAATTGTTTTGGCATCGGCCTGCCGTTGTTCGTCGGGTATCTTTTTGATGAAAGCAGCAACACTGTTAGTTGTTTCGGTTGTTTTTGCCTGGTATTTTGCCATAGCTTCTGTTTTGTAATTAAATGAAATTAAAGGAACGAATATTTTTTTAAGAAATAAAGCGACAGGCAGCCATTTTTTGCAGCCATGGCCATCAAAACTATTGGCGCCTGCCATAATTGCATGTGATTGAATGCGGCATCATTTTTAATATACATAAGTGTAAACCAATTTTTTAATTAAAAACAAAGAACATGCACTACAATCAGTCATGCGCCGCAAAAGGCAAACACTACGGAAGCAGGAACCCCATGCTTATCCGATCCATGCAACGGGCTGCAGTGAACATTTACAAAACCGAAAACAGTTTTGAGATGCTCGTATTTGCACCCGGACGCATTAAGGAACATTTCAAACTGGATGTTAACGGTAACCAGCTTACTGTTAGCTACACACCGCCCGAGGGTTTTCCCCGTCCCGAATGGATATTGAGGGAATACAGCCGCGGGGGTTTTACCAGAACATTCACACTGGATGAAAGCATTGATCAATCTGCTATTTCGGCCAGGTATGCCGATGGCGTGCTGCAGATCTCACTGCCAGTGATTGCCGGTAAAGAAGATCTTAAAAAAGAGATCGTGATTAACTAAATGCAGGAACAAGTAAACGGGCGCCCGAAGGGCGCCCGTTTTTTATACTCATTACAGCTTTTCATACAGGGCTCTCAGCCTTTCCCTTGTCATCTGCTTTTCCCAACCGGGGCCCAGGGCATTTTCCCAGAGGGGCTTCATGCCAAGCGATACATCGATCATCTTATTAAAATCATCATCGCTTAAACCTGCGCAGATATTCTTTGGTATATCAATGTTATTCTTCACCACCATGTATTTAAATTCTCTTACACCTTCAGGATAAAACTCTTCCAGGTGATCGAATACGATGCAATTGCCAATGCCATGCTTGGTACCCAGCAAATAACTGAGGCCGTAACTAACCGCATGGGCCACACCCACCTGGCTGTATGCAATGCTCATACCTCCGGCGTAAGAAGCCATCATCAGCTTATCATCACTATCAGCATCCCAGCCATTCTTGTTTACATATACTTCGCGGCAAAGCTGCAGGGCTTTTTCTCCATAGCTTTTGCTGAATTCATTTAAATAAGTACCGGTAAGACTTTCAATGCAATGAATGTAGCAATCCATGCCGGTGTAAAAGCGCTGGTTGGCCGGTGCGTCAGCAGTTAATTCCGGATCCAGAACAATTTGATCAAACGGGGTAAAGTCTGAATTCATACCCAGTTTTTTAGTGGGGCCCGTGAGTACAGTGGTACGGCTCACCTCGGCGCCGGTACCGCTTAAAGTTGGGATACCCACTTTATATACTCCGGGATTTTTAACCAGGTCCCAGCCCTGGTAATCAGCGCTGCTGCCGGGATTGTTCATCATCAGGGAAACAGCTTTGGCAAGATCCATAGCGCTGCCGCCCCCGATACCAATGATACCGCTCACAGAGCCAAACTCTTCTTTCAACTGGTTTGCCAGGCTATCCACATAGGTTGTCTTTGGCTCGTAGGTAACATCAACAAATATTACTTTGTCATTTCCACGAACGGGAACACGGTTCGCCAGTTCCTTCCCTTCGAAGAAATGATCCACCAAAAATATCATAGGGTCGTTTGCTTTCCGGTGCGGAGCGATGATCTCGTCTAACTGGTTAAAGGAACCGCGGCCATAAACAACATAGCCAACCATCTTAAAATTTCTGAAAGCCATAGATATATTTTTATGCTACTACGAAATTACATGAATTTTGTTTTGCCTTCAGCAAAAGATAGTTACCATGTATTGCACAGATTTAGAATCAGATATTGGCCCGCAGATGTCGCAGATAACGCTGATTTAAAAAACTTTTTTCTGCGAAATCTGCGGGCACAGCTTTTTACCGCAGGCAAAAATCCGAATAAATCTGTGGTTAATTCTTCAGCATCGAAGCAGCCCTTTCCAGGTCTTCCGGCGTATCAATCTCCACGCCCATGTATTCGGTAACGATCATTTTTAAAGGAATACCATTTTCGAGGTAACGCAGGCATTCAATTTTTTCTGCGGCTTCCAGCGGAGTCATTTCCCAGGCTGTAAAATTAAGCAGCGCCTGTTTGCGGAATGCATATACACCAATGTGCTCGTAATATACAGGAGACAGGGTTTTATCGCGGTGGTAGGGTATTGGGCTGCGGCTGAACATCAGTGAGTTCATGTTTTTGTCTACCGCCACTTTTACATAATTGGGATCAGCAATAAACCGTTCTTCATGCAGCACCTGCATCAGGGATGCCACCTGTATTTTTTCATCAGAAAAGACGTGCAATAATTTTTCAAGCGGCTCTTTTTGAACAAAGGGCTCATCGCCCTGCACATTAACCACAATATCCACATCCATATCGGCAATAGCTTCAGCAATACGGTCGCTGCCGCTTTCGTGGGCCCTGATGCTCATTTTGGCTTTGCCCCCATTGCTTACAATTTCGTTGAAAATAATATCGCTGTCGGTAACCACCACCACTTCATCAAACAGGCCGGTGGCAACAGTATTATCGTATGTGTGACGGATAACGGTTTTGCTGCCCAGTACCTGCATCAGTTTGGCGGGGAAACGGGTAGCGGCATAACGTGCCGGGATCATGGCAATTTTTTTCATGCGATTCTTTTATTCTGACCACAAAGTACACGAAGTTTTTTCAGAAGAATACAAAAAATCTTGCCAGGCTGTTTGGGAAGAATCATACGCCAGAACTCCAGAAAATAACAGCCTGAGTATCCAGCATAAATATTTCAAGATCGGTAATGGCCCCAACCTCAGCACCGATCTTTATCCTTTTAATGGGGCCGGGTTTGCCGTCAAATTTTTCACGTTCCACTTCAATGGTTTTTTCGCCTATTTCATTTTTAACAACCCCGTTCTTAACAGGAAAAGGATCTTTATCAGCAACCACATCAGGGTAATCACCCATAAGCCGTACCAGCAGGAAACACTGTTCAATGGTAAAGTCGGGCAGCAGGTAAAGCTCCGACCTGTATTCATATCCCTGTGTGCTGTGCCATTCCATACCATTTTTAAACAACTGCTTGGTAAGACTTAGTTCACCCATTTCTGCCAGGGATGCGTCTGTTTTTTTTATCACTAATGCAGCGCCGGCTTTAGTGCTGATCTGCGCAAAATAATCGCTCATTTTTTTGATACCTGCTTTTGGTGGCGGCACAGGCAGCACGTAGCTGCTTACAATATAACCGGTCTTGTTGTTGTACTTCACCTTCCACCAATAACCATTGAACCCTTCGGTGGTAACTGCCACCTTTTCGGCATTATCGGCCTCGGTAACCAGTTTTTCGCCATAGGCTATTTTTTCAAGCACTTTGGCGCCGGTATTGGGCTGTTCCCGCATGCTAAGGCCGGCTTTGGCAGCAGCATACCAGGTAATTTGCGAAAACGCATTGCAGTAAAGCATCAGCGTTGCCGCCAGTACAAATATTTTTTTCATTGATAAAAATTAAAATGAAGGAGGAAGTTCACTAAAATATTTTTTGCACTGCGTACATCGGTAGCCTTTGCTGTAGGTGGACGTTTGCCCAAACAAAACCTGGTTCTTTAATTTGCCCCAGAAATCTGCAGGATTGTTCGTTTTTTCCTCAACAATTAAAGAGTGGCTTGTGCAAACAGGGCAGGCAATATCTTTCAGGTATTCGTTTTCTGCTTCTGTTATCAGCGCATGGGCTTTTTCAAAATCCGTTTCTTCCACCAGCAGTTTAATACCCCCCACGGCGGGATTAAGCAGCGGATCAACAGTAACAATATTTTCATCTTTCAGCTGGCACCTGATATTGTTCTCGGTGAGCATGCCAAGCGTCATATTTGCCAGCATGTAATTATCGTAAGTGGCAACCAGTTTGAAATTCATAAGTTAAAAATTTATCTGCCAAAATCGTCTCCATACTCTTCGGCATACTTTTCAAAGCGTTTTATAAGCGCAATATTTTTTTTCTCTATGTCGGTAAGGTCTTTTTTTACATCAACAGTGTTGGGTATGTACCAGTCTTTGTCTTCAAATAATTCCCGCTGGGCCTTTCTTTTAAAACAATACCCATGCCTTGCAAAAATTTCGTTACGCATGGTTTCCAGCTCATCCTTCATTAAATTGTTCACGTCCTCTTCCTTCAGCAGTCTTTGCGATGCCTGTGGATATTCACCGGTGTTTGTAAGGTAAACAAAAGCCTTGCGTTGTAATGTAAAATCTTTTGGACCCAGGTGGGCGCCCGCAACATTGGGTTTCCAGTTGCCCGTAACTACATCAGGCTGTTTACTGTTAATGGTAAAATTAAAAACCCCGTCATATTTATCATCACCGGGCTCTTTGGCCGCAACGGTGTATGTATCATCAACCAATTTTACCGTGCCTGCAAAAGGCCGGTCGTTTCCGCCCACCACGCTTCTGCCCTCAATGGTATCACCGGCAACTTTGGTTATCAGCAAGGTGATCTTATTATCGCCAAAGGCGCCCACATAAGACCCCAGGAGGTTTATTACCGGGCCTGGAGTAACTGCAGCAACCGCATCTTCCCCGGTAACCTTTTCTGTTGTTTTATTTGATGACGAATTGCAGGAACAAAACAGGCAAACTGCTACTGCCAAAAGAAACAGGGGGTGCTTCATAATATTTTGTTTTTTTGTAAAATACAATTTTGGCCCCAACACACAAAAACATATTGAAACTAATTCTTTTGGTCTTGCTGGCATTCTTTTCTTTTTTGATGCTGCGGATTATTTTTTTGTACATACCTGTTCAAAATGATGTTGCTTTTCTGCAACTGAAGCAATCCTATATTAATATCACCGAATGGCGGATTGCCTTTTTTATACACGTATTCAGCAGCATGCTGGCCTTACTGGCGGGGTTCACACAGTTTTCAAAGCGGCTCTTAAAGCACAAGCCAAAACTGCACAGGGCAATTGGTTACAGTTACGTTGTTAATATTTTAATGGTTACGGGCCCCGCCGGTTTGCTGATGAGCTTTTATGCCAATGGTGGCATAACGTCACGTGTTGCATTTGTGATGTTATCTGTATTATGGATCGGTTTTACAGCCATCGCTTTGTACAAAGCCATCAGGAAAGACTTTCATGCCCACCGTGTTTTTATGATTTATAGTTATGCACTCACGCTATCAGCAATAACCTTACGCATTTGGAAAGTATTGCTGGCAAATTTTACGGATATTCCGCCAATGGACCGCTATCGTATTATTGCCTGGCTTGGCTGGACACTGAATTTGATTGTGGCGGAGATCTGTATTTACCGATTTGTAAAAAAGAAAAACCGCTTTCAAAAATTAAAAGCGGTTTAAAGATTTATACTCAATGTGGAGGTTCTTAATTATTCAACATCAGGGGCATTACCAGCATCAGCAGTTCTTCACCATCGCCCTGTTCGGTTGGCTTGATGATACCGGCTTTGGTAGGTGTGCTTAATTCCATATTTATTTCGTTGGTATCGGCACCACCAAGCATTTCAATTAAAAATTTAGCATTGAAAGCTATCTGCAGGTCATCACCATCGTATTGGCAGGCCATGCGCTCGTTACCTTCAAAGCTAAAATCAACATCCTGTGCAGCCAGCTGCAGCTCGCTGCCGCTGATTGTTAATGCAACCTGGTTGGTGCTTTTATTACTGAACACACTTACACGGCGAAGTGCATTTTGAAAATCACTTTTACTAACCGTCATCTTATATGGATTGTCGGCAGGTATCACCACTTTATAATCCGGGAAGCGGGCATCAATCAACCGGCAAACCAGTTCGGTGCCACCATGTTTTACAAACAAATGATTGCTGTTGTAAGAAATATTCAGTTCATCATCATTATCCGGCAAAGCGCCCTTTAATAAGTTCAGTGGTTTTTTGGGAACAATGAAAGAATCTTTTTTCGGGCAGCTCACATCGGTACGGGTATAGCGCACCAGGCGGTGTGCATCAGTGGCCACAAAGGTTATGGATTTTTTATCCAGCTCAAAGAAAACGCCTGTCATAGCCGGGCGAAGATCGTCGTTACTTACGGCAAACAGGGCTTTGTTGATGGCAGTAACCAAACCGGAGGAGGTCATGGTAAATGCATTGGCATCATCTGCTGCCGGTTCTTTGGGGAAATTATCCGGGGTTTCGCCCATCACTTTGTACTTACCATTATCGCTGGTAATTTCAACTGCAAAATTCTTGTCTATATTAAAAGTAAGCGGCTGTTCAGGAATATTCTTCAGCGAGTCCAGCAGTATCTTGGCAGGGATACATACTTTGCCGCTGTCTTTGGCTTCAATATCCAGGTGAACCTTCATCACAGTTTCCAGGTCGGTGGCCACCACGGTCAGTTTGTTTTTTTCTATTTCAAACAGGAAATCTTCCAGGATGGGTAATACGGTATTGGCATTAATAACACCGCTTATCTGTTGCAGTTGCTTTAGCAGGGCCGATGACGAAACAATAAACTTCATAATTATATCTTTAGTTGGCAAATATATAAAATTAACGGGGCTAAAAATACAGGGTATTTTGGCAAGATGAAAGCACTGTATTTCCGGCCCTTTTATTACCTTAGGTTTCTAATAAACTCAATATGTTTGATAAGCTTTTTGGCGGCTTAAAAAAATCAGCCGCAGACCCGGCCATCAGCTTTGGCAGGTACAGCGATAATAATAAGACGATTGCCAAAACCAGCCGCTGGACAGATGCCGATAACCTCTACAAAGAGAAGAAATATTACCAGAGTATCGAAGCTTTTTTTGATTACCTGCGTGATGATGCGGCAGACAATGTAACGCTGCAGGGAAACAGCGCTGCCTTTAATTTCCAGGTTCACCAGGGATCCAAAATTGTACGTGGCACCGGAGATTCCGGTCATTTGTATGCCGAAGTAAGCCTGGCCAAAATGCCACAACCCTCGGTGGCTGTGATGCGCCGCCTGCTGGAGCAGAATTTTCTTTTGTATTACAGCCGCTACTCGCTGGATGGAGACCGGCTCTGTATGCGGTTCGACAGTGATATAGAAACCGCCAATCCCAATAAACTGTACTACGCTTTAAAAGAACTGGCTACCAAGGCAGATAAGCAGGATGACCAGCTGGTGCAGGATTTTTCCTCGCTGCAACAACTGGATGCCGACCATACTGAGCCAATACCCGGGGCAGAAATGGAAACCAAATTTGCTTTTATGCAAAAATGGATTGCCGAAACCCTGGATTATATTAAAACCCTGGATGCAGATAAATTCAGCGGCGGCATCAGCTATCTTTTGCTGGTACTCGCTTTCAGGATAGATTACCTCATCAGTCCTGAAGGAAGTTTCAGGATTGAACTGGAAAAAATCCCCATTGTATATTTTGCAAAGGACGAAAAACCGGCCACAGAAAAGAACGAGTCCATGATCGCCGGTTTTCAGGCTTTACAGGCAAAATCAAAAGAGGAATTTGCCCGGAGTATATACCGAACCAGGAGCTGCTTTGCACTGGGTGTACCGCAGGTTCACAAAACAATAGCAGAAGGTATAAATGCCGCAAACACCAATATGATATGGTACAGGGATAATAATTACCATTATATCGGCCAGCAAATTTGTGAATATGGAATTGCCTACTGCCAGTATTCTTACAGCCTGCCAAAACCTTTGTCTGAATTGTTTTTGGTTTTGATGCGGGTAAACTATGCCGACTTCTTCACATCGCTGGGTTACACGGAAGAATACTTCGATTCTTTCAGGAAAAGATTCAACGATCGGCTGATCATCGATAAAATAAACAACATCATTACAACATGGAAGATTAAATATCCCCTGTTGGATATTAAAACGCAGGAGCTCAGTTTTGATAGCCTGCTAAACTTTAATTACAGCTTCACCAGGGCCCTTGAACTTTTAAATTTCGATGCCAAATGACCAGTCCCGAAATAATTGAAACTTACCAGAACGCCATCATCCAAATAGCCACACAAGGTGGCACCGGAAGCGGCTTTTATATTAAAGAGTACGATATTATTGTAACCAATAATCATGTGGTTGCAGATGCAGCAGAAGTTACCATTCAGGGAAAGGCTTTCCCAAAGTCATTAAGCCGGGTTTGGTACACGGACCGTAAGCACGACCTGGCTTTTCTGGAGCCGCCTTCAGGTGCAGCGCTGCCCGAAGTAAGTATGGGCTTTTATGAGGAAATGAAAGATGGTGATGAAATTGTGGCTATTGGCCATCCATACGGATTGAATTACACTGCCACGCAGGGCGTGATAAGCAAGGTTGACAGAATTCGGGACGGGTTAAAATACATACAAATAGATGCGGCGATCAATCCCGGTAACAGTGGCGGTCCGCTGGTAAATGAAAAGGGCCAGATCATTGGCGTAAACTCATTTATCATCCGGGGCGGAGATAACCTGGGGTTTGCGCTGCCGGTAAATTATTTGCGTACCGCATTGCAATTATACATGCCAAACAGGGGAATGGCCGGTACACGTTGTGTATCCTGCGACTTTCTGGTTACAACTGCCAATATAGATTCGGGTAAATACTGCGCCAGTTGCGGCACAGAAGTAAAGCTGCCCGAACTCCCGGAAAAAGAAGCAGAGGTTGTTGGTGTTGCAAAAACAATAGAAACCATTTTAAAGGAGCTTGGTAAAGATATCAAGCTGGCAAGGAATGGTGTAAATAACTGGGAGGTGGAAGAAGGCAGTGCTAAGATCAAGATCAGTTACAATGCCACCAACTATTTTATTGTAGGTGATGCATTCCTGTGCCAGATGCCGTCTGACCCATTGAATATAAAATCGCTCTACCAGTTTTTACTGCAGGAAAATTACACTTTACAGGGCCTGGTATTAAGCTGTAATGGCCAGAACATTGTGCTAAGCTGTATCATGTATGATATGGATGTAACAATTGAAAAGGGAGTAAGGCAGTTTGAAACACTGTTTAAAAAAGCAGATGAATACGATGACCTGCTTAAAAGCCGGTATGGATGCACGGACAGGCTGCAGGAATAACAGCGCTTATACAATCAAATAACCAACTTATACAGCGGGGCAGAACATATTGCCCCGCTTTTTTTATATTTATGATGAATGCCAAAACATATTCGCCATATTTTTTTTGCCTGTTGCCTCCTGCTGTTTGGAATGGCGGCATTTTCGCAATCAACACAAACCATATTTTATACAACCCAGGATGGTTTACCATCCAGCTCTATCTATAAATGTGTACTTGACCGTCACGGTTTTTTATGGATAGCAACTGACAATGGTATAGCCAAATTTGACGGGAAGAATTTCAAGACCTATGGTACTGTTCAGGGCCTGCCGGATAACGAGATCACGGATATTTTTATTGACAGCAACCAGCGTATTTGGGTAACACCATTCAGGCGTACTGCAGCATATTATAATCCGGTAAACGATCGTTTTGAAAATGATGAAACGGATCCCGAATTAAAAAAAGTAGAGTTGGGGAATACAAACCGGGGAAGCGTGTTGCAGTTTGGCGGCATGGGTTTTTGCAATAACCGGCGGGATTTTTTCATTTACAAGAATGGAAGATCAACCGTATACAAGGGCTTGATCACTTACCCCAAAGCCGGGACCCCGGAAAAGATAGTAGAATTTAGCCCGGGCAAATACATGCTGATAAGCCCCGATTCCGCAAGGGTGTTTGCCAATGGCAAATTTGTAAAATCTTTTCTGTTGGGCAACAAGAACTTTTTTTGCGAGTATTATAATGGCTTGCTGTACATAAGCTGCGATGACAGGATAAAAAAATACAGCGTGGATTCCGGGGGAAATTTAACCCTGTTGCAGGAAAAGGTTATGCCCTTTCTCATCCGCATTTTTTGCCTGGCGGGAAAAGACCTGGCCGTTACAACTTACAACAGAACCACATACCCTGTGGACAGCGCCACGCTGGAACTTAAAGAACCGCTGCTGTATAATATAGCCGTGCGAAACGTATTGCAGGACAGGAATGGAAACACCTGGATAGCCTCGATAGATAAAGGGCTCATCAAGATCCAGCAAAAAAGGATTTCTTCTTTCGTGCTGGCCGATAAGAAGCTGAATGATGAAATAACCCAAAGCTTTAATGCCATAGCTGTGATCAATAATAAGATAGTGGCCGGTAACAATTATGGCGAAGTGCTTGTTTATGACGGGGTGTATGATATAAAGAGAATAGCGCTCAGCAACGAAAAGAATATGGATGGTGTGGTTAGAAAGATAGTGGAGCTGAAAGATAAGATATTTGTTGCCTGTCAAACAGGCTCATTTTTGCTGGATAAAAAAACCCTTGCAATTCTTAAAAGGTTTGAAATGCAGCAAAATGCTTCTTCCAAAGCAGCCCTGCTGTTCAGCGATTCTGTTATGCTGCTTGGAAATCATTCTGCTGTGCAATTGTATAACCTGCGAACAGAAAAAGTTATTGAGCAACGTGTAAAAAGAATAACAGCGCTCGGTTTAAGCCAGTCAAACACTATTTATATTGGCTCCAATGACGGTCTGTACCGGTGGGATAAAGACTCGCTTTTTTATTTTGGAAAACAATACAAGGCGCTTAGTTACCGCGTAAATACTGTTTGCAGCACAGCAGATGGCTTGTTGTGGGTGGGACTTGGATCAGACTCTTTGCTGGTATTGCAAAACGACAAATTGGTAAAATCAATTGCATTGGGAGATATAATACCGGGTAATGTTTGTAAATCACTTTTTAGCAATAAAGCAGGTACCATTTGGTTGGGAACCAATAAAGGCCTTAATAAAATTCAGTACAACTTCAGGCTTGGCGAACTGTCATTTTACAATACCTCTTTTGGTTTAGCCGATGGCTTGATTGGCGAACAGGTAAACGATATCACAATTTACAAAGACACCGTGTACGCCGCCACCACCGGGGGTATCAGTTATTTACCTGCCAATTTAAATTTGCCTGTGGCGGAAATCACCACGTTTATTACAAAGGTTTCCATCAATGGCGCCGATACGCTGGTAATGAAAAATTATACATTGCCTTATGATAAGAACGATATCAGCATCAGCTTTTCCGGCGCCGATCTTACCGGCTACTATCCTTTATTTGAATATCGCATTAACGACGGCGACTGGCAAAAAACAGATAAAGATAATATTGAACTCAGGCTTGCCTCAGGCCGTTATAATATCCAGATAAGGGGCCTCAAAAGAGACGGATCGTCCTCGGCACAAACAGAAAGCATCACCTTTTATATTAAAACCCCGTTTTGGCAAAGTGGCGTATTCTGGACCATTGCAGTGATCACACTTTTCATCATCAGTTTTTTTATTTTAGAGACCCGCAATAAGCAAAAGCGTAAAGCCGCCGTTGAAAAAGTAATAACCGAAAAGAAACTGACAGAACTGGAGATGCAGGCCCTGAAAGCACAGATAAATCCTCACTTTGTTTTTAACTGTCTTAATTCTATCAAGGGTTTTATATTTGACGGGGATTATGCACAGGCAGATAAATACCTCGATAAATTCTCGGACCTGATGCGCAGCACCATCGACAACTCCGACGCAGCCATTATTTCTTTACAAAACGAGATCAGCTACCTGGACAATTACCTGCAGCTGGAAAAACTGCGCTTCGAAGAGAAATTCACGTATCACATTGAAGTGGCCGAAGATATTGACAAAGAAAAGTACTTTGTGCCAGCCATGCTGCTGCAGCCCTACGTGGAGAATGCGATCAGGCATGGTATGCGTTTCCTGGAAAACAAGAAGGGCCAAATCAATATTCTTGTAAGAAAAGAAAATGATTTCCTGGTTTGTGAAATAGACGATAATGGAATTGGAAGAGAAAAAGCTGCAGCCTTAAAAAGCAAAATGCATGTGGAATACCAAAGCCGTGGCATGAGTATATCACGCCGCCGGGCTGAATTGTATCATATTGTACAACTGGTGACCGATAAAAAAGATGAGCATGGAAATGCGGCAGGCACAACTATTACTGTTAAAATACCCAACAATTTTAAAGCATGATCAACTGTATAATTATTGATGACGAAGCCAAGAATATAAAGCTTTTGCAAAACATGCTGCAAATGCATTGCCCGGCTATCAACATAATAGCAACAGATACTGAAGCAAAAAATGGCTTGCAGCTGATCGCAGAGTTGCAACCCCAGCTTATTTTTTTGGATGTGGAAATGCCCCACCTGAATGGGTTTGATATGCTTAAACAGCTGGAACCTGTAAACTTTGAGGTCATATTTGTTACCGCTTACAGTCAGTATGCCATAGAAGCTTTTGAACATCATGCCACCGGGTATATCACCAAACCGATCAATACCGAAAAGCTAGTGGCGGCGGTAAGTACTGCTGTTAAACGCATTGAAGAAAAGAATATCAACAAGAATCTTTTCTCTCTTTTGGAAAAGAACAACCAGTCTTCAGCGCCCGACAAAATTCCCCTGTCAACCAGCAACGGGCTGGTTTTTGTAAAACTTGCGGAGATCCTGTACTGCGAAAGCAGCGGCAACTATACCCTTTTTTATTTGCTGAACGACAAAAAGATTATGGTAAGCCGCCAGTTAGGTGAATATGAAAAACTGCTGCCGGAGGCAAACTTTACCCGCATTCATGATAAGTATATCATCAACCTTTCCTTTATAAAAGAATATGTAAAAGGCAGCGGGGGCGATGTTGTGCTTGAGAACGGAAAGGAGCTGCCTGTGGCTTCCCGCCGTAAGGAGGAATTTTTAGCCAGGTTTGAAAAGTGGATTAAGAGAAAGTCCTGATTTACTGGTTTCCCGCCGGGGTACGCTGAGAAGCAGAGGTCGCAGACTCAGCATTTCTCTGCACCTCTGTTTCCTCTGTGTGAAATAATACGCTTCTTTCAACGCTTATACATTCATACCCTTCACATATACATTTCAAAAAAAAGCCCGGTTTCTTCTTTACATTTTTGTATCCGTAATAAAAGGCTGAAAAAGCCGGTTAAAAATTCAGGATATGAAAAAAATAAAACTGCTTCTGTTGTTGATGGTGCTGGGCACTGCTACTGCTTTCAGCCAATTGCAACAAATAAAGATCGTAAGCTTTACAGTAAAGAACCAGCTGCCTGCTGTAATTGACAGTTGGGGTAATATACCGGGCTCATTGTTACTGGTAGCACAGCTGCCCCCCAATGTAAGTGTGAAAGGCATCAGGCTGATGGTGCAGATCAGGGGTGGTGGCGCTATTATCTGCAGTAACAATTCGGCAGGGGGCATGCAGGTGGATGAATTTACCACCCGAACATTTTCTGCAAACGAACTTACCAGCACCCTGCAGGGCTGCCGCGATCTGAAGGAGGGTAATTATTCTATCTGTGTGCAATTCTACAATATCGACAGGGTAGCCATTAGTAATGAACTGTGCAAAGAATTTACTGTGGAAACACCCAGAGAGATAGAATATACCCCGCCAACGCTGATAACCCCTGAAAATGGAAAAGTCTTCAGCGAATCAGAAATGAGCAGGCCGCTTAATTTCAGATGGACACCGCTGGTACCCAAACCACGGGACCCTGTTACATACCGCTTAAAAGTTTGGCAGTTGATGCAGGGTCAGAGCAGTGCAGAAGCCATGCGCAGCAATCAGCCCATTGTTACCAAAGACGTTGATAATATAACACAAGCAGTGGTGAATGGTATTTATACAGGCCCCTGCCGCCCCCCCTACCTCTGTGATTTTGTATGGCAGGTGCAGGCTTTAAATAAAGAAGGCAAACCTGTTGGTAAAAACGAGGGTAAAAGTGACGCTTATACATTTAAGGTTGAAAGCAATAAAACATCAACACCTCCCCAGCTGATCGTGCCGGCAGATGGAAAAACATTCTCCTCAAATGAAATGTCGGCACCGGTTGTTTTTCGCTGGACACCCCTGGTACCCAAACCGCAATCGGTAATCTATCGCTTAAAAGTATGGCAGCTGATGGAGGGCCAAAATGGAGCACAGGCCATGCGCAGCAATCAGCCCATTGTAACCAAAGACGTGGATAATATTACCCAGGCTGTAGTAAGCGGAATTTATACCGGTCCGTGCAGGCCTCCTTATCTCTGCGATTTTATCTGGCAGGTGCAGGCACTGGACAGGGAAGACCATCCTGTAGGAAACAACGAAGGAAAAAGTGAATCATGGAGCTTTAAGGTAACAGAAGAAAAAGCAACGGGCTGTACCCAGAATACAGCACCGGAAAACAACAAGCACTTTAGTGCTGCTGAAGCAGGAAATCCAATATTGTTTAAATGGACCAATGCCGCAACACCCGGCACAACAGCAAAATACCGTTTAAAAGTATGGCAGCTTAAGCAGGGGCAAAATGGCGAACAGGCAATGCGCAGTAATCCGCCCATTGTAACTAAAGATGTGGACAATGCCACCGAAACAAGCGTTTCCGGAATTTATACCGGTCCGTGCCGGCCGCCTTATCTCTGCGATTTTGTGTGGGCTGTTGAAGTACTGGATGCATCGGGCCGTGTAAGTTGCACCAGCAGGGTTAGTACCATTGTGATTGATCCTTCAGACCCTCCCGGTAATATTTCGTGCCCGGTAAATACTGCTCCAGAAAATAATAAAGCATTTAAAGCAGACGAAGCAAAAAAGCCGATACTGTTTCGCTGGAGGGGCGTGGATAACAAATCTCAGGGACCTGTAACCTACCGGCTTAAAGTATGGCAACTTATGCAGGGACAGAACGCAACACAGGCAATGAGTGGTAAGCCTGTGTCAGAAAAAGAAGTGACTGATGTAACGGAAGTTTCTGTTGCAGGCCTGTATACCGGCCCCTGCCGGCCACCATACCTCTGCGATTTTGTTTGGCAGGTGCAGGCATTAACCAGGGAAGGCAAGCCGGCCTGCGATAAGAACGAAGGCAAAACAGAACCATTTAGTTTTAAAATTCAAAATAATATTGACATACAGATCGACAGCCTGAAAGTGGGCTGCTGCGAAAAAGGGGTACAATCCATTTATATTAAAGTAAGAAACAACCTGGCTACACCCGTTAAAGTTGTTGCAGTGAAATATAAAGTTAATGGAGCTGGTGCTGCTATCAATCTTTCGCCAATAAGCCCCGCATTGCCTCAAACAATTACAGGAAATGGTTTTGTGGTATTTACCGGAAGCATTGAATGTAACCCTGCCATCAACTTCCTTAAGTTTTTGGTGGATGCAGAAGATCTTGCCGATCCGGATAATAAGGAAACAGAGGTAAAAAGCGATACGCTCAATTGTATGTGTACTGCCTGCAAAGACATTAAGATACAACCAAACGAAAAAGATAAGCCCGCTGTTACTTCAACGGCCATTACTCAAAACCTCACCCTTGTAACAGGACCGGCAAAAGTAAAAACGGTGAAGATGGACCTGGTATATTTTGAGTTTGTTCCCGAATCGGATGACTGCCTGGTTTGTACCACACCCTCATCACAAATGGGCAATTTTAGCGGAGGCACACTGAATGGTGTTGGTGGTTCCGGTGCCGGCACACATGGATTGACCTGGAATTTCTCCCCTCCAAAAGACATGAACGGGGGGCTGCCATTGCAGTACAATATCAGCTATCCAAAAATGGTGGCTTGCTGCGGAGCCAAAGCAAAATGGTGTATACGCTACACAGTCACCTATGAGAATTGCATAACCTGCAGCGTGGTGGTTTGTAATTACGAAGCATCCATAAAAGGTTGTAATAAATAAAACGGTATTCATTAGTTGACATACTAAAACTAAAAAAATGAAAAAATTAATTCTATACATACTCGTTTCGCTTGCCTTTTTAAAAGCTGATGCCCAGGCTAATGCAGTTTGCTGCCCCGAAAAATTTGAGCTGAAACAACTCATCAACGACCGACAGTGCGACCTGTTATGCGACAGCAGTTTTAAAGAACTGGGAACTGCAGGACAAATCCCGCCGGTTCTCAACCCTCAACAAAAACCAGCCATCATAGCCTGTAAAAACTCGGCTATGTCGTACCTGGTAATTCCCAACCTGCCGGGCTTTACTTACAATTGGTCTGTCACAGGTGGTACTGTATCACCAAACCCGGGAAACCCGGTTACCATCAACTGGGGCAATGTTACCAAAGGAACTATTGTTGTTACTATCAGCAATGCAGATGGAAGCTGTGTTAGAAAAATTGCCTATGATGTTTGTTTGCTGGATAAACCGGTGGCCAACTTCAGCTTTAGCCCATCCAGCCCGCTTTGCATAAATCAGCTGATTCAGTTTAGCAATTCATCTATCGGCGGAGCAACTTATTTCTGGGATTTTGGTGATGGAACTACCTCCACAGATGTAAATCCTCAACATACTTATACAACGGTGAATAATTCACCCGGTTATGTGGTTACACTAATTGTAAAAAGTAAAAGCAATGGCTGCGGATGCTCCGATACCATCAGGCAAACCATTGTCGTTAATGATGGTCCGGGCATCAGCGGATGCGATAAAATGCTTTGTCCCGGAGATACAGCAACCTATTGCAGTACTAAATCCTGCTCTGGCTATTCCTGGTCTGTTAATGGCGGTACCATCATCGGCTCATCAACCGGTAATTGTGTTCGGGTAGTATGGAATGTGGCACAACCAGGAACACTGCCAGCCACCATCACATTAAATACTACCGGTTGCGGATCGTGCCCAAGTACAACAATGCCTGTAAATATTGTTTGGCCTGCCATACCGATACAGGGTAATACGTTAGTTTGTGTTGGCAATACCGAAACCTATTCATTACCAGTAATGCCAGGTACTTTCTACAGCTGGAGCCTGAGCGGCGGTGGTAACATTGTGAACTCCGGCATGTACCCCAATGCTTATCCAAACAACAATCCGCAAATAAATATCAACTGGACAACGCCAGGCACTTATAACCTTACTGTTAATTATACCAATCCTAATACCAAAAAGAAATGCGGTGGTTCTTATACTTTATCCATCACTGTAAAACCCAAATTTAAAATCACAGGTATGACCAATGTTTGTGCTGGCACAACAGGCACATACATGACACAGGATTTTTCTTTGGCCGACTGGACTGTTACCGGTGGTGTGCTGGGTACGGATTATACATTTGCTACCGGCCCCAACGGGGTATCAAGTTTACAGGTAAACTGGATTAACAGCGGTACGTATCAATTGTGCGGACAACCGATTTCGGCGAACATACCAAATTACTGTAATGCCAGTCCCGTTTGCGTATCGGTGCTGGTTAAGCCAACCCCTATTGTAACAGTAGGAGGAAGCAACCTGGTATGTAACGGTGTACTCACTAATTATGTGGCTTCATCCAATATTCCCGGGGGAAACTTTACCTGGTCGGTTGTGCCGGGTATTGCCCAGCCACCTGCCCCTTATGGAGCTAATGATGAGAATGCATCCATCATTTTTAATGGAACAGGGCCCTGGTTTGTTTCGGCAAGCACTACAGTAAATGGTTGTATTGGTGCCAACTCGGTTACTGTCAACCAGGTGCCGCCACCAACATTAACCGGAGGTCCGTTCACTGCATGCATCGGCGGACAAATAACCGTTGGTCCTGCCACAGGCACAGGTCCGTTTACCTGGAGTACATCGCCCGCTGCAACATTGGTTAGCCCGCAGGGCGGAAGTACCGCCACATATGAGATACACGGAAGTGGTACAATAACTGTTTCCAATTGTGGTGGCAGCAGCGCAGCCATCGCAGTTAATGCAACATTGCCGCCGGCAATAACGATAACACCTTCCGGAAGTTTATGTGCGGGCAACCTGCAACTATCCGCCCCTGCCGGAGGAACCTATGCCTGGACAGGTGGAGCAACAACCCAAACAATAAATGTTACCAATCCAGGAACTTATTCAGTTGTGGTTACTTTCCCGGGTGGTTGTAAGTCGGCGGCAACCTATGTGGTGGCGCCCGTACCATTACCAACTGTTACCATCTCCACAGGCGACCCATTATATTATTGTAATGTAACGCCGGCCGTAACATTCCAGGCATTTACTTTGGGGGTTGGTTGTACATACCAATGGTATTTAAATGGTTCACCAATTTCTGGCGCCACATTGCCAACTTATTTTACAAATGCGGCCGGAACATACTATGTAAAAATAAACTGCGGAGGTTGTATTGCAACTTCAAATTCTATCACAGTTGTTTATACTCCAGGGCCCTGCCCGGGCAATTGCACACCCAATCCGCCTATTTCTAACCCCTTAAGTGCTATTACGGTTACAGGATGTAACCCTAAAACATTCAGCGTTAATTTAACAGGTTGCAGCGGAACTGTAAACTGGACTTTTGGAGATGGTGGAACAGCTACTGGAACCACTGTAACCCATACCTATTTGAATGCTGGTGTATATGGCGTCACTGCAACGGTAAATTGCAACGGTTGTCCGTTTACAGTAATAACAAATGCGCAGGTTCCGGTGGTAGCCGACTTTAACTATAGCGTTTCCTGCGGATTAAATGGCAGCAATACGATTGTAATGAACAATACATCAAATGTATTGGGGGGATGGACAATAACAAATGTTGCCTGGTCATCTACCTGCGGAACACCAGCATCCGGCACAGGAAATACATATACACTGAATACTACTATCGGTTGCAGCCCAACAGTTACCATGACTATAACAGTCACTAACATAAACACCGGCCAGGTATGTACTGATGTTAAAATAGTCCCGTTCACCTTTGCATCATCTCCGCTAACTATAATTGGCCCAACCACGGTTTGTAAAGACCAAACCTATAGTTTCAGCAGTTCAATGACGGGAGTGCTTTACCAATGGACAGTAAATGGCACACCAGTTTCCCAAAACAGCGTACTGAGCTATGCTTTCAACGGCGTGCCACCAAACCCGGTTCTTGGCTTAACAGTTACTGATGCATCCGGCTGCCAGTTTACTACAACCGTAAATTTAAACGTGGTAACTCCGCCTGTATTAAACATCACGCCGGCGCCCATTGTAAAAATTTGCCAGGCACCCTGTGTAACAACCGGATCTGTTTTAACAGCAACACCTGGTTTTACCAACTACGAATGGTTCCAGAATGGCGTTTCGCTGGGCGCTCCGTCAAACAGCAATACCTATACAATTACAGGGGCCAATCCGATTGGTACTTACTATGTACAGGCCCAAAGCAGCCCTAATTCGTGCAATGTAACATCCAATACGGTTTCGGTTGTGTATCATCCAAAACCACAGGCACAAATCATTGCCAATACCAACAATTGTATTAATAGTGTGCCTTATACCATCAACAATTCATCGTTTCCTAACACGGTAAATGCAAACAATGCATTTAATCCTAATTATAATTACGAGTGGTTCCTGAACAACCTGGGTACACCCATATTTAACAGCAATACCACCAACTATCTAACATACACCATTAATTCATTTGGTACTTATACATTCATACTAAGGGTAACAGACGTTACAACCGGTTGCTGCAACCTGGATACCATTTGTATTGCATTCTCGCAGAACCCAACGGTGAATATTGTACCTGCAGGCCCGCTTTGCCAGGGTGCACCCGTTACATTAACCGCTACCGCTGGTCCCGGATCACCGTCCAGCTATTATTACGGATGGGAAAACGGTCAAACCGGACAGACTCATGTGGTACAGGCCGCCGGCATGTATGGTGTAACTGCCATGGATAACTATGGTTGCAATGCATCGGCTTTTGTAACCATCAAACCATTACCTTATGTTGCTCTTTTCCCGCAGGGATGCGATACCATTTGCCTGGGTGATACCAGCCATTTGTATTTCCCGCTGCCAACCAATAGCTCTAACCTGCCTAATTATGTAATTACCTGGTCGCCCGGCGGCGTTGGCGGCACTACATCACCCTTTACCCTTGGTTCACTTGGTTTGGGCGCTCATACCATAACTGCTTCCGTGACCATGAATGGCTGCACTTCAACAACTGAAGCTTACAATGTTTTTGTTAAGAACTGTGATACCTGTAATTGTAAAGAAAGTTATTGGAAAGATGGCCCGCTGTGGACAAACATCAACACGGGCGAACAAATCAAAATTGATTGTAAGAAAGAACCATTCACGTATGTGATACAGGGCGATCATTGTAAAGACTCCTTTATGCTGTCGGGTACTTATATCTGCAAAGGCAAAGATTGTCCGGGTAAAGTAGTCTTTAGTTTATACGATGCCAATACCAACAGTTATATCGGCGGAGGCTCCGGCAGCTACACCATTCCTTCTAATCTGCCCAATGGCTCTTACTATGTAACGATCTATGCGTATTGCGGCGACCTGAAATGCGATAGTTGTAAGATCAACATCAAAAAGGATTGTGATAAAGGCTGCGACTGTAATAAGCCGGAAGCACAAATAAGACCGGTACTCACTATCAATAATGTACAAAAACCTGTCAAGTGCGGCGATGAATTCAAGGTTAACTGCCTCAGTAATGTAACGCTCTCTGCTAATTATAACTGTATTCCGTCTAACTGCCCGGCAACAATTACTTACCAGTTAACCGGCCCCATCAGCCAAACAGGCACATTGCCTTTAAGCCTGAGTGGCTTGCCGGCCGGTAGTTACAGCATAGTGCTGATGGCCTATTGCGGCGGAAAACTATGTAAAGAATGTAAACTCAATTTTATAGTGGAATGCGAAAAAGAGTGCTGCCCCTATGATATCAAAGCAACCCTGCAAAGCCAGACAACAAGCCTGAGCCCGGGTGGTACTAACCTGCTGGTGAACCAGGGCTTTAATTTCAGCGGACTAACAGGGGCTTCTTTAACCGAGATCAGGGCCGATGTGCTGAGCTATAATATAACCAGCCAATTCCCTGAACAATGTATTGGCTGTAAAAACCTGCCGAAGGGATGGGCCAGTATTTACGATGGTAATGTGATGGGGCCTGTTATTCCAAAAGTGAACCTGGCAGGTGTGATGACCAATGCACCGCTGAATGTAAGTTCACTGCCTGCCTACAGTAATCCCAGGGAAATTATCTGGAACAATGGCGGTGCCATCTTCAGCATTGTGCAGCCGGTAACTGTTGGCTTCATTTTACCTAAACCATCACCACTGGATTGTTGTGATGCAGTAGCAGAGATCTGTGTGAAGTTTACTTTCAGGGATAAGGACTGCAAGGAATGTGAAGTGGTGATCTGCTTTAAAGTACCAGTAAAAAAGAAATAGATGTTTCACGCAGAGAGCGCAGAAGGGCAGAGAAAACAGAGATTCATTTCTGCAATCTTCGCTCCCCAGCATACACTGCGTGAAACCAATAATTTCACGCAGAGAGTACAGAGTGGCAAAGAAAGCAGAGGATGATTCAGTGATCTCTGCCGCCCTGCGTTCCCTGCGTGAAATAAAACCCAAACCATTTTTTATGATCAGAAAAAAAATGATAACCGGCAGTTTTTTACTTTGTCTTGTTGCAGCATCGTATGCCCAGCAAACAACAGATTCGCTGATTGATAAATTAAAGGACAAAGCGAAGGAAAAAGTAAAAGAAGCATTGAATATAAGCGGCACCATGGGTATTACTTATGAAGGATATGGCCTTAGCCGCGGCCCATCCGGCTGGACTGGTTACCAGGCCCGCAAACCCTGGAACCAGGTGCGCTTTAATTTTACACCTACTTTCAAATTCGGTAAGAACTTCAGCCTGCCCTTCAACTTTAATTTTGCTGCCATACCTACCAATTTTGCAGGTCCTTATGCCGGTATCAAAAATCAAAATTTCAGTCAGTTCATTACCAACCCGCTTAACAGCTTCGGCATCAACCCAAAATATAAATGGGCCGAGTTGCAACTGGGAACACAGTATTTAAAATACTCTGACCTTTCCACCGGCGATATCGGAGTATTTGGTTATGGGGTTGATCTGCGCCCCAAGAACTTCCTGATCAAATTCTTCACGGGCCTTTCGCAACAGGGCATTAATTATGTTGCCGGGCCTCCTGTAGTAACGGGCGCCTTCAAACGTAAGAACTGGATGGCACAGATTGGCACTGAAAAAGAAGGTTCTTATTTATTTGCCCTGAATTTTGCCAAAGGAAAAGACGTGCCCAATTCTGCTGCACCGCCGCCTCTTACCATCAGGCCGCAGGAGGGCGTGGTAATAAGCCTGGTATCTGATGTGTATCTTGAAAAAGGATTTTATTTTAAAGCCGAAGGGGCGCAATCCACCTTCACCAAAGATGTGGTTACCCCATTAAGCCCGGTATTAAAAAGCTTAAAGCCTTTTATTGAAGCACATACTTCCACCTTAACTGATTATGCCGGCCAGCTGGCCGTTGGAAAAAAGGGTAAGAATCTCGACCTGGGGGTAATGATCAAATACCTGGGCGCAGGCTTTCAAACAATTGGATATCCCTTCTTACAAAATGACAGGCTTGATTATACCCTGAACACACGCATCAATGCATGGAAAAATAAAATGAATATTGTGGCAAGCCTCGGGCAAAGGGTAAATAATGTTAAGAATACGGCTTTGAAGGCAAAACAATTTATAGGCAACCTCAACTGGTTTACACAGTTCAGCGATGCATTTAGTTTGAATGTGAACTACAATAATTTTGGTTTCCAGGCAGCCAGCGGCATGAACCCCTTCGGTATAAAGAATGTAAGTAATGACCTGGGTATTAATCCCACATTCACATTCAACGGAAAGAAGATCGTTCACCTGATCAGCATCAGCTACAACTACAGCAAGTACGATGAACGGGATGTAATGACCGGTCTTACCACATCCAATAACACACACACAGGGGTTCTTACCTATGTTCCCACGTACCTGGAAAAGGAAATTTCGCCCGATTTCAGTTTCCTGTATTTTTATAATGATGTGCCCGGGGCTAAAATAACCCTGGCCACTTTGAGTGCTGCCCTTACCATGCAGGCTGCCAAAAAGAAGATACGCATGCGTGGTCAATTGCAATACACCCTGGGTAAATTAAACAGTTTCAGTAATAGCAACAATTTAATTGCCAGCTGTAATTTCGATTACAAGCTTACCAAAAAACTGACCTGGAATACATTTTTAACCACAAACTATTTTAAATACGGAAACGAAATAACACCCAATGGCGCCCATTACACCGAAACGGGTTGTCGTACCGGTTTTCAATACAGGTTTGATACCAAAAAAGAAAAATAACGATCATGAAAAAATTAATTGCATTTACAGCAGCCATATTTTTTGCAACCGCCTCCATGGCCCAATTGAAACTGAACCTGGTTGTGGCAGCACAACCACCTGCCCAGTTGTCTGAATGGGGGGTAAGACCTGAAGTATTAAGGGCTATTATTTCGGCACAGGGGGTTCCTCCCGGCTATCAGTTCAAACTAAAAACAGAAATAAAAACGCTGGATGGTACTGTCATCGGTGCTGTAGACCTGGCAAGGGTCCCCGTATTAACAATCAATAGTGCCGGAACCACCGTACTTACATCAAATGATATTATGCCGCTGGAGTTTATGGTGTTTACAGGAAAATACAAAACATCGCTGGAAAGAACCGGCAAACTGCCAGCTGATAATTATAACATTTGTGTGCAGCCTGTAAGGCCGGCCGACTATGCCCCGGCCGGTGAACAGCAATGCAAGAATTTTTACCTGGCATCTATCCAGTTGCCCGTTTTAATGAAACCGTATAACGAAGAAATACTGGATGCAAAAAAAGCTCAAACCGCCATCACATTCAGGTGGAGCCCCGTGGTGCCCACACAAACAACACCGGTTACTTATCGCATACAGGTGTTTGAAGTGCTGCCCACACAAAGTCCCGTTCAGGCATTGCGCAGTAACCAGCCCTTGCTCGATAAGGAACTGCAGGCTCTTACACAATATATCTGGCAGCCGCAACTAAGCTTTATGGCTTATGATGGCGAAACAAAAAAATTACCAACTTATATCTGGACCATACAATCGCTGGATGCAAATCACAAACCTGTAACGCAAACAGATGGCAGCGGCGAGGGAAGAAGCGAACCGCTGATTTTTTTCATTAACCCGGATAAAGACAGAAAACCCAAAAAGGATAATTAGAGAAGGCCTTAGAATACCGAAATAGTATTGCCGGCAGATCTTGCAAATGCCGTAAAATATTTTATATCTGCGTTATCAGTGCTCTCTGCGGACTGATCTTTTGCCGGAGGCAATTTTATCCTTGCCGGATTAAATTCTATTTTTACCCTGATGAACAAAAAATATTACTCAAAGGAAGAAGCGCTTCAAAAAGCAAAGCAGTACTGCGCCTACCAGGAACGCTGCCATAGTGAGGTAAAAGAAAAATTATATAGCCTGGGCATGCATAAAAACGAAGTGGATGAATTACTAAGTGAACTGATCAGCGAAAATTATCTGAATGAAGAACGCTTTGCCTTACAATATGCCGGGGGCAAGTTCAGGATAAAACAATGGGGCCGGGTTAAAATAAAATATGCCCTCAAACAAAAACAGGTAAGTGAATATTGCATTAAAAAAGCGCTGGCTTCTATTGATGAAAATGATTACACAGACACAGCGCAAAAACTGTTTGACCAAAAATTAAGAACGCTTAAAGCAGAAAAGAACATCTTCACAAAAAAACGAAAACTGCAGGACCACCTGGTACAAAAAGGTTTCGAAACAAGTTTGATAAGCAAGCTTATAGCAGATATGTAGCAACCCACCAGCTTAATTGGTGCAGCAGAAAACACTATGTATGCCTGGCTGTATACAACACAGGCATTTTACTACTTAAGCTTGTAAAATGCTGTTCCGGCAGGTTTAATAGCAATCATATTGCCCTTGTAAATTGAACCCAGCGATTGATATACTGCCGGCAATATTTCTTTTCCTGCCTTATTAACCACTCCAAACTTATCATTCAGCATTACCCTGGCAAACCCGTCTTTAAAATCGTAAGCACCCTGGTAAATAAAGGCTGTCAGTTCCTTGCCCTTATTATCCAGCAAACCCCACTTCTCATCTTTGGAAGCCCATACCCTGTCCTCGCTCATGTACATGATGCTGTTGTATTTAAAATCGATGATCGTATTTCCTTTGCTGTCTATCAAACCCGCCAGCTTGTTCTTTTGTACAGGAAATGTGCCATTATCGGGTACGCCGGCAGCTTCATATTTTTCTGTGCCTATCATGTCCCCCTTTTTATTGATGAGGAAAAAGTCGTTACCCAGTTTAACCATGGCAGCCCCTTTTGTAAAACTGCTCACCACTTCATATTTGCAATCTATTATTTTCCTGCCCAGCGTGTCTATAAAACCCCACTTTCCGTTTTCTTTAACCATGGCCAGGCCTTCTTTGAATTCACCTGCTTCTTCCCAGGTTTTGGTGCTGATGGGCTTTCCTGTTTTGTTTACATGATAAAACCTGTCAGCATTGTCTTTAATGATGATGAAACCATTGGTACAGGCGCTGCCCTGCTTTGCTTTTACATTAAACACTTCATTTCCTTTTTTATCCAGGTAATAAACCGTGCCGGTTTGCCCGTTTGTGGCATAAGCAACACCTTCTGAATATGGGCCCTTGAAATAAGTGTACAGGTCTTTTATCTTATTGAAATTTTTATCGGCCAGCATCGGTGCCGATGTGCTGGTTTCCTGTAAAGCACAAATGCCCTCACTGAAATTCACAACCGAGTAATAACTTTTTGAATTCAGTTTTTTACCCGTGTAATCATAAAAATCGTAGCCATTGTTTTTGCCAATGAATATACCATCATCTCCAAAATCGCCTGCTTCACTAAATGGGAGGGTCTTTTTCAGATCGTTGCTGAGGGTTACCAGCATCACAGTAGCGTCTTCATTCACTTTAATACTGTCTTCTGTTGCGGAAAGCCTGTGCCCGTAACTTTTCAAATTCACATCCGTGATGGTTTTCTGGATATTGCCGTTCAGGTCAAATATCTTCAGCTTGTTCTTGTAGTAATAGACGATCCGTTTTTTCCCAAGCAATACACCGTTGGCACTGTCGGGCTGAACAAATACATTATTGTTTACATCGCCCACGGTGTATTTACCATCCTTTAAAACATAAAACCGGTTGGCCGTTGTTTGAGAAACATAATCATAATTGGGGGCCACTATTATGGTGCCTACATTATTCATCATTCCATACTTTTTGGTATCTGTGGTTCTGAAAATAGTATAACCTGCTTTATCAACCGTTACTTCCGAATACTCCATCGGCAATATGGGCATGCCCTTCGTATTCATGGTACCCTTTTTTCCATCCGACTCAATAATGAAAAGCCCGCCGGCATTTAATGCCGATACCCTGTCAAAACTTCTTTCCTGTATTTGCTTCCCGGTTTTATCAATTACCACCCACTGACCCGGTACTGTTACTGATTTTTGCCCGGGCTTACTGGAAGTATATCCTTTCTTTTTGGCAACCGCAGCAAAGCCGCCCGAAAACGGGTAGGCATCTTCATACTCAGCAGCAATTACAAGCGTATTGCTTTTGTCGATATAACCGTATTTGCCGGTTTCTGAAACTTTCACTGCTGCAAGCCCATCGCTGAATGCAGAAAAATTATAGTAGATGGCTGGAATTACAACCTGGTTATTCTTGTCGAGGAATCCCATCTTGCTTCCTTTTTCAAAATTGATAAGCCCTTCGCTTAAGTAACCCAGGTAATCGTATTCAACAGGGATCACTATATTTCCCCTGGTATCAATAGCACCCCAGAAAAACCCAAAATCAGGCTTTCTTTTTTTAACGGTTGCCACCCCTTCACTGAAACTTTCAATTTCAAAATACTGCGGCTCCACCAAAACCTTTTCTTCCGTTGCAGAATACAAACCGCAGTTGTCTGCCTGGTCTTTAACAATAAAAAGCCCTTTTTCCCCGCTGCTCATTATGCTTTTGTATTGCATGGGTACCACCAGCTTATTATCGCTGTTTATTACCCCATAGGTTTTTTCAGGCGCTGTTTGGTATGGAGAAGCCGGTGTGCTTGCGGGCAGTTTTTTATATACCAGTGAATATCCGTCCTTCAATTCAAAATCAACAACATAATCCTGGCAAAATGCCGCGCTGCAGGTAAATAATACAACCAGTGAGAAAAACAATTTTTGCATATACAGTTATTTTCAGTTTAAAATTAGTGAAAAATAAATGGCTGCACATGCGGCTATTGGGTATTTACATTTGCATAACAACGTCTATGCTGAAAAATTTAAAGCTACCTTCGTGGCTTATTTTGATATATGAAATTCAGCGACCTGAATATAGGCAGCCAGCTGCTTAACGCACTGGACGAAAAAGGATATACAACACCCACCACCATACAGCAAAAGGCATTTTCTGTTATTATGAGCGGAAGGGATGTGTGCGGAATTGCCCAAACCGGCACCGGCAAAACATTTGCATACCTGCTCCCCCTCTTAAGGCTTTGGAAATTCAGCAAGGAAAAAAACCCGCAGATACTGGTTATCGTTCCCACAAGGGAGCTGGCCGTGCAGGTGGTTGAATCGGTAAAGGAACTTACAACCTATATGAGTGTGGTGGCCGTCCCCGTTTTTGGCGGTGTAAATATCAATACGCAATGGAAGGAATTGCAGAGCGGTGCAGATATATTGGTGGCCACCCCCGGCCGGCTGTACGACCTCATGCTGGATGGCGCTTTCAAAACAAAGGCCATTAAAAAACTGGTGATTGATGAGATGGACGAACTGCTGAACCTGGGTTTCAGAACACAAATAAAAAATGTGCTTGACCTGCTGCCGGAAAAAAGACAAAACCTGTTGTTTTCCGCCACCATCACAGACGAGGTGGATGCCATCATGCATGAATATTTTAATAATCCCGAAAGGGTGGAAGCCGCACCCGCGGGGGCGCCGCTGGAAAACATTGAACAGGTTTACTATGATGTGCCTAATTTTTATACCAAGGTAAACCTGCTGCAACTGCTGCTTACCGAAGATGCCGGCATGACCCGGGTACTGGTTTTTGTTGCCACAAAAAAACTGGCCGACGACCTGTACGAACAACTCGAAACAAAATTTCCCGGCACAGCAGGCGTGATACATTCCAATAAAGAACAAAACCACCGCTTTAATACAGTTAAACAATTCCAGGAAGGCACGTACCGCTTTATCATTGCCACAGATATCATTGCAAGAGGAATTGATGTTTCAGAAGTAACGCACGTGATCAATTTCGATATACCCGATGTGCCCGAAAATTATATTCACCGGATTGGCCGCACCGGCAGGGCCGATAAAAAAGGAAATGCCATCAGCTTTATTACAGAAAAAGAAAAACCACTGCAGGAAGCGGTGGAAACGCTGATGAAAAAACAGGTAACCCGGCTCAACCTGCCGGTCAACCTCATCATCTCTGATGAACTAACGGAAGATGAAAAACCAAAAGTGTTCATGAAAGAGATACAGCTTAAAATACCGGCAGATGAAAACCGCGGTGCAGCATTTCATGAAAGATCGGCCAGGAACAGCAAGGTTAATACCATTGTGCGCAAAAAAGACCGCATGATGAAGAAATACGGCAAACCCAAAAAACGCAAACCCAAAAGATAATAAGGACTATACCCCCGGCCCTTATCAAATGATCTCCGAAATGTGCCGGTGAATATTTTTTGCGATCAGGGCAGTGGGCACATCATTCTCATCGCCTCCAAAAGGATCTTCAATTTCCTCGGCAATAAGCTCCAGGCTGGCAAGTACATAAAACACAAACGCCACAACAGGTATTACATAAAAGCCCAGCTGAAATACATAACCAAAAGGCAGCGTCATGATGTAAAAGAAGATGAATTTTTTTATGAAAACACTGTACGAGAAAGGAATGGGCGTGTTCTTGATACGCTCACAGGCGCCGCAGATATCCGTAAATGATTGCATTTCGTCCTTCAAAAATAATAACTGTTCCCCGCTGATTGTATTCGTTTCGTGCAGCTGGTAAATATGCCGGTACATGATCAGCGCCACCTGGTTAGGAATATGTTTGGTATCATCAATACTGTCAAAAATTGGTTTATGTTCCTCAGTGTCAAAAAGCTCCACCCGGGTTTGTTCTTTATGCAGGTGGTTATGCAGTGCATAGGCATAAGCCGGAATCGCCTTCCGGAAAAAAGCCCGCTGGCTTTTTTCATCGGCCGGCAGCATCGTTGCCAGTTTCATGGCCAGGTTCCGGCTGTTGTTTACCAGGCTGCCCCAAAGCTTGCGGCCCTCCCACCAGCGGTCATAGGCTGTATTGGTTCTGAAAACAAGTAACATGGAAATGGCAAAACCAAGCAACCCGTGCATCAGCGGGATGTTCTTTACATGGCTGGTATCGGAAAGTTTCCAAACATACAGCTCAAGCCAGGCTACAATGCCGGCATACAGGCAAATGCCAATAATAAGCGGCAGCAACTTCCTGAAAGTATCGGCCTTATGAAACCTGAAAATAAAAGTGAACCAGTCTTTGGGGTTATAAGAGATCATGCAGCATCTGTTTTACCAAAAGTAAAGAATAAGCCTCTTATGAAAACACAACTAAAGATCTTTTAAATGCCGCATGTCCAGCTCCGGAATTTTGCCTGTGATGCCGGCATAAAAACTGATGATCCTTTTTAAGTCGGCCTCTTCATCATTGCCCGGGAAAAAAGCCTCACCGATTATCACCAGTTTGTTTTTATAATCAAAACCTACAGGTACCACGGGCACACCCGCTTCTTTGGTAATGTAGTAAAAGCCGGTTCGTAATTTATCAACCCTTTTCCGGGTTCCTTCCGGCGAAAGCCCCAGCATAAAACTTTCGTTGGCATTAAATAAAGCAACAGCCTGGCCCACCATGCCGTTCTTCGCAAACCGGTCCACCGGCGTTCCGCCCATCTTACTAAGTATCCAGCCAAGCGGCCACACATACAATTCCTTTTTTGCCAAAAACTTTGCATGCTCAATATGTAATTGCTGGCGTGCCGCAAATCCTGTCATCACATCCACCCAATGCGTATGTGGTGCAACGGCCAGCACCATTTTTTTATATTGATAGGGAAAATTGCCCGAGATCTTCCAGCCAAAGAATTTCCAGTATAGCTTTAAAAACAGGCGCAGCATCGTTGCAGGTTATCGGTGTTAAGTTGCTGCAAAGGTATTGATGCAGGCACAAAATAATGCAGTAACTTTCAGGTGGAGTTTAATATTCCCCGCTATGACGAATACCGATGCTGCTAACCAACTCTTCTTACTGCGCAACCAATTTGGGCCAAAACAGGCGGAACAAAAATATCAGTTACTTACAGGGCTCATCAATAAAAAGTTCCGGAATAAAAAAGAAATAGAAAGCCTGTATACGGCTTTATTGTTTTTGCAGGCCTACCCGGATAATAAACAGGTTTACCTCAAAGCAAAAGAACTGATGGGTTCCCTTGCCGCAGCAATAAAGCAGGATGAAGGCCTTCAGTATAAACTTTACAATTCAGGTATCACCGGCACAATCATCTGTGCTGCCTTTGGCTTCGAAATAGTGAAATGGTTAAGCCAAACAAACCGGGCAGCAATCAAATTCAATTCCTTTGAAGCTTCAGATGCACAGATACAGGCTTTCATTTCAGTGATCATGCTAAAAGCCGAGTCTGAGATCTTCCAGGACGGAAATGCCGAATGGAAAAGCTGGCTAAAGAATATGCGCAGGCCCGGCGAAGATATCCTCGATCAGCTCATCGCCATTTTCGACAGCAGCAACCTGAGGCCCGAAGTAAAGGATGAGATATGGAATGCCATCGGCATTAACGTGGAAATAAACCTGGCGGCAGACTGCTGCCTGCCTGCATCCCTGGTAAAACCATTCTTTCACCGGGCACTGATAAGACAGGAAATAAAAAACGAACCCCCGTTCCAACCGGTCAGGTTAAAACTCTCCAACGCAGAAGCCAGCCAGGTAATTGATTGCAGCAGGATGATACTCATACGCCACCTGCGTGAGATTGACCCCATCAGTTTTACCGCCGCAGGCCTGGTTGCGTATTACCAGCTGCCCAGGGGAATATCTGTGGCGCTGATGGAAATGGTCCCCGACCGCCGCCACCCCATCGACAGCTACCTGGGTTACACAGTTTTTAAGAACGGATTGCCCCTTGCTTATGCAGGCTCCTGGATATTGTTCAACAGCGCAAGGATCGGCCTCAATGTTTTTCCTGCTTACCGGGGCGGCGAGAACCGTTTCATATTTGACCAGGTGCTCAAACTTCATACACAACTGTATAAACTCAAACGCTTTACTGCCGATCCCTATCAAATAGGAAAAGACAACAGCGATGGCATCAGGTCAGGCGCTTTTTGGGTTTATTATCACGCAGGTTTCAGACCCATAGAAAAACAACAAAAAGAACTTGCCGAAACAGAAGCAGCAAAAATAACAGCAGCAAACAAATACCGAAGCTCGCCGGCCGTTTTAAAACAACTGGCAGGGTCCAGGCTCGAAAAGATATTGCAGGGCAGTGCCGTACGCTTCGATGCCACCGACCTTAGCCGGGCCTGCGCTGCCATCATCACAAAAAAATACAAAGGGAACCGGCCGCTTGCCATAACAAATGCAGTAAAAAAACTGGCAGCCATCCTGCAAATAAAAAATTACCAGGACGATAATATGCATTTCGTTTTACAAAACTGGGCTTTGTTTTTCCTCGTTCAGGAAAACCGGTTCCGGAAAAACAAAAAGCTGCAGGCAACACTCCGGGCATTGTTCAGGCTTAAAGCAGGCGGCAGCGAGCTGGAGTATATTGCTGTTTTACAAAAAGCAACTGAATTACGATCATGGATGGAAGAAGTACTGAAAGAATATGTCACCGGCTTCTGAACCTTAAATTTTTTATTTACATTCATTATGCATTTTACCTGATCAAAAAATAACCAAACCATGAAATCAGACTACGAAATAGCCCAGGAAAATATAATGGAGCCCATCACTGCCATTGCAGATAAAATGGGCCTGCCACAGGATATGCTGATACCCTACGGGCGGTACAAAGCAAAAATAGACATCGACCATTTTGATGAAGAAAAGATAGCCCGGTCCAAACTTATCCTGGTTACGGCCATCACACCCACCAAGGCCGGCATTGGCAAAACAACCACCTCCGTGGGCCTTGCCGACGGACTGAACAAGCTGGGCAAAAAAGTTGTGCTGGCACTTCGTGAACCCTCGCTGGGCCCCTGCTTTGGTATGAAGGGCGGCGCTGCCGGCGGCGGGTATTCCCAGGTGGTGCCAATGGAAGAGATCAACCTGCATTTTACCGGCGACTTTCATGCAATTACAGCCGCCAATAATAACCTGGCTGCACTGCTGGATAATTTTCGTTTCTACAACCGCGGCACACCGGAAGGTATTAAAACCGTTTTATGGAAACGCTGCCTCGATGTGAACGACCGGGTGCTTCGTAAAATCGTTACCGCACTTGATACGCCCAACAATGGCATCCCCTCCGAAACCGGCTTCGTCATTACACCCGCCAGCGAGATCATGGCAGCGCTTTGTTTGTCGGAAGGGCTGGATGAATTGCGCAAAAAGATCGATAATATTTTACTCGGCTTCACTTTTGCCGGCAACCCCTTTACCACCAAAGACCTGGGCGTAACAGGCGCCATAACCGCCCTGCTGAAAGACGCTATCAAACCAAACCTGGTGCAAACCCTGGAAGGTACACCGGCCATGATACATGGCGGCCCCTTTGCCAATATTGCACACGGCTGCAATTCATTAATGGCAACCAAAACAGCCCTGCAGTTTGGCGACTATGTGGTTACCGAAGCAGGCTTTGCCACCGACCTGGGCGCCGAAAAATTCTTCAATATCAAATGCCGCAAAGCAGGCCTGCATCCTGCCATGAGCGTGCTGGTGGCCACATCACAGGCTTTGAAACTTAGCGGCGGCGCCGATCCCAAGAATATGATGCTGCCCAATATGGACTTCCTCAGCAAAGGCGTCCGCAACCTGGAAAAACATATTTCCATTCTTAAATCCTTCGGGCAAAAAGTACTGGTGGTGCTCAACCGCTATCACTTTGATACCGAAGAAGAAATTGGCTGGCTGAAAAACTGGTGTGCCGAAAAAGAGGTTTCCTTTGCCGTAAACGATGGCTTTACACATGGCGGCGAAGGTGCCAGGGAAATGGCACAGGCCGTGGTGGATATTTGTAACAACCCCTCACCACGCATACAGCATACCTACGAGCTGAGCGATGATATTGAGACCAAGATCCGCAAGAT
Source organism: Ferruginibacter sp. (assembly GCA_044226725.1). Classification (GTDB taxonomy): domain Bacteria; phylum Bacteroidota; class Bacteroidia; order Chitinophagales; family Chitinophagaceae; genus Ferruginibacter. The sequence continues at coordinate 253,453 of JBGAGM010000007.1, read as the reverse complement.
TGTAACCACCATTTATGGCGGTAACGATGTGGTGCTGTATAAAAAAGCACAGGATATGATCAAAAAGATAAAAGCACAGGGGCTCGAACATTTACCGGTTTGTATGGCCAAAACACAATACTCATTTACCCACAACCCCCTGCAGGGCGATGTGTACAGCGGTTTCAAGATCGATGTGGACGATCTCGTCATCAACCAGGGCGCAGGTTTTATTGTGGCCGTTTGCGGAGAGATGGTGCGCATGCCGGGCCTGCCCAAAGTACCGCAGGCAAACAATATTGATGTGGTGGATGGAAAGATCATTGGTGTAAGCTGATATAACCCCAAAAAACAAACAATGAGTAAACCGGTCATATTTATAGGTTCATCAAGCGAGGGCTTGCCCGTAGCATACGCCATCCAGGAAAACCTGGAATCCATAGGCGATGTGTATGTTTGGACTCTTTACTGGCGCAGATATGCGGCATGGCTTCGTGCGTTGCGTATCTGTGCCTTCGATCTACTCATATAATTAAAGGCTCTAACTGTATGATTTCTAATAAACCCTCGCTACCATTATAATTTTACTGGCGCAGATATGCGGCATGGCTTCGTGCGTTGTGTATCTGTGCCTTCGATTTATGACTTTCCGGTTGCCATAATTGAAATTTCGAATCGGTAGCTTTTTTGTTTGCCGCCCTTTGATTTTGGAAGTATTTGACGGCACAGATACGCACCTCACAATGCTGAGCCGCATATCTGCGCCAGTGCGGCATCTTCTCAAAACTCAATATCGCCGACCTGAAGACCCTCCGCAAGAACGGTTTTGAACTGAGCCGCTGTACACAGCAGGAAGTAGATACCATGACCGGCAACAACAAAGCTGCAATAACCAGCCTTATCATAGACAAGCTGAACCAGATGTTTTAAAATGTATCACCGGCTTTTGTTACCGGCTTCTTTTTAGCCGCACAGCAATATTTACGCTTCCATCTCAGGGGTTTACTCTTCTTACTTGCAACTTTACTCTTCACAATTACTATTATACTCTTCAATCTTACATCCATACTCTCTTATATTGAATATTTACTCTTATATCCTGCTACTTTACTCTTCACAATTACTATTATACTCTTCTGCTTTACATACATACTCTCTTATATTGAACATTTACTCTTAAATCTTACAACTTTACTCTTACATCTTACACATTTACTCTTATATCTTTAATCAAAACTCTTACAAACAGTACCCTTTCTCCCGCTCCTGCGCCATTTTTTTTGAGCATTGCATAAATATTTTATATTTTAGGGTAAATTATTTACCCTTCAATCCACACACTATGCTTTCAATCAATCTTGCCCCTATTTTCATTGCCCGTGTTATCAGCAGCCCCCACAGTTTCCTGGTAAAGAACGGTTTCAGCAATGTTACAGCCAGCAACCTATTAAATAACCAGACCCGGGTTTTCCGGCTCGATCATGTGGAGCGCCTCTGCACCCTCCTCGTTTGCGATCCAAACGACCTGTTGCTCTTCACACCCGATAAAGACAAACAGTACGATCCCGATAGCCCCCTGCTCAAACTCAGGCAGGATGAAGCCCTGGCCGGCCTGCCATCAGCCCTGGCCACTATGCCTTTTAAACAACTGAAGGAACAACTGAAATCTTCCCTCGGAAAATGATATTGAAAGCAATGCCGAAGCGGCTGCAATAAAGGCACTATACCTTCCGTGGCGGCAGGGGTATCAGCGCACTCGTTCGTTTTTTATAGGCTTCAAAGTCGGCCCGGCCCCCGTATTTTTTCTCCAGCATGGGAATACCCGATACAAAAACCAACAGCAGGGTAATGCTAAGCGGGCTAACAATAAAATACAGCCCGTTTGCAACCGGTATGGTAATGATGTAAATGCCCCACCACATCAGTATCTCACCAAAATAATTGGGGTGGCGGCTGTATTTCCACAAACCGGTTTGTATCATCTGCCCTTTATTATTGGGATTGTTTTTAAAAACAGCCAGTTGCCGGTCGGCAACCGCTTCAAAATAAAAACCAATCAGCCAGCAGCATACACCGGCCAGGGTAAACCAGTTAATGGTAGTGGCCGGCGCCACAGCCGCATTAATTACAGGAGATATGATGATGAGTAAAAAAACACCCTGCAGCAAAAAAACCTGCAAATAGCTGCGCAGGTAAAAGTACCTTCCCCAGGCATCCCGCCAGGCTTTGTACCGGAAATCCTCGGCCCTGTTTTTATGCCGTGTGTAAATGTGCAGGCTCAGGCGCAGCCCCCAAAGCGTTATCAAAACATACAGCAATACTATAACCGGCGAAGCTGCATAACGGGCAAAAAGATAAGCGCACAGGAGTATATAGCCGGCGCCCCAGGCAATATCGGCCACATCATTTCTTTTGGTAAAAACAGCAATCACAAACCAGGCACTGGCATACACTAAAATGATAAGGGAACAATGTATAAAGGCGGTAAGCATTTACGCAACCCATTTTACAATATAATAACCCGCAGTGCTAACCACAGCTGTAAGTAAGGCGCCCCAGGCAATATCAATAAAAACAATGGTAAGCGGCCAGTTCTTCAGGGTTGCTAAATTGGTGAGGTCGTACGTGGCATAGGTAAAAAAACCAAACAGCGCCCCGGCAACAACAGCTTTAGCCAGCGAGTTTTTTTCAACCGCAGGTAAAATGGCAAAATAAAATATGCCCGCAATGAACAGCAGGTAAAAAATAATGGCAGCGGGCCAGTTCACCTGCTCGCTTAAAAAACTGCCCAGGTATTTTTTATACAGGTCTTTGGCAATAAAGCCCAGCCAGGCCATATCAACTGCAAAAAATACAACCGTGGTAAGTAAATAACTGATGATTAGTTTAAAGAAAGGCATACTTAAAGTTATGGCAATTTATAGTTTACCCGGCCGGAAAATAAAATTGCCTTTATATTTGACTATGCAAAATCTTAAACAACTCTTTTTATTAAGAAACGATATCACTTACCTGAACTTCGGTTCTTTTGGCGCCTGCCCCAAACCTATATTTGAGCAATACCAGCAGTTTCAGCTGGAGCTGGAACAGGAACCCGTTCAGTTCATCACTGCCAATGGGTTAAAATACCTGGAAGCATCAAGAGAAGCTTTGGGAAATTATGTGCACTGCCATAAAGACGACCTGGTGTATGTTACCAATCCTTCTTATGCGGTCAATGCCATTGCCAAAAGTTTCAATCTTCAGCCCGGCGATGAAATACTTACCACCAACCTGGAATATGGCGCCTGCGATAAGGCCTGGGAATATTATTGTGAAAAAACCGGGGCCCGCTATATCAAGCAGCATATTCCACTTCCGTTGCAATCCAAAGAAGCCTTTGTGGAAGATTTTTTTAAAGGGCTCAGCAGTAAAACAAAACTGGTCTTCATCAGCCATATAACCAGCAGCACGGCCCTGCGTTTCCCGGTAGAGGAAATATGTGCGGTGGCAAAAGAAAAAGGCATCCTCACATTTGTGGATGGCGCCCATGCACCCGGCCAGGTACCTTTGAACTTACAGGAATCGCCCTTCGATTTTTATACCGGCGCCTGTCATAAATGGATGATGACACCCAAGGGCAGCTCCTTCTTATATGTAAAGAAAGAACAGCAGCACCGCGTAGATCCGCTGATAGTAAGCTGGGGTTACAAAGCCCTGTTTCCTTCCCACTCCGCTTTTCTCGATTACCATCAAATGAATGGCACCAGGGATTATGCTGCTTTCTTAACCATACCCGCAGCTATTGAATTTATGCAGGCGCACAATTGGTGGCAGGTTGCGGCAGATTGCAGAAAACTGGTTCAAAACAACGCACCCCAGTTTTGCGAATTACTGGGCGCACAACCCCTGGCGCCGGTGAACGATGATTTTATTTTACAGCTTTTCAGCGCCGAAATAAAAGCACCCGAACCGGAAAAATTGTACCGGCATTTTTTCGATGCATATCAAATTGAGATACCCGTGATGCGGCACGGAGATAAAGTGTACCTGCGTTATTCAATAAACGGGTTTAACAGTCAGCAGGACTTGGATAAACTGTTTGATGCTATTGCAGATATAAAAAAGACTACAGGGCTGATACAGTAAGCAGCGCCCCGCATCCTGAACTGATTATCATATATTCCAAAATAAAAGATCCCGCCTTCTTCTCAGGCAGGATCTTTTTTTTTATAGATCAACAGTCAGCGCCTATTTATAACCTGTCCATATCCTGCTATCCATATCAAACAGCCAGTAAATACCATTGCTGTAAGCAAAGTTGAACGATTGTTCGGCAGTGGCTGTATCAGGCAGTTTCAAAATCTGTTTCAGAAAACCGGTCTTTATATCATACAATTCCACCTGTTTTAAATAGGTATTCAACAGTCCCAGCTCAGCGCCGGGCATACCGGTTGCAATTACATTGGTGTAGTTGTAGTCTTCATTGGTTACTGTCGCATCTTCATCATCACCGGGGCCATCTGCTTTTTTTCTTCCCCAGTGTATTTGTACAGAATCCACTGCCGCAGGGTTTGCAGTTGCCGTACCGGTATTGTAGCGGATAACCATGCTGCCCTGCAAAAAGAAAACCTGTTTTAATTTATTGTCGAACGAGCCAACGCATTGTTCGTTTGGCTGGTACATACCTTCATATTTAAAGCTGCTGCCAACGGGTATGCCTGCTTTATTAAGTTCATAGCTGGCCCAGCCAAAACTGCTGTAGCAATTTGTCATTATTTTATTGCTGGCTGCATTGTACCAGATACCCCTGATATCGTTCATGGTGGTTAACGTGTCTTTGGAAAGTATTTTTCCCGTGGCATCAAAAACCGCCAGGGGATAGCCTGCGTTTCCGCAGAATGCAGCATAGTATTTTTTAGTTACCGGGTTCCAGCAAACACCGGCGCCCCGGGTGCCCGCCATGATATCATCTTCGGGCTTGGGTGTTTTGGGCATGGTAAGCTCCATTACCTTTTTCAGGGTATGGGTTTGGGCAAATGAATAATTTAAACACACCGCAAGGATGGTTATTACAAACAGGATATTCTTTTTCATGATCTTTTTTTACAAAAGTTGGAAAAAACCCGTGCATTACAATACCGTGTGCCGGGTATTTATTAAAAAAACCGATCCGCCTGTGGCGGATCGGTTTTTTTATAATATAAGTAAAGTATACAATTAAAATTCTGCACTCTTCGGGTAGCGTGGAAAAGGAATTACATCCCTGATATTTCCCATACCGGTTACAAACTGCACCAGCCGCTCAAAACCAAGCCCAAAGCCAGCATGCGGGCAACTGCCGAATTTCCTGGTCTCCAGGTACCACCATAATTCATCTGCAGGTATATGCATTTCTTCCATACGTTGTGTAAGCTTGTCCATGCGCTCTTCACGCTGGCTGCCGCCCACAATTTCGCCAATGCCCGGTGCCAGTATATCCATGGCCGCCACCGTTTTGCCATCATCATTCTGGCGCATGTAAAAAGCCTTTATCTCTTTGGGATAATCCATCAGTATCACCGGCTTTTTAAAATGCTTTTCCACCAGGTAACGCTCATGTTCACTTTGCAGGTCCATACCCCAGCCTGTTACCGGGTATTGAAATTTCTTTTTCTTATTGTGATTGCTCTCTTTTAAAATTTCAATGGCGGCTGTGTATGTCAGTCTTTCAAAATCGTTATCAAGCACAAAATTCAGTTTTTCCAGCAGGCCCATTTCACTTCTTTCATGTTGTGGTTTTTGTTTTTCTTCCTCTTCCAGGCGCTGTGCTAAAAATTCCAGGTCTTCCCTGTTGTTGTCAATCGCATGTTTTATCACATACTTGATAAATGCTTCAGCCAGGTTTGCGTTATCCTCCAGGTCGTTGAAGGCAACTTCGGGCTCTATCATCCAAAACTCAGCCAGGTGGCGTGTTGTATTACTGTTCTCCGCACGAAAAGTAGGCCCGAAAGTATAGATATCACTGAAAGCTGTTGCTGCCAGTTCTCCTTCCAGTTGCCCGCTCACCGTAAGGTTGGTGCTGCGGCCAAAAAAATCTTCTTTGAAGTTTACGCTGCCATCCTCATTTTTTTCGGCGGTTCCATCCAGTGGTAAAGTGGTTACACGGAACATCTCACCGGCACCTTCTGCATCGCTGGCTGTAATGATGGGCGTATGCAGATAAAGAAAGCCCCTGTCGTTAAAAAATTTATGAATAGCAAAAGCCAGCGCATGCCGCACCCTGAAAACAGCGCCAAATGTATTGGTGCGAAAACGCATATGGGCATTTTCTCTTAAAAACTCCAGGCTGTGTTTTTTGGGCTGCATCGGAAAAGTCTCTGCATCACTGTCGCCCAGTATTTCTATTGTATCGGCTTTCAGTTCCACTTTTTGTCCCTTGCCCAAAGAAGGAATCACCTCGCCGCTTGCCTTGATACAGGCCCCGGTGGTAATACGCTTCAGCAAAGCTTCATCAAACTGGCCCAGGGTGGCCACTATTTGAACATTATTGTTGGTGCTGCCGTCATTCAATGCTATAAACTGGTTGTTGCGGAAGGTACGCACCCATCCCATTACTGTTGCTTCATAGTTGGTCTTGTCACTTGCCAGCAGGTCTTTGATTCTGGTTCTTTTGTTAAACATATTTGATATTTATGGAGTGCAAAGATAATGGTTTGTCTTAACGGGGATTTTGTGATAACAGGGATTTGATAAGATTAAACTGATTTTGTTGATTTATCGGTCGTTTTAGTATCCGCGATCCGTTCAAATCTCCGTTCACAGAGGCTCCGCTCATCAAAAAAATTACTTTTTTTTTAAAAAAAACACCGTAATATTGCAGCAGAATCTGGCTGAGAAGCAACTTTCAAGCAATACTAATCAGCGGTTTGAATCCATCAATATAAATTCTCAATCTATTTTTTCAGAACCAAGACGGGATTTTTAAAGAAAATCATTTTTCATTTTGTATGTACGACATTTCACAACTGAACGAGCTGCTCGTTCCTGAGTTGCAGGATATTGCAGAACAATACCAGGTACCCAACGCAAAAAAACTTTTAAGACAGGAACTTATAGACAAGATCCTGGAAAATCAATCAAGCATGACTACAGAAAAAAAGAACGAAGAGGAAAAACCTAAGCGGAAAAGGATCATTAAACCTGCCACTAAAGACACCGCCGAACCGGCAGCTGCCGCAAAACCCCGGAAAACCGATACAGAAAAAAAACCCGTTAAAAAGCAGGCCGAACCCGAGGAAGAACTGGAAATGCAGCCAATTACAGACCAGGAAAGCACCATACCGGCAGCCATAGCACAAATGCTGGCAGCAGAAGATGAGCAGGACCAGCAGGCCCCCGAGGCTAATATAGGCGAAGAGGAACTTGCCCAAACACCGGTAAAGCAGTATCATCAAAAACAACCACCCGTATTTAATATCGAATTTGATGGCGTAATACTGGGCGAAGGTGTTTTGGAAATGATGACGGATGGCTATGGCTTTTTAAGAAGCAGTGATTATAATTACTTATCATCACCTGATGATATTTATGTATCTCCCAGCCAGATTAAATTATTTGGATTGAAAACCGGAGACACGGTTTACGGTAGCGTTCGCCCGCCAAAAGAAGGTGAAAAATATTTTGCCCTTCTAAAAGTCGAAACGATCAATGGTAAATCGCCTGAAGAGGTAAGGGACCGTGTTCCTTTCGATTATTTAACACCACTTTTTCCATACGAAAAATTAGACCTGTGTACCCGGGCAGATAACTACAGCACCCGTATCATGGACCTGTTCACCCCCATTGGTAAAGGTCAGCGGGGATTGATAGTGGCACAGCCCAAAACGGGTAAGACCATGTTGCTGAAAGAACTGGCCAATGCCATTGCCGAGAATCATCCTGAATGCTACCTGATGATAGTTCTGGTGGACGAAAGGCCGGAAGAGGTTACCGATATGGAACGCAGTGTAAAGGCAGAGGTTATTGCATCCACTTTTGATGAACCGGCAGAAAAGCATGTACGTGTAAGCACCATGGCTTTGCAAAAAGCAAAGCGCCTGGTAGAGTGCGGACATGATGTGGTTATCCTGCTCGATTCAATCACCCGTTTGGCAAGGGCACATAATACAGTAGCGCCATCCAGCGGCAAGGTATTAAGCGGTGGTGTGGAAGCTAATGCCATGCAAAAACCAAAACAGTTTTTTGGCGCCGCCCGTAAGATCGAAAACGGCGGATCGCTTACCATCATCGCTACAGCACTGGTGGATACCGGAAGTAAAATGGACGAGGTGATCTTTGAGGAATTCAAAGGAACCGGTAATATGGAATTGCAGCTGGAACGTAAACTGTCTAACCGCAGGATTTACCCGGCTATCGATATTGTTGCTTCATCCACCCGCCGCGATGACCTGCTTCTCGACAAAGACACCTTCCAGCGTATGTGGATATTGCGCAAGCATATTGCAGATATGAACGCCGAGGAAGCAATCAATACGTTGCTGAAGAACATGAAAGGCACCAAGGATAATGCAGAGTTCCTGACTTCCATGAACGGATAAGAATGCTGAAATAAAAACTCAAAACTAAAAATATAAGCCGCTGATTTATTTAGCGGCTTTTTCTTTGTGTAACTTACATGCTGATGAAAAGAATAGCCTTCCTGGTATTTGCCCTGTTTTTTTGTATTGGCGCTTTTGCCCAGTTGAATACGCAATTGTGCAGGGCTGATGAGGAAATAATTTTTGCATTCAGGGTCAAAAACGGGAAATGGGTTTCTGTATGTAAAGAGAAAAGCGGTAACTATATTGTTTACCGTTTCGGAACAAAAGAAAAACTTGAAATGCAATACCCTGCAAAACCGGATTCAGGATCCTGGCAGCAATTTACCTTCCAGGGGTACATGCGGGGAGGCGGAAAACAGAATGCGGCCATGCGTTTTGGCTATCTCAATTTTTCTAATAAGGAAGTGAATTACGAAATATTTGATACCTGGAATTCAGACGACGATAAGGAGAGCTGCGGAATCACGATAAAAATGGAAAAGAAAACAGTGGGCATGAACGGAATTTTGAAAACCAGGAAAGGCAGCCTGGTGGAATTGATATACGAAGACAAAATTAAAAGAGAGCCTGAGAATTAAATGCCGGTTCAAAAAATTACCATAGAACAGTTTTTAACCCTGGCCGGGCAATATCCTGTACTGGATGTGCGCAGCCCTGGCGAATATGAACAGGCACACATACCCGGTGCATATAGTCTTGCATTATTTACGGATGAAGAAAGAAAACAGGTAGGCACCACTTACAAGCAACAAAGCCGTGAAGCCGCCATCAGGATAGGGCTTGATTATTTTGGGGTGAAGATGAGGATCATGGTGGAGGAAGTGGAAGCGTTGATCGTTGATCGTTCTTCATTGTCCGAAAAGAGGCTTCAACCGAACAACGAACAACCAATAACAAACAACCATGTGCTGGTTCACTGCTGGCGCGGGGGCATGCGCAGTGCTGCGGTAGCCTGGCTGCTTGATATGTATGGATTCAAAGTGTACCAGCTGGTAGGTGGCTACAAAGCTTACCGTAAATGGGTTCGTGATCAATTTGAAAAGGAATATAACTTCAATGTTATCGGTGGCTATACCGGTAGTGGAAAAACAGGGGTGCTGCAGCAGCTAGCCGCACAAAATAAAACAGTGATCGACCTGGAAGGGTTGGCCAGTCACAAAGGCTCTGCATTTGGATCGATGGAAGGGATAAAACAACCCAACCAGGAAACTTTTGAAAACTATTTGGCCCGGGCACTTGCCCATATCCCGCATCCGGCACCCTGCATTTACATCGAAGATGAAAGCCAGCGTATTGGCAACCTGCAAATACCCATGCCGCTTTGGTACAGTATGCGAAAAGCCCCCGTACTATTTTTAGATATACCTTTTGAAGAAAGGCTGAACTACATAACTGCAGAGTATGGAAAACTGAAGAAGGAATATTTGAAAAACGCCATTGAACGGATACAAAAAAGGCTGGGCGGACTGGAAACCAAAACAGCCTTGCAATTGCTTGAAGAAGATAATTTGAAGGAATGCTTCCGCATTTTGCTTGCCTATTACGATAAATGGTACCGCAAAGGCCTGCATAACCGGGAAAATGTGGAAGCCTTATTAAATAAAATACCCTGTACCGGCGTTGATACAGCAATCAATACCCAAAAAATAATAACATGCAATATTGTAAGTGCTTAATAATAGTCTGCTGTATATTTTTCTCTTCGGCAAAATTATGTGCACAGGCACAGCCTGAAATGACGGGATTGTGGACGGGCCTGATGTTTAACGACACCACCGAATTGAATTACCGGTACGAAATTGCCATCAGTGAAAAAAATGGCAAACTGATCGGGTATTCACAAACCTTTTTTATCCTGGATGGAAAAGAATACTTTGGGGTGAAGAAATTAAAGATCACCATCGACGGGGATAAAGTGATCACACAGGACCAGAAACTGCTTGATAATAATTATCCTATCAAACCACCCAAGGGTGTTTATGTGTTAAACGTGCTCAACTTTCAAATGACCAACGATGTGATGGTGTTGAAAGGGGTGTTCTCTACCAACCGCACCAAAGAGTGGGCACCGGCTACCGGTTATATCCATGTTGAAAAGAAAACAACCTATAAAGAATCCCCGCTGGTTAAGCAATTAAAAAACTTAGGACTGGAAGAAGATCTCACCTTTTTACCGGTTGAAAAACCTGCAGAAAAGCCGGCAGAAAAACCAGCCGAAGCGGTAGTGGTTACTAAGCCGGAACCTGCAAAAGAACAGCCTGTTGCAAAAACAGAACCATCGGAAATAGAAAAACGGCAGAAAGAAAAACCCGTAAAGGAAAAGCCTGCTAAGGAAAAGGGAAATACCGGCGATAAAGAGGCTGTTGTAAAAAATGAACCAAAGCAACCGCAGGAAACCAGGCCGTCTAAAGAGAAAGAGGTTACTGAAAATAAAAAGGAAATAACCGACAATAAGAAAGAAGCAACAGACAACAAAGAAGTGGTGGTGAAGAATGAGCCAAAACCGGAGCCGCAGCAAGCAAAGACTAAACAACCTGCTTCCAATATCAATGGCCGGCAAATAGAAACCATACAATCGGTTACTTATGCTTCGGACAGCCTGGTCCTTACGCTGTATGATAACGGTGAAGTGGATGGCGATACTGTTAGTGTGTTAATGAATGGCGAAGTGATCATGCCGATGGTGGGCCTTAGCACAAAAGCCGTTCGCAAAACCATTTATACAAAAGATATACAGGGAAGTATACAAATTGTGATGTATGCCGAAAACCTGGGAAGCCTGCCGCCCAATACCGGGCTGCTGATTGTGAATGATGGCAAAGAGAGGTATGAGATTCGTTTCAGCGGAGACCTTAAGAAAAACTCAGCCATTGTATTTAACCGACGAAAAGAATAATGATGGATAACGAAGAAACAGTAAAACTAACCGGGTATTCCCGGGGCGCCGGATGTGGTTGCAAGATAGCTCCCAAAGTACTGGATGAAATATTGAAGACAGGCATGGCTCTTCCGGACAATAACAAATTGCTGGTGGGCAACAGCAGCAAGGATGATGCAGCTGTGTACGATCTTGGAAACGGAACAGCACTTATTTCCACCACCGATTTTTTTATGCCCATTGTGGATGATGCATTTGACTTTGGCCGCATTGCCAGCGCCAATGCCATCAGCGATGTGTATGCCATGGGCGGAAAACCTTTACTGGCCGTTGCTATACTGGGCTGGCCTGTTGAAAAGCTGCCTGCAGCATTGGCACAAAAAGTATTGGATGGCAGCCGTAAAATTTGTGAAGAGGCAGGTATCCCGCTGGCCGGGGGGCATAGTATCGATAGTGCCGAACCTATCTTCGGCCTGGCTGTAACCGGCCTGGTTGATATTAATGATCTTAAAAAGAACAATACAGCAAAGGCCGGCGATCATATCTTCATTACCAAAGCTTTGGGTGTGGGTGTTTTATCAACTGCACAAAAAAGAGGTGTGATAAAAGAAGAACATGTAAGCGTTATGATCGAACAAATGACCCGCCTCAATAAAGTGGGCGAGGCGCTGGGAAAGATAAGCGGTGTTACCGCAATGACAGATGTGACAGGCTTTGGCCTGCTGGGCCACCTGATTGAAATGGCAGAAGGAAGCAATTGTGCTGCAGAAATACAATATAGTGCACTGCCGGTTGCAGCCGGTGTAAAAGAGTATATGACGCAACGCATCATACCGGATGCCACCTACCGAAACTGGAACAGCTACAGCACTAAGACCGGCTTTGAAAAGGGCGTAAATGTAATGGAAGCGTTCAACCTGCTGCCCGATCCGCAAACCAATGGCGGCCTGCTCATTGCCGTTGATGAAGCGGCTGTGGAGCAGGTAAAAACTGTCTTGAAGGAAAACGGTTTTGAGGAATTTGCCCGGCCAATAGGAATCTTTACCGAAGCAGCTGAGAAAACAGTTATGGTAAAAATATAAATACCCTGCAGCGGGTATCTGTCATTATCCTGCTATTTGTATCTTGTAAAAAAATAAAAAATGAAAAAAGCATTATTCATTCTCGGTATTTTAATGTCTTCTGTTTTTGGATTTGCGCAGGTTAACCTGCAAAGTGTTATTAAGCCCGGTACCAAACTCATTTATACAGTGGAGGCCGGTGAACAGAAATACGATTTTATAGTAACTGTAAAAACCCTTGTTCCTGCAGTGGTTTTTGATTGGGAAATGACCAATGATAATAAAAGCAGCGGCACCATCACACACACAGCAGCGGCGATGGTATCAGCTAATACACTATACAACTACTTTTCATCGGGTGCAAAAACTCTGGACGACAACACCCTGAGCGTTTGGATAAGCAAAAATACTTTTACTGGCCTTACTAAAGGAACCAAAACAGTGATGCTGAAAATGAACACGAACGAACAGCCCAAAAAAATGGGTGTCACCAAAGAAGATCCTTCAGAATTTAAAATATTGCTTAATGGTGAAAAGGAAACTGTTGAGGAACTTGTTGCAAACGATCTGAATACTGCCGGAGCTTCAGCCGAAGAACAGACTTATTTTTCATTTGCCACCAATGCGAAAATGCCCATCATAATAAGAATGAAAAACGGCTTCTACATTTCATTGAAGGAGATAAGGACAAAATAGGTCAGCCTTACAATTTATCGATCAAAACAGCCAGCTGGCGGTCTTTTTCTGTCACCACATCACCGGCATCATGGGTGCTTAACCATATCTCCACTTTGTTGTACGTGTTTTTCCAGGTTGGGTGGTGGTCCTGTTTTTCGGCCAGCATGGCCACCCTTGTCATAAAAGCAAAAGCGTTTGAAAAATCGCTGAATTCAAATTGCTTATAGAGTGCATTATTTTCTTCCTGCCACATCCTGGTAATGTTTAATTATTGAATACACTGCAAATTTTGGGCCCATAGTCCTCCCTTCAGGGGCGGGCGGGTCTAAAATATCAAATGCTGTTTGTTTTTTATTTTCTCATTGGTCATTTCTGTTACCAGCTGCACACCGGGCAGGGTACGAATGGATTGTATCAAAACCTTCAGGTCTTCTTCCATGGGTAAAGGATCTCCCTTTATAAGCCATAAAAAATCAAGATGCTTGAACTCGGGCAATAAATACTCACCATCATTTTCATTGTTGTACAAATAATGAGTGAGGCTGATAGCAGGTAATGTGTATTCATAGATACTGAAAAAATACTTTCGCTGCTTTTTGGTAAGCTGTATTTCAATATCATTATTCACTCTGAAATCCAATCCCAGCAACTGGTTCAGCTGCCAGCTAAACTGGTAGTCCTTAACAGGTGCCACAATGCCCAGCAGTACCGAGTCTTCAAAGAACTCCTCGGCCAATGCTTCATTGTCTATTTTTAATTTCATAATTTAAACTAAAATACTACATCAAAAACCTTCTCTTCTGTTCCGCGTTTTACAGTTACTTTAGTGGCATCTCCTTTTTTAAACTTGCCCAGCACCTGCATGTACCCCTGCACATCAGGCACTTTATACTCGCCGATTTGTATAATGATGTCACCGGTTTTTAACCCGGCTTTTTCCGCGGGCTTGCCTTCACTGATGCCATCGGCTCTTACGCCGGTACCGCTGAAAGTATAGTCGGGCATAATACCCATGCTAACGCTAAAACTCCGTTTGCCCTGTTGTGCTTCCCTTGTTTTGGTAAAAACGAGTTTCCCCTTGTCATTGGTTTTTTCTATCAGCGCATAAATATATTTCAGCAGCAACAGCTCTCCGTTGTAATTGATCTTATCAGCATCATCGCTTGGTTTGTGATAATCGCTGTGTGATCCGGTAAAGAAAAATAATACAGGTATGTCTTTCCTGTAAAAAGAAGTGTGATCGCTGGGGCCCGTGCCGCTGCTGTCGAAATTTATTTTAAAATAACTGTCTGTAGCGGCCAGCTCCTGCCCCCAGGTGGGCGATGTGCCATAACCACCAATGGTAACACCATGGGTACTGTCGTTAAGCCTGCCCACCATGTCCATATTGATCATGTAATTGCTGCGGGCAATATCAATAACAGGATGCTCGGTATAATACTTACTGCCAAACAAGCCCAGCTCTTCGCCCGAGAAAGAAATGAACAGGTAGTTGTTGTTTTTTAAACCGGAAGCTTTAAGCAGTTTGCCCAGCTCTATCAAAGCGGCGGTTCCGCTTGCATTATCATCGGCGCCATTATGTATCATGGGAGTGCTGCCGGCATATAACGAATTATGATCTTCCCCATATCCCAAATGATCGTAGTGCGCTCCCAGTATTACCGTGTTGGCTGCCACGTTGTTGATAAAACCTATTACATTATGTCCGGTTCTTTTCTTTTCGCCAATAGAGATATCCATTTTATAATCCACAAAAATCAACTCATCATTCAGGAACCTCTTTTTCATGTCTTTGCTGATATATAACACCGGTATTTTGGCAGCTTCGGTTTTTGATTTGGGATCAAACCGCAAACTATCATTGATGGACGAACTGTTATAAAGCAATAAGGCAGTAGCTCCTTTGGACGCCACTTTATCTGCCTTCTTCAAAATTGCATCTTCCAGGTCAAAATGCGGGTTGTTCTTGTTTTGCTCCAGCAACTCCTTCAGGTCCCAAAACCAAACAGCATCGCTTTGCGGCATTGCCATGGCGGCAGAAGATGTAACTTTTCCATTGCCGCTGAAGCTCAGTGGAAAATAATCAATATTCATACGCAGGTTAAACCCGCTGATGCTGAAGAAAGTGCCGGGTTTTATTTCCTTCCCTTCCACTACATCAAACTGCTGGATAAAAGTCCCGTTCTCTCCCCTGGGTTCCAGTCCGGCTTCTTCAAACTTCTTACTAATATACTCATACGCCAGCTTTTCACCGGCACTTCCGGTTCTTCTGCCTTCCAGCTTATCATCGGCTAAAAAACCAATATGGCTTTGCAGGGAAGCAAGAACAGCTTTATCTGCTTTTACCTGTGCTTTTGACAGGGCTTTCTTATTTTTTTGTGCAGAACAAATGGTTGAAACAAGGAGGACTAACCAAAAAATGCGTTTCATGTACATACGTTTGTTGAAGAATAGCAAAGGTAGCTAAGCAATTTGCTATTTCGGTAAACGGCCTGTAAAATTTAATATAATGTATGATATAAAAATTCCGCTTAGCGATACGCAACTTTCTCAATTCGTAATCCCGTAAGCAGGTTTACCGTTATTTTTGCAGGTAATATTGGCAAAAAAGATAAACATAGCATTAGTGGGCAACCCCAACAGCGGAAAAAGCTCGCTGTTTAATTACCTGACAGGCTTAAACCAGCAGGTGGGTAATTTCCCCGGGGTTACGGTCGATAAGAAAATGGGGCAAAGCCGTATTTCCCCCGATCTTACAGCTACTATTATCGACCTGCCCGGAACCTACAGCCTGTATCCCAAGCGGGCCGATGAGTGGGTGGCATACCGGGTATTACTAAACCAGGATGCAGGTATCAAACCCGAAATGGTGGTGCTGGTGGCCGATGCCAGCAACCTGAAACGCAACCTTCTGTTCTGTTCTCAAATAATCGACCTCAACATACCGGTGGTGGTGGCGCTTACCATGATGGACCTGGCTAAGCGAAAGGGAACGCAGATTGATATACCAGGACTGGAACGTGAGCTGGGCGTGCCCATTGTGCCCATCAATCCAAGAAAGAATAAAGGGATCGAGCAGCTGAAAAAAGTAATTGACCTGTCGGTGGAAAATACAGCGCAGCAATCACCCCGTAATTTTATCGATGCTCATGCCCTTGCACCCGATGCCATTGATGCGGTAAAAACTCATTATCCTGATATTAGTAATTATACAGCCATTCATTATCTCATCAATCACGAGCAGTTCATACTGGAAGAGGGCATGCAGGATAATATTGAACAGATCGAAATCGATAACCAGTTCAACCCCACTAAAACACAGGCAGAAGAGATCATGCAGCGCTATGGCCGCATTAAACATATTATGCAGCAAACCATAGTGGAGGCCGATCCGTTGCAAAAAGCCCTGTTTACCGAAAGACTGGATGATGTGTTGCTGCACAGGCGCTGGGGGTACATCATCTTACTGGCTGTTTTATTCCTGCTTTTTCAAAGTGTGTTTTGGGTGGCCAAATACCCCATGGATGGTATTGAATGGATATTTGGACAATTAAGCGGCATGCTAAGCAACAGCCTGCCCGTTACCTGGTGGAGCGACCTGCTGATAAACGGTGTGGTGGCCGGCCTTAGCGGCATACTCATTTTTGTGCCACAGATCATGATCCTGTTTGGTATCATTACTATTCTGGAAGATACGGGCTACATGGCTCGTATCAGCTTCCTCTCGGATAAACTGATGCGTAAAGTAGGGCTTAATGGAAAAAGTGTAATGCCTATGATAAGCGGCTATGCCTGTGCTGTACCGGCTATCATGAGTGCCCGTAATATTGAGAACAAAAAAGAAAGATTGCTCACTATAATGATCACCCCGCTGATGAGCTGCAGCGCCAGGCTTCCGGTGTACACTATTTTGATAGCATTGGTAATACCTTCAAAATTATACTTCGGGTTTTTGAGCTTGCAGGGGCTGGTGATGATGATCCTGTACCTGATGGGTACCGTGATTGCGCTGCTTGTTTCCTGGGTCATGAAGTGGTTCATTAAAAGTAACGAACGCAGTTTTTTTATTTTGGAGCTGCCAACCTATCGTGCCCCCCGCTGGAAGAATGCACTGACCACCATGATCAGCAAGGCAAAAATATTTGTGTTTGATGCCGGTAAGATCATTATGCTGATCAGCCTGCTGCTGTGGGCCCTGAGCACTTACGGCCCAAAAGAGAAAATGAAAAGTGTTACCGCAAAATATGAGCAGCTGGTAAAAGCAAACCCGCAGCAGGAAGCAGAGCTGAACAAGCTGCGCAAAACAGAACTATTGCAAAATTCCTTTGCAGGCACGCTGGGCAAAGCTATTGAACCTGCTATACGCCCGCTGGGTTACGACTGGAAAATTGGAATTGCCCTCATCACATCCTTTGCAGCAAGGGAAGTATTTGTTGGCACCATGGCTACCCTGTACAGCGTTGGTGAGGATGCGGATGAGAACAACAGTACCTTACGGCAAAAAATGAGCGCAGCTGTAAGGCCAGACGGAAGCAAAGTGTACAACCTGGCCACCGGTTTATCGCTGCTGGTATTTTATGTATTGGCCATGCAGTGTATGAGTACGCTGGCTGTGGTAAAGCGGGAAACCCGCAGCTGGAAATGGCCCGCCATACAATTAGTATACATGACCGGCCTCGCTTACTTCATGAGTTGGGTGGTGTACACGCTGTTCAGGTAAGCCGCATCTCCGGTTAAATACTTTTCAACTTATTAACCTTTTAACTTATCAACTTATCACTTACCAATCCACGGCATAACTGATCCTGTTCTTTACCTGCGGATATATTTTCCGGTACAGTTCATTCAGTACTTCTTCTTTGCGTGGTTCGTTGTAATTCCTGTTATTGATCAAAGCCCAGTCGTTGGGCCCCAGTGCATCTGCATCGCCCGAATAGGTTGCCTGCTCTTCCTGCCAGCGGTATTCTTCCCTGAAGGTATTGTAAACAATATTTTTACGGGTGGCCAGGTCGGTGATATTAATTTCCATTTCGGCCTGGGCAGTAAATGATTGCTGGTTGATATACACAGTGGCATATACCACTTTGTAAAGTACCCTGTTGGAAGTATCCCTGCCCCTTTCCACACGCCTGCTTACTGTACGGGTGTAGGTATAGTTTTGCGGGGTGGGTATGCGCATGTTCCTGAGTGTAAGGTTCACTTCCCAGTCGGGCTGCACATTATCGCGGCGGGCCTCCCAGTCGGTATAAAAACGTGCAGGGTAGCGGCTGCTGTTAATGCCCTTCAGCTCCCGTACCAGGGTTTGCTGAAAATATTCATTGCTGTAATTATACCCGTAATTGCCCCAGCCGGTGTTGAAGAAATAGGAGTTATCCTGCACGGGGTTTATTACCACATCCACTATTGCATTTTGATAAGCCTCTTCCATTTTTACAGTGGCATCCTGGTAGCCCGGCACCAGCTTATCCGCTTTTTTAAAATAATTATAAGCTGTTTTAGCATCACTGCGCCCCGGCTTGCTTAAAAAACCGGAAGCCTGTGTGTAATAATCAGCTGCAGCTTCCTGCTTAAGATCGTAAATGGTTTGCTGGTAATTGACCGGGTTCACCACCCGGCTGGCGGCATCGCTTTCAACAATAGCGTCGTGCATTTCCTGCAGGGTGTTATAGGCGTTTATCATCTTGTCCCAGCGATCGATATTGGGAGAGGCTGAATAGCTGTTTATTTTGCGCAGGTTGCGTTCCCGGGCTGCATTGTACAGTGCAGGCAATGCATTGAGCGCTGCCGTATCGCCATTATGCTTCTTTAAAGTTTTAATGGCATCAAACAGGGTGTTGTCATTATCACTGCGTGAAAGATAATCTTTGCCTGCCTTGCTGCAACTTGCTAACAGGCTTATGCTTAGTAAAGTGTAAAAAATGTATTTCATGATATTTACCTCCCTGTATAATATACGAACAATACGGGAGCCAATGTTACCTGAAAGATAGTTCTTATAAAAAGATTAACAGGCAAGCTCTTCTTTGCTGTTCATTTGCCTGAGAACAAAACCACAAACAAGCAGCACAAAACCGATCAGGAACATGATGATATGCAAAAATTGAATTTGCTGCACCATCAGTACCTGGATAACGATCCAGCCCCCTAATAAGATTCCCTGCAGCATTATAAAAGCAGGGGCATATTTTTTGTTTTTGATTGCAGCCCGGGCTGCAATCAAATTCAGGATGCCGTTCACTGCCAGCAAAACGATGCCCGGTATTAAAAAGGATGTAAAGGGGCTGTGCTGCAGGTATGTGACTGACATGCCCATTTTACTGCCTGTGGGATCGGTTATAAAGAGGCAACCTGCTATAACTGCATTAACAGCTGTAAGCAACAACAGGCTGATGGATAGTATGGTTAAGAATTTTTTCACCGGATGCAGGTAGGGTCATTACTTCCCCGGGGAGTGGTAAAGGTAGATTGATTGTGTGTGCACAACAATGACCTGCATCAGGAGAAGCGAAAGATCATAAGATACCCGTAACAGAAAATAAAATCTTTATTACCAATATGCCATACAGGTTCATCAGTTATTCAGGTATTCGGCAAGCTGTCCCTTATCATCGGCTTCAACAGCTTTTTTTAATTCTCCCTTTATTTTGATGTTATTTTTCTCGTCCTTCACATAATCGATCAGCAGTTTTACCGACTTCAGTTTTACCTTTTTCTCGTCTTTTGCATCAGCCTTGTTCTCCAAAACATATTTAGCCATGGCTGCCATGTATAATCCCAAAACATCCTCGTTCTTTTTGATGAATTTGGTAATGGGATCGCCCAGGCTAAAACTATAATCCGGTGTGCCCGACATCCACTTGATCAGGTATTGAAGCGATTTCAGCCTGTCCAGGTTATCATTTTCGTTGGGGGTTGTAAGCAAAAAAACGGCAGCCTTTAATGCGGCAGTTTCGGCAGCGGCGTTATAATCTTCCTTAAGTTCCAGCCTGATGGCATCATAGTTTGGCAGGTTTTGCGAAAAAGAACTAACAGATGCAAATACAAAAACGAGTACAAATAATAGTTTTCTCATTATAAGGAGCTTTTATGGGTTATAGATATTATAAATATACAGTACATACCCGGAACTCCAAATTTCGCGGCAGATAAAAATTTGTAATATGCGAAAAGACATTTTATATACTCCGAAAACGGTTTTACACATATGGAAACTCTTTTGTCATCGGCGGAAATTGATTTGTAATACCCGGAAACTGATTTTGTATATGCGGAAATCCCTTTTACATACCCGGAAACTCATTTTGTATATGCGGAAACTCATTTTACATACCCGGAAACACTTTTTGTATACCCGGAAACTCCTTTTACATACCCGGAAACTCATTTTTGGGTGTCCGAAGCCCCGTTTCTCTACCACTCATCCCTAAATATTAGCCTTTCATCATACCGAAAAAATTTTCCGTAGTCAATAATTTTGTGTCAAATGATTAATATTCAATCATTTATATGTTTTACCACCTCCTATCCACCACCAGCTACTATAAAAAATATGGTAGTATGTGTTGCATAGTACTAAAATAATACTATCTTTGTGTTGTGATAGGGATAAAACCGGTTAAACCCCATCTCAAGTTCTTAAAGTATAGCAGGCAAACACCAGTCTTTGCAACAGCCTTTCTCCGGAAGGGCCGGTAGCGGGATAAAGTATAGCCATGAAAAAATTATTGACAGATCTTGCTGCCGCCCGTTTCACAGCCATGAAAACCGGGGCGGCAGCAGGGTTAAAAAACCAAAGCCATGAACATTGAAAACACAGCCAGCCAGATGCGTAAAGGGGTGCTGGAGTTTTGCATCCTCTCCATTATCAAAGAGGGCGAAGCTTACCCTTCAGACATCATCGAAAAAATGAAGGCGGCCAATCTCAACATCCTGGAAGGTACTTTGTACCCGTTGTTAACCAGGTTAAAAAATGCAGAGCTGTTATCCTATCGCTGGGAAGAAAGTACCAGTGGTCCGCCAAGGAAATATTTTACGCTTACCGAAAAAGGGGCAGCGTTCTATACTGAACTGGAAACCACCTGGCACGAGCTGGCGAACGCTGTGCGAACGCTTACCCATGCCAACGGAGAAAATATTGATAATAACAACTTCAACATTTAACAACAAAAAGTATAGCCATGTTTTTTTGTTGGTAACCAAAACAACTAACGAAACGCAAAAAATTAAGCCATGAAACAAGTAATCAACATAAACTTCCAGGGACGGGTTGTACCCATAGAAGTAACAGCATTTGAACTGCTGAAAAATTATACCGAAAGCCTCAACCGCCACTTTGCCAACGAAGAAGGCAAGGAAGAGATCATCAACGATATTGAAAGTCGCATTGGTGAACTGTTCCAGGAAAAAATTACCAAAGGCGCCACTTGTATTACCGAAGATGATGTGAACGCCATCATCAATACCATGGGCCGCCCCGAGGAATTTGAAACCATAGACGATGGCCAGCCACAGCCATTTGTAAGCAGCGGCAACCAATCGAACAGCAGCAACAATTCGTCTTTTAGCGGCAGCAAAAGATTGTTCCGCGATGAGAATGATAAAGTACTGGGCGGTGTGTGCAGCGGTCTTGCCAACTATTTTAATATTGATGTGGTAATTGCCCGTATCATATTTGTAGTGCTGCTGTTTTCAGGTGTGGGCTTCTTAACTTATATTATTATGTGGATAGCCGTGCCAAGCAGCGCTACCACACAAATTGGCGGCACCCGCAAAAAACTGTTCCGCGACCCCGATGAAAAACTGGTGGCAGGTGTGTGCAGCGGTATCGGCAACTATTTTGGTATCAATGCCTGGATCCCAAGGGTATTGTTCCTGCTGCCATTCCTTTCCTTTATTTCACGCTGGGGCCACTGGGGCGGCCTGTGGGATTTTGGCGATGTGCTCCGCTTTACCTTCAGCCCCACATCCCTCATTGTTTACATTATTTTGTGGATTGTGATACCCGAAGCGCTTACCACTTCAGAAAAACTGGAAATGAAAGGCGAGAAAGTGGATATGAACTCCATTAAAGCCAGTGTGATGGAAGAGATGAAAGGAGTGGGCAAAAAAGCCACTGCTTTTGGTAAAGAAGCTTCAGAAGTTGTAACCGAAAAAGCAAATATGGTGGCCGGGGATGTAAAGAACTTTACCAGGCGAAACCGCGGCGGACTGGGCAATGTAATTGCCATGATCGCAAAAATATTTGCTTACTTCATTATCGGTTGCGTGGGCTTTGCGCTTGTGATGGCCCTCTTCGGCCTGGCTATTGCATCCATTGGTTTGTTCCCGCTCAAAGATTTCCTGATCGGCGGCGATTATCAAAATGCACTGGCATGGGGTACACTGGTATTCTTTATTGCTGTACCCATCATTGGTATCATCACCTGGATCATCCGCAAAATTGCCCGTTCCAAAAGCAACAGTAAAATACTCGGTTTTTCCTTTGGCGCTATGTGGGTGATAGGCTGGATATGTTTTATCTGCCTGCTTGCTTCCATCAGCCAGGAGTTCAGGTACAACAGCAAGAACCTTAGCGAACAGGAGATTGTTCTGTCAAACCCTAAAGTGGACAAACTGGAGATCACTTCAAAATCTCCGCTGGATAAATACAACCACCGCAGGTTTATCAGGTTCGAACCCTTTGAAGGAATACAGGAAGACACCGCTTACGTGAATAACATTGATGTGCGTATTGTAAAAGCAGTGAACGACAGCTTCAGGGTAACACTCATAAAAACAGCAACCGGCAACACAAGAACAGCAGCAGAAAGCAACGCAGCCAGGATCCAATACACCGGCGTTCAGCAGGACACCGTGTTGCTGATGAACAAAGGAATTGGTATAAATAAAACCGATAAGTTCCGTAACCAGCGTGTGGTACTTACCATATATGTACCGGTTGGCAAAAGGATCAGGGTAGATAAAAGCATCACCTGGTTCAACAATGTACACTTTGGCAACGACTGGAACGGCAACGATGGCTGGTATTATGATTCCGACGATCTTAATGATAACTGGAGAACAGGTGAAGAATACATCATGAAGGCAGACGGATATTTATACAACCTGAAGGGAAAACGTGCAGGCCACGAAGATGATGAAGACGATGAGGATAATAACGGAAACAAAAAAGGCCATACCAAAGTTACTATTAACGGCAGCGGTATTGAAGTGATCACCAATGAGAACAACGATAATAACGACAGCTACCGCTACAACAGCAACGAGCCGGCAAACAAAATAGATTCGCTGAAACAAAAACTGGACGCAGAAAAGCAGAAAATGAAAGACTCGCTGCAAAAAGTGAAAGACAAAATTGAAAAGCAGCTGCAGAAGATCGGGGAAAATAATGAACCTGCTCCCGTAAGTTCCAAAATGCCGGTAATAAACACCATGATCGACATGATTTGATAACCGAAAATCAGTAAAATCAAAAGAGATGAAAAAAACAGCCATTCTAATCATACTGGCACTGGCCATGGTTCCATTAATGCAGTCGTGTTTTCATTTTAGCGACCATGATGTTTCAATAACAGTTTCCGATGATGAGGACGAATATGAAATGGACGCCGATTACAGCAGGAGCAAATCGCATGCAGTGCAGGTTTACCTGAACAACCACCTGCTGAACGGGCAAATGAAAATAAGGCACAATGATTATGTAAGCAGGGAAATAGTGCTGGATGATAACACCAACTTTTATATAGACGCTCATCCGGGCAGGCTGAATATCAGGATAGATAAAACGGAAAATTCTGAAGAGCAGTGCGAAAGGATAAGAGAAGCCTGTGAGGACCTGAAGCAAATCTTAGCCAGTAATTAAGATCGTTTCAATAGTTGAGTTGAAGTTGAAACCAACAACGTCCCCCGTTTTTTCGGGGGACTTTTTATAATATGGAAGCAGAGCACGGATGAGACGGGCTTGACGGATGATCACGGATATGTTTCTGCGAAGCAGGATTATCCTGTGTTTAATCTGTTATAAAACCATTTACCGGGTTAATTAATAGTAATAAATCTCCCTTTAAACCTATCCAATCCGTGTCATCTGTATTCCTGCTTCATTTCAATCTGCCAGCAGTTTTTCAAATTGAGAAACGGCTTAACCATCAGCTTTTTATTTTACATTTGCACCTGTACAAAAACAAAAAATTCTCTCATGAAAAATACTCCCTTTACACAAAAGCACATCGACTTAGGAGCCAAAATGGCTGAGTTTGCAGGTTATAATATGCCAATCAGTTACTCGGGTATCAATGATGAGCATGCTGCCGTTCGCAGTTCTGCCGGCGTTTTTGATGTAAGCCATATGGGAGAATTTATTTTGAAGGGCGAAAATGCGCTTGACCTGATACAGCGCATCACCAGCAATGATGCCGCAAAGCTTACTGATGGAAAAGCCCAGTACAGCTGCTTTCCCAATAATGAGGGCGGTATTGTGGACGACCTGATCGTGTATTGCCTGGAAGAGAACAAAGCTTATATGCTTGTTGTAAATGCCAGCAATATTGAAAAAGACTGGAACTGGATACAGCAGCACAACGATAAGGAAGTGGAGATGCACAATATTTCGGATAAAACCTGCCTGCTGGCCATACAGGGCCCCAATGCAACTAAAATATTGCAACCGCTTACCGATAAGGATATCATGAACCTGAAATATTACACGTTCACCAAAGGAACTTTTGCCGGCGTTGAAAATGTATTGATAAGCGCCACCGGGTATACCGGCGCAGGGGGTGTTGAAATTTATTTTGAAGACAAGGATGATAACGCTGCTAAAATCTGGGATGCAATTTTTGAAGCAGGACAAAAAGCCGGCATCAAGCCCATTGGCCTGGGTGCCAGGGATACCCTGCGTTTGGAAATGGGCTACTGCCTGTATGGTAATGATATAGACGATACCACATCGCCGCTGGAAGCAGGGCTTGGATGGATAACCAAGTTTACCAAGCCATTTACCAACAGCCCTTATTTAGAAAAGCAAAAAGCAGCAGGCGTAACCAAAAAACTGGTGGGCTTTGAAATGCTGGAAAAAGGAATTGCCCGCCACGATTACCAGGTGAAGGATTTTGAAGGTGTTGTGATCGGCCGGGTTACATCGGGTACACAATCCCCGTCGCTGGGCAAGGCAATAGGCATGGCTTATGTGGAATCTAAATATGCAGCCATTGATACAGAAATATATATCAGCATCCGCAACACATTACTGAAAGCAAAAGTGGTTAAAATGCCTTTTGCTTAATTGATAACCGGTTAATGAATAATTGATAAAGTTTCCGAAATAAACAGTTTGCAGTTCAGTTACATGCAATCAGGTTAAGAAATTATCAATTACTTCATTATCATTAACACTATGCCCAAAATTCATCTTACCACATTTATTGCAGCGCCCGTTGAAAGGGTTTTCGACCTGAGCAGGAGTATAAACCTGCACCAGCTTTCAACCGCACCCAGCGGCGAAAAAGCAATTGATGGCGTAATGACCGGGCTTATCAATAAAGATGAAACGGTAACCTGGCAGGCAAAGCACCTGTTTAAAAAAAGGCAGTTTACCTCCAAAATAACGGCCATGCAAAGCCCGGTTTCCTTTACCGACGAAATGGTTAAAGGGGATTTCAAAAGTTTTTATCACGAGCATCATTTTAAGGCAGTGGAAAACGGCACCATCATGATCGACCTGCTGCATTTTGAAACCCCCTATGGAACACTGGGCAAAATGGTAAACAGTCTTTTCCTTACTTCATACCTGCAAAAATTTCTGACCAAAAGAAATGAAGTAATTAAAGAATATGCAGAAACACAGAAATGGAAAACGATCTTAAATTAACTGAAGTATGATGCAAAGCGATAAACCCGAACTATATACCTCCCTTTCTCCCGCCCTGTTAGACCTGTATCCCGTAGAAAAAAGCATTGTAGTAATCATTGACGTATTAAGGGCCACTTCCACCATTGCCACGGCATTGCACAACGGGGCCAAAGCCATTATACCGGTAGACAGTGTGGCCGAATGCATCCGCATTGGCAAACAAATAGACAGCATTACCGCAGGCGAAAGAGACGGACAAATTGCAGAAGGGCTGGAGCATGGCAATTCGCCGTTTGAATACCCTAAAGAATTCATTGACGGAAAAACCCTGGTGCTTACCACCACCAACGGAACTAAATTATTGCATATGGCGCTTGCGGAAAATGCAAAGGCCATCCTTACCGGTTCCTTCCCCAATCTTTCTGCTGTTTGTGATTTTTTAGTGGCACAAGATCAGCCGGTGATACTGGGCTGCGCTGCCTGGAAGAACCGGGTGAATATTGAGGATACCCTGTTTGCCGGGGCTGTTATCAGCAGGATAGGGCAACATTTTTCCATCAACTGCGATTCATCCCAAATGGCAGCAACCCTGTACAACGAGGCCAAAGACGACCTGTTTGGCTTTATGAAATCAAAAAACGCATCGCATTACAAACGCCTTTCCGGTTTTGGCCTGGATAAGGATATCCGTTATTGCCTTACTGCCGATGTGGCCAATGTGCTGGCCATTTATGAAGAGGGAAAACTGATCGCCAAATAAGGGCGCCTGTGTGTAAGCGGTTCAATTAAGCATGGGGTTGTATGGTCCATAGTTCATAGTCCATAGTCCATAGTCCATAGACCATGGACTATCAACCACCAACCACCAACCACAAACTTTTCACTAACACTTCTAGGCTCAGTTATTTTTCGTTACTTTTGCAAATTGCCTTTTTCAGAATTGATAAATCAGCAACCTGGAATCTCAAATCGGCAATCAATTATCAAAGATGGCGTTACCGCACCTTATCAAATATGTGTATAATAACGGCTCGGATGAAGTGATACGCCGCAGCAAAAAAATACATTCAATGGGCTTTGTGGAACTGGTTGAGCACGACCAGCTGATGGGCAGCATCGTGTTCAGGGTGAAAGATGACAGCTATGCCACGTTCTACAAAGTGTATATCCAAAAGTACACCGATCCCAAATCAATGACGGTGCGCTGCAGCTGCCCTTACAACCTCGGCGATATCTGCCGCCACGAAGGAGCTGCACTGATACGCCTGCAGGATATGGTGGACAAGAATATGCTGGGCAACACCAATATTCAATACAACCAGCGGCACACCGTTGCCAAAATGAAACATATTGACCTGAAGATGATAAAGCTGCTTTCATCGCCGGGTATATATGCCGCTGCGGAAAACCTTTTGCGCAGCACCAAAGCAAATATCATCAAAGCTGCCGACGAAAGGGTGGAAGCCGAACTCAACATTGATGGCGAGGTATTTCCGCTGGTGATACAAAAGAACGACGAAAGGAACTTTGATACTTCCTGCAAATGCGGCGAAACGGAGCACCCGCTTTGCGAACATAAAACGCTCCTGTTCCTGCAATTGCTGGATGCCTATGGCGCCAACTATTTCGACAGCATACGCAACTGGGACAAGGAAAAGAACAAGCTGCTGCAGATATATGGCTATAGCCTGGAAGATGACCTTACCGGCAAATTTGAATTTACCTACAAAGACGGAAAGCCTTTTTTAAAACTGCTGGACACATCCATCAAAAGAGTGACCCCGGGCACCGTGGCTGCAAAACCGGCCGAAGCTTTTGTGGTGCCCGATATACCTGCAGAAGAAGTGATAACGGAGGAGCGGCCTTCAAAAAGACTGGGGGTTGTTTTCAATTTTAATGCAACTGCCTATCCCTGGTTTGAAGTGGATGCCATACAGGGCGAAACAAACGAAGAACAAACCAAATACCTGGGCAAGATAGAAAAACTGGACCTCAGCAAGTTTGTAAATACCGAAGTGTTTAATGAAGACGATAAACAACTTGTTCAGCAAATACGCAAACTGCAGGGCCCCGAAATAAATAAATACCTCGACCGCAATTCTCCCTTCAGCGGTATCTGGGAAAATATCATTCATACCGATGGCGACGACCTGCCGGAAGAAACCAAGGCCCTGATCACCGAATATCTTCAGCCCAAACTGAAAAAATTATTTGAAGAGCAATCGGGCAATCATTTTATTTTCTGTTTGCCCCGGGGCAAATCCTTTAATACGGCCAGCCTGGTTGAAATTGAACTCAGCGGCCAGTTCATTGCGCCGGTATTTAAAGTGCAGGCCAGCGAGGGGCATTTTGAAATAGCCTGCAAGGTAAAATTGTCGGGCGCCATTATTCCTTTTACCGAAAACGAATGCAACAGCAGCCTGGTATACCTGAACGACCAGGTATTGTACCTGTGGCAAAAAGCTGAGGACGTTCTGCAGGCCGAGAAGTTCCTGAAGGATGGAAATATACAGCTAAGCAAAGAGAACTGGGCCGACAAAATGAAGAAGGTCATTCTGCCGCTTACCAGGGATTATAAAGTGGAGTTTGATAAAAGCCTGGTGAGGGAGATCAAAAGCGGCGAGCCCGATGTAAAACTGCAATTGCAGGAAAAAGGCGACTACCTGGTGTTTCAGCCGGTGTTCAGTTACAAGGGTTTTGAAACTAAGGCTGCTGATAAAGAAAACATCATCATCCCCGACGGGGATAAGATACTGATCATAGAACGCAACCTGGATGCCGAGGAAAAGTTCATAAAGAAACTTGAAAACCTGCATTCCATGTTTATGCGGCCCGACGATAATAAGAACAACCTGGTATTGAGGGGCGCCGATGTGCTGCGCAATAACTGGTTCTTTTTATTTGTGGATGCCATGAACGAGATGAAAGTGCCGGTATTTGGCTATGATGCCCTGCGCAATTTCCGTTTCAACACGGCCAGGCCCAATACACATATACATGTAAGCAGCGGGCTGGACTGGTTTGATGCCAAAGTGGAAATAGAATTTGGAGAGCAGCGTGTGGGCATTGATGAAATAAAGACAGCGCTGGTAAACAAGCAGTCCTTTGTGCAGCTGGGCGATGGCACACTGGGTATATTGCCCGATGAATGGCTGAAAAGATATTCCTTATTGTTTAAAGTGGGAGATGGCAGAAGCAACCAGTTGCGCCTGAGCAAATACCACATGAGCGTGATAGATGAGCTTTACGAGAACCGCGATGAAAAGGAATTAAGTTTTGAACTGGATGAAAAATATGAGCGGCTGAAGGAATTTAAGAATATACCTGAAATACCCGCCCCGAAGCACCTGCAGCCCATACTGCGCCCCTACCAAACCTCCGGTTTTCAGTGGCTCAGTTATTTGAACGATGTGGGCTGGGGAGGTATCCTGGCCGATGATATGGGTTTGGGTAAAACCATCCAGGCCTTAAGCATGCTGCACCATTACAAAGAGGTGAACGGTGGTATCAAAGCGCTGGTGGTTTGTCCCACCACGCTGATCTATAACTGGCGCAACGAGGTACAGAAATTCTCGCCTTCACTAAGCTATCATATCCATCATGGCAGCATGCGCACCCGCAATGCTGAGGAGCTTAATAATTACAATATCATCATAACCACCTACGGCACTTTGCGCAGCGATATACAGGTGCTGCTGAAAATGAAATTCGATTATGTGATACTGGATGAAAGCCAGGCCATCAAGAACCCGGCATCCAAAGTAACCAAGGCAGCCGGTTTGCTGAATGCCACCAACAGGCTTTGCATGAGTGGTACGCCGCTGCAGAACAACACCTTCGATATTTTTGCGCAGATGAATTTCCTGAACCCCGGCCTGCTGGGCAATATGGAATTCTTCCGCAACGAATTTGCCACGCCCATCGATAAGTTTGGCGAGCAGGAGCAGAAGGAGCATTTGCGCAAGCTTTTGTTCCCCTTCATTTTAAGAAGGACCAAGGAGCAGGTGGCCAAAGACCTGCCGGAAAAAACAGAGACCATCCTGTTTTGCGAAATGGAAACTGAGCAGCGCAAGGTATATGAAGCCTACCGCAACAGTTACCGCGAAAAGATCATGGGCACCATCGATCAGCAGGGTATTGCCAAATCGCAGCTCACCATTTTGCAGGGCCTGATGAAGCTGCGCCAGATCTGCGACAGCCCGGCCATATTGAATGAAGATGAAAAATACCCCAACCACTCCATCAAGCTGGATGAGCTGGCCAGGGAGATAGAAGAGAATATCGGCAACCACAAGGCCCTAATTTTCTCACAGTTCCTGGGCATGCTGGCATTGATAAAACAAAAGCTTATTGAAGACGGTATTAAGTTTGAATATTTCGATGGCAGCACATCGGCGCCCGACCGGGAGAAGGCCATTGAGAATTTCCAGAACAATGATGAGTGCCGGGTGTTCCTGATCTCGCTGAAGGCCGGTGGTGTGGGTTTGAACCTTACCGCTGCCGATTATGTGTACATTGTAGACCCCTGGTGGAACCCCGCCGTGGAGCAGCAGGCCATCGACCGTACGCACCGTATTGGCCAAACCAAGAATATTTTTGCCTACCGCATGATATGCGTGGATACCATCGAAGACAAGATACTGGAACTGCAGGAACGCAAACGCAAACTGGCCAGCGAGCTCATTGCCGATGATGCCAGCTTTGTAAAAGCGCTTACCAAATCGGATGTGGAATATTTGTTTAGTTAAGGTTGCTTCTCGCCGTGGCCTTCGCCGTGGCCTGGTCTCCTGACCAGCCACGAAAACATTATTTTCCCCGCACTGGCGCAGATATGCGGCACAGCATTGTGCGTTGCGTATCTGTGCCATCAAATACTTCCAAAATCTGATACACCCATTGATTTTGTACATTTGATACATGAGTAAAAAGTATAAGTTCAGCGATAACAGCAAACTATATTTTGTAAGCTTTTCCGCACTGGCGCAGATATGCGGCACAGCATTGAGCGTTGCGTATCTGTGCCATCAAAGTAAAAAATATAAGTTCAGTGATAACAGCAAACTATATTTTGTAAGCTTTTCAGTTACTAACTGGATAGACCCCCGCACTGGCGCAGATATGCTGCACAGCATTGTGCGTTGCGTATCTGTGCCATCAAATGCTTCCAAAATATGATACACCCATTGATTTTGTACATTTGATACATGAGTAAAAAATATAAGTTCAGCGATAACAGCAAACTATATTTTGTAAGCTTTTCAGTTACCCGCACTGGCGCAGATATGCGGCACAGCATTGTGCGTTGCGTATCTGTGCCATTAAATACTTCCAAAATCTGATACACCCATTGATTTTGTACATTTGAAACATGAGTAAAAATATAAGTTCAGCGATAACAGCAAACTATATTTTGTAAGCCTTATCGCACTGGCGCAGATATGCGGCACAGCATTGTGCGTTGCGTATCTGTGCCATCAAATACTTCCAAAATCTGATACACCCATTGATTTTGTACATTTGAAACATGAGTAAAAAATATAAGTTCAGCGATAACAGCAAACTATATTTTGTAAGCTTTTCAGTTACTAACTGGATAGACCTTTTTATACGCAATGAGTATAAAGAAATACTGTTAGAGAGTATAAGGTATTGCCAAAACAAAAAAGACATGGAATTATATGCCTGGTGCATAATGACCAGTCATGTTCATTTAATAATTGGCAGTAAAGGAAATCCGTTAAGTAACATCATGCGGGATTTGAAAAGGCATACTTCCGAAACATTGCACACTGTAATCAGAAATAACAATGCAGAAAGCCGTAAAGAATGGATGTTGTGGATGATGGAAAGGGCGGCAAACAAAAAAGCTAACGATTCGAAATTTCAATTATGGCAACCGGAAAGTCATCCTGTTGAATTAACGACAGCAAAAATTGCTCATCAAAAATTAGATTACATACATTATAATCCTGTAGAAGCAGGTTTTGTTAATAATCCTGAAGATTGGAAATACAGTAGTGCGGCAGATTATAATGGTAGCAGGGGTTTATTAGAAATCATACAGTTAGAGCCTTTAATTATATGAGTAAATCGAAGGCACAGATACGCAACGCACGAGGCCATGCCGCATATCTGCGCCAGTAAAGATACAGTTAGAGCCTTTAATTATATGAGTAAACCGAAGGCACAGATACGCAACGCACGAAGCCATGCCGCATATCTGCGCCAGTAAAGAGTATACCGGCATATAAAAAGTTTTGCGCAAACAGGGCGGGAAAAACTAAACTTCAGCTATTTTTATGTGGCTTCATTTCCAGGCGGGACAAACAATATTTCTCCGACTGCTTAAAGCCCTCGGCGTTTTTCAGAATTTTAAACAGACATCATACTAACTATGGGTGCTTGGGGTACAGGTATACTGCAGAACGACACAACTGCTGATATTTGGGTAGAGTTTAAAAAGCTTTACAGCAAAGGGCTTTCTTCAAAGGAAATCAGACTTAAACTTGAAAAGGAATATAAGCCTCAAAGCGACAAAGAATATTTTGCAGAAATATGGACAGGCATTGCCTATGGACAATGGATGTGTGGCGATTTAGAAGACTATACCTGCAATAAGTTAAATGACGCAACTAAATTAAAGTGGCTGACACTTTGGGCTTACGACAAAAAGCTTCTTGAAAAAAGGATCAAAGTAATTTCTGAATTCATTGAAAAAGTTCAAACGCCCAGACCAAACCCGTTAAGAAGAAAAAAAACAGCTGAAAGACCGATAATCTATAAAAAGGGAGACGTAATTGCAGTAAAAATTAATGAACAAAATTATTTAACAGGAATTATTGTTGACACAAACGGCCATCCCAACTATTTGGAAAATAAAATAATTCTTACCGACTTACTGTTTGAAGAAAAGCCAACAGAAAAGGAAATCCTTAAAGCCAATATACTTTACTTAGACATTGGCGGCAGTTATAGATACCACCGGGGCTTTTATAGAGCATTATTTACAACAAAGAATATGGCCAAGAAGGCGAAGGATACAATATGGGTTGCAACGCTTGATATAAAAGAATGCTTATACCTTGGAGCCGGTATTGGAATTGGCGATTGGAACAAAATCGGTGAATTGTATTTTGAACAAATTGAGTTTTTGAAATCCAACAAATCCGAAAAACCATTTAATGTGACAGTAAAAGATTTAATAACTCCCAAGAAACAGTTGCAGGACAAACTTATTAAGTGGGACAAAAAACTGTTTCAAGAAAAAATAGAGTGGCGACGACAAAACACCACATGACCGAGGCATTGCCAATAGTGAGGCTTGAAATTTATCGCCGTGGCCTGGTCTCCTGACCAGCCACGAAAACATTATTTTTCAAACAGGCGACAGCATTTTAAAAGCGGTAACCTGTAAACCTCAGGCCCGAACGACAAAAGCTAAACTAATTATGTTAAATTCAACCACTGGTTAAATATGAGATTTTCAGTTTTCCTGTTATTTACATTTATTTTTTTGGGCTGCGGTAAAAAAAGTTCAGATCCTTATGATCCGAAGAATTATATTCTTTTAAAGACAGACTCATTCAACAACAGGATCGGTATGCAGTATTTTGTTTTCAAAGATGATACGTCCCGGAAATTACAAATCAATTATTGGGATAATGGTAATTTATTGTCAACCGGATTTACCTACAGGGGCAAAATGGATGGAAAATTTGAAATGTATGACTTCTCTGGAAAAATTATGGTAATAGATTCGTTTATAGAAGGAAAAAAGGTCTTTGAAAAAACCTTTTACAAAAAAGATACAACGGTAAAGATTTTCAGAAATGGCAAATCAGAACCTTTTAATTCAATTGATTCATTGTTAAAATGAAACTCCTACTCCCTGTTTTTCAAACAGGCGACAGCATTTTAAAAGCTGTAACCTGTAAAGTACTACTCAATGACAAACAATAGCAAAAGCAAACTTCTGTGGACAGTACCTTACGTTTTTGTGGCTTTAGGGCTTTTATTTGCATTAATTGGCCTTTCTGAATTTTATAATGTAAAAATCGCCGGACAAGAATCTGAATATCCGTTCGGGCTGGTTAATGAAAATCAATGGTACTATAAAAACGCATCTGTTTATGCAAACTATAGTCTGACAACTGGCCTCATGTTTTTAACAGCTTCAGTGCTGACAACCTGGGCGACATTTAAAAAAAACAGAACCCTTGTTATATTAGGCAGTGGCCTGATAATCCTGTTTTACTTTGCCGAAGCAGTAATCAATCAAGCTCAATAAATTACGCCAAAAGCTTTTCGCCATGGCCTGGTCTCCCGGCCAGCCACACCAACCAAAAACTGTCAGCAGGTTTTAATTAGCGGTTTTTTCAAACAGGCGACAGCTTTTCAAAAAGCTGTAACCTGTAAACCTAACTGGTGCCGGATTGAATACGCGACCTTTGCATTTTCCCTTGTTGAATTATGTATATATTTATATCAAATTCATAAGTGCAGGGATAAAATGAACTGCATGTATTTATGAGTAAGCTGCAAATTTAAATGACACTCCCCGCTGACATAGAGCAATTATTTTTTGAGACACTTAATGGCGACAAAAGCGTTTTAGAATTTGAAACCTGGTTGTATGCGGATAAGCAACTTGAAAAAGAAATTAATTCTGACGATTATCTGGATTTGATTTCATTGAGATATAAAAGTTCAACAGCAAAGCATGATTTGAATAAACTTTTAGAAAAGTTAGTTAACAAGGGTGATTACGAGATGTGGCGAATTCGTAGACTATTGACAAAGGCACTTCAACGTGACAAAGATCTTCCTCAACTATTGATGACCTTTTATGATTTGTATTGTAAAGGTTATTCTTTCCTGGACAACTTAGGATTAGGCTATGGATTAGCTGTTGAAGTTCCTTATTCACAAGCTGATTATTGGGACGGCTTAACACTTGAGCAACAACAAAAATTATTAGCTAGTTTTTATCCTCAATTAGATTTGGAAATTAAAAAGGTTATAGGCTGGTTAGACACAGGTAAAATAAAATTGACAGGAAACAGAGACCATTACAATTACTATTTTGACTATACTGATAATCGTAATCCTGACGAAAAACTTCCTACTGCATATCAAAGAGGCTGAGTTGACAAAAACTGCAGCTTACATGGGGCTTTATGCAAGTAGGGCGTGACCAGCAAACATCAACAAATTGCATATCTAGGCTTTGGTTTTGGCAGAGGGAATAATGAAGGCAGTAGTTCTAAACTTCGGCTAATAGTTATAAATTTAACTTCAGTTCAATAAGATCACCCCGTGGAGGATGAGCACATGCCTTTACCGGCCCGGGTGTTACCCATTCGCCGTGGCCTGGTCTCCCGGCCAGCCACGAAAAATTATTTTTCGAACAGGCGATGGCTTTTTAAAAGCTGTCACCGTAAAGTACTACCAGCTAACCAATAATTATTCAAGTGTTTACAAACGAAAAAATTGATAGCTTAAAGAAACTGTTTTCATCGAAGGAATTTCGGGATCCGTTTACCGAAGGTTCAGCCATCCTGAAAGCGATAGAAAGGGAATTTATCCTTTCAAAAGGTTTGGATAGGGACCTGAATAACTTAAATCAGCATTTGAATAAATGGGCCGACAATATCAAAAACAAGATAGCCGTAAAATCAACAGACTTAAAAAACAGGGAAGAATGGCTAGATAAACTTGACGCTGATAAAAATTATTGGATGGTTGTTGCGAACAGAAATTCAAACTCTCTGAAAAATCGTGTTTTTGATTGCAAACCCAATGCGGTCTATGCAGTTTTTTCTATTATCCGAAGCGATTTTTTTATCGTTGACAAAAAGTACCAATGGTTTTCTTACTTCCGGGTTGATGAAGAAACTTTACATGCAGCAATTTTCAAAAGTGGCATTAAATTAACTCCTTTTGAATTGTGACTAAGAAGGATAAAAGGGAAGGCCACCCTTTTTCACCCTGCACCTTCGCCTTGGCCCGGCCCCCCAACCACCCACAAAAACTGTCTTGTTTATTCCCTATATTTATAAATGGCACATCAGCCTGAATAAACATCCTGCTTAACATGAAATATTGGATCTGCATACTTTTATTTTTCATTTTGACCTCTTGTAAAAATCAGGTAGAAAAAGGTAGTTCAATAGTAAAGTTTACGGTAAGACAACTTTTACTGAAGTCGGACACAACAATCAATTCTATTGCTTTCAAAAACGACAGGATCATCTGTTTGCAGGACAATGATAAAATTATCCTGCTTGACAGCCATTACAACAGGCAGGAGTCATTAGAAACCAAAATAAACCTCTATAAACCAAAATATCTTTTCACCCTGCACGACACCGTTTTTATAGGCACAATGAACAAAACATATTTTATTGATAGTGCTTTTAAACTTATTGAATTTAAAAGGAAAGAAAGATATTACGATCACCCGCTTTATGAAGACAGCCTGTATTATGTCTATGGCTGTTGTATGGGAGAATTTGGCGGATCAGTTTTTTTCCTGAACAAAAAAACCAACAGAACATTCTCATACTTCGCAACTTGTGCAACCCAGGTTTTGAACTTCAAAAATGAGTATGTTGTTTGTAATAACCTTGCCCACTTAAGACGAAGCATGAGTTTTTTGTTTGTTCCTGCACCAACAAAACTTTATGAATTGACGGATGAAAAATTAAAGAGCCATTGTAACTGGTACACTACAGTTGATAGCTTAAAGAACTATTGGGACAAAACTAATACCGGTGATATCAGATTTTATCGTGGCAGCTATGGTTCCATGTCATTAGTTACCTTTCCTGTTGAAGACAGTTTGTATTCAATTATCTGTAATGACAGCGCTGCTTTTATTGCGGTTCATAAGGGCGACACTACATTATTAAGACAGACAATTCTCAACAAGACAATTTCTTTTCATCAATCGCAGGTAATTACGGCCGGGCTCAAAAAAATTTGCTTATATAATTTGACAAACGGTTCACCGTTTGCTGCATATACAACAATAGGAAATAATTCCGGTCTAATAATAATTGACAACAATAGAATTGATATTTTAGACAAGTTCCAAAAGTCTCCATGAGCGCCCTGGCCAGCCTTCCCAACACCCACAAGAGCAAAAACTGCCAGCAGGATTTTATAAATTAGCAGTATGAACCGAATCTCTTGCCCTGTGCTGCCGCACTAAAAAAATATAGCAATGAAATTTGACAAACATTTTCCGGCAAACCCGCTAAAACCCTACATCAAATATTTAGTAGTGTCGGAGAATGAATTGGAAAATGAGTATAAGGTCTTCCCGGCTGCAGGGCTTGTGATGGGGTTTCAATACAAAGGAAAGCTTGCTGTTATAAAAGAAAGCAAAGAAAACCCACTGGCTGCCGCCGGAATTACAGGAATAACCGACGGGTATAGGATATTTAAGAACTCAGCAGGCATCGGAACCATATTGGTTTACTTTACCGAAACCGGTTTCACACATTTTACTTCACATCCTGCCCATACACTGTTTAATGTAAGCCTTTCGCTGGACGATGTGTTTGATAAAAAGCTTGTTGCCGAAGTGGAAGATAAACTGGCAAATGCCGTTACAGACAAACAAAGAATAAAAATAGTGGAGCGGTTTTTAATTTCGCAGCTTAAACATATTGAAACTGATAAGCTGGTGGCGGAAGCTGTTAAACTGATATACCAAAGCAAAGGCACTGTGCGCATTAAGGAATTGAACGAAAAACTATTTATAAGCCCCAGCCCGTTTGAAAAGCGCTTTAGAAAAGTAGTGGGCACAACAGCCAAAAAATTTGCCTCCATCGTACGCTTCAATGCAGTACTTGATAACCTGGAAAACAGCAAATCTTTAATCGATATCTGCTACGAAAACAATTTCTTCGACCAGGCCCATTTTATAAAAGACTTTAAGCATTTTACCGGCGCCAGTCCCGAAAACTTCAGGCGCTTATTGTAAAAAAACGGTTTTTTACAATTCCGGATATGCCGGCTGTTGCACCTTTGCAGGGTGATCGTAACGGAAACAGCATGTAAGCTGCCATACCAAAAGCCGCTTTCATGTAAACAGGTTTCAACAGTATGATTGCGTAAAACCCAACCAATCGATTACCAGCAAAACAAGTAAAAAATGTTTACAGCAGAACAGATCAAAATGGCCCACGCTAAAGTAAGATCAGGTGCAGACTTCCCTGCTTACATTAAAGAGATCAGCTTATTGGGTGTTATCCATTACGAGGCATATGTTACAGATGGCCATATTGACTATCACGGGGCAGCCGGCCATACAGTAAAACTGCCTGCCAAATATGCCCCTTTATTAATTGCCGGTATTGCAGATACCGAAGCATTTAAAGTGGAATTAGCAGCTCATCAGCAGGGCAAAACCAGCTTCCTTAGCTTCATCAAAGCCTGTGCGGCATTGGGCATTGAAAAATGGGCCATCTGCATGGATAAGATGACCTGCACATACTATAACAAAGCAGGAAATGAAATTTTAACAGAGCATATCCCGCAATAAGATCGCCCCGGGGAGGATGAGCATGATGCACTTACCGGCCCGGGTGTTCGCCATGTAATCTCTCAATTGAAACTAGTACCAGGTGGGATGGCTGTTTAGTTAAGGTTACTTCTTTTCACTGGTGAAAAAAATTGTTATTTTTTCCATAACAGCAGTTAACCTCTGCAGTAAATCTTTATCAACATTACTTTGTGAATTTGTAAAATCAATAGCTCCATTACCAGGAAGATTATTATTGAAAGGAGCCATTTGGCTTGGGTTGTGAAGTAACTGCAGCACTTCAATTCCCAGGGCATCGGCAATATCTTCCAATCTTTCAATATCCGGTTTAGAAACACCGTTTTCGATATTGCTTAATGCACTTGTTGAAATCCCAATCTTCTCTGCTAGGTATTCTTGTTTTAAACCTTTGAGCTTTCGCCAGTACAAAATATTCTCACCCACTTTCATTTTGTACTCTTTGTTAGGGTGCTTTTTGTTCATACGGGTAGGATTATATTAGAAAAACTAAAGTTTAATGAAGTTATACTAAAAAAATATTAACACAAAAATATTAGCATATGATTTATTGTATAGATTTTTACTACGCAAATAATCTTATAATCACCTTTAAATGAAAACAATGAAAACGTTACTAAAGCTATTTCTTTTTACATTAGCTACTATATTGATTGCAATTAGTTGCCAAAAGTTGTTGTCAAATCAGGATCTCTCAGCAACCACATTCAATACTACTGTAGCAAAAAATTGGTATTACAGCACATTTATTAAATCCCAGGAATGGTCAGGCTCTGCTCAAAAAAACAAACAAATTCCCGATTGGAAAAACGGAAAGGTTACCACCATTGAGAACCAACAAGCTGTAGTATATCCTTTAATTAAGGAAACTCGTTCTTTTTTAATACCTGGCGATAACTCTTTAACTGAACCAGAATGTAAAAGAGTTGCAGATGCGTCATTATCTAAAATAGCATTTATTAAAAACAATGCTGATCAAATTACCGTTAAAGAAATTGATTATATACCAGATTGGAAATACTTACAAAGAAAGCATTTTAATATTGGTGAAATGAAGGACGCTAACGGAAAATCCGATTTCACAGGGAGAGTAGTTACTAAGGACTGGGCCGGTAAAATTTTATCTATTCAAATTCAGGTTGAAGGGAAAACGGTAAAAGTAGGTAAAAAAGTAGTTGATAAAAAGCAACATAATTCATTTAATGGTAATGGCAACACCAGTTCCACACAGGGATGTACTGTTATACAATATTGTTTATGGCAGCAGGATTGCGTACTTATTATTTATGGGGATGGATGGACTGAAAATGAATGCGGTGAATGGTACATAGTTGAATGTTGGGAGGAAGAAGATTGCCCCCCCCCTCCTCCTGGTGAAGGTGGTGGTGGTGGTGGTGGAAACGAAGACCCTCCTCAATGCGACCCTTCATTAGTATCTGCAGAAGAAGAAGAATATAATAATTATGTTTTAATGAAATCAAGTTCTCAGGTTAATGAAGATGCGGAAATAACTAATGATGGTCCAGATCCAATAACTGGAGTTCTTAATTGGATTGTTGCTGAAGCTTCTATAGCAAATTGGCAAATAAAAGCCAACACCAATTATAGCTACTACCATGATAAATATTATGATGTTAACTTAAATACATTTATACACAAGTTCAACTTGTATTATTACCAAACCGTGTCGAGTTATTATGTTGGGTCAAATACTTTCATACAATCTACTTGGACACAAACATCGGTTCAGGATCAGGTATTCAGTAACAATACAGCAAATACAAAAGGCTCTTCTGTTGTTCATGGTACTATCAGGCATGTGCTTAGCTTACCTCTTAATGTACCATACTGTCCAAAAGCATTGGACCAAACAATTGAGATAAGCCCTAATACACTTAACTTTACTCCTAGATGATCGAATAAGAAAAACATGTACAAACGCAGCCAGATTTCATATTGCTTTTTAATTGCCTCTATTTTATTTGGCTGCAAGATGCCCAAACAAAATTATTATTCCTACAAGGTTAATAGTTACGTGATAGACACTACAAAACGACTGGTAACATCTAGTAGTTTAATATCTTTTGGAGATTATTTGTTTGAATTCAATGTTAAAATAAATATCAAAAATGAATTGCGTCTTGAATCAAGAACAGTTAAATCTACAATAGAGTATGACACAGTGAGTATCTATTTGTTACAAAATAGATACTCACTTTATTTTGAGCTAGATACTTTTGATATAAAAAACAAAATAATAAAAACTGGTAAGCTTTGGGAGAAATTATATGGACAACATTTTGACAGTTCAAGTTTAGTGCAAGTAAAACCTTCGCCCTATTTTGTGCCTGTTGACACAATTATAAATAATATCAAGTGCTATTATGCAACCGTTGAAACGCCAAATAAAACCGCTGAAGGCAACAATGAAATAAAAATACTACTTATAAAAAAGCCAAACTTCAATTCATTGAATAAAATTGGTGGGGCGATATTTCCTGATAAGGATTATTGCATTATAGGTATTGATGCTTATTCCTTTAAGGGCAATGATGGATTTGTACAGGAAATTGATGCACTAAGACCATTAACCGAAAAAGAAAACAGCATATGCGAAAGCATAATTGCAAAATGTAAGTCAGCAGATGTAGATACTCTTGGAGGTTTCAATTTTAAAAATGATCGGTAATTGCTAAACGAATGAGCTTGCAAAGACAGGCTTTTACCGAAAAGTATGTTTAATTGAAAGTCTCTATATATGCTCTATTCAATTCATAAATCTGACGCAAACAGAGATTCTTTATTTTTTATCTCAATATTGATCTTGTGTTCGATTTGTTACATAAGTCCTCTGCTGTTTAATGAAAATTCGACTAACAGCTTATTACTATTATTTACCATTTCAGCTCTGTTGATAATTTATTTTTTTAAAATTCAAAGAATCTTAGAGATCAATTTTTCGGAATTAGTCTACCTGCTTTTCATCGTTTATGTAATCATTAAAAGTACATTTACAAATACTTTTTACATCGGACACGTAGGGTATTTTTGTTTTTTTGTATGCCTGTATTATGGATTAAAACAGCTCTTTACAATAACCAATCCGGGAGAATACGTTGATACTCTAATTATATCAACTAGCACAGTGCTGTTAGCTTACCTAGTATTTGCTATATATCATTGCTGGATTCAAAATGAAACCATTACTACTTTTTTTTTCCCAAATAAAAGCGTTTTTGGCATTTTGCTCGCTTCACAAATCGCATTTGCGTTACCAGGTTATTTCCTTTACAAAAAGCAAAAAAAGATTGCCAATTTACCTGGCGGGCTTCTCGTTGGCTTAATAACTGCAGCGACATTGCTTTTGGTATTTACAGGAAGCAGGGCAGGTTATATTGGGATGGCACTTGCATTAGCTTATACAGCATACAAATATTTAACTGCCGCAAAACACAAACAGATAGTTCTTTTTTTGTTTCTTATCTTTTCTGCATTACTAAGTGTAGCAATGCTCTTTTATAAATCAGAATCCACGGGTGGCCGCTTATTAATTTATAAAGTAGCTGCAGGCATGTTGAAGGGTGACTGGCTTTGGGGTATTGGCCAGGGACAGTTTAAAATACAGTATAATCTATACCAAGCTGCATATTTTACTTCTCATAATATAAATAGCAGCGAGGCTTTGCTGGCCGATAATTCTTATTATGCCTTTAATGATTTTCTACAGGTTTTTATCGAAAATGGACTAATCGGTTTTTTACTTTTGACTGGAATTATAATGTTAGTGATTAAGCAAATAAAAATAACAAAAACCAATTCTGAGAACAGGTATTTACTCATTGCTTCTGCTGCATCTCTTGTATGTATTTTAACTGGTTCTTTAGTTTCTTACCCGTTACAGATATTTCCAATTGCTGTTCAGGCAACGTTTTGCCTTGCCATAATAAATTCGTTTAGGAATGAAAAAAAATCTCAAATTGAATTATCTGAAACAGGCGGTAAAATTGCGAAAATCATCCTGGTATTACTGAGTAGTTTTCTGTTTGTACATTATATTCTTTATTTCAACTACAAAGGGGAGGTAAATAAGGCTTTTGAATTGAAAAGATCTGGATTCAGGCAAAGTGCAATTGAAAAATACAGAAGTATGAGGGACTCATATCTACAGGAAGGGAATATGCTTTTCCTGTATGCACAGGAATTGTACTATACCAACCAGCTAACCTTAGCAAGGGAAACTCTAAAGAAGGCAAAGAAATATTATTGTTCTAATGAGGTTTACAAATTATCGGCAACTATTGAAAAAGAATTAAAAAACTATGAACAGGCGGAAATTGATTATAAAACCGCAATATATATGGTGCCAAATCGAATGGTTAGCAGAAATGAGTTGTTTAAATATTTCGTTTACAGAAAGGACACGATCAATGCCGTTTACTGGGGTCATTCAATTTTAAATATGCCGGTTAAAATCCCATCACACAAAATTGATGATATCCGGCAAAAAACAAAACAAATTTTAGCAGGATTAATGAAATGAGTAAATCCAATGTATTCTCTCATTAAAAAGATACTGAATCTTATTTTATTTGTTAGTGTTATTGGTTACCTGATACCTAATAATATTTCTTCCCCTATAGCGCAAAATAATATTTCTAAAATAGATCCTGAATCTTTTTGGTATTATCCATGGGGAGAGTCTGGAGTACACAAAGGAATAGATATCTTTTGTGATAAAGGTACACCTGTATTATCACCAGTCTCTGGCTTCTTGATCAAGAAGGGTTATGGAACCATTGCCGGCAATTATATTTATATTATTGGCCCCAAATGGCGAACGTATTATTTTGCTCACATGGATACTACATTTGCTCAAATGTACAGATATGTTAGCAAGGGCGATACGATTGGAAAGGTTGGCAATAGTGGAAATGCAACAGGAAAGCCTACACATTTGCATTATTCTATAGAGACGATACTTCCATACATCTGGCTTTATGAAAAAAACACAACTGAAGGGGCTAAGAAGATGTTTTATTTAAACCCGAAGGAGTATTTAAATCTTGAAGAACCTGTTGATACTTCCACCATGACTCGTGGCACATAAAGAAGTTTGTTTTTTATAGGAGTTCGTTTGGTGGCACTCGACCGATTTATTCTTAATCAAACTTACCATTGGTTCCTTTAAATTTATTGAATACAGTGAAGTTGATGGTTGTAACAGGTGATTCTATCCGACCTGGTTTCTGACACAAGAAAATGAAGAGCTGTATGCTTTTTTGGAAACCTTCTGCCGCCGCAGGTATTTATCCAACACTGTGAGCTCTTGCCATCGCCCGGGCTTCAACCAGCTACACAGCAGAATTTCATCTCCTCAATGATAAAATATTTTTATATTTATTGGGCAGCAAATATTGGAAGCCGGGGGGTACCTGTGATATGCCACTGGTTGAAACCCGGGCGGCGGTAATGCAGGTGGGTTAAGGTCTTCAGCAGACGTTTAACATACATCGTAGTAACAAACAGAAAATAAGCAAAATATATTAGCCAATGGCTACATTGAAAGAAGACATAAAATCGCAATCAGATTGGATAGTAAAAGCATTTGCTGCAGACGGCTTTAAACTTGATCATACAATTGACAGCATTATTGAGGTTGACAGGTTTTTTACTGTAAATATGAAAAACGGACGACCCAAAAAAGGCGGGCGTCTTTATGGAAGAGGATTTGGACCAATATTATTTTCAATCGGCTCATACGTTGGAGAGACAATTATTAAGAATGTAAATGGTTCAGAATGGATAACAGACGACAATGACCCGCAAGGGGAATTAAATATGTCTTTAAAACTTCCTGATGGTGGAGAGATCTGGCCTGTTCAAAAAGTAATGAAACGATTTCAAAATGGAAGTGAAGATGCGATCTACCCTTATGTACATATGGTGACAATGGAATTTACAAACCTGCCATTTAAAGAAGAGTTCTGGACGGTGACAGCGGAAACAAGCGAACCAGAAAAAACAAAACCCTGGTGGAAATTCTGGTAGAGATACTTTGCCGGCGCAGGTGTCCCAAATGCAAACAATAAGCCTTCATGTATCATACATCGCTG
This sequence comes from Ferruginibacter sp., assembly GCA_044226725.1. Classification (GTDB taxonomy): domain Bacteria; phylum Bacteroidota; class Bacteroidia; order Chitinophagales; family Chitinophagaceae; genus Ferruginibacter. The sequence goes on along the minus strand of JBGAGM010000007.1, from coordinate 208,765 downwards.
GTTGAAACCCGGGTGGCGGCAATGAATGCGGGTTAAGGGCATCGGCAGAAGAGACAACATCTATTATAACATTTAATCTAAACTCTCCTTTAGCATGATAAAAACATTGACAGCAATATTTCTATTCTTGTCAATTTCTTCATTTGGGCAAGATCAAAAATTAATGGGCATTCTTCCGATGAAGGATGGAAAAGTAAATTACACAGATATTGTAATGATTGACAGTATGGATAAATCTAAACTTTACAATAAAGCAAAGAAATGGTTTATTGACCAGTATAAATCTGCAAAGGATGTTATTCAGTTAGATGATAAAGAGAACGGGGAGGTAATTGGTAAGGGCTTTTTTGAAACAGAATGGCAAACATCAATTATGTCGGTACAGAACGTAAGTGTTTGGCATACTGTAAAAGTATATATGAAGGACAATAAGTTTAAGTATGAGATTACGAATTTTAAGCTTAAATATTACGTTCCGCCTACTCAATTTTCAAGTGGCTCAATTATTGAAACTGCAATTGAAGATTTTGGAAAAGACCGTGAAAAGAATACAAAAAGATACTTCGCTGATGTTGACAAGCAAGTAATAACGCTTATTTCTTCATTACTAAATTTTATGAAAGCTCCTGTAAAAGATGACTGGTAGCCTCTGACCCTTACCGGCGCAAGTGTTCCCAACGCAAACAATAAGCCTGCATGTAAACCCGGGCCGTTAATCACGGGCTATCAAAAGATTACAGGGATAGTATTTGGATATAGGAAGCCTCAGGAAGAAATAAAATCTTTCAGCCTTTTAAAGTCGCGGTTACTGGCAGATTGAAACAGGCTTTTTAAAGCGGTTGCCAAAAATTTGAAGATACTGCTTACAGCATATTGCTGTGAGTTGGTTATGTTTTTCATACATCAGATTTTACCACTCAAAAATACAAAGCCGGTACACATCTTGTCAAGCGCAGTTTTGCCTGAAATCCGGGAGGGTAATTTCCGAAGTGTCCGGGTTATTTTACTATCTGCCTGCTATAACTATTACTGATCCTGCGGCTTTTTTTATAATAACGTATAGGATAAACATCGGGGTTTTGCCTCAGCTTACCAATAATCGTTTTGATTGCCTGCACCACCAGATGGCCGGATTTTGCGTGGTAGGGGGTCTTATTCATGGATATTTGTTTAACGTATTAAACTTAACGGCGCTGCCGGCGAATTATTGCACTTCATTAATTAATTTTAACAGCCATAAAAACTGCGCAGGGGCCGGCAAAATTCCTGAACCATGCATACACATCCTGTTGTAAATAAAATTACCATTTACCCCGTGAAATCACTGGATGGCGTTTCGCTGCAAAAGGCACAGGTTGGGCCCGGGGGCTGCCTGCTGCACGACAGGGAATATGCCATTACCGACAGCAACGGAAAATTTGTGAAGGGAAAGAACAATGACCTGGTTTATCTGCTCCGTACAGAATTTGATCTTGAGCATGAAACGATTGCGTTCAGGCACCAGTATGACAGCCACTGGCAAAGTTTTCAATTACAAAATGATTTACCGGCTATCAACGAATATTTATCGGACTTTTTTAAAATGCCGGTAACCCTTGCCAGGAATACGGAAGGAGAATTCCTGGACATTCCGGTACAAAGCGGCGTAACCGTACTGTCTAATGCAAGCCTGCAGGAAGTAAGTACCTGGTTCAATGATATGGACATGGAAGAAACCAGGAAACGTTTCAGGGCAACCATTGAAATTACCGGGGCCCCGGCTTTTTGGGAAGACAAACTTTTTTTGGAAGAAGGAACAGCCATTGAATTTAAAACCGGAGATGTAACCATGTATGGCATCAGCCCCCGTGCCCGCTGTGTGGTACCAACCCGGCATCCGCAAACAGGGGAAATTATTCATGGGTTCCCCAAACAGTTTGCAAAACAAAGAATGGACCATTTGCCCCAATGGTCAACATTACAGGATTATGGCCATGCCTATTATTTATCGGTTGATTGTTATATACCACCTGCAGAGTTTGGCAAATGGATCGCCGTGGGAGCGGAACTGACCATTACCGGAAAGCGTTCATTATCAGCACTTCCATCGTTCGATTAGCAAAATTTGCCCCTTATTTCTTTGTGGCATTGTATTTGGTTTACTTACATGGACCAAATTTTTTATTATGAAAAAGATAGTGATCAGTATGATGCTGACATTAGCAGCAACTGCATTTGTACACACATCAAATGCACAGGTGAAAGTGGGTATTAATATTAATATTGGCGATCAACCGGAATGGGGCCCGGCAGGCTACGATTATGCCGAGTATTACTATATGCCCGATATTGAAACCTATTATTATGTGCCCCGGCGCCAGTTTGTGTACTTATCCGGTAACAGGTGGATATTCTCCAGTACCTTACCCCCGGCCTATACAGGATATGACCTGTACACCGGTTATAAGGTAGTGTTTAAAACACATGATGCGTATAAATATTTTAATGATCATCGTGTGAGATATGTACGGTATAAAAATTATCATGGCGAACAGGTGATCATTAAAAACAAACACGATAACGGAAACCATTACGGCCAGTATAAGAACGAAGACAGGGGAAGGGGCAGGGGAAAAGGACATGGTAAAAAGCACGATTAATTGTAAAGACAGGAATACAGGAGCCACCGATGAGGTGGCTTTTTGTTTTAAAAGGATTTAGGTATTTTCACCCCGCAATACAATGGATATACTGTTAGACATACTGAATGAAATGGTAAAGGCCCACCCGGCATCTGTTTTTGTGAACAGCCTGCACCAGCAATACTGCAACCGGGGCGGCTTAAGCAGGAAACAACTGGAGGGGCTGCACAGCAAGGCCCTGAAAACTACGGGCATATCACCGGGTAAGCTTGCAACCCTGGAAGCCATCATTAAAAAGAAACCAACCAGGGAAAGGGCAGCTGCAACAATTTCTGCGCCATTACCGGTAAAGGATGAAACCATCGGCAATAAGATAGCAGCCATACTGGAAAAATATCCCCACCACAAAAGACTGCTTTTTTTCAGATCGAAATTTGATAACAACGAAAATATTTCTGCATTGGAAATTGCAGAGATAGAGAAGTTTGAGAAGCTGTTGCTGAAATGATCTTCGACTCATAAGCAAAGCATAAAAAATTTTTGCCCAGCTTCACGTTGCAAAGGCTATGTCACTCCCGCATGGTCCTGACGGAAAAGCCACAAAGTCACAAAGACACGAAATACCAGCCTTGCGGCTGTAAAAATGCAAAGCATTTTCCTTAGTGCCTTAGTGTCTTTGTGGCCAGGATAATTTTTTGTAAAAAGATATTCTCTACGTTATTGTGGTAAATTGTCAGCAATCCCGAAAGAACCTGAAGAAAGCCGGATTCATTTTTTAAACACGCTTATTATTTTCGCAAGGCAGTTTTTACTTCTTCATAAACACCTGCGCCGCCGCATCATTCTTTAAAAACAGCAGCATCTTTTTATCCTTCAGGTAAATGATCTTCCTGGATTCTCCACGAACAGATAAACCTGCTTCGCCCGGCATCACTGTTGTAAAATTTCCATCCCCATTTCCTTTTAAAAACACAGCAGAAGCAGCATCGTAAACACCCGTCATCACAGCAGGGTCGTTGCTGTTGCCGCAGGCCAGTATGTCCGGCATGCCATCCCCGTCCAGGTCGTCAATGACCATATCGTTGATGGTGGAAAATTGTGCTTTTTCTGCAAATGGTATAAAACGGAAGGTATTGTTGCCTTCGTTCAGCAGCACCCCGGATTCGAAGAAATTGGTTTTATAAATATCCATATTCCGCTTCTCGTCTGCGGTCAGTATTTCATCCAGCGTTCTGCCTGAATAATCCCTGTAGCGTACAAATTTTTTGCGCATGGAGGGCACCTGGTCAATCAGCTGGTCGCGGCTGTACAGCGGGTAACATTTGCCCCATTGATAAAAACCAAGTATGGCGTCATAGCTGCCATTGTTATCAAAGTCCTTTGCATAGATGGTACAGGGTTCATTGATATTCCCTTTTATGTTCGAATTCATGCCCCGGTTGCCCAGCACCAGGTCCATGCGGCCGTCGTTATTCAGGTCTGCCGCCTTCATATTGTACCACCAGCCGCTGAATGCATCCATACTGATGAGGCTGTCTTTTTTGGATGGCAGGATGATGCGGACCGACTGCTCCTTTTTTACGGGCTGCCCGTTGCCGAAGCCATAGATCTGCAAGGGCATCCATTCGCCGCTTACAGACAGTTCATTCTTTCCATCGCCATCCATATCGGCCCAAACAGCCTGGTTAACAATGCCGGGAGAAAACAATGCTTTTGCCTGGTCGAATGTTACATCCGTAAAAACACCCTTATTGTTCTGCAGCAGCATGCTCCTGTCGGCTTTGGGAAATTTACCCGGCAACACATGGCCGCCTACAAAAAGATCCATGTCTCCGTCGTTATCATAGTCCAGCACGGTTACGCAGGAACCATTATAACCTTCCCGGGGCAATGCATTCAATGCAGGCGTAAAATTCCCTTTACCATCATTTTTATACAAACGGTCCTGGTATAATTTATCGCCCTGGGCAAACTCCGCACCCCCGCTTACAACATACAGGTCCATATCACCATCGCCGTCTGCATCAAAGAAAGCAGCGCCCATGTCTTCGCATTTTTTGTCGGCAGCAAAAGCAGGTGTTGGTTTTTCGGTAAAAGAACCATTTACATTTTGCAGCATCAGCTTCCCTTCAAAACCTGCGGCGCCGCCAATATAGATGTCTTCCAGCTTATCGCCATTTACATCTGCTTTGGCATAATAAGGGCCTTTGCGGCTGCATTTATAGGGTATCAGCGGCTCTCTTTTAAAATCAATAAAATCATTCTCTGTTTGTTTGAATTTCAGTTTTCCCTGTGCCGTGATATCTGAAAATAGCGGGTTTGATCTTGCGGTTGTTGCAGCAGGTGCAGCCGTTGCATTTGATTCATAGAGTACCAGCTCCTGGTCGGCCCTTACATTTTCAAGCAGCAGCTTCTTTTGATTGGGAAAGCTTACTTCAATTTTGCTGATCGTGGTTTCTTCACCGGTTCCAAAATGCAATACATGTTCCATGCCCGATAAGAAGCCACGTTCGGGGTAATAGTGCTGCAGCTGTATTTGCCCTTTAGAATTGATGAGCTTAACAGTGGCCCCATAAACTTCTTCGGCAGACCCCGGGCTTTTATAAAAACGCATTTTCAAAAAATGTGAGAGGGGGTTCTGTTCCCGTATTTCATTCTTTAAAATGAAGGCCGGGCCATCCACATTATTTACCACAATATCCAGGTCGCCATCATTATCCAGGTCGGCCCAGGCTGCACCGCTCGAAAAGGAAGGGGGTTCATCACTGGTCCAGGTGCTGTTGTATTTATCAAATTTTAAACTGCCGTTGTTGTGGAAGAAATAATTTTTTGTGGGAACCTGCGGCATACTCTGCAGCCATTTGTTCAGGTCAACAGCCTTGCCCTGGTTCATGCTGTTGATCACCGAATCCAGCACAAAAACCTTGTAATCCCAATCGGTCATATCTCTTTTAAGCCCGTTGGTAATATACATATCCTTCCAGCCGTCATTATCAAAGTCGGCCACCAGTGGTGCCCAGCTCCATTCTGTTTCTGCAATGCCTGCATAATTTGCAATTTCACTAAAACTTCCATTGCCGTTATTAAGCTGAAAGCTGTTGTGCGGATACTGGTAATATAAACCATACTGCAGCATCAGGTTGAATTTGTCGTAGTTCTGATTTACGGCAAAAAGCTGTTTTTGTCTTACAGGGTCTTCTACGGCCATATCGGCCACAAAGATATCTTCCAGTCCATCGTTGTTAAGGTCGGTAATATCCGATCCCATGGATGAAAAACTCACATGGTTTATGTAGCTGGTAAGTTTATTCGTAAAGGTTCCGTTGCCGTTATTGATATACAGGAAGTCTGGTTTGTTGAAATCATTCGCAACGTACACATCCGGCCAGCCATCTGCATTGATATCGGCAATGGAAGCGCTTAGCCCGAAAGCATGGTTGATGAGGCCGGCTTTTTTTGTTACATCTACAAACTTACCGTTGCGGTTCTCAAAAAGCCTGTCGCTCACATACACCGTGTTTGTATCTGCGGCATACACCATTTTTCCATTCACAATAGTGGCCGGTATGGTCATGGATTTACTGAAATCGATGGGGTGGTTGAGGAAGTACACGTCTTTATCGCCATCCCGGTCATAATCGAAGAAGTAAGCCTGCATGGTATAGCTCGATTCTTCCAGCCCGTATTCGGCGGCCCGGTTGGTGAACGTGTTGTTTTTATTATTGATGTACAGGATCTTCTTTCTGAGGTTGGGGTCTTTGTATCCCGATTTGCAAATAAAGATATCCAGGTAACCATCATTGTTGATATCCACCATGGTAACGCCGGTCTTTATACCAATATTATCGCCCACGCCTGCTGATGCAGTAATATCCCTGAATTTAAAACCGCCCAAATTGAGATAAAGTTTGCAGCCTCCAAGTGTTGAAGTGAAGAACAGATCGGGCAGGCCATCATTGTTGATATCGCCGGCACTTACACCGGCACCCACGTACAGGTATTCGTACAGGTACAGGAACATGTCGGCTGTTTCGTTAATGTCATTTCTAAAATCAACACCCGTAAAAGCGGGGGGCAGGGAAGAAAAGACCTTTATTGCATTTTGCTGCTGTGCCTGTGCCGGAGCCATGAAGCTCATCAGCAAAGCTGAAAAAAAAAATCGCCTGAATGTGATCATACCAGTTTATTTAAGAGCTGCGGGATACAGCGTTAGCAACACGTTCTTACCTACTTCCTTACCCTGTATGATGCTGATACGTGCTGTTTCGGGATAATGAATGCCTCCATATACCCTGCTCATGGTTGATTCATAAGCTGCATCATAAAAGGAACTGAAGCTGCGTACATCATTTCCAAAAGGGATCTCAGTTTTGTCGGTGAACTTATAGTTTTCGCCAAATAAAGCTGTTAATACAGTGGCTGCAGCATTGGATATAACAGAATGGCCGCTGGTGAATTCCGGAAAAGGCGGTGTTTGAATGTAGGGTTGCCAGTTCTTGTCAACAAAATTGTTGATAACAGTAATGGGCCTGATCAGGTCGCTGTGGTACTTCTCGTCCCAGCAGCTGATAAAGGCATCCATTAATGCAATGGAAGTAAGCGCATAGGCAAGGGACGAGCGGCCTGCGGTTTCGTTCTTTTCCTCGCATGCCTGTTTGGCAATCATTAACCAGTGGCCGCCCGGTGATATTTTATGTATGAAATAGTTCAGGTGGCCCAGGTTTACCGATACATTCGGGTTATCGTCCCAATATTTGGCAATGGCTTTTTGCGTGGTATCCAGGTTTTTGCCGATCTTATAAACCTCCATCATGGTTTTATAAAAAACTGAATTCTTATTGCGGCTGTATACCAGTTTTTCTTTGGGCGAGAACTGGGAAGCTGTTTTTAAAGTAAAGGGCCTGATGGTTCTCCAGTGTGGTTCAATGGCCTGGGCATAATCGGCAGGGGTTGGCTGCCAGGCACCGGGTGATTTTGATAAAGTAAAACGGGGTAAACCTCTTGACTGATTATAATTATCCTTGGCAGCCCACGCTAAAATACTATCAGAAACCTGGCGTCCGTACTGCATGGAGTTTTTGATGATAGCGGAGTCGCCCGTTTTTAAAATGGAATCTGTAAAAGATTTGCGCCACTCTTCAATCTTATATTCTGAACCTACCAGCTTTTGCGCCACATATGAAAAAGAATAGCATGCGGCAATAAAATTATCTTTTTTAATGGCAGAGAATGGAATGTGTACCGGGGTTTTTAGGTTCGGAGCCAGTGATGGAAGTATAGCATCATCCTGCCGGATGCATTCATAAAAAGCAATATTTGGATAAGCATAGATGCGGCTTGCAACAGGTGGTGTAAAGAAGTCCACCATTACTGTATTGATCAGAAGAGAATTGAGCTGGTGAAGAACAGCTGCTTTGTCCTGGGCTTTAGCAGGATTTTGGGAAAGTAATAACAACAGGCAGGCATACCATATACGCCCGCATGAACGCAGTGTTTTGGTCATTTTTTTAATTTTGGATAAATACGCTTCCAAATTTAAAAAAAATAGCTGGCTTATTCAATTTATAATAAACAGTTGTGTAAAACACAACCAGCCGGGCTTACAAAGAAGCCAGCTGAGCTGCTTCCTTTTTTAATTGTTTATCAAAAACAAAAGTGCCCAGGGGAATGAAGGCAGCAGCAAATGCTTTTAAGAACCAGGTAAAGTTTTTGTTCAAGGCGCCCATTACTTCAAAGGCAAAATAGATAAAGGAAACAAAAAGAGCCCCGTGTATCCAGCCCATTACTTTCACTGCTTCGGGAAAATTTGCCAGGTATTTAAGGGGCATGGCAATTAACAGCAGCACCAAAAAAGAAACGCCTTCGGCAAGGCCGGTCATTCTGAAGCGTTGCAGCAGTTTTTGTTTGTTCTCTTTCATACTTCGGTAACTTGTGCTTTAGCGATTCGGGTCTGTCTTAATAATTAACAACCTGCTCTACGATGCTCTCCGGCATATCACGCCATTCGTATTGCTGATTACGGAGCTGTGGTTCAAAGCCTGCCTCTTTGATGGCATGCTGTATGGTGGTGCTGGTAAAGCGGTGTGGTGCACCGGCAGCGCTTACCACATTTTCCTCGATCATGATGCTGCCAAAATCATTGGCCCCGGCATTTAAACAAAGTTGTGCCACCTGTTTGCCCACGGTTAGCCAGCTTGCCTGTATGTTTTTAATATTGGGAAGCATGATCCTGCTAAGTGCTATCATCCTGATATACTCTTCAGCAGTAGTGAGGTTGTGTACGCCGCGGATCTTTGCCAAAAGCGTATCCACATCCTGGAATGTCCAGGGGATAAAAGCCAGGAAGCCTTTTGCCTCTGCCGGTTTCCGGCTTTGTACTTCCCTTATTTTCACCAGGTGTTCAAATCGTTCCTGCAGGGTTTCCACGTGTCCGAACATCATGGTGGCAGAAGTGGTTATGTTCAGCTTATGTGCCTCATGCATAATATCCAGCCATTCCTGTGCGCCGCATTTTCCCTTGCTGATCAGTCTCCTTACCCGGTCCGTTAATATTTCGGCCCCGGCCCCGGGCAGGCTGTCCATACCGGCTTCTTTCAAAGCCATCAGCACTTCACGGTGTGTGCTTTTTTCTCCACCGGATCCTGCGGACAGTTTGGTTATATGGGCCACCTCCGGTGGCCCCAGCGTATGCAGTTTTATATTGGGATAAAGCGACTTGAGTTCTTTAAAAAGGCTAACATAAAAACTCAACCCCAGCTCCGGGTGATGGCCGCCCTGCAGCAAAAGCTGGTCGCCACCATATTTGATGGTTTCCTCGATCTTGGTTTTATAAGTATCGATATCTGTAATATAAGCTTCGGCATGGCCGGGTATGCGGTAAAAATTGCAGAATTTGCAATTGGCAATGCATACATTGGTGGTATTCACATTCCTGTCTATCTGCCAGGTAACTTTGCCATGCGGCACCTGCTTCTTCCTTAATTCGTCTGCAACAAACATTAATTCGGTTAATGCAGCATTTTTGAACAGAAACATGCCTTCTTCCACAGAAAGAAACTCAAACCTGAGCGCTTTTTGATAGAGTTCATTTAATTCCATACATCCGTCTTTGTGTAATGAACTGCAAAAATACATCCAATAGGTTGTAAATTCGAATGTAAGATTGCATGAAAAAGTTTTATTGCGCTATATTATCCTTAATCATATTCATTAGCCTGCAGGCGCAGGAGATATTACCGCAAAAAGAGGCAAAATTTATTACCCGTTTCCCTTTCAGGCAATTCAGCGGGGGTGTAATGGTATTACAGGCCAGGTTTGCCGATATAAAAGACACGCTCAATTTTATTTTAGACAGCGGAAGCGGCGGTATATCACTGGACTCATCAACCTGTGCCGAATTCAATATCCCGTTAAGGCCCAGCGATACCATCATAACCGGCATAGGCGGTATACACAAGGTTTCTTTTGCTTATAACCAAAGCCTTACCCTGCCCGGACTGAAAGTGGAGCACCTCAATTTTCATGTAAATAATTACGATGTACTGACCAGTGTGTATGGCGAAAAAGTGGATGGCATTATAGGGTATAGTTTTTTCAGCCGGTATATTGTATCTGTCAACTTCGACAGCAGCATGATTGAAGTGTACAGCCCCGGTAAATTTGAATATCCCAAAGGCGGAACCATCCTGCACCCGGCATTTACCAACCTGCCCATTCAATGGCTTCAGATAAAGGACAAAAGGAAAATGGGATTTAACTTTTATTTTGACACTGGTGCCGGATTGTGTTTGCTGATGAGCGAACAGTTTGCAAAAGACAGCGGAATATTACTGGCAAGAAGAAGGCCCGTAATTACCCAGGCAGAAGGTATGGGCGGAAAACTCCAGATGAGGCTTACCCTCATCAAAGAAGTAAAGGTTGGTCCTTACCGCTTCAGATCGGTGCCCACTTATTTGTATAAGGACGACTATAATGTGACTGCTTATCCATTTACCGGCGGACTTTTGGGCAACGACCTTTTGCGCAGGTTCAACATGGTGTTCAATTACCCAAACCACGAGATACATTTATTACCCAACAGCCATTTTAATGAAGACTTTGATTATGCCTACACCGGCCTGGGCATTTACCATGTGAATGGGAAAATAATGGTGGAAGACGTGATCCAGGGATCTCCGGCAGATAAAGCACATTTTAAAGAAGGAGATGAGATACTGGCGGTAAACAAGAACTTTACCCTTAACATGCAGGTTTACAAAGCCATATTGCAAAGGCCTTACGAAGCCATACCCATTTTGATAAGAAGGGACGGCATCTTAAAAGAACTTACCATTAATACAATAAGCATCCGTTAAACTTGTTGCAGGATGTGTTCTGCTCCGTACATTTGCACATGATCAAATTTGAAAAGTTTGAATTGGCCAACGGTCTGAAAGTTTTGGTACACCAGGATGCAAGTACCCCGATGGCTGTGGTAAACGTAATATATGATGTGGGCGCCCGTGACGAAGATCCGGCCAAAACGGGGTTTGCCCATTTATTTGAACACCTGATGTTTGGCGGAAGCATTAATATCCCGTCTTACGATGAACCGCTGCAGCTGGCCGGTGGTGATAACAATGCCTTTACCACTAACGACCTTACCAACTATTATTGCCAGTTGCCCGCCCAAAACCTGGAAACAGCATTTTGGCTGGAAAGCGACCGCATGTTATCGCTTGCATTTAGTAAAAAAAGCCTGGAAGTGCAGCGAAAGGTTGTTTGCGAGGAATTCAAAGAACACTATATCAACAAACCTTACGGAGACGTGTGGCATAAAATGAGGGCGCTGGCTTATACAACCCATCCTTATAAATGGATGACGATTGGTGCCGAACTGAGTCACATTGAAAATGCCACCCTGGAAGATGTAAAGAACTTTTTCAGCAAACATTATAATCCGAGTAATGCAGTGTTGGTGGTGGCGGGTAATGTTACTGTGGAAGAGGTAAAACGTCTTTCCGAAAAATGGTTTGCACCCATACCCGCAGGAGAAAAATACGTACGCAACCTGCCCCCGGAACCCAAACAAACGGAAGCCAGAGCGGCAACGGTTAAAGCCAATGTACCGCTGGATGCGTTGTACAAATGCTGGCATATTTACCCCCGTACCGACATGCGTTATTACACAGCCGACCTGATCACTGAAGTGCTTAGCGGGGGCGGCTCGTCCCGGTTGTTCCAGGTACTGGTAAAAGAAAAGCAATTATTCAGCAATATTGAGTGCTATCATATGGGCAGCACCGATGCAGGCTTGCTTACCATTGAGGGCAAATTGGTGAAAGGGGTAAAGATGGAGGATGCCGAAGCAGCTGTTAATGAAGAGCTGAAAAAACTGCAGCAGGACGGCATCAGCCAGCGGGAACTGGATAAAGTAAAGAACAAGACGGAAAGCATGATGGCTTTTGAAGACATGACCATCACCAACCGTGCTGCCAGCCTAGCTATGTATGAGTTGCTGGGCGATGCAGACCTTATTAACAAGGAACTGGAAAGATACCGTACTGTTACCGCTGAGCAAATACAGGAGGAAAGTAAAATCATCTTTGAAGACAGTAACTGCAATACCTTATATTATTTCGCAAACTAAACATGAGTTCAAAAAATCACCAGGTTACCGAAAAACACCCCAAACAGGATTTTCAGGTGGAGCGGATTGCTTTTTTCAGCGATGCTGTGTATGCCATTGCGCTAACCCTGCTTGTGATCGAATTCAGGCCGCCGCATATTGAAAATGGAGATAGCGCTGCTGTGATCTGGCGCCGGGTGGTTGAAATGAAATATCTGTTTGGCGCTGTGGTATTCAGCTTTATGCTTATCATCACTTACTGGATGCGGCACCATTCTTTGTTTAAACACATACACAATTACAACCGCAGGGTTGTGCTGGCAAATATGTTCACCCTGTTTCCCATTATTTTTTTTCCGTTCACCACTGCCTTTTTTTACGAGGGCAGCCATGCGGGCAATGAAGCAATCATTATACCGTTCCGGTTAACGATCTTAAATAACATACTCGCCGGAGTGTCGATGTATTACTTCTATTGGCTGGTCATGAAAAAGCACACTGAATTTTCTTACCCGATGGAAGAAGAAGAAAAAAAGAATTTTGAAATGCGGTTGGTTGCTATGGCAGTAAGCTTTACGCTGGTGCTGATCTTGTCATTTATTTCCGTTGAAATATCTGTCTGGGGCGTTTTGCCCTTTGCATTCTATAATATGTATTCAAAGTTTTTCTCAAAAAAGAAAACGCTCAAAAAAGCCAATGTTAAATAGAAACGAACCACCTCCAATAAAAGATGCTGTTGAATTTGACCTGCAGCTTAAGCCATATCAAAAGTTCAATTTGGATAATGGCGTGCCTGTGTATGCCATTGATGCCGGTGCGGAAGAAGTGCTGCAGGCAGAGCTGATATTTTATGCAGGCAACTGGTTTGAACAACAAAAATCTGTTGCGGCAGCCACCAATTATCTGTTGAAGAACGGTACTTCCCAAAAAACAGCTTTTGAGATAAATGAAGAGTTTGAATATTACGGGGCTTATTGCAGCCGCTCCTGTTATAATGAAACGTCTGTAATCTCTCTTTCGTCCCTGAGCAAACACCTGCCTGCCATTTTACCTGTTGTAAGGGAGATGATCACGGACTCGGTCTTTACTGAACAGGAGCTCGACATCTATAAGCAAAATTCAAAGCAGCGCATTAAAGTAAACCTGAAAAAATGCGATTTTGTAGCCAACAGGTTTATTGATGCCTACCTCTATGGCGAACAACACCCTTATGGTAAATATACGGACCCCGAAGACCTGGATGCGCTGAACAACCAGCTGCTGAAAGATTTTTACAAACAATATTACCTGAACGGGCAGTGTATCATTTTTGTGAGTGGTAAGCTACCTGCAAATATTGAAGTCCAGCTGAATAATGCCTTTGGCAACCTGCCCATCGGAGCTTTTACTGGCAATCTTTCCGGCATTGCACAGGTGCCTGCAGCCGAAAGAAAATACCGCATACAAAATGATGCAGATGGTGTTCAGGGGGCTATCCGTATTGCCAGGCCCTTCCCCAACCGCCACGATCCCGATTTTATGAAAGTGTCGGTGCTCAATACTTTATTCGGAGGTTTTTTTGGGTCAAGACTAATGAGTAATATCAGGGAAGACAAAGGCTACACCTACGGCATTCATAGCTATATTCAAAACCATATTCATTCCACAGCCTGGATGATCAGCACAGAAGCTGGCAAGGATGTATGTGAAGCGGCCATTGAAGAGGTATACAAAGAAATGAAGCTGCTGCGGGACGACCTGGTGGATGAAGAAGAGCTGCTGCTGGTGCGAAATTATTTAATTGGAACCATCCTGGGCGACCTGGATGGCCCCTTCCAGATCATGGGCCGCTGGAAAAATTTAATACTCAATAACCTGGATGAAAATTATTTCTACCGTTCCATAGAAACCATAAAAAATATTTCGGCAGAGGAACTGCGGGAGCTGGCGAAAAAGTATTTGAATCCTGCAGATTTTTACGAATTAGTTGTAATTTAAAGTATGCAAAAATGGTTTTTTAAAGTATTGGTTTGTTCGGTAAATGTGTTCATCCTGGAAATGATATTGCCCGGTATCACCATCAAGGATTTTGGTACGGCTGTGGTGGTGGCCATTGTGTTGTCTTTGCTGGATGCTATTGTGAAACCATTGCTTATTATACTCACCCTGCCCGCAACTATATTGACCCTGGGCCTTTTTCTCTTTGTAATTAATGCCGGTATTATTTTACTGGACGCCTATTTTGTACATGGCTTTAAAGTGGATAGTTTCTGGCATGCGCTGTTGTTTGGCGCCGTGCTGTCTTTCTTTAACTCGCTGGTGCATAAAAGGGCTTTTCCAAACCAGGAGGATCAACAGGCACAGCAATAAAAAAGGGCCGGCAAACCACCAGCCCATTTTAAGTTTTCAGGGAAATATTTCTTTTAATCGATCTTCATTTTATAACGCTGTACCTGCTCTTTAATAATTTTTTCCACTTCGGTCTCTAATGTATTCTCCTGTTTGGTGACGGCCTGCTTTTTTCTTTCTTCTGCAATGAAAGCATCACGTTTGCTGGTAAGCTCAACAATTTGCTGGTTCACGGCTGCCCGCTGTTTGGTTTTTTCTTCCACAATAACTTTTATCTCTTCTTTTGTTTTGTTCTTTAAACTGTCAGGTAATCCATCCCTGTCTGCAATGGCCACATCCAGGAAGCCTTTCGAATTAGCATCCACCAGGTCCCATTTTGAATTATCATATACTTTGGCATTTGCCTTGGTCTTTATCCGGGCAATCTGTTGCTTTTTACTTGCTTCTGCATTTTTTTTATCCATGGCTACCTGCTTGGCAGAATAGCTTGCTGCTGCATAACCATAGGTTACATACGTTTTATTCAAAGAGCCGTTAAGCGTTATGAGCAAACTGTCATACGGGGTAGGAATGTCCTCATCTTTTGCATTTTGGTTGATATTGGTAAAACTGCCGTTACCACATTCTCCGGCCAGGTTCCAGTGCTCCCGGATGCCCTGCATCCTTTCGCCGCAATAAATGGTGTTTACGATCACACCCCTGTTCTTTGCTTCGGTGCAGGCCTTTGTATAATGCAGGCTGCCCTGCAAAAAATCCTCATTACCGGCAATAAATATCACTTTGTAATTTTCCGGGGAAGGGTCCCACTGCAGTTGCTGCAAAGAAGTGAATATTACCTGGCCGCAATACTCATCGCCACCATTGGTCCTTAAACTGAAAAGATTCTCTGATAATGAGTCCATATCGTTTATAAAGCCATTGATCTGTTTTACATAGCCCGCTTTTATGTCGTTAGTACTGCGGCCATATTCATACAAAGCAATTTCAATTTTGGGTGTTACGCTCCCGTCGCATTTGGCCTTACCCAGGGTATTCACCATGTTCCAGAGCTGGGCCTTGGCCTGTTCTATCAGCCCGTCCATGCTGCCGCTTACATCCAGCAAAATGGCAACCTGTATTTTTGGGTCTGCCGGGGGTATTGGTTTGTTCTTAACAGAAGGGGATACGAAGGAACTGAGCACGAACCCGGTAAAAAGGACAGCAACAGTTATGGGTAAAAGAATCCTTTGTTTCATGATAGTTGGTTTTAGTGATGGTTTTGAAGTACAGCACTAAGATGCAGCCTTACCAGGCTTTTCACAAAGTTTGCCTGTTAAAGAAAAATCAAAGAAAATGCCCACCAAGTCAAAAGCCATTTTCACCCGGTTTTGTTGTGGAACTTCAGTTACTTTTGTACATCCAAAAAAGAAGTATGCAATTCCACAGAAAGAATCTATCCGACAGTGAACTGGTTTCCCTCTACAAAAGCATCTTATTGCCCCGTATGATCGAAGAGAAAATGCTGGTGCTGCTGCGGCAGGGTAAAATAAGCAAGTGGTTCAGTGGTATTGGCCAGGAAGCCATTGCCGTTGGCGCCACTATGGCCATGCAGCCCGATGAGTGGATCATGCCCCTGCACCGTAACCTGGGTGTGTTTACTTCACGCAAAATGCCGCTCAGCAAATTGTTCATGCAGTGGCAGGGTAATAAAGAAGGATACAGCAAGGGAAGAGAGCGGAGCTTTCACTTTGGCTCCAAAGAAAACCATATTTGCGGCATGATAAGCCACCTGGGCCCGCAGATGGCCATTGCAGATGGTGTGGCGCTGGCCTATAAATTAAGTGGCAGTGAAAAAGCATCGCTGGCATTTACCGGCGACGGGGGAACCAGTGAAGGCGATTTTCATGAAGCGATGAATATTGCTGCGGTTTGGGACCTGCCGGTGATCTTTATTATTGAGAACAACGGGTACGGACTAAGTACACCCACCAGCGAACAATACCGCTGTACAAACCTGGTTGATAAAGCTGCCGGTTATGGTATGGAAGGAGTGCAGATAGACGGAAATAATATATTGGCTGTGTACGATACCATCAAAGGTGTTCGTGAATATTGCATCAAAAATCAAAAGCCCTATTTGATAGAATGCATGACCTTCCGTATGCGTGGCCACGAGGAAGCAAGCGGTGTAAAATATGTGCCACCGGAATTATTTGAAACCTGGGGCAAAAAAGACCCGGTGAGTAATTATGAACAATACCTCATTGCAGAAAATGTTTTAACTGCTGAAAAAATTGAGGCGATAAAAGCCGAAACGAAGACATACATCGAAACAGAATTAAGTATTGCCTACAATGCACAACCACTTTTACCGGATGCGGAAGAAGAGCTGTGTGATGTATATGCGCCATACGGTCAACTGACAACGGATAACGGACAACCAACAACCGGTGTTGAGAAAAGATTCATCGATGGCATAAAAGAAGGCCTTCACCAAAGCATGGTCAAACATCCCAACCTCATCCTTATGGGGCAGGACATTGCCGAGTATGGAGGGGCTTTTAAAATTACCGAAGGATTTGTGCAGGAGTTTGGCAGGGAAAGGATACGCAATACACCCATTTGCGAAAGCGCTGTGGTGGGCGCTGCGCTGGGCTTAAGCCTGGAGGGGTATAAGGGCATGATGGAAATGCAGTTTGCCGATTTTGTTACCGTAGGCTTTAACCAGATCATCAATAACCTGGCTAAAATATATTACCGCTGGGGGCAAAATGCAGATGTGGTCATTCGCATGCCAACAGGCGGTGGTGTGGGAGCCGGGCCTTTTCATAGCCAAAGTAACGAAGCCTGGTTTGTTCATACACCGGGATTGAAAGTGGTTTATCCAAGCACACCTGCCGATGCAAAGGGTTTATTGATTGCCGCCATCAACGATCCAAACCCGGTCCTGTTTTTTGAACACAAAGCCTTGTACCGCAGCGTAAGCGGTTTGGTGCCGGAGGAATATTATGAGGTTGAAATAGGTAAGGCAAGACTGGTGCAGGAAGGCGACGATATCAGCATAATTACCTATGGTGCCGGTGTGCACTGGGCTATGGATTATGCAAAGAACCATGCTGACATTTCTGTACACATTACAGACCTGCGTACCCTGCTTCCGCTGGATTATGATGCTATTACAAAATCTGTTGCCGCAACCGGCAAAGTTTTATTGTTGCACGAAGACACACTGGTTGGCGGCATTGGTGGCGAAATTGCTGCCTGGATAGCCGAACATTGTTTTGATAAACTGGATGCCCCGGTAATGCGCTGTGCAAGCCTTGATACGCCGATACCATTTAATATTGACCTGGAGAAAAATTTCATGGCCTACAGCAGGCTGGATGAAACAGTTCAAAAACTGCTCAGCTATTAATCGCATTTAATTAACAACATGGCCTGATCAACAAAACTAACTTTACCGCCCCAAAATTGGTACGGATAAAGTAGTTGTTACATGAGATCATTATTAATATGCATCGGCTTTATGTGGATGGCCGTCAATGGTTTTGCACAAAATCATTTCAACTGCTTTGTGAAAGATGCGGCAAATAACGAACCGCTCGCCGGCGCTACCGCCAAAATCATCAACAGCACAAAAGCTGCAGCTTCAGACGAAAAAGGCAATATCGTTTTTACAAACCTCCCTTCAGGTAAAATAAGTATAGAGTTTACCTTAATAGGCTATACCGGTCAAACAGTCACATTCTTTATTCCGCAGGGCGATACTGTGCCGGTGATCTATTTGCAAAAAGGGGCTGCTAAAACCGAGGACGAAGTTATCGTTACATCCAGCCGCACCAACAGCCGCATTGAGGACCTGCCAACTAAAGTGGAGGTGCTGGGCAGCGAGGAAGTGGGCGAAGAGAATGGAATAAAACCCGGTAATATAGCCAGCCTGCTGGGTGATATTGCAGGCATTCAAATTCAGCAAACCAATGCTGCAACCGGTAATGCCGATGCCAGGATACAGGGTTTGCCTGGCAGATATTCACAGATACTGAGGGATGGGATGCCGCTGTTTGGTGGTTACAGCGGAAGCTTCAGCATCCTTCAAATTCCGCCGCTCGACCTGAAGCAGATAGAAATAATCAAAGGGTCCAGCTCTACTTTATACGGCGGCGGTGCCATTGCCGGGCTGCTGAACCTGGTATCCGGGTCCCCAAAAATAAACAGCCCCGAAAAAAGTATCACCCTCAATCAATCTACTTTAAAAGAAAGCAACCTTAACCTGTACCTGAGCGGCCGCAATAAAAAAGCAGGGTTTACTTTATTTGGCGGAGGCACTTACCAGCGTGCGGTTGATGTGAATAAAGATGGATTCAGTGATGTGCCTGATCTGAAAACAGTATTTTTTCACCCACGCATATTTATTTACCCCAATCAACGGCAAACTGTTACGGTTGGCTATAACCTTACGTATGAAGACAGGAACGGCGGCGATATGCAGGTGCTGCACCATACAAAAGACAATATGCACCAGTTCTATATTCAAAACAAATCGCTGCGCAATACCGCCGATGCCAGCTGGGAAAACAAACTGAATAAGACTGATGTACTTACCGTAAAAGGAACTGCCAGTTTCTTTAACAGGCATATCAGCACCAATGTGTTTGGTATGAAGGCAAACCAGCTTTCTTATTTTTCGGAGATCAGCTATTTTAAAAAACTGCCAAAACACAATATTGTTGCCGGTATGAATTTCAGCGGCGAAGATTTCAAAAAGAAATTACCGGATTCCACGCAATTCAATAACTACAATCACAGCACTGTTGGTTTGTTTGTGCAGGACGACTGGAAGATCACCGGAAAATTCATTGCCGAAGCGGGCCTTCGTTTCGATCATCATAATGTGTATGGAAATTTTGTGCTGCCCAGGTTATCGCTGCTGTACAGGATAAGCCCGGCTTTTACCACAAGGCTGGGTGGTGGGCTCGGATACAAAACACCCTCACCCTTTGTAACTGATGCTGATGAAAGGAATTACCCCGGTATAGTGCCCAATAACAATTTAAAAGCCGAAAGATCGACCGGCATTAACTGGGATATTAACTTTAAGAAAGCGGTCAGCGGCTGGCACCTCACCATTAACCAGATGTTCTATCTTACGGATATCCATAAACCGGTAGTTGATACAACAGCAGCAGGCGGGGTCATTCGCTTTTACAATGCAGCGAGACCGCTGAGCACAAAAGGGTTTGAGACCTATATTGCAGCCACCCATGCTGACCTGGAGATATACCTGGGATATACCTATACGTACTCCAGGCAATTGTATGATGATGTGCACCCCAATGTGAGTTTGAGTGCCAGGAATAAATTTGCTTCCGTGATCGCTTATGAGTTTGCAAAGAAGTTCAGGGCGGGCATTGAAGCGTCTTATACAGGCAGGCAATATTTAGACGATAACAGCACCACGCCAGGTTATCTATTTGCAGCAGCCATGGTTAGATATGACATAAAAAATGTGGCCCTGGTGCTAAACTGCGAAAATCTTTTCGATTACCGCCAAACAAAAAAAGAGAATATTGTTTACGGACTGCTGTCGAATCCATATTTCAGGCAGCTATGGGCGCCTGTTGATGGCAGGGTGCTCAACCTCTCGGCCAGGATAAATTTTTAGCCTGATTTTTTGCAAAAGAAAATCTATATTCACATAGAAATCTTCTTTTAACCAAAACTTCACCCCCATGTCTGTAACTGCCATACTGCTTATCGCTTTAGGAGCCGGATTATTAATCATGATAGCAGGATTCATCAAAATATATAATGAACTTACCAAAGAGCGTATACTTACACAGGAAGGCGCCAGCGGAGTTGGCACCTGTTTGCAGCAAAGGAACGACCTGATACCAAACCTGGTGGAAACTGTAAAAGGTTATGCCGGGCACGAGAACCAAACCCTGATAGAAGTGACCAAATGGCGCAACCAAAGCGCCGGCGCAACCAGCATGGAAGAGCAGAACGCCGCATCAGGCGGCCTTAAGCAGGCGCTGATGAATATGCTGTCCATTACAGAAAGTTATCCCGAACTGAAAGCGAATGAAAACTTTCAACAGCTGATGGGGCAATTATCGCAATTGGAAGAAAAGATAAATGATGCCCGCCGGTATTACAATGGAACTGTGCGTGAATACAACCAAAGCCTGGCTGTGTTCCCCAAGAATATCATTGCCAACAGTTTTGGTTTTAAGCCAGCCGTTTTCTTTGCCGAGGATGCCCAGGCTAAAACAGTTCCTTCAGTAAAATTCTGATCATCTCAGCCCCTAGCTGTTCCGGTTTTTTCATCAAACAAAATTGTATGCGGAAAGCTTTTATCATCATTGCTTTTATAACCAGCAGCATTTTTGCCCATGCGCAAAAAACAAAAATACCTTCCTACTATTTTACCCGTACCAGCGAATTTTATCTGACCGATGCCGAAGTGGATTCTCTGCTGCGGGATGAAGCCACTGCTTTTTTACAGCAAAGGAATATTCCCTCTTCCATGATAGAGCAGGCATACCCCGCCATTAAGACCATGCTGCTGAATGTAAGCAGCCGGGGCATCACCCTGGCTTTCAGCAGGCTGGAGAACGAGCAAAAAATAAAACCACCCGCAGATAAAAAACTGCCTGCATTTTACAACATCAAACGGCTTTATACTGAAGCCCTGCAGCAGCAGGTGCAAGCTGCTTTTACCGGCAGCAAAGCATTGGCAAAATATGCAGATGTAAACAACAGCGATAGGATAACCAGTTTCAACAGTACGGTACGAATTGGTAAAGATGGTAAACTGCTGGTGCAGGAAGTAATAAGCGTACATAACGGTAATGGAGAGCCCAATTCGGTATATGCCAATAATGAAGAGGCAGCAGACGAAACAGGTAACAATGAAATTAAACGGGGCATCGTAAGGGCTTTTCCGCTTTACTATATCAATAAGTACAAACTTTTTCAGAATACTACTTTTAAACTAAAGGAAGTATTGCGGGACGGAAGGCAGGAGAACTATCATACCGAAAACCATGAGAACGGCATTTTACTGTACACCGGCAGCAAAGATATTTTCCTGGAAAATGGCGATTATACCTACAGCATAACCTATGAAACGGACCACCAGTTAAAATCACTGAAGGATTTTGATGAACTGTATTGGAATGTTACGGGTAATGGCTGGTCGTTCAGAATAGATGCCGCCAGTTGTACCGTGATACTGCCCAAGGGTGCTTCCTTCTTATCGGGCAAATGCTATACTGGCGCTCAGGGAGACAGCGCAGCTGATTGCAATATGACCCAAAGCACGATCGGCGACAGCGTGGCCATTGTTTTCAGGTCTGCAAAACCTTTCAAACCATACCAGGGATTAACCATTGCTGTTTCCTGGCCAAAGGGTTTCGTAGAGAACAATCCCACGCCCTGGCAAACCTTCAAATATTATGTGTGGAACAACAAGGCTGTTTTCTTCTTACCCCTGGCTGCTTTATTTGCTGCTATTGTTTGTTTTCTTTTCTGGCTGAAGTATGGCCGCGACCCGGAGAAAGGAACCATCTATCCCCTGTTTGAGCCACCGGCAGGTTTTGGCCCGGCTGCCATTGGCTATATCTACACCCAAAAATTCAGCAACAAACTTACTGCGGCCACCATGGTGGATGCTGCCGTGCGGCATAAAATTAAGATTGATGTGCAAAGGGACGGATTGATCTTCAAACATAATGAATATGTGATACGCAGCAGTGATAAGGCCGAAAAGAAACCGGTAAGCAATTACGAAACATTTGAAAGCGATGTGGAAGACCTTGTTGGCAGCACGATAGAAAGCGGAAAATACAACAGCAGCCTGGCAGACCTGAATAAAACAGTAAGGAAATATTGCGAAGACAAGTATAAAAACAAAGACGGCGCTGTAAAGAAAGGCTATAAAGGTTTTTTTGCACTGAATAATTCCTACACGGTATTACCCTGGTTGATTTGCATGGCTGCGGGCATCTGGGGCGTGATTGACCTATTTAAAGCGCTTAACTTATCCAACTACTGGCAGATCGTTTATTATATCGGCGGTATTGTTCTTTGCACGATCGTATTCAGGGTGTTTGACCGGCTGCTGGCAGCGTACAGCCCCGAAGGGCGCAAACTGGCCGACAGGATTGAAGGGTTCCGCATGTTCCTGGCAACTGCCGATGAAAAGCGTTTTGATATGATGAGCCCGCCTGAAAAATCGCTGGAGCTTTATGAAAAATATTTACCCTTTGCCATGGCACTGGATTGTGAAATTGAATGGGGCAAAAAATTTGAAGCCATCATCGATACAGCCAGTGCCGGTGAACCGGTGCAAAGCACCTATGCATTTTCGCAAAGCATGTACCGCGACAGCAGTGGTTTCAGCAGTTCTTTTGCATCCTCGTTCAGCGGTGCCATTTCATCGGCCAGCACACCCCCTTCCAGTTCATCGGGTGGCGGCTCTTCCTTTGGCGGTGGCAGCAGCGGCGGCGGCGGTGGTGGTGGCGGTGGTGGCGGCTGGTAATCCATTCACCTCAAAAAAATAAAGATCATGTTCAAAGAAATGTCTTTCGATGATTGGTATGCAGAAGTAAAAAAAGCATATGCACAAAACGGCCTTAGCTTACCCGATGATATAGAAATGATGGAGCTGGCGCATATGGAGTGTATGAATGACGGAACTTCGGTGGAAGCATTTATACAACGCAGTATTGCTGAGCAAAAGGGTAACTAACCATCACCCTATCAGCTCCTTTGCTTTTTCCATATCGATCTCTTTTTCCCATTTGGCAACTACCACGGTAGCCACTGCATTACCAATGATATTGGTAAGGGCCCTTCCTTCGCTCATGAATTTATCGATACCAAAGATCAGCGCTATGGCTGCAAGCGGAATATGCCCCACGGTGGGCAGGGTGGCAGCTAAAACGATGAAGCCACTGCCCGTAACACCTGCTGCACCTTTTGATGTAAGCAGTAAAACAAGCAGTAAGGTTATTTGATGCCCGATGTCGAGCGGCGTGTTGGTGGCCTGTGCTAAAAAGACTGCTGCCATGGTAAGATAGATGGAAGTACCATCGAGGTTGAAGGAGTAACCGGTTGGCACCACCAGGCCCACCACGGGTTCGCTGCAGCCTGCTCTTTCCAGTTTGTCCATCAGTCCGGGCAGGGCCGATTCGGATGATGAGGTGCCCAGTACAATGAGCAGCTCCTCTTTGATGTACCCCAGTAAGCGAAAAATATTGAAGCCGGTTATTTTTAACACAGCACCCAATACCAGCACAATAAAAATGAGGCAGGTAATATAAAACGATCCCATCAGCTGGCCCAGTTGCGCCAGCGAACCCACACCATATTTGCCAATGGTAAAAGCCATGGCTCCCAATGCACCGATGGGTGCCAGCTTCATGATCATTTTGATGATAGTAAAAAGACCGTCTTCCAGCGATTGGATACCTTTTAACAAAGGCGCTGCTTTTTCACCAATTTTAGAAAGGGCGAAGCCAAGCAAAACAGCAAAGAACAGCACCTGCAAAATGCTGCCGGTAGAAAATGCATTCACGATATTTTCCGGTATGATGTGCAGGAGGAAATCGGTAACCGACTGGCTTTTGCCTTCGGTAATAAAACTTTCCACCGATTTGGTATCCAAAGATGCCGGGTCGATGTTCATACCCACGCCCGGTTTTAATACATTAATTACAATAAGCCCGATG
Organism: Ferruginibacter sp.; assembly: GCA_044226725.1. Classification (GTDB taxonomy): domain Bacteria; phylum Bacteroidota; class Bacteroidia; order Chitinophagales; family Chitinophagaceae; genus Ferruginibacter. The sequence continues at coordinate 184,496 of JBGAGM010000007.1, read as the reverse complement.
ACCAGGGCCAGTGTGGTTACCACTTCAAAGTACAGGATGGCTTTTAGCCCAACACGGCCCACTTTTTTAGTGCTCTGCATACCCGCAATACCCGTTACGATGGTGCAAAAGATAATGGGCGCAATCATCATTTTTATCAGCTTGATGAAGCCATCGCCCAGGGGTTTTAACCCAACTGCAAATGAGGGATAAAAATGGCCGGTTAAAATGCCCACACAAATGGCAATGATAACCTGGAAATAAAGGCTTTTGAAAATTTTAGGCATGGCAGCAGTTGATTGTGATACAATTTATAGAAAAGAGTTGGTTTATGCAGGCCTGCCTCCCGGAGGGGCAGGTGCGCCTACCTGCAGGGGTAGGCGTGCCTATGAAAAAGGTAGGCGTTCCTACCTGTAGGGGTAGGCATGCCTATGGAAAAGGTAGGCGTGCCTATGAAAAAGGTAGGCGTTCCTATCTATAGGGGTAGGCATGCCTATGGAAAAGGTAGGCGTTCCTACCTGTAGGGGTAGGCGTGCCTATGGAAAAGGTAGGCGTTCCTGCCTTAACGGTAAGCAGGCCTGCCAAAAGGGGAGATGTACCAGGGTAAAAAGGGAAGGATCGTATAGGATAATAATAAACGCAGAACCTATTTTTCTCCGGGCTTATAAATCTGAGCTGCCTGTTTCAGCACATCTTCTTTATAAAAAAGCACCTCTTTAAATTGACCCTTGCTGTACATCAGCCCCTGGTCAAAAAAGTGTTGGGAACCGGGGTCGCCGCTTTCCCCGCCAGCCAGCAGGGATCTTGCTTTTATACGCTTGCCAAATTCAACTGCACAAACAAAACTATTACCATTAATACCATATCTTTTTTTAGACCCGGCAAAACTCTGACTGGTATAGGAAGGCAGCATGCCCCAGGCGGAAGAAGCAAAGGCCACCGGAAGGCTTGGCTTGTTATCATCGAAGGAATAATCGATACCGTTTGAAATGCGCTGAAAACGGTTGATCTCTCCCCAGGGCACTTGCCATTTACCAAAATTCTTTTGCAGTTCTTTAATAACAGCCAGCAGTGGCAGTATCATATTTTCAACAGTGGCATTGGCAGCAAAGCGTTTTGTTTTTTCAACCTGGTCATCTATACCTTTTAGCCAGTTGATGGAAGGTGAAATTTTATCGCCCCAGCAAACAGCCAATGTTGTTGCAACAGAATTTTCACCACAACGGTAATCCCAGTTCTTTAAAACATCCATTACTTCTTTCAGATCTGCATAAACAGTATCGCTTGTTAAAACCCGGGTTTGATAAACCTGCAGCAATGCCGGAATCAACATTTCAAAAGCAGATAAACGGGTATCGTACCCGGCTTTTATTACCTTGTCAAGATCATATTTCTTTTCTTCGGCCAACACCCTTACTGCATTGATGCCACGGAAGTTTTCACCATCGGGGGCCAGGTAAGCTGCATAATCGGTTTTCTTCGGACTGTATGCCCCGGCTGCAGTAAAAGGGGTGGAATTGCAATTTTGCAGCCAGCCATTGGGCGGGTTGTATATATGCACGCTTTCATCCACTGTGTGATATCCTTTCCATTCCGTTGCAGAAGTGCTTCCGTCAACCGGTTTGCTCCAGTCATATCCAGCATCCCGCCGGGGTAAAAAATTGCCGTGCCAGTAAGCAATATTTCCTTCCGCATCTGCATACACGGTGTTGTTGCTGGGGTTGGCGCCCATGTCCATCGTTTTCTTAAAGTCGGCAAAGCTTTTTGCTTTGGTACGCAGCCAGCTTTGCATGAAACCCTTTGTATCCCGGTTATTGTGGCGCAGGCTGATATATTGCCCGTTTCGTTTTGCCATAACCGGGCCGTGCTGTGTAAACAAGGTATTGAAGGTCTTTGTTTCAAGGCCCCCATCAGCCGTCATAACATGTATGCTTATCTTTTTTTGGATCAGTGGCTTCAGCTTTCCGTCGTACTCATAAAACCATTGGTTGTTTTGTTTGCTGAGTTTTTCAATATAAGCGTCTGATATATCTGCCTGGCTGGAAGTGTGCATCCAGCCGCAGTGTTCATTAAAGCCCTGGTAAATGAAAGGCTGCCCCCAGGTAACAGCGCCATACACATTCAAACCTTCTTCGCTGACCATGTGTACCTCCGGCCGGAAATAGAATGTTACATGCGGGTTGATGTATAAAATGGCATGGCCGCTTTCGGTGATCCCGGGCGAAAAAGCAAAGCCATTGGATCCGGTCGGGTCTTCTTCTGCAAATTCCTTTTTTGCCAGCGGTTCTTCTTTGCCCGAATAAAAGTTCTTCAGTTCATCAACCGATATGCCGGCGGTGCTGATTGCCCCAATGCTGCCATCTATCCACAGCAATGGGTACCAGGGTTGAAAGCGGGTGAGCAAGGCCGGTTTTATATTGGGATGGCTGTACAAAAAATAGTTGATGCCATCGGCATAGGCGTTTAAGATCTTCTTTAGCCAGGGTTGGGCGTTCTCGTAATCTTTAACAGCATCGGCAGCGTCAATCACCAGGCGGATGAGCAGGTCGTTGTACAGATCTTTTTCTCCATTCACTTCCGAAAGCCTTCCGAGCTTTTCAATATAGTTCATCTCCACCCTGCGGAAATCATCCTGGCACTGGGCGTATAATAAACCAAAAACAGCATCAGCATCTGTTTTGCCGTATACATGCGGGATGCCGTAATTGTCGCGGATGATGGTGATATTGGCTGCCTGCTTTTTCCAGCGGGAAATTTCGGTGGCCCGGAAGGGCTGGGCAAATAATTGCAGCGGCAATAAAAGAACAACCAGGATCTTTTTCATGTTCGTTGTTTTATGCAGCAGCTTAATGCCATCAGGCGGGCCGTTGCCGTAGTTTACTCTCCCTTTCCCTTATCACCCACAAACCACTGCTCTTTATTTTTAAACAACACATTGAATGTGGTGAGTGAGCCATAGCAGCGGGTGATGTATTGCTGTATGTTTACTTTCTCTTCGTCGGTCAGTGATTTGTGGCTGTTGATGTTTTGCTCCAGCACCCGCAGCCTGTCACGCAGCATCACGATCTTGTGAAAGAAATCGTCGATGGGAATTTCCTTTGGCTTTAAGGTTTTGTCTGCAGCCTGTAAACTCATGGTTCCGCCAATCCATTTATCGCCCAGGGGAACAATTTCTGTAACATCGCTCCATTGGCGCAGTATTTTTAATAAAGATCTTTCCACTGCAGAAACGGTTTCCACTTCGGCAGTCACATTCTCTGCAATGATCTCATCCAGGTTGTTATCGGTCTTATCAATCTCTTTGATGCCATGATGAATAAAGGAGATCAGGTAGGTGGCATATTTTACGCCCACGATCACGCCGGGCCCGTATTGGGTGTGTTGCAGCCGGGTGCCAATGCCCAGGGTCAGTTGGTTTTCTTCCATAATTAAGCTGTTGTTTCGTTTGTTTCTGTTATGATGGTCTTTTTTTTCTTTTCGTGGTTTTTTTGCACCAGCCGCATTACCAGCGGCACAAACATGGGCATGGCCGATGCGATATAAGGATTGGCCAGGTATATAAAAGCAAACAGGGTAAACATGGCAGGGACCAGTACAGCCCTGAATGAAAAGTACCCGGCGTCGGCTTTACTGAGGCCTTCCGAAAGTTTGTTGGCCGGGTTACCGATATGCCTCCACATGAACAGGTTGAAAAAGCCAAGCAGGATGATATTGGAGGTATAAAAGATCACCGGGGTAATTGCATGCTTCATCAGGTATTCGCTGTAAAATGCCGTGCTGAAAGGCATCAGCGCCACGGCAAATAAGAACAGCAGGTTAAGCCTTAACAGCTTAGGGGTATAATTGACCACAAAACCAAACAGGCGGTGATGAACCGTCCAGTAGATGCCGATGAACATAAAGCTGATGATAAAGCCGAAGAACTTGGGCATCATGTGTGCAAGGGCAGATAGTAATTTACCCTCGGTAAGTTCGGCCTTTTCTATTTCTGGCACTTTCAATTCTATGACCAGCAGGGTAATGGCAATCGCAAAAACAGCATCGCTGAAAAGGATCATCCGCTCCAGCTGGAATTCCTTTTTAAGTTCATTATGCAGGTGGTCCATAAAAGAGAATTGAAGACTGAAAATACTTCTCTTTTTTTAATTTTTGTTTTCTACCGCAATTTTGACGGGTGGCTGCTTCAGCAATTCTGCCTTGTATGCGTAAGATGCAGTAAGTATATATTTATTGAAACTAACCTCATCAGCCATGCTGGTAAATTGGTAACTGGGCCGGTAGCGCACCATAAAACTGTCCAGTTCGATACCCTGCAGGCCGGTAATGCGGTGTACAAAGTTCTTGTTGAATCGGTAATCCACATAGTGGTCCTGCTCCTGCTGTTCCAGCCTGGCCTGGAAGGCTCTCAGGCGTTTGTTCCTTTTGAAGCGGAACATATTGATGATCTCGTCCACATCGGCGCCAACCGCGCCGCCCGGCGATATGCTGGTGCGGATAGTGGGCTTGTGGTAATTATAAACATCAGCATAGGTTTGCCGGTTTTCTATAGAATCCTGCCGGTAGGATTTGGCAAAAACGATCACTTCTTTTAATGTGCGGAAGCCATCTTTTACGGTAATGCCCAATGAAAGATCGAATTGCCCGGGACTGGCAATATCTTTAACGGCAAATTTTTGGGTTGGTTTGTTTTTGTAAATGAAAGTGAGGGAATCGCCCTCATTAACCAAGATCTTATAATGTCCCATTGTATCGGTACGGGTCGAACTGCCGCCGGTACTTTGCACCTGCACATTCGGCACATAATTTCTCCTGCCTGAGTCAAATACAGTACCGCTTACTGTTAACTGGGCATGCAGCCCGCTTCCGGAGCCAATACCAAGAAGCAGCAGTAAATGTATTTTTAAAAACAGGCGCAAGGGTATTACAATTAGAGCGGGTAAAAGTACAGGAACAATTTTAAGAATAATGGGGGGCCGGCTCTTTTAACTGCGATTTTACTTTTTAATAAGTCCTGCAATAACAGCAGGGTAGTTGGCATGTTCCAGCACATGTATTTTTTGAGCAAGTGAGGCAGGTGTATCATCGGCAGTTATCTCACAGGTGGCCTGAAAGATGATGGCCCCGTGATCATAGATTTCATCAACATAATGAATGCTGATGCCGCTTTGTTTTTCGCCGGCCGCAATAACGGCTTCATGTACATGGTTACCATACATGCCCCTGCCTCCGTATTTGGGCAGCAGCGCCGGGTGTATGTTCACGATCTTTTGGCGATAAGCCTGCACCAGGCCCGGGGGCATCTTCCATAAAAAACCGGCCAGTACTATAAAGTTTACCTGGTGCTGCTTCAATTCGGGCAGGTAGTTGTCGCCGGCAGTAAATCTTTCTTTTTCTATCAATAAAACAGGGATTCCGGCTTTTGCTGCTATATCAATTACACCGGCACCGGGTTTATTACAAACAATAAGGGCAATATTTACAGAATCAGAAGATTTAAAATAATTTATTATCTGACTGGCATTTGAGCCTGCACCACTGGCAAAAATGGCAATTTGGGTGTTTTTTTGACCAGTTTTGGGGTTTTTGCCACGTATTTTGGCCCAAATCCGGCTGATATACCTGCTGAAAAATTTGAACTGCCCAAGGGGAATACTAATAAGCAGCACACAAAAGGGCCATAATATTGTTATCAATAATATATACAGGATGATCCATAATGCACCCTTATCCAAACCAGTAAAAAACAGGATCTTACGACCTGCATAACCGCAAAGGCTTCCGCCAAGCGCAAAAGTTGTGATGATTAACAACAGGTTGATGCCATTTACGCCCCATCTGTGCTTAAGCTTATCTAACATTCGGCAAAAGTGGGTTAAAAAATTGTGATTTGGGTGCCGGAACAGGAAAAAAATCGATCTGCTATAAATAGGTTACAAATGCATGACAATTACTATGTAAAAATTTAAACAATCCGCTGAAAACCACGCTAGATAAGGAAAAAAAAAATCCTAAAATGTTGATATATTCTCAGTGTCCTGCCTTATTTTTGCACACGAATCAGGATATTTTTCCACATTAGCCCCGTTATTAACTGTATGAGTCGCTATAGAAAAATCTTTAACAGAATCTTTACAAGCATTTTTTTAGTTGTTTTATTGTCAATTAACATACAGGCCCTGGCTGCTGATGGTGCGGCGCTGTTTAAGGCAAATTGTGCCAGCTGCCATAAGCCTGATAAGGATTTTACGGGGCCGGCATTAAAGGGCTGGAAGGACAGGGTGCCTGCAGGAGACTGGATCTATAAGTGGATTGCTAATTCCGCGGATTTAAGGGAAACTGAACCTTACGCAAAAGCGCTTTTTGCCAAATGGAACAAGGTGCAAATGACAGCATTTGGCAACCAGCTTAAGAAAGAAGATATTGATGCTATATTAAAGTATGTGGACGATTATACTGATGCACCTCCTCCCGGCACTACTTCCGCTGCCCCTGCTTCAGACAACTCACTGCTTTTTGGTATTCTAACCCTGGTTTTAGCACTGGTAGCTTTTATATTATTACAGGTTAACAGCAACCTGCGCAAGTTAACTGATGAAAAAGAAGGTGTTTTACGTGGTGAGCCGGTTCCTTTTTACAGGAACAAAACTTACCTGATGGCCGGTATATTGGTATTGTTTGCCATCGGCGGATACTATACAATCAATGGGGCAATCGGTATGGGCCGTATGAAGAACTACCAGCCTAAACAACCGATATTCTACTCTCACCAGGTGCATGCCGGTACCAACCAGATCAGTTGCCTGTACTGCCACGGCGGTGCACAGGACAGCAAGCAGGCAAGCATTCCATCGGTTAATACCTGTATGAACTGCCATAAAGCTATCAATAAGTACGAAGGTCCGGATAAGCTGGTAAGGGAAGACGGTACATCCGTTGATGGTACAGCCGAAATTCAGAAACTGTATGAATATGCAGGCTGGAACCCAACCACTAAAACTTACAATGCAGACAAGGATAATAATGGTATACCCGATGGTGCAAGGCCAATTGAATGGGTGAAGATCCACAACCTGCCTGACCATGTTTATTTTAACCACAGCCAGCACGTAAAAGTTGGAAAGCAGCAATGCCAGACCTGTCATGGTAATATTCAGCAAATGCCTGAGGTTTACCAGTTCCAGGACCTGAGCATGGGATGGTGTATTAACTGCCACCGCGAAACCAAGGTTGACTTTTACAATAAGGAAGACGGAACCGGCAATAAATATTACAGCATTTACGAGAAATTCCACAAGGACCTGAAGAACCATAAAATGGACAGTGTAACGGTTGAAAAGATCGGTGGAACCGAATGTCAGAAATGTCACTATTAATATAATTAGCTGATTAGCTAATTCGATAATTTGCTAATGAGCATTACAAGGTTTTTGAATTTAGCAGAAGGTTAAAAATTAGCATATTAGCACATCAGCACATTAGCACATTACAATAACTATGAGTAAGAAAAAGTACTGGCAAAGTTTTGGCGAACTGAATCAAACAGCAAGTTTTCAGGAATCTGCCCAAAACGAGTTTAAAGAAGAGTTGCTTCCTTTAGCCGACCTGGATGATAAAGGAATATTGGACGCCAAAACTCCACGCAGGGATTTTCTTAAATACCTGGGTTTTAGTACCGCTGCCGCAGCCGTTGCCGCCAGCTGCGAAACGCCTGTTCGTAAAGCTGTTCCTTTTTTAAACAAACCCCAGAGTGTGGTGCCTGGTGTGGCTAATTACTATGCATCTACCTACGTAAATGGCGGCGACACTATTTCTGTTGTGGTAAAACAAAGAGACGGAAGGCCTATCAAGATAGAAGGGAACGAACTTTCCACCATCACCAATGGTGGTACCAATGCACAGGCACAGGCGTCTGTACTCGACCTGTACGATAACACCCGTCTTCGCTACCCCATGCAAAAAGATGGTAAGGAGTTTAAAGAAGTTACCAGCTTTGATGCATTTGATAAAATGGTGGGAACTGCAATTAACGGTAAAGCCGTTGCTATTCTTACTTCAACAGTAAACTCTCCTTCCACCTTAGCAATTATCGGCGAATTTTTAGCAAAATATCCCGGCAGCCGCCACGTACAATACGATGCTGTAAGCTACAGCGGTATGTTACTGGCAAATGAGGCCTGCTATGGAAAAAGAGCGATCCCTTCTTACCATTTTGATAAGGCAAAGGTAATCGTTAGCCTGGGCGCCGATTTCCTGGGAACCTGGTTAAGCCCGACCGAGTTCAGCAGTCAATACGGAAAGAACAGAAAAGTTACCGGTGAAAAACCGGAGCTGAGCAGGCATTTCCAGTTTGAGAGTATGATGAGCCTTACAGGTAGCAATGCCGATGACCGTTATACACACAAACCATCTGAAACCGGTGCTGTTGCAGCTGCCATTTTAGGCGCTGTAAATGGCACTGCCCCTTCAATGGCAGATAAAAAATTAAATGAAGGCATCAGGCTGGCTGCTGAAAAACTAAAAGCAGCTGCAGGTGCAGGACTGGTTGTTTGCGGAAGCAATGATGTAAATATCCAGGTAATAGTAAATGCCATCAATGCAGCCATCGGCGCAAATGGCAACACCATTAACTGGGCCATCACATCAAATTATAAGAATGGTGTGGATGCTGATATGGTTAAACTGGTGGATGATATGAATGCCGGAACAATCGGTGCTGTATTAATTCACGGCGTAAACCCTGCTTATACCTATAACGACAGCAAGAAATTTAAAGATGCACTGGCAAAAGTTGTTTCTGTTTCCTTCAACGGAACCATGGATGAAACAACCGAACTGTGTAAATATATCATTCCATCGCACCACTGGCTGGAAAGCTGGGGCGATACCGAACCTAAAACCGGATATTACAGCTTACTACAGCCAACCATCAACCCGCTGTTCAAAACACGTGCCTTCCAAACCTCCCTGATAAGATGGAGTTCGGCCGCCGGCAGCATGGTAAATGATTACGAAACTTATTTTAAAACATATTGGAGCGCTAAACTGGGCAGTCCCGATCTATGGGAAAAAGCCCTGCAGGATGGCGTTGTAGAACCAGCCACCATGCCTGTAGCAGCCGGATCGTTCAATGGGGCAAAAACAGCAGAAGCTGTTGCTGCGGCCACTGCAGTAAAAGGCGGTGCGGTTGAAGTGGTGCTTTATCAAAAAGTATCAGTAGGCGACGGCAGCCAGGCAAACAACCCATGGTTGCAGGAATTACCAGATCCGGTATCAAAAGTTACCTGGGACAACTATGCTATGATCAGCCCTGCAATGGCCAAATCATTACTAAACCTGGATGTAATGAACCAGGAGCATGGCAAACAAAGCGATTACGAAGTACATCCGGAAAAACCGGTTGTAAAGGTTACAGTAAACGGCAAGTCGGTTGAATTGCCTGTAATTGTTCTTCCCGGTATGAATGCCGCAACTATTGCTCTGGCAGTAGGATACGGAAGGGAAAGTGCTGATAAGAATGCTACCAAAACAAATATCGGAAGGTCTGCCACCGGCGCCGGTAAAAATGTATATCCGCTGGTTATCTTCAACGGAACCAATTCATATAGTTCAGTAGCCACTGTTGAAAAAACAGGAACCACGTATCCGTTGGCACAAACACAGGTGCATGGTTTTACTGAAAGCCGCCCGGTTATTTATGAAACCAACCTGGCTTCCTACAGCACAAAACCTGAAGCGCTTTTAGAAGAGATCAAAACAGAATTACTGAATATTACCGCAAACGGAAGCAAGGATTTTGTAAAGGATGCTACCATTTATCCTGATTTTGAAAAACCAGGTATTAAATGGGGAATGAGCATTGACCTGAATACCTGTACCGGTTGCAGCGCCTGCGTGGTGGCTTGTACAGCTGAAAATAACGTGAGTGTGGTAGGTAAAATGCAGGTACAGCGTGCACATGAAATGCACTGGCTGCGTATCGACCGCTATTTCACATTCAACAGCGATAACCACGAAGATGTGGACGTTGTTTTCCAGCCGATGCTTTGCCAGCATTGCGATAACGCTCCCTGCGAGAATGTTTGCCCGGTAGCTGCCACCAACCACAGCAGCGAAGGTTTGAATCAAATGACTTACAACCGTTGTATTGGTACAAGGTATTGTGCCAACAACTGTCCGTATAAAGTACGCCGCTTTAACTGGCTGGATTATACAGGAGCTGACAGCTTCCCGGATAACCAAAACCCGCTTATCGGCTCTTATATGGATGAAAGCGTATTGCAAATGAACGATGACCTTACAAGAATGGTACTGAACCCCGATGTTACCGTTCGTTCAAGAGGTGTTATCGAAAAATGCTCATTCTGCGTTCAGCGTTTACAGGAAAGCAAACTGGAAGCCAAGAAACAACAGGACCCGACACTGGTTCGTAATGTAAAAACGGCCTGTATGCAGGCTTGCCCCACACATGCTATCAGCTTTGGTAATGTTAATGATAAGGAAAGTGATGTTTACAAGATCAGGAATGTGGATCAGAAGCATCGTTCTTTCTATGTGATGGAGCAACTGCACGTGCTGCCTAATGTAAGTTACCTGGCTAAAGTGCGTAATACCGACAGGCATATCGGAGTGATGGAAGAAAAAGCTGAGGAAGGAAAAGAAAAGAAAGAAGAAAAAGCACACGCATAATTAAATATTGAATTTGCGAAAATCGAATGTGAAATTTCTTGTAAGCAGGAGCCATTCGAAATTCAAACATTCAACAATTCGACATAAAATAAATTTAAAAGCTGGATTTATAAATGGTTACAGCTAAAAGAACAAGATAAGATATGTCATTACTGAAATACGAATCGCAACTAAGGGAGCCGCTGGTAGATGGTAATAAAGATTACCACCAGGTAACGGAAGATATCATTCGTCCCATTGAGATGAAACCAAGCCGCTTATGGTATATTGGTTTTTATATCAGCGTTGGTCTGTTATTATTTGGGGTGTACAGTGTTTACAGGGAGGTTACCTATGGTATCGGCCAGTGGAACGTGAACAAAACCATCGGCTGGGGCTGGGATATCACCAACTTCGTATGGTGGGTAGGTATTGGTCACGCCGGTACGCTGATCTCTGCGATCTTGTTATTATTCCGCCAGGGCTGGAGAACCGGTGTAAACCGTGCAGCTGAAGCGATGACTATTTTTGCGGTAATGTGCGCAGGGCAATTCCCGATCTGGCACATGGGTCGTGTATGGATGGCTTTCTTTGTATTACCTTATCCAAATACCCGTGGTCCTTTGTGGGTTAACTTTAACTCTCCGCTGCTTTGGGACGTATTTGCGATATCAACCTATTTCACCGTTTCATTATTATTCTGGTATTCAGGTTTACTGCCCGACCTGGCAACTGTGAGGGATCGTGCAAAAACCAAATTCCGTAAAATGTTCTATGGTGTTGCCTCTTTCGGATGGACAGGAAGCACCAAACACTGGCAGCGCCACGAGTCATTATCGCTGGTACTGGCAGGTTTAAGTACACCGCTTGTACTTTCGGTGCACACCATCGTATCTTTCGACTTTGCCACTTCCGTTGTTCCGGGCTGGCATACCACGATCTTCCCGCCATACTTTGTGGCCGGTGCCATCTTCTCGGGTTTTGCCATGGTGCAAACGCTGATGATCGTGGTGCGTAAAGTACTGAACCTGCAGGATTATATTACCCTTGGCCACATCGAAGCCATGAATAAAGTAATTGTGTTAACGGGTAGTATTGTGGGATGTGCTTATTTAACTGAGTTGTTCATCGCCTGGTACGGCCAAAACCAATACGAATGGTTTGCATTTAAGGAGAACCGTGCCAACCTGTTCAGTCCATATGGCTGGAGCTACTGGCTGATGATGTTCTGTAACGTGGTTTCTCCGCAGTTGTTCTGGAGCCGCAAATTAAGAAGGAATATCACAGTTACCTTCTTCATGAGTATCATTGTGAATATCGGTATGTGGTTCGAGCGTTTTGTAATTATTGTTACTTCTGTTTACAGAGATTTTCTGCCTTCTTCATGGAGTACTTACTACAGCCCTTCTATCTGGGAGATCGGATTTTACCTGGGTACATTCGGGTTGTTCTTTACCTGCTTCTTCCTGTTTGCAAAATACTTCCCGGTAATTGCTGTTGCCGAGATCAAATCTATCTTGAAAACAAGCGGAGAGAACTATAAGGTAAAGATGACGGATATTGAAAAGGCCGATGCAGAGAAATTCTACATCGAAGAGGTGGAGCATGCACACTAGAATTTTGAATTTTAAATTTTGAATTTAATATTATGGCTGGAGGAATTAAAAAATTTGTTGTAGGATCATTTGATGATGAAAAGGTATTGTTTCCTGCGGTGAAAAACGTTCGCAAGGCAGGTTACAAGATACATGATGTATACACACCTTTTCCGGTGCATGGCCTGGATCATGCCATGGGTATCCGTGAAACCAGTTTACATACTGCAGGTTTCATTTATGCCATTACCGGTACAACTACCGCACTTACATTTATTAGCTGGGTATTTACAAAAGACTGGCCCTTGAATATTGGTGGTAAACCAAATTTTGCACTGCCGGCCTGGATCCCTATTACTTTCGAGTTGACTGTATTGTTTTCGGCCGTAGGCATGGTACTTACATTTTGCTACCTGTGCAACCTGGCCCCCTTTGTTAAAAAGCATCATTTTCATCCAAGGGCAACAGATGATCTTTTTGTGATGGCCATTGAATGTACCGATAAGACAAATGATGCCGAAGTTCAGGCCTTTTTACAGAATGCAGGTGCCCAGGAAGTTAATGTGCAGGAGGCAGAAACCGGCTGGTGGATAGGAAGGTATCATAAAGAGCAGAAGCTTTATAAAGAAGAGAAAGGATATTAAAAGAATTACAATGATAGCGGGGAGCAAATCCCTGCTGCACTAAAAAGAAGAATATACGAATGAAAAAGATCGCCATTATAGCAATCCTCATCTTATCGGCAGCAACGGTGTTTACCAGTTGTAAAGACAAAACCAAACCAGGCAGTGTTTATATGCCGGATATGGCTTACAGCCGTGCTTATGAAAGTTATGCGTTACGTGATTCAAACGTTTTTACAATGGATCCCAACGATGCAGGCCATAAGATATTCTTTAATAACCAGCCACCGGCCGGCACATTAAAAAGAGGGGAACTGTTTCCTTTTAATGTACCCAACGACAGCAACGGCCTGCTTAATTTAAGCAACCAGGTTAAGAATCCGCTGGGCCCGTTAACCGGTAAAGACCTGGAAGAGGCAGGAAGATTATTCAATATTAATTGCGCAGTTTGTCATGGTGCCAAAGCAGAAGCAAATGGTCCGCTTGCAGCCAAAGTGGGTGGTGTAAAAAGCATTATGTCGGCAGTGATGGGCAGCCCCGGAAACGCTCCGTTCAGTGATGGCAGGCTATTTTTTGTAATGGAGTACGGACAAAATAACATGGGCAGCTATGCTTCACAATTAAGCAGGGAACAACGCTGGAGAATTGTGCAATACATCAGAACACTGGCACCAAAATCAGAAACAACAACAGCAACGGATGCTGCTCCAAAGGCAGACAGTGCAGCGGTAAAAAAATAAAGCATTAACCTGTCCGCCGGCAGGCGGGCACAAAATAAAGATTAGATGGATCATCAATTTCAACTGCCCGGTAGTTATAAAAAGTGGACATATGGCCTGTTAGGCGCCGGGGTATTAGCATTGTTGTATGGATTTATTATGTTCAACCCAATGGCTCATGGCGGTCATGGAGAACATTCGGACAGCACCCGTTTTTGGGCCGTACTGTTACAAAACAGTGTTTTCTTTTTATTAGTTGTAAATGCAGCTATGTTCTTTATATGTGTAACCACTATGGCGATGGGTGGATGGGTTATCGCATTCAGAAGGGTTTCTGAAGCGATATCCAGCACGGTACCGGTTTTAGGTGTTATTACTTTTGTGATCTTAATGTCGCTCGTTTTCGGAAACCGTACAGATATCTATCATTGGCTGGATAAGGACGCTGTTGCAAAAGATCATATCCTGAATGGCAAAAAGGGATTCTTAAACCCCACATTCTATGCGGTATGGTCGTTTTTAACCATATTCCTCTGGTCGTTTTTAGGCAGAAAAATGCGCAGTCTTAGTCTTGAAAGTGATAAGAGCGGACCTATGGATTATGAAACCGGAAAAAAATGGATATGGAGCAACACGGTTTGGGCTTCTTTGTATACCATTGTTTTTACACTGACCGTAGCTTCCACCATTCCATGGTTATGGATCATGAGTATTGATGCACACTGGTATAGTACTATGTTCAGCTGGTATACATTTGCAAGCACATTTGTTTCAGGTGTTTCGCTTATAGCATTGTATGTGATTTATTTGAAAAACCGCGGTCAGCTGCAATATGTAACAGAAGAGCACCTGCATGACCTGGGTAAATTTATGTTTGCTTTCTCAGTATTCTGGACTTACCTGTGGTTCTCTCAATACATGCTTATATGGTATAGTAACCAGCCTGAAGAAACCAAATATTTTGTAGAAAGAATTGGTACCGCCACAAAGGCCGGTCCGTATAAGGCAATATTCTTTTTGAACCTGATCATTAACTTCCTGTGTCCTTTATTGATCCTGATGAAAAAAGGAGCAAAAAGAAACTGGACACTGGTTACCGTGATGGCTGTACTGATCATATTTGGACACTGGTTAGACTTTTTTCAAATGGTGATGCCGGGCACCATTCACGAACATTATGGTTTGGGCATTTTTGAATTTGGAACAGCCTGCCTGTTCATAGGCCTCATCATGTGGGGAACCGGAAATTATTTAAGCAAGCATTCATTGCTGGCAAAGAACCATCCTTTCTTAAAGGAAAGTATGATTCACCATACATAAAACAGGAACAGCTTTTAACAGAGCATATATAACAGAACCAAGCAGATTAAACAAGAAATCAGAATAACATTTACAGAAAATAACTTTGAATCATGAAGGAGTTTTTATTTACAGCTTTAGGTGTCCTGATCTTTGTAGTCATCTTTCAGATTGCAAAGGCCAGTGAGTACGTAAGCGTTTTAAAAGGCGAGGATAAAACCCGGAAACAAAATAACAGGATCAATGCTTTTATGCTGATCGGTATGCTTGTTTTTGGTTTGATAGGCGTATGGTATTGCAACGAATTGTATTTCGGAAAAACGCTGTTGCCACAAGGATCTGCCTCAGTGGAAGGGGAAAGGGTGGATACCATGCTGTATGTAACCATTGCTATTACCGGTACTGTGTTTGTTATTACCCAGGTCTTATTGTTCTGGTTCTGTTTCAAATACCAGGAAAAAGATGGTAAAAAGGCTTTTTATTTTCCGCACAATAACAAACTGGAGCTGATCTGGACCACTGTACCAGCCATTTTCCTTACTGTGCTGGTTGTATTTGGTTTGAAATTCTGGTTCAAAATTACCGGGGATGCACCGAAAGATTCCATTGTTGTGGAAGTAACCGGTCACCAGTTCGCATGGGAGTTCAGGTATCCAGGTGCCGATAAAGTTTTGGGCAAAACAAACTATAAACTATATACATCTAAAAATAATCTTGGGGTTGATTTTGAAGATCCTGCCAGCAGGGACGATATACATGTGAGTACTACCATGCATGTGCCCGTTGGAGTTCCTGTTAAAATGGTTATCCATGCACAGGATGTAATTCATGATGTGGGACTTCCGCATTTCAGGATGAAGATGGATGCTGTACCGGGTATTCCCACTACACAGTGGTTTACACCCAAGTACACAACAGCTCAAATGAGGGAGAAAACCCACAACCCGGATTTCAATTTTGAGATTGCCTGCGATCAGCTTTGCGGGGCTAATCACTTTGCTATGAGGGGTGTTATTGTGGTGGAAACCATGGAGGAATATAAAAAATGGCTTGCTGAACAAAAATCAGAATACAGCACACTTTTCCCGGCCACACCTGTACCAGCAGAAGCCAAGGCAGATACTAATAAAGTAATGTCACAGGTAATGCCTGTTAAAAAATAATTTTAAAGCATTCCGATAACTAATCGGGAGGAAAAAATAAGAATAAAGAATATGAGTAGCGCAGCCACATTACAGCATGCAGATGTTCATGGATCACATGATACACATCATGAACATCATCACCATGAAACGTTTATCACCAAATACGTTTTTAGCCAGGATCATAAAATGATTGCCAAACAGTTTTTGGTAACAGGTATCATTTGGGCTATTATCGGTGGTTTGTTCTCTGTAATATTCCGTTTGCAATTGGGTTATCCCGAAACAACCTTCCCATGGCTGGAAGATCTGCTTGGCCATTGGGCAGCGGGTGGTAAATTAAAACCCGAGTTTTACTATGCACTGGTTACCATGCATGGTACCATTCTGGTGTTCTTCGTTTTAACTGCGGGCTTGAGCGGTACTTTTGCAAACTTCCTGATTCCTTTACAGGTAGGTGCCAGGGATATGGCATCTCCCATGCTGAATATGCTTAGCTACTGGTTTTTCTTCCTGGCTTCTATCATCATGTTCTCATCACTGTTCATTCAAACAGGCCCTGCAAGTGGTGGCTGGACGATCTATCCTCCGTTAAGTGCATTGGGCGATGCCTCACCAGGCAGCGTTGTGGGTATGGACTACTGGCTGATAAGTATGGCTATGTTCATCGTATCATCTTTGCTGGGTGGTCTCAACTATATTACAACGATACTGAACATGCGTACAAAGGGAATGAGCATGACCCGTATGCCATTAACCATCTGGGCACTGTTTTTCACAGCTGTGCTGGGTGTTCTTTCTTTCCCTGTATTATTATCTGGCGCCATATTACTGTTGTTCGACCGTAACCTGGGAACCAGCTTCTATTTAAGTGATATAGTTGTTGCAGGCAAAATTTTACCAAATGAAGGTGGTAGTGCCATTTTGTTTCAGCACCTGTTCTGGTTCCTTGGCCACCCCGAAGTATATATTATCCTGTTGCCTGCAATGGGTATGAGCTCGGAGATCATCAGCGTAAACAGCCGTAAGCCAATATTTGGTTACATGGCCATGGTTGGGTCTGTATTTGCTATTGCAATCCTGGCCTTCCTGGTTTGGGCGCATCATATGTTCGTAACTGGCCTTAATCCATTCCTGGGTTCTGTGTTTGTATTGCTTACTTTACTGATCGCTGTTCCTTCGGCCATTAAAGTATTTAACTGGCTTACCACTTTGTGGCGTGCAAACATCCGGTTTACGCCGGGAATGTTATTTGCTATTGGTTTTGTAAGCTTATTCATCAGTGGCGGTTTAACGGGTATTTTCCTGGGTAACTCTGCTCTTGATCTTCATTTACATGATACTTATTTCGTTGTGGCTCACTTCCATATTGTAATGGGGGTGGCATCCTTCTTTGGTATGTTTGCCGGGGTGTATCATTGGTTCCCTAAAATGTTCGGGCGCTATTTGAACAATACCATGGCCTATATCCACTTTTGGACTACGATCATTGGAGCATATTTGATCTTCTGGCCGATGCACTATGAAGGGCTGGCTGGTATGCCACGCAGGTATTATGATTTCTCAAGCTGGACCTCTTTTAACCAGTTTACCGGCTTAAATGAGTTTATCAGTTTTGTATCTATGATCGTTTTTGCAGTGCAGTTACTGTTTGTGTTCAACTTCTTCTATAGCGTATTTAAGGGAAGAAAGGTTACCAGCCAAAACCCATGGGGAGCCAACACACTGGAATGGACTACACCGATCAACCCTGGTCATGGAAACTGGCCTGGTGAGATTCCGGAAGTATACCGTGGTGCTTATGACTATGCAAAAGACGGAAAGGAGTTTATTCCGCAGAATGTACCTGTTGGTGATGATGAGTCAGCACATCATTAATTCCTATGCCCCCGATGGGAACTAAGGAGATGACACAAGCGAAGAATGATTTTGAAGAGAAATAAAATTATAGATTTTTGAATAATTCAGAACAGGAAAACAAAGCCATTGCCAATTCAGCATCGTTTGCATTGGTAAGCAAAGTGAAAGATTATTTTCAACTGATCAAATTCACGTTAAGCTTTATGGTGGTGTTCAGCACGGTGGTTAGTTTTTTAACGGCGCCTAATGAATTGTTTTACGTTCGTCAAAAATTAATATCAGTTCTTTTACTTTTTGTTGCAGGAATGCTGGTAACAGGATCGGCAAATGCCATCAACCAGATACTGGAAAAAGCATCAGACAGCCTGATGATGCGTACGGCCAAAAGACCCGTGGCAAGCGGAAGGATGAGTGTGAACGAAGCAGCCATTTTTGCTTTTATTACAGGTGCCGCTGGCGTGTTTATGATGTGGAAGTTCTTTAACACAGAGAGTGCAATGGTAAGTTTATTCAGCCTTTTCTTATATGGCTTTATTTACACACCACTCAAAAAGGTTAACTCCATATCTGTACTGGTTGGAGCCATACCGGGTGCCTTGCCCTGCCTGATCGGCTGGGTGGCTGCCTATGGAAACGCCGCAGTAAGCTGGACAGGAGCCTGGGTATTATTCGGTATCCAGTTCTTATGGCAGTTTCCGCATTTTTGGGCAATTGCCTGGCTGGCACATAAGGATTATACAACTGCAGGGTTTAAATTATTGCCTGCAGACAAGGGACCAACTAAATTCACCGCAATGCAAAGTATTATCTACAGTGCATTGATGGTGCCAATGGGTTTTCTGCCTTATTACACAGGTATTGCAGGGCTGACCAGTTTGATCATTTTACTGGTTTGTAATTTGTGGATGGTGTATGTGAGCGTACTGCTGTTCACACGCATGGATGCAAAAAGTGCAAGAAGGGTAATGTTCAGTTCTTATTTTTATCTGATGATCGTTTTGCTGGCTTTATTTGCCGACAGAACTGCTCATACGATTCAATGATAATAATTATAAATTCCCCTTTGGGATAAAGTGATATGAGTACGGTGGCAATGGAACAAAGAAAAAAAATTCATCCGCATAAGTTTACCCTGTGGGTGGCCATTGGCAGTTTGCTGATGATGTTTGCAGGGTTAACCAGTGCATATATAGTAAAGCGTAACCAGGCAAACTGGCAAAGTTTTGAACTGCCTCTGTTCTTTTGGTACAGTACTGCTGCCATTGTTTTGAGCAGCATAACTATTTACCTGGCAGAAAAGGCATTCAAACAGCGGCTGATGCAGAAATACCGCAGCCTGGTAGTTGCCACGCTCTTATTAGGAGTTCTTTTTATTGTTTTTCAATTGCTGGGGTTTCAGCAATTCTGGAAACAGGGAATACCATTGGGAAAGAATGTTTCCAATGACTTTTTGTATGTGATTGTTGGCCTGCATGCGGTACACGTTTTTGGAGGACTGGTGGCGCTGATCGTGCTTTTTGCTAAAGCATTCAGTTCAAAAACAAGAACATACAACAGTGTTCCGGTAGAACTGGTTAGTACCTACTGGCACTTCGTGGATATACTCTGGATATATTTATTGATATTTTTGATAATGATCCGGTAACATAAAATTTATTTGCTTTTATTATAGAATTTAAGAATTATGTCAACAACAGCGATACCAACAAATACCAAGTGGTGGAACGGGGGAAGAAGCCCATTCAATATAAGCTATGGTAAAGTAATGATGTGGTACTTTTTAATGAGCGATGCTTTTACTTTCGGGGCATTTCTTATCAGTTATGGTACTATCAGGTTCAGTGTAAACCATTGGGCAGATCCAAACCATGTATTTAATGCATTTCCCGGATTTGGACATCAAAATCTGCCCCTGGCATTTGTTAGTTTGATGACATTCATCCTGATCTTTAGTTCAGTTACGATGGTGCTGGCCGTGCATGAAGGGCATAAAATGAACAGGAAGGGCGTGGAAAAATATATGATCCTTACCATTCTGGGCGGGCTTGCCTTCTTAAGCTGCCAGGCATGGGAGTGGACGCACTTAATTACCGGCGATCATGCTGTTTTGGTTAACGGACATATTGAGCACTGGGGAACCACAGTAAGTAAAAACCCATGGGGTCCGGAAGTGATGTTTAACGGGCAGGAAGTGGCAACACCGGGACCTATTGCATTTGGCGGTTACTTCTTTGGTATAACAGGTTTCCATGGATTCCACGTATTCAGTGGTGTGGTAATAAACCTGGTAATGCTGATCAAAACAAGGCTGGGCCATTTTGACCAGCGTGGCCATTACGAAATGATCGAAAAGGCAGGATTGTACTGGCACTTTGTAGACCTGGTTTGGGTATTTGTATTCCTTTGCTTTTATCTTGTTTAAAAAATCATTAAAAGAATTATTTAAATTATAATCATGAGTTCACACTTATCTTCTCCTGAAATTACACATGCACCGGAACATGCATCCGGTACAGGCAGGATCTGGAAAACATTTTGGGTTTTATCCGTATTAACTATCATTGAACTTGCCCTTGGCTACCTGTTATACGCAAAACATGGTAACTGGGGTTACGGACCGGTTATTACCACCAAACTGACTATCGCTATATTGACCTTGTTAAAGGCCTATTATATTGTTTCTATTTTTATGCACCTGGGCGATGAGATCAGGAACATGATCATGACAATTATTGTTCCCTTGTTGTTATTTATCTGGTTCATCACTGCATTTCTCTGGGATGGTAATAGCTGGAAAAACCTGCGCAATACAAATGCTAACTCCCGGCCAGCTCAAACAGAACAGCATGCAACACCAGCAGTTGAAGAACACGCAAAACCTTAAATTGGATTAAATCAAAAAATATAAACCATCCCTGTCAACTTCGGGGATGGTTTTTTGTTTTATGGATAAAATGAATTCCATTGCCGTAAATTTGCACCGGTATTACAACAGCATATGAATAAAAAAGCAGTATTAGCACTTATGCTCGCAATGGTCATGCCCTTTGCAGGCTACTTTATAGTTGACTATTTCAGCAAGGATGCAGCGCCGATGCCCCGAAGGTATTTCACACCAGACAGGGTGGATGTTATTGAAAAAAACGGCAAAACCACTACTGATACAATCTGGCATAAAGTCAGGAATATCGCCTTTACAAACCAGCTGGGAAAAAAGGTCTCTTTATATGACCTGAAAGGAAAGATAATTGTGATCGATTTCTTTTTCTCCAGGTGCCCTAGTATTTGCCCGGGCCTTGCCAGAAGCATGAAGCGGCTTCAGGATTCCTTTAAAAAGAACGACAGCATTGTTCAGTTTGTTTCCATCAGTGTGGACCCTGAACATGACTCTGTACCGCAGTTAAGAAAATTTGCTGACCGCTTTAATGCCAATCATGATACCTGGTGGTTTGTAACCGGCGATAAAAAAGAGATATATGATTTTGCTTTGAATGAATTGAAGGCGGGACTGGCTGATACCGAGGTTGACAGCGCTTTTATACATACAGAAAATTTCTTTTTGCTCGATAGCAGCTTTGTGGTACGTGGCTGGTACAATGGTTTTGATACTGTAAAACAGGCCAGGCTGGTTCAGGATATCCCTTTACTGATGCTTGAGAAAGACAGAACCAAGCCATCGGTGTTCAGTGAGTTTATTCCTATACTTCCCCTTATATTTATTGCAATAGGAATTGTATTCATTGCAGTTTTTATTTTTAACAGGCAAAAAAACAAACAAGAGAAAAAAGCATAAACCATGTTACAGCCCTCATTTTCCGGCAACGATAAAAAAGCCAAACTCTTTATTTATACAGTATCTGTGGTTGTATTTGCAGCCGTAGTGATCTTAAGCAGGTACAAACTGCAGCTTGACCTGGGATTTAATGTACACCTGTTTGCAAAAGTTAGTGCGATTATCAACTCAATAGTGGCAGTGTTGTTGGTGGCAGGCTTGTTTACAGCAAAACAAAAGAGCTATGAACTGCACAGGAAGATCATGCTCACTGCCATCCTGCTTTCGGTCTTATTTTTACTCTCATATATCGCACACCATCTTTTTGCCGGAGAAACAAAATTTGGGGGAGATGGCATTGTTAAAACAATATATTATATCATCCTGTTTACACATATTCCGCTTGCGGCTATTATTTTACCCTTTATTTTATTTACAGCTTACCGTGCATTAACAGGTGAATATGATAAGCATAAAAAGCTGGTCAGGATTACCTGGCCGGTTTGGTTTTATGTGGCTGTAACGGGCGTGCTGGTGTACCTGATGATCAGCCCTTACTACAATTAATTAACATGAAGCAACAAGGCGCCATACAAGTATTAAATATCATTCACAAGGCTTTAATGACGGGCCTGGTGTTATTTTCTGCCGTGTGCGTGTTTTTAAATTACTCAAAAACAGTGGAACCCCCTGCGCCTGATCTGGACAGGATTTTACAGGTTGTGGCATTGATAGCATCAGCCGGAGGTGTTTTTGCAGGCATGAGTTTTTTTAAAAAGAAACTGGCACAGCTAAGGGATATGGAAGGAACTGTAAAACAGAAGTTTGAAGTGTACCGGTCGGCTTGCATTGTGCAATGGGCGCTGCTCGAAGGCCCGTCTGTTTTTTGTATCATCTGTTTTTTTCTTACCGGTAATTATGCTTTCCTGGCCCTGGTGGCGGCACTACTTTTCCTGTTTATAATGGCTGCCCCTTCTAAACTTAAGATGCAACTGCAAATGCAGGTAAGCGAAGCAGAACTGGAAGATCTATAATACAGGCTCCACCACGATCTTTTTGTTGCTGAAATGAGTGATACGTACAGCTAATTTATCACCAACCTGTAAACCGGGTTGCAGATTTTCGGCATCGGGCGAAATTTTAGCCTGAACCTTTTCGCCAAAAATATTCAGATAGATACCAAAACCGGTGATCTTATAGATTATCGCAGTAATTGTTTCGTTCTTTTTAAAGGCTCTTTCGGCTGAATAATATTCCGGGATGAATTTTAATGATTGCAGCGAAGCGCTTACTTTCTCTTTTTTGTCAAGATTAATTAATGCAAATGTAACAGCCTCGTTCAGTTCAGCTTCAGAGGGCTTTGCCTGCCAGGGAGAAATGACAACCGGAAAAAAAAGATAACTGTCAATCTCTTTTACAAAATACTTATCATCAACTATTTTCAGGTAGCCGGTAAAATGGTTGTCGGTACGGGCTTTGTTGAGAAGCACATCCAGCGCATTGTTGTACAGGAACTTTATTCCGGAAGCGACTATTTTATCTCCTCGACCGGATAAACCTGCGGTAAAACTTACAGTATCACCAATATGAAATACATGCTTTGCCTTCAGGTTCTTTTCGTTAGTGCTTCCATTAACCACTTTCTTTTTTCCTTTTACATCGTATTCAATGATGATATATTTTTTTTCGTGGTTAACGAAAGAAACCCTGCCGGTATGCGCCGTATTACTCATATTAAATCCTTTAAGTGAAGTTATAATGACAGCTCTTTTGACGGGTCCCAGAAGCGCTTCTTAAAATCAACAACGGTATCGTTCTTTACTTCTACGCCATCTTTCTTAAGCAGCTCTTCCATAGTGGCAGGCGTGGCAAAATGATGCTTGCCGGTAAGCATGCCATTCCTGTTTAAAACCCTTTGGGCAGGAACCTTTGGTTTTGCACTTCCCGCTGCATTCATGGCCCAGCCCACCATTCGGGCGCTCAGTTTTGTTCCGAGGTAGGCTGCAATAGCACCATAGGATGTTACTTTACCCTTTGGTATCTGGCGCACCACCTCAAAAACATCTGTAAAAAAACTGTATTCCTTCTGAGTGCTTTTAGGCTGTTCCCGGCTGGCCGTTTTTTTCTTATGATTGCTTATTTTCTTTGCCATCAGGTATTAAAGATAACAATTCGCTTCGTTTTGGCTCCGGAACATTGCTGTAACTGTAGGGGCAATGTTTACAACCATTTCCGCAACAATATCCCCTGTCAAGATGATAACTTGCAGATAAAACAATAAACCCCTGTTCATTATAATAAAAATCCTTTCCTTCAATCAAGCTGTTCATCCTGTTGTAATAGTTGCTGCAACTGCTCATCAATATCTTTAATCAGCGGTGGCAATGTAAATTTCAGGTAGTGAATCCTTTTACTTTGTGCAATATCAAGGCTTTCGTAGTGCGTTTTAATTGCAAGTTCCTGCTTTATAAATGCCTGGTTATAGACATTATCCAAATCCTCAACAATAGAAAGGCCATAAAGTTCGGCCACCGTTTTCGTAAAACGGTAAAGGTCCGGCGAATCAGTTTTCAAATGAATAAATCCTCCTGGTTTTAAAATCTGTTTATACAAACGCAAAAACCTGGGATGCGTTAACCTTTTTTTTGCTTTTGAAATACGCAGCTGCGGGTCAGGAAAAGTTATCCAGATCTCATCAACTTCTGACGGATTGAAGTAATCAGAAATTTTTTCAATTTGGGTACGCAAAAATGCAGCATTGCCCCGGTTTTCCGCCAGGCATTTTTTAGCGCCGATGAACATGCGGTTACCTTTGATATCAACCCCTATAAAATTTTGCTGCGGGTGCAGCTGCGAAAGGCCAACCGTATACTCGCCTCTTCCACAGGCAAGCTCCAGTATCAATGGATTTTCATTTTTAAAAAATGCATGCCAGTTGCCATTCATATCCTGCGGATATTCCAACACATTGGGGAAGGTTTTTATTGCGGCAAACCGCTCTAATTTTTTTTGTGCCATGACTGGCAAAGATAAATAATCGGTGTTTGAAAACTGGCGCTAAATACGGGGCTGTTAATTAAATTGCGGCGCCTGAACACCAATATCAGGCATAAATAAAGTAAGTTTGCATACAATTAAACAAAACTACAATTTATGACTACTGTACTGGTCCCTGTTGACTTTTCAGAAACATCATTGAATGCGGCAAAGTATGCTGCACAACTGCTTACCGGCCACTATGGTGTATCTATGATTTTATATCACAGTTACAGCAAAGCTTCTGAAGCGGAGGCTTCCGCCGCAGGTCTTGAAAGTCTGAAGGAAGAACTGATGAAAGATAATATTGTAAAAATGGAAGTGCTGGTGCATGAGGAATCAGATTTTGTGGATGGACTGGAAAAGGCAGCAAGGCACCGCAGGGCGGATCTTGTGATAATGGGTGTAACCGGAAAATCTGCCATTGCACAGGTGTTGTTTGGAAGCAACACTTTAAAAATGGCTGAAAGAAAAGTTTGCCCGGTCCTGATCATTCCGCCCAGTGCAGCTTATAGCCCGATAAAACATGTAATGCTTACTTCAGATTTCAAAAACACCCTGAACAGCACACCTTCTGCCCCGATAAAAGATTTCCTGGATGCGTTTAAACCACAGTTGCATATTGTGAATGTTGATAACGAACATTACATATCACTAACAGAAAACTATGAAGCCGAAAAGCAGGAGTTGAAAAAAATGTTTTCAGACTACAACCCCGAGTTTTATTTTATGCGCTTATTTGATGTGGACGAAGCAATTAATTTATTTGCTGAAAGCAGGAATATTGACCTCATCATTGCAATACAGAAGAATCGTTCATTTATTGGGAAACTATTAAGCGGAAGCAGAACCAAAACGCTGACCTATCATAGCAAAATGCCGATCATGATCATGCATGAATAATGAAACAGGTAAACTTATTTTTTACATCCCCGTCATTAACGGGGATTTTTTTATTCAGCGGAAAGATTTTCAAGCGAGTTGATTAAAGTATAGTTTTGAATCTTAAAGAACCGGATTGTCTCATCACACAAACTATCCCGTATGGTGATCAATAAATTTCCGGCTTTGTTATGATTGCTGTATAGTGTTATGGCATCAGCAACTGAGCTATAAAAACCTTCCCCATTCAACTCCAGTTTACCTGCCTCATCAATTATCACCCAATCGGGATCCTGGCTTAAGGCACGGGTTAAGATGTCGTTTGCCTTTTTAAAAGCAGCAGCATAAAAATTAAATTTTCCTGCAGTTACCAGGGAATCATTTGTCTCGGGTATGCTGGTACACTCAGCGTCGAAATATTCCTTTGTTTCAATATCAAACATTTTCCGGCAGTTATTTATGTCCGGCATCAATATTCCCCTCATATTCTCTTTATTATCGCACCATTGCAACAGCTCGCTTGTTTTGCCACTTCGGATCGGTCTTGAGAAAATATAAATACTCATGAGGTTAATCTGATTCTTATTCTGTTTCTGTGTTACCAGGCTCTGCCCAGGTAAGTGCTGCATAAATTAACGCAGTGAAAAAAATATCCCATCTTTTCAAACCCTTATACGCCTTACTTAAACGCCATGCCTCATTCGTGAGTTTGCTTAAAACCGGCATAAAGGAAATACTCTCTGAAACTTCTTTACTGTACCTGCTTTGATTTTGTTTCAATACTTTTTGAAAGGCTTTGGCAACAAGCGGGCCAAGCAATACAAACCAGATAAGCATTGCGGAAAGCGTCCATGTTATTGCTTTTATTACTTCCATCAGCCCGTTTTTTTTATCGCCTGAAAATAAGAACAACAAAGCAGATACAAGCAGCATGAAAAGGAGTAATATCCATGTTTTTTTGTGCGGAGCTCCTTTTTTTGCAACTTGTTTGTTTATAACAGCAGTATCCGTACCTGGGTTTATATTTAAAGAAAACAAGGGATTGGCTCTTTCAAAATTTCGGATAATGCGAATGACGAACCAGGAAACAAGAAGGCCGCCGGTAAAGTAAATAACAAGGTAAGCTGTAATTATCCAATGGCTCCCGTTCAAAAAAATAAAGCCAAGTTGTTTGCCCGCAAAGGCAATCATACTATCAATTGCTTTCCAGAGGGATTCCCCAAAAAATAAAACCAGCAGCAGTAATTTCTGTAAAGCCGATTCGAGCATGGTAAGTGTGCTCAACAAAACAATACTTAGATAATTTACCCGTAGCAAACTAAAGAGAACAAAACCCAGTATGGCCTGGAACGACACGGCAACGTAAGCGGTGACAGGGGTAAAGGGGCTGGCCATGGCTTTTATGATCAGAACAACCATAACACTCTTTAGAACCTGCTTATATGAGCGGTTTGAAAATACTGCAATGAAGCAGATCATAATAACAGCCATGCCGCCAACCACTAACCCGGTGAAGGGAAATTGCAAAGCATGCATGATTCCGCCGAGGCCACTTTCGGTAAAAGCCCACAACGCAGTGAGCCGCTGAATGGCATTGGTGCGTTGTTCGCCGGAGAAAGCGGGGAGCCTGCTGTTCATAATTACAAATATAACAAAGGAATACAGTATGGGTGACTATATAAAGCTGTATGATTTAACACTGGCGGGATTTGTTTTCATTGAATCAATTTGTTATTTTTATTGTTGCTGCATTTTGCCGGTTGCTTGGCTAATATTTTCTTACCTGCATGGTGGCATTTTTTTCATTTAATAAAAAAACATGGACAAAGAAATATCAGCATTTATGCAGGAGGCCATACGCCTGTCTGTAAACAATGTTGAAGAAGGAAATGGCGGACCTTTTGGCGCCGTTGTAGTTAAGGATGGAAAAATAATTGCCAGGGGTGTAAACCAGGTTACAGCAACCAATGACCCCACAGCGCATGCAGAAGTGGTTGCCATAAGGAATGCGTGTGCTGCACTGAATAGTTTTCAGCTGGATGGATGTGAGATATATGCAAGCTGCGAACCATGCCCCATGTGCCTTGCTGCCATTTATTGGGCCAGGCCTGCTAAATTATTTTATGCCTGCTCAAAGGAAGATGCCGCTGCCATCAATTTCGACGATGCCTTTATTTATGAAGAGATAGCCCGTCCGGTTTCTGAAAGAAAAATTTTTACCCGGCAAATATTAAGAGAAGAAGCACTTGATGCTTTTAAGAAGTGGAGCGCCAGTATAAATAAAACAGAATATTAATGCTGCAGTTCATCCTCAACGAAAAATTGGTAAATGCTGATAAGGCCCCGGGCAGTACTGTACTCGATTATATCCGCTATTATAAAAGGCTTACAGGCACAAAGATCGGTTGCCGTGAGGGTGATTGCGGGGCCTGTACCATTTTAGTGGGGGATTTTGAAAATGACAAACTTGTTTATCGCTCCATGACAAGCTGCCTGATGCCATTGGGAAATGCGACAGGCAAACACATTGTTACGGTGGAAGGTATCAATATGAAAGAATTGAGCCCGGTACAAATGGCAATGATTGAATCAAACGGAACTCAATGCGGATTTTGCACACTTGGTTTTGTGATGTCACTCACAGGCTTTGTTTTGAATGCGGCCGGCAAAGAATATACAGAAGCCATTGCAGCTATAGATGGAAATATCTGCCGCTGTACCGGATATAAATCCATAGAAAGGGCTGCGGCAATAATATCTGAAAAAATAAGCGGCAAGCCTGCGCAGGAAACTATTCCCTGGCTGGTTGAACAAAAATTCATACCGAAATATTTTCTGCAGATAAGCGACCGCCTGGCACAATTAAAGAAAACGATTCCGATAAGCAGAACAAACAATGCTGCAGCAGAACAAACAATGCTGCTTGGCGGCGGTACAGACCTGGTGGTGCAAAAACCATTAGCAGTAAAAAGATCGGTAACGGGGCATTTGTACGATGCGAACAATTTAAAGCGAATTGACTTTGAGCAGGGTCAATGTCATATTGGAGGGGCTGTAACTGTAACTGCTTTTGCAGAATCCCCGTTAATACAAGACATTTTCCCGGGCCTGAAAAAATATATTAAGCTTATCTCCTCCACACCCATACGTAATATGGCCACAATGGGCGGAAACCTGGTAAATGCATCACCTATTGGCGATATGAGTATTTTCTTTCTGGCCCTGGATAGCGAGCTGCAATTAAATAAAAAAGGCACAACCAGGATCATAAAGCTTAAAGATTTTTACAAGGCTTACAAACAAACCGATAAAGCCGCAGACGAGATCATTGAAAAGATAATTTTTGTTCCGCCTGCAAAGGAAGGTTTCAATTTTGAAAAAGTATGTAAGCGCACGCATTTGGATATTGCCAGTGTAAATTCTGCCTGCCAGTTACAATTGAACGATGACGGTACCATAAACTTTATTCATCTCTCTGCCGGAGGCGTGGCGCCTTTCCCCAAATACCTGGCTGCAACCTGCGGTTTTTTAACCGGTAAGAAAATTAATGCGGAAACCCTGCAGCAGGCTATTGCAGTCATGAATGATGAAACAGCGCCTATCAGCGATGCCAGGGGAACGGCAGACTATAAAAGATTATTATTGCGCCAGCTGTTACTGGCTCATGTACAGGAATTGAATAAGCAGTCAGATCTAACTATAAAGCATATTTTACAACCGGCCTGAAAGCCATTAACCACGTATGGAGCAATTCACAGGCAATATTGATGCAGCAGCACATGTAACCGGAAAGTCGGTGTACGTGGATGATATACCGGCAATGGAAGGGGTACTTTTTGTAAAGGTATTTGATTCGCCCATGGCCCATGGAAAAATTGTAAATATTGATTTTGCAGCTGCTGAACAAACCGAAGGGGTCGTAAAAATTTTCTCTTATAAGGATATACCCGGCGAAAACCAGATTGGGGGTATTATTCCTGATGAACCTTTACTGGCAGATGCGGAAGTGCATTTCAGGGGACAACCTGTTTTGCTGATCGTGGCAGAAAATGAAGATGCAGCAGAAGATGCCATTGGAAAAATAAAAATAACGATCGATCCGCTTCCTGTCATCACAGATCCAAGAGAAGCTTTTGCACAGGGGCAATTATTAAGCCCGTCAAGAAAGTTTGTACTGGGAGATGCAACAGCAAGCTTTGCTGATTGCAAATATGTTTTTGAAGGGAAGGCAGAAACAGGCGGACAGGAACAATTGTACCTGGAAACACAGGGTGCCTATGCATATCCAACAGAGCATGAAAGTGTAAAAGTGTATTCATCAACACAAGGGCCCACGCAGGTGCAACGTACAGTAGCCAGGGTGCTGGGTGTTGGTATGAATAAGGTTGAAGTGGACGTACCACGCCTTGGCGGGGGCTTTGGCGGAAAAGAAGACCAGGCTTCGGCATGGGGTGCTATGGCAGCCTTGGTTGCATGGATACTGAAAAGGCCTGCCAAGTGTATTCCGCACCGCATGGAAGATATGCGCATGACGGGCAAAAGAAATCCTTACAGCAGTGATTATAAGATCGGGCTTGATGAAGATTTGAAGATCATTGCCTATGAAGCAACTTTCTATCAAAACGGGGGCGCTGCCGCAGATCTTTCCCCGGCAATTCTGGAAAGAACTTTATTTCATGCAACCAACAGTTATTATGTGCCCAATGTGTTGGTAACAGCCCATTCCTGTAAAACCAATCTGCCGCCGAACACGGCCTTTCGGGGTTTTGGCGGCCCGCAGGGCATGTTTGTAATAGAAGCAGCTATCGATCACGCTGCTAAAGCATTGCAGGTTGATGCCGGTTTGATTCAGCAAAAAAACATGATAGATAATGGGCATGAAATGCCGTACGGGCAAATCATGAAGGAATGCCAGGCCAAAAACTGCTGGAATGAAGCAACAGATATATATAACCTTGAGTCGGTAAAAAAAGAAATAGCATGGTTCAATCAGCAAAATCAATTCTTCAAAAAAGGATTGTCGCTGATGCCGGTTTGTTTTGGCATTTCATTTACCAACACCATGATGAACCAGGCCAGGGCTTTGGTACATGTGTATAGTGATGGAACCGTTGGTATAAGTACGGGCGCTGTTGAAATGGGCCAGGGAGTGAATTCAAAAATGCTGCAGGTGGCTGCAGGAGTATTTGGTATTTCAACTCAAAAAATAAAACTGGAAAGCACTAACACAACAAGGGTTGCCAATACATCGCCTACGGCCGCCAGTTCAACTGCCGATCTGAATGGAAAGGCTTTGCTGGATGCCTGCAATCAAATTAAGGAACGTTTGTTTTCCTTTATCAAAACAGAACTGACGGATAACGAGGAAGAAATCATTGAGATCAAAGACGAAGTGGTGTATATCAATGATGAGGCCTCTATCTTTAACTGGAAGAACCTGGTGCAGCAGGCCTTCATGAAGCGCATCAACCTGAGTGCCAAAGGGCACTATGCAACACCCGTGATCAACTTTGATAAAACCATCGAGAAAGGCCACCCCTTTGCTTATCATGTATATGGCACAGCACTAACTGAAGTTACCGTTGATTGCTTGCGGGGAACTTATGAAATTGATGCAGTAAAAGTGGTGCACGATTTTGGAAGCAGCATGAACAGAACTGTGGACCTGGGCCAGTGCGAAGGTGGTATAGTACAGGGCATTGGCTGGATGACCATGGAAGAAGTGATCTATAACGACGATGGAAAATTATTATCCAATGCGCTGTCCACTTATAAGATACCGGATATTTATTCAGTTCCGAAGGTACTGGACGTCAAATTTTTAAATACAGACGGCAATGATATGGCCATCCTGAAATCGAAAGCTGTAGGCGAACCGCCGCTGATGTATGGCATTGGGGCTTACTTTGCCATCCGCAATGCGATGCTTGCTTATAATCCAGGTGCAAACATCTCGTATGATGCACCAGTTACACCCGAAAAGGTTTTGATGGGATTGTACCAAACCCCGTTAGCGGTTGCAAGCCCTGACGGCGGATAAAAGAAAAACTGCTATTTAATTTGAACAAAATAAAAATATACAGTAACCGCTGCTGGATTGAAGGTAAACTTCAACCGGCCACTGTATGCATTCATAACGGACTTATAGCTGAAATACATTTTAAAAAACTTGAGGGAGCAGAAGATGCCGGTAATGATGTTTTAATGCCGGGTATCCTGGATGCACATGTACACATCAATGAACCTGGCAGAACAGATTGGGAAGGCTTTGATACCGCCACACGTGCCGCTGCAGCCGGTGGTATTACCACGCTTGTTGATATGCCTTTGAATGCAAGCCCTGTTACAACAACAGCAATGGCATTTAAAGAAAAACTGGAAGCATCTGAAAGCAAGATGCAAGTGAATGTTGGCTTTTATGGCGGACTGGTTCCCGGAAATCAAAATGACCTGGAAGGAATGATGCAGGCGGGCGTGCTGGGCATCAAATGCTTTCTCACTCATTCCGGGATAGATGAATTTCCGAATGTTGGAGAAAAAGAGCTGGACGAAGCAATGCCCGTTATTGCCAAATACAACCTGCCTTTACTGGCACATTGTGAAATAACGGATAAAGATGCCAACGGTCATTTAGCAGATTTTTCCACCAGTTACAAAGCTTATTTGCAAAGCCGGCCAAAGCAATGGGAAAACGAAGCTGTTGACCTGATGATAAAACTCTGTCGCAGGCATCAATGCAAAACACATATCGTTCATGTCTCTTCTGCAGAAGCATTATCAAAAATTGAAAAAGCAAAAATGGATGGACTGCCAATAACTGCGGAAACCTGTGCCCACTATATTTTCTTCAACGCAGAAGATATTCCGGATGCAGATTGCCTGTACAAATGTGCACCCCCTATCCGGGAAAAAGCGAATAACGAAGAGCTGAAGAAGGCATTACAAAAGGGCACGCTTGATTTTATTGCAACCGATCACTCACCTGCACCACCGGCTATTAAAGAGCTGCAATCGGGCAACCTGCAAAAAGCATGGGGCGGTATTGCAGGCTTGCAGTTTTTATTACCCGCCAGCTGGACGGCTTTAAAAGATAGTATGTCTTTAGAACATTTCATTCCCCTGCTTACAGAAAAGCCTGCGAAGTTTTTACAGGCAGATAACAGGAAGGGAAAACTGGCAGTTGGGTATGATGCAGACCTGGTTGTCTGGAACCCCGGTGAATCGTTTGAAGTAAAACCGGAAGACATTTTACACCGTTATAATTGCTCTCCTTATAATGGCCACAGCTTGTATGGCACAACCAGTCAAACAATAGTAAATGGTAAAACTGTTTACCAGCATAAAAAAATAGTTCACAAAAACGCAGGACAATGGCTTTTGAAAAAGTAAAAGAAATAATTAAAGAAGCACCGGCTTTTGCACAACTCACCGACCTGGCAGCAGAAAGGCTTGGCGGAAAAGTATTGTTTGCAACGGATGATTTTTTTGCAGAGAAAGAAAATCTTATCAAGCCTGCAAGGGGTATTTTTATTGCAGATAAATATACTGACCGCGGTAAATGGATGGATGGATGGGAAAGCCGGCGTAAGCGAACTGCGGGCCACGATTGGGCCGTGGTGCAACTTGCAACGCCCGGCAAGATCAAAGGGTTTGATATCGACACAAATTTTTTCCTCGGCAATCACCCGCCTCACGCTTCTGTTGAAGCAGTTTATTTGCCGGATGCTGACCCGGTAAAGGATTGGGAAAATATTGCCTGGAAAGAAATCCTGCCTCAATCGCACCTGGATGCGGGCTCGCAAAATTTTTATGAAAGCAAGAGCGATGAAGTTTTTACACATGTACGGCTGCATATCTATCCCGATGGTGGCGTGGCCAGGCTGCGTGTGTATGGCGAAGTGTTCAAAAACTGGGATTTGGTTTCGGCAGATGAAGAGATCGACCTGGCTGCAGCAATCAATGGCGGCAAAGCAATTGCCTGCAACGACATGTTCTTTAGTGCGATGGGAAACCTTATTATGCCGGGCCGTGGCGTTAATATGGGCGATGGCTGGGAAACCAAACGCAACCGTACTCCCGGTAACAGGGATTGGGTAATTTTAAAACTGGCAACACCGGGTGAAATTGAAAGAGTGCTGGTGGACACCTGCCATTTTAAAGGTAATTACCCGGACCGTTGTTCTGTAGAAGCCTGCTTTTCAATGAATGATGAAGAGGTGATCAATGATAATGTTACCTGGTATATGCTGTTGAATCAACAACGCTTAAGTGCCGACCATGAGCACCTATTTGTGCAGGAGTTGGATAAAGCCGGCATTGTTACGCATGTTCGGTTGAATATTTTTCCGGATGGAGGTGTAAGCAGATTGCGTTTATTTGGAAAGATCAAAAAATAATCAATGGCTGGAATGATCCTGTTGTTCGTATTTGCCTTTGTATTGGTGATGCTGGTAGTTATGACCTGCTACCTGCATGCCATTCATAAAAAGCTTGCAGCAGATGATGATGAAGCACCCGAACCCTTACAGAAAGACCTGGAAAAAAGAAAGGCAGAAATTTCAGCAGCACAGAATTATGTTTATACAGCCATTGTACTGGTTTCTGTTGCTATGGCCGGCTCCTTATATATCTATGTTAAAGGCACACCCTGGGAAGCCCATTTGATGGAATGGCTGAATATTGTGATCCGCCTGATGCATATCACATTTGGCATAGCCTGGATAGGCGCTTCGTTTTATTTTGTTTTTTTAGAAAATGCATTGAACCGCACCAGGGATATCAGGGAAGAACTGGCTGGAAACCTCTGGGCAGTGCATGGCGGCGGATTTTACTACCTGGAAAAATATAAGGTGGCCCCTAAAACCATTCCCAAACATTTACACTGGTTTAAGTATGAAGCGTATTTTACCTGGCTTTCGGGTTTTTGCCTGTTGTTTGTGGTCTATTACTTCAATGCATCAGCTTTGCTGATCGATAAAAATGTTTTAAACATTACACCGCTTAATGGTATAGCAATAGGAGCAGGCTCTTTTGTTGTTGCCTATATAGTGTATGATATACTTTGTAAAACGCTGATGGTTAAAAGCAGGGAATTGTTCGCAATCACTGGCGTAATTATACTTATTGGCTTTGCTTATTTCTACACACATGTTTTTAGTGCCCGTGCGGCCTATATTCATTTTGGCGCCATGATCGGCAGTATTATGGTGGCCAATGTTTTCTTTGTTATCATACCCTCGCAAAAAGCCATGGTGAAAGCTGCCAGG
This sequence comes from Ferruginibacter sp., assembly GCA_044226725.1. Taxonomy (GTDB): domain Bacteria; phylum Bacteroidota; class Bacteroidia; order Chitinophagales; family Chitinophagaceae; genus Ferruginibacter. Next base: position 149,658 of record JBGAGM010000007.1, on the reverse strand, counting down.
GAAGGAGTGCCGGTAAATCCGCAGCTGGGCAAGAATGCACTGGCACGTTCTTTACACAACAACTATTTTACATTACCTGTGTTGTTCGTGATGATCAGCAACCACTTTCCTTCCACTTTCGGATATGAAAATCCCTGGCTGATCCTGATCATTATTACAGCAGGTACTGCAGGCGTAAAGCATTATCTTAACCTGAAGGAAAAAGGACAATTGGCTGTTTGGGTATTGCCGGTCTCTGTTGTAATATTGCTGGCAGCAGCATTTATTTCGGCCCCGCCAAAAGATCCTGGTGCCTGCAACACAAAAATTGATTTCAGCGAGGTGAATATGATCATACAGAACAGGTGCATAACCTGTCATTCATCCAAACCCACGGATGATGTATATAAAGCGCCGCCTAATGGTGTGATGTATGATACACCGGAAGATATTGTGAAGAAAAAGGACCTCATCATGCAACGGGTGGTAATAACCAAAACAATGCCTCAGAACAATAAAACGAATATTACCCAAAAAGAAAGGGATATTATTCGATGCTGGATAGAGCAGGGCGCTAACATAAAATAGAATAGTACACAAGTAATAAAAGTTAAGCATGACACTAAAAGTATTCAACAAATTGAATAAGACAGAGAAAGCAAAGATCCTGATGAGTTGTTGTGGGTCGGTGAACTGGACAAACCTGCTGATGGAACAATTTCCATTTAGCTCAGAGAGGGATTTGGTTGTGGCAGCAACGGAAATTTGGTATAACCAGTGCAGCAGCATGGACTGGCTGGAATCTTTTTCACATCATCCCAAAATCGGCGATGTAAAAAGTCTTACAAAAAAATTTGCCGGAAAGGAACAGGCTTCTGTTGCTAAAGCTGCCAAAAAAACGATCACCAGCCTTGCAAATGCAAACAAAGAATATGAGACAAAATTCGGATTCATATTTATTGTGTGTGCAACCGGAAAATCAGCAGGTGAAATGCTCAATTTGATGGAAAGCAGATTGGGCAATTCGATTGGGGAGGAGCTGCATATTGCTATGGGAGAGCAAATGAAAATAACGATCCTGAGATTGCAAAAGCTGCTAACCGAAGCAAACTGGAATTTTCTAGGTTCAAGTCAGTTAACAACACATGTGCTTGACACAGCTATTGGCAAACCCGGCAAAGATATCAGCATAAGGCTTCAGATGCCTGTTAATGGCAGCTGGCAAACCATTGCCCAGGGCATTACCAATCCCGATGGAAGGATTAACGACCTGTTGCCGCCGCAAAAGCCCTTACCGGCGGGTAATTATAAACTGGTTTTTGATACCGGCAATTATTTTACAACACAAAAAATTAAAGGATTTTATCCCGAAGTGGAAATACAGTTCAATATTTTTGACAATGCACATTATCACGTTCCTTTACTGGTAAATCCTTTCGGGTATTCAACATACCGGGGAAGCTAAAACCTCCTCCACCCAGTAAGGAGGAACTTAACATAGCAGAGATGGACCAGTAATGATAAAATGTACAAGAGTGCGACCTGCCTGCCGGCGGGCAGGCGCCACTGAAGCTTAATTAATATACTAATGACAGGTTCAAAAAATAATATAAAATGAGCACATCGATTCCAACAAACAAGAAAGAAGAATTATTCAACAGTTTAAAAACTGCCAACTCGGCTTTTCAGCAAATTTATCCAGGCGACAGAAGTGAACGGCAACCGGTACACACTTTATACGGAGGCGCTAACCTGTTTAAACACGACTCTGCTATTTCACTTGGAAAGAGGGCACTGGAAATATTTGAGACTTATGCACCTGATCATGCCAGTTTTGGGAAAGTGTTTGGAATGGATACCACATCAGGCTTTAGCAGCAAGGTATACAACAAAGTGATAGCAAAACTGAAAACAGAAGCGATTGAAGATTTCAGGATAGATTTTGAAGACGGCTATGGAAACCGCAGCAATGCGGAGGAAGATGAAACAGCCCAAACTGCTGCACTGGAAGTGGCAAGGGGGATGCAGGAAAAAACACTTTCACCTTTTATTGGTATACGTATAAAGCCATTTACCGAAGAGATGAAGGAAAGAGGTTTGCGTACGCTGGATATTTTTGTAACCACGCTTGTAAAAGAAACAGGAGGTAAATTGCCGGACAATTTTGTAGTGATGCTGCCCAAAGTTACTATTCCCGAACAGCCGGCAACACTGGCTTCCTTCTTCGATATACTGGAAGAAGAGCTGAAGCTGGAAAAAGGGATCTTAAAAATGGAGATGATGGTGGAGACCACACAGGCCATCATGTCGATCGACGGAACTAATCCGCTATATAAATTTATTAAAGCCAGCAGGGGCAGGTGCATTGCCATGCATTTTGGTACCTACGATTACACAGCCAGCTGCAGCATTACTGCCAGGTACCAGGAGATGGACCACCCGGTTTGCGATTTTGCTCATCACATGACCAAAGTGGCCCTGGCGCATACAGGCATTTGGTTGAGCGATGGTGCAACCAATACGATGCCTATTGGTCCGCATCGTGGCGAGAACCTCACTGCAGCACAAATGCAGGAAAACACAGAAACAGTTCACCGGGCCTGGAAAAAAGGCTATGATCATATACGCCATTCTTTGTGGAATGGCTTTTACCAGGGATGGGACCTGAATCCGGCCCAGTTCCCCATGCGCTATGCAGCCGTGTATGCTTTCTTTTTAGAGAGCTACGATGATGCAGTGGAGCGACTGAAAACTTTCGTGGAAAAAGCAGCCCGTGCCACTTTGATAGGCGATGTATTTGATGATGCGGCAACGGGGCAGGGTTTATTGAATTATTTTTTAAGAGCATTGAACAGTGGTGCCATTACCGAAGAAGAAGTGCTGATAACCGGGTTAACACTGGATGAAATACGCGGACGTTCATTTAAAAAAATACTTGAAAACAGGAAGAAATAATTATGGAGGTATGGAAGTTCATATCGGGTAAATTGGCGATGACACAGGATATAATGCTGATGTATGTGCTGGAGAGTGAAGGAAGTTCCCCCGGAAGAGCGGGTTTTAAAATGGCTGTGGCTGCCGATGAATCCATTTACGGAACTATTGGCGGAGGGATCATGGAGCATAAACTGGCCGAGAAAGCAAAGGCGATGCTAAAGGGCGAAGAAAAAGAGTTGTTGCTGATGCGCCAGCATCATAACAAGGAAAGTATGGAAGACCGGTCGGGTATGATCTGCCTGGGCAGCCAGTTAGTTGCATTTATACCTCTTACGCAGGCTGATACTAAAACGGTGGAAACAATTTTGCAGCAGGGTCCCTACACTATTCAGCTATCTCCCGGCGGATTAAGTATCCATGAATCTGTACCTGCAGATAAGAATCATATTTTTCAGTATAATTCGGAAAAAGACTGGCTTTACATTGAAAAAATAAATCAGCAGCCTGTTATCCATATCATTGGCGGCGGGCACGTAAGTCTTGCCTTGTCGGAGCTGATGTGCTTCCTCGGCTTTTACAGCAAAGTATATGACGACCGGCCCGGGTTAAATACCATACTGCAAAACTTTTTTGCAAATGAAAAGATCATTGTTCCCGGTTACGAACAACTGGGGAATTATTTTAAAGACTGCGAAAAGGATTATGCCGTTATTATGACGGTTGGTTACCGTACAGACAAGATCGTTTTAAAAGAACTGCTGAAGAAAAATTTTTATTACCTGGGCATGATGGGCAGCGAGCACAAAATAGACACTATCATGAAAGAACTGAAGGCTGAGGGAGAATCTGAAGAAGCCTTACAGAAAGTATTTACACCGGTTGGCGTTAACATCTACAGTAAAACAACGCCTGAAATTGCTGTGAGCATTGCAGCTGAGATCATCCGGGAGAAAAATAAGGATATGCCTACCGGCAGAAACTACTAACACTCAATTAAATACCAGCAGCCTTTGTGCAGCTTTCAGGCTGCACTTTTGATATTTGCTGTAGGCTTCCGCTGCACGCAGCGCTGCGTTTTGCACTGGTTCGTTTTCAATACGGCTTTGCAGGGCCGCTGCCAGGCTGTAGGCTTCAGGACTGCATAAGCCGGTGGTCCATACTACAGGTGTGGCGCCGGTATTTTTAAGATGATTGTTGAAATAATGTTTGCTGATGCAGGCAAATACCATTGCTTCCCTTTTTTGGGTATCAATAGCCGGGAATGATTCTGAAATCTTAAAATCCATCAGCCCGTCGTGACCAACATAGGCAATGATATCAGCAGCGCCGCCGCAGTAAAGCGTTCGACTGTTCAACTGTACAGAGTCGGTAAAATTTCCACTACAGCATTTAAAAAAATTAATGGTGCAATTCTTTATCTCTTTTCCATCATATGCATCTGCCACCAGGTAAACTTCTTTGGCTTTGTATTTAAAAACCAGCCGCTCTAAAATCAGGCTGCCTGCCGGGTATTTATTATCCTGCTGCAGTTGCCAGTTTTTTTGCCCTGCAAAAAATGTTCTGACTCCAAACCCGCAACCCCAGTATAAATTAGTCGCCGCATCCTGGCCATTTCCAATTTTGGCCGGCACGGGTACAATGCCCTGGTATGTATTATCGCAAAGGGCTACCAACACATGAATTACTTTGGTATCTGCGGCATTAATCCGCCGGGGAGCCTGGTCTTTTAATTGTGCAGCTGCGATGGTCCTGGTAGTATCGGGCTGGTGGCAAAAGCAGAACAGGAACGGTAAAATCAATAATTTATTCATAAGGTAAAGATTGAAAAAAAATACTTTCCATATGAACCTAAATAAAAAAGCCTCCGTTTTTCAACGAAGGCTCTTTCATTTTTTATTGTTAGATATGCTGTAGGGGAAGGGATCGAATCCCGACACGGTGTCGGGACAGTTAGCAGAAGCACAAAGTTCAGTGGTCGACCCTGGTCGCCTTAGTATTGCTACTCCGGCGGCTCTATGCTAAGTTTGTCCTGTTATCCTCACCCCCGAGACAAGGGGGTCGCTGCCAAAAATTTCATCACTGGAAATAAAAAAGCCTCCGTTTTTCAACGAAGGCTCTTTCATTTTTTATTGTTAGATATGCTGTAGGGGAAGGGATCGAACCTTCACGAGGCAGTTAGCAGAAGCACAAAGTTCAGTGGTCGACCCTGGTCGCCTTAGTATTGCTACTCCGGCGGCTCTATGCTAAGTTTGTCCTGTTATCCTCACCCCCGAGACAAGGGGGCATGTCTGCCAAAAATTTCATCACCCCACAATTTTTAAGAACTACCAATCTCATTCAGATTGATAACACAAAACTAATACAAAGGGCTATAAGATAAAAATTTTTTATTAAAAATTTGGAAATTATAGAAATTGTTTAAATATTTGTTTTTTGAATTGGAAATAATCTAAAAACTAATTGCGATATGGCGAACAAATTGAATCTTGACAAACTGGATCTGCAGATCATCCATGAAATGATGGAAACCTCGGAGGTATCTTATGCGGAACTGGGCAAAAAACTCTTTGTAAGCGGCGGTACCATTCATGTTCGTATAAAAAAGCTGCAGGAGTTTGGCATTGTTAAAGGTAATAAAATGGATGTGGACCTGAAACAACTAGGTTATGATATTACCGCATTCGTAGGCATTTACCTGGAAAAAAGTTCGCTGTACGATGCCGTTGCCAAAGAGCTGATGAACATACCGGAAATAGTAAGGCTCAATTATATTACCGGTAATTACAGCATGTTCATCGAAATTGTTTGCAAGGATATTAACCAGCTTCGCTTTGTACTGCACGATGAACTGCAAAAGATAAAAGGGATCGACCGAACCGAAACTTTTATTTCTCTGGAAGAAGGGTTTAACAGAAATGTACAGGTGGCACCTGTGGAATGATATGGAAATTAGTTGATTTGAAGATTTGATGATTGGAAAACTAAAAAAAGGGCATCATCAAATTATCGCATCACCAAATTGATCAATCTGTTTTCACATCCACTGCATCCCTCAATCCATTCCCCAATAAATTGAAGGCCAGCACCAGCAACATAATGGCAAAGCCAGGAATTAAGGCCAGCATGGGATTGTGTGTAATGATGAAATTATAATTCTCTTTTATCATCAGTCCCCAGCTTGGTTGCGGTGGCTGAATACCAATGCCAAGAAAACTTAAACCGGCTTCCACAATAATCGCTGTGGCAAAATTGCCGGCTGCAATTACCAAAACAGGCCCCAGTATATTGGGAAGTATGTGACGCAAAATGATCCTGCTGTTTTTCAGGCCCAGGGCACGTGCAGCCTGCACATACTCCAGCTCCCTGATAGCCATTACCTGTCCGCGTATGAGGCGTGCAACACTTACCCACATGGTGAGCCCTACTGCAATGAATATTTGCCAGAACCCCTTGCCCATGGCCATAGTAATGGCAAATACCAATAGTAGGGTGGGGATACTCCAGGTAACATTTACCAGCCACATGATCACTTCATCAACCCGGCCACGGTAATAGCCAGCCATTGCTCCTAAAAAAATGCCGAGGGTTAAAGAAATAAGCACCGCAATCAAACCCACAGCCAGGCTTACCCTGGTGCCAATGATAAGCCGGCTTAAAATATCCCTTCCGAACTTATCGGTACCCAGCCAGTATTTTTTTGTAATAAATTGTTGTTGAATATTAGTCGGCTGATTGTTAGTTATTGCCTTGACAGAGTAATACTGAACAACTGAAGTATCGTCGTCAATGAATTTATTTACCAGCAGGCTATCGCCATGAATGCGATAACCAGTGACAGGGATCAATTGATAGTGCATTTTTTTTCCGGATAAAAAATGTTCGATCCAGGTGCCACCCCAATATTTTCTTTCTGAAATTTTTAAGAACTGTTGCTTGTAGCCGGGCTTCTTCGCCTGTATCTCCACGGTTTGTAAATCAGCATTGGGCGAGTTATCGGGTGCAATTACATAACCAAAAACAGACAAAAGCACAGCCAGCATAATAACTATCAGTCCAAACAGGGCACCACGGTTTTTGATAAGCCGCTTCCATATTACAGACCTGAAAGAAAATGATGGTTGCATATTGTTAGCTGTTTTCGGGCTGGTGCAGGTTTAAAATATCACTGGTCCACTCCCTTATCTCCCCACAAAGTAAATCATATTCGCCCCAGGGTTTATCAATGGCCGGCATCATTTCTTTTAATTTGCTTTGCCATGCATCTGATCTGTAGGCCTCAGCAAAACAATTTTGCAATACTTTTAGCATTACCGATACCGAAGTGGAGGCCCCGGGCGAAGCGCCCAGTAATCCTGCCAAAGTACCATCGGCACTACAAACCAGCTCGGTTCCAAATTCAAGCAAGCCACCCTGTTCCTTGTCTTTTTTTATTACCTGCACCCGCTGCCCGGCGATCACCAGTTCCCAGTCTTCCATTTTTGCGGCGGGGAAATATGCTTGCAGCGCAGTAAAGCGGTCCTCTTCCGATTGTGTTACCTGCCGAATTAAATATTTTGTAAGCGGTAAGTTATGCCAGCCTGCAGCCAGCATGGGGCCAACATTAACCCAGTCAATACTTTTTGGCAGGTCGAAATAGCTGCCATTCTTTAAAAATTTGGTACTAAACCCGGCAAAGGGGCCAAACAGCAATTCCTTTTTCCCATTGATGATACGTGTATCCAGGTGTGGTACACTCATGGGTGGCGAGCCCACTTCAGCCTTACCATATACTTTGGCAGCGTGCTGTTGAATGACTGCTTCATTATTGCATTTCAGCCATTGTCCGCTGATGGGAAACCCGCCATAGCCTTCAATCTCTTCAATATCCGATTTTTGTAATAAGGGTAAGGCCCCGCCGCCTGCGCCTATAAAAACAAAATCGGCAGTGGTTTCAATACTATCATCCTGCACCAGGTTCTTTACAGTCAATTTCCACCTGCCATCATCCTGTTTTTCCAGGTCCCTTACTTCGTGATCCAGGTAAAGTGTAACGTCCTGCTGCCTTTCCAAATGCGCTATCAGCAGATCTGTAAGCGCTCCAAAATTTACATCGGTACCCAATTCCATTTTGGTGGCGGCACAGGGTTGATCGGTATTTCTTTCACCCATCACCAGCGGCATCCAGGCCTGAAGTAATTGTTGATCATCAGTAAACTGCATGCCCTCAAACAATTTGTTTTTTACCAGGGCCTCATATCTTCTTTTCAGGAAACTGACATTTTCATTGCCCCATACAAAACTGATATGCGGCACAGGGTTTATAAACAGTGCCGGATCGCTGATATATTTTTGCTGTACCAAAAAAGCCCAGAACTGTTTGGATATTTCGAACTGCGATGCAATTTTTATGGCCTTGCTGATATCAATACTGCCGTCTTCTCTTTCCGTTGTATAGTTGAGTTCACAAAAAGCGGAGTGCCCTGTGCCGGCATTGTTCCAGGCATCGGAACTTTCTTCAGCCGCTTTGTGCAGCCTTTCAAAAATTGTAATAGAAGCTTCGGGCATCAGCTCTTTCAAAAGCAGCCCCAGGGTTGCGCTCATGATGCCTGCGCCAACCAGTACAATATCGGGTTTGTTATCCATTCTTAAATTTAATGCATCATTTTACTGTCCGGCCTTTCCATTTATAACTTCCAAATTTGCCCAGCCAGCCGGCAATTATAGTATAAACAATATGAAAAGGCTGCATCACCGGAAACCACCATAATGTTCTTTGTTTACCGAAGAATTTTGCAACGGGATACAGGAAAATCAATTCAATAATAGTTTTTGCAAGTAACAGGAACAGCCAGAGGTTTGTAAGGGATAATGGAAAACTGATAATGGAAAATTTTTGCGGGTATAATAATGCAATAACTGGCAATAATAACATTAGTAAATTGAAAAGATAAACGAGCAGCAATACAGCAAAGATCCGCTTATCATCATATTTATCAGCTTTACTGGCCCAGCGTATGCGCTGATTAAAAAATTCGCTTATTGTTTTTACCGGGGCTGTTTGCACAATGGCTTCTTTCGATTTCAGGAACCTTACTTTACCGGGCCATTTGCTGTAAATTTTATGCATCAGCAGCATATCATCGCCACTGGCAATTTTATCGATTCCGGTAAAGCCACCAACTTCTTCAAATGCTTTTTTGGTGTACGCCAGGTTGGCGCCATTGCACATGCTGTGTATTTTTTTGTGTACAGAAGCGCCTGTTATTCCCTGTAGGGTCATAAAGTCAAGTGACTGAAAAATTTCAATGAAGCGGTTGCCATGATCAATTGAAACGGGCGCAGCAATAAACTGCGGCTGGTATTGTTCGTAAAATGAAGCTATGGTTTGTAACCAGCTGGGTGGTGCAATGCAATCTGCATCGGTGGTAACAATAAGTTCGCCTGTTGACTGAGCGATGGCGATCTCAATGGCTTTCTTTTTATAGGAGTTCTGTTCAGCTTTTACAAAGTCCTTTAAATAAATAAGCTTTACCTGCTGAGCTGAAAATGACTTAACAACCGAAGCCGTATTATCAGTTGAATGATCGTCCACTACCAGCACTTCGAACAAATCTTTGGGGTATTGTTGAAGACAGAGGGCACCCAGGCAGGCAGCGATATTCGTTTCTTCATTCCTTGCAGGGATAATTACAGAGATCCTTGTTTTACCCGATTGATTTTCAGCTTTAAAACAGGGGATTGAAAGCCAGCTAATCCAATAATAAACGATCAGCAGCAGGTACATAGCAAACAAAATCAGTAAAATGAGTAAAACCTGCTGCATATTGGTATGCGGTACAAGTGAGTGATCCTTCGGCTTGGCTCAGGATAAGCTCCACGATGCTGCCTTTGAAATCCATACCGCTAACACAAAAATAAATTTTAAAATCTCAAACGAATGATTATCTTTGTTTAGTTGCATAAACAACTGTATGTCAAACAACCAATTTAAAAAAGGGGAATTATACAGCTTTATAACCGGTAAGGCCAGTACGGCAATCGGCAGAAGGCTGCAGAAGAATTTTAAGAACGCTGGTATTGAAATAACCATTGAGCAGTGGAGCGTGTTATATCATTTATGGAAAGTGGATGGCATGAGCCAGCAGGAATTATGCGATGCCACATTCAGGGACAAGCCCAGCATTACCAGGCTGGTGGATAACCTGGAAAAACTTAAACTGGTAAAACGCAATGCATCCAAGGAGGACAGGCGCAAGAACCTGATCGTATTATCAGCCGAGGGAAAACAACTGGAAGAACATTGCATGGATGTTGCAAACACTACATTGAACGAAGCCCTGGCAGGTGTAACTAACGGACAGATTGAGATAGCAAAGGAAGTGTTGCAGATGGTGTATGATAACCTGAAATAGTTATCAGTTACCTGTTAATCGTTATCAGAGACCACTGCCGGTTAACTAATAACCATTAACGAATGACCAATAACGATCTCAAACTTTTAAAATAAATACAATGAGCACAACCACCACTCCAACCACAGCCATCAAAGGTGGCGAATGGCTAATTAAAGAAAGCAATGCTTTTGACAGCTACACACCGGAAGACTTTAATGAAGAACAGCTGATGGTAAAAGATATGTGCCTTCAGTTTTTACATTCGGAAGTTTTGCCGATTGTGGACCGTATTGATAAAATGGAACCCGGACTGATGCCCTCACTGATGGTGAAAGCTGGCGAACAGGGATTGCTGGGCGCTTCTATTCCTGAAGACCTGGGCGGACTGGGCAAGGATTTTATCACTTCCACTTTAGTGAATGAAGGGCTGGGCGGCGGCTTTTCTTTTAGTGTGGCCATAGCCGCCCATACAGGTATTGGCACCTTACCCATTTTATATTTTGGCACCGAAGAGCAAAAGAAAAAATACATACCCAAACTGGCCACCGGCGAATGGAAGGGCGCTTATGGTTTAACAGAACCCAACAGCGGTAGTGATGCATTGGGTGCAAAAACCACTGCCACACTAAGTGCAGACGGAAAGCATTATATACTGAACGGTCAAAAATGCTGGATCACAAACGGGGGCTTTGCTGATGTATACACTGTATTTGCCAAAATTGATGGGGATAAATTCAGTGCTTTTATTGTAGAGCGTGGTATGGAAGGTTTTACACAAGGCCCCGAAGAACATAAGATGGGTATCAAAGGATCTTCCACCGTGCAGTTATATTTTCAGGATTGCAAAGTACCGGTTGAGAATTTATTAGGAGAGGTTGGCAAAGGCCACGTGATCGCTTTCAACATCTTAAATATTGGCCGTTTGAAACTGGCTGCAGCTGCTATTGGCGGAAGCAAAATGTCACTGACAGATACTATCGGTTATGCAAATACAAGAGAGCAGTTTAAAACACCCATTGCCAATTTTGGTGCTATTAAATATAAACTTGCCGAAATGGCCGTACGCATTTTTGCCAGTGAAAGCGCCATTTATCGTACCAGCAAATGGATTGATGACAAGGAAGTGGAACTGGCTGCAGCAGGTAAATCCTTTGCAGAAGCTTTACTAGGTGGCGCAGAAGAATATGCAGTGGAGTGCGCCATTTTAAAGGTACATGGCAGCGAGGTGCTGGATTATGTGGTGGATGAAGGCGTGCAGGTGCATGGTGGCAACGGCTTCAGTGATGAGTACACAGCCAGCCGTGGTTATCGTGACAGCCGCATTAACCGCATTTACGAAGGCACCAACGAGATCAACCGCCTGCTTACTGTTGATATGATCTTGAAACGAGCCATGAAAGGCAAACTGGACCTGATGGGCCCGGCTATGGCTGTTAGTAAAGAACTGATGAGCATACCGGAGTTTGGCAATGATGATGAAACCCCGTTTGCCAAAGAACGTAAAACCATTGTGAACATGAAGAAGAGCATTTTGATGGTGGCCGGTGCTGCTGTACAAAAGCTGATGATGAAACTGAGCGATGAACAGGAGATACTGATGAACATTGCCGACATGGCCATTGAAACATTTATTGCCGAAAGTACTCTGCTGCGGGTTATGAAGATGGCCGACAAACAGGGAGAAGCAGCTTCGCAAATGCAGATAGATATGATGCATTGCTACCTGAATGATGCGGTGGATAAACTGAACAAAGCCGGTAAGGAAGCCATCAATGCTTTTGCAGGTGGTGATGAGCAACGTATGATGCTGCTGGGCTTAAAACGGTTTACCAAAACAGAACCTTTCAACAGCAAAGATGCCAGGAGGAGGATTGCTGATAAGCTGATAGCAGAAGGCAAATATCCTTTGTGAAAATGATGAACGAAAATTCTCATAAGCCCGGCTCAACAGAGCCGGGCTTATTTATTAGGGTTAATTTGAAGAAAAGTAACAAATGAAAATAAAAGGTATTTAAATTTGGTTCATGAAAAAAATCCTCCTCTTCCTGGTCATTATCAGTGCCTTTCATGCACATGCACAAATAACCGGGTACTACGATTGGGAATGGAAACCTTGTGATGTATCACTGGCAAGGTTTTTTTCAATAGTTAAAAAAACTGATAGTGGCTGGATCAGGAATGATTATTTCATTGCCACAAAAAAATTGCAAATGACCGGCCTTTATAAAGACGAAGAAACAAAAACACAAAACGGCTGGTTTAGCTATTTTTATAGCAATGGCAACCTGTCGTCTATGGGAGGGTATATAAATGGGAAAAAAGAAGGGTTATGGATTTCATATCATTTTAATGGAATGATTAGTGATTCTTCAGTTTACCATAATGGTGCTGTAACCGGTACCCGGATGGGCTGGCACAGCAATGGCTTCATCAGCGACTCTGCTGAATACAGCAACGATGGTAAAGCCGTGTATGTAAGCTGGTTCGATAATGGCTCTGTATCAAGTGCCGGTCGCCTGGTTGGTAAATTGAAAGATGGCCCCTGGCAGTTTTTTCATAATAATGGCAGGCTTGCAGCAATGGAGAAATACAGAGTTGGAGATCTTCTTAGCCGTATTTATTACGATGAAAACGGTATCCAGCTGACTGATACCACCAGTAAGGACAAAGACGCAGTTTTTGCCGTCAATGAAGCAAAATGGAGAACTTTCCTGAAAAATAACCTGGAATTTCCGCACGATGTTAATCTCGTAAATACTGACAGAATCACTATTGTACTGAGTGTAACCATTAGTGAAGAAGGCAATGTAGAAGATGTTTACATTGAAACTCCCTTTGATCCATTGTTTGATAATGAGGCACTACGTGTAATGAAAAAATCTCCTAAATGGATTCCTGCAATTGATCATAACCGAAGAATTAAAACCTATATAAGACAACCAATTTCCTTTTTTCAGGAATAGTATTTTGAGGATTATGATCATCCTGGATACATCTCCATCTCCACCATCACTTCTTCCAGCGGCCTGCGGCCAAGCATTTGCAGTACAGTGTTGCAGCGGTGCAAAAGTCCTGCAGGTAAATCGCCCGTATAGGCATGGTTCCAGAAGGTAAGCAGCAGGTTCTGCTGTATCGGGGTAAGTGGCTCCTGCAATTTTAAGATCAGGTAATGCAGGGCAGATATTTCGTCGTCTTTTAAATGGTTGAAGGCATTGTTGGCCAGCAGGTCAATCGTAAGCGAAAGAACGGTTTTACTTTGCAGCATATATATGGTTTTACAGGATGTAATCTCGACCTATAACGTAAAGAAATTGTAAAGCTTGTGTTACTGAATTGTGTTGTGAACTAAATGTGGATTGTACCAAATGAAACAAAAGAAAAAAAGGGATGCTTATCAGTATACAGTATGATATTTCTCATTATCAGTTTCAGATATCATTTGCAATTTTAGGTTTCAAAACCAACTAATTTTAAGCCTAAATAAAAAGCAATGAAAAAGGAATACTGGATCAACGTAAAGCATGTTGATAACCGCATGGTTATTTTCATAAACGGCGCTATCGTTTGGGATAGTGGTATAATACATGATGATCCTGAAATGAATAAATTGATAAATATCACCGAATATCTGCAGGAGCACAGGAATCATACATCCGAGCTGATCTTTGAAGGGTTTAATGATACCTACTCTTCCGATGATACAGACCCGGGATTGAACCCCTGGCATTTCCATTATAGTGTGATTGTAAGAACTGTTGATGAGAACGGAAATGTGATTACTGAAGAGAACATGCTGGCGCCTTATAATGAAAAGCATATGTCTAACCCAAATATACGGGCAATCAATAACTGCTATCAGATCGTTAATAAGGAAGGGACATTTAAAGTAGTTTCCAATTCCCTGTCACAGAATTTTTATAATTAAGGTGTGATTATAAAATCTTTATTGCAGCTCAGGCAAACTGTTTGGGCTGCAATTAATCACGGGTCTTTCATTTAAGGGTACCAATACGATTATATTTGTTCTCAGTGTTTCGCCATTGCGGAATATATACCCTGCCCTGGCAAGGCGGGTAACATCTTTATCACCTTCCTTAATTTTTACATTTACATTAAAATCCCTGGCTTTAACTGTGCCTGATTTTGATGTTAACCTTTTGCCATTTGCATTGATGCAGTTAAAAGTGGCCAGCAGGTTGGCGTCAGATGAATAAGTGTAGCTTCTGTCGGCATATAACCTGGTGCAGCCGCTTTTATTGGTGGCATACAACGTTATCTCATAACGTGCATATTCTTCACCGCTGGCATTTTTTGTTTGCTCGTTTTTAATGATATAGCCATATTCCACGCCATCAATGTTTGCCGGCTTTTTTTCACCAACATCAACAGTTTGTGCCTTCAGGGAAAAGGCTGTCATAAGCATCATGCTTAACAGGAATGTAACCTTATTTAACATACTCGGTTTTTTGTTAGTAAGATAAACAATTTTGAAAAACGGGCTTTAAATAACTAAGCCGGTTTCCTGTTTTTACTGATAATTAACCGGCAAACCATGTATTTTATTTTAACTTTCCGGAATGAAAATAATATCAGCCATAGTTTTCTCATTGCTGAGTGTTTATGCCGCCGCACAAACCAGTGATAAACCTTTTATAAAACTGGTGGAACCCGTCAAAGCGGATATGAAAGTAAAAGCAGCCCGCAATTTTATTGCAGGCAGCACCTGCAAAACCTGTAATCTTACTATTAATGGAAAGGAAGTAAAGGTTTATCCCACAGGAGCTTTTGCATACGAACTAAACCTGAAACCGGGTGATACCGTATTCAACATCATAGCATTTACGGCACCGGATAAATCAATAAACAAAAAGCTGAATTATACTTATACTTTACCGGCTCCTCCCGATACGGTGAAAACCTTAGATATAGCATCTGTTGAGACGTTCCCCGAAGGGAATTTATTTGTAATGCCCGGCGACAGGATAAAGTTTAAAGTGAAAGCGCTGCCAGGCTGTACGGTAGTGGCCGATGGCAATATCCCCTTGTATGAAATGCCCAACAATAAAATGCCGGGCATTTACCAGGGCGAATATGAAGTGAAACCAGCAGACAGCTTTTTGGTAAGCAGAATTCCGGTAACTGTAACTGATAAAACCGGTAAAAGCCTGACGAAACAAACTAAATACTGGATAAGCATGTTTGGTCCGCTGGCACCTAATATTGCCGTAACAAAAGGCAGGCTCTGTCATTTATTATTCGGCCTTGGAGACGACCGGCTGGGTGGCGCCAAAATTGGCTATCTCGATTCGATGGTTTTACTAAACGTGGTGGGCAAGGTGGGCAAGCAATATAAACTGAAACTGAGTAAATACCGTACGGCTTATATTGATGAAGATTCGTTGCAGTTTTTGCCCAAAGGAACATTTACCCCGGAATCGCTTACGGATAAATGGACCGTTTATGGTGACAGCGCTTTTGATTATGTGCAACTGGGTTTATTTGCAAGATTACCTTACCAGAGTTTTCAACAGGTGAACCCATCGAAAATTGTGGTGGACGTTTTTGGCGCCACCAATAATACCAACTGGATAACCCAGCTTGAGAACACAAAGGAAATAAAAAATGTTTCGTACGAACAAATCGAAGATGAGGTTTTTCGTATCAATATTGAATTGAAACATGCGCAGCACTGGGGCCATCAAATCTATTACAAGGGTAATACGCTGGTGATAAAAATAAAACGACAGCCTGAAAATTTAACGCTTTCAGGATTAAGGATCGGGGTGGATGCCGGTCATGGAGGAAGCAACACAGGTGCTGGCGGACCAACAGGTTCATCAGAGAAAATGCTCACATTGGCGGTAGCACTGAAGTTGCAAAAGTTTTTGGAGCAGCAGGGCGCAAAAGTGATCATGAGCCGTACCACTGAAAAATTCTTTGACAATAAAGAACGCATTTTATTTTACCGCGACAGTGTTCCCGATCTGCTGGTAAGTATTCACCTCAATTCCTCAGCCGACCCGATACGCACTACGGGTACCAGCACTTTTTACCGATATATTGGTTTCAGGAATTTAAGTAACAGTATCTATAAACGGATGCTGGAGCTGGGTTTAAAAGAATACGGCAATAATGGCAGCTTTAATTTCATGCTTAACAGCCCCATTGAATATCCCAATGCACTGGTGGAAACTTTATTTATCAGCAACCCTGAAGATGAAATGAAAATCCTGGATGAAAATTTCCAGCAGCAGATCGCTGAAAAAATTGTGCTTGGTATCAGGGACTTTTTGGAAAGCTGTAAAAAAAATTAACAAACCAAAACCCCTCTGAAATACCTTCATTATCTCCCGGTAAAAGGTTCAATCAGAAAATGAAATTTCCGGTCTGGCATAAACGCCACATGCACAGAATCTCTTATCTAAAACTATTTCTATACAATCTCACTTTATGCAATTTTCCCTGCAGTAAAGTTAATTAAATGCAGTGTGAGCAAACGTTTCAACCAAACCAACTGTAAGGCTTGGCTGCAAAAAAGACGTGCATAAATATTATTACAGATACTCATAACAGGTGTTTTCACCCCTTTATGAAAAGGGTTATAAACGGTTTTCTTCAAGGCTTATTATTTCGTCTTTTGTGATGCGTATGTCAGCTTAGACTTACCACTCAAATTTTTTAAAAGAATTACACTGTTTATAACCTTAATAAATTCCCGATTATGTTAAAATCTATACTTCTCAGCGTGTTGCTTTTTTGTTCCCTTGCGGGCGCCGCACAAACAACGGTTGGTCAGATAGGGTATTTTCCCCTTAACGGTAATTATACTAATTCAGGCTCTGCAACGGCTTCTGCAAATGGAGTAAATACCAGTTTTACAACCAATGTATGTAACGCAACAAACAGTGCTGTTCAGTTCCAGGGTAACACAGGCTCGTACATTAATTTTGTGGATAACGGTAATTTTGATTTTACCGGAAGCCAGAATTTTACAATTGCATTCAGTTTCTTCTTTAATGGAAGCACTACATCCGGGCTGGTTGATAATTGCCTAAATTATAATGGTTGGGGAGTTTGGTTATGGTCAACCGTTTCAGGAACATGGAACCTGCAGTTCAATTACAAAGGTAATTCTGTAGGCAGTGCGGCAGCAACAAATTTCAGTATAGGAAGCTGGCATCATGCAACTGCTGTTAGAAACAATGGCACGATATCGCTTTATATAGATGGTGTTTTCCGGCTTTCGGCAACGGAGGGCACCGGAACTCCTGCCTATCCTTTAAACATGGAGGCGGGTTCTATGACATTTTCAGGGTTTACCCCTCCCAGGTATAACCCGTTTGGAGGTAAGATTGATGAACTGCGTATTTATAACAGGGCTTTGTCGGCGGCTGAGATACAGGTAGTATCAGACGTTGCTTTGACCTCTTGCTGTTCTACCAGCTCAGTGCTTGCTGTATCAGGTCCTTCCACTATTTGTGCAGGAGGAACAGCCAATTTAACTGCAACAATCACCGGGGGTGTTTCACCCTACACGGTTGTATATTCAAACGGCACTTCCAACTTTACTGTAAATAATTATGTTAGTGGTACCAATATACCTGTTACCCCTTCCGGTACAACTACCTATTCGCTGGTATCGGTAACGGATGCTAATTCTTGTGCAGGTACGGGTAATAGCGGCAACCCAACAATTACGGTTACTCCATTACCTGCAGCTTCAATATCCTATGCAGGTTCTCCCTATTGCTCCAATGCAGGTACTGCAACTGTTACAAGAACCGGTACTGCAGGAGGTACATACAGTTCAACCGCAGGGCTGACGATCAATGCCTCAACAGGAGATATTACCTTAGGCACCAGCACGCCCGGCACGTATACAGTTACTTATACAATTGCAGCATCCGGCGGATGTTCGGCTGTAACTGCTACAACAACGGTTACTATTACGCAACTCCCTGCTGCAACTATTTCTTATGCTGCCTCACCCTATTGCTCTAATGCCGGTACTGCAACGGTAACAAGAACCGGTACTGCAGGAGGTACATACAGTTCAACTGCAGGCCTGACGATCAATGCCTCGACAGGGAATATTACCTTAGGCACCAGCACGCCCGGCACGTATACAGTTACTTATACAATTGCAGCATCCGGCGGATGTTCGGCAGTAACTGCTACAACAACGGTTACTATTACACAGCTCCCTGCCGCAACTATTTCTTATGCTGCTTCTCCCTACTGCTCTAATGCCGGTACTGCAACCGTTACGAGAACAGGCACTACGGGAGGTACATACAGTTCAACTGCAGGGCTGACGATCAATGCCTCAACAGGAGATATTACCTTAGGCACCAGCACACCCGGCACGTATACAGTTACTTATACGATTGCAGCAAGTGGCGGGTGTGCGGCTGTTGCTGCAACAACAAGCGTCACCATTACGCAAGCTCCTGCAGTATCCATTTCCTATGCAGCATCGCCTTACTGTTCCAATGCAGGTACGGCAACTGTTACAAGAACCGGTACTGCCGGTGGTACTTACAGCGCTTCTCCGGCAGGCTTATCGATCAATACCTCATCCGGTGACGTAACCCCGGGCACCAGTACACCCGGCACTTATACAGTTACTTATATCATAGCTGCATCAGGTGGTTGTGCAGCATACAGTACAACCGCATCTATAACAATAACGCAGCTGCCAGCGGCGACTATCTCCTATACAGGATCTCCCTATTGTTTCAATGGAGGTACAGCAACCGTTACAAGAACCGGTACCGCCGGAGGCACTTATAGTGCCACACCAGCAGGGTTGAGTATCAATGCCGTATCTGGCGATGTAACTTTAGGCACTAGTACTCCGGGAACCTATACAGTTACTTATACAATAGCAGCAAGCGGCGGTTGCGCTGCGGTTACTGCAACAACAAGCATAACAGTTACATCAGCGCCTTCCGCAACAATTAGTTATGCAGGATCTCCTTATTGTACCAATGCAGGTACAGCAACTGTTACTAGAACAGGCACTGCAGGCGGAACATACTCGGCCACACCAACTGGCTTAACGATCAATGGGTCAACCGGCGATGTAACGTTAGGTACCAGCACTGCCGGTACATATACTGTTACTTATACCATTGCAGCAAGTGGCGGATGTACGGGTGTAACAGCAACAGCTGCTATTACTGTTACTCAAATTCCAACAGCAACAATTTCATATTCGGGTTCACCATATTGTTCCAATGCAGGAACGGTTACTGTTACAAGAACCGGTACCGCCGGAGGCAGTTATAGTGCCACACCAGCAGGGTTGAGTATCAATACCACAAACGGCGACATAGCTACAGGCACAAGCACCCCGGGAACCTATACAGTTACTTATACAATTGCTGCCAGCGGTGGCTGTTCGGCTGTAACCGCCACAACAAGCATTACCATCACACAACTTCCTGCTGCAACTATTGCTTACAACAGTTCACCCTATTGTTCTAATGCAGGCATTGCAGCTGTAACAAGGACCGGCACTCCGGGAGGAACATACTCGGCTGCACCAGCAGGCCTAACGATCAATTCAACTACTGGTGATATAACTTTAAGCAGCAGTACTGCAGGAACATATACGGTTACCTATGCGATTGCTGCATCAGGTGGTTGTCCTGCGGTTACTGCAACGGCAAGCATTACCGTTACACAAGCTTCTGCTGCAACTATTTCTTATGCTGCCTCACCCTATTGCTCTAATGCCGGCACTGCAACTGTTACGAGAACAGGCACTGCAGGCGGAACATACTCAGCCATACCAGCTGGCTTAACAATCAATGGATCAACCGGCGATGTAACGCTGGGTACCAGCATACCAGGTACTTATACAGTTATTTATACTATTGCTGCATCAGGTGGTTGCCCTGTTGTAACAGCAACTGCTAATATTACTGTTACACAACTTCCTGCTGCAACGATTTCCTATGCAGGCTCTCCCTATTGTTCTAATGCAGGGACTGCAACTGTAACGAGAACCGGCACTGCAGGAGGTACATATAGTTCAACCGCAGGGTTGACCATCAATTCATCAACAGGAGATATTGCCCTGGGATCTAGTACACCAGGCACTTACACAGTTACCTATACACTTGCTGCTGCGGGCGGATGTGCGGCTGTAACAGCAACTACTAATATTACTATTACACAACTTCCTGCTGCAACGATTTCCTATGCAGGCTCTCCCTATTGTTCTAATGCAGGGACAGCAGCAGTTACCAGAACCGGCACTGCAGGGGGAACTTATTCATCAACACCGGCAGGGCTAACACTAAATCCATCAACGGGTGATGTAACTTTAGCTACAAGTACAGCAGGTACCTATACAGTCACATATACGATTGCAGCATCCGGCGGATGTTCAGCTGTGACCGCCACAACAACAATCACTATAACTTCGGCGCCATCAGCAACCATCGTTTATACAGGATCCCCTTATTGCTCTAATGGCGGCATCGCAACAGTTACTCAAACAGGCACTGCAGGCGGAACCTATTCAGCATCACCAGCGGGGTTAACCCTGAATACAACAACAGGCGCTGTAACGCTAGGCACCAGCACTGCCGGTACATACACGGTTAGCTATACCATTGCAGGATCCGGCGGATGCCCGGCGTTTACAACAACCGCAACTATAACAATAACGGCAACCCCATCCGCTTCCATCAGTTATTCAGGCTCTCCTTATTGCTCTACTGTAACAAGTGCTCCTGTAACAATAACCGGTACATCAGGCGGCACATTCAGTGCATCGCCTTCGGGATTAACCATTAACAGCACCACAGGAACTATAACACCGGCAACCAGCGCTCCCGGTACCTATATAGTGACTTATTCACTGGCAGGATGTGCAACCTTTGCAGCCACTGCAAGCGTAACCATCACTGCAGCACCAGGGGCTACAATTTTCTATGCAGCTACTCCATATTGTTCGAATGCAGGCATAGTTGCTGTCTCACAATTTGGTACAGCAGGAGGTACTTATTCAGCCTCACCGGCAGGTTTAAGCATCAACACAACAACCGGTGCCGTAAACACAGGAGCCAGCGCAGCAGGCACCTATACAGTTACTTATTCAATGACTGCAGCAGGTTGCGGAACAACAATAACAACTACAAATATTACAATCACTGCGGCACCAAATGCTTCAATCAGTTATGCTGGTTCGCCTTATTGCTCAAACTCAGGTACGGCAAACGTTACACTTGCGGGAACAGCAGGCGGCCTTTACTCAGCTTCACCTGCAGGCTTATCAATGAATGCAACAACTGGTGCTGTAAACCTTGCAGCCAGTGCAGCAGGAACATATACAGTTACCTATAGTGTTGCGGCTTCGAGTGGTTGTGCATCTTATTCAACAACAACATCGATAACTGTTACTGCATTACCGGCGGCTACTATTGCTTACACCGGCTCTCCTTATTGCAGCAATGCAGGCACAGCCAATGTTACCAGGACTGGTACAGCGGGAGGAACCTTTAGTGCACCTGCAGGCTTGTCAATAAATGCAACAACAGGTGCTGTAGACCTTGCAGCCAGCGCTGCCGGAACTTATACCGTAACCTATACTCTAGCTGCAGGTGGTGGATGCCCGGCAGTAACAGCAAGCACAACAATCACAGTTACTGCTTTGCCGGCTGCAACGATCACCTATGCAGGAAATCCTTTCTGCCTGCAGCCCGGTACGGCCACGGTAACCAGAACGGGTTCCGCAGGTGGTACATATAGTTCCGCACCTGCTGGCTTGCTAATCAATGGCAATACCGGTGATATTAATATTGCAGGCAGTACGCCCGGAACCTATACAGTAACTTATACGCTGACAGCATCAGGCGGATGCGCCACTGTAACAGCATCAACTACGGTAACCATTCAGGCATTGTCGGTGGCACCAACGGCAGCTACAGCAAGTGCAACCAGCCTTTGCGGGTCAGGAAATATAACACTGGGCATAACTGGCGGCAGCCTTGGTGCAGGTGCTGCGTGGAAATGGTATAGTGGCAGTTGCGGAGGCATAGCAGTGGGTACAGGTGCTACGCTGAATGTTTCAGTCAGCAATACCACAACTTATTTTGTGAGAGCCGAAGGAACCTGTAACACAACAGCATGCGCCAGTATAACCGTTACAGTAAATACACAACCAGCAATCAGTATTGCTACCACCACCAATACGATCAAGCCTAACCAAAGCGCCACATTAACAGCTGGTGTAACACCTGCCGGAACGCCCGTACAATGGTACCGGAATGGAATTGCGGTAACAGGTGCCACCGGCACTGCTTTAAATGTTGGTGTAGCCGACTATGGCACTTATACCGCCAGGGCAACCACTGCAAGTGGATGTGCTGCAACGTCTGCAGGGATTACGATTACTGCAGAAAGTTCAAATGTAGTGTTTGTGTATCCAAACCCAAGCCAGGGACAGTTCCAGGTGAGGGTTTACAATCAGCCCGGAAAGCAACTTTCAGTAGTTGTTCATAACTCAGCTGGTCAGCAGATTTATTCTGAACGTAAAATAACCAGTGCACCTTATACCATGATGCAGGTTGATTTGAGAAAAGCATCAGCAGGTGACTACACAGTAAGTGTTATAAACAGTGATGGAGAAGTGCTGGGAAGCAAAACCATAGTGATTGCGCATTAACGGTATTTGTAACCAGTTATATTTATGTAACCGCCCCGGTTTATTCCGGGGCGGTTTTTTGCTAAAAGTTAGTGGCAAAATTTGCAGACTATTTTATTTTTTGATAGCATTATAAGCTGCAACCGCTTCTTCCACGCCTTTGATCATTTGTGAGGTTGGCGGCCAGTCTCCATCCTGTAATAAATTTTGCAGTGTGGTAAAACTACCCAGACTTTTACGCAACGCAGCATTTTTATCCTTATCACTGGTTGTTCTCAAATCACTCATGCATTTTTGAATATAGTTGTAACAGGTTACACTGAGGTCGTGTTGTAGTTGCAGGTCTTTAGCACTGATTTTTACACGTGGGTCCATCTTCACCCTGAAAGCCTGGAAAAACTCTTTTCCATCAACAGTAAGTTTGGCGATATAGATACCTGGCAACACCCAGGGCGATGTTGGGTCGGGCGCCGTGTTCACAGGCGTTGCGGAGATAGGGTAGGACGGTGGAACATTCAATGGCTGGTAATGCATATCCCACATGAACCGGTGACAACCTGCAGAACCACTCAAGATTTGCTGCGGACGTATCCAGTATGGAGGTACGTTATTAGGCGGAATGGTATACAGTGTGTCTTTGCTGCTATATGTTCTTACCAATTTATTGATCTGCGTACGATATTGAGGTAATTGTTTGTCAGAAATTGTAATTGATAATTTGGTATCATAAATCTCCAGCTTAACATCAGCAGCTTCCTCATTTAAAAAATAATTGATGATGGCGCCGTCGGGCGGGTTTTGTCCGGCAGGCTCGTCTGGTGGTACAGGCGTATCAGGGTACATGCTCCATCTTACACGATATGCATTTTGCGGTTGGTATAAAATAACAGGCGAAGCTGATAATTTTTCATCCAGTTGACGTAACGGCGTTATATCATCCAGTATCCAAAAACTGCGGCCATGTGTGCCAATTACCAGGTCATCATCTTTTATCACCAGGTCACGGATGGAAGTGGCAGGCATATTCAACCGCAGGCTCTGCCAATTGGCCCCGTCATCAAAGGAAACATACACGGCCCTTTCGCTGCCGGCAAATAATAAGCCCTTTCTCACAGGATCTTCTTTAACCACGTTGATAGGATCATTGGGTAAACCATTCACAATTTCTGTCCAGGTTTTACCGCCATCGGTAGTTTTATAAATATGTGGCCGCTGGTCATCACAACGGATGCGGTTCACAGCGGCATAAGCTGTATTGGCATTGGTATGACTGGCGTCCATCAATGATACCTTGCTCCAGCTTGTGATGGCAGGAGGGGTAACGTTGGTCCAGGTTTTACCGCCATCCCTGGTTATATGAATCAAACCGTCATCAGTACCGCACCAGATAGTATTGATGTCAACATAAGACGGAGCAACTGTATAAATAACACCACGGCGTGGCATCTTCTTCATGTCTTCTTTTGTATAAATGCCAACGGCTGCAGGTATATCCCAGCTTTCTCTTGATAGATCAGGACTGATGATATCCCATTTGTTTCCACCATCAGTTGTTTTGAACAAAACATTACCTGCGTAGTACAATGTTTTTTTATCAATAGGACTGAAGAGTACCGGTGCTGTTCTTAAAAAACGGTACTTGCCGCTACGCACAGCTTCGGGGGCAATGTTTTGTGATTGCCCGTTTCGTTTGTCATACCGGGAAAGCTTTCCGCCATATACAATGTTTGGGTTTAGCGGGTCAGCAACCACATAACCATATTCTTCCGCAGCAACCGGGTGCCATTCACGGTAAGTAATTTGCCCGTCATTGCTTCGGGAAGCTATACCTACAGAACCACTTTCCTGCTGACCACTGTAAACATTGTAGGGAAAATCATTATCGGCACTTACATGATAGAATTGCGCAGTGGGCTGATTGTACCAGCTCGAAAATGTTTCGCCGCCATTCACTGTGATCACAGCGCCCTGGTCGCTTGCTATCAGCATGATATTGCTGTTATCAGGGTTTATCCAGATTCTGTGATAATCATCGCCGCCGGGTGCACCACGAAAAGCTGACCAGGTTTTTCCTGCATCTGTACTTTTCCAGGTAACCACATTGGCGCTGTAAACTATGTCAGCATTTTTAGGATCGGCTTTTACTTCAGCAAAATCGCTACCCCTGCCCCAGAGTCGTTCATCAAAGTTGATTAATTGCCAGTTTTCACCAGCATCATCACTGCGGTAAATGCCGCCATATTTTCCGGCATCCACGGTTGCATATAAACGGTTGCTGTTTGAAGGAGCGATACAAAAACCGATACGGCCCAGGCCCTGCTCAGTAGTTGGTAAACCATTGGTAAGTTTTTTCCAGGTATTGCCGCCATCAACACTTTTAAAAAGGCCGCTTTCTTTCCCGTTCCAGGCACCGTTTTCCCAGGGCCCTTGTCTGCCAGCCCACATATCAGCATAAATAATATTGCTGTTGTTGGGGTCGATGGTAACCTGTATGGCCCCGGTATTTTCATCTTTATATAAAACACGTTCCCATGTTTTTCCGCCATCAAGGGTCCTGTATACCCCGCGTTGCTCATTAGGCCCGTAAGGATGACCAAGTGCTGCTGCAAAAACACGGTTCTCATTTTTTGGGTCGATGGCAAGGCCCCCGATTTGCTGAGCTTCTTGGAGGCCGGTATTCACCCATGTTTTTCCGCCATCGGCCGATTTGTAAATGCCATCGCCAACGCTCAGATCGGGCCGCTGCAAACCTTCTCCACTGCCCACATAGATCACATTTGGGTTTGAGGGAGAAACAACCAAATCGCCAACGCTGCCGGTGGGCTGGTCATCAAAAATGGGTTTCCAGGTGCGGCCAAAATCTGTAGTCTTCCATACACCGCCATTGTTTACACCAATATAGAATACATTGGGCTGAGAAGGAACCCCCACGGCACCAACTGTTCTGCCGCCCCGGTGCGGACCAATACAGCGCCATTTCATGGCATTGAAATAGGCCGGATCAACTGTTTGGGCGGTTGTGCCAAGGCAGGTGCAAAAGCCTAAACAGGCAAGCAAGAAAATACGCATAGTTCTTATTTTAAAGCGGTAAAAATTGATTCCTGATCTCGAATAAATAAACAGGGTCATAAATTTAACTTTGTTATTCAACTTTTAATAATTTTTATATGAGCAACTTAGTAAAGGAATTCAATGACTATCGAACCAAAATGAATGAGGTTATCCTTAGTAAAGAGAACCTGGTGATAAAGCGCCTGTGGAACCTTGATACCAATACGTATGCGGAAGGAGCGCTGGATGTTAAGACCAAGGAGCTGCTGGGACTGGTTGCCAGCATGGTTTTACGTTGTGATGACTGTATCAAATATCATTTGGGCAAATCACACGAACTGGGCATCAGCACCGAACAGATGTACGAAGTGTTTGCAGTAGCCAATATTGTGGGCGGCACCATTGTGATACCCCATACAAGAAGAGCAGCTGAATACTGGGAAGAATTAATTGCGGCAGAATAAGCTGTATCACTAAAATGAGTTTATATTCCTGCAATCTTTGTGTGAAAAAACCACTTATTTATCGCAGCTGTACCAATGATCAATATCATTGATCAATGAGTATGTATTTTTATTAACTTTAGCGTTCAATATTATAACTATGAGTGAAACAGCAACAAGTTTACCCCCTTTAACCTCCAAGGACTTTGTGACCGACCAGGAAGTTCGCTGGTGCCCCGGTTGTGGCGACTATTCCATTTTAGCACAGGTGCAAAAAGTGATGCCCACGCTGGGAATTCCAAAAGAGAATATCGTGGTGGTGAGCGGTATCGGCTGCAGCAGCCGTTTCCCTTATTATATGAACACCTATGGTATGCATAGCATTCATGGCCGTGCAACTGCCGTGGCCAGCGGGTTAAAAGCAGCCAGGCCTGATCTGAGTGTGTGGATTGTTACCGGCGACGGTGACGGATTGAGTATTGGCGGAAACCACACCATTCATTTATTAAGAAGAAATTTTGATGTGAATGTATTGCTGTTTAATAACCAGATATATGGTTTGACCAAAGGGCAATATTCACCAACATCCGAAGAACATAAAATAACCAAGAGCACACCTTTCGGCAGTATCGATCACCCGTTCAATCCTTTGGCGTTGGCCATGGGTGCCGATGCAAGCTTTATTGCACGCAGCATGGACAGGGATCCCAAACACCTGCAGGCAATGCTTATCAGATCGCAGCAACACAAAGGTGCCTCTTTCCTGGAGATCTATCAAAACTGCAATATTTTTAATGACGGCGCTTTTGAGATATTTACTGAAAAGCAAACCAAGGCAGACGAAGTTCTGTTCCTGGAACAGGGCAAGCCATTGATCTTTGGTGCTAACAATAATAAAGGGATTAAACTGGATGGGTTTAGACCTGTGATTGTTGACCTGGCAGAAGGTGCATCAACTGATGATCTTTGGGTGCATGATGAAAAAGATTTTTATAAAGCACAAATTCTGATACGTATGTTTGACGACCCACGCATGGAAGGGCACTTGCCACGTCCGTTCGGGGTTTTCTACGAAACAGAAAGGGCCTGCTATGAAGACAATATGACCATGCAGATAGAGGAAGTGATTGCTAAGAGAGGTAAGGGCGACCTGGATAAATTGCTTAGAGGAAATGAGACATGGGTGATTAATTAATTCAAATTATTTACATGCCCCGGCAAAATGCCGGGGCTTTTTTATTGCCGGCATAATCTTTTAATGATCAGTTCGTGCTGCGGAAAGCTTGCAATTAAGTCTGCTGCCTTAGCCATTTCAAAATCTGCAAAGTCAAATCCCGGCGATACTGTACAACCTACAAAACTAAAGTCGGATCCTGGCGCAACCTCACTGGCAAACCAGCTCCCTGCTTCCACCACATACTGAAATTGCTGATCGGCCCGTATATCATTTCCAAGGGTTACTGTGTTTAGGCTTCCATCTTTTGATATGACATGTATAAGTAAAGCCTGGCCAGCATAAAAATGCCAGCATTCATCAGACTTAATTCTATGAAAGGCAGAAAAATTCCCCGATTCCAGTAAAAAATAAATGGCCGTTGAAAAATTCCTTTCTCCACCGAACCGCCCGGGCAAACAGACAGCGGTAATTTTTTCAGCAGAGCGGTATGTTTCTTTATAATAGCCACCTTCGGGATGAGGCGCCAGGCCGAAGTTTTGTACCAGGTCATTTACGTTCATGCAGCAAATATAAAATAAAAGGCTCCCGGTGAGAGAGCCTTTGTGTGTCATTATTGTTTACAGCAATCCCTTTTCTACCAGGTATTCTGCAATCTGCACCGCATTGGTAGCAGCGCCCTTGCGCAGGTTATCGCTCACTATCCAGCAGTTTAAAGTATTGGGCTGTGTCTCATCCCTTCTTATCCTTCCTACAAAAGTATCGTCTTTATCATGCGCAGTTAAAGGCATCGGATAAATGAAATTTTCAACATCATCCTTTACCACAACACCGGGTGATTTTGACAGGATGCTTTTTACCTCAGCCAGATCAAAATCACTTTCAAATTCGATATTCACGCTTTCACTGTGGCCGCCCATGGTTGGTATGCGCACACAAGTGGCAGTCACTTTAATACTGTCATCACCCATGATCTTGTTGGTTTCTTTCACCATCTTCATTTCTTCTTTGGTGTAACCATTTTCCATAAATACATCGATATGCGGAATGGCATTCAGGTCGATGGGATATTTATAAGCCATCTCTCCTTCAATACCCTTGCGTTCATTCATTAACTGGGTAACTGCTTTTACGCCTGTACCGGTAACACTCTGATAAGTGCTTACCACCACTCTTTTTATTTTGTACTTGTCATGCAATGGTTTTAACACCACCACCATTTGTATGGTGGAGCAATTTGGGTTTGCAATGATCTTGTCATCTTTTGTAAGCACAGAGGCATTTACTTCCGGCACCACTAATTTTTTTTCCGGATCCATTCGCCAGGCACTTGAGTTATCAATGACTGTAATACCGGCGGCTGCAAATTGCGGAGCCAGTTCCGTGGAAGTGCTTCCCCCCGCAGAAAAGATTGCTACAGCAGGCTTTGCTGCAATGGCATCTGCAGCACTAACTATTTTATACTGTTTATCCTTAAAAGTTATTTCCTTTCCAATACTTCTTTCTGAAGCAACAGGAATCAGTTCTTCAACCGGAAAATTTCTTTCGGCCAATACCTGTAACATTTTTGTACCTACCAGCCCGGTAGCGCCAACAACAGCAACTTTCATTTTTTGTTCCCCCCAGTTCTCTTTATCAGAGATTTTTAAAGTTAAAAAAAAGCCTTCCCGTTTTAGGAAGGCCTGTACTTATTTTATGATAAAACATCAAACCTTCTTTGTTAATAAAGATTTCTTTGACTGTTTTATGAATGTCATTTTGTTCATGTGGTTACAAAAGTAACCCGATAGGAAATTCAATCCAAATTATTTATATTTAGTATGTCAAAACTCCGTCCCTTATGCTTAAAAGAATTTGCCTGCTTATTTATTGTATTGTGTATACCCTTACCGCATTTGCACAAACAGCCAACCGCTACGATATTGTGATTGACGAGCTGATGGCCGACCCTGCACCACAGGTTGGCTTGCCTAATAATGAATGGATAGAACTGCGCAATACATCTGCAACAGCCTTCAACTTACTTGGCTGGCGCATTGGAGATGCCGGCGGACAGAGCGGTGCAATGCCATCGTTCACTTTATTACCGGATAGTTTTGTGATTGTATGTACAGCAAGTGCAGTGGCGGCCATGAGTGCTTTTGGCCCCACCATTGCCGTAACCGGTTTTCCATCACTTGATAATTCGGGTGATGTGATATATTTAAGAAGCCCGCAAAACAGGATCATACACACCGTAAGCTATTCCGATACCTGGTATCAAAATGAATTAAAGAAAGACGGCGGATGGTCGCTGGAAATGGTTGATACAAAAAATCCCTGCAGTGGTTTCAGCAACTGGAAGGCCAGCACTGACATAAAGGGCGGCACACCCGGGAAGAAGAATGCAACAGATGCAGTAAATGCAGATGCTGATGCCCCCGTGTTATTACGGGCTTATGCAACGGACAGTGTGAACATCAGCCTGGTTTTTGATGAACCCCTGGATAGTTTAAAAGCAGCTACAGCAAGCAACTACAGCATCGACAATGGAATTGGAGTTCCGCAATCTGCGATAACTATTGCCCCTGCATTTGATAAGATAAACCTTCATTTTAATTCACCCCTGCTTCGCAATAAGGTTTATAAGATCACGGTATCTGCGGTAACGGATTGTAAGGGAAATACCATTGGTACAAAAAATACTGCCAGGCTGGGACTGAGTGAAACTGCCGACAGCCTGGATATTATTATTAATGAAATTTTATTCAACCCAAAACCAAATGGAACTGATTATGTGGAAATTTATAACCGCAGTAACAAAATCATTGACCTGAAACAAATGTATATAGCTAACCGAAACAGCACCGGAACGGTTAGCAGCATCAGGCAGTTGAGCGCTGAAAATTACCTGTTGTTCCCGCAGGAATTTATGGTCATTACTGAAGACCCCTTAATTGTAAAAAGGGATTTTATCACACAGAACATGGATGCTTTTGTTACTGTTCCATCTATGCCATCATTTAACGATGATGAAGGGGATGTGATCATTTTAAATACGCAGGGAAGCATTACCGATGAATTAAAGTACAATGAAAAGTGGCACTTTAAACTTATAGATAACCGGGAAGGAGTGGCCCTGGAGAGAATAGACTATGCTGCAGCTACACAAAATGAATCAAACTGGCACAGCGCTGCCACCAGTGCCGGGTATGGAACACCGACGTACAAAAATTCCCAGTACCGGCTTGATGCACAGGTGCAGGGAGAAATAAAATTAAGTCCCGATATCGTTTCTCCGGATAATGACGGGCTGGATGATTTTGCAACCATTGATTATAGTTTTCCATCGCCGGGCTATGTGGCCAATATCACCATTTTTGATGCTAATGGAAGAGTGGTACGCTTCCTGCAGCGTAATGCGCTGTGTGGTATAAAAGGAAATTTCAGGTGGGACGGACTGGGAGAGAAATTTCAAAAACTACCAGCTGGCATCTATGTTTTTTTAACCGAGGTCTTTAACCTGGAAGGGAAGAAGAAGCAGTTTAAAAATGTGATTGTGGTGGCCAGGAAAAATTAAAAGCCAACGTCCCCGTTTTCAGCGGGGACGTTGGCTTTTATAAAGCCTGAGTTTTTATTGATATAGAAAAATATCGCTTCGAAGAGGCGGCTGCGAATTACACCAGGTCAATATCAAAGTTCACCAGTTGCACAAACTCAGCCAGGCGGGCATCAATATCTTCTTTGGTAATCTCCTTTAACCTTTCCGGGCCGAATTTTTCAACGCAGAAACTGGCCATGGCGCTTCCTACAATGATGGCAGTCTTCATGTTCTCAAAACTGATGTCTTTTGTTTTGGCAAGGTGGCCTATAAAGCCCCCGGCAAAAGTATCGCCGGCGCCGGTGGGGTCAAATACTTCCTCAAGTGGCAGCGCCGGTGCAAAAAACACATGTTCATTATGGAAAAGCAGGGCCCCGTGTTCTCCTTTTTTAATAATGAGGAACTGCGGCCCCATCTGCATGATTGCTTTGGCAGCTTTCACCAGCGACAGTTCTCCGCTAAGCTGACGGGCCTCTGCATCATTTACCAGTAAAACATCTACTTTTTTCAATACCTCTTTTAAGCCGTCCATTGCAATATCCATCCAAAAATTCATGGTGTCCATTACGATCAGCTTTGGTCTTACTTTCAGCTGGTTGATCACACTCATCTGTATTTCAGGGGCCAGATTTCCTAAGATCAGGAATTCGGCACCCTGGTAGCTGTCTGGCACCACCGGGTTAAAATCTGCCAATACGTTCAGATCGGTAACTAAGGTGTCACGGCTGTTCATATCCAGGTGATATTTGCCGCTCCAGAAGAATGATTTCTTGTCTTTTACAATTTCCACTCCTTCCAGTGAAACACCGCGTCTTTTCATCTCGTCCATTTCATCCTGTGGAAAATCGTAGCCCACAATGGATATCTGCTGAATGGGAGTTACAAAATTACCGGCCGAATAAGCTACATAGGTACCCGAACCGCCTACGATCTGATCAACTTTTCCGAAAGGGGTTTCAATAGCATCAAAAGCCATAGTGCCAACACATATTACTGACATAGGAATTTTATTATTAATGGTTTATTATTTGATAATTTTGAACGCACAAAAGTAATGGATTGCTGAGTGTTTTAATCAAAAAATTATGCTGATACAAATACACCCCGAAAATCCGCAGCCGAGGCTTGTTAAACAGGTTGCAGAATGCCTAAAAGATGGCGGTGTGATCATTTATCCTACGGATACTATTTACGGGCTGGGCTGCGATATTAACCAGCACAAAGCCATTGAGCGTATCTGTAAAATAAAGAATGTAGATCCGCAAAAAGCCCAGCTGTCCTTTATTTGCCGGGACCTTAGCCATCTGAGTGATTACACCAAATCAATTGATACACCCCTGTACCGGGTATTGAAAAGATACCTTCCGGGTCCTTATACCTTTATCTTGCCTGCCAGTAAACAGGTTCCTAAAATATTGCAAAGCAGGAAATCAACCGTAGGGCTAAGGGTGCCGGATAATGATATTTGCCGCTATATTCTGGGTGAACTGGGAAATCCTATCCTCAGTGCATCGCTTCCGGGCGAAATGGTGGAAGAATACACCGACCCCGAAGTGATACAGGAAAAATTTGGTGATAAAGTTGATTTTGTGATCGACGGGGGCATTGGCAGCATGATTCCGTCAACTGTAGTGGATTGCACCGGCTCCGAATGGATCGTCACCAGGCAGGGTAAGGGCGAGTTTATAATGGACTAATTTTTTTTTAGATGAAACTTACTTCATTAAGTCCTGTACTGGAAAGCAGGAACCTGGAAGAAACCATTGAATTTTATACTAACAGGCTTGGATTTACAGTAAGAGGAAAATTGGAAGAGGATGGCAAGCCCGTCTGGTGCGACCTTGTAAAGGACCAGGTTTCAATCATGTTTAGCACACCCAACGAAAAAATGAATTATGGTACTATTCAGCTAAGCGGGAGCATTTACATAAATGTTGAAGACGTGGATACATTGTGGAGCTCGCTGAAGGATTGCTGCGAAATAGTTTATCCTATAGAGAACTTTGTATATGAAATGCGGGAGTTTGCCATCAAAGATAATAATGGGTATGTGCTCAATTTTGGCGAAACGCTTTATTGATAAAAGCAAAAACTTAAAAAGCTGTTCCTTCTTCTTTTACCGGCAATATTTTAAAACTCCTGCGGTGATAGCTGCAAAGACCGTGTGCTTCTATGGCTTTCCGGTGTGTTTCGGTTCCATAGCCTTTATTGGTATCCCAGCCATAATGCGGAAATGAAGCATGAAGCTTGTACATAAACTCATCCCTGTATGTTTTAGCCAGGATGCTTGCCGCAGCGATGGAAGTATATTTGCCATCACCTTTTACAATGCACTGGTGGGGTATAAAGGGATAAGCTTTAAAGCGGTTACCGTCGATCAACAACAATTCAGGAACCACCTTTAACTGATCAACACAAAGATGCATGGCTGTATAGCTTGCCTGCAGAATGTTGATGCGGTCAATGGTTTCATTGTCGACCGATGAAACGGAAAAAGCGATACTTTCTTTTTCTATAACTGGCCTT
This sequence comes from Ferruginibacter sp., assembly GCA_044226725.1. Classification (GTDB taxonomy): domain Bacteria; phylum Bacteroidota; class Bacteroidia; order Chitinophagales; family Chitinophagaceae; genus Ferruginibacter. The sequence goes on along the minus strand of JBGAGM010000007.1, from coordinate 115,937 downwards.
AACAAGTCCCGTTGCTTTTCATTCAATTGTTTACTATCATTCAGTAAAGGATGATGAAAATCCTTGGGCAGTATAACAGCAGCGGCAAATACAGGCCCGGCATAGCAGCCACGGCCGGCTTCGTCCAAACCCGCCTCAATTAAAGTATTGTGAAAAAAAGGAGCCAGCATAACTGTTCAACAAATATCAGCTAAAACCCTAAAAAGTCAATTCATTTTATGCTAACAGTTTTTGCTGCTGTAAATTTGCAGTAATAATGAACACATTACAACAACAACGCTCCCAGCGGCAGATCGCTTACTGGCTTTTGCTTGGCGTGGGTATGATCATCATCCAGGTATTACTTGGCGGCATTACACGCTTAACGGAATCAGGCTTGTCTATTACAGAATGGAAACCCATAACAGGAACTTTACCACCACTGAACGATGCAGCCTGGCAGGCAGAATTTGATAAGTACAAGGGAACAGATCAGTTCAAATATGTACACCAGTATTTTACATTGTCCGAGTTTAAATTCATTTTCTTCTGGGAGTGGTTTCACCGCACCTGGGCAAGGTTTATGGGGCTGGTTTTCCTGGTTGGCTTTGGATACTTTTTAATAACCAGGAAATTTGAAAAGCGGATGATAAAACCCATGGTTATCCTGTTCGTGCTGGGTGGCTTGCAGGGCTTCATAGGCTGGTTCATGGTTAAAAGCGGGCTGGTGCCTGAAAAATATTTTGTTGGTCATGTGGAACTCACCACGCATTTTATTGCAGCCCTGGGTTTGCTTTGTTATACGCTTTGGTTTGCACTAAACCTGGTTGTAACGGAGGAGCAAAAAGTAAATGATACCAGGCTAAACAGTTTTTTGCTGCTCATTTTAGTTGTTCTGTTTTTTCAACTCGTATATGGCGGTTTTATGGCCGGCTTAAGGGCTGCAATTACAGCCCCCACCTGGCCGGATATAAACGGTAGTATGATCCCGCCAGCTATGACAGAGCTTTCGCCCTTCACTAAAAACCTGGTTGCAAACCCTGTCACCATTCATTTTATCCATCGTGGACTGGCATACCTGTTAACCATACTAATAATTATTTGGTGGTACAGGTCACGGGGTGTGGTAAATAAAAAATTATTCAGCAGGCTGCGCTTAACTGTTTTATCGCTGGTGTTATTGCAGGTGCTGCTGGGTATTCTTACTGTTTTAAATGCAACGCACTCAAACAGGCTGGTTGTGCTGGGCGTAGCGCACCAGTTTGTTGCCATGGTATTGCTCATCACAATAGTTTCATTGTTGTTCGTAGTAAGAAAAAAACAGGAAGCCTGATGCGGATGCCGGCTGTTTAATTTGTAATTTTAAGTAATAGCCACCTCCATGAAGCATACCCTCAAAAATATCTATTACTTTTTTCCTGTACAGCTTTTCATTTTACACTTCAGAAAATTCCAGGTGTTGCTTGTGTTTTGGTATTTGCTGGGAAGCACTATCAACAGCGGTTTTATGAAACATTATGGGGCGGATGCATTGTTTTGTGCGCCGGAATACCTGGGTAATGTAAATGCCCTTAGCGCAGTAATTGTTGGTATGGCACTGGGCGTTTTTTTTATGAGCTGGAATATTACCACCTTCATATTGCATAGCAAAAGGTGTAAGTTTTTGGCCACCACCACCAATCCTTTTTTAAAGTACTGTATAAATAACAGCCTGCTGCCATTGATGTTCCTGGGGTTTTATCTGTATAAACTTGTCTTATTCGATATGCAAAAGGAATTGATGGGTACCGGGGAGATAATTGCAGTGATTGCAGGTATACTGGGCGGCATTTGTTTAATCGTGGCCATTTCCTTTGTTTATTTTTTTGGTGCAGAAAAAACGATACAACGAACCATTGCACCCATTATTGATTCGGCTCAGCATTTTAATGTCAATTATTATTCAGGAAGCCAGGTTACGGAAATTCCGGGCTTAAAAATAAGCGGTTACCTGGGCGATCACTTTCGCATAAAGAAACCAAGGAATGTATCGCATTATAACCATGATTTCCTGGATACAGTTTTTAAGCGCCACCATCTTTCAGGCATTTTGAGTATCGTTCTATCCTTTGTTTTCTTAATTGTGGTGGGCTTTTATATGGACAGCCCTTATTTTGAAGCGCCGGCAGCTGCCAGTATACTCATCTTTTTTGCAAGCATGACTGCGGTAATCGGTGCCCTGTCTTATTTTTTGCAAAGCTGGAGTTTGCCGGCCTTTATTCTCCTCGTTTTGTTCATTGATGTATTGTATAAAAACGAGATCATCGACAGCCGTAACAAAGCCTATGGCTTAAACTATAATAATAAAGAGGAGCGGCCCGGCTACAATAAGACAGCATTACAAAATTTATGCACGGATGATAAAATTGCAGCCGATAAGACGAATATGCAGCAGGTATTAAGCTCCTGGAAGCATAAACAAAAGGAAGAAAAACCGGTTATTATCTTTATAAATGTTAGCGGGGGTGGCTTACGCAGTGCAACCTTTGTAATGAATACACTTCAAAAACTTGATAGCGCTGTTAACGGGCAACTGCTTAATCATACCATGCTTATAAGTGGCGCCAGTGGCGGAATGCTGGCTGCCGCTTATTACCGGGAGCTTTACAGGCAAAGGCAAAAAGACAGTACGGTTGAACTTCACAGCCCCCTGTTTACCGATGCGATTGCGAAGGATCTGCTAAACCCTCTTTTTTCTTCTATGGTGGCAAGAGATATTTTTTCGCCCGCCCAGAAATTCAAAGCAGGCAATTATAAATATGTCAAAGACAGGGGATATGCTTTTGAACAAAAACTAAACCGGAACAGTGGAAACCTGCTGGATAAAGAACTGCATGACTACAGCGCCGAAGAAAAAAATGCAGCCATTCCTTTGTTGATCTTCAATTCAACCATAAGCAGGGATGGAAGAAAAATGATGATCTGTACACAGCCCCTGAGTTTTATGATGAAAGCACCCGAACAGGCAAAGGAAGGAGCTGCCAGCCCGGATGCGGTTGATTTTACGGCCATGTTTTCCCGGCAAGACCCGCTGAACCTGCGTTTGCTCACTGCATTGCGTATGAATGCAAGTTTTCCGTACGTACTTCCCAATGTGTGGCTGCCCAGTAACCCGGTAATAGATGTGATGGATGCCGGCCTGAGGGACAACTATGGGCAGGAAACAACACTCCGTTTTATAGCAAACTTTAAAGACTGGCTTGATGAAAATACCAGTAAGGTTATTTTATTGCAGATACAAGACAGGCAACAGGATAATTGGCAGCAGCCTTTTGAAACAGGTTCTGTTACAGATTTTTTAATTAAACCGGGAACGATGCTGCAACACAACTGGTTCAAGCTGCAGTCTTATTCACAGAACGATCAATACAACTACCTGAAGGAAAACCTTGGTCAAAAACTGCAACTTATTTCATTTATGTATGCACCCGAAAATGAAGAGAAGGCTGCGGCGCTAAATTTTCATTTGACAGCCCGGGAAAAAGCTGCGGTGAAAGATGCATTTAACAGCCAGTATAACCAGGCTTCGCTGGCGGCAATAAAAAATCTGTTGAGATAAATTCAGGGGATCAGCAACCTGAATGCATTTTCAATGATCTCGATCTCAAAAACAGGACTGGTTTCGGCGGGGTCGCCGTCAATGTGTAAAGGGGCCAGTGCCGGGTTTTTAATGGTAAGTTTTTTTGCCTGAAAATAATGAATACCGTTCCTGTGATATTTCCTGTCTTCATACATACTGACCTGGCCACTGCGTACCTGCTTTAAAACAGCCCAAACCATGCGCAGTTTACTCATTTTATTTACCACTACAATATCAAGCAGGCCATCGTGCAGACTGGCCTGCGGCGCAATGGTGAAATTATTACCAAACTGGTTGCTGTTTGCAATGCTGATAAAAAAGGCCTCGCTGTTCACAACATTGCCATCCAGCGCGAGCTCAAAATGATAAGGAGTTGCTTTAAGGAAATTCCTGGCGGATTGCTTAACATAAGTAGCCAATCCACGCTTTTTTTGTTTCGCAAAATCATGCGCCACCTGTGCGTCAAAGCCAAGTCCGCACAGCATGCAACTGAATTTTTTGTTGATATAAAAACTGTCGATTAAAACTGCATTGCCTGCAAATATGCATTCCAGGGCCTTGTCTATTCTTTTCGGGATCTTTGCTGCAAAAGCCAGTCCGTTTCCGCTGCCCATAGGTACGATGCCGATATTGACCTTGGTGCCCAGCAAACTATTTGCAACCTGGTTCACAGTGCCATCGCCGCCACAAATAATAATATCGGTTATTTTATCGGCAGCAATCTTCTCTTTGAGATATGCATACTCGCCTGCGGCATTGGTATGCAATATCTCAAAGGGAATATTTTTTTCGGCAGTTTTACTTTTGATGATATCAAGTAATAAACCCTTGCCCCGGGTTCCCGAAATGGGGTTTATGAAATAAACGAATCTTCTCTGCATGAATTATTTCTCTCTGCTTAGTGTACCCAGGTATACCTTAGATACAGCTTCTTTGCTTTTAGTGTTTGCGGGTGTTTTTTCCACATATAATGTAACAGACTTACCATTCTTAAGTCTTTTGATAACTCCCTTGTCTGTCAGGTCAAACTGTCCAACAGCACCGGCAGTTTCCGGGGATGTAAATAATAATTCCTCACCGTCTCCCATAACCATAATTTTTCTAAAATAGCCGCCATCAACAGATTTACCCTGTATTTGAACAACCAGTTTGTCGATGCTTTTATAAACTGATTTTTTGTATGCAAGGCCGCCGGTAGTTTGTTTGGCTTTTAAACTGATCTGCCCGGCTTTTATGCCATTGATAAAAACATCTACAGTACATTGTGCAAAAGAAACAGTACCCAGGGCAATTAGCAGGAAGCTAATTAAAAAGATCTTTTTCATGATGAATAGTTTAGGTTATTAAATTAGTTAAATATGCTGACAGATAGAAAGACAATTATGATGCCAAACGATCGAGTCACCCGTTTTACCACCTTATCAGGGCACCGGCCCAGGTAAAGCCACTGCCAAAAGCTGCCAGGCAAACCAGGTCTCCCTCTTTTACCTTTCCGGCTTCCCAGGCTTCGCACAAGGCAATGGGAACAGAAGCTGCTGTAGTGTTACCGTACTTCTGAATATTATTATACACCTGGTCATCACGCAACTGCAACTTTTGTTGTACAAACTGTGCTATGCGTAAATTGGCCTGGTGCGGTATCAGCATGTCAATATCAGCTGCGGTCAGATTATTTGCAACCAGCGCTTCTTCAATAACCTCCGGCATTTTAACGATCGCTTTTTTAAATACGGCCGGTCCATCCATGTTTGGAAAGTTTTGTGCACCCTCAACCATGGCATGGCTCATGAACATTTGACCTATTTCTGCATCGTCAAATGAGGCAACGGGTTCGTTTACCCAATGATTGGCATGTGTACCTGGATTATACATGGCAAGAATTTCAGCACTTTCGCCATCGCTATGCAAATGGGTACTTAGTATGCCCTGGCCTTCTTTATCGGCCGGCTGTAATACAACAGCGCCGGCCCCGTCGCCAAAAATTACACTGATATTTCTTCCCCGGGTACTATAATCGAGTCCAAAGGAATGCTTTTCTGCACCTACAACTAAAATGTTTTTGTACATACCGGTTTTTATGAACTGGTCGGCAACGGAGATTGCGTACACAAAACCACTGCATTGGTTACGGATATCCAGGGCGCCAATCTCTTTCATCTTCATGGCACGCTGTAACAGAACACCGCATCCGGGAAAATAATAGTCAGGACTAAGCGTGGCAAATACAATAAAGTCAATATCCTGCGGGGTGATGCCAGCCCTTTCAATAGCAATAGCAGCTGCCTCTGCACCCATGGTAGTGGTGGTTTCGGCTGTGCGGTCGGCGTAGCGGCGTTCTTTAATACCTGTTCTTTCCTGTATCCACTCATCGGAAGTGTCCATGTATTTTCGCAGATCTTCGTTTGTAAATACATTTTTGGGAACATAATAGCCGATACCGGCAATCTTACTTCGTTGCATGCAATCTGTTGTTTAGAACAGGCAATTTACAAAATAACGTATGATTTGCAACTGTTTCAAATGCAACCAACGACCTAGTTTATTTTGACCATATCACGTAAACAAAAATCATCATCCAGAACCGGATGAACCCGTGTTTTGTAATGGACTTCCACCGATTTGCGAAGCGCCTCACTATTAAAGATCATTTTTGCGGTAAAGCTTTCGGCAAGGGGCAGCAGGTACAATTTTTCATTCTTGAATCCCAGTTCTGCAATGTAAACCCGGGAGTTTATGCGGATATTTAAAAATTGCCTGTTGTCAACAAGGCTCATAAAGGCTGTGCCTGCAAGCGAATCGGAAGTAATATACCTGTATGGGCGAAGTTCATCCAGGTTGCCGGTGAAAGATATATTGTATTCTGTATCGTTCTTTTTTTGCAAACTCAGGTAAACAGCTTCTTCCCGGCTGCTGTTAGGCTTTTTAACAAAAGCAACCCATTTTCCCAAAAGCGTTTCATCAACGTTGATAACCGGGGTTTCATCTAAATTATAAGCAGAACTGTAAGGGCAGCTGCAAAGGGATACGGATAAAAAAAACAATAACGATATTTCGAAAAGTTTTTTCATTGTTTAAAAATAATTCCGAAATCTTACAAATGCAATAGCAAAACACGTAAATCACAATGCCTGTATGTATACGGATACCCGAATCTTGTTATCTGCAGCCTAAACAAAGCAGTAAAGGAGTAAGAATTTTTAATGAGAAAGACAGGCTATTTTTTTAAAACGAGCCCAAGCCAGCTGCCCGTTTCCATTAACCAGGCAATTCCCAAATGTGCCATTAAACCGCCCCAGATGCTTTTGGTGTTGAAACTGATAATGCCTAATAATAAGCCACCCCAAAAGCTGCTGATGGCTTCGCCTATGGGTTTGCCAAAATGAATGCTGCAGTAAAAACAGGCAACAGGAATAATGCTGTGAGAACCACAAATTTTAAAAAGAGATAAGATCAAAAATCCCCGGAAAAAAAATTCGATGCTCACAAAATCAAAACCATAACACAGCTCGTACAACAGGTAGTGCCATTTTTTTTGCGGCAGATCAAGCCCTGCAATGAATTTGGCCTTGGGATACATCTGCAAAAAATCCTTTTGTGTGCTTGCCAGCGCAATCAGCGGAACCATGAAAAGCAGCATCAGCAGGTATGGTTTTATATCTTTTAATGGTGCTGTACCGTAAAAGGGCTGGTTTTCTTTATCTTTTATCCACCAGGTAATGAAAACGGGGATCAAAACAACGAGCCCTCTTACTATCCAGCTAATGCAACGTTGCCAGTATATTTGTGCGTCACCGTTCCATATCCTTTCAACAAAGGCTCCCTGAAAATTAAAAGTTATCCTGAAGGAAAAAAATGCCGGCGCCATGATGAGAATAAACCAGAACCACCGGCTACGAAAGTAAGTGCAGTGTTTGTAAAAAAACAACTGTAAAAAAAATGCAGTGGCAAAAGGAATAAAATATAATAAATAATAACCCCAAAAATTGCCCCACACTGTTTTGTCCCCGGCAAAACTGTGTTCAAGTGAATGCCGGTAATTTAAATAGATGTAAAAACCCAGCAGGAACAAAACCAACAGGAAATAAACTATCCTGAACTCCTTTTGATAAAAATCCCGGATATATTTAAAGACAGATAACAATGCCGTTACTCTTTACGGGTATTATTTAACGTGTTCCAAAGCAGGTCCTTCAATTCAGATAATCCCTGGTTGGTTACAGACGAAATAAATACATGAGGAATTTTAGCCGGAAGCTCTTTCTTTATAGCTGCTTTCAGTTCATCATCCAGCATATCACTTTTACTAACGGCTATTACAAAATCCTTCTGCAGCATTTCGGGATTATATTCTTCCAGTTCGTTGCGCAAGATCTCAAACTCCTGTTTGTGGTCCTTACTGTCGGCAGGGATTAAGAAAAGTAAAATGGAGTTACGTTCAATATGCCTTAAAAAACGGTGACCCAGCCCTTTTCCTTCGGCTGCCCCCTCGATGATACCGGGCAGATCGGCAATGCAAAAACTTTTTCCATCGCGGTACTCAACCATTCCCAGTTGCGGAACCAGGGTGGTAAATGCATAATCGGCAATTTTGGGCTTAGCTGCTGTAATACTGCTAAGCAAAGTGGATTTACCGGCATTGGGAAAACCCACCAGCCCCACATCTGCCAGCACTTTTAGCTCAAGTATTTTTATACCCTCACTGCCGGGCTCGCCGGGTTGTGCATATTCGGGGGCCTGGTTGGTGGCAGTTTTAAAGTTACTGTTTCCCAAACCTCCGCGTCCGCCTCTAACCAAAATAATTTCCTGTCCGTCTTCCAGTATCTCTGCCTCCATTTCACCGGTCTCTTCATCCCGGGCAATGGTACCCAGCGGCACTTCAATAATTATATCCTTCCCGTTTCTGCCGGTAGAATTATTCTTGCTGCCATTTTCCCCATTTTCTGCCAGTACATTTTTGTAGTACCGCAGGTGCAGCAAGGTCCATAACTGCGAGTTGCCTTTTAAAATAATATGTGCCCCACGCCCGCCATCTCCTCCATCAGGTCCGCCCATGGCTGTAAGTTTGTTTCGCATAAAATGCTTGCTGCCTGCACCACCATGGCCGCTTCGGCAAAATATCTTGATCTGGTCTACAAAATTTGATTTTTCCATTATGGGCAAAGGTCTGTAAAATTTATAAAAGCAGCTTAACTATAATTTGACGCTTTTGTAGCCGATAACTTATAAATGGTATTACATTTGCAACAGACAAAATAAATTGGAAGCGATGATCAAACTTTTCTTTATACCCGTTATAACTATGCTGAGTTGTGGTTCTGCCAAAAGCAACCAGGCAATGGCAAAAACAGATTCTGTAATTGCCACAAAGCCGGGTGGAAAAATGTACCAACAGGATACTGGAAATATTACAGTGATAAAAGATGCCCCGCTGCCTGCATGTATCAAAAACAAGATCGATTCTTTTAAAATGAAAGAAGCACATGAAAGACCGCAGCGTGTGCTGGAATATACATATAAGGGGAAGAAAGTGTATTATGTGGTATTGCCCTGCTGCGATTTTTTCAATGAAGTGTACGATGACAAGTGTAATTTTTTAGGGGCACCCGATGGCGGTTTTACCGGCAAGGGAGACGGAAAGATACCTGACTTTTTTGAAGAGGCTAAAGGTGAAAAACTTGTTTGGGGAACACCAAAATAATTTACCTGCTTTCATTCCACGTTTTATACCCGGGCATTTGCAGAACCCTGTCTGCGGGTATAGCTCTTAACGGATCACAAACACGCCATCCTTCAAACATATCTTTCGGCAGTTGCTGGTAGAGTTTTGTGCCTTCCGTTTTCCAGGCGATCATTTCATCGGTTACGTCCTTAATTTTTTTTGCAGGATTGCCAACGATCAAACTCCGGGTTTCAAAAACTTCATCGGCTTTAATAAAACTTAAAGCACCCACAATACATTCATCGCCTAGTATCACATTGTCCATAATAACTGCATTCATACCCACGAGGCAATTGCTGCCAATGGTTGAGCCATGAATGATGGCGCCATGACCTATATGTGCGCCAGTTTTTAATAATACTGTTACACCCGGAAACATATGTATGGTGCAATTCTCTTGCACATTGCAGCCATCTTCTATGATGATCTGGCCCCAATCGCCACGCAGTACGGCACCGGGACCAATATAACAATCACGGCCAATGATCACATTTCCCGTAACAGCCGCCTGCGGATGAATGAAAGAAGACTCGTTGATCACTGGCTTATATCCCTGGAATTCGTAGATCATACCAGCGTTTTATTGGTGCGGAAACAAGTGCCTTTAAAAAGTGCTACCACATGATCTCTTTGATTTGTTACCGTAATGTGGTAAAGCCCGGTAGATTTTCCATTATGCAATTCTTTTGCTTCAGCAGTAAGCACATCACCTACATGTACGGGTTTTGTAAAGTTGATAGATGTGTCTAAGGCAACTGATAAATTATTACGGTTATTGCAGGCAAATGCAAAAGCGCTGTCGGATAAAGAGAAGGCAACACCACCATGTACAATTCCAAAGCCATTGATCATTTCTTCCCGAACTGTCATTTTAATTTTGCTGTAACCTTCTCTGATCTCCAAAACCTCAATGCCCAGCCATTGGCTGAAGAGGTCGTTTTGCATCATATGTCCTACTACTTCTTGCGGGGTTGGCATGTATGTTTTTTTAGTTAACGAAGTGAATGTGGTTATTTCCCTTTAAATACCGGAACTCTTTTTTCCAGGAACGAATTAATGCCTTCTGCGTAATCCTCGGTGTCTGCCGCTTTTTGCTGGTATTTGTCTTCAATGGAAAGTTGCTCCTCCCAGTTACTGACAAATGATTGATTTAAAGCGTGCTTGGTATACGCCAGTCCTTTGGTGGGCATTTGTGCCAGTGTTTTAGCAATCTTCTTACTTTCTTCTTCAAAACCGGCATCATCAACAACCTTGTAGATCATGCCCATTCTTTCGGCATCCGCAGCGCTAACCTTATCGCCGGTCATCATCAGCGCACTGGCCTTTTGCCAGCCAATCAACCGGGGCAAAGTATAAGTGCCGCCGCTGTCGGGTATCAAACCAATTTTACTGAATGCCTGTATGAAGGATGCCGATGAGGCAGCCACCACCACATCGCAGCAAAGCCCGATATTGGCACCTGCACCGGCCGCCACACCATTGATGGCCGCCACAACCGGCTTAGGCATTTTTCTTATCTTTTGTACAATAGGATTGTAGTGTTCAGAAAGTATTTGCGCAATTGCAATTTTATTATCGCCCACCAGTTCCGAAATATCCTGGCCGGCACAAAATGCTTTACCGGCGCCCGTTATGTACACCGCTCTCACTTCATGCAGGGATGCGGCTTCGTCAAGTTTTGCCTGCATCTGCAAAGCCATTTCACGGTTGAAGGAATTGAATTTTTCGGGGCGGTTTAGCGTGATGTACGCAACTGCATCTCTTATTTCAAATAAAATACTAGACATGTTCTTTATTTTAATAGTTACACTTCAAAACTTTTAACTTCTTTATGCTGCAATAAAAAATTATTTACGGCATCATAGTTTCTGTCGGGCGAACTGATGCGGTAAATGTAGATTGCATCGGTGTTTTCCTTGGTTGTTTTCATACAGCGAAAGTCCATATCGTTGGCGGCAAAGAACTTTTCCAGTTCGGCTTTGAAGTTATTACCCAACGCTATGGTCTTAATACGATAATCTTTTACTTTATGGAAACGGTTGATGAAACGCTGAACGGGCTCCAGTACAAATAGCGCAATGACCACCATGGCCGATACCACTATGGCCAACGGATAATTGTGATACCCGATAGCCATACCCAGTGCAGCTGTAACCCAGATTAATGCAGCAGTAGTTAAACCATTTACCGTGATGCCTTCTTTAAAAATAACACCAGCGCCGATAAAGCCTATTCCGGTCACAATATTACTGGCAATACGATCGGTACTGGCACCTCCGATTTCTTTTGACAGGATGGTATATAAACAGGAACCAACACAAATGATGATCATCGTTCTGAACCCGGCGGGCTTACTCCTGAATTCCCTTTCGAGGCCGATAATTGCGCCAATGATAAAAGCAACCGATACCTGTGCAGCTTCCTCAAAATAGATTGAAATATCCATGTAAAAATCAAATCTGAATTTGATTATAAAGATATGAAATACATGCCGCCGTCAGGTGAATAAAAAAAGAAAGTATGCACTTTAAATCACCTGAAGGGGTGATTGGCTAAAGTGCCCGGGTCTTTAGTTTTGAATGAAACAAAAATCAAGTAAATTTAAGATGCCGCTTCACTTACCTGTTTGCAATGAGTAATGAAGATGAATTGATAACTGTTTTTCATGAGAATATTTTGCCTGATACTGTTTTTTTGGATGCCGCTTGCAGGCAAAGTTACCGGACAGGCAACCGGCAGCCGCTTAAGCGATTCTTTGCAGATTGCAGGGCAGCTACTGGAAGGAGACCGTGCCCTGGCCAAAAATGATACTGCTGCTGCCATGCGAATATATGCTGCCGCCCGTACACAGGCCCGCAAGCTTGGAATGATATACCTGGATGCCAGGGCCTCGCTGAAGATTGGTGATTTTTATTATGCCAACGAAGTGTACCACCGGGCATTTGGGAATTATACGCAGGCAAAAAATCTTTTTATAAATAATGAAAGCGATGAAACCGTTGCAGAGGTTACCATTGCACTGGCACGTACGCAGTATCACCGGGGGAATTACCGGCTGGCTGTAAATAACTTTGTGGAGGCACTGCAGATGGCAAGGAAACTGGAAAATAAAAACTATGAAGCAGAGGCACTTGAAAACCTGGGCCTTTTATACAATTCATTCCAGGGGTTTAACGAAGGCACTGCCTACTATATTAAAGCGCTTAAAATAAAAGAAGGCCTCAGCGATCAGAAAGGAGCTGCCAGGATTGCACAGGTGCTGGGGGAAACCTACTACCGCAAGCGGTTGTTTGATTCGGCCCTCTATTTTTCGGGCCTGGCCCGAAGCGGCGCTGAGAAAGCGGGCATGCTTACAGAGGCTTATATGGCGGATATCAATAGCGCCATGTCGCTGATACGATTGAAAAAATGGGACCAGGCCCAGGCAATTTTACAGCAACTGTCAACACATATTTACAACAACCAGGATGAGAACCGCCGGCTGCGCTATGAAATATGCTGGGGTAATTATTATCTATCTAAAGGAGACTCTGCCACCGCAACAATCTATTATAATAAGGCTAAAAAACTTGCCGGCGAGAATAGTTTTCCGGAAATGTATGCACTCATATACCGCAATATTGCCGAGAGCCATTATGAACGCAATCAAATTAAGGAAGCGTATGAAAATTATACGAAGTATAACAATTACATAACCCAGCTCTATTCTGGTCGCAACCTTGCAAACCTGGGTTCACTGGAAAACATAATGAATGCAACCACGTCGAAAGATGAAGCGAGGTTATTAGCTATGGAAAACGGATTGAAGAAAAGCCAGCTTGAAAGTGAATTGCTGAAAAGGCTGAGCCTGGAGCGGGAGAATGAATTATCAGATTCTTTACTTGCAAAGGAGATGAACCTGAGCGAAGCACTGCAGCGTGAAAACGCTTTCCGGAAAAATGAACTGGAAAAGGAAACTATTTTAAAAGCGGCACTGGCAAGAGAAAACAAAGCAACGGTGCAGCAACTGGAAAAAGAAAAACTGATAAAGCTGGGCCTGATTGGCGGCTCTTTGCTGCTGCTGCTTGCAGGTGCGGTTATTTTGCTTCAATACCGCAAGCAAAAAAAGAAAAACAGCCTCATTCAAAAACAGTCTGACGACCTGCAGGTGCTGATGAAGGAAATCCACCACCGCGTAAAGAACAACCTGCAGGTGGTAAGCAGCCTGCTGGACCTGCAAAGCCATACCATTACCGACACGCATGCAAGTGCTGCTGTAAAGGAAGGAAAGAACCGGGTGCAAAGCATGGCACTGATACATCAGAATTTATACAGTGAAGGCAATATCAAGGGTATTATGGTGAAGGATTATATACACAACCTGGTACAGTCACTGTGTGATTCTTATAATATCACCAGTGACAAGGTAAAAGTGAATGCAAATATCGACGACCTGAACCTGGATGTGGACACCATGATACCACTGGGCCTGGTGTTGAATGAGCTGGTAAGTAATTCATTTAAATATGCCTTTAAGGAAAACCATCCGGGTGTTTTGAATATCCTGTTGCAGGAAAAGGATGAAAAACTGCATTTAAAAGTAAGCGATAATGGCGCAGGGTTTCCGGCAGATATGGATGTGAAATCCACCAAATCCTTCGGGTTAAAGATGATCAGGGCTTTCGCACAAAAACTGAAAGCCACACTTGATATTTACAATAACGAAGGCGCCGTGGTGGAAATGCAAATTTCAAAATTTAAAGCTGCATGAGTAATAAGTTAAAGGTTTTAATAGTGGAAGATGAACCGGTGATTGCTGAAAATATTTCCATATACCTGGATAATAACGACTTTGAAGTAAGCGCCATAGCGTATGACAGTGAGGAAGCTTTTCATCAGCTAAAAACAAATACACCCGATGCGGCCATACTGGATATTAATTTAGAAAGCGAACAGGACGGGATAGATATTGCAGCTTATATAAACAAAGAGATACAGATACCATTTTTGTTTCTTACTTCCTATTCGGATAAGAATACGCTGGATAAGGCGAAGCAGGTAAAACCAAGCGGTTACATAGTAAAACCTTTCAACGAAAAAACACTGCTGGCATCTCTCGAAATTGCGATCTCCAATTTTGCATCGGAGAAGAACAGCCTGCAGCCGGGCCTTAATATTGAAAAGATAAACAGGCACCTGTTGTCGCCTCTTACCGAGCGTGAGTTTGAAGTGGCTGAGCTGGCTTATAAAGGAATTACCAACAGCCAGATTGCTGAGCAAACCTTCATCTCTCACAATACCATTAAAACGCATTTGAAAAGCATTTACCTGAAAACCGATGCCAATACCCGCTACGGGTTAATTGTTCGCCTCCGGCAGCTGATGGCTAAATAAAATCACCTGCACGGGTGAAAAGAAATGTCTTTTTCTTTTTCATCTTTAGCCGGTAAACCAGCCAATATGTTACGAGTATTATTGATCTTGCCGGCTCTTTTTCAAGCCATTTTATTGTTTGCCCAGCCGTCCGATGCAAAAGTAAAAAGCGATGCAGTAGGAAATGGCGGAGGCGTCATTAGTTTTAAATTCACCAAAAGTACCGGCACCCGGCAGTGGAACAGCAGTACGGGAAACTGGGAGTATGTAAGAGGTGTTCAGATAAAGCGGAAAAGCGACTATCCCGGCATTAATATGATCGTAGATGAGGATGTTGTTTATCAATATACAGGTAATGGCGGCTACAGTTTTTGGAAAGTGAGGGTACTCAGTAACAGTTATGAGGGCATACCCAATCCCTCGGCAAAAGAGGTGCATGCTTTCATCAGCAAAGACTGGCAAAAGTTTTACGGCTTTTATTATGGCACTATTGTAAAATTATGGCAGCAACCTGCACTGGCCGATAATCCGGAATGGGTTTGGCACGACATTAATTCCGTGGAGTTTAAAATGAAACTGAAATTTGACCATATCATAAGGGGTAAAGGAATTGAAACAACTGAAACTATCTGGAAAGTACGCTTGTACAGGGATGACCCCAAAGCACCGTGGAAAAATATGCTGGCATTGCGAAGCCAGGATGCGGCTGACTCAAAGATCATCGACATGAAATCATATACGGTACAGCAACTGGGCGATTTTGAAAAACAAACCCTGCAATATAGCATGGCCGAACAAAAAGCAAAGCAATCAGCTGCATCGCTGCCTTCGGTAAATATGCCCGCTTTTACCAATGCCGAAGACCTGGTAAAATTTGTACATGATGTATTGAGAAACGGAAACCCTGAAAAGTTACGGGCTGTTTTTTTGCAGCTGTTTGCACCAGGTTTCTTTGAAGAAGGAAGCAAAGTTCAGTTAAGGGCTGTAGAAGAGCAGAACCTGGCCCAGGTGATAACAGCAGTTTACCAGAACAAAGCAACCTACAAACAGATGTACTGTCAAAACCCCGGCTTGCGTATTGAGCAATGGGGTAATGGCAGTGGTAAGAAAACGATTTATATCTCAGGAGCTGTGAACAATTGTAATTCTTCCTTTACCATTGCACCTGTAAATACGGGCTATAAAGAAGGTGTGGCACAAACAGCTTTAAAAATCGTTGAGTATGGCATTTACGTCAGGCAGGATAATGAGGCAATTGATTTTATAAATTCATTCAGCAACAGGAAAAATTTGTGTAAGCAGGATTAGGAAACCTGATAGGTTTATAAGCAAAATTCGCTTACCAATGAAAACAGGGAATGAAATCAAAACAGGCAAAGATATTTCAGCATTTTTGACTTTTACTGATTCGGCCAGGCAGCCATGCTTTCCCAAAAATAGCCACAAAAACCACCCGGAGGGGTGATTAAAACATCTATGGAACATTTCATATTTACAGTGATTTAAACCGCTGTTTATGAAGTGTTTTTATTTTGCTTTTATCTTTTTATTTGTTGCCTCAGCAGCAAGCGCACAAAGTGTTGCCATCAACACAACCGGTGCCACAGCTAACACCAGTGCTATACTGGATGTAAGCAGCACCAGTAAAGGCGTGCTGGTCCCCCGCATGACCAAGGCGCAGAAGAATGCCATTGCTACACCGGCTACGGGCTTGTTAATTTACCAGGGAGCACCTGATAGTATTGGGTTTCACTATTACAACGGAACTGCCTGGGTTTGGTTGAGCCCTTCCTCCGGCGGGGGTAATGACTGGAACCTTACAGGAAATTCCGGCACAGATACGGCCATTAATTTTATTGGTACAACGGATGCTATGCCCATCCGGTTTAAACAAGGCAATGAATGGATTGGGCAGTTTAATAAAAATACCGGCAATTACCTGATTGGTGAAGTGGCGGGGAAAAAAATAACAAGCGGCGTTGATAATATCGGTATAGGAGATTCGGCATTGAACAGTGTTACTGTTGGCTCCAGGAACACGGTTGTCGGTTCACTGGCCATGACAAAAAGCGTTAACGGGCAGGATAATACTGCTCTAGGCTATAACGCATTAAATGCCGGTACAAGTGCGTTTTTTAATACCGTTGTCGGGGCCAGGGCGCTGGAACTTAATACTACCGGAGATAATAATACAGCAATTGGTGCTCAGGCTATGTCGGCAAATACAACCGGAGGATTAAATACAGCAGTAGGCGTTTTGGCCAATGCCGGTAATACCAATGGTGTGGGTAATACTACCATTGGCCAGCAGGCCATGCAGTTCAACACATCGGGCAACAACAATACTGCCGTGGGTATGGGAGCTATGTTTACCAATACCAGCGGGTATGATAATGTTGCCCTGGGAGCCTATAACCTGTTCAACAATCAAACCGGTAATAATAACATTGTCATAGGCGACAACGCAATGGTGGAAAATCAAACCGGTAATAATAACATAGCCATTGGCGACAGTAGTGTAATCAATAATATCAGTTCATCAAACCTGATAGGTATTGGAAGAAGGGCCTTGTATAATGTAACCGCCAGCACTAATTTAATTGCCATTGGAGATTCTGCCCTGTATGCAAACAGTACGGCTATAAAAAATATAGCCATTGGTAATAAAGCATTGCTGAATACAACTACGGGCAATCAAAATACAGCTATCGGCCACAATACACTAAAGTCAAACGTTTTGGGCTTTGCCAATGTAGCCATCGGCGATTCGGCCTTATCTGCCAATACCACCAACTGGAATATTGCGGTGGGCAGAAATGCTTTGCTGGAAACGACCACCGGTGATAAAAATATTGCTATCGGGGATGGAGCGCTGCTTAATAACCTTACAGGCGCTGCTAACGTGGCCATCGGTTATGCAGCTCAAAACTCAACCAACACAAATAATAAGAATAATACTTCGCTTGGTTTTCGCTCGGCTTTTAGTATGCAGGGTTATTCCAATACCGTTATTGGCGGTGATGCTATGGGCAAGCCCGCCGTGAGTTACACGGTTAATAATGTAGTGGCCGTTGGTGATAGTGTGCTGTTCAATATTGCCACCGGCGCTAACAGCAATACGGCGGTGGGCACAAAGACATTATTTACAAATACTAGCGGGCGCTCCAATACTGCCATTGGCGCCCTGGCATTGCACGATAATACCACCGGCAGCAACAATGTTGCCATTGGTGATAGTGCAGCCTATAATTCAACCGCATCAAGCCAGATAGCCATTGGCAGTAAAGCGATGTTTACAAATACTTCCGGCACGGGAAATACCATTATTGGCTATAACAGCCTGTTCAATAATGCAACCGGCGGGGGTAATGCCACCCTTGGCTTCAACACGCTGCTTAGTAATATTTCAGGAAGCACAAACACCGCCATCGGTAACCTGGCAGGCCAGGCAAACCTCGGCAGCGGCAATGTTTTTTTAGGATATAGTGCAGGGCAGAATGAAACCGGATCCAACAAATTATACATTGATAATTCCAACACATCCAGCCCGCTGGTATATGGCGATTTCAACACCAACCTGCTGCGGGTAAATGGCACACTAAATATAAACAATGCTTATTCATTTCCGCTTGCTGACGGTACAAGCAACCAGGTACTGCGTACCGATGGTTTGGGAAATGTAAGCTGGGCAACGCTGAACGGAGAAGCCACTACAGCCAGTAACGGACTTACACTAACAGGCAACAACATTACACTGGGTGGTGCACTTACAGCAAATACAACCATTACGTATGGCAATTTTAATTTAACACACAGCTTAAGCGGTACCGGCGATCTGATTGTAAGTACACCAACAAGGCCCAATGCCTTTACAGTTTTGAACACAGGCGACGTATCGGTAAACAGCGATGATTTTGTTGTTAACAGCGCAGCTAATGTTGGAATAAATACAGCTGCCCCGTCTTATAAACTTCATCTGCTGAATACAACGGGGGGCTTAAGCAATTTGTCTCACGGTATTATGATTCAAAACACCAATGCAGTTACAACAGGCCAGGTAACACTGTCATTTAAAAATGCTGGCCCGGATGGTTTACCCGGAAACCGTGCCTGGATAACAGGTATGAGCAATGCAGATAACTATGCTATTGCGTACGGAGATTCTTTAGTTGGAACCGCCACAATCTTTAGAGTTGATACGGCAGGTTATGTAGGCGTGTATCCATCGGGCCCGCCGCTGAGCAGGCTTGATGTGGTGGGTAGTGTTGGTAATGCCATACGGGTTACAACTGTTTCAACTACATTGGATGCAGACGATCATACACTCATCATTGGCCCGGCAGCAGGCAGTATAAGTATAACACTGCCGGCAGCAGCTTCGGTAGACAGGCGGGAATATGTTGTTGTAAACAGGAGTGTTACCAACCAGTCAATTACATCGTACAATGACTTTTCCGGAACTTCTGTTTTGGTTGCAGCCAACAGTGCTGTTACGCTGCAAAGCAATGGGGTTAACTGGTTCAGAATACGTTAAACATACATAATTATGAGGGTACGCCCCCAAAGGCAGGCCCATTATACCGATGATTTAGAAAAACCTATTTAATTTTTATAACCAAATCTCTTAAACATGAAAAAGATAACTGCACTATTTGTTTTTGTATTGCTGTTTGCAACCGCTACTGTTCAGGCCCAGGGAGGCTGGCGTTTTATTGCTGATAAAATGGTCGGGTTCGGGGTAGATCATGACGTGATCGTTACAGGGAATACCAATGATGATTTCAGAAAATTAAAACTACGGGTTACCGACGGGCCGCTCAAGATGTACGACATGAAAGTGTATTTTGACAATGGCGATGTACAGGATGTAAGTATCCGGGCACATATCAGGCAGGGAGGCGAGAGCAGGGTGATAGACCTGGATGGAGGCTTGCGTCACATTAAACGAATAGAATTCTGGTACGAAACAAAAGGGTTTTTAAAAGGAAGAGCAAGGGTGGCTGTTTGGGGTTTTAAATAATCATTGTATTTTACCTGGCAATAAACTTGTTTACTCAAAAAAGAAATCAAATGAATAAGCTAAAACTAACCTACTTGTTTCTGTCATGTATCATGTTTTGCAGCTGCGATTTTAAATGCTCTGTAGGCGATACCAAATCATCTGACAGCAGGAAACCTGTTACTTCTAAAGACAACACAACACTTAACGGTGCAATCATCAAAAATAATGTGGACCTGGATGTAACCGGTGTAAAACTCAAAGAAATATACCTGGCTGACGCAGAACTTAACCCGCTTGCAGAAAACAAAGCAGCTATTGGAGAGAAAATTTACCTGGTGATAAAAATGGATACCGGCTGGGTGAAAGAAAACGGTAAATCATTCATTGGCGCCAGCGAAAGGATACTTACCTCTTCCGGAAGGGTGGTGGTGAGCGCTGATGATATTTTTAAAGCCGATGAAATAACCGGGCTGGATGCTGATGACGCTAAACAGGTAAGCCTTTCGGCGCTTATCACACAAGCCGACCCTGGTATCAATGATTTTGAAGTTCAGTTCAGGGTTTGGGATAAAAAAAGTAACGGTGAGGTAAAGGGAAAATATAAGTTCAGCCTGAAGTAATGCTGAACTGTCAATGGCATTTAAAAAAATCGAAAGGTTCTTTACAATCATTGCATTGATATAAGGCTTTGCAGGCAGTGCTGCCGAACTCACTCACCAGCCGGGTATCGGTTGAGTTGCAACGGGGGCATTCCACACCATCTGAAGGAATAACAAACCGTTTATCGGGGGCAGCAATGCCATATTCCTTCAGCTTGGTTTTGCCGGTTTCTGTCATCCAATCGGTTGTCCAGGCCGGGGAAAGTACACTGGTAACTTTTATTTTGGTGTATCCGTTTTCAATCAGAGCTATTTTAATATTCATGGCAATCATATCCATGGCCGGGCAGCCGGTATAGGTTGGGGTGATCACCACTTCCGCTTCATCACCGTTTATTTTCACATCTCTCAAAATACCCATATCGCGGATGGTTAAAACGGGTATTTCGGGGTCTGGTACCAAACCAACTATGTCAGTTATTTTTTGTTTATCAGTATCCTGCATATATATAGGTTAATGCGATGGTATCGTAAATGGCATGACAAAAAATGGCATACCACATGTTTCTTTTATAACGCAGCATTAGGGCCTGGTATACACAGCCCGCAATAAAAGCAGTGATGACGCCTTCTGTGCCCAGTTGCAGATGATAGAGTGCAAAGATGAGATTGCAAATAATAAATGCTGCAGGAGTTGCATATTTGCCGGGCAATATTTTTTCAAGCCGGGTAAAGACGAATCCATGAAATATGAATTCCTCATACAGGCCGCCGACCAGCCAGCCCATTGCCAGCAGGAAAAGATAAAAGCCTGTATTCCCTTTTATTTTAGCAATATCCCCAAGGTCTGCAGGGGGCAGGTTTATAAATTTATGAAGCAGGGGGAAGAATACAGCATATAGAAAAGCAAACAAAAAAATAGCGGAAATGGCACCTGTAAGAAATGCCTGGATAGTCAACCCCTTTCTGCTAAAACCGGTACTGCTAAAATTTTCCCGGCTGATTTTCAAAACTAACCAGGCAAATAACAAAACGGGTATGCAATAACCAAATGGCAAAGGTATAAGACCGGTATGCGGGATAACCACCACCAGCGCAATTGCAAAAAGAGATATGAGAACTTCTTTTATTTTTTGCATAACCAGATCACCATTCTGCATTGGGATAAGCCCTTTGTATATATTGAAGCTCGGTCAGGATATAACCAAGGTGCTCTGTATGTACTCCGGTCTTGCCGCCACTTTGCATAAATATTTTTTGAGGAACCTGTAAAGTAGCTTCTTCAAAAACATCAGTTATTTTTTTCATCCAGTCTTCCTGTAAAGATGCCAGATCAACGCCAGCTGCTGTTTCATAGCCGGCTGCCATAAATAATTCGCCGGTGTATGCCCACAATTCATCAATGGCTTTGCGCATGCGCTCGTGGCTTTCGGTTGTTCCATCGCCCAGGCGGATAACCCATTCACTGCTCCACCGCAGGTGATAAGTAACTTCTTTTAATCCTTTGGCGGTAATAGCAGCAATTTGTTCATTTGAATGATGCTTCAATTTTTCGTAAAGCAAAAATTGATAGGCGCTGAAGAAAAACTGCTTCAAAACAGTTTGACCCCAATCTCCATTGGGTTGCTCGGTTAACAGGCAGTTCTTAAATTCCCTTTCGGTTCTTAGATAAGCCAGGCTGTCTTCGGTGGCACCGGCGCCAAGCAGGGAAGCGGCATATTGATAAAAATTCCTTGCCTGTCCCAGCTGGTCCAGCGAAATATTGGTGATAGCAATATCCTGTTCCAGTATGGGTCCATGACCACACCATTCAGCATTGCGCTGCGCCATGATAAGGTTGTTATCTGCAAGGTGCAGTGTATAGTTGATTAAAGAATTATCCATTGTACGTTAAAAATTACCAGTTAAAACTACATGTGCGCCACGGCTTCAGGCAGATCGTAAAATGTTGGGTGACGATAAATTTTGTCAGCAGCAGGTTCATACAACTCGCCTGCTTCTGCAGGATTGGATGCTGTGATATATTTACTTTCCACCACCCAGATGCTTACTCCTTCCTGCCTTCGGGTATATACATCCCTGGCATTCTCAATTGCCATGGCAGCATCTGCGGCGTGCAGGCTGCCCACATGCTTATGGTCAAGCCCCTGTTTGCTGCGTATGAACACTTCCCAAAGCGGCCAGCTGTGTGCATTTTCTGTTTTTCCATCAATGGTACCGCCCCCGGTATTTTCTTCAGGGATATCGCCATAATAAAGTTTTTTTAAAAAGCTGTTTATCATGATCAGGGTTTTTTATTTGAAACAATTATTGTTTTACTTCAATTTTATAAGTTGTGAACCTGGCAGAATCTTCTTTGCTTTTTTCCGGCCCCAGGAATTTGAAAAGCTTAATATTAGTGATGCCGGGCTTTACAGGAACAAGCACCAGGTCTTTACTTATGCTTCCTCCATCCATATCAGCGGGACTGTTATCAGTAGTAACTATGTCATCCAGCCTTACAATGTTCATACTGTCGCTTATGGCAAAATTGGTGGAAGCTTCGTAAGCACAGCCCCGGCAGGTACTTTCGTAAATCACCATCGTGTCGGTAAGTTTTACAGTATTCAGTGTATCTGCCCTTAATGCAATCCTGTTGTCGGTAACCTTATCATTCTCCTTTGAGTTACCGGTGCAACCAAAAGCAATGAAAGCTATGCAAACAAGAACTGAAACTTTTCTCATCAGGCTGCCTGTGTTTTGGTTTGTTTCTTTTTTTCTGCATATGCATTGGCTGCTTCTCTTACCCAGGAACCTTCTTTATGCGCTTTATTCCTGGCGGCCAGGCGCTGTTTATTGCAAGGGCCGTTTCCTTTTACCACATTCCAAAACTCGTCCCAGTTTATTTCGCCAAAATCATAATGCTTTCTTTCTTCGTTCCACTGCAGTTTATCATCCGGAAGTTTCATGCCCAGCACTTTTATTTGTTCTGCAATCATATCCACAAATTGCTGGCGCAGTTCATCATTTGTTTTTCTTTTTATTTTCCACTTCATGCTTTGGTCGCTGTTGGTGCTTTCACTGTCCTTGGGTCCAAACATCATCAGGCTTGGCCACCACCAGCGGTTAATGGCGTCCTGGCACATGGCTTTCTGCTCATCAGTTCCCCGGCTCAATACCAGGAGGCTTTCAAATCCCTGGCGCTGGTGAAAACTTTCTTCCTTACAAATACGCACCATAGCTCTTGCATAAGGGCCATAACTGGTGCGGCAAAGCATTACCTGGTTTAAAATAGCTGCACCATCCACCAGCCAGCCAATTGCTCCCATATCGGCCCAGGTTAAAGAAGGATAATTGAAAATGGAAGAATATTTTGCTTTTCCGCAAAGCAGGTCGGCAATCATTTCATCACGGGATATTCCCAAAGTTTCAGCAGCCGAATACAGGTACAACCCATGTCCGCCTTCATCCTGTACTTTAGCAAGTAAGATTGCCTTGCGTTTTAAGGAAGGTGCCCTGCTGATCCAGTTTCCTTCTGGCAGCATACCAACCACTTCGCTGTGCGCATGCTGGCTTATCTGCCGGATATTGGTTTTGCGGTAAGCTTCCGGCATCCAGTCTTTTGGCTCTATTTTTATTTCATTATCTATCTTATCCTGAAATATTTTTTCAAGGTCCTGCACTTGCATGTTGTAAATTTTTAGGTATAAAAGTAATGCAAAAAACTAACAAGTGTTAGTTAAAACGGATAAAATTATCCGGGCACCTTTCCGGAAAGCTGCAATAATAACCGGGCGGGGGCAGCCACAATTTCTCTTTCTACTACATTTTGATTATTTGAAGGGATGGAACCACAGGATAACTTTACCGGGTAATTGCAGCTTTGGAATAATTATTCATCAAACCCAGGCCCAGCAGGCGTAACAAATAATGCGTATAATATTTACTTTTTTAAATGATTAGTATTATATTTAAAGTGCTAATTCACTCCTTTGATAAACTGCCCCCAATCGTGAGCGGGGTACATTCAGGGCTAAGGTCCTGTTCCGTTCTTAACGTTTTTTCCATCTTTCCTGTGTTCAAAACCCCTGCGTCCAATTCGAGCCTTTCCTTATTTCATTTTTATAATAAAACCAAAACCAAACAACATGAGCACAACTATTGAAAGGTATGTCATCAGGCACATATCCGGTACTAAGGCCAGTCAGGTGGAAGAATTTGATTTTAATAAACAGGAGCTAACAATTGGCCGTACAGCCGGAAGTGATATTCAGTACGATCCTGAGCAGGAAGTTATTGTGAGCCGGGAACATGGAAAAATTGTAAAAGTAACTTCCGATCCCCCTCAATTCTCCATCAATGATAATAACAGCCGCAACGGGATCTTTGTAAACAAAGTCCGTGTGAAAGGCTCGGCCACACTCAATCCCGGCGATGAGGTTCAGCTGGGAAGTAACGGACCGGTATTTAGTTTTGACATCTATCCAAGGCCACAAAACATGATGATGGAAACCAAGATCATGGATATTCCCACATCTATAAAAGCAACAACCATTTCCGAGGTCTCGTCTTCTGCCAGTGCTGCTGCCGAACCAGTAAAAACAGGATTGGGAAAACAAACTGTGGAAAGAATGCTGGTGGCCGAAAGGAAAAAATCCTATGGTACGATGGGAATCATCGTTGGGTTACTGGTATTGGCCCTGGGTGTACTGGGCTATGTTTTCCGCGATAATATTTTTGGCAAAAAAGAAAAGGCGGTTGTAAGTGATATTAAAACGCCCGACCAGATTGCCAGGGAGAACGATGAAAAAGTAGTTCAGATAGAATTTGGCTGGCAGTTATTTGATACCAAAACAAAAGAAATATATGTTCATGAATTTACAAGAATAACTGATGATCTTGGGCAGCCGAGATGGGCGGGGATCTATATAAAAAATCCCGATGGCCGGATAGAACCTTTCCTGAATACTAAAAGCCATTCTGTTAATGGTATACCTATCTCTATCTATGGGGCCACAGGTACCGGATTTGTTGTTTCTGAAGATGGTTACATACTTACCAACAGGCATGTTGGTGCAGGATGGAATACCCGCTGGGGTTTTCCGCAGGGATCGTTTCCAGGCCTGTTGTTTTTAGGCTATGATAATAAAGGCAATATGGTATTTGATAAAAACTTTGTTCAGGAGCAGGATGTTTTTGGATGGGTTCCGGCCAATGCTAAAATGGCTGAAGGCAGGGTTGCTGACCCCGGTACCATCAAAGGAGACAATACCTATCTGAAAGTGGTATTCTCCGGTACTACGCAACGCAGGGAAGCTCACCTGGAGCAACCTTCAGACGATCACGATGTGGCTCTTATAAAAGTTAACATACCTACTTCTTTAAAGAAAGTTACCATGAAGGATAATTATGGTAAAGTAGTCGCTGGTCAAACAATTACAGTAATGGGTTATCCCGGCATAGCGCCGCAGGCAAGAACGGTGAAAAGCTCAAAGGATCCATTTAATCCGGAGTGGAAAGAAACAACTGTGCCAACACCCACTGTTACACCCGGAACCATCGGCCGAATTGTTCCCGCCAGCTCCATGAAAGACCTTACTTTCAGTGAGAGCGGCTTTGGAGACTCGTACCAGCTTACTGTAAATGCAACCGGGGGAGGAAACAGCGGCGGACCTGTATTTGATGATAAAGGAAATGTGATCGGGATCTTCTATGCCTCTTTTAACGACGGGCAAACAAAGATAACTTTTGCAGTACCCATTAAATATGGCTTAGACCTGATGAGTGTGCGAAAGGCGGGTGAATAAGAAGAAAAGATAAACCGGCGATGGCCACCTGGCATTTTTTGAAATGGAGCTTACAAATTTTGCAAATAAGGAAATAGGAGGATACCGCCTGATCGAAAAAATCGGATCAGGCGGTATGGGAGATGTATATAAAGCCTTTAATGCAACACTGAACAGAACTGCAGCAGTAAAGCTCCTTCATCAAAAGGATATGTCGGAGCGTTTCAGGAACGAAGCCTACATTCAGTCTACAGTCAGCCACCCAAACATTGCAAGGTTATATGAGTACCTGGTTACCGGCGATACGGCCTGCATCATCATGGAATATGTGGAGGGAGATCCCCTGAGCACATACCTGCATAAAAGAGGAAGATTATCAAGCGATGAAGCTGAACAAATCATTAAGCAAATAGCTTCATCACTGGCTTATCTGCACAGTAAAGACATCCTTCACAGGGATATAAAGCCACAGAATTTTAAAGTGCAGCCTGGCGGCACTGTGACAATGCTTGATTTTGGCATTGCCAAAAACAAGTACACACCAAAACTTACACAGCAAGGCTATATGGTGGGTACCACCGAATATATGGCACCTGAACAGTTCCGGCAGCAGGTTGAAAAAAAATCGGACATGTGGAGCCTTGGTGTATTGGCATATGAATTATTAACCGGCCACATGCCTTTTAGTGCCGATACTGCTGTAACCATGCGTTATAAAATTGAAAAAGGCGATTATACCAAACCCCGTGTGCTTGTTCCTTCTGTGTCAGATAAACTAAATACAGTAATTGACAAATGCCTGCAGGTAAATCCTGCAAACCGTATATCAGCCACTGCTGTTGAAATGTTGCTGAGCGATAAAAAGGAACCTGCCGGAGAAAGAATATCAGTTGCCCCATCACTAAAAATCAACCGAAGAACGGCGCTGATAGCGGCAATAACAGTACTCTCAATAATTTTAATATGGGTCATTGTTCCTAAAGGCGGAAATGATGAAGCAGCAGAGCCAGGGGTTGATAAAGACAATACGGAACAACAGGCAACAGAACTGCAAAAACTAACTATTGATGTGCCCAATACATCCAATGCCTATATAGTTCTTGGGGATGGTACCACAGAAAAACTGCCCTATACTTTCAGGGGTAAGGAAGGAGAAAATTTTAAATTCAGGCTGGAAGCAAAAGGGTATGAATCAAAAGATGTTGATGTCTCTATTACTGTAGGGCGCAGGTCGTATGAATATAATCTTGACAAAATAAAAGAATAGAACATGGGTTGGATAAACAATTTATTTGGCAAAAAAAGCAAGCCTGCGGAAGTGGTTCAGCAAAATAATTCCGCTCTTCCGGTCAATATAAAAGCTGTGGTGGTTTCCGATCTGGGAAATATCAGAACCAATAATGAGGACATGGGTTTGTTCTTTAAAATTGCGGATGAAAATTTATTGCGTGAAAAAGGGTACATGCTCATTGTGGCAGATGGCATGGGCGGCCACCAGGCCGGTGAAGTGGCCAGTGGTATGGCAGCCGATATCATCAGCAGGGAGTATTACAGGCTGAAGAACAATACGGTTGAAAAAAACCTGGAGCAGGCTTTAACGCTTGCCAACAAATCTATTTATGAAAAGGCATCATCACAAACTGCTTACCAGGGAATGGGAACCACCTGCACTGTGCTGGTTGTAATTGACCAGGATGTATATTATGCACATGTGGGCGATAGCCGGGCCTATATTCAAAAGGAAGGTTCCATTATGCAGATAACAGAGGATCACACATATGTGCAGCAACTGGTAAATAGCGGGGATATTACGGCGGCAGAAGCAGCTGTACATCCCAAAAGAAACATCCTTACCAATGCAATGGGTACAAAACCACAAATGCGGGTGGATACAGGAAAATGCAAATACAGGTTTGAGAAAAACGACCGGTTACTGCTCTGTTCAGACGGGCTGTATGATTATTTGAAAGATGAAGAGTTAAATAAAATACTCGCAGAAAATAATTTAAACAATGCCGCATCTGTTATGATTGACCTGGCCAAGGCCAGGGGCGGCCACGATAATATAACCGTAGTAATTGCAGAACAGGATAATGGCACAGACGAAACTCAATTAAAACTAACCAGGGATGTTGAACTGCTGAAAATGACCAGGGATGCAGATCTGCCCAATGAAAATTAATATCAATAATTTATGATCGGAGAAAAAATACATTCGTACGAAATCAGTGAACACCTGGGCAGGGGTGGTATGGGTAATGTGTACAAAGCAACAGATACCATGTTGGGCCGGGAAGTGGCTTTAAAAATGCTGCACCCGCAGCTGACCATGCAGGAACAATTTTTGGAAAGGTTTAAAAAGGAGGCCAGGGTATTGGCGCAGTTGCTGCATCCCAATATTGCCGTTATCTACAATTTTATTGAGCAGGGCGGAAACCATTTTATGGTGATGGAATACGTGGAGGGCAACAGTCTTGATGACCTGCTTAAAAAATATAAGATACTTCCGCCTGAATTTATTGTGCCTGTTTTTATACAGGTACTGGAAGGGTTACAGCACGCCCACAGAAAAAATATTTTTCACCGGGATATTAAGCCTGCCAATATCATGCTAACACCCGATGGTACTGTTAAGCTGATGGATTTTGGGATCGCAAAAATAGCAGGCGAGCAAAAGATGACACAGGTTAACAAGATAGTGGGCACGGTGGAGTTCATGGCTCCGGAGCTATTGCAGGGCAAGGAGGCTTCGGCGGCATCGGATATTTACGCAGCAGGTGTAACGCTTTATGAACTGCTGTGCGGTAAACTTCCCTTTGAGGCTGATACCGATTTTAACCTGATGCAGGCCATTATGAAACAAAAAATAATACAGCCTGCAAAATTCAATGCATCCATTCCCAAAGCACTCAGCGATATTGTGATGAAAGCAATGGATAAAAATCCTGCTGCCCGTTTTGCAGATGCCGCGGCTTTTCAGCAGGCTTTAGTGCAGGCTTTTCCCGGGTATAAAAAAATAAATACTGCTTCTTTACTGGCAGGTTCTTATGCAGGCACGCAATCAGGTACACCTGCCACCAGGCTTGAAAGCATTACCAGCAGTGGTTTTGAAACAAGAGTGGAGACATGGCCAAAGCCGGTGCCTGCAATGGAAGGGTTTAAAGATCATGTACTAAAGAATAAAAAAATATATGCAGGGGCCGTGCTTCTTTTGCTTTGCCTTTTTATTACCCTGGCAATAGTAAATAATAAAAAACCGGATAAGACCGAAGAAACAACGGAAGAAAAAAAGCCGGAGAGTACGGATAATAATTTTCCTGTTGTAACCAACAAACCCCCTTCGGATGCAGCGCTCCCGCCGGATCAGGTAGTGGACAGAAGGGAAGTTGCAGCTGAACCCAAAAACAAAACAGCCGATAAACCTGCAGAAAAAGCGCCTGAAAAAGTAAAGGAAAAAAATGCGGAAGAAAAGCCGGTAAACAGGCAGGGCCTTAAACCAGCTGAAGAGGAAACTGAAAAACCACCTGTGAAGAAAGATGTAATTGTCACATCTAAAATTGAGATACAGCTTTATTTACAAAACGACCTGGGTAATTCTCCTGAGCGACAGGATATTCCGGTTACTTTTTCTTCCAGCAATGCCGTGGTATATAACGGAGTTACCATCGTAAACAAAGGAGCTACGGCAAAAGGAATTATTAAACTGGGTAAAATACAAACGGATGTGGATATAAACAGCATTATGGCAGCAAATGGTCAGCAGATAGCTATCAGGGCAGAACGGGGACACGGGAAGCGCAAAGAAATTACATCCAACAGGACTTATACAGCTTTTATTTTACCGGGAACGAGGATCAACTTTTAGTTTAAGGATCAAATCCAGTTATTCTTATGTGCCAGGCTGATTACCTGTGCTTTACTGTTTACGTGAAGTTTCTGATAAATATTAGCTATATGCTTCCGGATAGTAAGTACACTAATATCGAGCATGGAAGCTATGCGTTTGGCATCAAGGCCATTAATGGTTTGCAATAAAATTTCTTTTTCCCTTTCGGTAAGCAAAGCATCCAGTAAATGTGGTTCCGCAGCCTTTCCTTCAGTTTGCCGGCTGGCCCTGCTTAGCATCTCAAAAGCTTTTCGGGCAATGGCCGGGCTCATGGGGGCGCCGCCACTTTCCATTACATTCAGGATGGCGTTGTATAAATTTAGAGCACTTTCATCCTTTAGCAGGTATCCATGTGCCCCTGCTTTTATGGCTTCAAATATTTTGTCATCATCATCAAATACTGTTAAAACAATAAAGAAGATAAAAGGGTAAACGGCCCTTGCAATGCTGATAGTTTGCACACCATCCAAACCAGGCATCTCAAGGTCCATAAAAATAACCTGTGGTGTTTTTTCAAGCGGCAAACCTTTTAACTGCTCCAGGCAGTCATTCCCGTTTACAGCCACAATAGATATTTGCAGATTATCAAATTGCTTTATCTTATCTGAAATATTGCTCCGGTTTACCGGCTTATCATCTACGATCCCTATTCTTATCGGTTTGTTCATGCATGTGTTTTCAATACGAAAGATTGATGATTTTATGTAAAAATGCTATACTTAATTTGTAGTACCGGCCGTCAATAAAATTGATGTACCAGCTGGTAAAACATTAGTAACCGATAGCTGCATGCCGGATTCTTTTGCCCTGAATTGCATATTGACAAGTCCATTGCCTCCATAGTTTATATCACCCATTCCTTTCCCGTTATCGCTTACCTCTACCGACACTGTTTGTTTGCTGATAATAATTATATCAATAGTATCGGCGCCACTATGCTTTATTGCATTGTGTATGGCTTCCTGAACTATCCTGAAAATATTCAGGGCATTTTGGGAGCTCATGCGGGTGTCGTTCCCGATGGTTTCGCTTATGTTGAATTGAATACCAGGATAGCTGGGGCGCAGTTTGTTGATATAATTTTTTATTCTGTCACTGATGCCGGTGATGGTAATATTATCCTTGTTAAGCACCCAGATGGTATCCCGCAAAGAGTTGATGATCTCCTGCGAATGTTGCTGCAGGTTTTGTAAGGACAGGTTACTGTTGGATAAATTATTCCTTGAGAGGTTTTCAACGTCGGCACGAATGGCGGAGGCATAAGCACCAATATTATCATGAAGGTCTGCTGCAATACGTTTGCGCTCCTGCTCCTCTGCATCAACAACCGATTTTGCAGCGATCTTTTTTTCCTCTGCCAGTGCAAAATCCATTTTTGACTGCTGCCTTCGGGAATAATACTTAAACCCAAGCCAGGCAATGATACCGGTCATCAGTGCAAATAATACGGAGCCAAATAACCAGTAATTTTTTTTCGTAAGATTTAGATTTTGCTCAGCAATGGTACTTTCTTTTTTGCGGACTTCTGCAGCAGCCTGCATATCTGCCAGCAATTTTGATGAGTTGATGTTGTTGAAAGAGTCCTTCAGAGAAATGATCAGTTCAAGAACAGAACTATACTCAGAAATTTTGCCGGCAGCTTTGTAATTTTCTGAAAGCGACCGGTAGATCATAAGGAGTTGAGACGAAAGACCGTTCTTCTTAGCCAGTTCAATACCCTCCTTGCAGAGTGCTATGCCTTTTTCTGTTTGGTTGTTTTGGGCGTAATAGCTGGCAAGGCTGCTCATATCATACACGGTGTAAAACGGATCATTTAACATTTTCCTGATTCCGAGTGCCTCATGAAGCGAAGCTTCTGCCATAGCCGGCTGCCCGCTTTCAGCAAAAATTTTGGCCTGCATGCTGAGTGCTGTCGCCAGAAATGGCAGGTGGTTGTTTTGCCTGGCGTCATCTATGGCTATTCGTATGTACAAAACAGCAGAATCCTTTTTTCCAAGAGCCTTATAGGTGGTTGCCAGGTTACTGTAGAGCGCACCATAATTTTTATAGAATTTTTTATTGGATGAAGTGTGCAAAGCTTTAAGCAGCCAGCTCAGCGCCTCGGTATATTGTTCCATTTCCATCTGCACCCAGCCAATGCCCGTTTTAGCCTGTATCATCGACAGCGTGTCTTTAAGCAATTCTGCTTTTTCCAGTACTTTGTATAATTCAGTTAATGATGCAGTGTAGCGATTTCCCCTGTCCAGCACCTTGGCTTTAAAAAATAAAAGGCCCAGGAAATATTTTTCATCCGGCTTCTCATTCGGGTAGTCATTGATTAGGGCATCAGTCAGTAACAGGGCGCTATCAACATAATTTTTGCGGATATAATAATAAGCTTTGGATAAGACAGCCTGCCGTTTATCAGATTCATCTCTTGTGCCTGCGGCAATAGCATTGGCTTTTATAACATAGGGCAGCAGGGAGTCGGCGTTAATGGCTTCACCGGATAGCGCAACTATCAAACTGAGCTTTTGCCTGGCATCTGCGGTATTCTCTATCAGCTTCCGAAGGCTGTCAATAGCCCTTGTTTGTCCGATTGAAGGGCTTTGGGTGGCCAGAAGAAAGAGGAGTATGGTTTTAATGATCTTCAATGGCATGCTGTAATTCACAAATAAAATTATTTAAAAGCCAGCAACATTTTGAATTTTGTTTGGGCAGGTTGCAAACGGAAGATGCCTGGCTTATAAATTGAAATTTTACAACGGCATTTGATACATCCGGAAAATACTGAATAAAATTTTCGAGCCAGATAAAAGCTATAATTGCGGGAAATATCGGTTTAATGACCTTCCGGCTGTGCTACCTTGTCATTGACTTCAGTACAGCAGCTGTTGTGTTTAGAGGGCATTGGTTATTTGATATCAAAATCCACCACAACTCTTTCGGTTACCGGGTGGCTTTGGCAGGTAAGTATAAAGCCCTGTTCCACTTCTTCCTGTTCAAGTCCCCAGTTAACGTCCATCTCCACTTCACCTTCCAGCAATTTGGCTTTACAGGTACAACAAACACCACCCTTACAGGCAAATGGAAGATCGGCACCCTGTTTTAAGGCTGCATCTAAAATACTTTCGCCGTTAAAACCCAGTTCGAAATCAAAACTGCGGCCATCGAGGTTTACATTAATTTTACTTACAGGGCCGTTGTAATTTGACGCCATGCTGCGGTTAGCAGAGGAAGATTCATTTTGACCGGGTGTGGTAAACAGCTCAAAATGAATTTTCTTCTGTTCAATTCCACTTTTCTCCAGGAACTCTTTTACACAAAAGATCATTGCTTCGGGGCCGCAAATAAAAAATTCATCCGTGTTCTTATAGTCTACCAGTTTGCCAAGTTCGGTTAGTTTTTCTGTGTCCACTCTGCCGGAATTAATGGGGGCATCTGTTTTTTCCCTGCTAAGTATATTGATTAAATTAAACCGGTTAAGGTATTTGTTCTTGATGGCTTCCAGTTCTTCAAAAAATATAATGGAATGCCTGCCGCGGTTGCCAAACACCAGGGTAAAATGGCTGCCCGGCTCGGTTTGTAGTGTTGTTTTTATAATAGAGATGATGGGTGTGATACCGCTACCAGCTGCAAAAGCCAGGTATTTTTTTGCATTGCCGGCATCCAGCCGTGTGTTGAATTTTCCGGTAGGGGGCAGAATTTCCAGGATATCTCCTGCTTTTAAAGCGGTATTGGCATAAGAGGAAAATTTTCCGCCGTCAACTTTCTTTACTGCCACCCGCAATTCGTTTTCGAATGGGGCAGAACATATGGAATAAGACCTCCTTATTTCCTCACCATCAATTTCTTTTTTAATTGTAATATTTTGCCCCTGCTCAAAAACAAATTCGTTTTGCAGCGTTGCCGGTATTTCAAATGCAACGGAAACACAATCGTTGGTTTCGTTTCTAACTTCCTTTACTGTGAGTTTGTGAAAATGAACTGCCATAAAATTATTTTGTAATGCCGTTTAATAAATGATTTACCATATCGTCTTCCAGCGCCTGGCTGCTGATGTTTTTTTTGTGCTGTTGCCAAAATTCAAGCCCACGCACTGCCGATAGAATGGTGAGTACCGCCACATAGGGATTGGTTTGCTTAAATTCTTTTACGTTGATACCGGTTTCCAGCAGGCTGATAAGCCGTTTTTCATAACCGCGGCGTTGCATCAGGAAATTACTGAGATAAGGCTCCTTCAGGTGTTTCCATTCGTGGTTGGCCACATATACTTCATCAAAATGATCCAGCATCATCCGGATATGAAAGCGAATGATGTGCTCAAGCCTTGATGAAAATTTTCCGGTGTTATTTTCAGTATCATCCAGGTATTGCGTAAAGGCATTGGCTATTTTAAAACAAATGCCCTGCAGAAGTTCACTTTTGCTGCCAATATGATTGTACAGGCTGGGCGCTTCCACACCTACTGCTTCTGCCAACTCCCTCATAGAGGATGATGAATAACCTTTGGTCCTGAATAAAGCAGCTGCTTTTTGGGTTATTACATCCCGTTTACTGGCATTTTTTCCGGGCTTTATTTTTGCCATGTATGAGTTTTATACAAAACTAATGGTTATTAGTTTTTGTTGCTACTTTTTGTGCCAAAGAAAGGGATATATCAAACGCAGCGGTATAAAAAGGGGCGATATGATGCCGCCCGGAAACAAAAGCCCGGATGTGATTCAGACCAACAAAAAGCTAAGAAAATGCGAAAATTCAAAAATAAATTATGTAAATATTATAAAAATAGTAATTTTACAACCTGCTTAGTTATCTCAATTCTCCAATATTATATAAAATCCAGATTAGATATTATTCGTGTGTTTTAATGTTTGAACATTAAAACGCTCATCTATACTATAAATTTTTTCTTGTGGTTTCAGAGGTAAGCAAGGCCGGAGATTTTTATCTCTGGCCGTCTTTTTTAAAGCCGTTTTTTTAAAGATCAGTGCAGGGCGGTATTTAAAAAATCAATCAGCGGCTTCATATGGCTGAACGTTTTTGCAACCTGCGGAATGAAATTGCTTTGTTGCAGATCCGAATCGCTGAAGGACCTGGTCACGATAAAACTTTTCATTTTTAGATATTCTATGGCAGGATTGGTATCATCATAACCCTTTGGAGGCCTCACCAGTTTATCATTGCTTTTTATGCCTTCAGTAAAGTTGCTTTTGAAGTTTTTATTTTCAATGATCTTTTTCCACTCGGCAAAATTATAATCTATCTCCTGGCGTATACCTGCAAGCACCTGTGGCTCAGGTACCCAGATACCGCCAGCTGCAAAGCTTTTACCGGGTTCGATATGCAGGTAATAACCTGCACCAAGCCCGTTTTTACCGGCATGGTTGAAATAACATGCCATATTGTTTTTATACGGGTCCTTATTCTTACTGAATCGCACATCGCGGTTTATACGGAAAACACATTGTTTTACCGAAAGTTGCCCGATAGGTGCATCAAACCCGGATACAGCTGTTATCAGTTTCTCCACCATCGCATAAAAATCTGAACGGGCAGTCTCGTACTGAACCCGGTGACTGTCAAACCAGGTTTTATTGTTGTTCTTCTGTAAATCTTTCAGAAATTTTAAAGTAGATGACTGAAGCATAATGATGATAGATTGAAAAACGAATTTAATGAAATAAAAAAAGGAACCCGTTCACTCCAGGTTCCTTTTACACACATAATTTCTCAGTTACTTGATACGTCCCCAGTTTTCACCGCTTTTAATGCGGTATAAGGTCATCTCGCTTACTTTATATTTGGCAGCAAGTTGTTTGTAGGTTAATTTTCTTTTGGGATTATTGATGATGTCTTTTATCGTTTTAACCTGGGCAGCATTGAGTTTAAGGCCTACCGTACGGTTTGCCTGGCGTTTTTTGTAAGCTATTTTTTCAGGACTGTTTTGCTGGTGAGAGCTTACAGTTTCCAAGGTTGCCCATTTTAAATTCTTGGAAACGTTATCCTTTTTTTTATGATTTACATGAATAACATATTTATGCTTTGGCGATGGCTTTTTGCAAAACAGCTTTGCCACCTCCCGGTGAATATAAATGGTTCCATTGCCATTTTCGATATGGAGATTTAATGTTTTATAACCCGAAGTAAGCGAGCCATTCAACAATTTCCCATCTTTTACAATATCCTGGGTGTAGCTGGCAGCCCTGCCATGGGACGAAACTGCATATTTCTTTCGGAGCAGTTTATAACCTGTAAATGTTATTTGTTTCCAAACTTCGCCGGGATTTTTCTTAATCATAATCGTAAGATTTAATTAATTTAATAATCAACAGTAATGTACTGATTCGGGCAGTTGGAGAGGTGGCTAACAAATATAATATATTTATTAACTACCAGGTAGCATTTTCAGGAATTCTTCTTCACTTATTATATGGATGGCCGGGATCTTTTTGGCTTTTTCCAGCTTACTGCCTGCACTTTCGCCCGTAACCAGGTAATTCAGCTTACTGCTTACCGAACCCAGTATCTTTCCCCCGTTGCTTTCCACCAATTCCTCGGCCTCGCTTCTTTTTAAGCGAGACAGGGTACCGGTAAATAAAAAACTAAGCCCAGACAAGTTACCATCAGTAACCGTTCCTTTCTTTTCGTTTTTTAATTGTACGCCCAGTTCTTCCAGCTGTTTTAATAATTGGAGATTGTCATCATTGTGGAAAAAGTTAAAGACTGTTTTGGCAACTTTAACGCCTACATCTTCCAGTTGCATCAGTTGCTCTTCCGTATAATCAGCAAAGTCAAGCAAATGGTTTATAGCCTGGGCCAGTGTTTTTGCCGTGGTTTCGCCCACATAGCGGATTCCCAGGGCATATATCACCCTGTTCAGTGGCTGCTTTTTTGAATCCTCAATTGCCTGCTGCAATTTGCTGATCGATTTTTCTCCAAACCCCTCCAGTTTACTTATCTGATCGTAAGGCAGTTTATAAACATCGGGAATGGAACGCAGTATCCCCATTTCATAGAATTTGCGCACATTGGCTTCGCCAAAACTCCGGATATCCATGGCGTCTTTACTAACAAAATGAATGATGCCCTCCACTATTTGTGCCGGGCAGGTAAGGCTTACGCAGCGCCATACAGCTTCCCCTTCGGGCTTGTATAATTCGCTGCTGCAAACCGGACAATGTGTTGGAAATTTTATTTCTTCTTCGGTTCCTTTTCTTAATTCGGAAAAGGACTTTACTATTTGGGGTATAACATCTCCACTTCTTTCTATTAAGATGGAATCACCAAGCATCAGGTCTTTTTCTTTTATATAATCCTCATTGTGGATAGATATACTGCTTACTGTAACACCTCCTACCTGCACCGGTTCAATTTTGGCAACGGGTGTAACTGCTCCGGTACGTCCCACCTGAAAATCGACTGATAATAATTTGCTGGTTCCCTGGCGTGCCTTGAATTTGAATGCAATCGCCCACCGGGGATGGTGCGATGTCATTCCGAGGCGTTCCTGTAATTGCAGGTCATTCACTTTTATTACCATGCCATCAATCTCATAACCCAGGCTGTCACGCAACTGCTCAAAATCATGCACATGTTTAATCACCCCCTCAATATTCTTGAATACCCGCATTTCATTCCTGGGGCTTCTGAACCCAAGGTTCCAGAGCATTTCAAGCATGCCGGAGTGGGTAGTTGGTTGCTTGTTGCCAGCCGATTGTAGCTCATTGGCTTCAAGATCGATGATGAAGCTAACGTGATATAAAAATGCTTCCAGGTTGCGCCGGCTTACTTCTGCGGTATCTTTTATGCGTAAGGAGCCTGCAGCTGCATTACGCGGGTTGGCAAGCGGCGGAATTCCCTCTTCTATCAAAGCATCATTGTATGCTTTGAAATTATTTTTATTCATCAGCACTTCGCCCCGTATCTCAATTTGTTCGATACCATATGCACTGAATTTTGCCGAAAGCGGAACCGATTTTATCTGTTTTACATTCAGGGTGATCTCGTCACCCACTTCCCCGTCGCCACGGGTTACGCCGCGGCTTAGCAGGTCATTCTCATAAACCAATGATATGCTGGCCCCGTCGAACTTGGGTTCCACACAGTATTCAATTTCCTCCAGGCCGGATAATTCCCTTGCTTTGCGGTCAAAATCCCGGAGGTCATCTGCATTGTACGAATTTTCTAAAGACAGCATGGGAACCAGGTGCTGTGTCTTGGGAAAATCTTTTATCAAACCACGGCCAACCCGCTGTGTGGGAGAGTCGGGCGTGATGGCACCCGGATTCTCCTTTTCAAAATGTTCCAGCAGTTTATACAAAGTATCGTATTCAAAATCGCTGATGAGCGGATCGTTTTGTACATAATACCTGTACTCATGAAAACGCAGACAGTTGCGGAGTTCCTCGGTTTTCTCTTTTACCAGTACATCAATCTCGGGTTTTTTGACTGCCGACAGCCATTCAGAAGTTTGTTGTTGTAATGCTTTTGTCTGATCGTTGTTGTACATAAAATAAAGATAGAATATTCTGTCACAATGCGGCAGTGCTGTTTGCGAAAAACGTTTTCAGGAACGCCGGGTGGTATTACGGGGCGCTATTTGTTTCAGGTGTTTTTGCAATACCATTTTCAGTTGCTTTTTTACAACATTGCCCATAGTGCTGCAATTGGAAAAATAATTTGTATCGAAATGTTTATTTAATTCTTCTGTCAGCATTTTGATCTTATAGTATTCAGATATTTCATCCTTCATCATGATGCTAAGCAGCTCCATCAGCTGTTTGCGGCTGTTTATTACCCGGTATGCCATAGCTGTTCGCTCCTCCACCTGGTATTGTTCAATCACTTCGGGGCTCAGTGTTTTTAAAACCAGCTCCACAAACTCGTAGTTCTCTTTATAAAACTGTGGCAGGTAAAGGTTTTTGCGGCCTTCATAGCTCTGCTGATCAAAATCAATGGCACGGATGCGGTATTGATTGTCTTCAATATCCGGTGTAATGGCCACCACAAAATTATAGCTGCGCATATCGCCCAGCAACCGTGCAAAGCAACGTTCGTTGAATTTTACAAATTCTTTGGCAATACGTATTTTATTTGTTTCCGGAAGATCCAGGTACTCATCCAAAAAAATATCCCCGGGGATGCCGGCAATATGTTCTTCCACCAGGGTTCCTTTGTGCGAAAAAAATGTGATGCGGTTGGGACTTAACAGGTCTTCCAGTTCCAATCCGTAAATTCGGGATGCATCTGCGGCTTTGATATAATAATGATCGTAATTATCGTTGATGCGGTTGATGATGCGAATGCGGAAAGGGACACTGTTGCCAAATTCACAAAAATCTATCCGCTCCACATCCAGGTGCTTGGTAAAATCGAGGTTACCTTCGGTCTTTAAAGAGGCATAGGTTTTAATAAGCCCTTCTTTTAAAAACTCCATTTCCTTCAGGTCGTACACGGCTGTTTCCCAGTGGGTAAGTTTTCCTTTTTTATTGCGTAAGGCAGTTGTGTGGCGGTAGTTTAGCAGGTCTTTGTATTCCACCGGCAGCTTAATATCGCGGCCATACTGCGACAGGTATTTCTGCAGGCGTTCGCTCACCGGAAAAAGGTCTTTCTTCATGAGCGGACGATCAGAATCGTTTTTTACTTTGGCATTGATGATCTCGCTGAACTGCATATTGTAAAGATATTAATGATTACACTAATTACACGAATTACACGAATTGACACATAGTTTTTTAATTATCTTATTTTTGAAGACTAATTGATTGTTATGCTGAAAAAATTTTTTTCAACTTCCTTATTTGCTATTCTTTCTTTCTTCTTTCTCATTTCCGTTTCTTCCTGTAAGTTTCGCCAAAAGGCCGAGCTGATCATTCACCACGCAAAGATCTATACAGTGGACGATAAGTTTTCGGTGGCCGAAGCTATGGCCATCAATGACGGAAAGATCATTGCCATCGGGACCAACGATAATATTCTGAAGCAGTACGAGTCTGACTCAATAACCGATGCAAATGGCAAAACGATTTTTCCGGGCTTTAATGATGCCCATGCACATTTTTATGGTTATGCCATGAGCCTGCAAACAGTGAACCTGGTTGATACAAAAAGCTGGGAGGAAGTGATAGAGAGAACAAAAGCATTTGCCGCACGCAATGACTCGACCGGGGGTTATGAGCATGCAGACAGCTGGATAACCGGCCGTGGCTGGGACCAGAATGACTGGGCGGTGAAGGATTTTCCTGATAATGCAAAACTGAATGAACTGTTCCCCAACAGGCCGGTATTGCTTACCCGTATTGACGGGCATGCTGCACTGGCCAATGCAAAAGCGCTTGAACTGGCCGGCATCAAACCCGGTGATAAACTTACAGGAGGAGATATTGTGGTGAACAATGGAAAACTCACAGGCCTGCTGGTTGATAATGCGGTAGACCTGGTGAGTACAAAAATACCCGAGCCGGGTACTGCACAAATTAAAAAGGCATTGTTGCAGGCGCAGCAAAATTGTTATGCGGCAGGCCTCACTTCCCTTCATGATTGCGGACTTGATTTTGCAACGGTAGAAAAAATTGAAGCACTTCAAAAAAGCGGGGAGCTTACCATGCGTATGAA
The DNA here is from genome assembly GCA_044226725.1 of Ferruginibacter sp. Classification (GTDB taxonomy): domain Bacteria; phylum Bacteroidota; class Bacteroidia; order Chitinophagales; family Chitinophagaceae; genus Ferruginibacter. The sequence continues at coordinate 75,420 of JBGAGM010000007.1, read as the reverse complement.
TATTATGCTGAGCGACGCTCCGGCAAATTATGACTACGCATTTAAGCGTGGCAAGATAAAAACAGATTATCTGAATGTAAGTTCCTTTAAAGTATATGCAGATGGCGCCCTGGGTTCCAGGGGGGCCAGTTTACTGCAACCGTACAGCGATAAACCAGGCTGGTCAGGATTTTTATTGAGCAAACCTGAACATTTTGATTCGATTGCCAGCATCATTTATGCAAAAGGCTGGCAGATGTGTACCCATGCCATTGGTGACAGTGGCAACAGAACTATCTTAAAAATATATGCCAAATACCTGAAAGGAAAGAACGACCTGCGCTGGCGCATAGAACATGCCCAGGTGGTAAATGAAAATGATTTCAAACTTTTTGGAGAGAACAACATTATTCCTTCTGTGCAGCCCACACATGGCACTTCGGATATGTATTGGGCGGCCGACAGGCTGGGCCCGGTAAGGGTAAAGGGTGCATATGCGTATAAACAATTATTGCGGCAGAATGACTGGATGCCCCTGGGTACCGATTTTCCGGTAGAAGATATCAGCCCTTTCAAAACTTTTTTTGCTGCCGTGGTAAGGCAGGACGCCAAAGGGTTTCCGGCGGGTGGATACCAGGCAGAGAATGCATTGGGCAGGGAAGAAACTATTCGGGGTATGACGATCTGGGCTGCTAAAGCCAGCTTTGAGGAAAAGAAAAAAGGCAGCCTGGAAAAAGGAAGGTTGGCCGATTTTATTGTACTTGATACCGACCTGATGACCTGCGAGCCTGCAGCAATCCTGCAAACAAAAGTGCTTGCAACCTATAGTGCCGGTAAAAAAGTGTATGGTAAATAATCCTGTTTATATTTAACTTAAAAACCGATGCGGAAAATAATATTATTATTCCTGGTTCTGTTTGTTACGCTGGCAGCCTTTGCGCAGGAAAGTTATTTTGTTACTGTTGTAAAAGGAAGCGCATCCAAAGCAGATGGGTCAGCTATCAAACCAGGTTCCAAGCTTTTACTAACGGATAAGGTGAGCCTTGCAACGAGAGAGAGTTTGCTCATTTTGCTGCATCCCTCCAAAGGGCGTATCGTAGTTTCAGCGCAGGCTGCTGCCCCGGCAAAAGACAACCGGTTTGTAGTGCTGGTAAAAGATTTTTTAGACCTGAACCAAAACAGTGTAAGACTGAGTTCCCGCACACTGGATGATATGCCACTGCCGCTGGAAGATTATTTTGCAACCGATGCGGAAATCAATACCCATATCCTGGTTATAGATACTTTGAAGGTAAGATTGCCCCGTGCATATGCTGCGGTTGATAACAAGGAGCATTTCTTTTTTCTGCAGCTTACTGCGGCAAAGCCCGCCAACCACAAGCTGCTGTGCCGGAACAATATGCTTTGTATCACCCGGGATGACCTGGTGTTTGGCGACAGCCTGTATAAAAAATCTGACGGCCAGCTTAACCTGGGCTATATAGAAAATTACTCTGCTGATAAGAAAGTAAATTTCGTTACCCCGCTTGAACCGGTTTACATCAGCAGGGAAGCCTGTAAAAATCTTATCAGTATCATAAAAAAAGCAATGAAAGGCAGGCCGGAAAAAGAAATATTGAACGAGGTGAATACCCAGCTTTATTACCAGTATGGCAAGCCGGATGAAATGGCTGTAAGAGCCATTTATGACACGGTGAAATAAAATAACCCAGCGTGAAATTTCTTAAACAAAACCGGCGGATCCTTGCAGCTATCCTGCACGCCTTTGTGCTGTTTATTGTTTTGTGGCAGGTGAGCAACAGTTCCTATACGTCGAAGGTTGATGAAGAATTATCTAAAAAAGTGAATGCAGCTGCCAATAAACTGACAGGCAGCAATACCGGCTATAAGAAGGATTTTGTGTTTGTGAATGTTTCCCGGGATTTGAAACTGGTGAGCGACCCTGCTGAATACGGCGAAATTGCAATTACCGACAGAAGCAAACTGGCACAATTCTTTAAGATACTGGCCGATAATGGTAATAGACATCATTTTGTGCTCTGCGATATTTTTCCTGAATTTCCCGATGAGGATGATAGCAGCCTGCAGGCGCAAACCAGTCGCTGTAAAAAAATATTGTTTCCTTACCACCTGTCCGGCGACAGTATAGTGAAATCCTGCCTGGATGTACCTTCGGCCCTTTCGGATTTTGTGACCAATACGGGTGATTTTTCCAAGTTCAAGCTCCAGTATAACGACAGCATACAAACAACGCCACTGGCTTTGCTGCAGCAGATAGACCAGCAACAGTTCCGGCGCAGGTTCCTTGATTTTACTTCCATCTACCCCAAATATTATATTCAGCCTTCGCATCTTTTTGAAGCTAAAAAATATCCTTATTACAACCTGGGCGAATTGCTGATGCTTTCGGAGGCAGATTCTTTTTATCATAAATTTCTGGAAGATAAATTCATTGTGATCGGCAATTATGATACGGATGTACAGAACAGTACCGTGGGTAAAATGCCGGGCCCGCTGATTTTGCTGAACACCTACCTGTCTGTACGCAACCGGGGCCATATCAGCTGGTGGTGGGCTTTGTTCATGGTTGCCGGACTTACAGGGCTCAGTTATTTGCTGCTGTATAAGAAAGTAAAGGCGCCTGTGATACATAAGTATCCCTGGCTCGATCTGCTGATGCAGCTATTCGTGAACGATTATATTTCCTTCTTTGGCATTTGCCTGCTGCTGGCCGTTTTTTCGGAGCTGATCTTTTCAGTGCAGGTTTCTTTTTCGGTATTGCTAACCTATATAGTGGTGGTCAATTTCTTTAAGGATTTTTACCGGCGCCACTATAAAAAGGAAGGTCAGCAGGCACCGCAGCCAATTTCTGCTTAACATAATTATTAATTGGACCTCAGGGGGCTTAGGTAGGGCGCAGGTACGGAGTCGTGTGGGTTTCAGCCAGGCTCTGACATGTGGTTGTTGGTTGATAGCCTGAATGGCCACCAGCCTGCACCCTGGTTCTGGTTAAATACACAGCAAATCCATAATAAGACTACATTAAACCACATTTAATGTGGGTTAATGTGGGTTTGATGTGGGAATGATGTGGGTTTGATAGGTACAAAACAGCTGCCAGCAAGCGGGAAAGGGTTATAATAATTGCTTAAGCAGGGCCTTCGGACAGCCATTTTGCAACAGGCAGGTAATCAGGGTAATTCAGTTTTTGGGTTTAAAGATTGCCAGGGAGGCTTTAGTTCTTCTTTGCTTCTCTTAACCTCAATGTATATTTTACCTGATAATTTATTTGAACACAGAGGTTTAGAGGTAGAATTTATATGATGGCAATGCCAGGGTTTTTAAGAAGCCTGTTATTGCCAGGCTTCGGTTGCTGGCGTTATTCACAGCAGCGGCAGCAGGGGATTGTATGCAGTATTCAGCGGTTGCGACCTGCCGCAATATGGGCGAGGTGAAATTAAAATGTTTTACAGATAGCACCCGCCCCGGCTGAATCAAGTAACCGTTTCCTGTGGCGTTTTTTATTTTCATTTTTTTGTGCCATTTTCCGCGACCCCGTTTTTGTGCCGGCACTTTTCAATTTTTAAAAAACGGCAAACTGAATTTTGATCGTTGGCCCCGCCTCTTCATAATCCTCTTTTTCTCCCCCTTTACCTGGTCACCTTTTTTTTGCCAGGTACAACAATCCTACAGCAGCGTAAAATGCCGGGTTCCTGAACAGGCAGCAACAGGTACACATAGATAGCAATATGCACAGATTTCACTTGTTAATTAAATCGTCTTGTCTTAATGCAGGCTTTAAACGTGCACAATACCATGTTTGATGGCATACATTACCAGTCCGACCCTTGTTTTCAGTTTCAGTTTTTCGAAAAGTGCATCGCGGTAACCGTCAATAGTGCGGGGGCTTACGAACATTTTGTCGGCAATTTCCTTATAGGTCATTTCGGTGCAGGCGTATTTGAGGAAGTCGGCCTCCCGTTCATTGAGCGGCACCAGGTTTTTGAGTCCGTCTGTTTCATCATCTATACTACTGATGGCATGCATCAATTTACCGCTTACCAGGTCGCTGTAATAGAAGCCCTTGGTCATGATATCGTTCATGGCAGTCCTAAGTTCGGCTGGCTCGCTGTCTTTGAGGATATACCCCCTTGCTCCGCATTTCAGCATACGTATTATGGAGGTTTCATTATCGTACATGCTTAATGCCAGCACTTTTACTTCTGGGTGGTTTTGTTTGAGCCAGAGCGTGGTTTCGAAGCCGTCCATTTCGGGCATGTTGATATCCATGAGTACAATATGCGGAAGGTTGGCGGTATCCAGCTTTTCCAGGAATTCCTTACCGTTATCGGCTTCAAAGAGCACGGTATTTCCCTGGCTTTCCACCAGGCTGGAAAGTCCCATACGCAAGAGGGAGTGATCATCCACAAGAGCAACCTTATTCATACAATTAAAATTAAGATAGCGATTTTAATCTGTCTGCACTTCAATATTAATTTCATTCAGTGAATCTGCAACCTTACGAAGCAGCGTAATAGAGCTGCTTACCAGCTCAATACACCTGATATTATTTGCTTCCTGGATATCCGGCTGGCCATTACTATTGCCTGCCAGTAAAAGTTTTGCCAGGCACAGGTTCTGTGCTACATCATCGTAGATTATTTTAGCAGAACTTTCCAGGATATTTTTTATTTGCCCTTTCTTTAACACACTGCTCATTAATAAATATTTGTGTAAAACTATTTAAAACACAAAAGCCGGGCAAGGGTGAAAAAACGGTAAAATCAGCACGGGTATACACACATTTTAAAATAGCATATGCATAACAGTCAATCATACCTGATAAACTTCTTTTTACCCCATCTGTAATCCAGGTTTATACTCTGCAGGTCTTTAAAGAGATTGCGGTAACCCTCAGTAGTAACTGTGCTGGCTGAAACATTTTGAAATCCACGTTTTTTTAATCCCTCTGCAACCTGTGCTTTCACACTGCTGCTCATGGTTTCCAGCGAGGCCTTATACTTTTTTACAGTTTCGAAATAGGTTTCCAGCACAGAGGGCCAGCCGGTTTCATTATAAAATTTAATTTCTCCCCTTCTTTCAGGGCCAATCTGGTTTGCGTCATCAGTTAGTCCTTTTTCTTTTATGGGGAATGTGATAGTAATTCCCCGACATACTCTTTTCCTGTTCCCGGGATATGGGTCCTGGTAGTTTGAACCCATGAAACTCTTCCTGAGATAAAGCATACAAATACGCATCAGGCCGTTAACAGATGTTTCCAGGCTATAATAGGTATTACCCGATATCCTGTTGAAATAAAGCAGATTTTCGAGGAACCACATCAGGTCTATATTATATACCCCAAACTCCCCTTCGGGCTCATAAGTAAAATCATAGCATTTATCCCTTGCTTCTGCTAAAGCAAGATGAAGATCATCCATATTGTTTTTTAATATATCGCAGAACCTTTTAAACTCTTCTCTGAAATACTTAAGATCGGTAGCATCTGCGCAGGTTAATGAAACCCCCATTTTGCTAAAGCTTACCGGGGCACCTTCCTGGTCATAATCGTTATACATATTGCTGTAGTAAAGCGAGATCAGCAGGTCTGCAATTTCATCGTACCTGGCCTGCGGCCTTTCGTTTAGTTTGCGGCAAAATTCGCCATACCCTTTTCCCAATCCCAAAGCAGGCATTTCGTCGGCAGAGGCCACATAGTATTTGGTAAGATACTTATATTCATACAGGTTTTCAATTTGCATGGCCCAGCAGCAGTCCATAAAAACAAAACCAAGTTCCCTTGCCCCATCAAAATTTTTACGCAGCACATTGGTGATGACCACATGGGTAAGGTAACGGGTGTTCTCACTTTTATAGATCAGCATAATGCTGTCGTTCACAACACTGCTTCTTTTTTCCAGCACAAAGGAACCTTCATAGTCTGTTTTGTTTATGGATTTTAAATACGCTTCCACTTCAGCATCATCATTGATGTTAACGCTTTTGGGTATGGGTACAATTTCTTCAATTGTGATTCCATTATTGATGCCCACATCACCCCTTCCTCCATGACCTTTGTACACAAAACCATAATGTTCTGCCGGGAATTCTGCTTTAATGTCTGCAATGATATCAGAAAGATCGCTTTCCCGGGTGAGGTCGCAAGCCGGATATATTTTTACAGGCTCTGCATCAATGAAAGAAATATTTTTATCGGCATAAAAAAAGCATGGTTTTGTAAATTCTCTTTTGAATTGCCCTGCTTCCAGTCCATCGTAAATAATGATGTAATTGATATAACGGTTACTTCCCACCTTATAGAGTTCATTAATGGCAGCGATCATTTCGTTGAACAGATTACTTTTGGCACTTACCAGGAAGATGATCGTCCATTTTTTGGGAGTGTTATGCATGGCAGTTGTTTTACGTAAATTTATATTATATTACTGCAATGAAAAAGAGGTGTTTTAACTGTTTTTTATTGCTGATGCTGGCTTACCAGACCAGTGCCCAGGAACAACTGCTGTTTAAAAGCTACTCTTTTGCACAGGGCCTCAATTCCTATAATATTTTCAAAACACGGCAGGATGCTTTTGGTTTTATATGGGTGTCCACGCAGGATGGCCTTTTTCGTTTTAATGGCAGATCATTCGAAGTGCTGAAAAGCAATACCGGAAGCGAAAATAATACCATGGGAAATGTGCTGAGCGACCTGGAAATCGGGAAGGATAATAAATTGTATGTAGCTGATTACTATTACGGCATTGACGTTGTGGATGCTTCCACCTGGCATATTGACTACATGGGGCAGGATGGCGGACATAGTTATAAACTGCCTAATTACTGGATTGAAAAAGTATATACCGACAGGCAATTGAATGTATGGCTTGGCGGAAAGGGCTTTATTGCTTTCAAAACCAAAGATGCAAAGTCATTTACAGTATTGGATAAACTGCCTGGCCTTGCGGAAAGCATCAATGTAAGTTTCATCAGGCAGGTATCAGAAAACGTAGTGGCTATAGGCGTTATTGGTTACGGTGTGTTGTTTTATGATGTTCATACGTTGCGTCAAACGGCATTCATCAAACAACAGGATATGGTATATGCATCCATGGCCGTGAATGATATGTATGAAAGCGGTGATACAGTTTATGCCATTACCAACAGATCTGTTTTTAAAGGAGTCTTCAATGGTAATACATGGAAGACCATATCACAATACAGTCCGCCGGAATTACAAAATCTGCTAACAACAACCATTGTTAAGGATAAGAACAACGGGTTATGGATAGGGACGAATGCCGGTATTGTGTATTTTAATACCCTTACCCAAAAAACCCTGGTATATAAGGCCGATAAAAAGCGGGCCAACTGGTTAAAGGATAATTACATCAATAATCTGATGATAGATAACCAGGATAATTTATGGATCAGCACATTCAATGTGTTACAGGTGGCGAATTTAAAACCCAACCAGTTCCGGAAATACTCCGGCGATATGCCGGGGAGTGACTATATGGAACACATTTATTCGCTGGTACCTAAGAACAAAGAAGAAATATTTTGTACCGGCACAGACGGGCTGTACAGCACCAACCTGGAAACCGGTATTACAAAACGTGTGGCGGGCTCGGCCACGCTGGGCCTTATTCATCATATTGAAAAAGTGGAAGAGAACTGCTGGCTGGTTGCCACCGATGATGGAATGTTTGCTTATAATCCTGCAAACGGAGAATTATCGCAGCAACGGTTGTTGAAACAATTTCCTGAATGGAATGCATGCAGAAATAATTACTTCAACAACGCATACCGCAGGGGCGATGTGTGGTACTGGGCCAGCGAGGAAAGGGAAGGATTGGTAAAATGGGATAAACGAAATCATACCCTCATAAAATTTAAGGCCGGAACTGCTGATAGCAGGGGGCTGACTGAAAACCATATCAGGAATATAAAAACTGACCGGGATGGTTTTTTGTGGGTTTTATCGGATGCAACCCTCTCTAAATTCAATATGGAAAAAGATAGTGTTGAGGAGATATTGTACTTTAAGAACAATAAGAACGCACCTAATGCAAGCCTGTACTTTGATATGTATGATGATGGCAGTATCCTGTGGTTTGCCAGTTATGGCGCCGGCCTTTGCGGATATCATAAAATTAAAAAAGACTGGCGTTTTATCAATGAGCAGAAAGGGCTTTGTAACAACAGTGTTTACAGTATTCTGCCTGAAAACGACAGTGTGTTTTGGGTAAGTACCAATATGGGATTATCCAGGGTCAATCATTTTAACGGCCTTTGTTCCAATTACTTTTATGAAGATGGCCTGCAGGATAATTCCTTTGATGAAAAGGGCGGACTTGCATTTAATGATAAACTGCTCTTTGGCGGTATCAACGGTTTTACGGCAGTGGACCTGAAAAAGCGCCAGTATAATAATATCGATTTTCCGGTATTCATACATTACGTGGAATATTATGTTGACAACCAAAAGTACAGCATCAGGAAATTGAACTGGGACAAACTGGAGCTGCCCACAGGAACAAACAGCATAGAGATATTCTTGTCAGCTTTAACCTTTACGGAAAACCACAAGATCAGGTTCAGCTACAAAATAGAAGGTACACATAAAGACTATATTGAAACGGACAACAGTAACCGGATTATGCTGAATACCCTGGATTATGGAACCTACCGTATATCTGTGGGGTACCGAAAACCCAATGGCGTATATGTGAAGGATGCCCTTACCCTTACCATTCATATCAAACCCAGGTGGTACCAGCAATGGTGGTTCAGGTTACTTGTTTTTTTAAGTACGGCTGGTGCTATTTATGGTTTTTACCGCTACCGCCTGGCACAAATAAGAAAGCAACATGAAATAAGAAAGAACATAGCCACAGACCTGCATGATGACCTTGGAAGCACCCTTAACAGTGTAAAGGTTTTCACAAACCTGGCCCTCAGCGGGGTGAAGCAGCAGGAAAGCCTGGAGCAGGCCCGGCAAAACCTGCAGGAAGCCACAATGGGCCTGCGGGATATGATATGGGTACTTGATGATTCCCTGGATACGGCAGATGAACTGGTAAACCGGCTCAGGCAATATGCTGAACCTGTTGCGGCTGCCAGCAAAATGGAGCTGATCATCAAAACCGGCAGCAAGGCGGGGAGCATCCAGTTGAGCAAAGAAGAAAAGCGCAACCTGTTCCTGATATGCAAAGAGGCTATTAACAACAGCATTAAATATTCCGGCGCCAGCCAGATCAGCATTATGGTAACTGCTGAGGCAAAAAGAATACGGATCGTGGTGGAGGATAACGGTATCGGGTTTAATACCGATGAAGTAAAAAAAGGCTACGGGCTAAAGAACATACAATACCGTGCCCGGCAGATAAAATACCGTGCTACCGTAAATACGTGGCCGGGCAAAGGAACACAGCTGGTACTGGCACCTTTAGGTTGAGCTGTTCCTGATTCAATTATTTTGGAGTGATATCAAAACGGAAGTTCCCTGCCCCGGAGCGGAGTTTACCGATAATTTACCGCCAATAAGGGCAGCCCTGTTTTGCATACTTTTTAAGCCCATACCGGTTTGGGTTTGCGGCCGGGGGTCGGGCACAAAGCCAATACCATCATCGGTTACCGAAAGGGCGAACAGGCCTGGTGCATATTCCAGCGCCACATCAATATTTTTGGCGCCTGAATGTTTGATGGCATTGTTCAGGCATTCCTGCAGTATGCGGAATACCACCATTTCTTTTTGCGGATCCAGTTTAACGCTTTCCCCGGTTTTGGAAAAAGAGGTTTTAAATTGCCCTGAGTTTTGCAGTATTGTCAGTTCATTGTCGATCGCATCGGCCAGCCCCAGTTCGGCAATCTTATTTCCATAGAGGCTGCGGCTCAGGTCACGCAGGTCGTTGATGGCTTTGCCAACCAGTTGCCTGGTATCATTTATCTTGGTTTGATTGCTGATGTTGCCGGATTCCTCAAGTGTTCCCAAATTCAGTTTGGCCAGGCTCAGTACCTGCCCCACATTGTCATGAATTTCCTGGCTGATGGTTTGAAGGGTTTGTGTCTGGATTTCGATTTGGGTTTGGAGGAGGGTTTGGTGGAATTGGGATTTTTCTTTAAGATGTTTATTTAATCTTAAACGGTAGAGGATTATAAAAAAAACTATAAACCCTGCAAGGAAGAGAAATCCCACGGTTAAATAAATGATTGTTATGCTTAAATTTTCTCCTCTTGATCCCATTTGGCTGTTATTATACCTAAGATGAATGAACTATATAAGATATAAATCAGGTTATTATTAATGTCTTTAACAAGAGGTCTGAAATTTTTCCAATCTTCGAATAACACACTAGATAAAGATATATATACAAATTCGCCAACATTAAAAATAAACAACCCGGAACTGATCCAAAACATTGGCATTGATACAAGACTGATTACTTTGTCTATTTTCAATAAGTCAAAAAAATACAAACAACAAAGTATAATCATAAGACAACTGCCCACTTTTAGGAAATTGTTATTAAATTTCTCAATTCCCTGTATAAAAAAAATATTAAAAAGAACAAAAATCGGAAACAAGATTAAGGACCACTTTGCAATTACTTTATAGTTTTTTGTTGTGAAATACTTATAGAACAGGGAGCCAAAATATAGATATTCTATTGGCACTGATATATTGTAAAGCCAGCCATTGTTTTTATAATTCAATTCTTTAGTTATATACCTGCCAGTGAATTCAATAACAATAATAAAGAACAGATAAGGTGCGATCCAGCGTAACTTACTAACTTTTATTTTACGCCAATAAATTACGCTGGTGAGAAATGCAGCAAATTCAAAGTAAATATTTATAGGTAATGGGAACATGCTTTTATGGTTCTAATTGCCCATGATTATATGCTGGTGTTGTTCCGCCAGCGGGTGGAATAGTCGGAAATACTGGCTTTAATACTTCTCTTTCAACCTCAAAATAATTAAGGAACCCACCAGAGCCATCATCGACAGTAGGAACAAAAACAATTGTATTTCTTCCTTTATAAGAGTCATTAGGCAAGTTTAAATTTGGAATATCAATTGTAGGATATTTCCCAAAATAAATACGAACTCCATTACCTCTAATTGAATTAACCTGTGCGAGAATGGCTTCTAAATCATCTAAACGAAAAGCGACTGATTTGGTTTTAGATGGCCCCCATCCCTCCACGTCTTTAAAGTACTTAATTAAATAAATAGCAGCTTCACTTGGTATTGGGTCACCGATGTCCCCAATTTGGAAAATGTCATTTGCTAACATAAAATAGTTTTTGGTTTAGAAATTAGTTTCACAGCTAAAGTCTACATTCCTCCCCACATATGCAATATTTTTTTCACCTTTTTAACCCCGTTTTTTAACCCCTCCTTTTTCCGTTATAATACCCTTGCCCCTGGTTTATTACTTCTTCATTTTTGTAAAAGTTTATGCTAGGCAAACCCGGAAAAACAATAAAACGGCAGGTTAAAACCCAATTGTTTCAGATTTCATCAAATCCATTCCTATAATCTTGCTTGTATGGAATAAAGGTATTATGTTAGTATCCTGTTCCTGCAAGCGAAAAATCTTTCACAAATGTTCCGGTTTCCATTCAAATGGCTGTGCCGGGGGGCTTTCTGCAACTGCTGCAGATAAAACTGAAATAAGTACTTAAAATAGTAATCAATCCGGGAAGCCGAAAACGGAATTAAGAGTAGGCTAAAATTATACGTATGTTCAATTCGCCGATATTAGATGTTGTAATCGGGCTGGTATTTATCTTTCTTTTATACAGCCTGCTGGCCACAGCAATCAATGAAGCCATTGCCAGTATTTTTGGCTTACGGGCCAGGATGCTTAAAAGTGCCATATCCGAATCGATCCTTTCCGACTCACCATCTCAGCATAAGATCAAAAGCATACTGAAAGGTATTGGAGAGTTTTTCCAGGAAATATGGTACATGTTTGCCGGAAGAACCGAAATGCCGGAAGCCAACAAGAACCTGGGCCAGAAATTCTTTGACCATCCATTAATAAAAAACTATGGGTCAAGCAGCATATATCCCTATCCATCTTATATTGCCACCGGCAATTTTTCTACCGTACTTAAGGATGTTTTAAAAAAGGAGTTCAATAAAAGGATTGATGAGATAACAAACTATAAACTGGGCCTGCCCGGCAATTCAGACTCTGCTGTAAACATTAAGCAGATGCTGCTGAACAGTCCCGATATTGTAAAGATCAAGGAGATCATCGAGTATTATGGCAGGGCTTATGCGGGTGTAACCAATTTACCCAACCCGGCTGTTATTGACAGGGATACTTCAGACATACTGAACCTGCACCTGCGCAACAGTTTTTACGACATTGAAAAATTTACAAAAAACATAGAGAACTGGTTTGATGATTCTATGAACAGGGTTTCGGGCTGGTACAAAAGAAAGGTGCAGTTTATACTTTTTACAATCGGGCTTTCGCTGGCTGTGGTGTTTAATGTTGATACACTGCAGATATCTGGCAAGCTTTCTACTGATAAAGACGCCCGGGACAAACTGGTGCAAATGGCTATTGATGCCACCGATAAATATAAAGACGACCCCCGTGTTAAAAAAATAGTGGACAAGCAGGGGAACCTGGTGCCCGATACCAGCAAGGAAGGCCGTAATACTAATGACAGCCTGTTTAAGCAATACCAGGCACAGGCCGACAGCATTAAAAAGTTCCTTGAAAATGATATTGCCAAGGCCAATGATGTTGTAGCGATTGGCTGGAGTGGCTATGGCCGCAAAAACGACAGCGCCTGTGTTATTGCATGCTATAAAAATGAGTTTGAAGAACACTTATCAGAAAACTTCAAACAAAGGGCGAAAGATAAAAAACCAGCCTTGTTGAATAATGCTGATACCCTGGCAGTTCAAAGTTTGGCCTTAACACAATTGTATGATGAACACTGGATAAAACTAAAGATGGGATATGTGATCAAAGAGTTTTTCAGGGGCAGAAAATTCCTGGGTTTCCTCATTACAGCATTTGCTATTTCTATGGGCGCACCATTTTGGTTCGACCTGCTGAATAAACTCGTAAGGTTGCGTGCAGCAGGAAAAAAGGAAGACAGTGACAATAACGATGCCGCAGCCGATAAAAAGACCAGCAATGCCCCGGCACCTGTAACATTAAATGTAAACACACAAGCAGGCGAAGAAGCCGTAGGATAATATATGCTACAATTAACAGTAACAGCCAATAAGCTTAATAAGCGCAATAGCATACCCTCCAGGCTGCCGGAAGCAAAAGGTATTACCGGTGTTGTAAACAAAGGCTTCTCTTTTGCCGGAGAGGAGGTGGAGGCTGCAGCCATACCTAACCCTTCGCTGGGTAAATGGTACCGCGACAGGGATGGTTCTTTTTATTGGGGCGGAGGCCTTATAACTGTAGGGGTTTTACCATTGCCGCAAATAACAGGCATGCCAATAAATCTGCCGGCCTCTTTTCGCTTTGGGGTAGATGTATCTCATCATAACGAAAACCCTGACTGGGATGCTTTTAAAAATGCCGGTGCCGGTTTTGTGTTCATCAAAACGTCGGAAGGGGTAGGTACCCCTGATGCCAGGGCAGCCGCGAATGCAGCAAATGCAAAAGGCAAGGGTTTAAAAATAGGTTACTATCATTTTTGCCGCCCCGATACCAGGAACGGAGGTACGGTGGCCGGTGATGCTGCTGCGGAAGCAAATGAAGCATTGCGGATCATAAGCGGACTGGAAAAACCTGACCTGCCCCTGGTGCTTGACCTGGAAGAATGGGGAGGCGGAAAGGATACTCCCTTAGGGAAAAAGGATTACCTGGCCTGGATAAATACATTCATAAAAACAGTGAAAGACCAAACAGGGAAAGAATGCATGATATACAGCCGTAAAAATTACCTGGAGGAAAAGCTGCCTGCTGATCATAACCTGGGCAATATCAAATTATGGCTTGCCTTTTATCCTGATAAGCCAGATTTTAATAAGGTGGCGGTTCCGCATGGCTGGGCAGACTGGTCCATATGGCAATATACCGAAAAGGGTTCTATCGGGAAAAGTACTCAACTGGACATTAACATCTTAAAAGACAGCACGCTTTTTTAATCATGCCTATGGCAAACCTTACCGTTATAGTACCACTGCTGAATAAAAGATCGCTGCCGGTAGATGACACTTCCGACAAGGGAAATGTAACGGGCAAGGTAAAAGCGGGTTTTCAGTTTGAACCTGTTGAGCAGCTAACCAATGCAGCAGGTAACTGGTTCAGGGATAAAGATGGGGGCTGGTATTGGGGAGGGGGGCTGAGTGATGGGGCTGCCAACACGCCTGTTCCAGGTTTAAATCTGGTACCTGTTGAAAATGATTTATCAAAAAAGCTCATTTTGAACAACCCCGTTAGCTCTAATGGCAAAGGAATTACGATAGGTGTGCTTGACACAGGGATCGATACAAGGCACCCTTCACTAAATAATAGTTGTATTGGCAGCAGAGATTATTTGACCGAACCACACGAACACGAGATTAAAAATGACCATGGTACAAAGGTGGCGGGTATTTTAGTTGGCAATGATGATAGAATCAAAGGACTGGTCATCGATGCCAAGATTGAAAGCTATAGAACGAATGATAACGATGGAAATACAGACGATGATGCTGTGATAAAAGCACTGACAGATATTAGTAACTCTGATAATCCTCCTGATATTTTGAATTTAAGCCTGGATATTGCATTTAATTATATCAGCGATATGCAGAAATGTGTAAATATACTTACTGCCCGGGGGGTAATAGTAGTAGTGGCAGGGTTTAGTGCGGAATTGCTTGGAGGTGTTTCAAACATAGCAAAAGTAAAAGGAACAATTCCGGTGGGTATTATTGAAACTGATGATTTTACAAATATCAAAGAAAGTGGTATCAACAAGGCATATAAATGCACATTCGTGAATTCGGAAATTACTACTATGGGTATTTTTGACTCACCGGACCCTCATCCTTCTTTTGCCTCATCCAGCGCTTTTACTGCAATAACTACCGGTATCATTGCTAAATTCTTATCCAGCAATACAATTCCGATGATTAAAAGAAATGATGAAGTTAAGGCCTATTTAGAAAGCATCTCCTTCAATATTAAAACTGAAACTGTATTTACACAATTAAAACCTTACCGAAATGATCAGGCTTAAAATACTGCTTATATTACTTTGTCTTTTTAAGATGGCTTATTGTCAAACGCCTTATTATGATGCATTTAAATTAAAGGCTTTTGCCAAAGCTGAAGCCAGAATATTAAAAATAAATCCGGGCGACAGTGCTTCGGTAGAATTGATCAATTCCATATTAAAGGCTTACATACCCCAGGATAAGATAATTGGAATAACCTACAAATTCCAGTTGTTTCAACAAATTTCCAGTGAGTTTAATGAGAACCCATTTTTAATTGTTTCGACAAAAATCCAGGATGATCGGGTGCTTAATCTATTTAAGTCTTCTTCGTTTACAAATAGCGGCTCTTCACTGCTTTCTTCGATTGGTGGCCTTGACGTTACCACACTTGCTGACGGGTTTGCCAAATTCATTGTTAAGCGTACCAAGAAAGAACTCAGCATTACATTCTTTGATAAATTCAAGGAATTCATAAGCAAATATCCCGATCTGCAGACAGTATTTCCACAAACATACCGGG
Source organism: Ferruginibacter sp. (assembly GCA_044226725.1). GTDB lineage: Bacteria > Bacteroidota > Bacteroidia > Chitinophagales > Chitinophagaceae > Ferruginibacter. The sequence continues at coordinate 59,717 of JBGAGM010000007.1, read as the reverse complement.
CCTTAACCATTATTGGAGATGAGATATATAATTACGAAGCCTATATACAAACATTGCGTGAAAGTTTTGAAAATGACCTGAGCACGCTTGAAAAGAACCTTCCTTCCATTATTGAAAACCATCCGGCATTTTTTAAAAAATACCCTCAGCTGGCTGCCACTTTAAACAGTGGCTGTTATATTGCAGGCGCATTGGAAGATAAAGTACATCCCGGCGATATTTTGAGAGATTATCCGGTTAGTTATCTTGATGATCTGAATAAAAATTGGAAAGGAGCTATTCAAACACTACAATTATTTTCTGCTTCAATAAGAGATACTGCGAACAATACCGACTCGGTTTATTGGGTAAATACGAAGAAAGTAAAAGAACTTCTGAAAGATAAAGTGGCATTCAGGATATACCTGGGGCTCGTTTACCAGGAGGCTAAAAATAAATATGACAGTATTCATTTTGCATTTAATGGCAGAGATACAACTTTCATTGAATTGCTAAATGAGCTTGCCAGACACGAGGCTGATTTTTCAAGCTACCAGGATTTTATTGCCGGTTTTTGTGAAAAAGCAAACAAACTGAATGGAATGATTAAGAATTATAAAAAACCAGCTAATGACTCTCTGGCTTTTGAGCAGTATTATCAGTATTTTAATTCATCAATTAACCTGATCCAGTACTGTACCGAAATCAGCAAACTTCCCTATTTAAAGGATGTGGTTCCGGATTTACAGGCATCATTAAAAGACTACTTTGATGTAGCACACTCAACCGGTGACCTGGTGCTGGATATAAGACGACGCAACTATTCATCGGCGGTGATCAATGCAGTACACATATATGATGTTGTAAAGGCAAAATATACTGTAAATACGAATTCTACATCAACCAAAAAAGGGAAAAAATCAGATAAACAACTAAATAAAAAGGTAACTGATCTTGTGGATGAACTTGAAAAAGGTACTCGTACTGATATTCCGGCAAGTAGCCTCACCACCAACAATAATAATTCTCAAATAAATACCGCTAACACCGCTAAGAGTAGTGTGTCTAATAAAGAAGTTGCGACAGTTCTTATTCAAAAGGCAGCAATAGACCCTTCTTTTATAGCCACAAAAGCTATTATAAAACAAATTAAGGATAGCTTGCAAAATATATTGCCTGCCAGTGTCACCGGGAAGCAAAGTGATGACACGCTAAAAAAAATCTATAAGTATGGCGCTTTTATGGCGGCCATGGTACAGGCCAAGTCTTCTGATGATGTTGAAAAAGTTATAGAAGCGTTTGCTTTGCCTACTGGTAGTGCAAGGATAAAAAGAGCTTCTGATTTCAATGTTTCCCTAAACGCTTATGCAGGTTTATTTTTTGGTTTTGAACGAATAAGCAAAGTTGATACCGGAAAGTGGAAGGCAAATGTATTTGGTGTTACTGCTCCTATTGGTGTAGCTGCCAGTTGGGGGCACCGCCTGTTTTTTATACCAACGGGTGAAAGACAATGGTCTACATCTGTTTTTATTTCTTTGGTTGACCTTGGTGCCATAACCGCATTCCGCTTCAGGGATGATTCCACAGCAAATGTGCCGACTATTCAACTAAGGGATATCCTTTCTCCGGGGGCATTCCTTTCTATTGGAATCCCTAAAACTCCCTTATCATTTAACCTTGGAGCGCAAATGGGACCTAACCTGCGCAAGGTTAATAATAATGACCCTTCAAAACCGAGCAATGATTACTACAATAAAACATACTGGCGCTTCAGTGCTTCCTTCTGTGTGGATATTCCATTGCTGAATTTTTACACGAAATCAAAGCAATAAGTAGCTGACTTAATTAACTTTAAAACTCAACCCCATGCCACTCCCCATCTCAAAAGCCCAGGCCATAAAAGCAATAACCTGGCTTAAAACAAATTATGCCGGCCAGTTAAAACAGGCTGTAAAGAATACACCCTTTACCGTTGATACCCTGTGCGGTGTTGCCTGCCAGGAAACAGCCAATGTATGGATGTTTTGGGTTGATAAAAAAACACCGGATGAGATACTTAAACTCTGCGTATTTGATGCAAGCGGAGATTTTCCGGGTACACAACGGTCTGCTTTTCCAAAAAATGCGGCAGCATTCAGGGCTAAATACGGAGATGATTTTACCAATGCGTTAATAGCCGAAGCCAATGTTTCCAGGAAGGCCCGGGGATATAGCGCTGCCCAGTATTTATATAAGGGGTATGGCATCTTTCAATATGATCTGCAACATGTAACTGCCGACCGGGTGTTTTTTGAACAGAAACAATGGTACAGCATGGATAAGTGTATTGAAAAACTGATGAAAGAGCTAAAAACGAAGTGGGATATTCATAAGGATATGTTTAAAACCATCAAAGCATATAATGGTTCGGGGGCCAGGGCCCAGGAATATGCAAATAATGTGACCATTTTTATCAGCTACAGTAAAGAGGTGGTAGTTTAACTATAGCCGTTCTTCCAATAACTATTTTCAATGGGTCTTTAAAAAATATGAATCCCTGGCAGAAATGTCAGGGATTTTTCATGTTGAACTGCCTGATTATGTCAATAGAATATGGAGAATAAAAAATTTAAGTCAAAAATTTTACTGAAAATCAATCACTTACAAAAGTCCGATTAAAAATAATCCCTTTTTTCCTTGGCAAATAGGGCAGTTTGGCGTTACCTTCGCCGTCCAAATTTAAAAACCATGGGGATGGCCATGGCTAATGCCGGAAGGCGAAACTTAAAAAAAATAAAATGAGCAAATTACATTTCACTACCAAGCATGCGAATGCGGCTACCGTTAAACACAACTGGTACGTTGTGGATGGTACTAATCAAACCGTAGGACGTATGTGTTCACGTATTGCTGCTGTTCTTCGTGGTAAGAACAAGGCATACTACACGCCCCATGTTGATTGCGGCGATTTCATCATTGTTACCAATTGCGAAAAGGTAAAGTTTACCGGCAATAAAATGGATGAAAAGATCTACGATAACTTCAGCGGATACCCCGGTGGCCGTAAAGAAGAGATTGCCAAAGATCTTCTAAAGCGCAGGCCCGAAGTAATTATTGAAAGAGCAGTTAAAGGCATGTTGCCTAAAAACCGCCTGGGCCGCCAGATGTACAAAAAATTATTTGTATACCAGGGAGCTGAGCATCCGCACGGGGCACAGCAACCCAAAGAATTAAAATTCTAACTCTTCGACAAGCTCAGAGTGACAACAAACACCAATTAAAAATACTTCCAAATAAAAATAAAAAATGGAAAAACAAACAAACGCAGTCGGCCGCAGAAAAGAAGCTGTTACCCGTATCTTCCTCAGCAAAGGAGATGGTAAGATAACAGTGAACGGCAAAGACTACAAAACCTACTTCCCGCTGGTTTATTTGCAAAACCAGGTAGAAGCTCCGTTAAAAACGGTTGAATCTGCTGATAAATTTGATGTGGTTATCAACGCTACCGGTGGTGGTGTAAAAGGCCAGGCCGAAGCTACCAAACTGGGTATTGCACGTGCATTGGTTGAAGTAAGCGCTGAGTACCGCCCGGCTTTAAAAGCTGCCGGATTACTGAAGCGTGACCCGCGTTCTGTAGAGCGTAAGAAACCAGGCCGTAAGAAAGCAAGAAGAAGCTACCAGTTCTCTAAACGTTAATCGTTATTGGTTAATCGTTTATCGGTTTTCCAACTACTATTAACAACTAACAATTAACAACTAACAGTTAACATCAAATAAAATGGAAAATACTTCCTTACAACAGCAACTTTTAGAAGCAGGTGTACACTTTGGACATTTAAAGAAAAAGTGGAACCCGAAGATGCTGCCTTACATCTTTGCTGAAAAAAAAGGCATTCACATCATCGACCTGAATAAAACAGTGGAAGGCTTGCAGGAAAGTGCTGCTGCTTTAAAAGCAATTGCACGCAGTGGTAAAAAGATCATGTTTGTGGCTACCAAAAAACAGGCGAAAGAAATCGTTAGCGATTGCGCACAACGTGTAAATATGCCATTTGTAACCGAGCGCTGGTTGGGTGGTATGCTTACCAACTTCAACACCGTTCGTAAGAGCGTTAAGAAAATGCAGAGCATCGAAAAAATGCTTGCCGACGGCAGCGCCGAAAGCCTGACCAAGAAAGAGCGCCTCACTTTAACACGTGATAAGGAAAAAATGGAAAAAGTACTGGGCGGTATCTCTCAGATCAGCCGTGTACCAGCTGCTTTATTTATGGTGGATATAGGCCATGAACATATTGCACTTGCTGAATCAAGAAAACTGGGCATCAGCACTTTTGGTATGGTAGATACCAACTGCGATCCTAATAAAGTTGATTTTGCAATCCCTGCTAATGATGATGCAACCAAATCTATTGCCATCATCGTTAACTACCTTACCGCAGCCATTGCAGAAGGATTACAGGAGCGCCAGGCTAATAAAGACGAAGAAGATAATAACGATACCGAAGAAAGCGCAGAAGCCAAAGCAGCCCGTTTCGAATCTAAAGACGATGGCGGAGATGACAGGAATAAGCGTGGCGGCGGAAGAGGCGTTGCTTCTCAACCTAAGCGCCGTGTTGCAGGACCAGGCCAGGGCGGCAGAAAGCCGGCGGGTAAGTAAATAACCCCCTCCGCCCCTCCCGATAAGAATCGGGATAAATTACGGGGAACAATGGAGGAGATTTGAGCGAAGATTATGTTTTGATTTTTTATGGTCCGGGCATCCAATCTTCAATCAACATCGGTGGCGTCGCACTCTTGTACATTAGTATATGGTTCGGCATTTCAGAGTTTTTAATTTTTAATTTTTAATTTTTAATTCACATGAGTGTTACAATAACAGCAGCAGATATCAATAAATTACGCCAGACGACCGGTGCCGGTATGTTAGATTGCCGCAAAGCATTAACAGAAAGCAATGGCGATTTTGAAGCGGCCATCGACTGGTTGCGTAAACAGGGACAGAAAGTTGCCGCCAAGCGCAGCGACCGTGAGGCTAAAGAAGGTGTGGTAATTGCACAAACAACTGCCGATGGTAAAAGCGGTATTGTTCTTTGCATCAGCTGCGAAACCGATTTCGTTAGTAAGAATGCTGACTTCGTTGCCTTTGCACAATCTATTGCAGACGCAGCCATTGCCAATGATGTAAAAACCGCAGAAGAACTGAAAGCTGTAAAAATCGGTAATGAAACAGTTGCGGATATGATCAACGATAAGCTTGCAGCTATCGGCGAAAAAATTGAGCTTACCCGTTTTGAAAGGGTGGATGCTCCTTATGTTGCTTCTTATATTCACGGTGCCAACCGCATGGGTGTGCTGGTTTCTATGACCAAAGAAGCGGCAGAAGCAGGTAAAGACGTGGCTATGCAAATTGCTGCGATGAACCCGCTGGCAGTTGACGAAACATCTATCAGCCAGGAAACAAAAGACAGGGAAAAAGCCATCGCTATTGAAATGATCAAGGCTGAAGGTAAACCTGCTGAAATGGCTGAAAAAATTGCTGAAGGTAAAATGAACAGGTTCTTTAAAGATAATACCTTAATGGCCCAGGCTTTTGTAAAAGATAACAGCAAATCTGTGGCTGATTACTTAAAGAGCATTGATGCCGACCTGAAAGTTACTGATTTTAAAAGGGTGGCTTTGGGTTAATACCGTTTCAATATAATTTGTAAAGGGAATCGTTTTGATTCCCTTTTTTATTTTATTTTTCCAAAAATTAACCATACCTCATGCTGTACAATGGTATACTGCTGCTGCTGAGTTTTTTGTTACCGGCAATATGCCTGCTGATCTTTCCGGCCATGACAAGAGCAATTGTAAAGGATATCCGGCTTATCCGGATATTACATTATGTTGCACTGGCCCTGCTGGGTTATGCTCTTTATTTTTCAAATGCGTATGACCCGGCATTATTTCTGCAGCCACGGCTGCTGCTGATTTTTGCACTGCTCAGCATGGCGCTGGCCTATGCTGCCGTATTTGCCATTGTAAGCAATAATATAGCCGACCTGGAAACAGACAGGATATCCAACAGGAACAGGCCATTGGTTACAGCTTCGGTAAAACCCGCTCCGTATTTACTGGCTGGTATATTTTGCCTGGTATATTCGCTGCTGCTATCCTTACTTACAGATCGTATCATGTTTGTTGGTATACTGCTCATTAGTGCAGGATATTTTATTTATTCCTGCGAACCCTTTCGTTTGAAACGTATTCCTTTCCTGGCAAAGCTCTTTATCGGATTTAACTCGCTTGTAATTACTGTATGCGGATTTATGCTGGCCGGCGGGCAGCTTACCGATTTCCCGGTAGCCTGGGCTGTATTCATTATTTTGCCTTTATCTCTGGCAGCAAACTTTGTAGACCTGAAGGATACCATGGGTGACGGACTAAACGGGGTTAAAACATTGCCCGTAATTTTTGGCGAACACCGGGCCCTTCATTTGATTGTATTTTTTACAGCCTGTACTTATATCATGGCTGCATTGATCATTCATTTAATATGGGTATATCCTTTATGTGCATTGATGGCTGTGCTGCATATTACATTCCTGTACAGGAAACCCTATAATGAAAAGCCGGTATTCCTGATCTATATTTCAGCCCTGTTTGGCCTGAACATCATCCTACTTTTTAACAAATACATTTCCTGGTAAATGCCTGTAACTGCCTGCCTGCAAAAGCAAACCGGAAGAATTATACTGCTGATATGCACATCCGTATTGAATCTCTTCTTTATTGCCAATGCCCAAACCAGCAGCATGGAAAAAATCGAACAGGCCCAAAAAAGAGGAACTGCTTTTTTAAAACAAATACAAAGAACAGATGGCGCTATTTGTGACACGATCAATCCCTTGTTTGAAACCTGGGAAACGATACTCGCTGCCACTTCTTTATATAAATCTGTCACAGACACAAATCATGCTGCTGTCAGAAAAGCTATATTGTTCTTAAAGAAAAATGAGAATAACGAAGGGCTGATATGCCATAATATTAAATGCAGCAATGCTTATTGCCTGGAAACCACAGCAGCTTATTTTAACCTGTTGCAAATTTGCGGGAACAAAACTGCAGCGCAAAACAACCTGAACAAAATTGCTGCCCTGCAAAAGCAAACCGGAGAATGGGAAATAGGTAATCCCGATGTAACTATTGAAAAGAGCTTTCCTTCTGTTACAGCTTTTGTATTGAACCTGTTTGCTGATGAAGGTGCCAATCCCGAACACAGAAAGGAAGCTATTGACTGGTTAATAAAAAAGCAAACTACACAGGGAGATTGGGGCAGCGCCTGGGAGTATTATGGCTGCAGCGGTTATGCTTTGTGGCAGGTGCTAAAAGTATTGAGGAATGAAAGTTCGCAGAAGGCGAGACTGGCAAAAGAAAAGGCAATAGCATTCATAACTGCTACTCAACATGCAGACGGAAGCTGGTATTACAGGAATCCCGCTTATCAAAAGCAAACCTCACCGGAGTTGCAAACTGTATTGATGTTATTGGCATTGCAGGGCAGCGGAGCTGAAAATGATAATGTAACCATAAAGGGCATTAACTTCCTGCTTGCAAGGCAGCAAAAGAACGGGAGCTGGAATGGTGGTTTTTTTCCTATACCTGATAAAAGGTATGTGAAGGAAGAATATGTTTTTGTAACAGCCCTGGTCATTGAGCTAATGCAAAATTATTTGCTTTATAAAAAATAAATGAAACGGTACTTATTATTACCTGTAACCTGTATGCTATTGTTTACTGCCTGTGTAACCAGGCATGCTTCTCAAAGCGAAGCTGCACTGCTGCCGGAGGCTGATAAAGGCAAGTGGTGGATCATACATACTATTTTTCAGGATATGCATGGGAAAGACCTTCATTTTAATGCGCTGGTGAGCACAGACAGAACTGGTGATAAAAATTATGCATCCTGCTTTGCAGCAGCCTGGAGCCAGTATGACAGCGGTTATTACACTGCCATCAGAACCAGTGAGGTTGGTGCCATAAGATACAAAAGCAATTTTCCGGTCAGGATATATTTCCCGTCCAAAGATTCCGGTACAATGGAATGGAGCCTGCTGCTTAAAAGAAACGGCGTTCAATTGCTGACATCCCTCAGCAGGAAGGAAGCTGCAACCGGCGGCTACACCCAGTTAATATCGTCATTCAGGAAACAGGATCCGTTTTCCATTTCAGTGATCAGCCCGCAGCCACAGGCCCGGGCACTCAGGCCTGTGGCTGCGGAAAGCAAAATAGCAGGGAGTTTACATGCCGGCGGCAAAGAAAAATTATTCATCAGGGTTTTTTCCGACAAAGAATTACTGCTTAAGATGTCAGCAAGTGCCTGTGTGCACTGGCTTGACCTTAGCCTGCAGTCCGGCAAGCAGCTTGGTATATTGTTTACAACGGATGCTGTTAAGGGGATAACAACCCATGCGGTTTTATTATGGGATGAGCAGGGGAATATTATGGCAAAGCCAACATTGATTTTGGAACAACAACAAAATAAAACAAGAGGGCCGGGGTCTTTAAGCAGGCCCTATCCCTTGTTTTTTTCAATCGTGCTTCCCGAACAGCAATTGAACATACAACTGCAGCCAAGAATGACCGGCCAGGAAATAAAGGCAAACAAAAATTCTTTCTGGATGGGCGCTATGGAAGCCAGGGAAACTAACTCGGGCCTGCCTGCAGGAAAAGGCAATATGTATATTTTTAAACAATAGTGTGCTTATGCTAAAAAAGATACAACATGTATTTGTAAAAACAGTAGATCAGGTAGAGAACCGGCAAACAGCTTTTACACGGTATTATTTTTTGTTTGCGGCAATATTGGCTGTGAGGCTTACATTAGAATTCTTTTCGAGCCGGCGCCTTTTTACACTGGACGATATCTTACACATTGGCCTTTGGTTCATTTTTATTGTACTGGCTTTTCTTGTGCAGCTGCATTTGTTTTCGGGAGAGAAAATAATGAAAGTGGCCCGCCTGGTCATTGTCTTTTTCAGCATAGCCCTCACGGCCCCCGTAATAGACCTGATCCTTACCGGTGGTGTTGGTGCTAAAATGAACTACCTGTCACTTCATTCGCTTAAAGATGTAGCCTGGTCTTATATTACTGTTGGAGGTTCCAGCCTGTCGCGTGGCGCCACACCTGGTATACGCATCGAAATTGGATTGCTGATCATAGCCAGTTTCAATTATGTTCGTACAAAAAAGAACAGTATAGTGAGAGGCATTATTGCTGCCATCTCAATTTACACAATCCTCTTCCTGTCGGGTGCAGTGCCCCTTTTACTGGGCTATATCGTAAGCCGGTTTCATCTGCAATACCAGCATGATGATCAAAGTACCGTGCTGTTGCTGCTTACACTGGATATCTTTCTTATCTGTGTTGCATTTTTGCGGCACGCTCCTTCCTTTTTTTATCGTGTATTCAAAAATATTTCATGGCTGAAAATGCTGTTATCCTTACTGGCAGTGGCTTCAGGCGTTTATCTTGGTTCAAGTAATTACCCCGACAACTGGATATTGACACCCACAACGCTGTTTTGGTTTCCGCTGCTTTTGGCAAACTGTATCTTTATGGCCGCTTATGCTGTATTGCAGAAAATGCAGGCTGATACTGCATACCGAAGCCAGCTTAACCTGTATAAAAACGGACTGATATTGCTGATGCTCATCACCACTTCATTACTTTCTGACAAGATATTTTTTTCAACTGCATTGATCTGGGCCCTGCTCTTTCTTATGAATGAAGCGCCACTGGAGCTTATTAAAATTCCTGTTCTAGGCAACCTGCTGGAGGCAATGATATTACTTGCTTCGGCATTTGCCGGATTTTGCGCCTGCAATGCGCCGATGATTGGTTTTCCGACGGGCTGGTTATGGATCTTGCTGGCAACCGGCTTTATTGCTTCTATAACCGCAGGTTTAATACGTAAACAACGGAATAAAGGACTATAGCTTTTCTTAAAGCAGTTTCTATACAATATCTTTACAAAAACTATTAGCAAAAACAACATGACCCGCCTTCACCACAAGATTTTCAATTCAAAAAGAACAACAGCAGCCATAGCTGTTCTTTTAGTAACACTGCCGGTTATGGCTCAAACAACTATCTGGACAGAGAACTTTAATAACGGATGCAGTGCCAACTGCCTTGCCAGTACCTGGAACAGCTGGTCGATACAGAATAATGTTGGCGGAACAAGCGGTGCAAACCCTAATAACTGGTTTATCAGTTGTGCAGAAGAAGGGGTTGCACCTCCGGGTTGTGGCAGTTCCTGCGTTGGCGACGCATCTTTGCATATTGGTTCCGACCCCGGTAGCGGGGGAGACATGGGCGCAACTTATAATGAAACGGGTGCTGTCAATGCAACCTTCAAAAGGGTGGTATCGCCTCTTATCAGTACCGTGAACCGGCAAACATTAACATTGAAATTTGATTTTATAGCTTACGGAAGTTCGGCATGCAGTGATGACAGGGCCCAGCTGCAGCTAAGCGCAGACGGTGGGACTACCTGGCCTGTTGGCTATCAATATTGCCTAACCAGTGTTTGCTGCGGGGCCTGTAACGGTTACAGCCAGGGACAATGGACTACTTACACCCTGGCGCTACCAGCTGCTTTTGAAGGCAATCCTAATGTGCGTATTGGTTTTCACTGGAGAAACAACGGAAATGGCAGTGGAACTGACCCTTCTGTAGCGATAGATGATATTCGTTTAACAGGCTTATTTCCGCTTGCCGCAAACCTGCTCTCATTTAACGGGGTTAAAGAGGCAACCAAAGTTCGATTAAACTGGACAAGCGCATCTGAGAACAGGCTTGACAGGTATGAAGTGGAACGTTCTTCATCCACAGCCGGTTTTACAAAAATTGCATCCGTAGCGGCAAGGGCCAACCAGCAGTCCGGCAATACCAGTTATACTGCCAATGATGCGCAGGTTTTTGCCACACCTGTATTTTACAGGCTGAAAATGATTGATAAGAATAATGATTTTAAATATTCCAATATCATACGGATAGGCAGCAATGCAACAACAACGGATGAATTAGTACTGATCTCTGTAAATGGTTCATTGGGCAGTATTAAAGCTTCGCTTTGGGCTGGGCAGAACCAGGGCGCCTATTTTGCACTCTATGATATGGAAGGAAAGAAAATTAAGGATTTTGGAAGGTCTCAAATTATAAAAGGAGAGAACCAGCTTTCCTTCAGCCTGCCAAGGATACCGGTTGCCAACTACATACTTAAGGTTGAAGTACCTAAATCAGGCGCTCAAAAAGCGGTTACCTTATCGGGCAAGTTTTATTACACCAAATAATCATTGACCAGGAGCGAAATGGATATCATAATGAGAGCGGGGCAGGTTTTTGAATCTGCCCCGCTCTCATTGCTGTATGCCCGTTTTTAGTTTGCCTCATCGTCCGGGTAAATATTATCGGCCATTTTCCAGCTGCCTTTCTCTTTTACAAAAGGAACAATACTCCAGTACATATCTTTTCCCGAACCAGTCCCGATCTTCAGAACAGCCTTGTTGCCATTAATGGTAACCTTATATTTATTTTTCGGGGAAGTGTACCATTTGTAGGTATATTCAATAGATTCCTGCCCTCCCGCCCAGCGGTCATAATCAAAACCTGCCGGTAATTCTTCATCGGGGTAATCTTTAAAACTTTTCTCAGAATCTTTGAAGTGATTCTGTTCGGCCTTAATGTATGCTTCGCCCACATAAGGCACTTCTTTACGCAGGTAAGCAAAATACCTTTCCACTTCTTTCCACTGTATCTGGTAAGGCGGGCTATTATCTTTTCCCCTGCCCTTGTACAACTTAAATGAATTGAATGTTGCTTCATTCTTTTTATAAAAGCCAAGAAAATCGAAAAACACCTTTCTGATGGCAGCCTGCTCTGCATTTAACTGGGCAAAACCAGGCAGTGTAAAAATCAACAGTACAAAACCAGTAAACAGTTTTTTCATTTCAAATTTTAGATCAAGGTATGAAAAATCAATTACCTGGCGTATACCCCGTTTGGAGCAACTACGCTGGCCGGTCCGCCGGTAATGCCAACCGGGGGCACTATAATACTGATGGCTTCTCCATTGATCTTCACAGACACTTTTCGTGCATGTATCTCCACCCCTTGCTGGTAAAAGGGAGGCATGGCGGAAGGTTCACGGTTGATGAGATAAGGATCGGTAAAATCACTCATTTCCACTTCAAAGGTATAGTCGCCCACCACGCATTTGCTGATTGCCTTATCTGCAGCAATATCAATACTGATGCTGGCATCTAACACGGGAGCCTGCTCAAAAGGGGTGCCCGCAAAAATATTCGGGCCAAAATATTTGCCCACTTCTGCATTGGTGCTTACAAAGCCCATTACGGCAGGCATGGCATTAGGGTCGGGCTGCCAAAGTACCATGCCGCTGGGTGCATTGCCCACGGGTGTATTTACCATGCGGCCAAGGTGTACAATTAAATTGGGCATCTGCAGATCAGGTGAAGTAACGGCTACCAGGTCGATGCCACCTTCCCAGCTCATCCATTTTGAAACGTTTGTCATAATCGGTAATTTGTTTTTATAAAACTATTGCCGCCCTGTTAATAATGATATACCCTGCAGAGGGTATTTTTAAAAATACCTGCAGTACAGGCTGGATTTGTAGAGACAGTATTTGTAGCTTTATTACAACGGAACCGGTTCAATATTGTATGCCTAAATATTTCTTACCACTTATTTTGCTTTTCACTGCCGGCGGGTTAGCTGCTCAAAACAACAGCCTGGAAAAACAGCTGGCCGCAATTGAAAAGGGTAATGTTCCCGGCAAAAATATAGCGGAACTAAAAAAGATATTAGCAACATCAAATCTTACCACAAAGGAAAATATAGCAGTTCAAACGGCTATTATTCATCAATACCAGGAACTGCAGCAATGGGATACCTGCCTTCATTATTGTCAGTCACAAATTGAACTGGCTCAAACACAAAACAACAAGCTGGCAGAAGCCACCTTCTATAAGTTACTTGGCAACACCTGTTACCACATCCCCGATAAGAATAAGGCACTGCTTTACTGGAAAAAATGTATTTCTATTAGCGAAGCAATCCAGGAGAGCCTGTTGCTGGAACAATGTTATCATAATATTGGCTCTGTAATACTGGAGACCGGAATGAACTATGAAGAGGCTGAAAGAAATTTTCAAAAAGCCATTCAGCTGAGTATTGCCAATAAAACAGATACCACGCAGCTGGGAAACTTACATTACCGTTTGCTTGCAACCCTCTATCGTGAAATGGGTAAATATGATAAGGCCGACAGATTGTATACCGAGGTTATAACCAAGGCACGGCAGCTGAACGACAGCCTGCGTATTGCCGAAGCGCTGATGTTTTATGCGGGGTTATTATCGAAGGAAAAGAAGTTTGACAAAGCTATTGAAACAGCCAGGGAGGCATTGCTGATCTCTCAGCGGTTCAACAAACTGGATATGGAACAAACGGCACTTGGTTTGTTGTCTTACTGTTATGCAGATGCCGGTAATTACAAGGAAGCATATAATTACCAGTACCTGCAAAACCAGTCCTACGTGACGCGTTTCAATACCGATCTGAATAGTAAAATGAGCGAAGCCGAAGCCAGGTTTAAAACAAGTGAATTGCAGCATGAGAACACGATAGCTTCCATCAAGGCAAAAAAAGAGAAGCAAATTTACATCACTGCTTTTGCCGGGCTTTTCATACTGGCCAGTTTTGTTTTCTATTATTTCTATCAGAAACGCAGCATTAAGCAAAAGATACAACTTCAATTGCAGGTGCAGCAGGAGAAAGAAAGGTTAAGCAGGGACCTGCACGATAACCTGGGCTCTCAGATGGCATTGCTTAGCAACAATCTTGAGAACCTGGATGCCAACTACCGCAGGCAAATTAACCTGGATGAAAATATTGAACGGGTAAAGGGCACATCCAGGATGCTTCTGCAAACCCTGCGGGAAACAATATGGATACTGAACAAAGAGCAGGTGACCGCACAGGATTTTTTTGATAAACTGGTAGATTATGCACACCGTTTCCTGCAATCCTACCCGGGTATAAAGCTGCAGGTATCCGAGCTTTTTTCCGGTAATAAACAGCTCGACTCTAATGAGGCATTGCAGCTTTTCCGTATTTGCCAGGAAGCTATCACCAATTCGTGTAAATATGCTGAAAGCGGTGCAATTGAGCTGGCTGGCAAAACAACGGAAGGAAGGTTTACTGTTTCTGTAAAAGATGCAGGCCGGGGTTTTGATGCAGCAGCGTTTAATCACGAAGGACATTACGGGCTAAAGAACATGCAGCAAAGGGCAAAAGATATCAATGCCAAACTGGAAATACAGGCTTCGAAAGGGAAGGGAGTAACTATTACGGTTGAAATACAGGATTAGCTTGTGTATCATTAATACCACACAGGGGGTATTGGACAACGGCAAGTGCTATTTAAATTTGTACTATGTTAATAGGAATAGTTGATGATAAACCATATTTAAGGAATTCTCTCAGAGAGAAGCTGGCTTCGGTGGAGCATGATATTACAATAACTGTTGAAGCAGGCGATGGCACTGATTTTTTGAAGATCATGAAAACAGCAACGCCTAAACCGGATGTGGTGCTGATGGATATTGAGATGCAGGAACTGAATGGCATTGAAACCATACAAAGGGCAGCACCATTATATCCCGCCGTAAAATTCATCATGCTGACTGTATTTGATGATGATGAAAGAATATTCAATGCCATAAAAGCAGGGGCACATGGTTACCTGTTAAAAGAGGCAACCGCCCAGCAGATCATAGATGCCATTTACCAGGTATATGAAGATGCCGGGGCGCCTATGAGTCCGGGTATAGCCCGCAAAGCCTGGAAATGGCTTAATGGCTTTTCGGCCCGCCCGGCTGCAGAAAAAGCGGTTGGTAAAAATGAAATGGAACCACTGAGCGAAAGGGAAAAGGAAATTTTAAAATGCAGCATGGAAGGAAAAGAATATGCTCAAATTGCAGAACTCCTTTTTTTAAGCAAACATACGGTGCGCCAGCACATGAAAAACATCTACAGCAAACTGCACGTAAGCAGTAAGATAGAAGCATTACAAATAAGCCTGAAAAATAAATGGATCTGATAAGTTGTTATTAACCCTGCGGCAAGTAACTATATTTGCTTATGGAAATGTATCAATCTTACTTCGACCAAAACAGGCAATCCTGGAACAAACGAACAGCTGTTCACAAGGACTCGGCTTTTTACGACCTTGATTCCTTTAAGAAAGGTAAATCATCACTTAACAGCATTGAGCTGTCGGAGCTGGGTGACGTGGCCGGGAAATCGCTATTGCACCTGCAATGCCATTTTGGAATGGACACGATGAGCTGGGCAAGGATGGGTGCAAACTGTGTGGGGGTTGACCTGAGCGATGCAGCGGTCAGTCTTGCAAGGGAAATAAATGAAGAATTAAACCTGGATGCCGAATTCATTTGCTGTAATGTGTATGATCTTAAGCGGCACCTCGATAAAAAATTCGATATTGTTTTTACTTCTTACGGCACCATTGGCTGGCTGCCCAACCTGGATGACTGGGCCGAAATAGTGGCACATTACTTAGAACCGGGTGGTGTTTTTTATATAGCCGATTTTCATCCGGCAATGTGGATGATGGATAATAATTTTGAACATATTCAGTACAGCTATTTCAACGATGCCGTTATTACGGAAGAAATATCTAGTACTTATTCCGACAGAAATGCGCCCATTCGCTCCACCGAGCATAGCTGGAATCATCCTTTCTCGGAAATATTCGGGTCATTGTTGAGCCACGGAATGCAGATCGTGCAGTTCAACGAATTTCCGTTCTCGCCTTATAATTGCTTTAATAATCTGGAGCAGGGTGCGGATGGCATGTGGCGTATCAAAGGAATGCATGAAAAATTACCGCTGATGTATTCAATAAAAGCAGTAAAACAATAACCGCTTAGCAGGGTGCTATAAATGTAACAGGTAATTTTATGCCTGCATTCTCCTTGTTCAATTTTAAAATATATCTTCGCAAAAATATCTACAAAATGCTTCCCAAATACAAACGAATTCTGCTAAAACTTTCCGGTGAATCTTTAATGGGCAATAAAAATTTTGGATTAGACAGTGAGGTGATTGCCCGATATGCCCAGGATATTAAAGCGGTTACCGAACTGGGGGTTCAGGTGGCAGTTGTTATTGGCGGCGGTAATATTTACCGTGGTATGAACGAAGCGGAAAGCGGGATTGAAAGGGCGCAGGGAGACTATATGGGCATGCTGGCAACTGTTATTAATGGTATGGCGCTTCAAAGCGGCATGGAAAAAGCCGGTATTTACACCAGGCTGCAAAGTGCCATAAAGATGGAGCAAATTGCCGAACCTTATATACGCAGAAGGGCTATGCGCCACCTGGAGAAGGGCAGGGTTGTTATTTTTGGAGCCGGCACAGGTAACCCCTATTTTACAACTGATACAGCAGGGTCCTTAAGGGCCATTGAAATTAAAGCTGATGTAATTCTGAAGGGAACCCGGGTAAATGGTATCTATTCGGCTGATCCTGAAAAAGACCCGTCTGCAACGAGATACGAAACCATTTCCTTTAATGAGTGCATTCAAAAGAACCTGAAAGTAATGGATATGACTGCCTTCACCCTTTGTATGGAAAATAACTTACCCATTGTGGTTTTTGACATGAATACGGAGGGCAACCTGCTGAAAGTAGTGACCGGCGAAAAGGTTGGTACCCTGGTATCTTAAAAAATATTGATCCAATCAGAAAGGGATGCTGAAACCAGCATCCCTTTTTTTCTATGGATTGTTTTGCACTAAAGAGAATTCAGGTAGGATAGAATTTCCGGCAACGATTTTTTTACCGGCACCACATGCACCTGCTGTACGCCCGGGTTTGAAGGCTGGGCCTGGGTAAGGGCAGATTCGTAACCCAGGTAATAATCGTTTGCCTGTTTTGAAATAACCACTACCGTAACCTGTTTGCCTACAGGCAGGTTACCGGTAACAAATTTGCGTGTGGCCAGGTTGGGCCGCATGGCTACCACCGCCCTGATATCTTTGAAGACAGTGAAGGCAATGGTATTGGCATTGGTGAAATAAGAAGCCATATCTGCCGCAATGTTCACTTTTCCGGCCGTATTCAGATCAACCTGCTGGGCAATACTGATCCAGCGCAACCTTTTTGTATATACCTGATATGACTGGGAATTAATGGTTACAACATCCTGCGAGGGTTCGGTGGTAGGCAACCAGTTAAATGACTGGCTATTGCTTTCATCGCCCATAAAAAACTTTACCTGCGGGTTAGGTGGCAAGTCAGTGTAATTGAAATTATATCTTACCGTGGGTGCCAGCAGTAATGGCTGTCCTTCTTTTTTCAGCCTGATAAAAAACTGCCCGGCACTGATAAGCATAGTGTCATTATAAGTGCTTGGCTTGTCCAGCCTGATCATGTCTCCTTTCTTTTGTACAACCTGTATCTCCACATCCACTCTGCCTGTTACAGGCTGCCCGGCGGCAGTTGCACAGCAGTTGGGTGGAAAATTCACCTGCACGCCAAAGGGGGTATTTACTGTTGAAATATTAGCGCCCACATTAATAGTATCCAGGTATGGTGCTGTAAGCAGGCTGTTTTTAAGAACGGAAACAGGCATGGTTGCTGTTATGGTTGTTTGCCAGGTACTGTCGGGGCCGGTTAACTGCCCTGGATCCGGTACAAAAACATCAATATCCTTTTGGCAGGCATTGAACAAAATGCCTCCGGCAAATAATATCAATAAAACAATCTTTTTATTCATTTCCGTTTATTTAATACTGCACATATATACAGATGCTGTTAGTTTTATTTTTGCTGCCTCTATTTCAGATCAAGCCTGATGCCCAATCGTAAACCGGCAGTGTGATACTTTTGTTTTAAGGTGATATCCTGTTTATTCATTTGTGAAAGATTGTACCTGAAATAAGGTTCTGCCATCAGGTGCAGCCTGTCGTTTAATTTGTAATACACCGATACGGCTCCAATGAAACCAACGCCGGCATTGGTTTTAAACTGGTAAGGCGATGAACCTTTGCCGGTGGTGATGCTAACCGGGTTCCCTGAAGGGTCAAGTACATCACCTTTCTGCCAGCTGTAAATATTTACTATCGCACCTGCATTGATATTTGCGTGCAACTTACCGTTACCCACTTCGTAACCAATTACCAGCGGTATGTCCACACTGCGGTACCTGTTAATGGTTGTTTTGTAACGGGTACCTGTTGTGGTGTAGCTGCCGATGGTGTCTCCATTACTGTTGATAATGTAGGTTACCTGCACCACATTGCCCTGGTTAAACGAGAACTTTTCGTTTATCTGGCTGAAGCTGGCCCCGGTACGCACACTCATAGAGTTGTTGAATACTTTGGTGTAGCGTATGCCTGCACTGAAACCGGATTTGAAGTGCGCACTTTCTTTTCTCTTTTGAAGATAGCTTGAGTTGCCGGTGTCCTGGAGGCTGCGGAATGCATAGTCCGGGCCGCCAAAAATCTCAAAATACCTTTTATTACCCGATGCATCCTTTTCCACGGTGGGGCAGCCCGGCAAAAAAACAACAGGGTTGAAACGAAGGGTTTCCTGTTTGCCCGTCCTGCGTTTTTCAGCAATTTTTTCTGCATTGAAATTAAGCCTTCCAAGCAGGGTGCCTCCCGTTTCTTCATAGCTGTCTTCTTCTGTATCCGGCATGGTGGTGTTTACCAATACATTACCCAGGCCGGTATAATATTTCTTTGTTGCTTTTGATTTACTGGCTGTAATATTTTCACCGTCAGCGCCGCCTGTCTCTGCAACCGGTGAAGTGATACTGACACTTGTATTTGCCCTGGTTTCTGATATTGTATTAGAAGGCCCGTAAATATTCTCTGTTGTGTCAGTGCCGGTGCCGGGCACAGAAGAATTGCTGTTTGCGTTTAATAATTCTTCGCCTGCAGGTGTGCTGTTTTGTAAGCCGGTATTGTTTTTTGGGTTTGTTTTTTCAGATGTGGTTTTTGAATCGTTATTGCTGCTAAATTTATTGTAATAGAATAATGCACCCCCGCTGCTGAGGGCAATGATAAGCCCGATCAGCAATAATTTACTGCGGTTATTAAACATGGAAACCCAAAAGCCAGCCGGCCTTTTTCTGTCTTTTTCATCAGCAATCCTGTCCCAAATGTGCGGTGGCACAACAGGGGCATAATTGCTGAACTGTTCTTTTATATGGTCATCAAAATGACGGTTATTGTTCATACCGCAACTTTTTGTAATTGTAAAATTTGTTTCTGCAGCATATTTCTTGCTTTAACCAGCTGGCTGCGGCTGGTACCCGGCTGGATATTGAGCATGGCTGCTATTTCATCATGCTGATATCCCTCAATAACATAAAGGTTGAAAATGAGCCGGTATCCGTCGGGTAAATTATTTACTAAAACAAGCAGGTCCTTTTCGGTTAAATGAGCATATGCGGAAGGCTCCAGCACATTTTGCTCTTTTTCGGTTACTTCATAGCCGCTCACTTCTTTTTCGTATCTCCTCAATGAATATTTTTTAAGGGCAGTGTTTACCACGATCCTCCGTATCCATCCTTCAAAAGAGCCTTCAAATTTGAACTGGTATATTTTATTAAAAACCTTAATAAATGCATCCTGTAAAATATCCTCAGCATCAGCGCTGTTCCGGGCATAGCGGTTGCATACGCCAAGCATCCGCCCGGCGAAGCGGTTAAAAATTTCCTTCTGGCAGAAGGCATCTTTTTTTAAACATCCTCTTATGAGCTCATCTTCCGTCAATATAACCTGGTTTACATGGGGCTTTTATGAAAAATAAGATACTTTGACTCAATAATACGCTGCCCCGGATGCCATTATTGCAATAAGATACAATAAACCAGCGGTTTTTTTGTTTTAAGGCAGTAAATCTTATAATTTGAAGCCAGGACCAATTAACCCCTGGCCTGTACCCATGTTATCGCAAGAACAGATCAAAAAACTAATTTCGGCCAATGAAAGCCTGCAGGTTCAGCTTGCAGATGCCAATGCTATATTGGCTGCCAGGGAGGCTGAAATTGAATTTCTGAATGCTGAACTCAGCGAATCGGCCGCTTTACGAAGCAAACTGGAATCTCAGCTGGATGAAATAGAAGGTATGCGCAACCAGCTGGGCCAAAAACAGCAGGCGGCAAAGGGGGCCGAGGAAAGGGAGATTGAACTGCAGCAGGAGCTCACCGGTATGGCATTATTGAACAGACAATATAGCGAGCTGATGCAGGATTATGCTTACCTGCAAAGCCAGTATAAAGATATACAGTCCCGTTACCTGGAGTTGCAGCAAAACAGTCTTCAGTTTGAACAGGCAACCAAACGAATTGCTGAACTGGAGAGCCTGCTTGAGAACAGTTTGCAGGAAAGAGATACTCTTAAAGAAAAGATCAAAACGCTGGAAGCTGCCAGTCTGCTCAAGGGATTCCTCTAAGCAGAGCTTTCTCACTGCTTCAAAAAACTTACCAAAACACTTGCATTGCTGCTTTCTATTTTCTATTTTACTTTTCTAAAACTTATTGCATATGAATTTAATTGAAAGAGTAAAAAACATTTTGATTACGCCCAAAACCGAATGGGATGTAATTAACGGGGAAACTGCAACCCCGCAATCTTTATTAATGGGTTATGTACTTCCGATGTCGCTTGTTGCAGCAGTAGGTCCTGTACTGAGCGGGTTCATGTTTGCCGGAGTGCTGGGGATCAAGTTTTTTATCATGACAGCTGTTGTTGCGTTCATTGCTAGTGTAATTGGGTATTATATATCAGTAATTATAATTGATCTGCTGGCGCCCAGTTTTGGATCAGAAAAGAACATGGGAAAATCTGCCCAGCTGGTGGCTTATTCAGGCACGCCATCTTATGTGGCAGGCCTGCTTTCCTTCATACCTGTCATTGGCTCCCTTCTCAAATTTGCTGCATGGGCCTATGGTATATACCTGATGTACCTGGGAATAGGCCCGCTGAAGAAAACCCCCGAGGACAAGAAAATTGTGTATATGGTTGTTGCCTTTATTATTATGATTGCCGTAAACCTTGTTTTGGCAGCCATTTTAACGGGCATTCTATTTGCTGCGATGGGATTAACAGCAGCGAGTTTACTGGGATAAATTTTCAACTAATTTATGAAAGCATCCTGTTTAAAACGGGATGCTTTTTTATTTGCCGTAATTTTGAGGTAGAAAAACAAAACTGAGATGAACAGGAATATTGCCGATATCAGAAAGGATTATCAGCTGCAAAGTTTGCTGGAAACAGATGTTGCTAAAGATCCCTTTACACAATTTGGCCGCTGGTGGGATGATGCAGTAAACAGCCAGGTGGAGGAAGTGAATGCTATGACGCTGGCAACTGCCTCTGCAGCCGGTTTACCAGCTGCCAGGATCGTACTGCTTAAATCTTTTTCTGAGGCTGGCTTTGTTTTTTTTACAAACTACAACAGCCATAAAGGAAAAGAGCTGGAAGAAAACCCGCAGGCCTGCCTGGTGTTTTTTTGGAAAGAACTGGAGCGCCAGGTACGAATTACCGGCAGGGTTGAAAAAGTAAGTGAGCAGGAAAGTGATGAATATTTTAATTCCAGGCCTGCCGGAAGCCGGATCGGTGCCTGGGCCTCACCACAAAGCAGTGTTATTGATTCCAGGGAAGTTATTGAAACAAATATTGCAAAAATGGAGGCCCGGTTTGCCGGGTCCGAAGTTACCAGGCCACCGCATTGGGGTGGTTATATTGTGATACCGGCTGTTATTGAATTTTGGCAGGGAAGGGCAAGCCGGCTGCACGACAGGTTGCAGTATACAAGAACAGAAAATGGTGACTGGAAAACGGAGCGGCTGGCTCCCTGAACAGATAAGCTGTTTGATGCCCGGTATGCATTCGTTTCGGAAAGTAACCGGACATCAAACAACGTACAAAACGTAACTACGCTTTTTTCTTCGCTGCTTTTTTGGGTGCAGCAGTTTCTGCAGCGGCTACTGCTTTTGCAGCTCCCCTGGCAGGCCTGGTTTTACCAAATGAACCTGCAAAAATTTTCCCTTTTTTTGTTTTAATATCACCACGTCCCATAGTTTTCTTTTTTATTGTTGGTTAAATAAATACTGTTACAAAAAAAGCAAGGCACATAAGCACCTTGCTTTTTTTTGTGGTTGTTACCTCATTACATTTTAGCTGATAATTCTTTACCGGCTTTAAACTTAGCAACTTTCTTAGCTTTAATTTTAATAACAGCACCTGTTTGCGGGTTGCGGCCATTGCGGGCAGCTCTTTTAGAAACAGAGAAAGTACCAAATCCTACCAATGTAACTTTACCACCACCTTTTAAAGTTTTGGTAACGGCAGCTACAAAAGAATCTAAAGCAGCGTTTGCTTGTGTTTTTGTAATACCTGCATCATCAGCAAGTTTTGCAATTAATTCAGCTTTGTTCATGTTGATTTTTTTTGAATTTTTTAAGTGGGACAAATATAGATGCTTTTTGATTGCAACAAAATTTTTTTTAGAACTTATTTTATATCCGGCATTATGCTGTAATCCACCATCCGCAAGGGCTTGAAGCCTGTTCGGAGTTTTTATACGAGGGCTGGGCCAGCGGGAAAAATCCATAAAACCCTTTACTGTAGCTAGTTTCAGAGTTGTTGCCAATGAAATCCGCTGCCCATGCGGTTTTTAAAGGGCTACAAATGTGGTACTAATAAAAAAAGATATACATCGAATTGTTTTGCACAATTAGTTAACAACCTGCATAACTGACCGGAAAGCAATAAACTGATCGCCCCATTTTTCATAGCTTTTTTGGCGAAGTAACGGGGCATGATTTTCAATATACTTATTATACAAACCCTTACTTTCTGCAAAATACTGAATGGCAAAGGTTGGCCCCTCGCTGTCATCAATTTCCAGTAAGCGCAAAATATTGGCATGTGTGAAGCAACCGGTTTGTATTACTTCGGGAATATGTTCTTTTTGCAGCCATTGCAGCCAGGGTTCCCGGATGGCGTTTGAAACTTTTATGGTAACGTTATAAATGATCATATTGTTTTTCTTTTATCAACCTCTTTTATCATCCTGGTGGTAAAGAACAGTAAAACTATCAAAGCAACAGCAATTGCTGACCATATTAACCAGTTATTATTTTTTGCTGCAACCACAGGTGGTTCATTTTGATTGAGTGGTACTATTTCGCCACAAGGTATGGATGGAACACTGTCTTGTAATTTTAATGAAAGACCGGACAGATCATAGTTGGGGGCAGAGGCCCCGGGATTATCCATGATCAGGCGGTAATTTCCCTTTTCAAGATAAGCTGTGATATAACGATCATTGCAGGTTGTTTTTACCGCTGTTATTTTAAGCGGCAGGTTGTCCTGGTTTTTAATCAGCAGATAAAAAACAGAAGACTTGACCAATGGCACAGGGAATTGCATTGTACTGTTATTGGATATGGTAAATGAATGAACCATATTACCCGGGGCTGAAAAAGAATGCCCCTCACCGGCGGGCACAAATAATTCAACTTCCCTGCTGTAGTATTTAACCCCTTCAGCTTTTAATGAGATCATATCGAACTGGTAAGGCTGCTGCTGAACAACTTGTATGTAGCTGATGTTTCCATTGTCTTTTTGCAGCAGCAGGGTAGCGGGGTTGTCAATTGTTTTTACTGTGTGTGAAGTAACGGAGGTTCTTTCGTGAACTGACCTGATGTTAAAAGGGTCTTTGTTTTTATTGATGATAACAAGCTTGTAAAACAGATAATTACTTACCGGGAAATCGACCGACAGTACAATGGATGTTGTGTTTTCGCCGGTTTCAGGATGCAGCAAAATGCTGTCGTTGATCACGAACCAGTTGTTTTTATCATTGCTGCCGCTTAAGGTGCAAAATCTCTCTGCGGCTGTATTGGCAATAGTCAGGTTCAGGTTTGATATATTTTTGCCAGCACTTTCGATTAATACTTCTGTATTGGCAGCGGGATCCTGCGAAACTGAAAACTTCAAATAGGTAATAACTGAAGTGGCAGTATAATCATGTTTAGCTGTGGTTAAAATATGCGGTACCCATTTTCCTGAATCATTGATTATACGAATATCACTATAGTCTGTTTTAAGGTGGGCGGTTATAGCAGGTGTAAAGTCAATTTTATAAAATCCCGGAGTTGTAACCGGCTCCGGTTTGCAGTAAAACCGGTAACCCGCTGTTTGCGAAAACCCGCAAACAGGTATCGTAAACAATAACCAGAGTTTAATCCACTTTTTCTTCATCAATAATTATTTTTTTTAAGCGCTGGTACATGAAGGAAACCACCAGCAGCAAAACGCCTAAACAGAAGAAAGCTGCGATCTTGCCCCCCGCAGGAATGTTCCTGATATCAAATATAAACAGCTTGAGCAAAGTGAGCGTAAACAGGCTTAGAGAAATGATACGAAGGGTGCGGAATTTATAGTGCATGCCCAGCCACATGAATACAAAAGAACAAAGACCCCATAAAATAGGCAGCCCGGTTTTAATATAGATACGCTGTATCTCATCCGGGGGATTGTTTGCAGCATAGAAAACCTCGTTTACTATTAAATGCAATTCCACACTTAAGAAAATAACAGCCAGTGTGCAAAATATCCAGGTAAATAAATAGAGGTTCGCATTTCCGGAGGATTTGTTCTGTAAAAGCAATCGAATAAACCTGAAAAGTATAAAACCTGCTAACAGGGCCGCAACCCAATGGGCCGTAAAATGTATATGGTTCACATGTTCGGTTAGCATGCCTGCCTGGATCTCGTATACAAGAGATAAACTGGCTGAATAAAGAGCAGAACATATAGCAAGTATGATGGCAATAGTTATCCATTGCGGCCGGGTAGTTTTCCTGTTTTCATAGATACTTACTACCACAATTACAAATGCTGTGGTAAATAAAACAAGATACAGCATATTAATGCCGGTAGAAGGATAGTGGCTTACAAACTGGTGATTGATTTCTAAAGCGCCGGTTAAGAACAGGATAACGAGCGCAACAATCCTGAAAGTGTTTTTACCGGGTACAAAGGTGGCTAACGGTTTAATGGTTTCATCTTCCTTATGACGCATAAAAAACAATGTATAGGTTGCCAGGCCAGCAAACAGCGAGGTTATAAATGCTCTGTTTATGATAATGGCCAGTACCTTGTCCTGCACTCCATACAGTTGAAACCAATCCATTAATAAACTGATAAGCATCAGCGCCCATACCAGGCTAACAGCATAGGGGATGATGCTGATCCTGGATTTGGTAAAAAACCAGTACAATAAAACTGCCTCACTTGCCCAAAACAGTGTAATGTTATTTCCGTGTAATTGTATGGGGGCTGTGATAGAAATAAAAGTGAGTGTGATGCCGATAAGCAGGTACAGGATATTACGGTCTGTTTTTTGATTTTGGAAAAGAAAGTAGGAGGCTCCCAGGTTGAATATACCCATGGATGCGCTGTACAAGCCCCTGAAGGAACCTGCATCCATATTGTGCAGGCAGTAAATGCCTGCGGCAAAGTACAGGCTGGTATTGGCCAGCAGAATACCAAAATCCGAAGCAATGAACTTTTTCTTTTCTTTTATATTGTGTGCAATGTTGATGATAAAGAACAACAGGTAAAAAACTGTTGCGAAAAGGAATGCGTTTTTATAAGTACTGTAAATTTCCACCGGGCTTACAAACAGCAACCAGCTTCCGAACATGGCAATGGTAAATACAAAACTTAAAAAATTGAGCAGCCGCCAGGCTTTGTTATAGGCA
Source organism: Ferruginibacter sp. (assembly GCA_044226725.1). Lineage (GTDB taxonomy): Bacteria > Bacteroidota > Bacteroidia > Chitinophagales > Chitinophagaceae > Ferruginibacter. Next base: position 33,876 of record JBGAGM010000007.1, on the reverse strand, counting down.
ATGATCAAAATACCTGTATCCAAAATGATAAGGTAACTGAACAGTACTTTGTAATTGCCCGATCCAGTACTAACCAGCATGGGGGCCAGGAAACCACCGATCAATGCAATGATTGCCAGCTCCTGCTTATCGTACAATAAAGAAAGGATTATTGCAAAAATGGTTATTACGACCATGATCACAAAAGCAACGGCCTGGCTAAACAGGTGAAACTGCTGAAATGCAAGGGTGATGGTAAAATAGAATACTGCTATGCCTCCGCCTGCCAGTACAGAGCTGAACCCCCTGTACGAATTCCGGAAACGATGCGCCAGCGCAATTAAAATGCTGCCACATAAAATACCAATGGCAACACGGGCAACAGGGCCAATCCAGTTTTGATCAATTGCATATTTTACAAAGAACCCTATTGCCAGTACCAGTATGGCAATACCGATCTTGCTCACCAGGTTTTCGCCAATGAACCTTTCCATATCGGGATGACGCTCGAAGAAGGTGGGCGCAGGTACCTGCTGATGTATTTGCCTTGCCGGCTCAATTGTTACTTTTTCCTCAACCGGTGGTACGACGGGCAGAACCGGTTGATTGCCTGCGATAGTTTCCCCTCCTTCTTTTTTATGCTCATCTGCAGGCTGAGGGGTATCTTTTTCTGGTGTTTTATCTGCTACAGAAAAAATGCTGGTGTAAGGCTTAACTTCTTCAGCCGGTTTCGGAATTTCTTTTTTAGATTCGGTGTTATCCTTCTTTTCGTTGGTAAAATTTAAAAGCTGCCTTCTTAGTAATTTCAACTCATCTTCCAGTTTTTGAAGATGGTCAGAGGTTTTACTGTTTTGGTTAAGCATGATCACCAGCAGGACGATCAGCATGAGAACGGAAAAAAATTCCATACAGTAAAATTTGGTTGACAGCTAAGATAAATCAGCCTTTACTGAACAGGCTAATTATTATTGTTAAAAATTTTCCTGGTAAAGGAAACTTTTGCTAGCGCTTAAGTTCAACGTATACAGGGCAATGATCACTGTGTTTTACATCAGGAAAAATGTCTGCATCCAGCAATTGTTTCTTTAATGGTTCAGTAACAGTAATATAATCGATACGCCAGCCTTTATTGTTCAGTCGTACCGAAGGGAAGCGCTGGCTCCACCAGCTGTAGCGGTGTGGTTCCGGATGGAATACCCGAAAGCTGTCCGTCCAGCCACTGTCCAGGAATTTGGTCATCCATGCCCTTTCTTCCGGCAGAAAACCACTGCTGTTCTTATTGCCTTTGGGATCGTGAATATCAATTTCCTGGTGGGCAATATTATAATCGCCCACCAAAATGATCTTTGGATATTTCTTTTTTAGTTTGTTCAGGTAAGTATGAAACTCATCGAGCCATACATATTTGAATGCCTGGCGTTCGTCGCCGCTGGTACCCGATGGGAAATAGGCATTTATCAGGCGTATATCCCCAAAATCAAGTTGTATCACTCGCCCCTCATCATCGCTGGCGCTGTGACCATTGCCAAACTCAACATGATCTGGTTTTATTTTTGAGAAAACAGCCACACCGCTATATCCTTTTTTCTGGGCGCTGAACCAATGATGATGAAAACCCAGGTCTTCCAGCTGTTTTACATCCACATCTCCCTGGGTGGCTTTGGTTTCCTGTAAACAGATCACATCTGCCGGATTTGTTTTTAACCAGTCAATGAATCCTTTTTTTATAGCGGCACGTATGCCATTGACATTATAAGAAATAATACGCATTGTTATTTTTTTAGTAAAATTGTATAAATAAAGGTAATATGGAAAACGATAACCAACCCGAAATAAGCCCGGAAAAAAATACGGAAACGATCTTTAATGAACAGGAGTTTTCCATGCAGGGGTATGACAAGCATATCCGCCAGGCAAGAAATGCCCTGTTTACGGCGGCTGGTATTTTACTCTTTAATGCACTGTTGTTGTTTTCCAAATATCCCGCAGATCTGGAAATAATGTGGCTCGATTATCTGATATGGACTGTTTATATAGGCGGATTTGTTGCCCTGGCATTCTGGACAAAGAAAAAACCTTATTATGCTATTATTGGCGGATTGGTGCTGATGGGTGTGTTTATACTGGTGAATGCAATCATTGACCCCTCCACTATAATCGGTGGTATAATTTTTAAAATAGCGGTGATCATTTTTCTGATCAAAGGGCTTGGCGATGCTAAGGAAGCACAGCAGATCAGGGAACAATTCAGCAGTAAATAACTATCACTCCAGTATTGGTCTCAGCCATTTGACAGCCTCATCCATGCTCATTCCTTTTCTGCGTGCATAATCATCCAATTGGTCCTTTTCAATTTTGCCCACACCAAAGTATTTACTTTCCGGGTTGGCAAAATACCAGCCGCATACAGAGGCTGCCGGATACATGGCCAATGATTCGGTAAGATGGATACCTGTTGTTTCTTCACCACCCAACAATTCAAACAGTTTATATTTTTCGGTATGGTCAGGACAGGCAGGATAACCCGGAGCCGGGCGTATTCCCTGGTATTCTTCCTTTATCAATTGTTCATTACTAAGTTGTTCCCCTGCAGTGTAACCCCAGTATTCGGTCCTTGTTTTTTTATGAAGCAATTCTGCGAAGGCTTCGGCCAGACGGTCGGCCAGGGCCTGCAGGATGATCTTGTTGTAATCATCATGGTTTGCCTCAAAATTTTTGATGTGCTTGTCGATACCCTGAATGGTTACGCTAAAAGCACCAATATGATCCTGGTAATTCTGATCGGCAGGCGCAATGAAATCTGCCAGCGATAAATTTGGCTGGCCTTCTGTTTTCTTTATTTGCTGACGCAGAAATTGTAATTGTGTTATTACTGATCCATTATCCACGTCAATGGTATCATGATCTGCTTTATTAGCAGGCCAGAAACCTACCACACCCCGGGCGGTCAGCCATTGTTCATCAATAACCTGCTGCAATAATTTTTTAGCATCTTCATAAAGTTTGGTGGCTTCGGCACCAATAACACTGTCGTTAAGAATGGCCGGAAACCTTCCGTGCATTTCCCAGGCAATAAAGAATGGCTGCCAGTCGATGTATTCCGCAATTTCTGCCAGGGAATAATTGTTTAAGATCTTTGTACCGGTAAAGCCGGGTACAACAGGCTTGTAATTTGCCCAGTCAATTACTGCCCCGTTCTTTTGTGCATCTTCAAACCTTATAAATTGTTTTGTACTTTTTTTGTTGCCAAAATCCTCGGCCAGTTTTTTATACTCTGTATTTAAACTTTGAAGGAATGCAGGTTTTTGCTCTTTACTTAATAAGCTGCCTGCAACTGTTACACTGCGACTGGCATCCAGTACATGAATCACACCCGCATCATACTGCGGTGCGATTTTTACAGCTGTATGCATTCGGGAAGTAGTGGCCCCGCCTATCATCAGCGGCAGATCCATTCCCCTGCGTTTCATCTCATGCGCCACATGCACCATTTCGTCCAGCGAAGGGGTGATCAAACCACTCAGGCCTATGATGTCCACTTTTTCTTTTTCGGCAGTTTCCAGTATTTTTTCTGTGGGTACCATAACACCCAGGTCAATAATATCATAGCCATTGCAACCAAGCACCACCCCTACAATATTCTTACCAATATCATGCACATCACCCTTTACTGTTGCCAGTAAGATCTTTGCAGCACCGGCTGTTTCCTCACTGACAGTTCCGGCTTCCAGGTTCGCTTTTTTTCTTTCTTCTTTTTCCTGTTCAATATAAGGTGTTAGTACTGCTACGGCCTTTTTCATTACCCGGGCGCTTTTTACAACCTGGGGTAAGAACATTTTGCCACTGCCAAAGAGATCGCCCACCACGTTCATGCCATCCATCAGTGGCCCTTCGATTACATCCAGCGGTTTGGGGTATTTTTGACGGGCCTCTTCCGTATCAGCATCAATATAATCCGTTATGCCATTTACCAGGGAATGAGTTAAGCGGCTTTCCACGGATTCTTTTCTCCAGCTCTCGTCTTTAACAACTTCCTTGCCCTTGGCCTTCACAGTTTCGGCAAAAGCGATCATTTTTTCCGTGGCCTCGTTGTTATCATTATTACGGTTCAGGATAACATCTTCGCAAAGGTTGCGCAGCGTTGGTTCAATCTCATCATACACCACCAGCTGCCCGGCATTTACAATACCCATATCCATGCCTGCTTTTATGGCATGAAAAAGAAAAACGCTGTGAATGGCTTCCCGTACATGCTCATTGCCCCTGAATGAAAAGGACACATTACTTACACCGCCGCTCACTTTGGTAAGCGGCATCAGTTTCTTTATTTCACGGGTAGCTTCGATGAAGTCAACTGCATAATTGTTATGCTCTTCAATACCGGTGGCAATAGCAAAAATGTTTGGGTCGAAAATGATATCCTGCGGGGCATAGCCAACCTGCTCTGTTAATATTTTATAGGCACGTTTACAGATCTCCACTTTACGGTCTTTGGTATCTGCCTGCCCTGCCTCATCAAAAGCCATTACAATTACCGAAGCGCCAAAGCTTTTACAAATGAAGGCCTGTTCAATGAATTTGGCTTCGCCTTCTTTCATTGAAATAGAATTTACAATGCATTTACCCTGCACGCATTTTAATCCTGCTTCGATGATCTCGAACTTAGACGAGTCTATCATGATGGGGATCTTCGCAATATCAGGTTCGGATTGAACCAGGTTCAGGAAATTGGTCATAGCCTGTACGCCATCCAGCAGTGCATCATCCATGTTCACGTCAATTACCTGTGCGCCATTTTCCACCTGCTGGCGTGCCACGGCCAGTGCAGCTTCATACTGGCCTTCACGTATCAGTCGTGCAAACATTTTACTGCCGGTAACGTTGGTTCGTTCTCCAACGTTGATAAAATTTGTTTCCGGGCGTACGATCAAAGGCTCCAGGCCACTTAATCTTAAATATGGTTTAATTGTGTTCATTATCTTTTTTTACCACAAAGGCACAAAGGGAACACAAGGTTCACAAAGTGCCATTGATGAGTCTTTTTATTCCATCTTTAAATAATACTGAATTGAAATTAATCAGCAGCCCGAGCTTGCAGCCTGACAGTTTTAAATAAGTAAGAACTTGTGCAAGATGTATGTCATGTAATGCCTCAACTGCTTTTACTTCAACTATTAGTTTGTTTTCAATTATCAGATCACATCTGTATCCTATATCCAATTTTATTTCTTCATAAATCAAAGGCAATCCTTTTTGCTTATCTACAGTAACTCCTGTTTTCAAAAGTTCGTAAAATAAGCATTCTTCGTAAGCGCTTTCAAGTAAACCTGGGCCTAAAGCTCTATGAACTTTAAGTCCACAATCAAAAACAATTTTCGATATTTCATTTTCAGTCATATCCTTAGTGTTCCTTGTGTGTTACACCCATGTGTACTTTGTGGTTAAACCAACTCGAGCTCTATAGCTGGTAGTGATCTCGGCTTAAACTTACTCACTTCTTCAGCAATATGTTTTATATGATCCGGTGTGGTGCCGCAACAGCCTCCCACAATATTTACAAAACCTTCTTTGGCCCATTCTTCAATAATATGGGCTGTTTCATGCGGCTGCTCATCATACTCACCAAATGCATTCGGTAAACCGGCATTTGGATAGGCAGAAGTGTAACAACCGGCTATCTGGCTTAGTTCTTCTATATGCGGCCTCATTTCGGAAGCCCCCAATGCACAATTAAGACCAATGCTTAGCGGATTAGCATGCATTACAGAAACGTAAAAGGCTTCCAGTGTTTGTCCGCTTAAGGTACGGCCGCTGGCATCTGTGATAGTACCGGAGATCATGATGGGTAATTCCGGTAAATTATTTTGACGGAAGAAATTCTTAGTTGCGTAAATAGCTGCCTTTGCATTGAGCGTATCAAAGATCGTCTCAATTAAAATGATATCAACCCCGCCATCCACCAGGCCTTTTATTTGTTCTGAATAAGCAGCAGCCACTTCATCAAAAGTTACAGCACGGTAGCCGGGATTATTCACATCCGGTGAAAGCGAAAGCGTTTTATTTAACGGACCGATAGCACCTGCCACAAATCGTGGTTTACCGGGATCTTTTGCCGTATATGCATCCGCAGCATTGCGGGCGCATTTTGCCGATGCCAGATTCATTTCATAGGCCAGCGATTGCATATCATAATCAGCCTGGGCAATGGAAGTGCTGCTGAACGTATTGGTTTCAATGATGTCGGCGCCGGCCTCCAGGTATTGTTTATGGATACCTTCCACGATCTGCGGCTGCGTAATGCTCAGCAGGTCGTTATTGCCTTTTACATCGGTATGCCAGTCTTTGAACCGTTCGCCGCGGTAATCCTTTTCTTCCAGCTTATGGCGCTGTATCATGGTGCCCATGGCCCCGTCAATGATCAGTATCCTTTCTTTTAAACAATCCTGCAATGTTTTCATTCGCATTAAGTTGAATTATGAACAAAAAATACAAGTGAGTGATGCTTCGGCTTCACCCGGCACTGGCTTCACAATGACGACCCAGGCTGTGAAGCTTACTTCAAAAAAATTATCATGAACTTATAAACGAGAATCAATCCGGGAGAAGTATTGCAGAATTGCCTTCGTTTATTAGTTCAGTTAAAAGAATCAGCAGGCCGAACAATAAACAAATCTGCCTGTTGCTTTGCAAATTTATAATAACTAAGCCGAAACACAAAATGTGCGCAGGGAGGCGCCGGGTAAAAAAACAGAACCCCGGAATTTCCGGGGCTTTGCAAGAACTTTTTGTTCAGTGGTAATGTCTGGATTTTCAGGATAATTGGATACTTAACTTAACCTTTGGTTTTTTTTGGGATACGGATTTGTTTCTTTGGTTATCATTTACCATGTAAAAATAGTACGGTATCTGCTGTTGAAAAACTAAAACACAGTGAACAGTCGATTTTTGATGCCGAACCGGAATTTAAGCGTATTGAACCGGAAAATGCAGGCCCATTGACCCAATATAAATGACAAAACCCCCGTTTTCCGGGGGCTTTGTAATGTCGTAAGAGATTCAAAGGTAATTGTTGGTTAATCGGATAATTGGATCTGGTTGGTTTTCTTTTGGATTCGGATTCGGTCTTTAAATTGGATATTGGTTGATTTCTGATGTAAAACTAATACGGGATTTGCTAGCGGAAAACTAAAAGATATTTAACGGTTCATTTTGCTTGCCGAACCGGAATTATGGGGTATTGAACCGGAAATGAAAGCTCAATATAGTAAGACCAGGCTTAATTGGATACTGCCCTGCCGGAGTAATCAATAGCCGCCAAAAGGGCACAGAAAAGCCCCGGTTGGGTCCGGGGCTAAAGAATGTTGTGTTTCTTTGGTAATTGTTTTCTTTGGTTAACAGGTGTTTTCTATAGGATTACAGAATTTTAAAGCGCTTAACTTCTGTAATACAAACATACAACAGCACTACAGGTTGTAAAACTAAAATACACCCATAGCAGCTATTTTGCTCCTGAACAGGGATTATTGCGGGCTGAACCGGAAATGGTTATTTCTCATCGCCCAGCCAATGCTTAAAATCAGCTGACCTCTCGGTACTTACAATGGTTTCGTGCTTGGCCGGCGGGTTTAATTTGATAAGTACCCGGCTCTTACTGTAGGCAAACATTTCAGCAATGGAATGAATACTGATGATGTATTGCCTGTTTATGCGGAAAAAAATCTTGGGGTCAAGCATGGAGTCCAGTGTATCCAGGTTAAAATCCACTACAAAGCGCCTGGCATCTTTGGTACAGAGAAAAGTGGCCTTGTCTTCGGTATAAAAATAAACCACTTCTTCTATATCGATGGTTTTAATATGTTCGCCATAGCGAACCACAAAGCGCTTTTTGTAATCGTTGGTACTGGCTGGCTGCAGAGATTGCAGCAATTTGTTGATATCGATGGCCGGCTGGCTTGTTGCCGGTACCAGCGACCTGAATTTGGCCACGGCCTTCTCCAGCTCTTCTTTTTTAACCGGTTTCAACAGGTAGTCGATGCTGTTTACCTTGAATGCCTCAATGGCGTATTGGTCATAAGCGGTGGTGAATATTACCGGACATTTTATATCAACCTGTTTAAATATCTCAAAGCTGATACCATCTGATAACTGGATATCAGAAATGATAAGGTCAGGGGCCTGGTTTTCTTTGAACCATTTTATGGCAGAGGAAACACTTACGATCTGGTCCAGAAGCGTATGGTCAGGTACCAGTTCTTTAAGCATTTTTTGAAGACGCCTGAAAGCGGGTTCTTCATCTTCAATGATCAGTATGGTCATTAATCTGTTTTATTTAATACGGGTAAAATTACTGTAAAATTAATTCCGTCATTCAGTATGGTCACAGCTTCCCGGCTAAGTAAATTGTAGCGCTTGATAATATTCTGCAAACCGGTACCGGTGCCTGCTTCCCTGGATACTTTAGGATTGATATTGTTGCTGATCACCAGTTTATCCTTATCCACATATACCTTTATTTCCAGCGGCGCTTCTTTGGAAACAGCATTGTGTTTTATAGCATTTTCAATTAAAAGCTGCAGGGTAAGTGGTGGTATAAATATACATTTTTTTTGTTCCTCTGTAAGTGAAATATTCAATGAAAGATGTTGCCCGTGCCTTTTTTGCTGCAGGTAAAAATAGGTTTTTAAAATGCCGGTCTCTTCATCCAGGCTAATCACATCCTGGTCGCGGTAGTTTACAATATTTCTGAAGAAAGAAGACAGGTTCTCCACATAATCAACAGCCAGGGCAGGGTCGTCTTCAATAAATGAAATGAGCGTGTTGAAGCTGTTGAACAGGAAATGGGGGTTAACCTGGTTGCGTAATACCTGGAACTGGAACTGTATCTTTTCCTGCTCCAGTTTCTGTAATTTCTTAAAGTTCTTTTCACGGTTCTTAATAAAGAGATAAAGCAAAAGGCCGCTGAGCAATATTACGAGTGCAATGAACCAGTATCTTTTCCAAAGCGGTTTGGCAATCACAAAATCATATACTGCCTCCTGGGCATTTTCAAAATTCTCGCTGAGCGATGAGCGAACATGAAACCGGTAAGTACCCGGCTGCAGGCGCAAAAAAGAAACGTTCCTGTCCCGGGTGGATATCCATGCCGTATCGAGGCCTTCCAGTTTGTACTGGTAATGGATATCATTCGGGCTGGTGTAGTACAGCCCCGTAAAGTAAAACTGGAATGTGTTCTGATCGCTGTTGTAATTACCGGGTTTATCCTTATCCACATCGCTTAAGAAAAGCTGCACGTTTTCGATGATGGTTCTAGGCTGGCGCAGGGCTTTTAATACCGGGCTGTAAATCACAATACCTTTGGAGGTACAGAAGACCATATTGGATGCTGTGTCGTTTGTTACAGAGCCAGCATACTGGCTCACATCCGCAATGCCCTGGTTGTTATCCAGGTAAGAGAATGTGCCTGTTTCAGGGTCCAGTACATCAAGCCCTTTACTGTTTACAGCTATGATCTCGCCGCCAGGACCGGCTTTCAGGGAAATGATCTCCAGGTCGCTGAGGCCGTTGCCTGTTGAATAATTCTTGAAGGTTTTTCCGTTAAAGCTGTAAATACCTGCGCTTTTTGTATTGAACCAGATATTGCCTTTCCGGTCTTCGGCCAGGGAAAAGACACGTTCATCCAGCAGGCCATTCTCTTTTCCGAAGCGTGTAAACTTTTCGTTTTCCAAAACATACAAACCCTTTTCACCCAGGGCAAACCAAATTCTATTTTTAGTGTCCTTTAAAACTGAGTACACATAATTGGAACCAATATCTTCATTATTATTATAGTTTGTAAAACTGTAGCGTGTGTTCAGGTTGCTGTTTGTACTGCCCAGGTTAAAAACGGATGCCACACCCTCAAACCCGCCAATACAAACGGAATTTGCATTGCCGGTAATGGATAATATGCTTGCATTCTTTATCAGCGGGTTCTCATTAAGTACCCGGTATTTGCCTGTTTGAGGATCCAGGAGCAATATCCCCGCACCCAGGGTTCCGATCCAGATAAGATGGTTCCTGTCCTGGTAAATACAACTGATATCTGTTATATTGGTCAGTTCTGCAAAGCGAAAATCTTTCTTTGTATAGCTGCCGTTCATTAAACTATATTTTGAAAGCCGCGGCCCCGAGCCTATCCAGAAATTATCCCGGTCATCATATAGCAGGGCCCGTACGCTTTCGAAAGCATTCTTATCGTAAAGCGGCACTAATTGCAGCTGGTTGCCGCTGGTGGCAATCAGTGCCGTGGTAGTATTTACCCAAATGTTGCCTTCATCATCCTGCAGTAAATTGGTTGCCTTATTACCCAGTTCCTGTTTACCGCTATAGCTTTGCACCGGTTTGTCGTAATTGGCTTTCCACAACAAACCATCTTCTTCTGTGCTTATCCACAAAGCTTTTTGTGAAACAAGCAGGGCATTAACCTGGCCATATTTCCAGGCCGAATCAGCAGCGGGCACTGAGATTTTTCCGTTGCTGTGGTTGTAAAGGCAAAATCCTTTTTCCTGCAGACCGATCCAAAAACTATTGTTGCCTGCATCAGCCATGGAGGTAACATAATAATCCGGAAGGCCTTCTTCTGGCCCTATAACACTTACTTTTATTTTACCGTTTATTTTTTTGCAGATATTGATGCCTGCATCAGTAGCAGCAAGTATATCGCCATTGGCAGCCTGTATCAGTGAATGTATATGCAGGTCACTAAGGCCATTGGCATCATCCACCAGGTAAAGGCGGTTGTTCTCAAAATGGTAAATACCTTCACCATTAGTGGCAATCCAGATATTGTTCTCCTTATCCTGCAAAAAACAGGTGATGGCCGCACCCGGGCTCCCTTCCTCGGGTTCAATATATTCCAGGGTGGAGTTTATTTTTTTTGCAATTCGCCCGTTCTTAAATCCAACCCATAGCTGTCGTTTGTTATCCTGGAACAGAGCGGTTACTGTATCTCTTGTTCCCGTTTTCGAAAAATTAATCTTTTTGAAACTAATACCATCATATGCATAAAGACCGTCGGTTGTGCCGGCCAAAATGTAGCCCTGGTCTGTTTTATAAATAGTATTGATTTTTACCGGGTGGTTATTTACAGTAAGATTAAATGACCTGAACCCCGGTTGCTGGGCATACAAAGCCTGCATTAGCATACAAGTGGTCAGTATGGATAAAATCCTTCTCATAAGCCCTGGTAAAGGGTGTGTTATTTTTCGGCCAGTTCGGTTATTACTTCAACCTTTATATCCGATGCCAGTTTTTGATCAAGTATTTTAGGTATGGCGATATTATGATCGGCCAGCAATACAACAAAGTTTGACTTAACACTTACCTGACCGTTTTTAATGACCAGGTTGCACTTGATAATACGCTCCTGTATCACCCCGTGAATAAACAGGTTGCCTTTTGCCCTCACATTATATAAACCATCACGGTGCAGATCAATATTCTCAATTATCTTACCCTCGAAGGTTGCCTGGGGAAATTTGCTGCTTTCAACATAATTATCATTGAAGTGTTTTTTTTGAACGGCACTTTTAAACCCTTTAAAACTCTTCATATCGATGGCAAAGGAAAACTGTTTGCTATCCGGGTTGAGCCAGCCCTTCAGCTGATCGCTGTTAGCCTTTATCAGTTCCAGCGGAGCATCTGATGTAAAGTTAACAGAACCGGTTTTGGAAGAGAACAGCAAATTGGGGGCATAAGCGCAGGCAGAAGATAATACCAGTATAAAAAAAAGTATAAGGTGCTTTCGCTTCATTAAATGCGTTCTTTTTAACAATAGGTATTGTTTAACCTGTTTTTACAATGCATAAACTTAAAGGATTTTTCCAGCATAATTTTTTTGCCTCTGAATCTTTTAAACTGACCGGCCCCTTTTTTAAAAATAAAACCTGGTTACCCGTCAATAACAAAAATCGTTAAAAAGGAAAGCATTACATTCTGCATTGCACAGCTATATAAAGATAACCTTGTTATTAGTAATAATACGTAACCGTAAACCAAACGGGTAAAATCCGGCACTGAACCGGAATTTTTTGATACTGAGCCGGCAGCAGGTGAATTAATTTCCGCTTACGATGAAATTTTCCACAGGTATGCGGTTGCTGATACTTTTTGCCAGGGTCATTTCGTCAGCATACTCCAGTTCACCGCCAAAAGCAATACCCCTGGCAATGCTGGTAATTTTTACCGGCTTATTTTTTAAAGAAGCATCAGCCGCAATTTTTTTACTAATGTAGTAGATGGTGGTGTCTCCCTGTATGGTGGGGCTGAGTGCAAAAATGATCTCTGAGATTTCTTCATTGGTAACCCGGGTAATTAGTGATTCAATGGTTAACTGGTCGGGGCCAATGCCGTCAAGCGGCGATATGATGCCGCCCAGCACATGGTAAACACCATTGAACTGTTGTGTGCTTTCAATGGCAATAACGTCGCGTATATTTTCAACCACGCAAATAATCTCCTGCCTGCGCATGCTGTTACTGCAAATATTGCAGAGCTCTTTATCGGAAATATTGTGGCAGCGGCTGCAGAATTTGATCTCGTTGCGCATACGGGACACGATCTCGCTGAACTGGTTTACTTCAGCAATATCCTGTTTGATCAGATGCAGCACCAGCCGCAATGCGGTCTTTTTACCAATACCCGGAAGCCTGGCAAATTCATTAACCGCATTTTCCAGTAAAGCAGAAGAGAAAATCATGGGGCAAAAGTAATGGATAATGAATAGTTGATAATTGGGTAATGGATAATTTCTTAAATCAGAAGCAATTTTTATTATGGCCAGCTAATCTAAGCCAAAGGCGTTATCCATTATTCAATAAAATATTATCCATTAAAGCTTAATATCCCGTTCATTATCCCAATTGGCCCTGATAGCTAATTTTTCTTTCAGGGTAATGGCTTTCTCAGGTTGTTGTTTTTTGGAGTAATCGCCGGTATCCCACTTGCCATTTTGATTACTGTCGTAGAGGATACGTAATTCGTATTCGCCGGGATTGATGAATTTGTTGCTCCATTCCGGACTTATCAGCGGATAGCTATTTTTAATCTCTTCACCCTGAACAAACTGCAGAACGGGGTGCCTGCCAATATCAAGATTGCTGAAGCGCAAAACCACATTGCCGTAATCTGATTGTTGTTTGGCAAAGAAACGGATCGTATCTGCTTTAACCAGGCGGTTATTTGCAGAATCGGTAATGGCCGTGGTATCCATGATGAGCCTGTAAACGCCCGCCTCCTGCCATTTTACTGCCAGTGATATTTTGGTGCGGGAGCTGTCAATAACCCATTCTCCCGCCGGAACAGGTTTATAGTTGCTGTCTCTTAAAATTAATTTACCGGCATCCAGTTTTTTTATCGGGTTGTTGAACTGAAGCTCAAAAGGGCTTAAGAGGTCCTGTGCCGGTGAGCCGGTTGTTGTAAGAGAGTACTGCAGCTTTTTACCCATTACCCGTTTTGCTGTTTTGGCTGTATTGTTTTCTTTTTCCAGGGCAGAGGCATACAGAAATACCGGTTCGTTGTTTTCGGAAATGGTTATCACCTCGTCTGCAAATGCAAAAATTTCTTTTTTAGAGTTATAGCTCTTGCCACCATCTCCATCTTTCAGTGCATATACCTTAAACCTGCCGGCTGGTAAATTAATAAAGGTAAAACTGCCATCTCCCCCCAGCTTTGCAACGTAATCCGGTTTTCTTTTTTGTACAGCGGAATCATCGGCATTTCGGTATAGCAGGGCTATCATGGTGCTGTCGGGTTTGCCCGTTTCGGCCAATACTACTTTACCGCTGAGTTTGAAACTATCAATCGTATTGCCGGTTGAAAAAACGTATACAAAATCTTTGAGCGGGTTGCCTTCATTATTGTCCACGATAGCATCTCCGAAATTGATGCTGTATGTGGTGTTGGGCAAAAGGCTGTCTTTTAATTTTACCGTTACTGTTCTTAATTTAAAATCTATTGATGGTTGTTTTTTAGGCAGCGGGGATATCAGAACATTTGTCTGTGGATCTTTCAGCCCCACATACTCATTAAAGTTCAGTGTGATTTTGTTTCCGGTAATATTTGTGCTGTTGAGTTTGGGAGATGCACTGGTGAGCCTGGGAGGAATACTGTCTTTGGGTCCGCCGGTTGGCATACCAATTTGCCCGCAACCGCTGTTTCCGATTGCCAGTATATACAACAGTGAAATGATAACAAAACCGGAAACTGCCTGTGCTGATCTCATCAATTGAAATTAAAATACAAACTTACATTCTTTGTCCTGTTTGTAAACTATAAATATTCTTAAAACTACGCTTCCTCCTCGGTTTCAAGATCGTATAAAGCCACTGCCAGTTTATTGTTCTTTACAAAGTTGCACCAGTGGCAATCTTCCTTGCCGCAACCGGTATAAAAATCACGTGCCTGTATCTTTTGCCATACGGTGGTAAGTTGCTGCTTTACAGTTTCAATATCCTGCGGATTGATGATGATCTTTTCCTTGCGGTATTGCCCCTGCTTATCCGGCTCCACAAAATCAAATTCGGTACTGATGACCTTCCATTCTTTTTGCTCGTAATTATCAACCAGTATCTTATAAAATACTGCCTGGCGCCAGTAATCACCACCATTTGGATCTTTGTCGGATGGTGGTTTCATCTTGGGCAGGGCATTCTCGATATTGCCCGACTTGTAATCAACCACATTCACTTCCCTGCCATTGAACTCCAGTTTATCCAGTTTACCTTTTAATGGAACACCGTTTACCACAATTCCCCTGATATTGCGTTCTACGGCCACCACTTTATTCCAGCTGTTGATGTATTTATTGTAATAATTACTCAGTACCTCTTCGCCATATTCCATGCGCCTTTCAAAAGCTTCCCTGGTAAAATTCTCCCGGTGCTTGCGCATGTACCAGTTAAAATCGGCGATCATCTCTTCTTTTGACGGAAATATATCTTTGCCGCTCTCCTGCATTTTCCGGAAAAGCTTTTCCACGGCATAATGTATGGCGCTTCCAAATTCAAGCGATTCGCTTTTGCCGGAAGGGATGCGGATGAGATTTTTGTAATAAAATCCAAGCGGGCAATCCAGGTATGCATTCAGTGCCGTTACATTCATTACAAATTTATCCAGTATGCCGGCGATGAAATCTTCTTCTGCCTGTTCAATCTCCGGTGCCTGGCTGCTAAACCGGAGTGTTTCAAATTCGAACTGCTGCTCTTCGCTGAGTATTATTTTTTCAACAGGCAGCTGTTGTTCTTCCTGTATCTCGGCAATGAACATGGATGGTTCCAGTTCCTTACCGTCATTTTTGTATTTAGCATACGAGATGTACAGGTGAGTTTCGGCCCGGGTTAATGCCACGTAAAACAGGCGTCGCAATTCCTCATCATCTGCAGGTGTTGGCTGAGAGGCGAACATGGTATCGGGGAATTTATATCCACCTCCGGGTTTGCGTTTCTTTTCCCAGAAAGAAGCGTTGGTGCCGGCAAAAAAAACATACTCAAACTCCAGTCCCTTGCTGCCATGCGTGGTTAGCAGGTTCACGCCTTTATCCGAGCCCGACACTTTGTTCATGGGCAGTGCAATGCCTTCCTTTTCCATCAGGTCCACTATGCCGATAAGTTCCTGCAGGCTAAGTGAAGGGTTGCGTGCTGTTTCATCCTTTATAAAATCAAACAGGGCTGTAAGCAATTGCATTAAAGCGATCTTATCGGCGCTTTGCATAACATAGGTAAGAACGCTTGCCTTTTGAATGATGTTCTCGAACAACTGCTGCAGGGTAATATTGGAAACATCGCCGATCAGTTGCTCTATTACCAGGCTGAACTGCTTCAATCCTTCGTGCAGGCCGGTATCAAACAAATCCCTGGCGGGCCTGCCGGCTTTATCCGACAGGAGTTTTCGTATCGATGTTTGCTCTCCTTTATATTTCAGTGTATTTACTTCTACCGTTAGTTTGGCAATCTCAATAGGCGGGATCTTATAAAAATCGAAATGCAGAATTTCAAAAAGCATCTCATCCCCGCCATAAGGATTATCATGTTCTGCATGTAGGTAACGCAGCAGCTGAACGATCTTACTGCCCAGCGGGTGGGTTAATACATCAATGCTGCGCCTGCTGTAAAAAGGAATGTTTTTCAGCCTGAAATAGGCTGCCAGTTCCTCGCCATATTTATTCTCTTTATAAATGATGGCTATTCTGCCGGGCTCAATATTTTGTTTTAGTAAATCACAAACACGATTGGTAATATCGGCCATTTCATCTTTGGCCGAATTGTATTCATGTAAAACCGGCTTATTGGTTAAGCTGTTAATTTTTGTATTGGAAGAAATTAGCTCCTTGCTTAGTCCATCAATTTGCTTAACCAGCCTTTCTTCATTTCTGTTTATAAGCGTTTTTGAAATATCCAGTATGGGCTGGGTGCTGCGGTAATTATTGGTAAGCACTACGGTCACCAGGTGGTCGGTGTAGCGGTTGGCAAATTCCAGCATATTCTCCACGTTGGCCCCCTGGAAGCGGTAGATACTCTGGTCATCATCGCCCACCACAAAAACATTCGGTTTGTCCCAATAGCTGATGAGCAGTTGTACCAGCCTGTTCTGTGTGCCGCTTGTATCCTGGTACTCATCCACCAGCAGGTATTGAAATTTTTCCTGGTAGTTGGCCAGCACGTTTTTATTCTCTTCAAACATGCCGATCACCCAGTTGATCATATCATCAAAATCGTAGCGGTTCCGGCGGCGCATCAGGTTTTGAAAATTCTCAAATTCATTAACTGCAGCCCGCAGTTTTTCTGTCTTCTCCTTTTCCTCGGCGATCTTATCGGTACGGAGGTCCCCTTTTTTAAACTCCTTTACGGCCCGTTTGGCAATGAATTCATCACGGTTGGGCAGATCATTTATATAGGCATCTATGCGTTCGTTGATGAATGCGGGTGTCCAGCCCTCACGCTTCATACTGCTGAACAGGCTGCGCAGGTTGTTGATCTCGAAATACACATCGCCCCGGTACCTTTTCAGGGGGTGCCCCTTGGGAAAGGCATCTATCAGTTGCTTGAACAGTTCAATGCTCTCCAGTTCAGATATGGCATCCAGCGTGTTCTTTTCAAAGAGGTTCAGGTTATCCTGTATCACGTCGTTGCAAAAAGCATGGAAAGTATAGATGTTCACTTTATAGGCATCGGCGCCAATGAACTGCTGCAGGCGCCTGCGCATGGCAATGGTACCGGCATCGGTGTAAGTAAGGCAGAGGATGTTTTCGGGAAGCGCATCGGTATCCAGCAATATCTTGCCAATGCGTGCTGCCAGTATTTGTGTTTTTCCTGTGCCGGGGCCGGCAATCACCATTACCGGTCCTTCAATGGTATCTACGGCCCGGCGCTGCTGGTCGTTAAGTTTTTTATATTCTTCGGTAAATTTATGCTGCAGTATTTCGCGGTAGTGGCGCATGAACCAAAGATACTGGTTACCCGATTTACTGAACAAAATAATTAAACTGCTGTTAAACAGGCTATGAGTAAAGTGTATGCTTTTAAAACCGTTCAGCAAATACCCATCAGCCTGGATAAGGCCTGGGAATTCTTCAGCAATCCGGCCAACCTGGCAACCATCACACCCGGCAATATGGGGTTTAAAACCATTTCCCAATACCACGGAGATACCATGTATGCAGGGCAGATCATTGAATACAGGGTGAAACCTTTTTTAGGCATCCCCCTGTACTGGATGACAGAAATTACCCATGTGGACGACAGGAATTTTTTTGTGGATGAACAGCGGTATGGTCCCTACAGCATGTGGCACCACCAGCATCATTTTAAAGTGGTTGACGGGGGAGTGGAAATGACAGATATTGTGCATTACAAAATCCCGTTTTGGTTCCTGGGAGATATTGCCAATGCACTGTTTGTAAAAAGACAACTCCGGCAGATATTTGATTACCGGTATAAGAAGGTGGAGGAGTTGTTTGGCTCAATTTAAAAATGAACTGATTTGAAGATGAAAGTTGAACCTGCTTTTAATCTTTGAATCAAAGCATCTTCAAATCTCCAAATCTTCAAATCTCCAAATTAACCCGGCATCCTGGTAATATACTTCTCGATCTGTTTGATCTGGTCTACGATCTGTGGTGTGGTGGGCTTAAAGCCTTTTGCCTTCCTGAAATAATCCTTGGCTGCCCTGAATTCCCTTTTGTTCATCATGATAGAGCAAAGCTGTAAATAAGCAGCAGCATTGTTCTCATTATCGGGCAGTCCGGCACGGATTGCCTGCCGTATATAACTTTCTGCCTGCTTGATATCCCCCTTTTGCATCATCAGCATGCCAAGCTGCAGTTTGTTGGGCCCTTCGGCCTGTTTAGTTAAGGATCCGCCACCCAGCTCAATACTTTTCTTCATGTTCTTTTCGGCACCTTCAAAGTTCTGGTTCACCATGTCCAGGTTGCCCTTGATTGTATAATAAACAGAACGGACCGGTTTGATCAAAATGGCAGGGAACCAGATGGAATCCACCACTTTTTTGGCGCCTTCCATATCACCTTCTTCCATATAGGATTGTATCAGGCGCATGGGGCCAAATAAGAAATGACCAACAATGGCTATCACAGCCACCAGGTATAAAACAAAAGATGGCCAGAAACCGGCCTGAATATGTGTGAAAATGGCCAGGGCCAGTAAAACTATCCCGATCCATAAACGGTATTTGATAAGCGTGTTCAACCACTTCATAGTCTGAAATTTTAGGAGCGCAAAGATAGTACTTACACTTAAATAACATTTTGATGTTTTAAATGACTATTCGGGCAATGAAAATTTAAAAAAATAATCACTGCAACCGTTTGCGAAAAAACAAAATGCCTTTCAGTGTTTACTATCAGCCGGGGGCTGAGGTTTTTTATTAATTTTCAGGCAACTGCAAGCTGTAACTACAGCGTTTATAGTTATAACCTAAACAGACCTGCTAAACCTTCTTTGCAGAGCTTTTAATGAAGCGCTGGATGTCCGCCCCGGATTTTCTAAAGATCTAAAACTATGCTGTTATGAAATTTAAAAGCAGTCCTTTAACCTTACTCAAATGCACTATTTATTTAGGTGCCCTTGTAATGCTTTTGACCACCGGAGGTTTTTGCCTGGCCCAAACAACTGCCGTCAACAGCATAAAAGCGATACCAGACCTGAAGCAAACGAACAGCCGCCAGCATATTTTTATCGAAAACATAGGCCAGTATGGGAAAACCATGAACGGTTTTGCAAATATGGGAGCTATTAAGTTTGGTTACGAAGGCCTGAATATGCCGGTGTTGTTTACCAGCAGGGGCCTTGTTCATTTGCAAAGAAAGATTGAAAAGCTGACTGAAAAGGAAGAAAAAAAATTACAACAGCAGGGTGTGCCTGAGGATGTGATCGAAAAGAAAAGGACCATTACAGACAGGGTCATTAGTATGGAGTGGGTGGGTATAAACCCGGATGTTCAGATCGTTGCAACAGAACCAACAACAGCTTATCAAACCTATGGAATGATTCCCCAGAAAGCATTTGGATATAAAAAACTGGTTTATAAAAATGCTTATCCGGGTATTGATATTGTTTATTCATTTACTCAAAATGCGAAACCCGGATTTGAATACAGTTTACTGGTAAGCCCCGGAGCAGCGCTTTCTGTAGTTAAGATCAAATATGGCGGAGACGTAAGATCAGTTAAGGCCGATGGCAGTGGTAACCTGGTCATTAAGTCGGATATAGAGGGTATAACCAGCAGTTTGCCGGTAAGTTATTATACAGATGCGGTTTTAAAAAATCCCAAAACCGTTAAATCATCATACCGCATTACCGGAACTGAAATTGGTTTTTCGTTTCCGCAGGGAACAGACAAAACAAAACAACTGGTCATCGATCCCTTTGTAAGCAGCACCAGCGGTTTAAGTGGTGTAAATAATGGTAAGGCCAAAGATGTTGATTTTGATTACGAGGGAAATATTTATGTTACCGGCGGTGGCGATGGCAATGCGTATAAATTATCCAAATACAATGCAGCCGGCGTTTTGCAATGGACCTTCAATGGAACCACTACCATACCCTCCTGGAATTTTGGCGATTATTACGGAGGTTTTGTAGTGGAAAAGAATACGGGTAAAATTTACCTGGGACAGGGATTCAGCCCCGGTACCGGTTACCGGGTGGTGCGTATCAGCACCAGCGGTTTGTACGATAATTATATTTCCACCGGCAATACAGCATTTAACGAGAACTGGAAAATGTACTGGAGCTGCAATGCTGGCTCGCCGCAGATACTGGTGGTGGGCGGGGGTACCAGTTCTAATTTAAACCTCGGTGTGTTAACGCCGCCATCAACCACCATCACGGCATTGAATATTACCAACGTGCCTTCTTCCTGCTGCCAGGATATGGCCGATATGGTTTTTGATCCTGCCACCAATGATATCTATTCCATATTTGCTTCGGTGTTTGGTACGCCCTCCATCAACAATAAGATATTTAAGAACACTGCACCTTATAGCGGTGCATCCATTGCCTGGCAGGTACAATCGGGTTATAATGTTATGAACGAAGCCGGAAACAGGCCTTATATGTCGAATGTACTTGCCGGGTATAATGATAACTCTGCCAATGTACTTGCTTTAAATCCCTCTTACTTATTTTATTGGGATGGAAAGAACCTGAAAGCATTTGATAAAGCAACCGGTGCAGCTGCGGGCAGCCCGCTTACCACGGCCAATACCGCCATGATGCAGGGCGGTATCATCGCCGATGCCTGCAATAATATTTTTGTGGGAGAGGGCAACGGTATTATCAAAGTGTACAGTTTTAATGGCACTGCTTTTAGTGATGCACCTGCGGATATCAGCATACCGGGTTTTTCGGGCAAGGGGGTGTACGACCTTGCCTATGATGAATCAAAAAAACTCATTTATGCCAGTGGCGATGGGTTTGTGGGTTCTTTTGATGTATCTGCTTATTGCCCCAGCACCACTTACACAATAAGCGTGACACCCAATTGCGTTACTGCCAGCGCAACCGTAACGATCAGCCCGGCGCCGCCCGGAGGCTCAGTAGTAACCTATAACCTGTATAATGGCACCACATTAGTTGCAACCAATACAAGCGGAATTTTTACTGGTCTTAGTCCCAATATCACTTATACTGTTATTGCAACGGTAAACCAGGCCTGCAGCGGTACACAGGCTACCAGCAGTTTTGTGGTGCCGGGCCCAACGATTGGTATCACATCAACCAACACTACCTGCGGGGCAGGCACCGGCAGCATTACTGCAACAGGCTCGGGTACGGCATCACCTTACACATATAGTATTGACGGCACCAACTTTTTTCCATCAGGAAATTTTACCAACCTGGCTGCAGGCATTTATACCGTAACGGTAAAAGATGTAAATGGCTGCAGCAATACCGCTGTTGTTACCCTTACCAATACCAATGGTCCGCAACTTTCTTATACAAACACCAATGCAAGTTGTGGTAATAATACCGGCACAGTAACTGCTGCTGCAACAGGCGGCACCACGCCCTATCAATACAGTATCAATAACGGGGCAACGTATCAAACCAATAACTTCTTTACAGGCTTAACTGCGGGTACTTATACACTGGTGGTGAAAGATGCAAACAACTGTATCAACTCCACACTGCTCAATATAACAACTTCACCTGCTGTATTCATCAGCGCCATACCTGCCTCAGCAACCTGCGGACTGAACAATGGCAGCATTACTGCATTTGGGACAGGTGGCACAGCGCCATTCCAGTACAGCATCAACGGCAATATTTATCAGCCCAGCAATATCTTCAACGGTTTAACGCCGGGCAATTATACTGTGTATGTGAAAGATGCCAACGGATGTTTTGCAACCACTGCCGTTACCGTTGCCAATTTTCCGGCACCAACTGTTTCAGCAACTTCAACAGGCGCATTGTGCAATAACGTAAACGGAACCATCACAGCAACCGGCAACGGCGGGCTTGCACCCCTGCAATACAGTATTGATGGCTTTAATTTTCAAACCGGAAATATATTTACCGGGCTAAACGCAGGAACTTATACTGTTACTGTAAAAGACGCCAGCGGATGCACCGGTACCATCACTGTAACCGTTGCCAGTACCGGCGGACCAACAGTCAGCGCCGGCAGCACCGTATCGGCCTGCAGCAGCAATACCGGCAGTATTACCATTACTGCCAGCGGTGGTACACCCGGTTACCTGTACAGTATCAATGGAAGCACTTACCAGGCAGGTAATACATTCACCAGCCTGGGGGCGGGCAACTATGTGGCTTATGCAAAAGATGCCAATGGCTGCATCGGAAGCTTCCCGGTGATCGTGGGCAATACAGCAGGACCATCCATCAGTGCAGTACCAACCTCCACTTCCTGCAATGCTAATGACGGAGTGATTACCATAACAGGCAGCGGCGGTACACCCGGTTACCAGTACAGTATTGACGGGGCTACCTATGTGGCAGGTAATATTTTCAGCGGACTGGCATCCGGAAATTACACAGCTTATGTAAAAGATGCGAATGGTTGTATCAAATCAACCGGTGTATTTGTGGCCAATGCTTCGGGACTGATATTTACAGTAAGTACGATCGTATCGAGTTGTGGTACTAATAATGGAATCATTACCGTTACAGCAACCGGTGGTGCGGCCCCATTGCAATATAGTATTGATGGTGTAACCTACCAGGCCGGTAATGTATTCAATGGCCTTGCTCCGGGCAATTATACAGTTTATGTAAAAGATAATAATGGATGTGTTGTTACCCGGCCTGCGGTTATCGGAACTGTATCGGGGCCTACACTATCCGTAACTGTGCTGCAACAGGCAACCTGCGGCACTGCCAGCGGAGTGATACGGGCAACCGGCACCGGGGGACTGGCGCCATTGACTTATAATATTGATGGCGGTGCTTTTCAGCCGGTAAATATTTTTATCAATGTAGCGCCCGGTGTTCATCCCATACAGGTAAAAGATGCAACCGGTTGTTTATCGGCGCCGCAATCTGCAACCATCACCAATTCCGGTTCGGGCGCTGCACCAACGGATGTTACATTTAATGCGGTTGGCTTTTTGGCCTGCACAGGCGAGGGAAGGATAAAGAATATCAAAGGGGTTCCCAGTGGTGGTGGAAATAACTATACATTCAGCCTGGATGGGGCTGCATTCACAACTGCCAACCAGTTCAGGCCTGTAAGTATCGGCAACCATGTTGTTACAGCAAAAAACCAAAATGGCTGTATCATTTCAAAGCTTGCAGCGATCGGTACAGGTGTTCCGGCAACGGCAACAGCAACATCCACGTCCACGCTTTGTAATGCCAGCACGGGCACTATCACCATCAATGGTGTTGGTGGCAATACGCCTTATCATGCCAGTATTGATGGTTCAGCAACCTGGAATACATTCTTCCCGCCCGGGGCAAATACGTTTACGTTCACCGGACTGTCATCCGGTACACACAGTATTACCATGGCAGATGATGCAGACTTTATTGCCGGAACACCTGATATACCGGGCGCTTGCTTAACCACCATATTTGTGGTGGTGCCTTCTACCGGCGGACCAACCATCTCCACCACACAGGTAAACCCCACCTGCAATGCAAACAATGGCAGCATAACTGCAACCGGCGGCGGCAGTGCCGGCCCATACACATACAATATTGATGGCGGCGCTTATTTTAACAGTGGTGTGTTTAATAACCTGGCTCCCGGTATTCATGCAGTAACTGTAAAAGACGGTTCCGGATGTATTACCGGTGTAAATGTAAACCTGCTGAATGCAGCCGCACCAACTGTTACAGCCGCATTGCAACCTGCATCCTGCAATACGAACAATGGCAGCATTACGGCTACAGCATCCGGTGGCACAGCTCCACTGGAGTACAGTATCAATGGAACTACTTTTCAAAGCAGCAATATTTTCAATAACCTGGCGCCTGGCAATTATACCTTGTATGTGAAAGATGCACTGCAGTGTTATACAACGTTGCCTGTAACAATCAGCAATATTTCATTGCCGCTGGTGAGTGCATTTACCATTCCCGCCACCTGCAATAACAGTGATGGAGCTGTGGTTGCAAGTGGTGCAGGCGGTACCACACCTTATACTTTCAGTTTGAACGGAACGGTATATCAAAGCAGCGGCACATTCAGTAACCTGGCGGCAGGTTTTTATACCGTGTATATCAAAGATGACCGGGGTTGCATTACCACTACCGGTGTTTCTGTTGGCAATATCGGAGGCCCTTCCATCACATCAGCAGCCTCCGCACCAGCTAATTGTAATAATCCAACCGGCAGTATAACTATTACTGCATCGGGTGGCAGTGGCCCGCTTGAATACAGCAAGGACGGAATTAATTTTCAGCTATCCAATATTTTCAGCAGTCTGTTACCGGCAACTTATATCATTACAGTACGAGATGCAAACGGCTGCCTGAATACCCGGGCGGTAACGGTTGCCAGCCTGGGTGGTCCGCAAACTTTAACGGCTGTCATAACCAATGAATCCTGCACGCTCAATAACGGGACCATTACAGCCACTGCAACCGGAGGCACAGCACCGCTTCAATATTCCATCAATGGAACAAGTTATCAATTAAGCAATCTGTTTACGGGTGTTGCGGCGGGCAGTTATACCCTGTATGTAAAGGATGCAAATGCCTGTATCAAAACCTTGCCGGTAACCATTATTAACCTGGCAGGCCCCTTGTTATCAGCCAGCTCTTCTCCGGCATCCTGCGGTAAAAGTGATGGCAGCATTACAGCCAATGCAACCGGGGGCACCACGGCCCTTACGTACAGCAAAGACGGGATAACGTACCAGCCGGGCAATATTTTTACAGGCCTTGCTGCAAATACTTACCGCATTTGGGTGAAAGATGCAAAGGGTTGTATTGATTCTCTGAATGTAACTGTAAATACCACCACTGCATTCTCGGGTTTACTGGCAGCATCTGCCGGAGGATTGCAGGTATCCACCACCGCAGCCGTTGCTGCAAACGGAACCACTTACCTGGATACTTTGTGCAACCTCATAGCACGGGTGGTTCCATCGGGTGCATCCCCTGTAAGTGGCACCATCAGCAGCCGGGTGATCATTGATGGGTCCATACAATTATACAATAACGAACCTTATGTGCAGCGGCATTTTGATATAGAGCCTGCAACCAATGCAGCAACAGCCACAGCTACAGTAACGCTTTATTTCAGGGACCAGGAATTTGCAGACTTCAATGCAAACCGGGGAGGTTTTCCTGCATTGCCCACACTGGCGGGTGGCGGCAATGCCGATCCTAATATTACCAACCTGCGTGTTACACAATACCATGGGCTGCCCATTGCCCCGCATAATGCAGGCAACCCGGCGGCGGGCTATTATACCAACCCGGCAGGCGTGTTAATTGTACCAACATCGGTAAATTATAACAGCACCTTCAATTATTGGGAGGTTACTGTACCGGTAAACGGGTTCTCCGGTTTTTATGTACACTCAAACCTGTTCTTCCCGTTACCGGTAACGCTTAACTATTTTACCGGAGCCAAACAGGGAAACAGGAATTTACTAAACTGGAAAGTAACCTGTAATGCCAGCCCATCGGCCACCATGATTTTGCAACGCAGTGAAGATGGTATACACTTTAGTGATATCTACAACATTACAGCTACGGCTTTACGCTGCAATCAGCCTTTTGATTATACCGATAATAACCCATTGGCCGGGGTTAATTATTACCGGTTAAAGACCCTGTCGCCCGACGGGAAAATCAACCTGAGCAATATTGTGGCTTTAAGTAACAACACAACCGGTTTCGATATTATCAGTCTGTTGCCCAACCCGGTAACAGATGGCAGGTTCAGCCTGTTACTGTACAGCGGAACAGCAACAGTTGCTGAGTTTACAATAACAGATATGCAGGGCAGGACAATTGTTCAGCAAACCAATAAACTGGGTACAGGTATCAGCAATATTCCATTTGATATAAGTAAGCTGGCTGCGGGCAGCTATACAATTTCAGCAATCCTTTCGGGCATTAAATCAAAAGTGCTGAGATTTGTAAAAGAATAAATAATCAAAAAGGGGCCGGACAACCAGTTTGTCCGGCCCCTTGCTTTCATGCTTATTTCCATCCCCCTCCCAGTGCCCTGTACACATTAGTTTGTGCCAGGTACTGGTCTTTTTTTACTTCCACCAGCTCCAGTTTTGATGAGAGTGCATCACGCTGTGCGGTCAATACTTCCAAATAGTTTGCACGGGCTGCTTTGTATAACTCACCTGCAATATCAACCGACCTGGAGAGCGCTTCCACTTCTTTTGATTTGATATCGTATTTATGCTGCAGGTTATTGATGTTTGATAGTTCGGTAGTTACTTCCAGCACGCCGTTCAGGATCGCTTTCTGATATTCGTACATGGCTTCAACCTGGTAGGCATTGGCTGTTTTATATTCGGCTATGATTGCCTTGCGGTTGATGACGGGCCCGGCCAGTTCGCCCAATAAGGAAAAAGCAAGCGACTCGGGTAGTTTGTACAAATAAGATGGTTTGAACGCCTGCATACCTAATGAGGCTGATAATTCCAGGGATGGATAAAATTCTTTTTGTGCAGTTTTAAGATCCCAGTTAGTGGCCTGCAACTCTGTTTCGGCCTGCCTGATATCCGGGCGGTTCTTTAATAATTGGGATGGGATGCCTTCTTTGATATCCAGGGTGTTTTTATCCAGGAAATTACTGTGGTCCCTTTCAATTTTTTGAGGATACCGGCCTGCCAGAAAATTGATCTTATTTTCTGTTTCTGCAATCTTTTGCAAAAATTCAAATTCGAGGCTTTCTGAGTTGTACAGTTGTGCTTCAAATTGTTTTACTGCCAGTTCGGTTACTACCGCAGCTTCCTTCTGCACTTTCAAAATTTCCAGTTGCTTTTTTTGCAGCTCGATGGAATTTCTTACGATCTCCAGTTGATTATCCAGCGAAAGCAATTCGTAATAACTGCCTGCCAGTTCGGCCACCAGGTTTGTGATGGCAAAATTCCTTGCTTCGATGCTGCCCAGGTATTTGGCAAATGCTGCTTTTTTTGCACTGCGTAATTTACCCCAGATATCGGCCTCCCAGGTGGTGGTAATGCCGAAGGACATATCGGTTAATACATCGGGAACTTCCTTGCCGGGTGTTATCTCAGTGGAGGCATCACCCGCACCCTGTGAAGTGTACCTGCCCACCTTATCTAATCCCAATCCGCCGCCTGCAGACACGGATGGCAGCAGGGCGCCCTGCCTGGCACTCACTTTATTCCTGGCAATTTCAATATCCTGCAAAGTGATGAGCACTTCCGGGTTGTTCTTAATGGCTGTGTCGATCAGCGCCACTAAATATTTATCCTCAAAAAAATTGTGCCAGTTAATGCTGGCTGTATTCACCGTGTCCTGGCTGTTGTTGTAAGCATCAGGCAGAGTTTTTACAGCCGGGGCCTGCGCTGCTTTGGGAATATTGCAGGCGTTGTACAGAAAGCCTGTTGCAACAAATGCCAGGAGGATCTTTATTTTTTTATTTGCTATCATAATTGATCAATTTCTTCGGTTAAAGGATTTTCTGCTTCATTTTCCACCATGGGTTTTTCTGAGATGCGGCCAAAGATGTAGTACAACCCTGGTATGATGAGCACGCCGAAAATGGTTCCCAGCAACATACCACCGGTAGCTGCCGAGCCAATTGTTTTATTGCCCAATGCACCCGGACCTGTTGCCAGCACCAACGGTATCAACCCGGCAATGAATGCAAAGGAGGTCATCAGGATGGGGCGTAAACGCACGGCAGCGCCTTCAATGGCAGCCTGGAATACGGTGGAACCTGCCCGGTGCCTTTGTGCGGCAAACTCCACGATGAGCACGGCATTCTTGGCCAGCAGACCAATAAGCATTACCATGGAGATCTGGGCAAAAATGTTGTTCTCCAGTCCCATCAGTTTTAAAAATAAAAAGGCACCGAGGATACCCGTTGGCAACGAAAGCAGGATAGGGAAGGGAAGCACGAAGCTTTCGTATTGTGCAGCCAGTAACAGGTATACAAAAGCAAGACAGATCAGGAATATGTAAATGGCCTGGTTACCCTGGCCCACTTCATCGGCAGAGATACCCGCCCAGGCAATACCAAAACCCCGCGGCAGTTTTTCTTTGGCAACTTCTTCCACTGCTTTAATAGCTGCACCGCTGCTGTAGCCCGGTGCTGCGCCGCCGCTTATTTCGGATGAGTTGTACATGTTATGGCGTGTGATCTCAGACAGGCCATATACTTTTTCCATCGTCATGAATGCGGAGAAGGGTACCATTTCATCCTTATCATTTTTTACATAGAGCTTCAATATATCTTCCGGCAAAGCCCTGTATTGCGGCAATGCCTGCACCATCACTTTGTACTGGCGGTCGTACTTGATGAAATTGGTTTCGTAATTACTGCCCACCAGGGTGGAGAGTGTGTTCATCGCATTGTCTATCGTTATTCCTTTTTGCTGGGCCTTGTCATTATCCACCTTCAGCATGTATTGCGGAAAGCTGGCGCTGTAAAAAGTAAATACCGAACTCAGTTCTTTTCTCTTGTTCAGTTCTTTCACAAATTCGTTACTCACGGTTTCCATCTTTTTATAATCGCCGGTTCCCAGTTTATCGAGCAGCCTCAATTCAAAGCCACCGGCCGCACCATAGCCCGGTACGGCTGGCGGCGGAAAGAATTCTATCGTGGCGCCTTTGATATCCTTTGTTTTTTCTTCCAGTTCATCCATGATCTGCTGCATGGAATGTTTTCTTTCGCTCCAGTTCTTCAGGTTGATGAGGCAGGTGCCTGAGTTGGCGCCCGTACCTTCGGAAAGGATCTCATAACCTGCCAGGGAAGAAACGGATGCCACTCCTTCTATACCAGAAGCTACCCGCTGTACCTGGTTGGCCACTTCATCGGTTCTTTCCAGTGTGGAACCCGGTGGCGTTAGAATGATGGCATAGAAAACGCCCTGGTCTTCATTGGGAATAAAGCCAGAGGGAATGGAGCCGCTGATCCACCAGGTGGCCAGGCAAAAACCCACCAATGATAAGAATGTAAGTAACCTCAGGGGAACGATCCTGGTAAGCGTATTCCTGTACCTGCCCAGCAGGGCATTGAATTTATTATTGAACCCATCGAGGAAACGGGTGAGCAATCCTTTCTTTTTCTTTGAGCCATGCGGGTTTTTCAGGATCATGGCGCATAAAGCAGGGGTGAGGGTTAATGCAATGATACCCGATAAGATGATAGAAGTGGCCATGGTTACCGAGAACTGGCGGTAGAAAATACCAACCGGTCCCGACATGAATGCCACTGGTATGAACACGGCTGCCATCACCAGTGTGATGGCAATGATAGCGCCGCTGATCTCGTGCATGGCTTCCTGGGTAGCTGCTGTGGGGCCCAGGTATTTTTCTTCCATTTTGGCATGCACTGCTTCCACCACCACGATGGCATTATCCACCACAATACCAATGGCAAGCACCAATGCAAACAGGGTGATAAGGTTGAGCGTGATGCCAAAGAACTGCATAAAGAAAAAGGTTCCTACCAGCGAAATGGGTACTGCAATGGCTGGGATGAGGGTAGAACGCCAGTCGCCCAGGAATACGAACACCACCAGGCTCACCAGTATGAAAGCTTCCACCAGGGTGTGGATCACTTTTTCAAAAGAAGCATCCAGGAATTTGGAAACGTCATAACTGATCTCGTAATCCATTCCTTTGGGAAAAGAGGATTGCTTTATCTCTTCCAGCCTTTTCTTTACATTTTTAATAACCTCACTTGCATTACTGCCATAAGATTGTTTGATCACAATGGCCGCCGAGGGCTTGCCATTGAGCTTGGAATAAAGGTCGTAATAGGCGCTGCCAAATTCAACATTGGCCACATCTTTTACCCGCAGTATCTGCCCGTCGGGCGTAGAGCGCAGGATGATATTCTCATAATCCTCCTTATCGGTAAAACGGCCGCGGTATTTCAACACGTATTCAAAAGCCTGCGATTGTTTGCCGGAGCTTTCGCCTGTTTTACCGGGCGATGCTTCCAGGCTTTGTTCATCCAGCGCTTTTAAAACCTCATCTGCAGAAATATTATATGCCTGCATCCTGTCCGGCTTTAACCAGATGCGCATGGCATATTCCTTATCGCCCAGGATATCGGCAAAGCCAACGCCGTCCACCTGTTTTAATTCAGACAGCAGGTTGATGTCGGCAAAATTGTAGAGGAAATTTCCATCCAGGGTTTTATCGTTGCTGAATACATTCACGTACATCAGCATGTTCGATTCTTCCCGGGTGATCTTCACGCCTTCCCTTACCACGATGGGTGGCAGTTTATTGATCATGGCGGCCACGCGGTTTTGGATATTTACGGATGCAATGTTGGGGTCGGTTCCTAAATTAAAAACCACCTGTATGGTGGCGGTGCCATCGTTGCCGGCATCTGATGCCACATATTTTACACCGGGAGTACCGTTGATGGCACGTTCAAGCGGTATTACTACTGCCTTGATCATGAGTTCGCCGTTGGCACCGGGATATTCGGCGTTGATATTTACTTTGGGCGGAGATACTGACGGGAACTGCGTTACCGGAAGCTGTGTTAATGCCAGTACGCCCAGCAATGCTATAATTAAGGATATAACAATGGATAGTACGGGTCTTTTTATGAATTTACTGAACATGAATGCTGGTTTGTAGAGGTGAAGCTTATTGTTTTATCAGTTGCAGATCTGCGATCACTTTGGCCGGTTGCAAAAACTCCGTCTCAACCTTATCATCTTCCTTGATCGTTTGGATACCTTCCAGCAGGATCTTATCGGAAGGTTGAAGGCCGCTGTCAACCACATACAGGTTTGGCAGGCGGTGTTTGATGCTGATATTTCTTGCCTTTACCATATTCTTTTCATCCACCACATACACATAGGTTTTATCCTGCAGTTCAAAGGTTGCTTTTTGGGGAATGACGAGGGCGTTTTTAAGATCGATGGTCAGTTGCACTTTACCGGTTTCGCCATGTTTCAGCAGCAGGTCGGGGTTGGGAAACTCGGCCCTGAAAGGGATATTTCCGGTGCTTTTATCAAACTCAGCTTCAATGGTCTCTATTTTTCCTTTGTATTTAAAAGGTTCGCCATTGGCCATGATGAGCGATACCTCATTGTGTTCCTGCCTTGCTTTATAATCAAGATATTCTGCTTCAGTTACGTTGAAGTAAGTGTAAATGCTTCGGTTGTTTGACAGGGAAGTTAAGAGCGTGCCTTCATCCACCAGGCTGCCCACTTTAAATTTCAGGCGGTCAACAATGCCGCTGAAAGGAGCCACCACTTTGGTAAAGGAAAGATTGGTTTCTGCAATGCCCAGTTCGGATCTTGCTTCGTTGAGTTTTGCCACGGCCAGGGCCAGTTCTGCTTTTGAAACGATATCTTTTTCCTGCAGCGTTTTTACATTCTGCATTTCCAGTTCGGCCGTCTTTACTTTGGCCTGGGCCTGTGCCAGTTCGGCCTCAAACTCTTTAGAGCGTATGGTAAAAAGCAGTTGCCCGGCTGCCACCTGCTGGCCTTCATCCACTTTTATGGATTCCAGGTAGCCTTTTACCTTGGCCCTGATCTCGATGTTTTGAATGGATTCAATTTCTGCCACGTATTCTTTGGTGAAGGAGGTATCCATTACCAGGGGATTGGTGGCTGGTATTCTCGGGGTTTCTTTTTGTTCAATGGCTTTTGTTTTACAGGCGCTGAAGGCCAGTACAAAGAACAAGCCGGTAAGAAGGGAAGTTAACTTCATAAAATGATGGTTTAATGGTATGCTGGTATGTTGTGTTTTGCATTGCTGATCACCAGCTTAAAAAAGGTTGTGGCCCAATGCAATCAGATACTGCTGACGGGAAATGCATCAGCGTGATTACAATAGAAAGAAAGAGGGGGCTGCAGGATGGTAAAAAACTTTGCCTGCAGTGAAAATGCTATAGGCGGTATTGGCTTATAAAAACAAGGAGCGATGTTCCGCCTGCCGGCAGCAAAGGATCTCCGGCAGTAATGGGCCTGCCGGGCTGGTAATTTTTGCAAGGCTCATGGTAACAGGCCCCGGCCTGAATTGCCGTACTGAATCTTTTTTTACCGGTTGATTGCTGTGTGTTCTCATTGTGAACTTCATCGTTATCGGTTTCTTCCACAAAGGCATCATCATCGGCAAGGCTGTCGGTAATAATACCAACCCGGTTATCCTGCTTACTGTTTTCAAGAAGGCTGACAGGGCCGGTACCATGAGCAATGACAGAACAATCTGGTGCGGATGAAAAATAATCCCCGGACACGGGTTTATGCGCAGGCAACAGCAGCGACAGAAAAGCTTGCAGTAAAATGATTGCGCAATTCAACATGCCGGCAAAACTAAACAGGGTGCTTTGTAAACCATGTTAACGATTTGTGAACTATTTTAATTTATACCTTCCTTACCAAGATACTGAACAGGTAAAAGAGGCTGGTGGCAGGCAGAAATCATAAAAATAATCGGGATATTAAAATACAAATTGCTACTTTTGCCATCCAAATTTTGGCCCTGTAGTTCAATGGATAGAATAGAAGTTTCCTAAACTTTAGATACAAGTTCGATTCTTGTCGGGGCTACCAGAGAGGACAAATTGCTATTAGCAGCAGTTTGTCCTCTTTTATTTTTGTCCAAAGCCTTGCTGGTATTGAGTATGAGGGCAAGGGCTTCGTGATACACAAGAGTTCGATAGGTTTTTTCTTCGAAAACCAGTTTTTCGGCCAGTATCGAACTCAGTATTTGCGATTTGAGTTGCGTATTGCCTGAAACATACACCCTGTCTATGTTCTGGAGCAGGTTGAAGCCAAAGTCGAGATATTGCTTATAATCTTTGGTAGTTGATACCTGTGGTTTCATTTCCGCTTCCAGTGCTTTTATTACGGTTTCAAATTTCTGTTTGATTGAACGGTATTCGGTAATGTCCAGCTGACCGTCCAGCATCAGTTTTTGGGCATGGTCAATGCGCTCCATATTCTTGTTTATTTCAGCAAGTATCTTTTGCTTATCGCCTGTATTTTCTTTCGAAGATTTTTTGAGTTCCTTTTCAAGAATAGTACGGTAGCATTTCAATGCTTCTTTCTTTGCAGAAATTACCTGCAACCTGGCTACCAGTTTTTCATTGGCATCATCCGCACGGAAACGTTCCTTACATCCCGGCTGACAGTGATAATAAAAGTACCGTTGGTATTTTCCCTTGGATGCACTGCCGGTTAATTGGCCACCGCATTTGGCGCAAATAAGAAAACCACTGAGCGGCAGTTCATCTTTCTGTTTGGTGCTGGCGACAGTCATCCGCTTCTTGCCGTTCAGGATATCCTGCACGTTGTAAAACAGCTCTTCGCTGATTAAGGTTTCATGCACACTCTTTACATAATGCGCTTCTTCCTCTTTATAAGCAGGAATAAATATCCTACCACAGTAAATCGGGTTGCGGATCATTGTCCAGAAATAACTGCGACTGACTTCAAAGCCCCTTTTATTGGCTTCCTTTCTTACCTGATCGGGAGCCAACACACCTTTATTGAT
Organism: Ferruginibacter sp.; assembly: GCA_044226725.1. GTDB lineage: Bacteria > Bacteroidota > Bacteroidia > Chitinophagales > Chitinophagaceae > Ferruginibacter. Next base: position 238 of record JBGAGM010000007.1, on the reverse strand, counting down.
TTCATTAAATATCCATTGCACATGCTTAGCATCTTCGCTGGGTACTATTGTTGGCTTATTGTCAATCCGAACATTCTTGTAACCCTTCGGAGCAGTTGCCATCCAACGACCTTCTTTCTTTGCCCGGCGCATACCTACAATTACATTCAAAGCCCTTCGATCGTTTTCCACTTCCGGTGCTGCCAGATAAAAAGCCAGCATGATTTTGTTTTCCGGAATGCTCAGGTCAAGCGGCTGT
>JBGAGM010000006.1:0-457725 GCA_044226725.1 Ferruginibacter sp. | reverse complement strand
ATTTGTTCATAATCGTCCTGTGTCCAGATATTTTTGTCGAGTGTAAATGTGTTTTGGTTTTCAGTCACGATGTATTGTCGATTTAATAAAAGTCAAGAAATTTTAAAGGTGAACGAGATTTCTCTAAAGTGACGCACAACACTAGTATTTATGCTATTATACGCAAGTTAACAAAACAAAACATCATTGAATTTCAACTGGTTAGCGTTATACATTTTGTATTGTTTATAGCATCAATGACATTTACAATTTATTATAATGTTTACACTTTTTAGTACAAAAGCACCTTTTAAATTATAAATGACAATCATAAATGTTAAATGTATAATTAATTCAGCAAAACCGCAATTACTTTTATAATTACCAGTCAATTTGTTCACTGTTCCAAAGATCATCAAAAGGACTTACTATATTTATCAGCTGTTTTTTGCTTACATGCAGGTAGCGCTCTGTGGTCTTAATATCAAAATGACCAAGCAGCTCTTTTATATATCGTATATCGGTGCCCTTATCCAGTAAATGGGTGGCAAAGCTGTGCCGCAGGCTATGTATTCCCACCTCTTTTTTTATTCCCGCCTTATCTTTAGCATTCGAAAATACTTGCTGTACGGTGCGTGTGGGGTACGCCTGCCGGGTTTGATCACTTTCAAACAGGTAAATTAGGGGCCTGGGTTTATAAGCCGTAAGGTAATTTCTTAAAATATCAAGCAAAACCGGACTCAGGTTTACATACCTGTCTTTTTTGCCCTTGGCACGGGCCACAAAAATCTGCATGCGCCTGCTGTCAATATCAGCTATTTTCAGATTTACAATTTCACTCACACGCAGCCCGGCACTGTAAGCTGTAAACAACATCGCTTTATGCTTTTTATTAGTCAGCGAATTAAATAACTTTTGAATCTCTTTTTCGTTAAGCAGCTTTGGTAATTGAATGTGCTTCTTCGGCCTCGGTATCTCCCAAAAAAACTTCTCACGCCCCAGCACCTGCTCAAAATAAAATTTCAGTGCATTCAGCCGGCTGTGTGCCGTGTTCTCACTTAGTTTTTCTTTTTCCAGCACATACAGCATATAACGCTTCAGGTCGTCGGGTGTAAGTGAATCCACAGGCCTGCCTTTCAGCAACTTCAGTAATTGGATAAACTCGTTCCGGTAAGTATGGATAGTACTTTTGCTGTATGCCTTCAGCTGCAGTAACTGTACAAAACTTTCAAGTGCAGCCAGGTTTGCACTGCTGAGTTTCCATACCGGCATTTGTGATGCAGGCATTATAGCTGATCGTTGTGGTATATTATCAGTTCCCTGTTCCGGCCCGGGCAGGGTAGCGCTTACCTGCTTTTTACGTTCCAGGTACTGCCGCAGTTCCTCATTGCTTATAACGGCCAGGTGTTGGGTAGCAGCTAACAGTGAGGTATAATTGCTTTTTGCTAAGCGGCAGGTACCAGCAATGATGGGTTTTACTCCATTTAATTTCTTTCAGTTTGCGCAGCGCCTTTTCAATGGGGGGGGTGTTTGTCAAAACAGATAGCAAGGCATTCCTGCCGCCGGTGCAGCATAGCTTTCAGGGTAATTGTTTCCATTCAAGGGTATCGTTTTTTGGTATGCGCTGTGATATGGCGTTGCCCTCCCTCAGTCACATACAGTTTTGCATAAGGGTTGAATAATTACTCTAATATATATAACTATCATCAAAAGAAAGGGGGAGGCGGATATTTTTTGCCCCTAAAAATTTCACAATTTAAAAGGGGAGTGGCAGCAGGGGGAAGTATGGTTCGTGACACAGGAACCAGGGCAGGTATGCTGGTTGTTGGTGATTTGTTGGTGATTGCCTGCGCTCCAATGCCAGCGCACCCAGTGCCAGCGGCACGAACACCAACAACGGCAAGAGGAACCATGGCGGGGAAGCCCATACACGACCGGCAGCTCCATAAAAATCCTACCAGTAGGGCTTTCTTTTTCCGTTTATTATAGTTAACTTGTATTGAAAATAGTTTTACTATCGGGCGAAGAATTGATATCTAGAGCATTTTTAAAATGTATGAAGGGTAGTGGTTGCCGGGGCAGCAAGCACTTAAAATTGGGATGAAATGCTTATTGGTACTGCTTTTGCTCGTAGATATCCCGTATATATCCCGTGTATGTCCCGTATATATCCCGTATATATCCCGATTTATGGGAACCGGGTAAAACACAGGATATATACGGAATAAACCCGGATTAAACATGTCTATTCATAAACTTAATACATAATCAACTATGGCAAGATTAACAGGAGACCTGGGTTTTACCGGCAAACTGGGTAATATTTCGGCTTACCGGTCAAAAGCTACTGGGGGTATCGTACTGCGCACCAAAGGAGGCCCGTCGGCTAAACAGGTAAAAAAAGGCGCGGCATTTGAGAACACCCGGTTTAATAACCGGGAATTTGGGGGGGCTTCGACGGCTGCAAAGGCCCTGCGGGATGCCTTGTACCCGGTGAAGCATATTTCGGCGGGTTCGGTAGGCCATATCAATAAATTCACCCGGGCACTGGCCGATATGGACGGGATAAATGAATGGGGACAAAGGGCGGTTCGTTTTTCGGAGACCCGGCAGTACCTGGAGGGTTTTGAACTTAACAAGAACCTGCTGCTGAGTACCGTACTGCGACAGCCGTTAACCGGGAATATCGACAGGGCTGGCGGACATGCGAGCCTGCAGTTGCCGGCGCTGGTCACGGGCGTGAATTTTAAAGCACCAGGCCAGTTTAAACTGTACCGGTTTACCGCATTGCTGGCAGTAATTGCCGATTTTGAATACAGCGGGGCTGGCGGGGCAGAATACCGGCCAGTGGCACCGGTTACGTATGCACCAGACCATATCAGCAGCGACTGGTATGTGGCCAAAGAGCCGGTAGCTGCAAGGGAAATTCAGTTGCAACTTAAAAATTATACTGGTCTGCCGGATTGCCATAGCCTGGTGCTGGCCCTGGCTATTGAATTCGGCGAGCCACTGAGCAACCGGTTGATACAGGTGATCCCCAAGGCCGGCGCCCTGCAGATTATAACCGCTTCCTGAGGATGCTGCGGGCCAAAAAAGCGATGGAAAGCTTACTTTGAAAATTAACCGGTTTGTCACCGCTTTTTATACATATAGTATACCAAATAAGGAATACAATAATCAGGGATAGCCTACTGGAATTTTACACAATACACTTGATTATAGCCTGATAATCAATTATTTCCAGTTTCATTATTAGCTTATAATTAACATTATGTTAAATAGAATATTTTAGCTTTACCCTGTCATTAACAAACTGAAGCCAACTATATCTCGCCCCCGGGAACCAAACAATTCCCTGCCCTTTACCCAATACCCGGCATGTTGCGGCTATTTCATTAAATCAATTCCCTGACCGGCAATTGTTCTCAAATGCTTTGATATTACCCGGTGTTGAACTATATTTAAGGTAGCACCAAACCAGTCAAATATTAAACTACATACCAACCACACATGAAAACATACATATCCCTTAGATCCATGATGGCTTGCTGCATATTGGGCATCGCCCTGTTTTTACCAGCCTGCTCTAAAAGCGACGAGGCGGTACAACCTGCCCTGATCACACTTACCCCAACTGCTATTACCCGCAACAGTGTTACCCTGGGTGGCGATGTGATCAGCCCGGGCAACCAGGCTATACTAAACTGGGGTGTGGTTATCGATATTAATGCAAATCCCAGCTTTGAAAAGGATGGCATGTATACCTCCGCCGGCAGCCCAGTGGGTGTCTATAGCCGCGACGTGAGCCCTTTACCGCCCAATACTACTTTCCATGTAAGGGCCTGTTTACGAACAGTAAGCGGCGTGGTTTATGGAAATGAACTAACGTTTACCACACTGCCCTAACCAATAAAAAAAACTAAAAAGTCAGGATGCAACCAGCACCCTGACTTTTTCATTTTATAACACAGACAATAAAACGCTGCATCCCACATTCCACATTCGATATTCCAAATTCGACATTCCAAATTCGATATTCGACATTCCAAATTCCACATTCGACATCCCACACCCAATCACTGATACACCCTCACATAATCCACTTCATACGTAGCGCCATTGACCGAAGGGTCAACCGCCCCGCCAAAATTGCCGCCCATGGCCATGTTCAGTAATATAAAGAAGTTCTGGTTGAATGGCAGTGCTGCCGAGTTGGCTACTGTATGGTACAGCTGTGCATCCACATAGATCTTCACCGTGGCCGGCGTCCACTCCACAGCATAAGTATGGAAGGCCGTGGTTGCATCGGGAATCATAATGGTGGCGCCATTGGCGCTGCCACCCGAGTGGCCGGGATAATGCAGGGTGCCGTAGATCTTATTGAGGTCGCGGCCCAGGTGCTCCACAATATCAATTTCGCCGCAATCGGGCCAGCCGGCAGTGCCGATATTATCGCCCAGCATCCAGGCGGCGGGCCAGGTGCCCACGCCGGTCGGGAATTTGGCCCTTACTTCTATCCTGCCGTATTTAAAGCTGTACTTGCCTTTGGAAAGCAGCCTGGCCGAAGTGAAAGTGCTGCCCATATAATTCTCCCTTTTGGCAATGATCTTTAAAACGCCGCCCTGCACAATGGCATTTTCCGGGCGGGATGTGTAGTACTGAAGCTCGTTATTGCCCCATCCGCCGCTGCCGGTGCCAATATCGTAGCCCCATTTGGCCGGGTCGGGCGCTCCATCGGTATTAAATTCATCGCTGAACACCAGGGTGCTGGCGCCGGAGGGCACCACATTTACCGTAACCTGTATGGATTTGCTGATGCTGAGGCCCGAGCTGCTCCTGGCCGTTACATTTACCGTGTAGGTAATATTACCGGCGGTGGTATATTGGTAGGTAATCAGTCCGCCCGGTACGGTTTGTATTACCCCGTTGCCGTATTCATAAATATAGGTTACGGCATTGGTGGCCGTGGCGGTAAATACCACGTTGCCGCTGCCATCCGTGCTGGGCGTGGCAGTAACCACCAGGTTGGTGGGGGCCACGGATGTGCTGCCTCCCCCCGTGCCCGAATTTCCCTTACTGCAACCGCTTGCCAGTATAAAAAGGAAGCAGAGTTTGAGTGCGTTTTTTATTAATTGCATGTTGCGTATTTTAAAATTTTGAATGACTGTTATTTACTTGTTACAATTCAATAAGCATTTTTGAATGCATATCGCCGGGGCGATTAAACTTAGCCACAAAGGCACAAAGGCACGAAGTGGAAAATGCTTCGCCATTTTCTTTGTGTCTTCCTGTCTTCGTGGCTAATTAATTTTCTTAGCGAAGCCTGGAATACTAACCAGTTCCTGTTTATTAAAAGATCTTATTCACTATTTTCTTTGCTTCCTCTTGGCTGGTAATTTATCGCCGGGGCGATTGAACTTAGCCACAAAGGCACAAAGACACGAAGTGGAAAATGCTTCGCCATTTTCTTTGTGTCTTCGTGTCTTCGTGGCTAATAAACTTTCCAGGCTCAGCCCGGAAAGCAACCAATTCTTACTTCTTCAATGATCTTTTTCGATACTATCCTGGCGTTAAAATATGAATTCAATGAACTTCTTCATTACTTCTTTATCAGCTTCTGGTACCAGGAGTTACCGTCGGCGCCAATATTGCGCAGGTACAACTGGGTTGCTGATATTGACAGTATTTCGTAGGTGGTGCCGCCGGTTCCAAAGTTAATGATTCCGTTGCCCGGAACGGTAAACTGGATGCGGGTTGACTGCGCTGCCGTGGAGCCTGATGTGGCATCCATGAACGTGAGCCTGCGTACACCGCCCGTGCTGATGCCATAGCATCCATCGCCGCCACTAACACCGTAGAAGCCGGTGGCAGCGCCGATGGAGAAGGATGCACCCTTATTATCTATCGACAGCGAAACATTGTCGTTGGCATCTTTGGAGAACGTGATATCATCATCGTATGCACAGGCTTCCCTGGAGTTGGGCGTAGCTGCATACCAGATGGGCGCAAACTCGTTGTTGGGCCCCACACCGAAATGGCCGGGCGCATCATGGTCGGTCTGCCAGGTTTTGGAACTGCCGCCGGTAAGGTTGCTGAGTATATTGGCCGGGATGGTGAAGTTCACAAACACTTTCACTTTTTTGGTGATGGTGCTGGTGGCCCCTGCCGTGCCGATGGCATTAACGGTGATATTGTATTCTGCTGTGCCGGGTGCGCCGTATTTGTAAGTGATAACGCCGGAAGGAACCATTTGCGGTGCGTTGCCGTCGCCAAAATCTATCTTATACGTAATGGCATTATCGGCCTTGATGCTGATATCCACCTTGCCGGTTCCGTTGCCAAAGGGATTGGCAGCATCGGTACCCACCACCGTGGTGCTAAGCACCAGGTTAGACGGGGCTATGATATCTCCCAAACTATATTCTGCTTTTTTGCAGGCACTGAATGCTACCGCCGTAAAGAGGATGGCAAGCAGTTTTGAGATGTTATTCTTTATCATGATACAGTTATTTTAAAATTAATTAAGTCTGATGTCGTCGAAATAGAAAGTATAGTTGGGCGATCCGTCGCCGGCCGTGCCCAGGTCGAAAATGAGCACCACTTTGGAGTAGGCATTGCCCACATTGATGGCCGAGAAATCGAAGGTCAGCTCCTCCCAGGTATTGGCCGTGGTGCAGGTGGCTTCCTTCTCGAAGAAGATACCGCCATTGGTGGAATTCTCCACTTTCAGCAACAGTTTGGCCCCCACCCTGGGTGAATATACTTTTACCTTAAAGGTTTTAAGCACGTTGAAGTTGATGGGGTTCACCAGCTCCAAAAAGCTGCCGGCCCATACTTCGGGTGCGCCCTTTACCATCTTGCCCACTTTGCTGCTGGTATTGATGCCGGAAGCATTGGGGTTGTTTACCACAGTAGCTGTGGCGCCGCCAAAATTCACGAATGAATATGGATAGGTGGTTGACTGAAAATCGATGGGCAGGGCCAGGTAATTGGGCGTGGTATTGGTGGCCAAAAAGTTCACATCGTCCCAATAGAATACCTTGCCATTGCCGGCATTTCCAAAATCGAAGAAGATGGAAGCCATATTGTAGGTATAGCTTAAATTAAGTGCGGCCGTACCTGCCGAGGGGTTGTTGAAATCGAATACCAGGGTTTCCCAGGTATTGGCAGCCTGTGTCATGGCTTCGGTTTCCACCGAGCGGGCGCTGTTGTTGCGGTCTTCCACTTTCAGCCTTATGCGTATACCGGCAGCCGGTGAGTACACACGCACACTCATTTGTGTTTTGGTGGCGGTAAAAGGCAGGTTGCTGGTAAAGCCTGCGCCAATGGTGGTACCGGCCCAGGTTTCGGCGCCGTTTACCTTGGTGGTCTTCTTCACATTATTGGCCCCGTTGGTGGGGTCGGTGGCAGCCACGGTTTGGTTGTTGCCAAAATCGGTCACTTCATAATTAACACCGGGCACATCAAAGGTAACGGGCAGGTCAAGCAGGCTCACAGGCATCTGGTTCACCAGGCGTATATCGTCGAAGAGCCAGGTAAAATTGGCCGATCCGTCCCCTACGGTTCCCAGGTCGAATATCAGTACCACTTTGCTGTAAGCATTGGAAGTGTTGATGGTGCGGAAATCGAAGGCCAGGTCTTCCCAGGTATTGGCCACCGTGGTCTGCACTTCTTTTTCGAAGAAGATACCGCCGTTGGTAAGGTTCTCCACCTTCAGCAGCACTTTGGCGCCGATGCGGGGAGAATATACTTTCATCCTGAACACCCTGTTCACCGAAAAATCGATGGGATTGCCCAGGGTCAGGAAGCTTCCGGCCCATACTTCGGGCCCGCCCTTTACCATGCGGCCCACATTGGCGCTGGTATTGATACCATTTACCTGCGGGTTGGCGATCTTGGTGGCAGTGGCGCCGCCAAAATTGGTGAAGGCATAGTTAATAGTGGGCGATTCAAAGGTTATGGGCAATAAAACGGGATCCACAATGGTAACCGTAGTGGTAAAACTGGTGGTGGCTGCTCCCCCGCTGTAAGCCACTACCCTTACGGTATAGGTACCTACAGAGGCGTAAACATGGCTGGCGGTTTGTCCTTCCAGGAAGGATTGTCCGGGTTCATTGGGCACATCGCCCCAGAAAACCTTAAAGAAGGTTTCGTACAAAGCCGTGGCAGAAACATTCACTTTAAAGTTGTTGGCGCCGTCGATGGCCACATTCACGGCCAGGTTCTCAGGTGCACGGAAAGATACGGTGAGCTTTTGTATGAACTCGGTTGTTTTACCGTTCACCGCATGCCCCACGATCTTTACATTATATACGCCTTCGGCATAGATATGTGTGGTAAACTTGCCGGCATTCACCGTAACCGGTGCGGTAGTGGCATCGCCAAAGTACACATCGTAATAGATGGCGCCTTCGCCATTGGGTGTGATGGTTACCAGGCCGGTATTGTTCTGAGTTATATCGAACATCACCGATAATTTGGCCGGTGCAGCTGCTGCATCCACAAAGGATACATCATCTGTATTCACCTTATTGCAGGCTGCCAGCATCACCAGCATCAGCAAAGCGCTGCAGAAATATTTGATAGCATTCATGATCGTTATGTTTTAGATGGTTTATGATTAGTAACCGGGATTTTGTGCTAAACCTGCCAGGTCCACTTCGCCCTGCGGTATCGGGAACAGCTCGTGCTTGCCCTGTACAAAGCCCAGCGGGCCCAGCACGGCAGCGGCTTTGCCGGTCCTTACCAGGTCGAAGAAGCGCTCTCCTTCCATGGCCAGTTCCAGTCTCCTTTCGGCTAAAATGGCATCGTACAATGCGGTGCCGGTTGCCGTGATATCATGCAGCAGGTCGCCAAAAGCACGGCGGCGTACCTGGTTCAGGTAGTTCTGTGCCCTGGTATCGTTGCCCGATTTGCTGTATGCTTCGGCAGCCATCAGCAGCACATCTGCATAGCGTATGGTGCGGTAGTTGTTGGAATAGTTCAGTTCCACCTGGCCCGATGTTTCGCCCTTGCGGGGTAAATATTTCTGGTTGTATAAGCCGGTGTTCTGGTAAGGCGCCACCTGGTAGGTGATATTAAAACCGGGGTTGGCATTCTTATAGGCTTCAATGTCCAGGATGGTCACATCCTTTCTTTTATCGCCGGGTGCATAAGCTGCAGCCAGGTTCTGCGTAGGCAGGTTGGTGCTCCAGCCCGGGTTATATGGCATGGCAGCGCTTCCGTTGAGGCCACGCACACCGCATTGCTGCACGGCATAGTTGCCCTGTCCGCGGGTTACATGCCCCCAGTCGTAAGTGGCAGAGCCATTGGAATACTGAATTTCAAAAACAGACTCAGGCCCGTTCTCGCCGCCGGGCAAAAAGATGGAATTGAAATCGGACACCAGGCTGAAGGCCCCGCTGTTGATCACATTGTCCAGCATGGCCGCTGCAGGTGCAAACTTGTTCTGGTACAGGTACACTTTGCCCAGTAATGCCTGTGCGGCATATTTGGTGGCCCTGCCCTTCTCCACCTGCACCGATGGCAACACTGCGATGGCATTGGTGAGGTCGGTCTCTATTTGTTTGTACACATCAGCTGCAGTGGCCCTTTGTATATTGTTCTGGTCAGACAGGGTGAGCCGCCTGTCGGTAAACAAGGGCACGCCGCCAAACATTTTCACCAGGGTGAAATAGTAGTAGGCCCGCACAAAATAAACCTCGCCATAAAGGGCATCCTTGCCCACGAAGGTGATGGACTGGCCAGACGGGTTCTTGTCTTTATACTGCTGCATGTAGTTGGCCCGGTTCACGCCTTCATAACAGGCCTGCCACAGATCGGCCGTGGTGCTGTTAACCGAATTGTGTGTGAAATTATTGATCTGCTGCAGCGACAGTACATCCGAAGCGCTTTCGCCGCCGGTTACCGAGTTATCGGAAATGATATCGCCCACAGGCACCACCTGGTTCAGCCATTGCAGGGGTGCATAAGCGCCCACAGCGGCGGCACGGTAGTCGGCCTCGCTTTTAAAATATTCCTGGTCGGTTATCTTAAAATCATCCTTGGGGTCATATTCAACCCATTTTTCGCAGGAGCTGAACAGCAAACCTGCCAGAAGTACGCCTGCTATTTTTGTTGTTATACTTTTCATTATCATAATTTTTTTAAGCATGAATTAAAATTTAACATCCAGTCCTACCGAATAGGTCCTTGCCTGCGGATAAGCGCCGCGGTCGATACCCACATCGGATAAGCCTGCGTTGATCTCAGGATCGAAGCCGCTGTATTTGGTGAAAGTGAATGCATTCTTCACCTGGGCATACAGCCTGAGCGACCTGAATACCTTTTTGATGGGTTTCAGCTGAAAATTATAACCCAGCAGTATGTTTCGTATTTTGATGAAGGAACCATCTTCCACATACCTGTCGGATACTCGGGCATTGTTATTGGGATCGGTGAAAGAATACCTGGGGTTACGGGCATCATTGGTGCTGCCCGGGCCAGTCCACCTGTCCAGCACACTCCTGAACTTATTGCTGTAGTTGGCATTTCTTTCCAGTGCACGGTACACATCATTGCCATAAGAGGAGTAAGTGAGTACCGACAGGTCGAAGTTGCGGTACTCCAGGTTCAGGTTCCATCCAATAGTGAATTTGGGGAATGGGTTACCGATCTGGGTCTGGTCTTTGGCATCGATCACGCCATCCCCGTTGAGGTCGGCAAATTTGATATCGCCGGGTTGTGCGCCTGCCTGTTTGGGGCTGGCGGCAATTTCTGCTTCTGTCTGAAACAGGCCCAGGGTTTTGTAACCATAGTAGTAATAAGGTGTTTTACCTTTTTCAAAAACAGTAACGGTTTGCGATTGTCCGTTGAAATAACCACCCCCCACATTACGGGCCGTGCCTTCATTGTTGGTGCCGGTTACCAGGTTCTTAACGGTGGTAAAGGTTGCAGATGTGGATACTTTTAAGTTCTTACCGATCTTGCTGTTGTAGCCCAGGGTAATATCCACACCGCTTGTTTTGGTGGAGCCGATATTATCGAAGGGTGCCGGCAAACCGCCCAGTATCACTGTTGATACCGATGGCTGGTAGATGAGCCCTTTGGTGTTCTTCTGGTAGTAATCGGCTGCAATGTTGAATTTGTTCTTGTAGAAGTTCATATCAAATCCCACGTTCAGCTGCAGTTGCTTCTCCCATCCTATCCTTTCGTTGCCGATAGAACCGAGTGTGGAGCCTGAAATGAAATTGTTGCCAAAAGTGTAGCCAATACTGTTACCGGTTCCGTAAAGTGAAGCCAGGTAATCGGTAAGTATGGTACGGTCCTGCGGGGTGATATTATCGGTTCCCAGCGAACCATAGCTGCCGCGTACTTTCAGGAAGTCGATGAATTTGGAATGGAAGAAATTCTCTTTACTAACCACCCAGCCCAAAGAGCCCGACGGGAATACACCCCATTTATTGTCTTTACCAAACGAGGTGGAGCCATCGCGGCGTGCGGTTACAGAAGCCAGGTATTTGTCTTTATAATCGTAGTTGATCCTGCCAAACAGCGAAGCATTTCTTTTTTCGTACTGGTAGTAATAACCGGTGCTTGCATTCAGGTTGGTGGACGAATTATTGCCGGTGGCCGATGTGAAATCAGCAAATTCCCAGCTGTTGAAAGGCACGTCCTGCCTGCTGGTACCGGCGGTATTGCCGCTCGATTTGGCCATGGAGAAACCGGCTGTCACATCAAAGGAATGGTTTTTCAGCAGTTTGAAATTGTAGGTTCCAAACAGCTCATAAGTAAACTGGTTGTAGTTGGCTTTTTCCTGCGCCACACTGTTGTGCTTGCCCGAAACAGTGGTTCCGTCGGCGTTCATGGAATTGTCCACGTTATTCAGCCCCCAGAAAACCAGCGGGGTAAACGACTTGGCGTTACCGTCGTACTTGGTATATCCGAAGCGGGTGCTCAGTTTCAGGTTTTTGATCACTTCGTACTGCAGCTCAAACTTGCCGTAGAGTTTATTGCCCACGTTCTTATTGTAGGTATTCTCCAGTTTGGTAAGCGGGTTAAATACCTCTGATAACAAGAGGTTGCTGAAACCATACTGGCCAACTGTATTGGGTGCATTGTTGTACACCGGCACCGTAGGGTCGTAGTTAAGGGCGCTGCCGATGATGCTGTTGAAGGAGTTTTCCTGTATGCCCTTCGAACTCAGGTTCACGTAATTGGCATTCAGGATGAATTTGAGTTTGGAGGTAAGGTCAAATGCAATATTGGAGGTAAAGTTTATACGGTTGAATTTAGATTTATCGATACCGCCCACAATACCGCCCTGGCTTAAATAGGCGCCCGATAAAAAGTAGGTTACCCTTTCGGAGCCGCCTTTGGCCGTGATATTATGCGATTGGATGGGCGCCTGTTTGAATATTTCTTTCTGCCAGTTGGTGCCCTTGCCCAAAACCGACAGATCGGGGAACACGATATTGCCGCCCGAAACGGTACTTCCTTCATTGATGATGGCCGCATATTCCGATGCATTGAGTACCGGAACGATATTGGCCACTTCCTGGATTCCATAAGTGCTTACCAGGTTAAATTCTGTTTTCTGGTTCTTGCGTCCGGCCTTGGTGGTCACTATCACCACCCCGTTACCGCCGCTAACGCCGTAAATGGCTGCCGTGGCTGCATCTTTCAGCACGCTCACACTCTCAATGTCGCCGGGATTGATGGAGTTGAGGTCGGCCTGCGTTTGCGGCACACCATCCACCACCACCAGCGGCCCGTTGTTGCGGTAAGAAGGGATACCCCTGATGAGGATCAGCGGGGCCGCCCCGGGCGAACCGCTCTGGATAACATTTACACCGGCGGCACCCTGGATCGCATCTTCCACCCTTACAGGCTTCAGCTTGGCGATGGTTTCGGCCTTAACACCGGAAATGGAACCAGATACCTTGGTTACTTTTTGGGTTCCATAGCCCACTACCACCACTTCATCCAGGTTCTTGCTGGCTTCTTCCATCAAAATGATGAGGTTGCCGGCCTTGTTTACCTGTACGGTTTCCGTGGCATAACCAACGGAGCTGATGGACAGTTTGCCACCTTTGGGTACCGAAAGGCTGAACTTTCCGCTGGCATCGGTTGTTGTGCTGGAGGCCGAGCCCTGCAGGCTGACAGTGGCACCAACTACCGGGTCGCCGGTGGTCTTGCTTTTTACAGTACCCGTGGCTGTAAGGTTTTGCCCGAAGGCCGGGTGGAGGAAAAGAGCGCCAAGCAGTATGCTCAGACACGTTAAACAGTTCTTTAATTTCATATAGCGCTTGTTTTAGTAAATAAAAAAAATCGCAGAATTTCTGAATGTAAATGTAATTTGGCCCACTACAGCATTAAAATTATTTGCCACGTCATTACTACATCAATAAGTATAAAACTGCTTAATTTGCTACTACAACACTACTTCATTACTACGTCACAATAATTTTGTCTAACTTCATTTCAATATTTGGGAAGAATGATAAAACGGTTGCTAATTTTTCTTGTATTGCCCCTGCAGGCCATTTGTCAGAATACGATTGGCCTTCCGGATATTATCAATTATGCCAAGCCTGATTATAAGGCCGGCCTTCAAAACTGGGATATCAGGCAGGATAAGAATGGGATCGTTTACTTTGCCAATAATGAGGGGCTGCTGAGTTTTGATGGTAAATACTGGAACAACCATCCCCTGCCCAACCGTACCATTGTGCGCTCGGTGGAAATTTCCCCGGATGGAAAAATATACACCGGTGGCCAGGATGAGATGGGCTATTTCTCTCCCGACGACAATGGCAGGCTGCAATATCATTCCCTGGTAAACCTGCTACCGGTAAAAGACAGGTCTTTTGGCGATGTATGGGATATTGTTTGCTATAAAGGCTATACCTTCTTCCGTTCTGCCAGCAGGATATTCCGGTTCACGGAAAAATCGGCCCTGGTTTACAATGCCCCCTTTGAATGGGCCTTCCTTGGTTTTTGCAACGGCCATCTGTATGCACAGGATTACCAGGCCGGTATGCTCCGGTTTGACAATGATATCTGGAACCCCGTTTCGCCGATGAACAGTTTGCCGGCCGGCGATGCCGTAACGGCCATCCTGCCCCTGGGAACCGACAGCCTGCTGCTTACCACTTTAAAGAACGGTTTATACACCCTGTTTGCCGGAAAGATTGCCGTGCAGGAATCGGTTAACAATGGCATTTTTAAGAACGACCGTATCTATGCAGCAACTGCCCTGGGCAATAACCGGGTGGCCCTGGCCACCAACAACAGTGGTGTGTACATTACGGATACAAAGGGCAATATCATCCAGAGCTTTTCAAGAACGGAAGGCCTGCAAAACAACAATGTACTGAGTGTTTTCTCCGACAGCCAGCATAATTTATGGCTTGGCCTGGATAATGGTATCGACCTGGTTACCTACAACAGCCCGATCAAACAGATAAAGCCCTTATTGCAGGACGGATCGGGTTATACAGCCATTGTACACGATAACAAACTGTACCTCGGCACTTCCAACGGGTTATTCAGCGTGGGGCTGCAGGCCGTGCCCGACCTCAGTTTCAGCAAAGGCAGTTTCAGCCCGGTTGGCAATACCCGTGGCCAAACCTGGGGACTTGCCAGCATCAATGGCCGCTTGCTGCTGGGTCATCATGAAGGTGCATTCTCCATCACAGACAACAACGCCAACCCCATTTCCGTCAATAAGGGCTTCTGGAATTTTGTACCGCTTTCCAGCCATATCCCTGCACAGCAGATCGTGAGCGGCGGATACACAGGCCTGAGCATATTTAATTTTGCGAACGGCCAGTTCAGCTTTGCCGGAGCCATTCCGGGCTTTAATGAATCCTCACGTTTTGTAACGATCGATAAAGACAACCAGATATGGGTATCGCATCCCTATCACGGGGTCTTTAAAATAATACAGAATGCAGACGGCGGCTACAGCACTTTTGCCTATTCCACCACCCGGGGCCTCCCCTCCCTGCTCAACAATCATATCTACAGTGTGAAGAATGAATTGCTGGTGGCCACCGAGAAGGGCATTTATGTGTACAATAAAGCCAGGGATTCCTTTGAGCCCTCTGCTTTTTACCAGCAACTGCTGGGCAATCAAAGTATCCGTTACCTTAAAGATGATAACAATGGCAATACCTGGTTCATCCATGAAAAAAGCCTGGGGGTGATCGATTTCTCCAAACAAAAGCCGGCCGTTATTCAAATACCCGAACTGAACAATAAGATGCTCAGCGGGTTTGAGTTCATTTATGCCGTGGACGAGAACAATATTTTTTTAGGCGGCGAAAAAGGCTTCTATCATATCAACTACAACAAGTACAGGCAGAATATTCCCAAACTATCTGTGCAGATAAGAACGGTGCGGATCATCGATAAAACAGACAGCCTGTTGTTTGGTGGTTATTTTCAAAATGATTCAGTGTCAGCGGCAGACCATATTGCCTCTATCAGCTACCGCTGGAAAACACTGCGGATAGAATATGCTTCCACCCTCTTTGGCAACCAGTCGAACCTTGAATACAGTTACCGGCTGAAAGGTTACGATAATAACTGGAGCGAATGGACCACCCGTACAGAAAAGGAATATACCAACCTGCCTTCCGGAACATTCAGTTTTGAAGTGAAGGTCCGCAACAACCTTGGCAACGAATCGGATATTGCAGGCTACACGTTCAGGATATTGCCGCCCTGGTACCTTGCCTGGTGGGCAAAAGCCATCTATGTGCTGCTAATGCTGGGTGCATTGTTCCTGCTTTATAAGTGGCAGGAAAAGAAATTCAGGCTGCAGCAGGAAAAATATGAAGAAGAGCAAAAAAAGCAACGCTATATCCATGAGCTGGAAATAGCAAAGTCCGAAACGGAATTGGTGGCATTAAGGAATGAAAAGCTGGAGGCCGATATCAATTTCAAAAACTCGGAGCTGGCTTCTTCAGCCATGCACCTGGTAAAAAAAGGAGAACTGGTGTACAAAATGAAGTCTGACCTGTCGCAGCTCATGAAAGCGCTCAGCAACCATCCTGCGGAAGCCGAGATCAAAAAGATCATCCGGTCTATTGGTGAAGATGATTATATGGACCAGGAATGGGAGAACTTCACCCATCATTTTGATAAGGTACACAGTGATTTCATCAGTGCATTGAAAGAGAAGCACCCCAATTTGTCAAACAATGAAGTAAAGCTTTGTGCCTACCTGCGTATGAACCTTTCCACCAAGGAAATTGCCCAGCTGATGAATATTTCTGTACGGGGCGTGGAGGTAAGCAGGTATCGATTACGTAAAAAACTGGCGCTGGCAACCGAGGTAAGCCTGTTCAATTACCTCATAAGCATCCAAACCAGGGATGCCTGATACAAAAAAGGGCCCGGTAATTAACCGGGCCCTTGCATTTCTCGATAGCTAATATTATTCAGCCTCTCCCGGCGAAGTTTCAGCTTCTGCCCCGGCAGTGCCTTCAATTCCATTGTCGCCTGCCTCCCCGGCCATACCTTCCACCTCATGCGCTTCCTCATTCTCATCCAGTTGGGTAATCCCGGCAATGGCATCGCCTTCGTCCACCCGTATCAGTTTAACACCCTGGGTGGCACGTCCCTGCTCGCTGATCTGGTTCACCGGCATACGGATGGTGATACCGCTTACGCAGGTGATCATCAGGTCCTCCGCTTCGGTTACGGCCAGTAAGCCCACCAGTCCGCCTGTTTTTTCAGTTACGTTGATGGTCTTTACACCCTTGCCGCCCCTGTTGGTGATACGATAATTGTTCTCTCCGGTTTCAGCATCGTCCAGCGGTGTACGTTTACCATACCCATTGGCGCTTACCACCAGCACGGTCCTTGTTTTATCTTCCTTGTTCACGCAGATTAGGCCCACCACTTCATCATTGGCATCATCCACATCAATACCTGCCACACCAATACCGCCACGGCCGGTTGGTCTTACTTTCTCTTCCGGGAAACGGATGGCCCGTCCGCTTTTCACGGCCATCATGATCTCGCAGTTGCCATCGGTCAGTTCGGCCCCAAACAACTGGTCGCCTTCCTTGATGGTAATGGCATTGATACCGGTCTGGCGCGGACGGCTGAAATCTTTTAATCTTGATTTATTGATGATACCTTGCTTGGTGCACAGTACGATGTAATGGTTGTTCACATACTCTTCTTCTTCCAGGCTCTTTACATCAATGATGGCACGCACTTTATCATCGGGCGGCAATTGTATCATGTTCTGCAGTGCACGTCCCTTGCTGGTTTTATCGCCTTCAGGAATCTCATACACTTTCAGCCAGAAGCAGCGGCCCATTTCGGTGAAGAACAACAGGGTATGGTGCGTGCTGGCCACAAATAATTTTTCGATATAGTCCTCCTCCCGGGTGCTGCTGCCTTTGGCGCCACGGCCGCCGCGGCGCTGCTGGCGGTATTCGGCTGCTGAGGTACGCTTGATATAACCCAGGTGCGATATGGTAACCACCACATCCTCATCCTCTATCAGGTCCAGCATATTGATCTCGTCGCCAACATATACGATCTCGGATTTGCGCTCATCACCAAATTTCTCCTTCACTTCTGCCAATTCCTTTTTGATGATATCGTAACGCATATCCTCGTTGGCCAGTACCAGTTTCAAATGCTCTATCAGTTTCATGATCTCGGCATGTTCTTCCCTGATCTTGTTGATCTCCATACCGGTAAGGCGTTGTAAGCGCAGTTCCAGTACAGCTTTGGCCTGTATCTCGGTCATACCGAATTGTGATATCAGTCCTTCCTGTGCAATGACCGGGGTTGATGATTCACGGATGAGTTTGATAACGGCATCCAGGTTGTCGAGCGCAATGATATAGCCTTCCAGGATATGGGCACGTTCCTCTGCCTTGCGCAGTTCGTACTGGGTGCGGCGTACCACCACTTCGTGGCGGAAGAGGATGAACTCGCTGATAAGGTCTTTCAGGTTCAGCAGTTTGGGCCTGCCCCTTACCAATGCCACATTATTGACACCATAAGAGGTTTGCAGTTCGGTTTGCTTGTACAGGTGGTTGATAACAACCTGTGCCACGGCATCCTTCTTCAGGTCCACCACAATACGGGTGCCTTCCTTATTGTTACTTTCGTTGTTTACATCAGAGATGCCTTCTATCTGCTTATCATTGATCAGTTCACCAATACGGGCGGTAAGCATATCACGGTTTACCTGGTAAGGCACCTGGGTGATGATGATCTTTTCACGGCCTGTTTTAGTGGTCTCTATCTCCACTTTACCACGCAGCACCACCCGGCCACGGCCGGTAAGCAGGGCTTCCTTCACCCCTTCAAAGCCGTATATAACGCCTCCTGTGGGGAAGTCGGGGCCTTTTACATATTTGATCAGTTCCTCGCAGCTGATATCCCTGTTATCGATGTAGGCAACACAGCCATCCACCACTTCGCTCAGGTTGTGCGGCATCATATTGGTGGCCATACCCACGGCGATGCCACTGCTGCCGTTTACCAGTAATTGCGGTACCCGGGTTGGTAATACGGTTGGTTCCTGTAAGGAATCATCGAAGTTTAGCCCAAAGTCAACTGTTTCCTTTTCAATATCGTCCAGCATGGCTTCGGCAAATTTCTCCATACGTACCTCGGTATAACGCATAGCTGCCGGCGGGTCACCATCTTCGCTTCCGAAATTACCCTGTCCGTCGATCATGGTATAACGCATGGCCCATTCCTGTGCCATACGCACCATGGTTTGGTAGATGGCGCTGTCGCCATGCGGATGGTACTTACCCATCACCTCACCCACAATACGGGCAGATTTTTTATAGGGTTTATTGCTGTTGTTGCCCAGTTCATTCATGCCGTACAGTACCCGGCGGTGAACGGGTTTAAGACCGTCACGTACGTCGGGCAGGGCACGTCCAACGATCACACTCATCGAATAATCGATGTAGGATGTCTTCATTTGCTCCTCAATATTTACCGGGATGATGCGGCCGCGGTTGCCGGTATCTCCCCCTTCCAAAGGCTGGTTTTCTTCGTTTAAATTGTCGTTATTTTCCATAATTTTTTATCGTGTGCGAAAGTACCGAAATAAGGCCGTTTTTCCGCATAAAAGAGGGGGTTTTTAAGGGGTATTTGTACACATATTTTGGGGGGTTGTGGACAAGGATTTGGTGATTTGAAAATTTGGAGATTTGGTGATTTGGTGATTTGGAGGGGTTAGGGTTTAATTTAGTAAATTGACTAACTGATACATCCAAATTTTAATCTAAAGATAACCCTATGCAATCAAATAAGCCAGGAAACCTGATCATTGACCTGAGTTTTAAATTTGCTTTGGAAACGATCAGGTATGTTGAACTGCTGGAGAAAGATCATAGGTATGTAATTGCAAGGCAACTACTAAAATCGGGTACCAGCATTGGCGCAAATGTCAGAGAGGCTCAAAACGCTGAAAGCAAAACCGATTTTATTCATAAGCTTAAGATTGCTGCTAAAGAGGCCGATGAAACTGAATACTGGTTGTTATTGTGCCAAAATTCTGATGGCTATGCAGATTGTAATCATCTGCTTGTACAATGCAGTTCCATCATAAAAGTACTTTCCAAAATAATCTCTTCCTCCAAATCAAAACCTGCTTAATCATTACCAAATCTTCAAATCTCCAAATCATCAAATCCTCCTAACTTGCACGAAAAATGATATTTTGGTGATCAGGAATATTATAGTTCCGTATCAATCACCAAATCATCAAATTTTCAAATCACCAAATCTCTTTTCTTGAAAACGATTGTATTGATTGGCGCCGGTAAATCGGCCACGGTTTTGATAGATTACCTGATCATTGAAGCTGAAAAAAACAACTGGAAATTTATTGTGGCCGACAGTAACCGTGACCAGGTATTACTGAAGACAAAGAACTCCCCTTTTGCGGAGGCTGTTCAGCTGGACGTTACCAATGAAGATCAAAGAAGCGCATTGATCCAAAGAGCCCATGTGGTCATCAGCATGATGCCCCCTGCCCTGCATTTTTTGGTGGCCAAAGATTGTGTGGAATACCGGAAGCATTTGCTCACCGCCTCATACCTGGATGATAAGATGAAGAGCCTGCGGGATGAGATCAGCAACCGCAAATTGCTGTTCCTGGCCGAAATGGGACTCGACCCCGGCATCGATCATATGAGCGCCATGAAGATCATTAATGAGATAAAGGAGAATGGCGGCAACATTACCTCGTTCAAAAGCCATTGCGGCGGACTGGTGGCGCCGGAAAGTGACGATAATCCCTGGCATTACAAGATCAGCTGGAACCCCCGCAATATTGTGATGGCCGGACAGTCGGGGGCCGTTTATAAAGAAAATAACGAAACAAAGCGGGTTGATTACGGGCATTTGTTCGACAGCAGCAATTCCATTTCATTTGAGGGGCTCCAAAACCTGGCATTTTATCCCAACCGCGATTCACTGGGCTATATACCTACTTACCAACTGGCAGACACGGCTACTTTTATCAGGACCACTTTACGGCACCGGGATTTCTTCAGTGGCTGGAATGCGATCGTACACAGCGGGCTAACCAACGAGACGGATAATATTGATGCAACAGGATTGACCTTTGCCCGATGGTCGGCACCGGTACTGCCTTTCGTTACGGAAGATAACAGGGCCATGCTCCAATACCTGGGCTTGTTTGAGGAAACAGCTGTTCCCGGCACAGCAAAAACATCCGCAGATATACTGCAGTTTCTGGTGGAAACAAAACTGAAAATGGAACCGGCAGATAAGGATATGATCGTGATGCTCCACGAATTTGAGTACGAACTGAACGGAGATCAAAAAAGCCTGAAAAGCTGCCTGCTGGTAAAGGGAGAAGATAGTTTGCGCACTGCCATGGCAAAAACAGTGGGGCTGCCCCTGGGCATTGCCGCCAAACTGATTTTGAATGATACGCTGAAACTAAGAGGACTGCATATTCCCACGCTGAAAGAAATTTATGCCCCGGTGTTGGAACATCTGGAATTAGCCGGTATAAAGTTTACCGAAAGCATTAAATAAAAACATAAAGTTTTATACGTATTAAATTATTATATTTGTGGTATAAACCGGTTTTATGGACGCAAAGATCACCCTCAGCTTCGACGAAACGATCATTAAAAAAGCGAAGCAATATGCAGAAGATAATAATATCAGCCTCTCTCGTCTTACGGAGTTCTTATTGCGTAAAGTAACCAGCAGCCATTACCAGTCACTGGAACAACTGCCCATTTCCGATTGGGTTCATATGCTGGCCGAAGGTGAGGTTGAATACCAAACCAGGGCCAAAAAAAATAAGGAACTAAAAGCTGAATATTTTAAAAACAAAAAATGAGGATATTTTTAGATGCCAATATCCTGGTTTCGGTTTTGAATAAAGAATATCCTTTATTTACCTGCACGGCCCGGATACTTAGCCTGACCGATCATAAAAAATTCACGGTATGCACCTCCCCCATTTGCCTGGCCATAGCTTTTTACTTTGCTGAAAAAAAGAGCGGAACGGCGGCAGCCAGGAAAAAGATAAAACTGCTGACAGAAAAAATTACCATTGCTTCCACCGGAAAAAAGGAGGTATCGCAGGCTTTGAACAATCCAAAGGTCAATGATTTTGAAGATGGTATGGAATATTACGCAGCCCTCGGCAACAAGTGTGATGCGATCATCACAGAAGATACAAACGATTTTTATTTTTCTGATATCCCTGTTTACAATGCCCGGGATTTTATCGGGCAAATCCTGGTTTAAATTTCCTGCTATAAGCCCGGTTCATGAAAAACACCTTTTTCTGCATCCAGCATGAAGTTATCCTTATTATCCCGGATCAGTTTTCTGTATTCATTTACCTTGATCCAATGCAGAAGCCAGCAAACAAAAAAACCCAGGGAAGCCAAAATGCCAATCACCGGCACGAACGAACATAGCCTGAGGATGTTCTTGGCATTTCCGATACCCTGCGTGGGCCTTAATTCGGTTGTGTTTATCTGCAGCTTATAACATTCCAGCCGGAAGGAATCGGCAATCTTATTTACCACGAAGAACATCCATACAAAATTGAACAGGGGGATCAGTGACAACCATACCTGTCCGGGTGGCATCATCCTGTTTTCGGGGCTTACTGCTTCCAGGGCCTTTTGTAAACTGATAAAGTAAAAAATGGTTGGCAGCAGCAATAAGAATACCATCAACAAAACGATTAATGACGATCCGGTATAGTTCTCATATTCGTACATAAGCAGTGGTTTGATCTAACAAAGCAAGGGTAAATTATTTTGTGCTCAAAATCCTTTTTAACTCCTGCACACCGGCTGTTGCCGGCAATTCAATAATGTGCAGGTTTTGCTGTCTTTCCGTTACCGGTATTTTTTTATCGATGATGAATTTAGGGAGCTGTGCCGGCGCATAATACAGCAGGGAGGCCGCCGGGTATACCTGCAGGGAAGTGCCAACCACCACAAAATAATCGCAATCCTGCACAATGGCAGCAGCTTTCTGCATCATGGGCACTGCTTCCCCAAACCAAACGATGTGGGGGCGCAGTTGTTCCCCGTCCGGAGCAGTATCGCCCAGGCTGATATCGCCCCTGATCTCAAAAACAGCGTTTTCATCAGCAACGCTCCGCATCTTAAATATTTCGCCATGCAGGTGCAGCACCCGGGCAGACCCGGCCCTTTCATGCAGGTCATCTATATTCTGTGTAATGATGGTTACATCAAAATCCTTTTCCAGATCTGCCAGGCCTGTATGTGCAGCATTGGGAACTGCCGCAGCCACATCCCTGCGGCGTGCATTGTAAAAATCCAGCACCAGTTGCGGGTTTTTGTTCCACCCCTGTGGTGAAGCCACTTCGTACACATCATAACCGTTCCAGAGGCCATCGCTGTCCCGGAAGGTTTTTAAGCCGCTCTCAGCGCTGATTCCGGCGCCGGAAAGCACAACCAGGTGTTTCTTATTTTTCATTGATATTCTTCTTACCGGCTATTAATTTTTCCAGTGTTGTCTGCAGGCGTATTTGCCTGGTATCATCCATTTTTGCGCTGAGGATCCATTCCACGTATTCTCTTTTGTGGGTAAATGCAAGATTGTCAAAAAAATCGGAGGCATTTTTGTGCTGGTTCAACAAGAGCTGAAGCCCGGCGGGCGCCATTACTGTGCGCTTTTCATAATCTATGCCGGGTGCAGGATTTGCGCTGCTGAAGCTAACTTTTTTTTTGCGCCGGTATCCTGTTTCTTGAAACGTGCGGCACTCCAAACATTGTCCAGGGCAATCATACGCACCGGTTCAAAACCATAATCGGATACAAAATCCCAGTTCTTATCCCGGCACAGGTCGCTGGCAATTTTGGAAGTAAGTTTTGGGTAAGCGATCCAGAATTTTCCATCGGGTCCCAGGGCTGGTATCACATCTCTTAAAATATCTATCAATTGCCTTTGGCTTACTGCAAAGACCAATGCAAAATCTATTTTACGGGTCTTTAATAGCGGGGTCACATTTTTTGAGAAAGTAAGCTTTGCAAACTGTTTTTCAATTGAAGAAGGAAGTCCCTGTATCAATAAATTTTTCTCATCCTGCAATTGCAGTTTTTCAAGTAATGTTTGAGCACTCATATGCTGTTAGCAATTAACGATTAAAAAAGAAGTAGTAATGGTTAGTAAACATTCACTTCATGAAGGAAACCTTTAGGTTTAAGGTGATAGGTCAGTTTGGTTAGTTAAGTTTCTCAGGCCGACAGGCTGCAAAGGTAAACAATCTGCACGAAAATTAAAAGCTTTAAGGCCAAAAACTCCATACCAGACGGGGTTTTTGGCCTTAAAATATCGTATTTACTTACCTATTGGCTTATAATATCCCAGTGCTTCGGGCATAAGCTCCTTCAAACGGTTTATACGGTTCTCGTCTGATGGGTGGGTTGACAGGAATTCAGGTGGTTTTTGTCCGTTGGCGGCGGCTGCCATACGCTGCCAGAAAGCTATGGCCTCATTGGGGTTGTAACCTGCCATGGCGGCAAAATTCAACCCGAAATGATCAGCTTCATATTCCTGGTTGCGTGAGTTTGGCAACAGAACAGCGATCTGGGCTGTGGGTGCAAAAATATTATTGAAGAGGTCATTGTATTTGCGGTTATTGGCCGTGGCAATATTGCCCACGATCTCGAGCCCCTGCGCCAGTGCGCCCTGGCTCATACGTTCATTGCCATGATGTGCAACAGCATGTGTGATCTCATGCCCCATCACAACTGCAAGTGCTGCTTCATTTTGAGTAACAGACAAGAGGCCGGTATATACAACCACTTTGCCACCGGGCATGCACCAGGCGTTTACTTCTTTTGAATCAACGAGGTTGAACTCCCATTTATAGCCATTCAGCTCGGAAGCAAGGCCTTTTTGTGTGTAATAGTCGGTTATGGCTTTCGAAATCCTGTTGCCTACCCTTTTAACCATTTCAGCATCTTTATTGGAGCTGCTGTTCAGCACCTTATTTTGTGAAAGAAATGATTGGTATTCGGTTAAAGCCTGTTGTTGCAGGGTTTCCTCACCAAACAAGGCAAGCTGTTTACGGCCTGTTACTGCATTCCTGCTGCAGGCTACCATTACTGCAACAGTTGATACAAGAAGGAGAATTTTTTTCATTCTGATTGAGTTTTATAAGCTGGTTAATCAATTGGCGTACCAATATTTTCCCCGGCAACGGGTATTCAAAAAAATAAAAAGTTAATAATGCAGTGAGGGAATGTAAATATATGAATTAATCCTGATTTCGGCGGGATTTTCTTCTATCCCTGTATTTCAAAATAGGGATGCGGCTTTCAACGCCACGCAGGATGCGGCCAATATTCTTTTGGTGCGTTACAACCACTAAAATGGCTACCACCAGCGCAAAGATGCGGTACAGTATTTCATTCTCGTTCCATATCCATAAAACACATACAGGAAGTGATAATGCAGCCAGTATAGAGCTTAATGAAACATATCTTGTTAAATAAAGCACCAATACAAAAATACCGATGCAACTTACTGCAATAACAGGCTGTATGGCCAGTACCATGCCCAGTAAAGTAGCTACCCCCTTACCGCCCTTGAAACCGGCAAAAATGGGGAAGATATGCCCAAGAACTGCTGCAGTACCCAAACCAAGCATCAGGTTGGTTCTTTCTAACTCATGACTAACATAAAAGGGAAGGAAATTATAAAGCATTACAGCTGATAAACCTTTAAGGATATCAATGATCATTACCATGGTGCCGTAGCGTGAACCCAGTACCCTGAAAGTATTGGTGGCTCCCATATTGCCGCTTCCATAATCACGGATATCGATACCAAAGAAACGCTTGCTTACTATGAGTGCTGTGGGAATTGAACCGATCAGATAGGATATGATAATGAGAAGAAGCTCTTTCATTTGTTTCCTTTAGCTTGAGTTGAAGTACAAAAATAATGAAAATTTAACTCCGAAAGGCCATTTTTATACGGTGGATATATTTTGTTAATAAGTGAAACCTGAAGGAATTGCACCCTTTCAGCGCATTTGGGTCAGCATACATATCCATTCACCTTTTTGCAGGGTTTTAATGGGTTTTATGCCTGCGCCGGCCAGGGATCTCAGCATAACCGGCTCATCTGCTTTGATAAAACCGCTGAGTAAGATGAAACTGCCCGCTTTGCTAACCGCTTTAATGGCATCCAGGTTATCCAGTATCACATTCAGGTTGATATTGGCCAGGACGATATCGTACGTATCAACCGGGGCGATCGTTTCAGCTTTTACCAGGGTTATCCTGTGGCAATCATTGGCAGCGGCATTTTCGATGGAGTTCTCAATGCTCCATTCATCATAATCGATGGCATTAACAGAAGCTGCGCCCATTCTTTCGGCCAGGATGGCCAGTACGGCCGTGCCGGTGCCGTAATCAACCACATCTTTGCCCATAAAATCCAGTGCTTCCATCTGTTCGATCATCATATACGTAGTGGCATGATGGCCGGTACCAAAACTCATTTTAGGGGTAATCACAATCTCATGCCTTACACCCGGAACCGGGGGGTGAAAACCTGCCCGGATGGCTACAAAATCATTTACCTGTATGGGTTCAAAGCTCTGCTCCCATTCTTTATTCCAGTTTTGCTGTGCAACCACTGAACTGTTGTAATTAAGCCCCAGCCTGTCAAAAACTTCATCAGCCTCTTCTTTTTTGAAATCCATTTCCGGTATAAATGCCTTTAGTGTTGTTTCAGTTTCTTCAAAACCCTCAAATCCTTTTTCGGCCAGTAATGCAACCAATAATTCATTTTGTTCCAGACTGGTATCGTTAACCTGCAATTGTATATAGTTCATGCGGTAAAGTTAAATTTTAATATATTTTTCAAATACATGCAGCGATTTTTAAATGCAAGGGTCTTTATATTAATACTCCAACCAACAAAACTTACAAACATGAAAACAATTACCCTTATCAAAAACAGTTTTGCAGCCTGCGCTGCTTTAGTTTTGCTCAGTTTAACAAGCTGCAAAAAATCTTCGGCCAATGAAGCGGATAGTGGCTATGGCTGCAACACACAAACCGTTCTTCAAACAGTGACGAGTACACCGGGCGTGCTGGTGTATGTTCCTGCACAGGCTGAGTGGGAAGTCTTTTTGGATCTGCCGGGAAGTATTTCTATCGGCTGTTCATTTTGTGATAAGACTGCAATAGCTTCTCTGGTTGCCGGTCAGCCCACAACTGCCACCATCAATGTAACCGTTTCTGGTTCTATAAAAAGGCGTTATGAAAACCAGATACCTTTAAGTGTAACACATGGTTACAAGGAAGTGTACCTGATAAGCGCTGTTACCATAAACTAAGTATTTAAAAAAAGCCGGCAGTTCAATTACTGCCGGCTTTATATTTTAAGAATTAGGTTTTGGCTGAGGGTCTGGCTTTGGTATCAAAGCTTTGCGGCTCAGTTTAAATTTGCCGGTCTTTTGATCAATGTCCAGCAGTTTAACTTTTACTTTATCCCCTTCTTTGAAGATACCGTCCATATTCTCGAGGCGTTTCCAGCTTATTTCGCTGATATGCAACAGCCCTTCTTTTTTAGGTAAGAATTCCACAAAGGCCCCGAATTCCTTGATGCTCTTCACGGTTCCTTCATAAGTTTCGCCCACAACCGGTACAGCTACCAGGCCGTTGATCCATGCCAGTGCACGGTCGAGGCTTGCTTTTTCTTTAGAGAAGATACTAACTTCTCCCCTGTTGTCAACTTCTTCAATATTGATGGTGGCGCCGGTTTCACGCTGTATTTCCTGTATCACTTTACCACCTGGTCCTATTACAGCACCGATGAATTCCTTGTCGATATTGATCTTAACCATGCGTGGTGCATGCGGTTTCACATCTTCTCTTGCGTTTGGTGTACATGCATACATGGCATCCAGGATATGCATACGGCCTTTTTTAGCCTGTGCCAATGCCTGGCGCATGATATCCATGCTCAGGCCATCCACTTTGATATCCATCTGAACCCCGCAAATTCCATCACGGGTTCCGGTTACTTTAAAGTCCATATCCCCCAGGTGATCCTCATCTCCCAGGATATCGGTGAGTATGGCAAAATCATCACCTTTCTTAATCAGGCCCATGGCCACACCGCTCACGTGCTTTTTTAAAGGCACACCCGCATCCATCAATGCCAGCGAACCGGCACAAACTGTAGCCATAGATGAAGAACCATTACTTTCCAGGATATCACTTACCACCCGAACGGTGTAAGGATAATCGCTGCCCGGCATCATTTGTTTCAAAGAGCGCATGGCCAGGTTGCCGTGGCCCACTTCGCGGCGGCCCACGCCCCTCATCATCTTAACCTCACCGGTTGAAAATGGCGGGAAATTATAGTGTAAAATGAATTTGGTATAATCAGATTTAAAGGCACTTTCAACCAGCAATTCATCTAAGGGAGTTCCTAAGGTAACGGTTGTAAGTGACTGAGTTTCACCGCGGGTAAACAAAGCAGATCCATGTGGTGTTGGCAGGTTGTCTGTTTCCATTTCAAGCTGGCGGATGTCTTCGGTACCACGGCCATCCAGTCGCTTTCTGTCGTTCAGGATCATATCCCTTACCACATAATACTGCAGGTCGCCAAAATAAAGGCCTATCAGCGCTTTATCTTCTTCGGGTAACTCCTCTCCCAGGAAAGCCGTTACTTCTTCTTTAAGTGCTGAGAAGGCATCGCTCCTTTCATGCTTTGCAGATGCTGCTGAAGCGATGGCATACATTTTATCTTTAGCAAAGGCCGTGATCTTTTCGTTCAGTTCTTCATTGCGGTAAGGTTTGGTATAATCACGTTTTACATTGCTGCCCACCAGGTCTCTCAGTTGCTCCTGTGCCTTTACCTGTACACGAATGGCTTCATGTGCAGCTTCAATGGCCTGGATAAGATCTTCTTCCTGGCACTCCTTACTTTCACCTTCCACCATCATGATGTTCTTATCTGTTGCTGCGATCACGAATTCGTAATCAGAAGCTTCCAGCTGGCTGCGGGTTGGGTTAATGATGAGTTCGCCATTGATGCGACCTACCCTTACTTCGGAGATGATCTCCTGGATGGGAATATCAGAAACTGCCAGCGCCGCAGAGGCAGCCAGGCAGGCCAGTGAATCGGGCATCACTTCATCGTCTGATGAAATGAGGGTAACCAATACCTGTACTTCACAGAGGTAGTCCTCGGGGAACAGGGGCCTCAGTGCCCTGTCTATCAGCCTGGAGGTTAAAATTTCGTAATCGTTTAAACGTGCTTCCCTTTTGAAAAAAGAACCGGGGATACGGCCGGCAGAACCAAATTTTTCCTGGTAGTCTACCGATAAGGGAAAGAAACCCTGGCCGGGTTTTGGTTCTTTGTTTGCAACTACAGTTGCCAGCAGGATACAATTGCCCTGGCGAACGGTGACTGCACCGTCGGCCTGGCGGGCCATTTTACCTGTTTCGATGGTGACCTCACGTCCGCCACCTATATCAAATTTTATTGATTTTGGATTTAATAACGACATATTTCAGTTTTGGATTGATCCCGGTTTGCTTCCGGGAGATGATTAATTACTGTAAAAAGAATAATTCCCAACCAGTAAAGCAGTTGGGAATTAAATTATTTTACATCTTGTATAGATTATTTACGTAAACCTAATTTCTCGATCAGGGCCCTGTAACCAGTAAGATCATGCTTGCTCATGTAAGTTAATAAGCGCTTACGCTGACCAACCATCATCATCAGTCCTCTTTGAGAAGAGAAATCTTTTTTGTTGGTTTTCAGGTGATTGGAAATGTGATTGATACGCTCTGTCAATAAAGCGATCTGACCTTCAATTGAACCGGTATTTGTAGCTTTGGCTCCAAAAGTGGTGAAAATGTCTGCTTTTTTTTCGATTGTTAAATAAGGCATCTTTGTTTTTTTAATAACGTCTTTGTTATGTTTCTTTTTTAAATTGGTTGCAAAAGTACATAGAAATATTGGTTTTTTAGTGGCACTTTGCGTATTTTTTTTGAATATTGCCTGTATATGAGCCTGAATTTTGCGATAATCGGATGCGGAAGGATTGCCTCCCGGCATGCAGAACAGATGATAAAACACGGCAAACTGGCTGCGGTTTGCGATATAATACCAGAAAGGGCCAATGAACTGGCCGCTTTATATGGTGCAAAAGCTTATTATGATATTGAAGCGATGCTCGAAAACGAGCCGTTGGTGCACCTGGCGGCTGTTTGCAGCCCCAATGGCCTTCATAGCGCTCATACCATAAGCGTTCTAAGGGCCGGCAAGCATGTTTTATGCGAAAAACCCCTTTGCATTTCGGTTGAAGATGGAAAACGGATGATCACAGAAGCTGAAAAAGCAGGTAAAAAGCTGTTCGTAGTTAAACAGAACCGCTACAACCCGCCCGTAGTTTTTTTGAAGAACCTGGTAGAAAGTGGACGGTTAGGAAAAATTTACAGCTTTCAGATCAATTGTTTCTGGAACCGCCCCCCTGCCTATTATACCGGCTGGAAAGGCAGCAAATTACTGGACGGTGGTACACTTTTCACACAATTCAGTCATTTTATCGACCTGCTGTACTGGCTTTTGGGAGACGTGGCTACGGTGAAACCAATCAGCAGGAATTTTGCGCACCCTCATATTGAATTTGAGGATACCGGAATAGTAGCTCTCGAGATGCAGAGCGGGGCTATTGGATCACTGAACTATACGGTGAATAGTTTTGAGAAAAATATGGAAGGTTCTTTTACCGTTTTTGCAGAGAAGGGAACCATAAAAATTGGCGGGCAATACCTGAATGAACTTGAATATTGCCTGGTTGACGGGATTGAAAAACCGGGTTTACCGGCCGGGAATCCGGCAAACGGATATGGGTTCTACCAGGGAAGCATGAGCAACCACGACAAAGTATATGAGAACCTGATAAAAGTTTTGGAGGATGATTCACATGCTTTTGCCAGTGCCGGCGAAGGGTTGAGAACAGTAGCGATAATTGAAAAAATTTACAGTAGCCTGTGAACCAAAGTATCATATTCACGGTAACCACCGACCTCACTTACGATCAGCGCATGATCCGCATTTGCACTTCGCTGGCAAATGCCGGCTACCGGGTATTATTAGTTGGCAGAAAACAACAAGGATCAGTCCCCTTAACAGCCAGGCCATTTAAACAAAAAAGGATCCGTTGTTTTTTTGAAAAGGGCAAATTATTTTATGCCGAATACAATATGCGGCTGTTCTTTTACCTGCTCTTTAAAAAAACAGATTGCATTTGTGCTATCGACCTGGATACCATCCTGCCCTGCTATTTCATCTCCGGAATAAAAAGGATCAAGCGGGTATATGATGCACATGAACTTTTTTGCGAAATGAAGGAGATCGTTACCAGGCCGGGGATATACAAAACCTGGAAAAGGATTGAACAATATACCGTTCCCCGCTTTCCGCTGGGTTATACGGTGAACCAGCCCATTGCTGATGAGTTCAATAAAATGTACGGTGTGCAATATGAAGTGATCAGGAATATCGCCCTGCTGAAAGAAATAAAACCGGTTGATAAAACAGAAAAATTCATTTTATACCAGGGTGCCGTTAATGAGGGCCGGTGTTTTGAAACGCTTATTCCTGCCTTTAAAAATATCAACTGTAAATTATGGATCTGCGGCGACGGCAATTTTATGCAACAGGCAAGGCAATTGGTTGCGGATCATCATTTACAGGATAGAGTGATCTTCAAAGGCAAAATAAACCCGGATGAACTGGCCGGCATTACACAGCAGGCATACATTGGCATTACCTTATTTGATAACAGGGGCCTGAGCAATTATTATTCATTGGCCAATCGTTTTTTTGACTACCTGCATGCAGGCATACCACAATTATGCGTCAATTATCCGGTGTATGCAGATATCAACAGTAAATTGCCGGTTGCTTTACTGGTGGACGATACCAGTGCTGCAAACCTTGCATCCCAACTGAACAATTTACTTACCAATGTGGTTTTGTATAAAGAACTGCAGCAAAACTGCCTGCAGGTGAGGCAAATGCTTAACTGGCAGCAGGAAGAAAAAAACTTAGTTCAATTTTACCAGCATATTCTTGGATAAACACTTACATATCGTTTGCCTGGATATCCCCTATCCTGCCGATTATGGCGGCGTGGTTGACCTTTTTTATAAGATAAAAAGTCTGCACCATGCCGGTATAAAAATACACCTGCATTGTTTTACCGGCAACAGGAAGCCGCAAGCCGAACTGGATAAATACTGCGAGTCGGTCCAATACTATCAGCGAAAGAGAAATGCCGGCAGTTTTTCATTCAGCACCCCGCTTATTGTTAAAAGCAGGGCTGATAAAGAACTGATAAATAATCTGCAAAAAGATAATTACCCGGTATTGCTTGAAGGCATCCACTGCACCTGGTACCTGAAGGCCGGGCAGCTTGCAGGCCGGAAGGTTGTGGTAAGGTTACATAATGCTGAGTTTGCTTATTACCGGCAACTGGCCATGCATGAGCGAAACCTCTTTAAAAAATTATACTACCTGCACGAGAGCCGGCTTTTAAAAAAATATGAAAATGCCATCGCCAGCAAGGCTGTGTTCTTAGCTGTGAGCCGGGAAGATGCTGATCTGTACAAGCGCCGGTTTAAAGCCGCAAATATTCACTACCTGCCTGTTTTTATACCCGGTACCACTGCAACCAGCGCAGCAGGGAAAGGATGTTTTTGCCTTTACCATGGCAACCTGGCTGTTAATGAGAATGAAGAGGCAGCCACCTGGCTGCTCCGGCATGTTTTTAATAATCTCAGCATACCCCTGGTAATTGCAGGTAAAAACCCCTCACGGGCATTAGAGCAGCTTGCGCATAAGCACCAGCATACCTGTCTGGTTGCAAATCCGGGCGAGAAAGAAATGCAGGATATGATTGCCAAAGCGCATGTTCATGTACTGCCTTCTTTCAATAATACCGGTATCAAATTAAAATTATTGAATGCTATTTTTAACGGCAGGCACTGCCTGGTAAACGAAGCAGCGGTTGCAGGCTCGGGCCTGGAGCCATTCTGTGTTATTGCAGCGGATGAAACATCCTTTCAGCAAAAGTTAGGTGAACTATATCAACTGGCATTTACCGAAGAACAAATAAGGCAAAGGCAGCAGTTGCTGCAAACCGTTTATAATAACGAAGTCAATGCCGGGGAGCTTATCAAATTTCTATGGTAGCATTATCCCATACTTTACCCATTTCTGTTTTGATGGTACGTGCAGGGAATTTCTTTATCACCATATAATCATGCGTGGCCATGATGATGGTGGTGTTGTAATCCCGGCAGATATGAAACAGTAATTGCATGATCTCATCGCTTGTCTCGGGATCCAGGTTTCCGGTAGGTTCGTCGGCCAGTATCAGTTTGGGCGAGTTCAGTAATGCCCTTGCTATATCCATACGCTGTTGCTCGCCACCACTCAGTTCAAAAGGCATTTTAAAACCCTTGGTCTTTAATCCCACTTTTTCAAGTACATCCGCAATCTTTTCATCCATCAGCTTTTCATCTTTCCAACCGGTGGCTTTCAAAACAAATTTCATGTTCTCATTCACATTGCGGTCGGTAAGCAGTTGAAAATCCTGGAAAACCACGCCCAGGTTGCGGCGCAGGAATGGAACTGTTTTCCAGGTAAGTGTTTTCAGATCATGACCAACCACCCATCCTTCCCCTTCCCTCAGCTCCAGGTCGCCATACATGGTCTTAAGCAGGCTGCTTTTACCTGTACCGGTTTTACCAACCAGGTATACAAACTCTCCTTTATCCACCGAAATATTTACATCGCTCAGGATCAGGCTGCTTCCCTGGTAAATATTTACATTCTTTAGTTCAACTATTGATTGAGACATGTTGGGTTATGGGTTTTGAGTTTTTAGTTTTTTGTTCCGGGCTTTAGTAGTTCTGTTGACCTTCATTGGCAGTTTATCCTGAGCGACACCGAAGGGCACTCTTGTACTACATAACTTTTTTCAACTTTTACCTAAGCGTATTTTTTCTATGCCTCTGTGCTTCAGTGACAATACCTGCAAATGTAGCTTTTACCGCTCCAGCATTAAAAAATAATTTCTTCACCAATTGTTAAAAAATGTGAGTAACTAAAAAAATAGTTGTAAAACTAAATAATTAGTTTTATGTTTACATCCTCAAATAAAAAATCTTTCGAAAATGAAAAATTTAACCAAGGCCGAGGAACAGATCATGCAGGTAATCTGGAAGCTGGAAAAGGCATTTCTGCGGGAGATCATTGATGAGCTGCCGGCCCCCAAACCGCATAACAACACAGTGGCAACAATCATCAAGATACTTGTTGATAAAGAATTTGTGGGCATAACCCCGTTTGGAAGAATGCACCAGTACCACCCGCTTGTAAGCAAGGATGCTTACAGCAAATCAACCATGAAGAGTTTTGTAAAGGGATATTTTGAAGGTTCCTTCAGCAATGCAGTTTCCTTTATGGTGAAGGAAAACAATTTAAGTGTGGAAGAACTGGAAATACTGCTGAAACAGTTGAAGAAAAAATAAAACTGTTTGTGGTTTGAAGTTTTGGTTTTGTGGTTGCTTAACCAGGCATTCAGTTCGGCTAACTATAAACAACAAACCACCAACAACAAACTAATTGTTAAATTCATTTTTATGTTGCCTTTATTCTGGTACATGCTTAAAGTGATCATTTGTTCGGGTATTTTGTTTGCCTACTATTGGATATTCCTTCGCAATAAGATATTCCATGGGTACAACCGTTTTTATTTGCTGGCTTCCATGCTCCTGTCACTGGTATTACCCGTATTGAAAATTAATTTTTGGCAACCTGCCGGGCAGCAAAACCAGGCTATCCGCATATTACAGACAGTATCGGTTGGCGATGATTATATGAACCGTGTGGTTATCTCAGGAAAGGAAAGCCTCTGGAAGGCAGAGAATTTGTATATGACCGTATACATCCTGGTGTCTGTTATTTTACTGGTTGCCCTTCTTCGTACTTTATTCCTGATCCGTACCCTTTTAAAGAACTATCCGGTTCAGCATATCGAAGAAGTGGCTTTTATAAATACGCAGCACCAAAGCACACCATTTTCCTTTCTTAAATACATTTTCTGGAACAGCGATATTGATATGGATACCATTACCGGAAAACAGATATTTAAACACGAGGTTGCTCATATACAACAAAAGCATACCCATGATAAACTGTTTGTGAACATTGTTCTGATCTTTTACTGGTGCAACCCCTTCTTCTGGCTTTACCGAAGGGAACTGAACATGATACACGAGTTTATAGCCGATAAAAAAGCCGTGGAAGACAGCGATACAGCAGCCTTTGCAGCCATGATACTGCAGGCTGCTTATCCAAAGCAGCAGTTTGAACTTGTCAATAATTTTTTCTATTCACCCATTAAACGCCGGCTCCTTATGTTAAGTAAAAACAAAAATCCCCGGGTAAACTACCTTGGCCGCATCATGGTGTTGCCGCTGATGGTATTGGTATTTGCTGCTTTCAGTTTAAAAACAAAGGATAATAAAAAGCAGGCTTCTGAACTGGAAATACCCGCCATACATGAAACAACGGCAACTATTGAAATACCCGCAACAACTTTATCATTATCCATAGCTGATACAGTTCCTGCAAGGGCTGTGACAGGTGTAAATCCAAACTCAACAGACCCTCTTTATATTGTTAACGGTAAAGAAACTGATAAAGCCATTGCAATAAACATTCAGGCTGCCGATATAGAGGATATGCGTGTTATCAAAGATGCGGCCGTGTTAAAACTGTACGGGGAAAAGGGAAAGAACGGAGTGGTGATCATTAATACAAAACCCGGTGTTATCAGCCCTGATTCCTGGACAGGAGGTTCTTTAACCGTACACGGTGCAAATATCAGCCAAGTTCTGGGCAAAAGCCCCCTGCTAATCGTTGATAACATAGAATACCCGGGCAAAACACTGAATGAGATTGCTGCCTTAAACGGTATCAAAAGGCTGGAGAATATTGATATCTATGGAGCGGAGGAAGCAATGAAAACTTATGGCGAAAAAGCCAGGGACGGGTTGATCATTGCCTATACCTCGGCAGCTAGAAAGGAATTAACGGAGATCAGGTCGGAAAATGATCTGCCATTGGTAAACCAGGCTGACAGTATGGGTTTGGCAGCATTAAAATTAAATCAACTGAAAGAGGAAGAATTGTCTGCCAAAGCATTGTATGAACAAAAGGTTGTGGTGGGGATGAAACTGAATGATATGAACCTTCAGAACCAAAAATTGACGCTTCAAATGCAGCGCAAAGCGAATACCCTGCTGGAAGAAAAAATGGCAAACGAAAGAAGACTCACGGAACAGGAAATGAAACTCAGAAAACTGCAATTGGAAAAACAAAAACAGGAATTACAATTAGCTTCCGTGAACTATGCAAATGCTCCGCAGAAACAACCTGATGCAATTGAAGTACAGGGCAAGGCCATGAGCCCGGTTTTTACAGAGGTAGAGCAACCAGCCCGGTTTACCGGAGGAAAAGAAGCCTGGCAAAAATTCCTGCAGAAAAATCTGAAAGCAAATACACCGGTGGATCATGGCGCCAAAGCCGGAATTTACAAAGTGGAATTAAGCTTCATAATAAATATTGATGGCAGCCTGAGTGATATCCGGTGTGAAAAGGATCCGGGCTTTGGCACTTGTGAAGAAGCAATCCGTTTAATTAAGACAACGCCCAAATGGCAACCCGCCGTTCAAAATGGCAAAAAGGTAAAATGCTATTTCAGGCAGCCGATCACTTTTGTGGTGGAAGATGCAGGAGTAAAGCAACAGGCCCTCCTCTACAAGGTTCCGCTGAAAGTTCATACACTGGATGAAGGCGAAATAAAAACTTACCATATGGCCGGTAACGGGGAATTTGTCATTCAATCAAATCTGCTGTATTATGTAAATGGCAAAGTGAGTAATAACCCCGAATCTGTTATTAAGTCGAATATATTGTATATGGAATCTTATGATGCCGCCAGTGGTAAAAAACTTTTTGGCGAAAAAGGAAAGAATGGCGTGTTGTTGCTGAGAACAAAAAGTTAATTACAACTGTATATTGAAAACAATACCGGCCTGATCAGACCGGTATTGTTTTTAATACCTGATCACTTCATCTTTTATTTGAATCAGCAATTCCTTTTTCTCACTTGCTTCTACCCTTCCAATAACCTGCGCTGCAATACCAAACTCAGTAGCTGCTTCAATCATGGTCTCTGCATCGGCGGCAGCACAATAAATTTCCAGGCGGCAGCCCATGTTGAATACCTCGTACATTTCCTTATTGCTGCTGCCACTGTTTTGCTGAATGATCCTGAATATTTCAGGTGCTTCAAATAAGTTATCCTTTATTATTTTGAAATTACCGGGCAGGTACTTCATACACTTGGTTTGTCCGCCACCGCTGCAATGAATCAGCCCGTGTATCTTATCAAAATGATTTTGCAACAGGTATTTCATCACCGGGGCAAAGGTCCTGGTGGGCGAAAGTAATAATTGCCCGATGGTGGTGCTTAATTTGGTATTTTGATTTTTTACTTCCACCGGGTCAGTAAGCCTGTGTTTGCCGATATATACCACTTCATCATTCAAACCATTATCATAGCTTTCCTTAAAATTATCTGCATAAAACTTAGCCAGTACATCATGCCTGGCACTGGTAAGGCCATTGCTGCCCAGGCCACTGTTATAAGCCGTTTCGTACGTTGATTGCCCGTAACCGGCAAAGCCCACAATTACGTCTCCTGGTTGTATTTTTTCATTGCTGATGACCCTGTTCTTCGGCCAGCGGCTTGTCATGGTTCCGTTAACAGCAATGGTGCGTACCACATCGCCCACATCGGCCGTTTCGCCACCCAGGTAATGAATGCTAAAGCCGTATGTTTTCAACTGGTCAAACAGTTCCTGTGAGCCATTGATCACCTGTTCCAGTACCTCCCCGGGTATCAGGTGTTTATTGCGATCGATCGTACTGTTGAATACAATATCATCATGAATACCCACACAAAGCAGGTCATCCAAATTCATTACAATTGCATCCTGTGCAATGCCCTTCCAAACAGCAATATCGCCTGTTTCTTTCCAGTACAAATAGGCCAGTATGCTTTTAGTGCCGGCACCATCGGCATGCATGATGTTCACGTAGTCATCACTGCCACCCAAAAAATCAGGATATATTTTGCAAAATGCATGTGGAAATAAACCCTGGTCAAGCTTCTTAACAGCGGCATGCACTTCTTCTTTTTGGGCAGAAACGCCCCGTTTGGAATATAAAGACATTCAGAATGAAAGATTAAGAATGAAAAATGGAACTGCAAATTACAAAGCAATTACCCATTATCCATTAATAAATTATCAATTAGCTTTGCAGCCGGCTGCCGGAAGGCAGTTTTTTAATTATGCAAATACACCGGGACATACACAATCTGCCGGCTTTCAGGAATGCCGTTATCACGATAGGGACTTTTGACGGGGTACACCTGGGTCACAAGAAGATCATTGACCATCTGAAAGCAGAAGCTGCCCATGCAGGCGGCGAATCAGTGATTATTACCTTTCACCCTCACCCCCGTAAGGTTGTGTCATCGGTCATTACCGGCGTAAGGCTAATTAATACGCTTTCAGAAAGGGTTGAATTACTGGAAAAGACAGGTATAGATCACCTGGTGATCGTTCCTTTTACGGATTATTTTGCCAACCAAACAGCAGATGAGTACATCCGTGATTTTTTAGTTGATAAATTCAGGCCGCACACGATTATTATCGGCTACGATCATCGTTTTGGAAAAGACCGTACCGGCGATTATAAAATGATGGAGGAAAAATCCCCGCTTTATCATTACCAGCTTAAGGAAATCCCCGAGCATCTTTTGAATACTGTCAAAGTAAGCAGTACCAATATACGCAATGCCATTTTGCATGGAAATATTGAAGAAGCAAATAGTTTCCTGGGTTATGATTTCTTTTTTGAAGGGGAGGTGATACACGGAGATAAGATCGGCCGCACCATTGGCTACCCCACAGCCAATTTGAAAAGTACAGATGATGAAAAGATCTCCCTCGGTGACGGTATCTATGCTGTGTATGCAACAGTGGATGGCCAAACTTATAAAGGCATGATGAGCATCGGTTTCAGGCCCACGGTAAATGGTAAATTACGCGTAACAGAGGTTAATATCTTTGATTTTAACAGTGAGATTTACGGACAAACCATTCGCATTACGGTAATGAAATACCTGCGCAGCGAAGTGAAGTTTGACGGTCTGGAGGCATTAAAATTACAATTGCATAAAGACAAGGAAGAAAGCCTGGCCTGCCTGCATTAAAGCCCTGCGGAAGCAAGCTGAACGATTTAAAACCGGATTGCTACCTGCCTATCATCTTTACCACCATTTCCTTCATCAGGGAAGCATCTGGTGTTCCCGTATCTCCTATGCCCACTCCTTTCAGGTTGTAATGATGCAGCAGTAATAAAATCCGCTCAATACCTTCATACCCATAATTATGTATGGTTTCCAGTGCTGTTTTTACTGCATTACCATTAAAATAAAAATGTGGTTTCAGGGCAGCCTCGCTTTTATCGGGCATACCAAAAACAGTATATACTTTACTAAAACTGGCATACAATGCAGGCAATACCATTTGTATGGGCCCTGCCTTGGGATTGCCCTCAAAATACTGTATGATCTTTATAGCTTTGGCCATATCTTTTTTTGCAATGGCAGCCTGCAGTTCAAAAACATTGTACTCCTTACTGATACCGATATACTTTTCAATATCATCTTCCGTGATATCCTTTCGGCCTTTCAGATTGAGGGCTAATTTCTCAATTTCATTCACGATGCGGTTCAGGTCATTTCCTATATGCTCGTCGAGCAGGCTTATGGCTTTTGAGCTGATGGCATAACCCTGCGACCTTACATAATTACCTATCCACTCCTGCAGCTTGTAATCCTTTACCTTTTCTGAGGTAAAAAGCTCGGCTGATTTTTTAAGTGCCTTGTATAATTTTCCCCTTTTATCAAGTGTTTTGGTTTTATGTGCCACAACAAAAATGGTTGAGCCCAGCGGATTTTCCACATAACTTTCCAGCTTGTCAATATCTTTCATCTGCTGTGCTTCTTTCAACAATACAACCTGGCGTTCTGCAAACATCGGATATCGTTTGCATGCATTTACCACAGACGCCCAATCGGCATCCTTGCCATAAAATACAGTAAGATTAAACCCAGCTTCTGATTCGTCCAATATCTTATGCTCGGCATAATCCACGATCATATCAATGTAATAATCCTCTTCACCTTCAAGCCAGTAGATATTTTTAAATACCTTTTTCTGCCATTCGCTTAAGATTTTCTCTGCACTCATAATTCAAAGATAATGCTTAGTACATTTTAAAAGTTTTTAACACAGCAATAACGCTGCTAATAATGCGTTTTTTGAAATGTAACTTTAACTTTGGCATAATTTTAGAAGCCCGACAAAGCGTGTTATTGATAATACTGCTGCAGTTTATGGCTAACCCCTTCAAGAAAAACCTAAACTATGAGTTTCGAAAACTTCCCCACGGGCGACACTTCCCTTCAACCAGCATCCCCCCAACCAAAAAATAAGTGGCATAGCTATTTAACAGCCACACTGATCATTGCTTTGCTGGGAACCTGGGCCTATATTATCTGGGACAAAAGCCGTACAAAAGAAACCATTCAGCAAAAAGACTTTGTAATAACGAACACTTCTTCCCAGAGAGACCAATTGCAGAAAGAACTGGAAGATGCGACCCGCCTGTATGATATGATAAAAACCAGCAGTGCAAATATGGAGCACAGCAAAGACAGCACCATTTCAAAACGGGACAGGGAAATTGCAGCCAAGCGTGAAAAGATAAGGCAATTATTATCTAAAGTTGGTGCCACCGAGGAAGAACTGGCACAGGCAAAGAGCCTGATCGCCTCACTTAATACAGACATAGCAAAATACAAAAACCAGGTTGAGACATTGCAGGGCGAAAAGATAGTACTAACCAATGAAAAGAACATGGTGATCCAGCAAAGGGACAAGGTTCAGAAAGATTTCGATTCCGCCACCAATGTAATAAAACAGAAAGAAGAGGTAATTGATGTGGCCACTACCCTGCATGCCTCTAATTTTTCCGTTTCAGGAATCAATGAAACCGGTAATGGAAAAGAAAAGCAAACCAGCACGGCCAAAAGAGTGGATAAACTTCGCATCTCTTTCGACATAGACGAGAACCGTGTGGCTCAATCGGGCATTAAAAATATTTTTGTTTGTATCACCGGGCCGGACGGCAGGCCGCTAACTGCTGAGGCCATGGGCTCAGGCACGTTCAATACCAGGGATGGCGTGCAAAGGTCGTTCACCCAAAAGATCGAATTCAACTACACCCAGGGGCAACGGCAAACACTAAGCATTGACTGGAAACAAAATACCAATTTCGCTATCGGGGATTATAAGATAGAAGTGTTCAATAATGGTTTCAAGATCGGTGAAGGTGTGGGCAGTTTGAAGAAAGGCGGACTGTTTAGTTAGGATTTACCTGCCATTATGAAAACTTATTCACAAACTTCCGGCACGGTCAATCTTCCGCCACTAATAAATTTTCTGCTCCAGTAAGTTTCAGACAGATTGCTGATGGTTACGCCTATGCTTGTGCTGGCATGTGTGAAATATCCATTGCCCAAATACATTCCCACATGGCTTATACCACCACGTGTGTTGAAGAAAACCAGGTCGCCCTGCTGCAGTTCTTCCCTGTCAAGCTTTATACAACTGGCATATTGGTCCCTTGCGGTTCTTGGCAATACAAGCCCGAAAACGTTATGCGCCAGCGTGCCTGAGTAAGCACTGCAATCAATTCCCTT
The DNA here is from genome assembly GCA_044226725.1 of Ferruginibacter sp. Taxonomy (GTDB): domain Bacteria; phylum Bacteroidota; class Bacteroidia; order Chitinophagales; family Chitinophagaceae; genus Ferruginibacter. The sequence goes on along the minus strand of JBGAGM010000006.1, from coordinate 416,279 downwards.
TTCGGTAGCTCCACCATAGCGATAGCGGGTACCAAGCCATTTTTCCACTTCCTTGTACAGGGTGAGATTGGTGAGTGATTCCACCTCCACATTCAGTAATTGGGCATACTTAAATTGCAGGGAGCTAAAAGTTTCTATTACAGCCGTTTCATCGTTCTTTGATTCAGCTTTTTTGGCGGAATTATTGTTTGCAGCAGCCGGTGTACCGGGCTTGATTTCGATATCCTCAATGAATTTTAGCGGTTTTTTTTGTGCAACTGAGGCATTAACCTGCTCTATATTAACAGATGGCTGTGCTTTGGCCGATAAAGTTGTTCCTGAAAAAAAGCCGATGGCTACAGAAACAAGAAAGAAGTTTTTCATACGTAAACTTTGAGGGTTTAAAACGTAAGTACAACTCTAGTCTTGTGTTTTTTTACTCTTCTGAAATTCCTCTTTTTTGCTGATGGTCTTTCCCTTGCTGTGATTCCTGTCCTACAAACTGGTGATTATATTATTTTTCTAATGTCTGCCTTAAGCGCTAAGGCTGCGCAAAGGTAACGTCCAAATCCCGTAAATGCAACCCTGTTATGAATTTATTAACATAACTATTTGATTTTGAATGCAGCGTTTGGCGAAGTTTTATTCCGGGAACGGTTTTATTGTGGAAAACCAGTTTCAAAAAACAGCCGGTTCATACGATATTTGTGAACGAAATGAAATTCTCACACCTGCATGTACATACCCAGTTCTCTCTCCTGGACGGGGCTGCTTCCATTAAAAGTCTTTACAAAAAGGCCATTGGCGATGGCATGCCTGCATTGGCAATAAGTGACCATGGGAACATGTTTGGCGCTTTTGAATTTGTAAAAGAGGCCTACAACCACAAAAATGACGACGGCACTTTAAAGATCAAGCCCATTGTTGGCTGCGAGTTTTACATCACTGCCGACAGGCATCGGAAAAATTTCAGCAAAGAAGAAAAAGACCCCCGTCATCACCAGATCCTGCTTGCTAAAAATGCACAGGGATACAAGAACCTGGTAAAACTTACTTCGCTGGGATATATAGAAGGGATGTACTCCAAGTACCCCCGAATCGATAAAGAACTCATTCACAAATATCATGAAGGATTGATTGCCACCACCTGCTGCCTGGGTGCCCTGGTACCACAAACCATCTTAAAACATGGTGAGGAAGAAGGTGAGAATGAATTTAAATGGTGGCTTAATATTTTCCAGGATGATTATTATGTGGAGTTGCAGCGCCACGGTATGCCCGAGCAGGAAAAAGTGAATGATATACTGCTGAAATTTGCCAAAAAATACAATGTAAAAGTTATCGCCAGCAACGATAGCCATTATGTGGACCAGAAGGATTTTAATGCACACGACATCCTGCTTTGCATCAATACGGGTGAAAAGCAGAGCACCCCTGCCCTGCGTGAGTTTACCGATGACGACGTGTTTGCCAAGAACAAACGTTTTGCCTTTCCCAACGATCAGTTTTATTTCAAAACAACAGCGGAAATGTCAAGGGTTTTTGAGAACCTTCCGGAAGCCATTGATAACACGAATGAGATTGTTGACAAGGTGGAACTGCTTGACCTGAAAAGAGATATACTGCTCCCCCACTTTGTGGTTCCTTCCAGCTTTAAAAGCCAGGATGATTACCTGGAAAGCATCACCTGGGCCGGGGCAAAGGATCGTTATAAGATATTGACTCCCGAAGCAGAAGAACGCATCAAATTTGAATTGGGTGTGATCAGGCAGATGGGATTTGCCGGCTACTTCCTCATCGTAAGTGATTTTATACGGGCTGGCCGGGAAATGGGTGTGTTTGTAGGCCCGGGCCGTGGTTCGGCAGCCGGCTCAGTGGTGGCGTATTGCATCGGAATTACCAATATCGACCCCATCAAATACAATCTTCTGTTTGAGCGTTTCCTCAATCCGGATCGTAAGAGCATGCCCGATATTGATACGGATTTTGATGATGACGGAAGGCAAAAAGTGATCAACTATGTGGTGGAAAAATATGGTAAAAACCAGGTGGCACAGATCATCACCTATGGTACCATGGCTGCCAAAAGCAGTATTGCCGATGTGGCCAGGGTTATGGACCTGCCGCTGGCTGAAAGCCGTGCCCTGTCCAAGCTGGTGCCGGAAAGGCCGGGTATCAATTTAAAAAGGCTGTTGCATGCGCCTTATACTGCCAAAGAAGCAAAGAACGGGGAGAAATCTTTAGAAGAAAAGGAAGCATTGGTGGCCGATGACATCGAGAATGTAAAAAAACTGCGGGAGATATATAATACAGAAGGATTACAGGGAACAATTTTGCACGAAGCAGAGATACTGGAAGGCTCGGTACGTAATACAGGCATACATGCTGCGGGTATCATCATTGCACCCAAGGACCTTACTGACCTGATACCGGTGGCTACTTCCAAAGAAAGTGATCTGTGGTTAACCCAGATAGAAGGCGGTGTGATCGAAGAAGCCGGCGTAATTAAAATGGACTTTTTGGGTTTAAAGACACTTAGTATTTTAAAGACTGCTTTATCACTTATCAAACAAAACCATGGAATTGATATCGATATCGATTCTATTCCCCTGGATGATGAGAAGACTTACCAGCTTTACCAGCGCGGAGATACAAACGGCACGTTCCAGTTTGAAAGTCCGGGTATGCAAAAATACCTGCGTGAACTGAAGCCCGATAAGTTTGATGACCTAATTGCCATGAACGCCCTATACCGACCGGGCCCGATGAGTTATATACCGGATTATGTAGACCGCAAACACGGGAAAAAGCAGGTTGAGTATGACCTGCCCGATATGGAAGAACATTTAAAAGAAACCTATGGTATTACGGTGTACCAGGAGCAGGTGATGCTGCTTTCGCAAAAACTGGCAGGTTTTAGCAAAGGGGATGCGGATGTACTTCGTAAAGCGATGGGTAAAAAGCAGATTGCGGTACTGAATAAAATGAAAGCCCAGTTCATAGCCGGGGCAACAGAACGAAATCATCCGGCAGAAAAGCTGGAAAAAATATGGACCGACTGGGAGGCCTTTGCACAATATGCTTTTAACAAGTCGCACTCCACCTGTTATGCTTTCGTGGCTTATCAAACAGCCTATTTAAAAGCGCATTACCCCAGTGAATATATGGCCGCCGTGCTGAACCATGCCGGCAGTATCGATAAGATCACTTTCTTCATGGAAGAATGCAAACGCATGGGTTTAAAAGTGCTGGGGCCCGATATCAATGAATCGCAGAGCGGTTTTGCTGTAAATGCCAAAGGCGAGATACGCTTTGGTTTCAGCGGGCTTAAGGGTGTGGGAGAAAACGCCATACAAAATATCATTGAAGAAAGAGCAAAACACGGACCTTACAAATCTGTGTTTGACCTGGCCAAAAGAATAAATCACAGGTCTGCCAACCGGAAATCGCTGGAAAGCCTTATTTATTCCGGTGCTTTTGACTGCTTTACTGATATTACCAGGGCACAATATTTTTACACAGCCCCCGGTGATGTGCAGGGGCTCGAAAAGATACTAAAATTCGGAAGCGTATTCCAGGCACAGAATGCCAGTTCAGCAAATACGCTTTTCGGCGATATGCAAATGCCGGAGATCACCCCACCTAAATTATCTGTTTGCGAACCTTGGCCACTGGCGCAGCAGCTCGATTATGAGAAGGAAGTTACCGGTATGTTCATGAGCGGGCACCCGCTGGATAATTACAAATTTGAAATGCAGCACTACAATATTTCGCCGCTGGCTGATTTTGTGGAATTTAAAGCTGCGGTAAATACACATGCAAACCCGGCACGCAGTTTCAGGCTGGCCGGCCTGGTGGTGGACGTACAGCACCGGCTTACCAAAACAGGTAAGAATTTTGCAGTATTGGGAGTTGAAGATTACAGCGGAAAGGCCGAGTTTATGCTGTGGAGTGAGGATTACGTGAAATACACCAACTACCTGGAAAAAGGCCTGATACTGATGATCGAAGGGAGTTTCAGGCAGCGGTATAACGGGCAGCAGTATGATTTTAACATCAGCAAACTGCACCTGCTGGAAACCGTGAAACCCACACTCACCAAGCAGGTGATCATTGATGTGGAACCCCAGTTCATCAGCAAAGAAATGGTGGATTTCCTTGATTCAAACATCAAAGCTAACCCGGGCAAAACTTCCATCAAGTTTAATATTGTAGACAACCGCAACAAGTTCAAATTAGGCATGTACAGCCTCGAAAAATCGGTAACTATGAATGATGACCTGGCTTTTTATCTGAATGAAAATAAGGATTTAGAAGTCAGCGTGGTTACCGGTTAAATTTTTGAATATTTTCAGTAATTTGTTCATTTTAAAATCAATCTAAAATGAACAAATTAGCTGCTTATTTTTTCATTCAGTTTTGTTTAATTGTCAACGGCTATGCACAATCCCTTGCTGTAAATACGGATGGCAGCACAGCCAGTTCCAGCGCCATCATGGATGTAAAATCTACCCTGAAGGGAGTTTTGATTCCCCGGATGAGCAAGACCGAAAAAAACGCCATTGCGAGCCCGGCAGTAGGTTTAATGGTGTTTCAAAATGCGCCTGACAGTATCGGGCTTTATTATTACAACGGAACGTCCTGGATATGGATGCCCGGTATCGATCAGTTAAATGGATCGGCCTGGCAGCTTACCGGAAATACCGGTACCAGTCCTTCCACACAATTCATAGGTACAGCAGATGCACAGGACCTGGTAATAAAAACAGCAGGCACTGCGGCAGCTAATGAAAGAATGCGTTTTGTTGGCACCGGGGCCACCCCTGGTCAGCCAGTAGTAAACAATACGGGTGTTTTTTCGGGCGATGTGTTCTCTGTTTATGCCAGTAATACCACAAATGGCACTACTTCTTCCATTAATAATTCGATAGGAACTTTTGCCGTAAACGGATATAGCTCCGGAAACGGAACAGGAGTTTATGGGGAGGTTAATGGCGGCGCCACTTCAACCGGCACAGCGGTATGGGGTAATTATTATGGCACTGCCACCACCGCTTCAGGTACCAGTGAGGCTGTATGGGGTACTAATTCAACCGCACCTGCAGGCTCAGGTGTAACTGCAGCGATAGCAACCGGTGTAAGAGGCGAAGCGCTGGGCACAGCGGGCACAGCTTTCACCATGGGGGTCTTGGGTGTTAATACAGGTACTACAGGTTCGGCGTTTGGTGTTTACGGGCAAACCTCATCCCCCTCTTCCATGGGGGTTTTTGGGGTAAACCTGGATGTTAGTGCATCTCCGGCACATGGTGTGCAAGGCCAAACAGCAGCCATCGCTTCTGCTGCCGGTATCAGGGGTTTTAATACTGCAACAACAATAGGAGCATCACAAAATGGATTTGGTGTAAGGGGCACGGCCAATGCAGCGCCTACCAGTACAGGATTTGTAATGGGGGTACGCGGCGATTGCAGCGGTGCCTCAGGTAGTACTTACGGAATTTACGGGCAAAGTGCTTCAGCAAGTGGTTTTGGTGCCGATGCCGTAAATACAAATGCTTCAGGTACAGGTTTACTGGCAATCGGTAATAATGTAGCCGCTACTTTTATAGGTACCGGTTCGGGCGCTGCTATCAATGGCACCGGTATCGGTACTTTTAGTATAGCTAAAACAGCTGCCAGTGGTGTTGGGGTTGTTGGCATAGGTAATAATCTTACCGGCAGCATCACTATTCCGGCAACCGGTGCAGGAGTTGCAGGAACCGGCACACAATATGGCGTAATGGGTTTTGCAACCACCACAGTTAGTACCACCGGTACCTCAACATCCGGGAGCAATGGCGCCGCTGCCTCTGCAGGCGGCTATTTTGAGGTACAATCTGCCGCAGTGGCACAAACCTGGACCTATGTGGGTGTAAGGGACAACACGGCTGTTTTAAGAAAGATAATCGGTCCGGGTACTGTGAACACCATTGTAAAAGACCTTGGCAATAAGCTGGTTGCGCTTTCGGCGCCGGAGGCGCCGGAAAACCTGTTCCAGGATTATGGCCAGTCAAAACTGGTCAACGGCCGTGTGCATGTGGATATAGACCCTGTGTTAGCAAAAAATATCGCGGTAAATGATAAGCACCCGTTACGGGTTTTTATACAACTGGAAGGCGATTGCAAAGGTGTTTTTGTTACCAATAAAACCCAATATGGTTTTGATGTGGTGGAATTGGACGGAGGCCGTTCCAATACCCCTTTCAGCTATTCCCTTACCGCAAATCGTGCAGATGAAACCAATCCCGACGGAAGCCTGGCACGCTATTCAGACGAAAGGTTCCCGGCCGCTCCCGGTCCAATTGTCAAGGTAAAGCCTGAAACTAAAGAAGCTTTAAACACAGAAATACTAAATGCAGTTAAGGATGAACCGCTTACTGTATTGCCATCTGTAACCAAAGCCGCTGTAAGAACATCCGGGGGTGTTAACAGCAGCAAGCCCGCTGCCGAAGAAAAGAATACCAGGACGTATAAGCGGTTAAAGCGCAAAGCGGCAGTATGCAAAAATGAAATTCAGTAAAGAGGAGGTTAACAAAAATTGTCAGCCAGTTTGTCTACCGGCTGCTTCATGATGTTAATTTGTTAACAAAACCGGTAATTCACACTGCCAAATGGTTTGTGGATATGTCATAACAACATATTCAAAAGTTTGGATTTAAATTTGTCGTCTTCTATTTAAATAAACAAAAACTAAAAAAAATATTTATGGCACTAGAATTCACAGATGCGAACTTTAAAACAGATGTATTAGAGTCAGATAAATTATCCGTAATTGATTTTTGGGCGGAATGGTGCGGTCCCTGCCGTGCGATCGGGCCCGTGATCGAGGAACTTGCCAAAGATTATGATGGCAAGGTAAATGTGGGTAAGGTAAATGTTGATAACAACCCTCAGATATCCATGAACTACGGGATCACCAGTATACCTGCTATCCTTTTTGTAAAAGGAGGACAGGTGGTTGACAAACTGGTAGGTGCCCAGCCTAAGGCAAATTTTGTTAAAAAGATCGAGCAACATAAATAATCACCGGTCAAACCAGTTTACCGGTTAAAAGAAATCCCCCGAAGTTTCGGGGGATTTTTAATGCAACAATAGTTGAGTTGAATAATTAATGTTGCACGCTCTCTAATGCTTTTGGATCGTGTTTGTGTTTAAACAGGAAGAAGAAAGCGATGGCAATACATAAGGCATACAGTGAAAAGGTTGTCCAGATACCCCTCCAGTCGTTTGTGCCATCCGGCAAAACATAATATTTTCCTATCAGCCATCCGCTTATTTTACTGCCCATATAAGCCCCAAATCCATTACTCATCATCATAAACAATCCCTGTGCACTTCCGCGTATCTTGCTGTCGGTGGTGGTTTCCACAAACAAAGACCCTGAAATATTGAAAAAATCAAATGCCATACCATAAACGATACAGGAAAGAATGATCATCCACAAATTTACACCGGGATCACCATAGGCAAACAATCCAAACCTCAAAAACCAGGCGATCATGGAAAACAACATCACATACTTGATCCCAAAGCGTCTTAAGAAAAAAGGTATGGAAAGGATGAAAACCGTTTCTGATATCTGGGAAATAGAAAGGATGATGGTTGAATACTTTTCAAGGATTGAACCTTTAAAACTGAAAAGGAAAACATCGCCATACATATTGGTAAGCTGTAATGCCGCACCCAATAACATCGAAAAAAGGAAGAACAAAGCCATTTTGTAATTTCCGAATAGCTTAAAAGCCGACAAACCCAGCTGTTCGTACCAGGGAGCATCTTTTGATATATTTCTTTGCGGCGGGCATTTCGGCAACGTAAAAGAAAATAAGCCCAGTAAAATGGCCCCGGAGCCGCCAATCATAAACTGAAAGGAGGTTACATTACTGTGTGTAAGGTTAGTTACCCACATAGCTGCAATAAAACCGATGGTCCCCCAGGTGCGGATGGGGGGGAATACTTTGATGACATCGTATCCGTTTGTTTTCAAAATGCTGTAAGCCACTGCATTCGACAACGAAATTGTAGGCATATAACAAAGCATGGCGCCCAAAATAACATAGTACAAAGTATCCGGATCGTTTACCTGCGGCACATAAAATAAAATGACCCCGTACAGCAGGTGCAGTATTCCATATAACCGCTCTGCATTCATAAACCTGTCGGCAATAATGCCGATTATGGCAGGCATAATGATGGAGGCTATTGCCAAAGTTGAAAAGATGGCCCCGAACTGCGGAAAAGTCCAGTGTTTGGCATCCAGGCAATAAGTGGCAATAGTGGTAAGCCAGGCTCCCCATACAAAAAATTGCAGAAAACTCATTAGTGTTAATCGCAGCTTAATACTCATATAGCTTGTTTAAGTTTAGATTTGGAAGATATACATTTATTGAACACATCAGGCAATCTAAGGAATTTTTTTACTGACCGAACTTGTACAAAAATTAGCATTATCGCAAGATCAATCATCGTAAATTTGCAAAAAAAATCCAGATGAGCAGTTCCATAGATATACTTATTGAAACCGTTGCAGACGAAGGCCTTAAAAACATCGCCCGAAAAGTACAGAATAAGGAAAGAATTACCGATGCTGAATGCCTGCTGCTTTTTGAAAAAGGGAGCCTGGCTTTTGTGGGTGCGCTGGCCAATTTTATAAGGGAGCGATTACATGGCGACCGTACTTATTTCAACCGCAATTTTCATATTGAGCCTACCAACGTATGTGTGTTCAGCTGCGCATTTTGCTCGTACAGCCGCCTGTATGCACATAAGGAAGATGGCTGGGAACTGAGTATTGACCAGATGCTTGATATTGTAAAATCTTACGATGGCAAAGCGATCACCGAAGTGCATATTGTGGGTGGTGTTCATCCCAAAATGAATATGGCTTATTTTATTGAGCTGATGCAAAAGATAAAAGCACATCGCCCCGATCTGCATGTAAAAGCATTTACGGCCGTGGAACTGGACTATATGTTCCGTAAAGCAAAACTGAGTGTGGAAGAAGGTATGAAACAATTGCATGAAGCAGGCCTTGATAGTTTACCGGGTGGCGGCGCCGAGATATTTCATCCCGATATTCGTAAACAGATCTGTGAGGATAAAGTGGATGGTGATGGCTGGCTGGCCATCCATGAAACAGCCCACAAACTGGGTATGCACAGCAATGCAACCATGTTATACGGACATATTGAAAAATATGAACACCGTATAGACCATATGCGCCGCTTAAGAGAACTGCAGGATAAAACCGGTGGTTTCAATACTTTTATTCCCCTGAAATTCAGGAACGGCGATAATGATATGAGTAATGTACCCGAATCAACCATTACCGAAGACATGCGGTTGTATGCCATTGCCCGAATTTACCTGGATAATTTTCCACACCTTAAAGCCTACTGGCCAATGCTTGGCCGTCAAAATGCACAACTGAGCCTAGCATTTGGTGTTAATGATATAGACGGAACTATTGATGATTCAACGAAAATTTACAGTATGGCCGGAAGTGAAGAACAAACGCCGGCAATGAGTACCGAAGAACTGGTTACCCTGATCAGACAGGTAAACCGAAAACCCATTGAAAGGGATACCCTTTATAATGAGGTAAAAGATTACAGTAACGAGGCATTCAACCCTGCAGCAGTTGAGCCTTCTTTAAATTAAAAAAAGGAACCCATGAACTGGTTCCTTTTCAGTGTATGAACATTTTATAATCCGGATCTAATTTTTGGTCATCATCTGGCCTTTGTTGTACATTTCCACTGCAGCAATAATCTTTTTGGATTTGGAAGATGACCTGGTTTTGCTGTTGAAAAAAGCCAAAGCATTAATATCATCCCTGAGCATACTACCCAAAACCTCCTTTGAGCAGGCGATAATATATCCGTCGGTGCCATTTTGAACAAAATACTCCTCTGAAGTATTGGTACCATTATAGTATTTACGGCAATACAGGTTCAGTTTTCCGGATAAAACCTTTACTGCAAACCCGGGCAATGCTTCGGCAGATACAGAAGCAGATTTTCTTCCGGTCAGGATTTTTGCTGATACAGCGTATTGTTTGGCATCCTGGTAGGCAATGATGTCCTTCGAATCAATTACTACCTTACCATCTCCAAGCAGGTGCGGAGTGGTTAAAATACCAGTTACAAGCTTTAAGGTGGAGAATTGCTTTACGGTTCCGTCATTTAGCTGAACAAAGCAGCCAGCCAAAGGCTCACTTAATACTCTTGATGGTGTTTGTTGGGGATCTGCTGAATTTTTACTTACTGTGCAGGAATTCAGCATTATAATTGCTGCAAGCACAGCAATTGCGGGTACTTTTTTCATAGGGTTGTAGGGTTTTTCTATATAACGAAAAATATGCCTGTTTATTATCTGTAAACTGAAGGTTTTTATCTGTTTCACCCATTTTGCCCGCCATGACCCCGCATAAAATATAGGGACGTTTTAAGAGCTGCAGGATATTTTCAAAGCAACTGACATTTCCGCTTAAAATTTATATATTTATCAAAAGAAGATAAGTATGAAATATTCAAAGTTCCTGTTGCCGGTAATATTGGTAACAATTATCACGGTTGTTTCCTGCAAAACGGTTGGGCGCATTGCCGCCAAATATTGGCTGAACAGGGAAATAAAAGAGTTCGTATCAAACTGCGAGGATAAGGCAAGCAAATTCATTGGCAGCGAAAAAGCTCACCAATATTGTGATTGCTCGGTTGACCTGGTAGCGGAACAATATCATAATTACCAGGATGCCAAAAGCATTTCTGTGATGGAAATACTGGACTTTATTAACAAATGTAAATAATGTAACTGACCATTGGGGTGTTGCTTGTTATAACAGGCAGTTACTTTCACTATAACTCAATGGGCCCGGCTTACAGTGCTGAATCTAATTTCTTACCACCACATCAATGATCTGGTTTTTATTGGCGCCCTCCCACCGGTAGCGCACTGTGTACAGCTTTGAAGAATTCGTTTTTAATTTATACGGAATTTTCAGTGTACAGTTTACCGAATTATTCTCCAGGGCTCCCTTCACCTTTTTCAGCAGTATGTCTGTGATCTTAACTTCATTCAGGTCGCTGTCGTATACCCAAAAGTTTTCTTTGCCCGAAAATATTTCTGACAGGCTTGAACCTTCGATATTAGAAATGTCCACGCTGGTATAAGCCATTTTGGGCGCTACTTTTATGGTGGTATCAACGTTTACGAGCATTTCCTTTGCCTCCAGTCCATTGATAACCCCATGAACGCTGGTAGCTGATTTTATCGGCTTTGTACTTTTTGAAAGCAATAAAGGCTCTCCCGGCCTTGCAAAACTTGCAGGCATTTCAAGCCTTAACTGATTTTTCCCTTTCAGGTCGTACAATCTCACTTTTACCGTACCTCCAAAGTTTCCTTTCATCAGGTCTGTTCCAATACCAAATTTTATGCTGAATGCATTGAGGTCTTTAGCGGTAAATCCGGATGAATACGTCTTTAAACAAACATTAGGATTGTTCATCAGTAATTCCCCTTTTGGTGAAAGAACCTGAACTTCGGCCCCGGCAAACATTATTCTATTGTTATCTGCCGTAAACCCGGCCGGCTGCTGAAACCTGATCTCAATTTCCCTGTTAAGGGGCAACCGGTTTGTTAATAACTGGGCCCCGTCAACCTTCAAGTCAATATTATCTGCAGCAATTCCTTCACTGAAATACTTCATCCCTGTTAACGGTATAATGCCATTTTTTTGAGCAAAACTGAAGTTGCTTAACAACAGCCAGGCTGCTAAGGAAGTAAACAGGTGCTTACAGTTCAATAAACGAGTTTTCATACAGGTTAAGTTAAAGTTATGAAATTTGCGGACCGGCAGCAGTAATGGCTGCCTGATAGAAACAAACGAAAAGCAGGTGGCGATTAGTATGTGGTTTGGGGCGTGTTAATAAGATTTAGCATTTTGTAAAGTCCCAATACCGGGCAAGTTGCCCCAGCATCCGATAGCACATCAGATATTTTTGATATAATATGCCCCGGTTTCAAATACTTCCTTTTTGAAACCCATCACTTTCAGGAACTTTTCGTGCCGGGGGTTGTGCACCTGCCCGTAGATTATCCTTTTGATCCCCTTATTATGAAGGAATTCCTTCCCTTCATCAAACAGGAACCGGCCAACCTTGTAGTCCCTGTATTTAGGTACCGTATAATTTATCTTCACAATGGCATCTCCATTAGGAAGAACAGTTGCCACAAATAAATTGGCAACCACAACATCACGCAATACCACAAATCGTATTTCTGTTTCCTGCTCCCCCATTTGAAAGCCGGGAAAATAAGCTTCTATATCCTTTTGATAGAATGAAAGGAATTTAGGTACCAGCGCAGCGTCATTCCTGAATTCAACCAGGTCGAATTTCTCCTGCCGGCGGTAAATTTTAAAAAGAAAATAAATATTGATCGCTAGCAGTACCGCATTGGTGAGTACAACCGGAAAAGCCCCGATCAGGATACCATAGAAAACAAAGGAGAGGCTTCCCAGGCTGTTTATCCACCTGAACTTTATATCATTATTCACCCACAGGGATATTGCCAAAAAAATAAAAGCGAGGTACCCCAGTAACTGGGCCAGTATATTGATCATGCAATTAAAAATTGAGGGCACAAGTTACATTAAAACAATATTTTCAGGTTGTTGCTGGCCATACTTTATTCTTTCCTGCAATCATTTAACCTTGCCGGTTAATGCTGCTTTAACCTGCAGAATGCTTATTTTTATAACTACTTTACTAATTAACTGTATGAGCCGCAAAATTCTTTTACTAATACTGCTCTGTTGTCCGGTTGTGTTGACGGCGCAGCAAAATGCCACTGACAGTATTAACAGGTTAATTGAAACTGCAAAAACAGATACCGGTAAGATCAAAAAGATGTGCGATATCGCCTATGATCTGCGGGTCAACGATCCTGAAACGGCTTTGAAAATAACCAATGAGGCACTCTCTTTTTCTAAAAGAATTAAATACACTGATGGCCAGTCGAAGTGCCTGGGAACTATGGCTATTATTTTCAGGATCATGGGCAATTTTCCGCTGGCCCTGGAGTATCATTTTAAAAGACTAAAGCTGGTCGAAAAATCGAACGATCCTAAAAAGTATGCAGAAGCATTAACCAATATCGGCTATGTGTATATAAACCTGGAGGAGTATAAAAAAGCGCTTGAATATTACTACAAATCAGATTCTGTATTAAAACAGGTTGGCAGCCTGGATGCAGCAAACTTTAACCTTGCTTTAAACCTCGGGGATGCGTATGACAAAATGAATATGAACGACTCAGCTTTTGTATATTTTACCCGATCGCTCAATATAGCACGACAGATAAAGAATAAAAACTACGAAGGGATGTCGATGATAGGGCTGGGAAATAACTATTCAAAAACCGGCCAATACATACTGGCACTTGCCAATTATCAAAGTGGTGTGGTAAATTTAAAAGCTGCTGAAAACGATGACCTGCTATGCGAGGCATATATAGGGCTGGCCGGTTTATTTAAAAAATTAAACAGGAATGACTCGGCTCTTTTGTATGCACAGGAATCTTATTTGCTTGCAAAAAAAGATGGCTTTTTACCCAGGTACCTGGATGCCGCGATGTTTTTATCTGATCATTACAGGGCTGTAAAAAATATAGACAGTTCATTCTTTTACCTGAACCTGGTGCAGATGCTCAATGACAGTATCAACAGCAAAAGCCGCATCCGGGAAGCTCAGATACTTTCCAGCAATGAACAGATGCGGCAGCTGGAAATTGCTGAGAATATCCAGATCGCAAAAAAAGAAAGAAAGCAACAGTTGCAGATACTATTCATCGCTATTTTCATTCCGGGCTTTTTTATTCTTACACTTTTATTAAGCCGCATAAAACTGCATGTACGGCTGATCAAGATACTTGGCATACTTTCTTTGCTTATCCTTTTTGAATTTTTAACATTGCTCCTGCATCCTTATGTGGTAGAGTTTACACATCATACCCCGGTTTATGAACTGCTGATCTTTGTTTCTATTGCAGCCATACTTATTCCAACTCATCACCGCGTAGAAACCCGTCTGATAAAATGGCTCACAAAAAACCGGCCATTGTATGCCGGTTATAAACTTAAAATGAAACGTACCAAAATAATAAAGGAAACTCCTAAGGAGTAGCAGCGGGTTTATTTTCATTACCTGGGGCTACATTTCCTTTTTTGGATTCCATTGTATCGTTTGAATCTTTTATAGCCGGAGCCGGCGTTGGTGTTGTCTTGGTCATGCTGTCTGCAGGAGCATCTTTGCTTTCCTCTTTCTTTTCATTGTTGCAGGCTGTACCAGCCATAGTTAGCATTAAGATTGCTGCAAGCATGAACTGCAGTCTGGTTCTGTTTTGTCTGATCATTGTTATAAGGTTTTAGACTATAAGTTTACAATTTAAATCCCAAAGTATCAAGCATGCCTTTAACTATTTTAAATAGTTTTATGTAATTTGATACAAAACAGGACATATGAAAAAAATAGTACTGGTAATTTTTCCTCTTCTGGTTACCGTTTTATCATTGCAGGCTCAAACTGTTTATGAATTTGCGTTCAGCTATGTAAGCAATCAAACTCCCACAGATTACAAAGCCATTTTTGTAGATAATAATGATGGTACCGGTAAAGTAAGATTAAAATTTATTGCGGCAAATGACACTGTACTGGCCGATTTTGATGTAAAAGAAGAATACGCGGAAAATAATGGCAGCTGCAAAAATGGTGACAGGCTCTATTACAAATTACAAAATCCGAAGTTTATTGAAAGTAAAGATCCCGGATTTGTGCTTCCCGGATATTTGTGTTTTAAAAAAGATCCGGTATCAGGTTTATACGAGCCCGCTGGTATTTTAGATAACCCTGCCGATTGCAAAGCAGACCTGGTAAAGTTCAGCAGTATTTCCAATATCAACCAGAATGATCTTAACAAAGAATTTGTACTCAGGTACTTTAAAGTGTACGAACCATTTTACCGAAGCCAGTTTGTTACCAATAACAGTAAAGCACTTACTACTTCTGAGTTGAATACAAAACTCTATTTATTGTTTGTTTCAAATGTAACGGATCCGCTTATTGGTGTTGCCGACCGCAAAGGGATGGAAGAAGCGATAAGCCTCTTCAGAAAAATAAAAGAGTTCCTCGGCATCAGTGCCTTTATTTATGATACGGTTACCGGGCGCAATTTTAATAAGCAAACCGTATTAAACAAGATCACCACTTTTTTAACACCAGGCCCAAACGACATTGTTGTGTTTTATTATGCCGGCCATGGTTTCAGAATGCCGAAAGATGGCAGGCCCGGCCCTTATATGGATCTTCGTGACCTGCAACGGGATCAGTTCTTAAGATACCAGGATAATTCCCTGAGTACAGAAGATATTAAAGATATGATACGAAAAAAAGGAGCAAGATTAAATCTCATTCTTAGTGAATCCTGCAATGATACCATCACCAAAACCAACCCGATGGTCAAAGAGCCTGCCATTGCCGGAAAGAAAGGTGGTTTTGGTATGAACTGGAGCACACAAAACTGCCGTGACCTTTTCTTAAATGCCATGCCCACCACCATTTTGGCTGCTGCTGCATCTCCTTACCAGCTTGCCATCAGCAATTCAGATTTTGGCGGATATTTTTCCACCTTTTTCAGAAATGCACTGGAGACAAACCTGGGGTATGCCAAAAACAATGTTAAATGGGAAAATATTTTCGACCAAACCAAACAACAAACTGAAACCAAGGCCGGCCGTACCTGGTGTAATGATGAGAAGACGGTTAAATGCAACAGGCAACGTCCTGTTGTTAATATTATTTATGGCAGGTTTTAAAATCAGTTTGCCAATTACTTTTAATAATCTGAAACTACACCCCGGCGTTTTAATTTTATTGGGGTTGTTTTTGTTACCAGGGTCTTCCATTTATCAGTTTTACGCATACTATCCATAATGGGATCTAATTCAAGTATGAATTTATAATTGAAACCAAGCTTTACTGATTTTTCCAGCCAGGCAAATGCTTGTTTTTCATTTTTCATTCCGGCATATATGCGTGCAATGGAATAGCAGGTATTAGCATCGTCGGGCTTTGATGCAAGGTAAATTTTGTACTGGTTAATAGCCATTTCGGGCTTTTTGGATAAAAGATATAAGCGACCGTATAAATCTGCAAACTCAGCTAAATTGTACGGATATATAGCCCTGGCTTCATCCAGTAATTGCAGTGATTTGTTAAATTGTCCGGCATACATGGTCATCTGTATAAACAACAGCCTTTTTTCAAAATTTATCTGGCTGCTGTCATACAAATAATTAAGTTGTTCAAGCGTTGCCCTGTTTTTATAAATGGATGCACCTGCATCCACCAGGTTCAACCTCGTATTGGCATTACGTGGGTCCAGCATCAATGATTTTACATAAGGTTTGTAAGCCTGTTTTTTTGAACCTGCCCAAACATAGATATTCCCGATTTTTGAATAAATATCCGCCAACGTTTCTTTTTCTGCCATTAATTCAGCAGCTCGTGATAAATAGGCTATCCCATCTTTCCGGGGAGTAAAAATATCAGGCGCCAGATCAACATATTCATTAATTCCGGGCAGTTGAATAAGTTTTTTACTGGTAACTAAATGCACTTCATCTAAAGTAGTTTTTCCATTGTTTGCTGACAAATCATCTATTGAATAATCTTCTGAGCGGTTAATAAGTTTTAAAATAGTGGTATCAATAAATAGTTCTTTATTGATTTTGGGAAACCATACGATCGAATCTAAGCAGGCTGTTAATGCCGGAGCTGCTGCCCTGCTGTACAATAACAGCCCGAGCCTGTAATTCCAGCTGGCATCATCCGGGAATTTCTCTGTCATGCTGCGGTAAAAAGCATTCAATTCCCTATCGGCCCGTTCATTATCAATCCGGGCAAAACTCCTTATGAGGTTTTCTGTTTCTGCAAAACGGCCGTTTTTTTCATACATCTGCCAGAGTTTTATATAGCCGCCGATATGATTGGGTTGCAATTGAATGATGGCTTTGTACATGGATTCTGCTTCCTCAAAATGGTTCCATGTTTCATAAGCTCTTGCAATAAAATAATAGTCTTCAATTTTTTTGTAGTAATGGCTGCGGAAGAAATTTTCAAAACAACTATGTGAATATGGATAATTTGCTTTCCTAATTACCGAATCGCAATATTGGCTGAAAGAAACAGAATCCAGGTTATATTGCATGGCATATTTGAACATAAGTTCAGCATCTTCCCATTTTTTTTGTTCATAGAATATTTTACCCAGGTAATGAAAAACCAGGGGATTTGTAGCATCAATATCAATCAATTTTTTTAAGATCCTTACCGCATTGTCCGGTTTTTTATACAAATATTCACTAATGCCCCAATAAAAATACCCCATCACATCATTTTTAGCCAGTATTGCAGTATCGAGTTTGCAGGGAACAATAGCAGCATCTACCCGATCAAAAATATCAATTGCCCAGACCGGTTCTATACCTTTTTTAAAGTGCAGTCCTTGTTTTCGCAAATCAGCTTCGTAAAAAAAAGAATCGGCCAATGCATATTGGGTTCTGTTCAAATACACATATCCCAGTCTTTCAAAAGGCAAATAATGCCGCGAATTTAATGCAACAGAGGTCCTGTAATATTCCTCGGCAAAAAGTTGATTGCCGGTGTTTTCATAAAGTAATCCAAAATTATTACTGATGCAGGGTAAGCCGGCTTGTAAACTATCTCCCTGGTAGCAGGCGTCAAAACCCTTCTTGTTATTGTTGTTTACAGCATAGAGGTAAGCTAAATTAGCCCAGGGCAAAGCCCAGTTGGGTGCCAGGTTTGAGGCTGTAGTAAAATTTATTTCAGCCTGGGCATAGTCTTTTTTGGCCATGTACAATACGCCCAATTCATTATAAATGCAGGCTGAATAAGTTTCCAGTTCCAATGCCTTCCTTTGTTCGGCAAATGCCGCTTCTATTAGCGGGCCGGGATCTTCTGTCACCGGAATTTTTAATCGTAGAGCCAGCCCCGAAAAGTAATGGAAGAAAACAGCAGCTTTGGTACTGTAATATTTATCACCCTGTGATAATTTTAACGCCACAGAAAACATCCGGGTATACGTATCGTAGTTATTATTTTTGCTGTTGTAATATCTGCGGCGTTCCAGTTCAGCTTCGTCACCTTTTATATAATTTGTAATTACACTTTGACCAACATCTAAAAAAGCACTCGCAAGGTCTAAATTAAAGCGGCTTAAAGTTTCTGTATCATTCTTCAGCAATACCGACAGTTCTGTTAATTTGTTTTTTGCTTTGTCTGATATTGCCCGCTTTTCAATTTCATTAATTAATGTAAAAGCAATTTCATTTGATGAAAGTGAATTCAATGCAGCCCTGTCCGTTAATTCTTCTAATTTTTGTTTCTTTAACAAAGAGAAAAAATAATCCGAAGGATCGGTATTGCTCTCATCATCCGCCGGAGGCATGGAGGAAAGCACCATCGTATTTGCAGCAGAATCACGGTTAACCTGGGCCTTAATTATTTTTGTCTCAGACTCAACTACGGTTGCAAGCGGCACGTCTTTACTGAAGCTTACCACCGGCGTTTGCACATCGCCTTCTCTTTTAAGTACCGGATCATCGGCCATTTTATTTTCCAGGTAATTCTTAAGTTCAGCTACACTCACAGTTCCGTCATGGTTATCATCCGCAAGACCACCCTGTAAACCATTTACCAGGTAATAAGAAAAAACGCCTCTTCCCCCACCCCAGTCTTCTTTTTCATTGGATAACTGATCGGGCTTACTGGATGCCATCCTCACCTCGTTCTCTTTTTTCAGCATCAGTTGCTCGCCCACAAAAAAATTGCCTTTGAAATTGTTCCCATTCATGGTACCGGAATGGCATGCATCGGTAATTACAATCACTTTTGCTTTGGTTTGAACCGAAAGCGTATTCACAACATCATTCAGGTAATCAATGCTGAGGCCCATGTTTACAAATGCCACCGAAGGTGTGTTGTAGCAGATCAGGTAACCGTTCCTGCTCATGGTAACATTTTCCATCTCACCGTGGCCGCTGAAATAAAAGAATACTTTATCTCCTTCTTTGGTATTGGCTATCAGCCACCGCATAGCTTTATCCACTTCGCCAATTGTAGCCATGGAATCGGTAAGTAGCCTGATGTTTTGTTTGGGAACAGACCCTCCGGATGCAGATTCAAGAAATTCGGCAAAAACAACTGCATCCCTGCCTGAAAATGACAGCTTTGGTATATCGGGATCCAGATAATTAGCTATACCTATAACAATCGCATAGGTGTTGCTGCCGGATGCTGCCGGCAAAACAGGTTGTGCCACCGGTTGCGCTTCAGCAAAGATTGAAACAAACAGCAAACCCAATACAGCAATTATTTTGACCTTAGTAAGCATGCCGGTTTGATTATTGAATGTATAACTGGTTAAACAAGAATTTGAATGTTCCCCAGGATTGCGCCCTGAAGGTGATCTCAGGGGTAAACGCATACAGTTTTCCTTTTCCCACAACAGCTTCAAAAGCAGTTACACCATTCTTCAGGTAAGTTTCGCCCCAGCTCCAGCCGCTGCGCAATATTTTGCCTGTGCCAAACCAGGCCAGGGGTTTTATGGTGCCGCTGCTTACTGCATCCGGGTTTAGTTTAAATACAGGGTTGTTATCAAAATATACATCAGTTTCCTTATCAAATCCGGCTGCTGCAGGCTGGTTATTATCAATCTGCATACGCAGAATACTTCCGGGTGTGTAAAATTTATCCCGGCTCAGCGCTTTCTCTTCCCCATTCACAATTTCAACCATGGCATCGGTAACAGGCAGTCTTAAATGATAAGCCAGTTGGGTATTGCCACCGATGGTTACAATATTACCGCCCTGCTCCAGGAAAGTTTTTAAAGCAGGTATCGATTTTTCAGCAGTTATTCTGCCGGTCATTCTTTTAAGTTCTGCAGGCAGGCTGTCTAAAGCCGAAGCATTCCTGTTATTTCCCTGGTTGCTTCGATTACTGATAGACGGAATACCTCCATCCACAAAAACAAGTACATCGTATTTTGCTTTCAGGTTACCGGTATCTATATCTTTTGGATAGATCACATCGAATGCATAATCAAACTTTTCCAGCAAGAATCTCACCCAACCGGAAGGCATGGAACCGCCGTAAGTGTCCCACAGTGCAATCCTGGCTTTTTTAATTTTTGCCAGGGTTGCCGGCTTTTGACTTACCGAAATGAACTGTACGGGATTTTGTGCGGCAATTTTATCAATGATATTTTTTGTTTTTGAAGTAGCCGACACATAAAAAGAACCATTGCTGTAGAGTGCTTCTGACTTTGTTCCCGTTATCCTGTAAACATCAGCCCCATTATTGAGAAGATCGTTGATGGCTTTATAAGATTGATTGCACCTTGCATCCAGCACATAACCTGCCCCTGCACGGGCTGTCAGTACTGAACCGGGCAGCCTGATGATCTGCCCAATCGGATTCATTTCAAAAGGCCCGTCAAATCCATCCATGATCCGGTCGAACTGTACTCCCATTTGATAAGCAAGGGTCCAGCCGGCAGCATCATATGGCGGTACAGGTGGTCCGCCCGGGTATTGAAAATCGTTGGGATGGTCCTGCGGCTCAAACATATCCAGCACATGCGGCCTGAAAGCCTGGTTTGTTTTTATGATATACGAATTGGCAGGATATTTCTTTCCGGCCACGGTAAATTCGGCACTTGCCTTATGCACCACAACACCTGTCCTTATCAAAGCATTTAAAAATTCAACTGCTGTTGCAAGGTCCGGCTGATCAGATGGAATGATATAACCACGGGGATCTTTATAGACGGGATTTCTCATCACACTGTCATAAAATTTTACCGGCACTGTTGCAGCAGCAGGCCTGTTCGTTTCATTGGCAGGTTTCGACCTTTTGAGTGAATCCTGGTACAGTTTGTCTATGGCCGCAATTTTGGATGGAGACAGTGACCAGGTATCTGTGCTTCCTTTACTGATCGCATTTTTTCCCATCCGGTAAATATTCATGAGCAGTTCATCCCGGTTTCGTGATGCATAATTTAACACAGCATAGTTAAGCGATACCGAATAATCAATGGATTGACGGAACAGCCATTTTTGCGGCAACACGGGGTTGGGCGTGGCTGCATTCGGTATCAATCTGTTTGTTACCAGCGGTACTTCCGAAGGTGTTGGGCTACCTATGATCTCTGTTAACAAACCGATCATATTATGAAAGTAGGTGGTGGTGCGCAGGCCTCCGTTGTACCAGGTTGAAAAAACCGAACCTGCTTTACTGGTAAAACCTGGTTTGTCCTCTGCATTCAAACGGTTTTGCATGGCCGCACCAAGGGCATCAAGCCCGGTAATAATTAAGGGGTCGAAAACATAGTTGAACGGGTCCCTGTATGGTGGCCCGGCCACAACAGAGCCCGCCGGGCCAGCCTGGTGGTGATTATACATGATCTGGGGAAGCCATTCTACAAATAACTGGCGGGCAATATTCTGCGATTCCTTTAAGTTAAGCATATAAAAATCCCGGTTGTTATCATGCCCTGCATATTTCTCGTACAACCGGGGCAGGTTTGCCAAACTTCTTTTTTCTGGCCTGGGTTCACGCATATACCAATTGCTTACCAATTCCTGTCCGTCCGGGTTTGCGTGGGTCATCAGTATGATAACATCATTTAAAATACGATTGGTCTCTTCATCCGTCCTGCTTACCAGCTGGTAAGCCGTTTCTATCAATTGGTGAATACCTACGGTTTCTGTTGCATGCAAACCGCCATCGATCCATACAACGGCTTTACCTGTATTGGCTATTTGTTTTGCCTCTTCTTCGTTAATAGTTGCATTGCCTAATTTTTGAGATATCAGTTTATATTGTTCCAGCTTTTTTTGATTTTCAGGTGAGGTAACGATCAGCATGAACTGGTCCCTGCCCTCTTCCGTTTTGCCAATTACCGTGTACCTTACTTTTTCCGAAGCCTGCGCAAGTTTTTTAAAATAAGCTTCAGTTTGCGTGAAGGTGGCAAGCTGATAATTGTCTCCGATGGTAAATCCAAAAAACTCTTTGGGCGCCGGAATATTTTGTGCAGTTAATTTCACTAAGCAACTGCAGGTAATCAAAAATACAAGTGCAAGTTTTTTTATAAGCATAGTTTGGCTTTAGAATATCTAATATAAACATTTTAGAAGCGTCAGTTAAAATTTAAACTGTTTGTTTTACAAATAATTTAAGTAAGAAATGAAACTGATATACGGTAATTTTGCCGGATAAATTAAAACTTTCCGGAAATGACCCAACACGAAATACTGCTGCTGTGCGCTTATGTAGTTTCTGGTTTTGCGATCGGGCTGTTCCTGCACAAGGTTATTATGCCGCTGTTTGCAAAATTGGCATCAAAAACTTCCATCAAATCGGATGACCTTATTATCCAAACCATCCGCAAATGGGTAATTCCCTGGTTCCTCGCCTTAGGATTATATCTCGGGCTAAAGCAACTGAACTTCGAAAGCCGTTTTTATTTTTGGATCGAGAACGGGCTGATGATATTTTATATTCTGTCGGGCACCTTGATCGTTGCAAGAGTTGTATCGGGAATGATAAAGATCAAAGCCGCCGGTTCTGATGCTGTTATTCCCTCTTCTTCCATAATAAGCAATATTGTTATTGTAATAATTTATTGCATCGGCCTGCTTATCATTCTGCAATCGCAGGGCATTTCCATAACACCCGTGCTAACAGCGCTGGGCGTGGGCGGCCTCGCAGTTGCCCTGGCATTACAGCCAACCCTGTCCAATTTATTTGCCGGGTTACAACTGATCTCATCGGGTAATTTTAACCGGGGCAATTTTGTAAAACTTGCTTCGGGCGAGGATGGCTTTATCGAAGACATCACCTGGAGAAGTACCACCATCAGGGCCATGTCCGATCATATGATCATCGTACCCAATTCCAAACTCGCAGACATGATCGTAACCAATTATCACCTGCCACAAACTGAGATCTCGTTCGTGGTGGAAGTGAGTGTGAGTTACAACAGCAACCTGGATCATGTTGAAAAAATTACCAAAGAAGTTATCAAAGAAACGCTCCTGGAATCAGAAGCAGGGGTAAAAGATTTTGAGCCTGTTATCCGTTTCTTCGCCTTTGGAGAAAGCAGCATCAGGATGAAGGCCGTTTTACGTGTACGGGAATTTGATGACCAGTTTGCTGTAAAGAGCGAATTCATTAAAAAGTTATTGGTACGGTACAATAAGGAAGGTATCAACATTCCATTCCCTACCCGGACAGTTCTGAATAAATCGGACGAGTAATTATGAAATTTTGGGATTAAGCTATATTTTGAGGTAACTCAAAGTATTTTTCATCCTTAAATCCTGTTTTATGACTCCTGCTGCAAAGTCTGTCTGCTATTTTGGGATCTACCTGTATATTGTCGGAATTACACTGATGATAGCACCTAATTTTTTATTGAGCACTATGCAAATACCCGAAACCCATGAGGTTTGGATACGGGTTGCGGGTGTATTGGCTTTTGCGATTGGCTATTATTATCATCGAAGCGGAGCAGGAAATATCCAGCCTTTTTTTATACATACCGTAACCATGAGGTGTTTTGTATTTATTGCATTTGGGGTATTTGTTTTGCAACATTATGTATCCCCGGTACTGATGCTATTTGGAGCTGTTGACCTTGCGGGCGCTATCTGGACCTGGATGGCACTGCGTAATGAAAAATAAGACTTCACAGATCTAAGTTTCGTCATAACATTTTACAGGGCCTGGGGTGCCGCATCTTTACAAACAGGCTTCCCGTAACAGCTTCATATAAGCCAAACCTTTTTCCCTGGCAAATTGTATATTATTGTCCGGGATCGCTTCCGGATTTTTGTAATTGGCTAAAGCCTTGTCCAAACTGCTTTCCCGGAGCAGGTGCAGCATGGGATACACAGAACGGTTGGTATAATTGGCAGCATCATCTTCAGGGGCGCCGGCAAATTTGTAAAGGGGATGGAAGCTTGCTAACTGGTAAATGCCATTGTACTTATATTGTTTAAGCAGTTTTTCTGCCAGCGAAACAAAATCGAGGTAATCGCTGAACTGTTGAAATGTTTCCGGAAAAATCAGGAATGAAGTTTCAATGGTTTCATCATTATTCAGCCGTTCAATTTCCTGCAGCAGTGTTTCCAGGCAGGTACTGACCGATGTTGCATTTTCCACTTGATAAAAAACTGCCGCCTGTTTTACCACACGGGCTGCAAAAGGACAAAAATTGCATACGATCACCACATCCAGTATCCATTTTTTGGTTTGTTCAATTACCTGCTCGTCAGTTGCCATAATCTGGTTATTTATAAAAGTTAAAGCTAACAGAAATTATCAGTTTGGCCTATCGGCAGATAGCATCTTTTTAACAAAGTTTACGCTTCATTAACAATCGGTAGCATCTGTTTTGTACAGGTGATAACATAACTAAACTTACAAAAATGAAAACGGCAAAATTTACATTGATACTACTGATTACAATGCTTGCCTTTGCACCGCATGAAAATGCAAAGGCACAGTCTGTTTCGGTTTCTGTTAATTTCAATACATTTTACCAGGAACTGAGCCCTTATGGCCGCTGGGTAAACAATCCCAGGTTTGGCCAGGTTTGGATCTACAACGATATCAATTTTAAACCTTATTATTCTGATGGCCATTGGGAATACACAAACTATGGCTGGTCATGGATATCTGACTATGACTGGGGCTGGGCCCCCTTTCACTATGGCCGCTGGGAAGAAGACCCTTATTACGGATGGATGTGGATACCCGGCTATGAATGGGCACCTGCCTGGGTTAGCTGGAGCAGTTGCGATGATTATTACGGATGGGCTCCGCTTGGATATGGCATCAGTATAAATGTATCCTTTGGTTCGATAGCGCCAAGCCGATGGAATTTTATACCAAGGAGGAATATATGTGACCGCGATGTTTACCGGTACTGCGAGCCATATGGAAGAAATAACATCTTTAGAAATGCTGTAGTCATCAATAATTATTATGGAGGTAATGGCGGTGTTGGCAGGTATGTGCGTGGCCCGGAAAGAAGGGAAGCCGAACGTTATACCCGCAACCGCATTGAGGAAAGAAGGGTGAATTATACCGACAGAAGCTGGAACAGGGGTAACAATAACAGGTACAGGAATGATGATAATGTATATGGAAGGAGAAACGGCAATGATGCAAACAGGAATACAGACAATAATAACTGGAATAATGGCCGCAGGAATAATACCGGCGCAGGAAACGGTACAAACGTACCTGATCAATCAGGATGGAGGCGCCGGAACGATGCAAATAATACGCCCCAAACAGGCGATGATGACCGGAGAGGCAGAAGGCAAAATGAAAATGGCGTCCCAAATAATGAAGGCAGCGGAAACAATTACCCCCGCAGAAGGGATATGAATGAGAACAGGGATTACAATAACACCCAAACAGAAAACAGGAGGCCTCAGCGGGATGTAAATACAACGCCGCCTCCAAATGAAAACAGGCGCTGGAACAGGAACAACGATCAGCAGAATAATGACCAGCAGCAACAGCGCAGGCAAAATGACAATCAATGGCAGCAAAGACAGGCACCTCAACAGCAATCTTCACCTCCAGCAGGCGAACAAAGAAGGATGGAACGCAGGTCAGACAATATGAATAATGGCAACCAGCAGGGAAATAATGGCAACTGGCCGGGCGGCAGGGGCAGAAGGAACGGCTGATAAGCTATATAAGATGGTTTTGGCTATACTTTACGCCACTTATTTGTTTACAAATGGTGGCGTTTTTTATTATGCAAAATCCTGTTTTATAAATAATCGTTTTCTTTGCAGTTACCATGTCATTATATTTTACTTCTTTAAACTCGGGCAGCAACGGCAATTGCTATTATGTGGGTACCAAAACAGATGCTGTTTTAATAGATGCAGGGCTCAGTTGCCGGGAAACTGAAAAAAGGATGAAGCAGGTTGGCCTGTCTATGAATAATGTAAGGGCTATTTTTGTTTCTCATGAACATGGCGATCATATCAAAGGGGTTTCCACGCTGGCCAACAAATACAAGCTTCCTGTTTATATAACTGAGAAAACAGCTAAATACGGGCCGCAGCTTATAGGTCATCTCAAAAAGAGCTTTACTGCAGGGCAACCTGTATTGATAAGCGGCCTGGTCATCAACCCTTTTCTTAAAAGCCATGATGCTGCAGATCCGCACAGTTTCACTGTAACTTATAAGGATATTACAGTGGGTGTTTTTACTGATATTGGAAATGTTTGTGGAGAGCTTACCAGTCATTTCAAAAAGTGTCATGCAGCTTTTTTGGAAGCCAATTATGATACGGTTATGCTTGAAAACGGGAAATATCCACTACATCTTAAAAACCGTATTCGTGGGGGCCAGGGGCATCTATCCAATAAAGAAGCGCTCGATCTCTTTATTTCACACCGTCCTCCTTTTCTGGCTCATCTGCTGCTTGCACATTTGTCAAAAGAAAATAATTCCCCGGAACTGGTTGAATCTTTGTTCAATGAACATGCCGATGGTGTTACCATCACGGTGGCATCCCGCTACCAGGCATTACCAGTTTTTTCTATCGGAAGCAATGGGGTAACAGGTACAGCAAACCAGTTGCAGAAACCACTGCAGCTGGGATTATTTTAGTATACAAATTTATTAAGCAGATTTTCTGCCTTTGGCCATTACCAGGAACACGATCCCTGTTACAAAGCCCATCAGTACAAAGCCCACGATCCACAGTGCTTTTTCGCCATCGCCCACGGTTTTATTTTTGGCCACATACACAATTCCCAAAATGCGGTAAAAAAGGCTTGCAAAAGCCATCAGCAATCCTGAGATAATTACCCGGGGTGTAAATATCTTGCCGAAAAACTCGAATGGGTTGGGATGGTACCTGTCAAACTCATTCACATCCAAAACAAAGCCAAAGATTGCCTGCAGGTAAAAAATCAGAAACAGCAGGGCTGCAATAAAACTCAGTAAAAATATAAAGAGGAAAGTATTATATTTAGTCATGTTTTTTTTCTTTAAATCTACCCTTTTTTAAGATAAACCGCAAGGGCCTGCCTGGCAATCATCTTAAAAAAATAAAAACAACGGTATGAAACTTAAACAACTCATTTTACTTTACCTGGTTTTGCTTTTTCATACAGATTCAAATGCACAAACTTCCAAAACAGATTCCGTTTTGGTGGCTCAAACACTGCATGAGCTTTTGAGGATCTGCCGTTCGGTAAATTTTGCCGATCCCAATGTAACCCGGCTGGGTACTTTTTACCAGGCAGCCCCTTACATTGTATACCGGGGAGATGATAAAAAGCGGGCCTGGAAAACGATGAGTGACTATACCAATGCCTATGAAAAGAAAGGGGTGGATGATGCCTGCGAACGCATAAACCGAACTGCCAACCAGGATAGTACCGGCTACAAAATAATTAAATACATGACTGAAAAGGAATCGGAAGGGACCTGGCATGTACTGGTAGTATCGTACAAAAAGAGAGGTGAAATGAAAACAGCTGCCTTTGCTTTTTTAAGGATCGGCAACAGGTTTGGACTGGGTGATATTGACTAATCATTGTTTAAAAGAGCCATACATCGCTGAAATAAGCCGCTGTCGT
Organism: Ferruginibacter sp.; assembly: GCA_044226725.1. GTDB lineage: Bacteria > Bacteroidota > Bacteroidia > Chitinophagales > Chitinophagaceae > Ferruginibacter. Next base: position 388,506 of record JBGAGM010000006.1, on the reverse strand, counting down.
ATTTTCAAATTTAAAACGCAGATGCAATAATTAGATTGCAGCATGTTAAAAAACTGCTTCTTACTTATAAGCCTTATTCTGCTAAGCCATACTGCTTTTTGCAGCAACCCGGGAGATACAACAATACCCCGGAAAAGATATGATACCAAAAGGCTTTCCGGTAAAACCATTACCCTGGACGGGATACCCAATGAAGATGCCTGGAACCTGGTTGAATGGGGCGGTGATTTTACGCAGTGGCAACCCAACGAAGGAAAAGCACCTTCTCAGCCCACCCGTTTTAAAATATTATACGATAATAAATTCCTGTATGTGGCATACGACTGTTACGACAGTACCCCCAGGCTGATCGAAAAAAGAATGGCAAGGCGGGATGAATTTCCGGGTGATTTTGTGGAAATAAATATTGACAGTTATCATGACCTGCGTACCGGATTTTCTTTTACCACTTCTGTATCCGGTGTGCGTGGCGATGAATTCATCAGTAATAATGGCAATAACTGGGATGAGAACTGGAACCCGATCTGGTTTGCCAAAACAGCCATCAATGATCATGGCTGGACGGCAGAAATTAAAATACCATTGAGCCAGCTCCGGTATGGAAATGAAAAAGAAAAAGTATGGGGCATACAGGTAATGCGGCGTATTTTCAGAAAAGAGGAAAGGTCAACCTGGCAATTCATTCCCCAAAGCACCGGCGTATGGGTAAGCAATTTCGGGGAGCTGCATGGTCTTAATGATATTCCTTTTCACCGCCAGGTGGAAATAGCGCCGTATGTAACAGCACAAGTGGATAAGTACAAAAAAGAAGCTGGGAACCCCTTTGCGGACGGAACTGATGTGAAAGTTACCGGCGGGCTTGATGGTAAAGTAGCCGTTACCAACGACCTCATACTCGATTTTACGGTGAACCCGGATTTTGGCCAGGTAGAGGCAGATCCTTCACGGGTGCGTATTGATGGCTTTCAGAATTTTTTCGAAGAGAAACGTCCCTTTTTTATTGAAAGCAGCAATATTTTTGATTACCAGCTTACGGGGTCCGAAGCCGGCGGAGATTATGACGCTGACCTGCTTTTTTACTCCAGGCGTGTGGGCAGTTCGCCACATGGTTATCCAAATACCAGCGCTGGTGAATATGTGAAGTATCCGCAGAACACCAGCATACTGGGCGCTGCAAAATTCAGCGGCAAAACAAAGAAAGGCTGGAGCATAGGCGTGCTGGAAAGTGTAACAGAAAGGGAAAAAGCCACCATTGACAATAATGGTAAACGAAGAAAGGAAATGGTGGAACCGCTTACCAATTATTTTGTAAGCAGGCTTCAAAAGGATATCGACAAAGGTAATACCATCATTGGCGGGATCTTTACGGCCGTGAACCGGGAGCATGGACTGGATGATATCCTGCACCGCAGCGCCTATTCGGCCGGTATTGATTTTTTACATTACTGGAAAAAACAGACCTGGTTTGTACGGGGCAACATTGTGTACAGCAATGTGCAGGGAAACAAAAACGTGATACTCAATACACAAACTTCGTTTGAACATCTGTTTCAGCGGCCGGGTGCCAAAGAATTTACGTTAGACTCCAACCGTACCTCGCTAACAGGGACCGGAGGTACTATCCGTTTTGGAAAACTGGGTGGCAAGGCTGGTAAGATGGGACAGGTATTCAAATTCGAAACCGGTGTTACGTTCAGGTCTCCCGAACTTGAACTGAATGATATAGGCTTTATGCTCACTGCCGATGAGATCAATCATTTTACCTGGGCAGGTATCTCCTATCAAAAACCCTTTTCATTTTTCCGGAGGGCGCAGGTGAATTATAACCACTGGCTGCGCTGGGATTTTGGAGGAAAGTTATTGTATGTTCAGTTCAACACCAACGCCAACGCCACGCTTAAAAATAACTGGCAAACCAGTACAAGCCTTACCTGGAACCCCTATGATGTGTCGAATAACTCCTTAAGGGGCGCCGGCCCTTTAAGAAGGCCTTCCGGGATTGGCTGGAACTATAATCTGAGCAGCGACTATCGCAAAAAATTCTATGCAAGCCTTGGTTTGTTCAAATTCTGGGGAACTGGCAGCACACTCAATTTCAGCAATGCCGAACTTTTCTTCACCTATGTTCCTATCAATGCTTTAACGATCAGCCTCAGTGGTAGCTATGGCTACAATATGCGTAAACAGGACCAGTTTGTGGATAATGTGAGTTATAACAATAGCACCCGTACTATCGTAGGACAACTGAAGCAAAATACCATTCGCTTTACCGGGAGACTTAGTTACAATATTACACCCGATCTTACCATTCAATATTATGGTCAGCCCTTTATTACCAGACCCACCTACCAACACTTTGCCTATGTTTCTGATGCACTGGCAAAAAACTACGATGATCGCTTCACTCCCTACAGTTCAAGCCAGATAAGCTTCAACAATGGAACTTATGCTGTGGATGAGAATAAAGATGGTTTGGTTGACTATACTTTCAGCAAGCCGGATTTTAATTTCGTGCAATTCCGCTCAAACCTGATCGTACGCTGGGAATACAGGCCAGGCTCTGAATTCTTCCTGGTATGGTCTGAAGGAAACACACCCGATTCCTTCAATGATTTTGACAAGCCCGTATTCAACAGCCTTTTCAGCAATGCATTCAGCGGTGGTAATGCCCGCAACATATTCCTGGTAAAATGGACTTACAGGTTTTTGAAGTGATCAGTACAGCCGGCTATTCTACCTTTTCAACCAGGTAGGTAACAGCATTTATAGCAGCCGTTTTACCTGCTTCGAGGCCCATCAGTTTTTGCCCCAGTGGCGATTGGGGAGAAATTGCAATAACCGGAACCTCATCCACCAGCGCTTTTCCCAGCGCCGCACTCATATAAAAATATCCCCGGTTTGTTTTAATAAGGCTGCCGTTTACAACAATGCCTGCAGAAATTTCCGGGTTTATTTTTTCCAGTATATCAAACTGATTTATAACTTCCTGTAGTTGTGCACGGGTATTTGCCTGTTCTATCTGAAGCATGGCCAGGGCTGTTTCATGTTTATCACCTGCGGTACTTTTGGTTTCATTACTGCTGCTTTCTTTCAGATCGGCCAGCACCTGTTGCAGCATGGCCATTTTTTCACTGACCACCTGCCGGTAATGGGCATATACTTTTTGCTTCCATGTCATGATCATAAAATTAATCAAACAGGTCAATAAATTATTTTTAAGACACGGGGATTTCAGTTTACATTTATTCTTAAAAATAAAAATGGCCATTCGGATTTTGACGATACTGTTACTAGGGTTTACATTCTCTTCCTGCAACAAAAAGGGCAAATACTATGACCCGAACAAAAAAGATACAGTAACCAGGACTTATTATAAAGCCGACAGTGTGAGTGCATTGCCCGGATATTCCGGCGGGCCATTACCTGAAACAGACCTGCAATTATTTTGCAACCGGGAAATGGTTCCATACTGTATCTGGTTGCCGCTTAATGATTTCAAAGAAGATTTTTCAGACCTGTCAACTGAAAAAGCAGCGCATAAATTCCGGCTGAGGCTGGATTCCGCATCTCTTACCAGCATTGAATTACAGGGTTTCATTATCGACAAGAACCGCTACTACAAAACAGGCGTGTTCTTCGAAAGGGATAAACAGGATGTTGAGGAAGGAGGTTTGGGCATTGACACAGCGTATATGAATGAAGCCAAACATTTTTACGTCATAAAAGGTCACCTTCCAAACTACAACAATATAAAATTTGTACAGCTTAACTGGATATTGGAAGACAGGGTTGCAGCATATTTTAATTATGATGAAAAAGACAGCGCTACCTGGAACAAAAGGATTGACGCTATCCTGTCCAGAGGTTTGAAAACCGGGGAATAAGAAGAATATTCTTTTTTGTTTTTAAAAGTTACATTTGCAGCAAAATCAGATAAGATGAAAGTGGAAGAACAACTGGCTTTGCGCAGTGGCAACCAATGTGAACTTTGCAAATCGGCTGACGGCCTGAAATTATATGAAGTGCCCCCGCAAGATGGTTTATCTGCAGATACCAGCATCCTTATATGTGCCAAATGCCTGGCCCAGATTGAGAAAAAGGAAGAACTGGACAGCAATCACTGGAAATGCCTGACCGAAAGTATGTGGAGCGAATATGCACCTGTGCAGGTAACCGCCTGGCGTATGCTGAACCGCCTGCGTAACGAAAGCTGGGCCAGCGAAAGCCTGGACATGCTTTATCTTACCGATGAGCATTTAGCCTGGGCCAAAGCAACCGGCGATCATGAAAACGATGGCAGTGTGCAACTGCACCGGGACAGCAACGGGCATGTTTTACAAAATGGGGATTCTGTGGTACTGATAAAATCTCTGGATGTTAAAGGCTCTACACTTACCGCCAAACTGGGAACCGTTGTGAAGAATATCCGCATTGTGGAAGATAATACAGAACAAATTGAAGGCCGGATTGAGGGCCAGCAGATCGTGATACTTACCAAATATGTAAGAAAGCAACAAGCGGGTGCATAAAATTTGTTTGCCTTCTTAATACGATAAAAATACAGAGGATCCAGGCTGGTATTACTGCAGCTGTTTTTGCAGCATCATGAATTCAAGCGGGATCAAATGTTTTCCGGTAACAGCATCTTCATGGAAGGGTTTCCTTTCTCCTGTATCGGTATAGCCGTGGCGCTTGTACCAGTCAATTAATTCTTTACGAACAGAAATGACAGACATATAGATAGCATTGCAGTTAATATGCAAAGCATATTCTTCTGCTGCCTGTAATAATTTTTTACCGATCCCCCCACCCTGCAGTTGCGGTGATACGCTGAACATACCCAGGTACAGCCTGTTACCGTGTTGTTGCAGGTTCACACAGCCGATGATATTGTTTTCCTGCCTGTACAGCAATATCACGCTGCTTGGTTGCTGCATCACTTCCTGCAGCATTTGTTCGTTGGTACGCACTTCTCCGGATATAAGCCCGGCTTCTGTTGTCCAGCCCTGCCTGGAACTTTCTCCACGATATGCACTGTTAAGCAGATCCCTTATCCCGGGGATATCAGAGCTACCGGCAAAATCGATAGCGGAGTTTGAAAATAAAAACATAGTAAGGCGAATTTAATGCATTGTTACTGCAATGTATAACTCAGCAATAAGCTGTGGTTCTTCGTCAGCAGTTTTAAAATGCCTCACAAAGGGTATTTTTTTAATGGGTGTGTTTGGGAATTTTTGCATAAACAAAATTAAAAATCATGAAAAAGAAATTCTTTGCCCTCACAATGATCCTTGCTAGTTTTTTACTATTGTCATCCTGCAAAAAAAGTGATCCTGCCCCGGCCGGAAGCAATGCCACTGCCAGTGGCCTGGCAGCAGGTAAATGTGATATCCGTTTTAGTTACAGTGGTTCAGCTTCAGGCTCATTTGCTTCCACGCTTTCACTGAGTTCAGCAGCTTCAAGTGGGTTACTCTACAATTTAAACGGAGGCGGGTTAAACGGAGTTACACCTGTATTAACTATGATTGTTATGCCATCCAATACGGCGGTTGGCACATATGCTCAGCCGTCTGCCGGTGCCGATCTGCCAAATAATATGGTATTCACATTTACTTCCGGTTCGGATGCCTGGGCTAGCGGCGCAGGTACGGCCGCGGGCTTTAAAATTACTGTAACTGCTGTAACAGCTAATACGATTGAAGGTACTTTCAGTGGTGAACTGGGCAGCGATTCCAATACATCAAAAGTTACCATTACTAATGGTAGTTTTGCTGCTAAATTTTAATGTTCGCTTATTTCGGGTAATGGCGCTTTTGATGAAGCGCCATTATTTTTTATACAATATGGTGCATTTGACCCAATATTTATACAGCCAAATTGCTTGTAATTGCCGTATTTGTTTTCTATTTTTCGGTACTTAAACAAAAACTAATTGTATGAAAAAAACTATTATCGGTGCCGTTGTTGGCGGCATACTCGTTTTTATTGTTCAGTTTCTTTCCTGGGGGCCATTAAACCTGCATGGCGCTGCCCAGCAATACACTCCTAAAGAAGACAGTATATTAAGCTACCTGGGCACCCAGTTGAGCGAAGACGGGTCGTATTTTCTGCCCGGCTATAAACCCGGCTCATCCAGTGAAGAAATGGAAAAGCAAATGAAGGAAATGGTTGGCAAACCATGGGCACAGGTGGTTTATCACAAAAGCATGGCAGGCATGGATAAGATGTATATGAACATGGGCAGAAGCCTGCTGGTTGATATTGCCATCATCTGGTTGCTATGCTGGCTGCTGGCAAAAATACCTTCACCCGGATTTGGCACCATACTGATGGGCAGTATTGGTACGGGCCTGATCGTATTTTTGAACGCACCTTATACCATGCATATCTGGTATGGCAGTTTCGACCTGATGGCCCATTTTGCAGATGTGTTGCTTGAATGGGGTATTGCAGGTTTATGGCTCGGCTGGTGGCTTACCCGGGGCAAAAAATAATACTGATTGCATTTCTGAAAAGGCAGGCACCAGGCACCTGCCTTTTTTTATGCCGGTATGCAGCGTTGGGTAAGGCAAAAAAGGCCGTTAACTTACGGTTAAGAACAGAGAACAAACAATTCTATATTTTTGCTGCGCTTGTTTCACCCAGTACCCGTTAAACCGGTTTATTAAATACAAAGTCATGTTTAAGAAAATTTCTTTCCTGTTAGTTTGCAGCCTTGTAACCATTGCAGCTGCTGCACAAAAAGTTAAAACAGCTCCCGTTGCTCCCGCTGCCGTGGCAGCTCCCAGGCCGGTTTATAATTTTACAACCGTAAACGAGAACCTGAAATATGTTTTTGTAGAGAACAAACCCGGTACCAGGCATCCGCAGGACGGTGATGATGTGATGCTGCGTATGATCGCTATTTGTAACAACCGGATCATGTACAATTCTTCGCAGGTCAACAAGGGAAAGCCAGGCGCTTTTAGTGTTAGCAAAGCTGCCTTTAAGGGTGATATTGCGGATGTACTGATGCTGTTAACCCCCGGCGACAGTGTTATCTGCATGGTGGATGCAAAGTCGACGTTTGACTTTTCAAAAAAGAAATTGCCGGATTATATAAAACCGGGTGACAGGATACAGTATAATATCAGGCTTGTTTCCATAAAAACAAAAGAAGAAAAGCAGAAGGAACAACAGGCCGCCATTGAAAAGATCATGAAGGAGCAGGCGGCAGAGCCTGTTCCGGGTACTTCCAAACAATTACTGGAGGACGATATAGCACTGAAGAATTATTTTAACAGTAAACTGATCACACCGGTAAAAACTGCTTCAGGACTGTATTATAAAATAGTGCAGGAAGGTACCGGCCCCGAGGCCGTGGCAGGAGACGAAGTGGTTATGAACTACCGGGGAACCTTTACTGATGGCACCATATTCGACAGCAATATCGACAGCGCTTTTATGCATGTTCAGCCACTTACTTTCGTACTGGGCCAGGGACGTGTTATTAATGGATGGGAAGAAGGTATCACGCATTTGAAAGCCGGCTCTAAAGCATTTTTCTATATACCTTCCCCGCTGGCTTATGGTGCTCAAAGCAGGCCGGGCAGTGCAGCAAATCCAAAAGGCATACCACCCAATTCTATTTTGATCTTTGAAGTGGAACTGGTTTCCATAAAGCACCCGGCACAACAATGATGCAGGTTATCATTTTGTATGGCGGAGGGTTTGCCAGTTCTCTTTTGTAATGGTGTAAATGAAATCAAGTTTTACCGGCTCTCCAAAATAGGCTGTTTCAGCTTCGCCTGTCCTTACAGCGCCAAACCGCTCAATGGATATTTGCGAACGTTTGTTTACCGCACCGATATAAAAGCTAACGGCATCTGCATATTGAAAGATATGATCCAGCATTAACCGCTTTAACGCATAATTGTATCCCCTGCCCCAATGGCTGCGTTTAAAAAAAGTATAGCCAATGGAAATGCTGTTTGTATCCTGCTTATGATCGCTGTAGCGGGAACTGCCAATCACTTCCCCTGTGGCTGCATCCGTTACCAGCAACGCCCCTGCCGATTGCATGGCGCCGGTAAAATAATTCTCAAAGTCCTTTTGCTGCCAGCGGTTCTTATTAGGATGCTGTTCCCATATCAGCGGGTCTGCAGCAGCTTTATACAGGTCTTCAAAATCAGTTTGCAATAATGGCCTTGCAATAACCAGGTCGTTTTGTAAAAAAGGTTGAATGTTCATGATAGCGTGTTGTATAATATCTTAAAAGCAGGACCCCATTTATTCTCTGATGGTAACCCAGGTGTATTCAATACCAATTTGCTTTACCAGCTCATAAAATATCTTTGCATTCAAAGGATGCAACCTTACACAGCCATGAGAAGCCCTTGTGCCCAGCTTAGGGATATTTCCGGTAGTGGTTCCGTGAATGGCATAACCACCCCGGATAAACACAGCATAGGGCATATTACCCAATCCCATATAATTTCCGCCGGGGAACTTTTTCGATTTGTATTTGGTAAATAAAGGACCGCTCGGTCTTACGCTCATATCGGGGGTTTCATACCTGTTCATTCCGGTGCTCACTGCAAAGCTGTCGATCAATGCTCCATCAAGGTATAAATACAGGGTTTGGGTGGATTTTATGATCTCTGCATACACCAGGCACTCTTTTTCACGGCAACCGGCATGTTCTGTAAACTGTGTTTTAGTAAGAAAAGAATCCAGGATCGCCTTATTGTTTTTGATCACTTCCAGTTCTTCCGCACTGTATTTATCTGCCTTTTTCCAGAGTTTGAGCAAGGTATCAATCCCCTGCATTACAGCAATATCATGGTACCAGAGGCTGTCGTATTTTTTTAACAGGCTTGCCGATGTATCCAGTGCAGGATCGTAGAGGGATGAATCAAATACATTTTGTGGTTCATAACTTGTATCCTTTGAGTATTTTACTATGGAATCCTTAAAGGCGTGATAGTTGAACCGGTCTTTCAGCCTCGAATTACTGTTGGTGTTACAGGCGTTCATTAACAGCATCAGCAAAGCTGCCTGCAACAGTATCCTCATCCTGCTAAATTTGAAAGGCCACAACATGATATTGGCTTTACATAAACAAATGCAGGAAGCAGTATTTGCCCTGCTTTGTAAAGCTACGCCACAATTAATTGCCTTTGTACTCCTTTTCGTTAAATAGGGAAATCAAAATCAAATACAAACTTCTCAGCTTTTGGTAATGGTTTGCGTGGCATCATATCATTGCGCATGGCCGTGTTGTAAACAAAAGCAGCAATAATAACTGCAGCCTGTTGCAGATCGGGTATGCTCAGGTGATCGTATGTATCCATATTGCTGTGATGCGTACGGGTTTCATATTCCAGCGGATCCTGGATGAACTGAAAGCCGGGTATGCCTACTGCATCAAAACTGATATGATCGGTACTACCGGTATTGCTAAGCGTTACACCCCCGGCAGCACCCATATCTGCAAACGGAGCCAGCCAGCTTTTGAATATCTCACGTACGGCCGTGTTGCCCTGTGCAAATATGCCGCGGATCTTACCACTGCCATTATCCAAATTATAATAAGCAGAGATATTTGCCTGCTCAGGTAATAACTGCATGGTGGCAGGATCGCCAAAATGTTTTTTTACATAGCCAAAGCTTCCGTACAAGCCCTGCTCCTCTCCTCCCCACAATGCAATGCGAATAGTGCGGCGGGGCTGCACACCCAAAGCTTTTAAAATGCGTATGGCTTCCAGTGTGGCAATACAGCCGGCGCCATTGTCAGTTGCACCGGTTCCGCCTGCCCAACTGTCCAGGTGCCCGCCCAGCATTACCACCTGGCTTTTTAAGGCAGGATCGGTACCTGGAATTTCAGCCACCACATTATAACCGTTCAGGTCATCACTGTAAAAGGTATTCTGCACATTGATCTCCATTTCCACTTTTTTATTGTCCTTCATCAGGCGCATCAGTTTCAGGTAATCTTCCCGGCCAATTTTCATTTCCGGCAGGGTTGCCTCATAACCTTTGGCATAACCGGCTCCGCCATCAACGAATACAGTACCATCGCGGTTATTGCGGCCGCTCAGGATCAGAGCAGCAGCTCCCATTTTTTCCAGGTACAATTTGGTGTAGTATTCATTTTTTATGAACGGCAGAAAACTTTCCATCTGCTTACGGTCAACCATATATTTTTCACCAATATTATCCAGGCTGGTATCGCCAAAACGGCTTGCATATGCTTTGAATGCATCCGGCATAGAAGTGCTGCCGGGCTTTATCATTACGATCTTTCCTTTTAACGAGGCGCCTGCTTTATTGATAGAAGCAGAATCGAGCCCATCCAGCATGATCAGTTCTGTCTTCACTGCTTTTTTTGTGCTTTTGCACCAGGGTACGGGGTAAGCAATGATATCCTGGTAATAGGGAACTTTCAGGGCAAGCGTGCCGGTCTCATTTTGCCAGCCCTTACCAAATTCGCCCCATGCTTCCCGGCCGGCATTTTGCAAACCCCATTGGGTGCATATTTGGGTTACCCAGTCCAGTGCCCGGTTATAGCCGGGTGAGTTGGTAAGCCTCGGGCCACACACATCGGTAAGATTGTGTGCGATCATGGCTATTTGCGAATTTGTTTTTTCTTCATCACGGATCTTTTGCATCATAGCCAGGTCAACTGTTTCCTGGGCAGTACAAAAGCCCACGCATATGATCAGTAAAAGGTTGGTCGAAAATAATTTTTTCATGGTCAATAGTTTAAACTACAATGTAAGGGAATGTTGCGGGATATGCAAGCCGCCTGTGTAATTAGCCGGCTGTAACAATTTCTTCGATCCATCGCATCACTTCGGCCCCTGCGTCCCCGGGGCAGGGATTGGGTGCATTACCAAGAAAATATTGTACAGTCCTGTCAATCATTGGCTGCTGCACATGCTGCAGGGCATCAAAAGGAAAAACAATGCTGCTGTTATTGACCATTAGTTCTATTGCATTGCCCCCGAAAAAATTAAAACTGATCTTACCCTGGTCGCCAATTATCTCGCAGCGGTCGCTTTGCTCAAAAGCATTGAAACACCAGGAACCGGTAAAAGCCACTCCATTCTCAAACAGGATATTCCCTATCACCATATCATCAGCGGAATAATGGCCTGCCTGGTTCAAAGCAATGCCGCAGATCTTTGTAGCAGCGCCAAAAATATGAAAGAGTATATCGAGCTGGTGTGGCGCCAGGTCGTGAAAGATACCCCCGCCGGCTATGGCCGGATCAACACGCCAGGCAAGGTTTTCCTGTGTAAGCTGTTCATTGGTAAAGGCCGTTTTCAACAGTACAAGCCTGACCATGCGTATGTTACCGATCGCCTTTTCATCAACCAGTTCTTTCAATTTTTTAAACATTGGCCATTCCCTGCGGTAATGGGCTGTAACCAGTTTCACCTTTTTTGTACTGGCAGCATCTGCGATCCTTTTTGCCGATGCAAAATTGTGTGCCATGGGTTTTTCAAGATAAACCGGTTTGCCGGTTTCAATAGCAGCCATTGCGTATTGCTCATGCGATGAGGGCGGTGTGGCGATATAGATGGCGTTTACTTCAGGGTCGTTAATAAGCGATTCAGCATTATTATACCATTTAGGCACCTTGTGCCGTTTGGCATAATCAGCTGCTTTTTCAGCATTGCGCCTCATTACAGCTGCCAGCCGGGAATTGGATACCTTATTAAAGGCAGGACCGCTCTTTACTTCGGTAACGTCACCGCACCCAATAATGCCCCAGCTGATGGTATTCATAACTCGTTTTGTTTTTGATAGCAGCCTCTTAAATGCCGCAGGTTAAAATTACAAAAACAACTGGTTCAGGTGATGGGCCGCCGCCAATACAGTAACTGAGCGCTTGAATTGAGTAACGGTGTGTCTGAATCGAATAACGGAGTCTTTGAAAGAAGTTTTTTTTGCAGCTGTTAGAAACAATTTTATTTGTCAATACTGTACAGAAGTTGACTGTACTGTATCTGATGGAGAGGACAAAAACCGATAGGCCAAAAACGCTTAAATTAAAAAATAGTCTTATTTTTGATATGATGCTTAAAAAGTATACCCTTATGCCCTTAGCGGCTTTATTGAATTTCTGTACCGCACTTGCACAACAGCCTGCCAACGCTAATGAAAAGCAGCTAGTATTAAAAGATAATCAACGATTAATGGATCAGTGTAAACCTGTGTTGAAACTGCCAGCACCTGTTAATGGATCTTCAGGCTATATTCCTCCTGCTTTTGGCAATAATATCTCCATGTCGGTCAGCAATAACTTCAGTTCATCTTTTCCCGTTTGTAAAGACACTTCCTTCAAAAAAGAATTAGACGCACTAAACAGGGCATACGAGTATGTATGTTCAGATAAGACCAGCGATGGTGGTATTGTTATAGCAGGTTTTGGGTTTGATAAATCCATTTCCAATCCCAAATACTATGCAGAAGTTTCGAAATTTGATAACCAGGGTAACTTGCTTTGGTCGAGAGAGGTTCAAAGTTATGTACATAGCTATATGGGTGTAAACAGGGTAAAGGAGTTAAGTGATGGATCTATTGTCATAACCGGAACTCATGAAAATCAGTTAAACTGGGTTACTCCGGATTACAACGAAATGTTCATGGCCAAATTAACAGCTGCTGGTGATCTGAGCTGGTTAAAAACCTATCGTAACCTGATAGTATTGAACTGTACAGCTACCAACCTTATTTATGGTAATATTACAGAATGTGCCGGTGGCGACCTGGTTGTTACAGCCACTGCCATGAACTGTCCACTGCCCAAAGCCTTGGTGGTGTTCAAAGTCAATAATAGCGGTATCCTGCAATGGAAATACGGTTTCATACCGGTTAGTCATGATGCCATGGGCCTGGGCGCCTATTACGAAGGCAATACTATAACGGTAATATGCAGGGGTGATGACAATGGCTCTTCCGCAGGCGGTGCCATTCATACCGACTTAATCAAATTGGATTACACAACCGGTACACTGATATCATACAAAGGGTGGAAGGTTGATCTTCCGTTCCCGGACAATTTTTATCACTCCTTTACAAATGAAGCAACAACCACCAGGCTTGATAATGGTAATTATTGTGTGTTTGGTGTTGCATTCGGAGCTTTCAATTTTACTGCTGGCGATACTACAGCTCATTTTTTAGTACAGGAATTCAACAGCAATTTTGATTTTGTGAGCGGGTATGTAATAAAAACACCTTTGTTATCTAATTATAACAGGGAAAGAATAAAAGTAAACAGCGCGAAAAAAGCATTGTTTGCCATCAGTAAGGATATCACATTCCCGGATCTGGATATTTATACCGGGTACATAAGTAATGACCGGATAGAATATCAACGCAAGTCCGAATACCGGGGTGTTCAGGTTGGTTACCTGAATTTTGAAGCCTCTAATGACGGATCAGAGGTTTTACTAAATACGTTTTCCACGATTGGCCCCAATGATTACAAAATTGAATATGCCAAACTGCATAATTCAGATACCGCCAGTTCCTGTATGGGTTCTAAAATACCTATTTGTTTTATACAACCCATAAATTGTGTTCCTCACAATTTTAACTGGGAAACGATCACTGCAAGTCCCTTTAACGAAACAGCTAACCAGAATAATTCAAGTGTGCCAATGGTGCATACTTCTTCAGCTTCATGTATTCAAGCTTCTCTGTGCGATACCTTAAAAATTCATGGGCAGGGAGTTGTCTGCAACTATCAACAAGACCTCGTTTTTACAGCATATAGAAATAAAACTTGTGGTTCCTTTGTTAACTGGGATATTAACCAATCCGTTGTACAGGAATTTTCTGTATTAAATGACAGTACTGTAAAAATAAGGTTGAACCAGCCCTGGCAGGGTTGGTTAAATGCTTCGTTTAATAGCAGTTGCGGACAATTCAGTGATGCCATTTTTATTGATGCGGGGAGCGGGCCCAGCCAGGTGAACCTGGGGCCTGATGTACAAATTTGTGAAGGCAACTCGGTACAGCTTACTGCCGATTCGGGTTATACCAGTTATTTGTGGAATACAGGTAGTACGAGTTCAAATATTACCGTTTCCGTCCCGGGGATTTATTATGTGGATGTTCTAGATGGATGTGCGGTGCATTCCAGCGATACTATTGTGGTGTCTCTGGCACCTCCTTCGCCGATCAGTATTGGTGCAGACAGAACTAAATGCAATTCAGATACTATACAATTGATGGCAACCGGGGGATTCTTAAACTATAGCTGGGGGCCAAATTATAATATCAGTGCCTTAAACACCCAGATGGTAGTGGTGCAACCGGCTGTTGATACTATTTATTACGTCAAGGCTGAGAAAACTCCGGGTTGTTTTGCATTTGATACGGTAAAAGTTTATGTAAATAATTCTGTTCCGGTTCACCTGGGTGCTGATGTCAGTTTTTGCCAGGGCGACAGCCGTATTTTAAATGCAGGTGCCGGCTTTAGCCAATACATTTGGAATACGGGTGCAACAACGGAACATATTACTGTCTATACTGCGGGTATTTATTCCGTTACAGGGGTAGCTCCCAATGGATGCAAGTCATATGATACGCTGCAGGTACTAAATGTTTGGCCATTGCCTTCTGTAACTTTAACAAAGGATACAGTACTTTGTACCGGGCAATCGAAAACTTATAGTCCTGGTTTATTTCAATCTTACCTGTGGCAGGACGGAAGTTTGAATTCTACATTTACGGCAACCGGAACAGGTGTGTATTTTGTTACCGTTACCGATAATAATGGTTGTAAAGGAAGTGACACAGCAAGTATAAAAATTATTGCAGCAAATCCATCAGGCTTTTTAATGGCTGATACAACTGTTTGTAACAGCAGCCCAATACAGATAAAGACTTCCAACAGTTTCAGGGATTACCTATGGAGCACCGGAGCAACTGCACCATCCATTCTTGTATATCAACCAGGTATCTTTTACCTTGATGTTACTGACAATAATAATTGTAAAGGGCGTGACACAATAAACGTTTTGGCTAAAGACTGCTTCAAAGGCTTTTTTGTACCTAATGCCTTTACTCCCAACGGAGATAACAAAAATGATGTGCTAAAACCTCTTGTATTTGGTAATCTTAGCCAGTACCGGTTCACAATATATAACCGATATGGAGAGATCGTTTTTAGTACTTTATCTCCGGCAACAGGATGGGATGGCACTGTGCAGGGAAAGCCCCAAGATCCCGGGGCATATACATGGAAATGTACGTACCAGATAGAGCAGCGCTTAGTAACCACAGATCAGGGCTCTTTCTTGCTGATAAGATAACTGGTTCTATCATTGCTGATAAAGGAATACGCCCGGGACTTTTTTACGGCTGGATTCCTCACCAGCCGATACGAGAAAACTCAATCTGTTCATCCGAATGATTGCATCCACTTACTTATGACTATTTATCCAATGCCTTCCTGACCTCAGGTGCTATTGTTGTTCCAAAGAGCTCAATGGATTTCATCAATGATGCATGCGATGGCCCGCCCACATCCATATGCGTCGAAAAGCGTGTGAGGCCAAACATTTCCTGCAATTGCAGTATCTTATCAATGGCTTCACTGGCATCACCAATGATCAGGTGGCCCCCGGGTTTTCTTCCCATATCAAATTGTTGCTTTTGATAGGGGGGCCATCCGCGGCTGCGGCCAATCCTGTCCATTTGAGCTGAGTACACAGGATAATATTCATCAGCAACCTGCTGATTGTTGTCTCCAAAAAAAGCATGCATGTGTACGCCTACGCGGAATTTTTCCATGTCATGTTCGTAATGCTGGTACAATTCTTTGTAATAATTGAAAAGCGGTTTAAACTGCGCAGGGCTGCCGCCTATAATGGCGAAGATCACCGGTAAGCCTGCTTTAGCTGCCCGCAGCACCGACTCAGGCGTTCCGCCAATCGCCACCCATATATCAAGCTTATCATTTACTGCCCGGGGCAGTACGGGTTGCTCTTTTAATGCAGGACGGAACTTGCCTTTCCAGGTAATGGGATTATTATCATTGATCTGCAGTAACAGGTCCAGTTTTTCTTCGAACAACTCATCATAATCCTGCAGGTTATAACCGAATAAGGGAAATGATTCTATAAAACTTCCCCGGCCTGCAACCAGTTCGGCCCTGCCTTTACTGATAAGGTCGAGTGTGGCGAAACTCTGATAGAGTTTAACAGGATCAGAAGAACTTAATACAGAGACGGCGCTTCCGAGTTTGATGTTTTTAGTAACCGTTGCTGCTGCTGCCAGCACGATCTCCGGTACTGATACCGCATAATCCGGACGATGGTGCTCACCGATACCATAGAAATCAAGGCCGGTTTCATCCATCAGTTTTATTTCCTCAATCAGTTCGGGTAATCTTTTTGATGCAGGATAAGTCTCGCCCCTGCTGTTGATATGCAGATCGCCAAACATGCCAACGCCTAATTCCATGGATATGTTCTTTAGCTGTTCTGCAATTTTTGTTTGATATCAAGATCGAATTTCCTGGCAACATCTTTGGCCACATCATATCCTGCATCCGCATGGCGTATCACACCCATACCGGGATCATTGCGCAGTACACGTCCCAGTCTTGCAGCAGCTTCGTCGGTACCATCGGCCACGATCACCATACCTGAATGTATGCTGTAACCCATGCCCACGCCCCCGCCGTGATGCAGCGAAACCCAGCTGGCGCCACCGGCAGTATTTACCAATGCATTTAATATTGGCCAGTCGGCCACGGCATCACTGCCATCAGGCATGGCTTCGGTTTCGCGGTTGGGCGATGCCACTGAACCAGTGTCCAGGTGATCCCTTCCAATCACGATCGGTGCTTTTACCTTTCCTGTTCTTACCAGTTCATTAAATGCCAGTCCGGCTTTTTCACGGTCGCCCTGGCCTATCCAGCAAATACGTGCAGGCAAACCCTGGAAGGCTATTTTTTCCTGTGCAAGTTTAAACCAGCGCATCAGGCTTTTATTGTCTGCAAACAATTCCATCATCACTTTATCTGTTACGGCAATGTCTTCCGGGTCGCCACTGAGTGCCGCCCAGCGGAAAGGGCCCTTACCTTCACAGAAAAGCGGGCGTATATAGGCAGGTACAAAACCAGGGAAATCAAAGGCATTTTCAAGTCCTCTTTCCTTTGCCCTGGCCCTGATATTATTTCCATAATCAAAGGTGATGGCCCCTTTCTTTTGCAGCTGAAGCATTAATTCCACATGCAGCTTCATGCTGTCGTAGCTGAGGTCGATGTATTGCTGCGGATTTTTTTCTCTCAGTACATCAGCCTCTTCATTGGTAAGCGTGTGAGGCACGTAACCTACCAGCGGGTCGTGAGCAGAGGTTTGATCGGTAAGGGTATCCGGTATGATATTTCTTTCAATTAATCTTTGCAGTAAATGCACTGCATTGCATAAAACGCCAATGCTGATGGCTTTGCCTTCAGACTTATACCGTAAAGCTGCATCGATGGCTTCATCAATATGGGTATGCTTTTCATCGAGGTACCTGGTCTCGATCCTTTTATCGATCCTCCACTCTTCCACTTCTGCAACCAGGGCCACACCTTCATTCATGGTGATGGCCAGTGGCTGAGCGCCTCCCATACCGCCCAGGCCGGCAGTAACATTCAGTGTATGTTTTAATGTTCCTCCAAAATCCTTATTAGCGGCGGCGGCATAGGTTTCGTAAGTGCCCTGCACAATGCCCTGGCTGCCAATATATATCCAGCTGCCGGCTGTCATTTGTCCGTACATCATCAGGCCCTTCTTTTCCAGTTCATCAAAATGTTTCCAGTTGGCCCAGTTAGGAACCAGCTGACTGTTGCTTATAAGTACCCGGGGCGCATCCTTGTGTGTTTTTAAAATACCAACCGGTTTACCACTTTGTATCAGCAGGGATTCATCATTTTCCAGCACCTTCAGCGCTTTGATGATATTATCCAGCGCTTCAAAATTGCGGGCTGCTTTTCCACGGCCTCCGTACACGATCAGGTCTTCGGGCCGCTCGGCCACTTCGGGGTCAAGATTGTTTAATAACATGCGCAGTGCTGCTTCCTGTATCCAGCCCCTGCAGCTTATTGTATTGCCTGTGGGTGTCTTATATTTTACAGCATCGTATTGTTTTGTTGATGTATTCATATATTTGCAAACGGTATTTTTGTATGGTTGAAAAGTATATGCTGCAAATTTAAACAATCGCTTGTATTCCTTTCTAAATAAATAGATTTATACCTGTTTAACTAATTGTTTCACTTTATTCTTTTTTATGAGTCTTCATATCAGTGCCTCTTATGGCGAAATTGCAAAAATTGTTCTGCTGGCAGGTGACCCGCTCCGGGCCAAACATATTGCAGATAATATGCTGCAGGATGCAAAGCAGGTTAACAGTACACGCAATGCTTTCTATTTTACAGGTACCTATAAAGGCGTTCCGGTTACGGTAGGCGCCAGTGGTATGGGTTGCCCTTCAATAGGTATTTATTCGTACGAACTTTTTAATGAGTATGGTGTGGAATGCATCATCCGCATTGGCACAGCCGGGGCATACGAAACCGGCACAAAAGTATATGATGTTATCAATGCAGATAAGGCATTCAGCGAATCTACCTATGCCAGTGAAGCTTTTGGTATCAGTGGCAACCAAATAACACACCAGGGCATTGCATTCGACAAGATCAATGAAACGGCTGCCAGGCTTAATATGCCTGTGAAAGCCACCAATATACATTCAAGCGATGTTTTTTACCGGAGCAAAAGCGGCACCCCGCCCCTTGCTGCCGCCAACAATTGTATCTGTGTGGAAATGGAAGCATTTGCATTGTTTGCCAATGCACAATACCTGAATAAAATGGCAGCAACCATACTTACCATTTCAGATGTTATTCCCACACATGAAGCGATGTCTGCAGATCAGCGGCAGAATTCACTGGATAACATGTCGAGGCTTGCACTGGAATCTGTGGTAGCCATCAGCGAAGCGATTGGTTGATTGAAATCGCAGATGATTTGAGGTTGAAAAATCTATTTTAGTGCAGGGGCTGTGTTCTTAAAAATTCCACCGCTTTCATCATATCCTCGTGCAATATCCTGTCGGCGCTGTTAAAGCTTACGTGCCGGCGGAATGCAGCCACGGTCTCTTCCAGTACCGGGGAGGTTTTTAACGGCCTTCGGAACTCCAGTGCCTGTGCGGCATTCAGTAATTCGATCGCCAGTATCTTTTCAACATTATCAACCACCCGCTTGCATTTGGTGGCGGCATTGGCCCCCATGCTTACATGATCTTCCTGGTTGTTACTGCTGGGGATGCTGTCAACAGAGGATGGTGTGCACCATTGCTTATTTTCGCTTACAATACCTGCGGCAGTATATTGTGGTATCATAAAGCCAGAATTAAGTCCGGGGTCCGAAACCAGGAAGGCTGGCAATCCCCGCAGGCCGCTGATCAGCTGGTAAGTTCTTCTTTCGGAAATACTTCCCAACTCGGCCATGGCAATGGACAAGAAATCAAGTGTGATGGCAAGTGGCTGTCCATGAAAATTTCCGCCGCTCACGATCATATCTGCATCCGGAAAAACATTGGGGTTGTCTGTTACCGAATTAATTTCTTTGATGAAAACGCTGAGTATGTAATCAAAGCTGTCTTTAGTGGCGCCGTGTACCTGCGGAATGCAACGAAATGAATACGGGTCCTGCACCTGTGCTTTTTTTTGCGCAGCAATTTCACTTCCTTTCAGCAAGTCACGCATGGCGGCTGCTGTTGATACCTGCCCGTTATGCGGCCTTATGGCATGAATCTGTTCATGCAGTGGTTCAGTTGTGCAATCAAAAGCATCGTAACTAATCGCTGCTATTATATTGGCCCATTTTATAAGCCGGTCGCTTTGTACCAGGTTGAACATCCCATAAGCTGTCATGAACTGGGTGCCATTAATCAAAGCAAGTCCTTCCTTACTTTTCAGTTCGATGGGTTTCCAGCCGAATTTTTTCAGCGCAGCTGCCGCAGGCATCTTAACTCCCTCATGATACACTTCGCCAAGGCCGATCAGGGGCAGGCTTAAATGACTGAGCGGGGCAAGATCGCCGGAAGCGCCCAGAGAACCTTGTGTGTATATAACGGGCAGTACATCATTGTTATACATGTCCATCAGCCTTTCAACCGTGTCTGTTTGCACGCCGGAATACCCGTAGCTCAGCGATTTGATCTTGAACGCCATCATCAGCTTCACAATATCACGGGGCACTTCTTCGCCCATTCCGCAGGCATGGGATTGTATAAGATTGCGTTGCAACTGCTGCAATTGATCTTTATCGATCTGAACATTCTGTAAAAAGCCAAAGCCGGTATTGATGCCGTAATACAATGCATCTGAGTTTTCTACCTTATCATCCAGGTAGCGGCGGCATTTGGTAATGCGGTCATGCGCATCAAAAGTGATGGAAACAAGCTGGTTATGGGCCAGTAGATTCTTTATTTGCTGAAAATCAGTTGGATTTTTATCTAAAGGCAAATAGTTATAACTCATTAAAATAGTCTATTAGTTTGGGCAATCGTTAAAAACATATAACTTGGGTCAAAAGTAATACAAAAACCCCTTATCAATATGGGATTATTAACCCTTGCCGTTGCGCCCGGTATTACCATCTGCCTGTTCATTTATTTTAAAGACAGGTACAACCGGGAACCACTTTGGTTATTGTTTTTGAGCTTTATTGCCGGACTGCTTAGCATTATTCCTCCCTTTATCATCCAGGTTAGTCTCACAAAACCGCTGGAGCAGCTGATGGGTAATGGAATTTCCTATACAGCCGTGCTTTGCTACCTGGTCATTGCCCTGAGCGAGGAAGGCAGCAAGTTCCTGGCAGTGCGCCTTTTTCCATACAAACGCAGGGCATTTGACGACCCGTTTGATGGCATTGTATATTCCGTTGTGGTAAGTATGGGTTTTGCAACCCTGGAGAATATCCTGTATGTTTTTCAGCATGGTGTTGGCACCGGCATCATGCGTATGTTCTTATCAGTTCCTGCCCATGCCACATTTGGTGTGCTGATGGGGTATCATCTGGGCCTCGCTAAATTCATTCCTTCACAAAGGCGTAAGTACCTGTTCCTCGCCATTTTCTGGCCGGTGCTCTTCCACGGCACTTTCGATTTCTTTTTGTTTGTTGGCAATGGCTGGCTCTATTTTGCCGGTGCCTTGGTCTCTTTTCTTGTGGCCATAAAACTTTCTTTAAACCTGATAAGAAAGAAACTGATTTTATCAAAAGATTATCATAATGGAATAGATTCTGTTTCCGGCAATGATCACAGTATTTATTAAAACCGCAATTATGAAGCATTTTTTTTCAATACAGTTTTTCCTGGTTGTTATTTGCCTGTCGGCAACTGCGGTACAGGCGCAAACTGTTAAGTTACTGCATACAGGCACTAAAATTTCCCTGCGTGGTTTAAGTGTGGTAAATGATGAAGTGGTTTGGGTTAGCGGTACTGAAGGCACTGTTGGCCGCAGCATTGATGGCGGCGAGACCTGGGAATGGAAAACGGTAAAAGGTTTTGAAAAGACCGATTTCAGGGATATAGAAGCGTTTGATAAGAACACTGCCATTATCATGGGGATAGCCGACCCTGCCTATATTTTAAAAACAACTGATGGCGGGCAAAACTGGAAGGTTGTTTTTACCGATACCACCAAAGGCATGTTCCTGGATGCAATGGAATTCTGGAACGAACAAAGCGGTATTGTTATCGGCGATCCGCTTGGCGACAAGATTTTTATTGCAAGAACTTTTGATGGGGGCGAAACCTGGAGGGGCTTACCGGTTTCAAATATACCCACAGCAGATAAAGGCGAGGCATTTTTTGCCAGCAGCGGAACCAATGTGCGTAAACTGAGTAAACAGGAAGCTGTTTTTGTTAGTGGTGGTTTGCGTTCCCGGCTATTTATCAGGGATAAAAAGATTGACCTGCCGCTTATACAGGGCAAGGAAAGCACCGGGGCCAATTCAATGGCAGTAAAAAATAAAAAAACAATGATCATTGTGGGCGGAGATTTCAATGCAAAGAATGATACGGTTAAGAATTGTGTTATAAGCCTGGATGGAGGACAGAGTTTTACCAGCCCTGTGGCAGGGCCGCATGGGTACCGCAGTTGCGTGGAATACCTGGGTAAAACAAACTGGATATCCTGCGGGTTGAATGGTGTTGATTATAGCAGCGATGAGGGGCAAAACTGGTCCTGGATCAGCAGGGAAAGTTTTCATGCCGTACGAAAAGCCAAAAAAGGGAAAGCCGTTTTCTTTTCAGGCGGTGGTGGCAGAATTGGAAAATTAACCTGGTAAAACAAACCTGCCGCAGCTTTCACTACGGCAGGTCATAATCTCATTATTACTGGTTACTTTATCACTTACATGGTCAGTTGCGCTTCCGGAAGCATTTTGCGGATATTGATTAGTGCATAACGCATACGGCCCAGGGCAGTATTGATGCTGATATTTGTCATCTGTGCAATTTCGCGGAAACTGAGGTTTGCAAAATGCCTTAAGATGATCATTTCCCTTTGGTCTTCGGGCAGTTTATCAATTGCTTTTTTAATGCCGTTATCTCTTTCCAGTTCCAGCATCCTGATATCTGCTGATGGCTCTGCAAAATTGTATTGTTCAAAAATATTAATGTCGTCGCTTGTTTTAATAGTGGGGGTACGTTTTACTTTCCTGAAATGATCCATGCACAAATTGTGTGCAATGCGTACAGCCCATGATAAAAACTTTCCGTTTTCCACATATGCACCCTTTTTCAGGCTTTCAACTATCTTGATGAACACTTCCTGGAAAATGTCTTCAGCCAGGTATTCATCTTTAACAAGCATATAAATGGATGTAAATATTTTAGCCTTGTTCCGGTTTACCAGAAAAGAGAAGGCATGGGAGTCCCCGTTGAGGTAAAGTTCTATGAGCTGGTGTTCGTTCAGATTGCTGTAAGCTTTCATAAGTTTTCGGTTTTTAAATGGGATTGTTTGGAATTGTTGACCCAAAAATAAATGCCCGGGGGATAATAAAACCTTAAAAGGTACTGACAGGAGGAAACAGTCCACTGAACAGGGAAAAATCAATACTGAACAGGAAAATCAATCCTTAAAGGCAAAGTATACGGCCCCCAGGATAAAGAGAAAGCTTACCAGGTATTTCCAATGAAACGGCTCTTTGAGATATAATATTGCAAAGACAGAAAAAATTATTAGCGTAATGACCTCCTGGGTTATCTTCAACTGGAATCCATTAAAGCCATTTACATACCCAAGCCGGTTTGCAGGTACCATCAGCATATATTCAAATAATGCTATGCCCCAGCTTATCAGTATCGCTTTCCACAAAGGCATATTGGTATTTTTCAGGTTGCCATACCAGGCAAAAGTCATGAAGATATTGGAGGCAGTTAACAGAAATATGGTGCGTATCATGTTTCGCTAAAATTGTAATTATTACACGGATTGAAATGAATCACACGAATTATATGTATCAGGGAATTCGTGTAATTCGAATGATCCGGTTTATCCTAAGACCGGTTGCGGCCAAAAATAATATTGATGACGGCGAGCAGCACCACAGCGCCGATAGCGGCTGTTAAGATATAATTAAGCCAGCCACGGCCGGTGTTAATGTGCACGCCTAATTTGGGTAAAAGCCAGTAACCAATAAACCCGCCACAAATACCAACGATAATATTACCAATCAATCCAAGGCCCCCGCCCTGGAAGATCATGCCCCCGAGCCAGCCGGCTGCAGCGCCCAGCATTAAAACAATAAGGAGTGATGTAGCGTCCATAATAATTAGTTTAAAATAAAAATGCAGTGTTAAGATAACACTACATTTCAAATATTAAGCCAACTAAATCTTAGTTCAAACTTCTGAAATCCACCGGTACCAGCTTACTAACCCCCGGCTCCTGCATGGTTACGCCATAAATTACGTCCACGGCGCTCATGGTCATCTTATTATGGGTTACAATGATGAACTGGCTGTTCTCACTGAACTTTTTGATCATCTGCGTGAACTTACCCACGTTGGCATCATCCAGCGGCGCATCCACCTCATCCAAAATACAGAATGGCGCAGGTTTAATTAAGTAAATGGCAAACAACAAGGCTGTTGCTGTAAGTGTTTTTTCTCCCCCGCTTAGCTGGCCGATTGATGAAGGGCGTTTGCCTTTGGGCTTGGCCACAATATCGATATTGGTTTCAGCGAGATTCTCCGGATCTACCATGATCATATCTGCCGTATCATCTTCGGTAAATAGGGCTTTGAACACTTTCTGGAAATTCTCCCTTACCCTGTTGAAGGTATCCAGGAATTGCTGGTTGGCCGTTGCTTCCACTTCCTGTATGGTTTGCATCAGGCTTTCCCTTGCCGTTACCAGGTCGTTCTTTTGCTCAAGGATGAACTCGTAACGCTTTTTCATTTCGGTGTAAGCCTCAATAGCCGTTGGGTTTATCTCCCCGATATTCTCAAGCCTTTTGCGCTGGCGTTCATTCTTTTCACGCAATTCTTCCAAAGGAGTATCGGTGGTGCGTGGCTCATCGATGATCTCATCGAGGTCCACTTTAAATTCCACGTTCAGCCGCTCTTTCATTCCGGCCAGCTGAAGTTTAAGATCACTGAGCCTGTCTTTTATCTCATTCAGCAAACTGTCGATTCCTTCTTTGGATTTCAGCTTACTCTTGATCTCATTTTCCTTTTCGGTTAATGCATTGCGGAGGTTATAATAGATCTGGTCAGCTTCGTTCAGGGCCTTTTCTTCGGTTTCCTTATTCTGCAGCATGGTAACTACCAATGCTTCCAGTTCTTTCAGCTGGTCTGCAGTTTCTGTAATACTGGCGCTGGCTTCTGTAAGTTGTGCCGTACTGCTTTCTATCTGCAGCGTAAGATCGTTGAGCTGGTTGGTCTTAAATTCGTATTCCTGCTTTAATGAAACCACTTTGCTTTGTTGCTTGGTAAATTGCAGGTTACTGTCGTTGAACAGGGCTGTGGCATTGTTATATTCCTGTTCGGCTGCAGCATAATCCTGTTCTATCAGCTGCATTTTTTCATTGAGCTCCTTTATTTGTGCATTGAAATTATTCAGTGTTTCCCGGGTGCTGGCTATATCTGAACGATTGGTCTCCAGTTGTTTTTCCAGTTCTGCCACCCTGGCGGCACTGGTTTCTTCCAGGTGCGTCAGGTTCTCTATTTTATTTTGTAAAGAGAAAACATGATTCGTCAGGTTATTGATGTCTTGCTGCGTTTGCTTAATGGCATTCTCTTTCAGTTGCTCATTAAAGGCGATCACTTCGTTATGATGTTCCTGGATAGTGGCTTTCAGGTTGTTTACAACCACTTCCTGCGCAGTAATTTCCCCGGTCAGTTTCTCCAGGTTCTTGGCACGGCCAATTTTCTTCCCTTCAAATAATCCAACGCTGCCGCCGGTCAAAGAGTATTTCCCTTTTACATACTTTCCGCTCTTTTCAAGCACCACGGCCCCATTGCTGTTGCGCAAAGCGTCTTCATTTTCTGCAATAAAAACATTGCCCAGTAAGTGTTTGGCCAGGTTAGCGTACTTCTCATCCACTTCCACCACCGTTAATGCTGCAATGGTTCCTTCCGGCTGGTGATGACTTTCAAAACCGGTAAACTTATCCTGCAAAAAGAAATTGGCCTTCCCTTTTTTGTTGTCATCCAGCAAATGAACAGCCTGTAAACCTTCCTCCAGGTTATTTACCACATAGTAATTCAGGTATGGTTCCAGCACATTTTCAACAGCAGCACGGTATTCTTCCTTTACATAAATGATATCGCTTAACAAAGGGGCCGAGTGGTTCCAGTTTGGATTGTTGTGCAGGAATTTCACACTTTCCGGATAGCCCTCCATCGAATCGATCAGGCTCTTCAGCAGGTCATGTTCATTCTTCTTACTATCCAGCGTGCGGCTTTCATTCGCCAGATCGTTGCGCAGCCCTTCCAGCTTGTTTTGCGTTTGCAGGATTTGCTCCTTGGTAAACTCATGATGATCCTGTAATTGCTGCAGGTCGGTTTTCTTTTGTTCCAGTTCCTCAGCCTTCTGCTTTTTTTCAGGCTCCAGTTGCTGCAACTGGGCCTGGCGTTGTGCCTTCTCTTCCTGTATCTGGGTTACCGTTCTTTGCAGGTTTTGTATAGAGGTATCTGCAATAGCTACTTTTTTCTCCGCCTCAAACTGGTCACGCTGTAAAGCCTGGCTTTGCCTGCGCAATTCATCAATATGGCTGCGCTTGTCATCGAAGATCCTGCGTTTTTCTTCCACTGCATTCTTCAGGTCGGCCAGTTTGGTCTCAAACTGGGCCAGCTGAAGTTCATCTTCAGTTATCTGGTTACCGGTAAACCGGATGCTTTCATCCAGCCCTTTCAGCTGGCCTCCGGCTTTCAGTAAGAACTCGTTTAAACCGGCTTCCCTTTCTTTCAAATACTGCAAACGCTGGCCGCTCAGGTTCTTTTCATTCTCTTTGCCACGTACGGCATCCAGCATTTCATTGAAGGCATGCTGCATGGTTTGCAGGGCCTTTTCTTTAGCGATCAGGTCCAGCTTTTCCTGTTCAAGTGCAGCCTCTTCCCTGGCAATGGCTGCTTCCAGTTCAATACGCTTGTCAACTTCAGCCTTTTGCTTTTCATTTAATTCGTGGTAGGTTACATTGAAGCCCTCCAGTGCCGCTTTTGCCAGCTCTATACTAACTTCTTTGTAGTCTTTTTTTATTTCGAAGTATTTCTCTGCTTTTTTTGCCTGGCTTTCGAGGCTTTTGAGCTGGTTGTTGATCTCAAATAAAAGGTCTTCCACACGGGCCAGGTCCTGCTCAGCGGCATCCAGCTTCAGCTTTGCTTCCTTCTTTCTTGTTTTGTAAATGGAGATCCCTGCTGCCTGTTCAAGCATTTTACGGCGGCTGAATTCCTTATCCTTGATGATATCATCCACCATACCCAGTTCAATAATGGCATAGCTGTCGTTGCTGATACCGGTATCCATGAACAGGTTGTGAATATCCTTTAAGCGGCAGGCAACATCATTCAGCCGGTATTCACTCTCGCCGCTTTTATAGTATTTACGGGTTACAGTTACAGTGCTAAACTCGGTGGGAAGCAGGTTCTTTGTGTTATCGAAAGTAAGGCTTACTTCTGCAATACCGCTGGCGCTGCGTGTTTTACTGCCATTGAACACCAGGCTTTCCAGGTTCTCACTGCGCAGGTTACTGATCTTATGCTCCCCTATCACCCAGCGGATGCTGTCCACAATATTGCTTTTTCCGCAGCCATTAGGCCCAATCACACCTGTGATACCTTCGTCGAAATTAAGTACGGTTTTATCGGCAAAACTCTTAAATCCCTTGATTTCTAAACTCTTTAAACGCACGTCTATCTTATTTTTTAGTCAGACGGCAAATATAAAGTAATGCCACAATAGAAAATTTTGATTTTTTACAGCAATTTCTCAAGTTATACACAGTTTTGTTATGGCATCCCTTTTGATTGTGGATAACATTTAATGCTGGTAACAATTTTACTATGCTTAACTTCATTAACCTTTAAAATATTAAATATGAACAAATTGGTAAGGGGTTTAATTGCCGGGTACGGTGCAAAAAAACTTGGAGGCGGGTGCCTCAGCACCGTGATAATATTTTTTATCATTTGGTATGCATTGAAAAGTTGCTAAGATGCAATTGCACGCCAACGGTTTTACAATTCTATTTAATATTATGTGCATTTACCTGCTGCTGTTTACATTTTATTTGTGTAAAAACCCCCTTGTAATAGAGCCAAATATGCCTGCTATTACCAGGTAAAACCACTGTAAAAAAAATATTTCTACTTCTTTTCACCTGCATTCATAAAAACCGTGTTTAAAAAGTAATAATTCTGAAATTTTATCCGTTCGGGTTATTGAGAAGATCTGATAGCTTCTCTTTTTTAAAACTTTAAAACATAATCCTATGAAGAAATTATTACAATCGGCTTGCATCGTTACATGCGCTGTTATGATGTTTTCCTGCAAAAAAGCAGATCTGGCGCCTGTGCAGACAAACAGCACTGCATCAGAAACAAAAGCTGCTTCCCGATACGTTACTGAATTTGGCCCGCAAGGCCCAACTGTGGTGACCGGCAGAAACAGCAGTGGTGAATGTACACCTACAGAAGTGATGCTGGTAGCAGGACAAACAATGGATGCCGGCACAGTAACAGTGAGCAACGATGAAAGTTTCATTTATGTTACTTACACAACAACCAATGGCTGGGTACTTACACAAACACACCTGTATGTGGGCAATTGCGCCCTGATACCGGTAAACAATCCCGGGAACCCGCTTCCGGGACAGTTTCCATATGTAAGTGCACACAATAATGTAACCACTTATACCTACCAGGTCCCTATTTCGGCAATACCTTTGGAAGGCTGCGGTTGTATTGCTGCTCATGCTGTGGTTAAAAAATATAATTCTTCCAACCAGGTTATCGACACCCAAACCGGCTGGGGTAATGGCGTAAGGATCAATCTTACCGGCGGTAACTGGGGAATGAAATTTGATTACTGCAGTTGTACCCCATAACGATTAAAAAAGCACTTTTAAAAAAGCGAAGCCTTTGGCTTCGCTTTTATGTACCTGTTAAATTGTTGCTAAAGGGAATACAGCCTATAAATGTTACGAATGCATTCGTATTTTTGGTTTCAAAATAACCAATATGAAAAAGATCTTTACATTATTGCTGCTAACTGCAACGGGGGCATCTTTTGCCCAATCTAAAATAATTACACAGGCAAGCATTGTCACCAAAACATCCATTGTTTCTCCTGAAGGGGATGAACCACCTGCCCAGACAATAACTTCCGGTGAGGGTGAAACCCGGGTAGTGCGCTTTGGCGGCGACGGGGAAACAAAGACCAGCACCTGGCTTAAGAATGACCTGGTGAAGACATTTTCCGAAAGTGAAATGGGAAGAACCACGGTGATCAGGGATAACGCAAAAAAAATCACCACCACTATCATGGAAATGATGGGCCGGCAAACTGGTTTTTATTCCACTGATGAAGACCAGGCAGCCATGCGTAAACGGATTGACAGCATGATGCAGAGCCGTGGCCAGAATGCTGCTATTGGCAATGCTGCCACCCCTCCCGTTTTTACTGTTGTGTATATAGATGAACAAAAAAAGATAGCTGGTTACGACTGTAAAAAAGCTTTCATTATTGCAACCAGGCCCGGCCGCACAGATACCACTACTGTTTGGTATTGTCCGGATTTTAAACTGCAAAACTTACCTAGCACCGGCGGTATGGCAGCCGGTTTCGGAGGTTTTAATGCCGCTTCAGGGCCTACAGGCATGGAATTACTGAATGGCTTCCCCATGAAATATGAAAGAAATATGAATCGCGGAAGGCATATGACCGTAGAAGTAACCAAACTGGTTATTGATAAAGAGATTGCAGATAAAGAGTTTGAGATACCCAGGGATATTGAGATCAAATCAATGAAGGAAATGCAGGGTGGCGGCCCGGGCGGCGGACCGGTTTTTCAAATGAGAGTTGGCGGATAAAGAGTTTATTAAATTAAAAGACCTCCGTAAAAGGAGGTCTTTTATTATCGTTCTCATTTACTGTTTACATCTTATCAACTTCAATCTTTTTCTTCTCATACTCAGCCAGTTTTGCGGCATTACCAATCATTTTATACCCGTTCACAAGTATTTCCATTGCTAATTTGTAGTTAGCCTTATCAGAATATTTGTATTCCTTAAGTTCTCCCAGCAACCTGGCCGCTTCTTCCGCATAAGGCAAAGCCTGGCCCATAGTGGTTTTTACAGATGCCAGAACCTCATTTTTTGTTTTCACTTCTGCGGGTTTAGTCCCTTTTATCTTGGCTGCACGCTCCTGCAGATCAAAAGTTTTGCTGTAATATAAATTGGCCAGTTGCAGGTTGCCCTCAATAGTGGATTTATTGGCAATTGATTTTTTAAATGCCTCTTCCATTTTGGCTTTATAGGCAGCAGCGTCCACTGTTTTTGCAGCATCGGTTCCTAAGAATTTATCAATTTCCACAGCATAGTTGTAAAACACCACGTAATTACCAGGCATTGTTTTGCCCAGTTCCTCATACTTATTCAGCAGGGCCACCCCTTCAAGGTCTGCCAGGGCAAAATCGATTTCCTTATTTTCCCAATATGGCAGGTCTATCGGGTAATGTTTTTTGGCAGCGGCAATATATTTTGTAAAAAGCTCTGCATTTCTTTCTTTCTTATATTTCAATATCAGTTCATCATATGCTGTTGCATATTTTTCATCGCCCAGGTCTGCATCGGCAATTCTTTTATAATAAACAGCAGCATCATCTTTTTTATTGAGTGTATTGGCAATGATGGCAAGGTTCCATACTGCATCTGTATCAAGGGCTGCAAATTTCAGGTTATTAGGCCCCAGCAGGTCTTTCGAATAGATATAATCATGCACATCCAGTGCTTTTTTAAAGCAATCGAATGCCTCTTCGTAATTCTTATCATTATAAGATTTTATGCCCAGGTCATATTCGCCAAAATAAATATTGTACACGGTGGAGTTTTTTTCCTCGTTGGTCAATGGCGCTTTTGGATCGATCGTTGAATATTTCTTAATAGCATCAAATGCGCCCTGGTAAAGGGCTTTACTTTCTGCCACCGGTTTACTGGGCACCCTGCCCAGGGAATTATAAATATAGGCTTTGTAATACCAGCCTTCTGGTTTTGCAGCATTTTTTTCAATGGCCAGGTAACCATCAACCTCTGTTTTGGCCTTATCAAACTGGTTGGTAGTGGCATATAAAGTTATACTTTTCAGATCCTGGCCCAGTGCAAAAACAGCAGCTCCGGAAAAGGCAGCCGCCAATAAATACTTCTTCATGCTTTTTAAAATTTATTTTGGGGTTAAAGGTATTCTATAACAGATGAAATTTGCGATAATTTTTCATAAATTATGCCAATGTTATATAAGCCATTACATTCACCAATACTTAACAAAATAACTGTTATGGCAAACAAGCTGTAAATTACAGGCTCAATAGTTGATAAAAAATTGATCTCTCAGGAAACCATACAACAAATACTCAGCCGCATCGATATTGTGGAGATCGTGGGTTCTTTCATCAAGCTGAAGAAGCGTGGTGCCAATTACCTGGGGTTGTGCCCTTTCCATAATGAAAAAACCCCTTCCTTTACAGTATCTCCTTCCAAGGAAATATACAAGTGTTTTGGTTGCGGCAAAAGCGGTAACAGTATCAGCTTTTTAATGGAAGCCGAAAAGTACAGTTACGTGGAGGCCCTGCGCTGGCTGGCTGCCAAGTACAATGTGGAGATTGAGGAAACTGAAACAAGTCCTGAGTTTAAAGTACAGCAGCAAACAGCCGACAGCCTTTACATCATCAATAATTTTGCACAGAAGTATTTTACTGATGCCCTGTTCAATACAGAAGAAGGACAGGATATAGCCCTCAGCTATTTAAAAGAAAGGGGGTTCCGCGAAGAGATCATTCACAAATTTCAGCTTGGCTACAACCCGGAGGCCAGGGATGCCTTTACCAAAGCGGCACTTGCCGCCCAGTACAACCTGGAATACCTTCAAAAAACCGGGCTGGTAAACGTGC
Source organism: Ferruginibacter sp. (assembly GCA_044226725.1). Classification (GTDB taxonomy): domain Bacteria; phylum Bacteroidota; class Bacteroidia; order Chitinophagales; family Chitinophagaceae; genus Ferruginibacter. The sequence continues at coordinate 356,827 of JBGAGM010000006.1, read as the reverse complement.
GTGATGGCAATGCTTACGATAATTATCGGGGCAGGATCATTTTCCCTATTCACAACCAAAGCGGCAAAGTGCTGGGTTTTGGCGCCCGTATCATCAAAAAAAATGACAAGGCACCCAAATATATCAATACGCCCGAAAATGAGATCTATGTAAAAAGTAAGATCCTCTACGGATCTTATTTTGCACGCCAGGCCATTGATAAGGCAGATGAATGTTTGCTGGTGGAAGGTTATACCGACGTGGTAAGTCTGCACCAGGCCGGGGTGGAGAATGTGGTGGCCAGCGGCGGAACCTCGTTGACCCCCGATCAGCTGAGGCTCATAAAAAAATATACCAGCAACCTCACCATCATTTATGACGGGGATAGTGCCGGTATCAAGGCGGCACTTCGCGGACTTGACCTTGCACTGGAAGAAAGCCTGAATGTAAAACTGGTGCTGATTCCCGATGGTGAGGACCCTGACAGTTACGTAAATAAAGTTGGCGCTGCCGAGTTCATCAGTTTTGTAAACAACAACAAGAAGGATTTTATATTATTCCAGCTGGGTATTGCCCTGCAGGATGCCGGTAACGACAGCACCAAAAAAGCAAGCGTTGTAAACCAGGTGGCCGAGACCATTTCAAAGATCAACAAGGCCGAGGATTTTACCCGACAGCAGGATTATATAAAACAATGCGCCGAAATCTTAAAGATCGAAGAAAGCGGTTTGCATGCCCTCGTAAATAAATTCATCCGGGAAAAGATAAATAAGGAAGAAAACCGGTCATTGAGAGACCAGCGGTTCGCTGAGGAGCCTGTAAGTGAATTCGGTACACCGGAAACAGACAGTGATATCTCAATCCTGTTTAATAAAGATGAGTTATTTGAACAGGCCATGATCAGGAGTCTGCTTGAATTTGGTTTAAAGACATGGCCCCTGCACACCGGTGACAGTGATATAAGAGTTGCCGAATACATTTTTAAAGAGATCGAGGAAAATCAACTGGAAGAACTTATCGATAATAAAGACCTGGTAAGGATATTACAGACTTATAAAGCCTGGTTCGAAGCAGGTATTGAACCAACTGCAAAGAATTTTCTGTACCATGAAGACACACAATTGAGTTCACTGGTGGTAAACATCATGGACTTCAATTACGAGATAAGCCCCAAATGGAAGGAACACTTTGAAGGTCATATTGCCACCCGGGAAGATCTGTACGCAGAAGAAGTTTTTTCAACACTCAATTATTTAAAACTGAGAAAAATAAAAAGGCTCATGGATGAGAACCAGCGTGACCTTGAAAAATCAACTTCTGCAGAAGACCAGATGATTTTGGTGCAAACCCATCAGCACCTGAAACAAATGGAAATTGAACTGACAAAAAAACTGGGTACTGTTATATTCAGATAGGTTTCACGCAGAGAATGCCTGGGATCCGGGGCTGATGATTTACCGCTGCGCTCTCCGCTTCTCCGCACCCCCTGCGTGAAATATACAATCATGATTTGGGTGCAATTGCTTTTGCAGGTTTCATTTTCTTCCAACCAAAATAAACCACACATACAATCAGTAATATTGGCCAGATGGAAACCAGGCCCAAAAAAATATCGGCCAGCCAACTGCCCCCGGTCTTAAATGCTTCTGCCACTTTTGCAAAGAAACCAGGAGTTCCGTTCGCAGCGCTGTACCCTTCCATCGGTTGATAAAAAACAAGGCTGATGGTGCTAAATGCCACCTGGTTGTTAAGGAAAGAGACACGGCCTGCAGCAGATTCAATTTGCTGCTGAATGTCATCCACTTCATTTTGTACCTGCAGCACTTCTTCCATATTTTTTGACTGCTTTAAAAACTCGAGGTATTTAAGGCGCAATTGTTTTTTAGCTTCCAGTCTTGATTTGGTGTCAACCACCTCTCCTGTTACATCATCGGTACTGATCTTTTTCTCCATCACTTTTCCATCATCGGCAGGCAGGTTGTTCATCATATCTTCAAATTGCGACACCGGTACTTTTATGGTGATGGTTGTTTCCGATTTATCGTCAGATAAACTTTGTTCTTCCTGCGCCACATAGCCACCATACTGCTTTACAGCATTATGTACAAAGGCATTGTATTTCTTAAAATCCTTTACTTCCACTTTCATACTGGCATGTTTGATGATCTTACTGTCCCAGTTAGTGTGGAGGTTCGCAGGTGCCGAAGCAGGTAAGCCTGCCGAATCCGGCGAAGCCACTTTGCCTATGGGAATTTTTAAGTCGGACAAGCCGGAACTGCTGCGCCCTGAAGAATCGGACTGGGGCATTTCAGAAGCGCCATAATCAGCAACAGGCGCTGATTTATTTTCGGCACGGTTACAGGAAAAAAAAGTAAAAGCGATGGCAGCAAACAAAAGTTTTGTTTTCATAACAATGAGTTTAGCGTGATAGAATACTCATTGATACAGGTTGAACAAATTTTGTAACCGCCCGCAAATGTTAAATGAAAGAGAAAGCGGTAAACACCTGCCCGTGATGTTTACCCGGTTTGTTCATCAAACGCAGTGATAGCAGCAAACCTTGCATGCATTGTGGCTGCCTGTTAAGCCATGCCCGACAATTGCATGATCATTTTCCATTCTTCAGGCTTTACTGTTTGCACGCTGAGGCGGCCCAGTCTTACCAGGTCCATATCGGCAAACCGTTTATCAGCCTTAAGTACCGTGAGCGGCACCGGTTTTTTTAATGCCTTTACTGCTTTAATATCCACTGCCACCCAGCGGTTGTCTTCCGTGGTTGGGTCCTGGTAGGCTTCTTTCACCACTTTGGCAATGCCCACAATTTCCACTCCTTCATTGCTGTGATAATACAATACCTCATCCCCTTTCTTCATCGCATTCAGGTTTATGCGGGCAGCATAGTTGCGTACGCCGCTCCAGCAAGTCTCTTTTTCTTTTACCAATGTGTCCCAGCTGTACACTGAGGGTTCTGATTTTACAAGCCAGTATGCCATAGAGCAGGTTGAATTTAAAATGACTTTAGATGTAAAGATATATAAGGAGCAGGAAAAGAGTTTAAGAACCGGTCGCATATTTTTTTATTCCTGTTAAATCCGTTCCTTTTTATTTATCGTAATTCAATTTGTTGCTGCCTTGCAACAACTCAAAACAATCATTAATCTAAAATTATTACAATGAAAAAACACAAATTACTGCTGGCATCTGTTGTTGCAGCAGCAGTCATCACCGGCGGTGTACTGTATGCAGCTGATCATATAGATGCTCCTGCAGTTACCAGCCAGGCATCCGATATTACCGATCTCTACGTATTTCAGGGTGCCAACACAAACAATCTTGTATTTGTAGCAAATACACAGGGTTTGCTTTCGCCCGGAAGTACAGCTGCTGCCAAATTTGATGAGAACACCATCATTGAATTTAACGTAGATAATACCGGCGACAACAAGGAAGACCTGGTTATACAGTGTAAGTATGATGCAGCATCAAACAGTATGCAGGTATACGGTCCCGCTGTTCCTTCAGAAACAGGCACACGCAGTAAACTGGAAGGCAATGTAACTGCTTCTGCAGCCGTAACAGCTTATGGCAGCAGTGCAGTCATTGGAACAGGCGGAGGTTTGCAGGTATTTGCCGGTCCCAGGGACGATCCTTTCTTTTTTGACCTGAACCAGTACAAAAAGATCATTGCAGGCACTGCTACCAGCTTTAATAACCCGGGTACTGATGCTTTTGCAGGTACCAATGTGTTAAGCATTGTGGTGGAAGTTCCAAAATCAATGCTGGGTGCCCCCACCTCCGGAACATTTGCCAACAAACTGAACGTATGGGTGGAAACTAAAAAGAAAATATAATAAACCTGTTTGCCTAAAGGCATAAAAATTAAAATTTATCAAAATGAAGACAACCATAAAATTATTAGCGATAGCTTTAGGAACAACGCTGATCGTAACATCCTGTAAAAAAACTGATGATCCGGCTCCTGTTGTTTATTACCAGCAACAGGATCAGATGGGCCGCCCCGCTATCAACACGGTATTTAATGCTTCGGCAGATAAAGATGCTTTCAACACAACCACGCCATCTGCACAGGGAGCTATTTATCAGCCTAAGTTCCTGAATAACCTGGTAGCACTTGACGGGTTTTTAAAATCAAAGAACCCTGCATACGTGAATTATTCTACCAATGCATTGGGCTGGGACCCGGCCACACTTACTACCGCCCTGGCTACCGACGTGCTGGGTGTAACTACCAGCGGAACACCAACACTGGCATCTTTAAGCGGCAGAGCCCTGAACGATGACGCCATTGATATAGAGTTGAAATTTGTGATCTTCGGCGGTCCCACCGGTGCCAGCAACCCCCAGTTAACCAGCGACCATGTTGATGCGAATGACAAAGCATTTTCAGCTTCATTTCCATACCTGGCTACTCCCTGGTAATTATTTCAAAAACATAAAAACAAATAAAAGGCGAAGCATTATTGCTTCGCCTTTTTATAAGCGGCAAAGAGATTGAATAAAAATTAATTTCATTTGAACAATAGTAAAACCCGGGAAGCTTTTTTTGCGTAGATAAAAATGCCAATTCCCGGCAGGTTATCAACATGAAACGAATTGCTTTATATATTGTTCTCCTGGCATACAGCATGGTAATGTTGAAACCTGCAAGTCCTTATATTAAAGATATCTTTGCCCATGTATTTTATTACACGAAGCACATGGCAACCGTACATTACGAGCATGGCAAAATGCACGTACATTACGAGCTAATGAATAATGCCAAAAAAGATGCATCAGAGGAAAACCTCCCTGCCTCAAAAAAACAAAATACAACAGCCGATCATACCGGCCTGCCGCAAAACGAAATAGCAAGCCCTTGGTTAGCCGGCAACATTTTTCAGTTGCCATTAACTGTTGTCTTACAATTTAATTACCTGCCTGCTGATTACCCTCCTCCCCGGTTATAATTGAACGCACGGATCAAAATTGTTAAACAGCCTGTATCATACTGTTGTATGCTAATTCCGGCGGCTTACAGATTATTGCCTATTCATCACCCGTTTAATTTTAATCAAATGTATTTTAGATATACTTATTACAGCATATCCCTGTTATTGCTATTGGGATTAAGCTCCGTTTTGCAGGCACAGAAAACCATGAGCGGCAAAGTCGTGGACCTTGTAAGCCGGCAACCGCTGGAAGCGGCCGTGGTTACAGATTTAAAAGTACCCGACAATAAAACAGTAACAGACGGAAATGGAAACTTTACCATCAAAACAACCGGTGAAATAATGGTATCGTTTATCGGATACAAGGCTGTTGTCATCCGGCTAATCAGCGATGACGGTAATCTGATTGCCCTGCATACTGACGCTATCAGGCTTAAGGATATTCAACTGGAGAGTAATGCCGCGGCGAAGTTCAGCACGGTGAGCAAGATTGACCTTGATCTTAAACCGGTAAGAAATACCCAGGAATTGCTGCGGTTGGTACCCGGCCTCTTCATTGCGCAACATGCGGGCGGTGGCAAGGCCGAACAGATATTTTTACGGGGTTTTGATGCGGATCATGGCACTGATGTACAGGTATCTTTTGACGGTATACCCGTTAATATGGTTAGCCATGCACATGGCCAGGGATATGCTGATGCACATTTTATTATTCCTGAAACAGTTAATAATATCGATTTTGGCGCAGGCCCTTATTATGCACAGCATGGCAACCTCAATACTGCCGGCTACGTATCATTCTCCAGTTACAGGAACATCAGTAATAGCCGCATACAGGTGGAAGCAGGCAGGTTCAACGCTTTCCGCACGCTTGCTATGCTGGATCTGCTAAAAAAAAATAAGGATAAACAGAGCGCTTATATTGCCACTGATTTTAATTATACAGATGGCCCCACGATCAGTAAGCAGGTGTTCAGGAGACTGAATATTTTTGGCAGGTATAATTTAGCCATAAGCGGCCGCACAAAGCTATCCGCTTCCTTTTCAGGCTTTTCCAGCAAATGGGATGCAAGCGGACAAATTCCTGAACGGGCAGTTGAAAGTAAAATGATCAGCCGCTTTGGCAGCATCGACCCTTCTGAAGGCGGTAACACAGAAAGGTACAACGCCAGCCTGGTAATAACACATCAATTTAATAATGGCAGCAATTGGGAAAACCAGGTATTTTACAGCCGATATAAATTCAACCTTTTCTCCAACTTCACATTCTATTTAAACGATCCTGTAAACGGAGATGAGATTCAGCAAAGCGAAAGCCGTAATCTTGCCGGCTATACCAGCAAACTAAACCATACTTATTTTTTGGGAACCAAAACCCTGCGCTCGACCTATGGGGCCGGCCTAAGGTATGATGCAACTAACAACAGCCGGCTGTCGCAGGTAGTAGCCCGTAAATTCCTGGCCAATGTAAAACTGGGTGATATCAAAGAGACCAACCTGTTTGCCTTTATAGAACAGCAGCTGAATGCCGGCAAATGGTTGTTTGATGCAGGTATTCGCCTGGATCATTTCAACTTCGGTTACCACGATAAATTAAGCAGCACCCAACTGCCTTCACAACAGAAATTGATTGTAAGCCCCAAACTGAATGTGCAGTACACCGTCAACAAAAAGATTCAGATTTATGTAAAAGCCGGTAAAGGTTTTCACAGCAATGATACCAGGGTGGTTGTTGAAAATGAAGGCAAACAGGTATTGCCTGCGGCTTACGGGACCGATATAGGTATCCTTGCAAAGCCAACAGATAATTTGCTCATCAATATGGCAGCCTGGTATCTGTACCTCGACCAGGAATTTGTTTACGTGGGAGACGCCGGTGTGGTGGAACCAGGCGGTAAAAGCAAAAGAATGGGTATTGACCTGACAGCCCGCTGCCAGTTTACCAAAAATCTCTTTGCCAATGCCAATGTAAATATCACCAAACCTCGGGCTGCAGACGAACCCGGGGGCGCTGATTATATTCCTTTGGCTCCCACTTTTACCAGTACGGCAGGTCTTTTTTACAAGGCCCAAAAAGGTTTTAACGGCGGCATTAATTACCGCTATATCCGCAACCGTCCTGCTAATGAGGATAACAGTATTGTTGCCAAAGGATATTTTTTACTGGATGCTGCGGTAAACTTTACCAGGCCTAAATATGAAGTTGGTTTAGTGATTGAAAACATCTTTAATACAAAATGGAACGAAGCACAGTTTGCCACAGAATCAAGGTTAAAAAATGAACCGGCACCGGTTACAGAACTGCATTACACACCGGGCTTGCCTTTCTTTGCCAGGTTCAAACTTGCCTGCTTCTTTTGATTATTACAAATTGACCCATACCGGGCCTGGAAAATCAACCGGATCAAACCGGGCCCTTTAGCTTTTCCGGTTATTAATTAAATACTATGACAATTCATTATAACAAACTGTATGCACGCCTGGCTGCTACCTTCATCATGCTGTTCATCTTCAGCCAGCAAATATTTGCTCATGATGTGGTGGGCGAACTGGAGAGCATGAGCAAAACAGATGCTGCCATCCTGTACCTGCAGTTGGGTTTTACGCATATCATTCCACTTGGCTTTGATCATATACTTTTTGTATTGAGCCTTTTTTTACTTAGCCCAAAACTAAAACCAGTGCTATGGCAGGCAACTGCATTTACAGTGGCGCATTCCATCACCCTGGGGCTTGCCATGTTCCGGGTAATCACTCCCTCGCCCGCCATTGTAGAGCCCATTATTGCCCTGTCGATCATGTATGTTGCATTGGAAAATATTTTTTCTCCAAGCCTGAAAAGATCACGTATTGGAATCGTGTTCCTGTTCGGGCTGGTGCATGGCATGGGCTTTGCCAATGCGCTCGGCTCGCTGGGCCTGCCGCAAAACGCTTATCTCAGCTCATTGGTGATGTTTAATGTGGGGGTGGAACTGGGGCAACTGGCCGTTATCCTCGCAGCATTCTTTTTATTCGGAAAATGGTTTGGAAATAAAGCTTATTACCGCAAAGCAATTGTAATTCCATTATCGGTATTGATTACATTAATGGCAGGATACTGGACTGTGGAGAGATTATTCTTTGCCTAAGCCGGTTATTCAATCATCACTAGCGGTCTTTTGAGGGGTAAAAAATTCTGCAGAAAAAAATGGATTTTATTCTTTCATTGATTTCTTCAGGTCATTGACCATCGCCGGACTCAGATCATACCGATTCTTATAGGCTGCCTTAAAATACTGTGAGGCATTGTAACCTTTTCCCTGCGCCGCCATATATTTTCCCATCCAATACAATTCAAGCCCTTCCAGTGGCTTTCCTGACACATATTGCTTGTATATCTTTTCAGCTTCAGCCATTTTTTTATTACTGAACAAGGCCCATACGTACCAGGCCTGTGTTTGTGGTGTTGCCCGGTTTGTTAGTTCTTTAGCGGCAAGGGCTTCAGCTTTGACAGGATCATTCAAAATGCCGGTGTATAATTCAAGCAGGTATTTATTGTACATGTTACCATATACTGGAGCTGTAACTGTTCTTTCAAATTCCTGTGCATATCTCTTTTCATTAACACTGTCTTTTCTGGCTGCAGCAAGCTGGGTTAATTTAAAAATGGGATCAGGGGCCTGGGTCTTTGTTCTTACAAAATTAAATATGCTTTCTGCCAGCGAATAATTTTTATCATGCACCAGTGCAATCCATCCAAGCCCCATGATGGAATGAAGGTCGCCCGAACCCAGTCGTATTGACCGAACATACAGTTCATTGGCTTTTTGCAAATTTCCCTTATGCAAATACAGGTCAGCCTCATTGGATAAGGCTGATTGCTGCAAATTGATATTACCTGCAGCCAGCTCAAATGCACGATGCATGGCGGCGATAGCTGTATCCATATCTCCCTGGTAATGCGCCAGCCTGGCCCTGCGGAAATTATATCCAAAGTCCCCGGTGCTGGCAATTTGTTTTAGTTCACCAGTTGCCACCAGGTAATGACCCAGTTCAAAAGCCACATCAAAACCGGCAGCAGCAGATTCATATTTTTTTATCCCGGTTGCTTTCGCCTGGTTTAAGAGGGAATCGGCCATTTTAAAGCGATGCTGTAAAATACTGTTGCGCACCAGGGCCATAAGGGGGGCTGTTTCTTTGTGTTCAAAAACCTGGTCGCACAGTAATAAAATACTGTCGGCTGAAACCATATCCTGCATATTACCCCTAAGATGAAAACGCTGAACCAGGCAGGATGCATATTTCAATTCACTTACCAGGCCTGGATCAGCAGGTTTGATCCTGCTTTTCCAAAACTGCAGATCTGTCTCCAGGGAATTATTAATTACCGAATCAGAATAATGCTGTACCAGGCTGTCGGCAAACGTCACTGATACGATTGATTTATCATGCTGTTTACAGGATGCGAATAGTAATAGTATGGCTACGCCAGGGATAAGTTGTTTCAAGGTGTAAAGTTTAGCTGTATGTACGGCTAATTACCTTACCCGGTTTTTCCAAAAAAAGTTTGGAGGAAGTCCTGTATTCAATTATTTCGCCTCGTTGGCCTTGAGTACCCTCAGCAAATTGCCACCGAGTATTTTATGGATATCTTCCTTGCCATATCCCCTTTCCAGGAGGGCTTTGGTGATCAAAGGATAGGCTGTTACATCATCCAGTTGTTGCGGGGTAATATTTATTCCATCAAAATCGGATCCCAGTCCCACATATTCAACACCCACCAGCTTTGCCACGTAATCAATATGATCAATAAGCAGGGAAAGCGGCGGTCTGATTGGATTGGCTTCAGAAACATATTTAGCATACAGGTAGTCCTGTACATTAAATTCCTGCATACCGGATTTAACGAGGGAGTCAAATTCGGCAACATGTCTTTTAAAGAACTCCGCCTCCTTTCTGTTAAAGCTGCTGTCTATAAACCCCGGATTAAAATTGATCTGCACCACTCCCCCGTTCTTCGCAATGGCTTTAATCTGCTCATCCTTTAAATTGCGGCGACTGGGTACCAGGCTATACACCGAGCTGTGCGAAGCAATGATGGGCTTTGTAGTTATGGCAATCACATCCCAGAACGTCTGGTCTCCGCTATGACTTACATCTATCATCATACCCAGTTCATTCATACGTTTTACCACCTGCTTGCCAAAATCTGTAAGACCTTTATGCGGCAGATTGGGCTTTGTGGTTTCATCTGCTGCACTGGTGGCCCAGGAGGGGGCTATATTATGCGTAAGTGTTAAATACCTTGTACCACGTTTATACAAGGTATCCAGTTTGGCCAGGTCATCTTCTATCATGTGGCCGCCCTCCACGCCAAACATGGCGGCAATCTTATGCTGCTTTACAGCCTGTAATATTTCAGCATAACTGAAAACTTTTACGATCTTATCCGGGTTACGTGCGGCCACCGCATCCAGACTGTCCATTTCGCGGTTGGCATAGGCAAAGGGCTCTTTGGCATCTCCGTCGCAATACACCGAAAATAACTGCACATCCAGCCCGCCCTTTTTCCATCGGGCCAGGTCGCTATGTGTTTTGCCGGTAAGGTCGGCATCCATCACCATATGTGTATCCACAGCCTTCATCAGGAAATCGTTATGGGTATCAACCAGGATAGCATTTCTGTGTATTTTTTTATATGATTGTGCATTCGGCTGCATCCAAACAAACAGGCTAATAAGGCATAGAACAATTCGCATACAATAAATTTAAGTATGGGTAAGATAAGCTAATTCCGGGTAAAGCCCATTCCCGAATAACAAACGACAACTAAAATTACAAAACCGCAAGTTTCGGGTTTTCTTCCGGCAGCCACTAATGTATTTTTGTATCATGATCACAGATTATCAACGCATAGAAAAAGCCATTCTTTATTTAAAGGAACATTTTAAAGAGCAACCCGGCCTGGATGAAGTGGCACGCCATGTTTACCTGAGCCCCTTTCATTTTCAAAAGATGTTTACTGACTGGGCCGGTGTAAGTCCTAAAAAGTTTTTACAGTTCATCAGCCTGGAACATGCCAAAGAACTGTTGAAACAACAGGCTCCGCTTGCTGATGTTAGTTTTGAAACCGGTTTATCCGGCACCAGCCGCCTGCACGATCTGTTTATCAGTATTGAAGGGATGACACCCGGCGAATTCAAACAGGGAGGTAAGACTTTGCAGATCAATTACAGTTTTGCCGAAACCCCTTTTGGTAATATCATCATTGCTACTACTGCCAAAGGTATCTGTAAACTGTCCTTTGTGGAGGATGATCAAAAAGGCATTGCTGAATTGCAGGATTTTTTCCCGCATGCTACCCTGATCCAAAAAACCGATCTTATGCAGCAGGATGCACTGCGCTTTTTTACCGGCGACTGGAATGATCTTAAAAAACTAAAACTGCATTTAAAAGGAACTGCTTTTCAGTTACAGGTTTGGCAATCCCTGCTGCGTGTACCTTTCGGGCGATTATCTACCTATGCATCCATTGCTGCCGGTATTGAAAACCCGGCTGCTGCCAGGGCTGTTGGTTCAGCCATTGGCAGTAATCCGGTAGCATTCCTGATCCCCTGCCACCGCGTTATTAAATCAACAGGTATCATCGGGGATTATCACTGGGGCAGTAACCGTAAAACATGCATGCTGGGCTGGGAAGCTGCCCGGTCAATTGCCTGAACCTGTTCGAAAGACCGCAAGTTTCGGGTTGTTCCTGCGCCCATACCATGGCAACTTTACATCCTAAATTATTAATTATGCCACATTTTAAAATTGTTCCGCTCAGCAAGGAATATGCTGACAAGATCCGCAGCACCATGACAGATGATTTCGGGCACAAGGTTACAGAACAGGTAGCATCCGGCAACGGGCCATGCAGGGTTTCATTAAAACCATTTGAAGTGGGTAAAGATTCCCGCCTGCTTTTTGCACACAGTCCTTTTGAAATTGATAATGCCTTTAACCAGCCGGGGCCTGTTTTTATTAACAGTAAGGATGTGGAACCTTACACAGATATATACCGGTTTCCGCCGGAAATTAAAGCAGATAAAAAGAATATTCCTTTAACCCTGGTTGGTTATAATTCCGAACAGCAAATGGTTTATACACGGCAGGCAGGCGATAAAGATGTGGATGAGCTTATCGTTTCCATTTTCAGCAGGCACCCCGAAGTGGAATACCTGCATGCCCGCAATGCAGCGGCCTGTTGTTATATTTGTAAAATCGAAAGGATTTAATATACAGAAAAGCCAACCTTTAGTGGTTGGCTTTTTAAATAAAATTGGCCTGAGCCTATACAATGTTTGAACACATCTATTTTACTTTCACAATAGCACTGTAAGTGATATTGCCATATTCATCAAACTGCTTTAAACGATAATAAGCGCTGCCATTCTTCAGGTTTGACAGGTTCTCTTTAAAAGCATATTTTTTACCCGATCCTTCTGTACTGAAACCATCAAGTACCAGGGCCACGGTCTTAAAATCGGTTGCATTGGTTGACCTTTCCACTTCAAAATAACCGTTCCTGTACTCCGAAGCAGTGTTCCAGTCAAGCAAAACTGATTTATCTGTTTTAGTAACAATGATAGATTGATACACAACGCTGGTAGTAGGCTCAGGGGCGATGTTTGCAGTTGGCTCACTGCTTACAGGTGTAAATGCCGAAGCTGTTATAACTGAAAAAAGGGCGATACCAAGAATAAGTGTTGATTTTTTTGCAATCGAAGTAAAAACGTTCATTTTACTGAGGTTTGGGTTTACAGAAGTTAAGTTATTTGCGAAAACCGCAATTTTACAGGATGGTAATTTTACGGTGATTCGGGTTAAAAACGCATACTTGTAAAATAATATTGCTTAAGTCATAGAAATTTTTCTACTTTTTTGTGCATATCTGGCTAGGATTACTATATTCCCTTGATTATAAAGTAGTTAATAAAATAAAAATATCTTACAAATTTTCCCCGGGAATACCTGCCAGGCTTAATTTATCCATTTTTGGGCTCATATAGAACAAATTTTTGTAATTGCTTAACTGGTTTAGGGTCACAAACCAGCCCGGTATCATGTAAACTTCACCTTTCTAAATTAATGCAGAAATCAAAAGACGCTATTTGTTAACAATTTCAAAAAATAAATAAAAGGCCCCTGTAATTACAAACATTTTCGTACTTTGCTTTACGAAAATACTCGTATTATGACTTTACTTAAGAATAACAAGCCCACAGAAAGCGAACTGGAAATATTACAGGTTTTGTGGAATGAGAAAGCAGCCACCGTACGTACCGTGCATGAGGAATTGCTCAAGAACAAGGAAGCGGGTTATACCACCACCCTAAAGTTAATGCAGATCATGTTTGAAAAAGGGTTGGTTACACGTGATGACAGCAGCAAAACCCATATTTATAAACCAGCTGTTACCCGGGAAAGTACACAACAACAGTTTTTAAATAAGATGATCAATACACTTTTTGCCGGCTCCTCATCCGACCTGGTAATGCAGGCACTGGGTGGCCACAATGCCAGTGAGGAAGAGTTGGAAAAGATACAACAGCTGATCAATCAATTGAAGAAAGATAAATAAACAGAACCTAACCTTTTCAAAAGCTTATGACCCAGTTTGCCTACAGTTTTTGCATGGCTATGCTGCACAGTCTCTGGCAGGCTGCATTGCTGTACCTGTTGTATGTTGTTGCAAATAATTGGGTTCATAAGAACAACGCCCCGCTGGCTAAGCGTAATTTCTTATACATGGCCCTTGCGGCCCAGTTACTGTTGTTCGTTTGTACTTTTTTGGTCTGCTTTTATGGCCCTGCAGGTTTTGGTAGTTTTGAAAATGTAATAGAGGCTGCCGGTGCATCATGGACTGGTAGCAGCCTTAGAATGCTTACCCCCTGGCTGTTTAGCATTTATCTTTTTATTATCACCGGTAAATTATTGAAAGCTGTTTACGATTGGTATTCTTTTAAACAACAGTTTAAAGCCGGCTTACAAAAACCTGCAGTGGAACTAAAGCTTTTTACTGAATTGAAAGCACACCAGTTTGGCATAAAAAGAAAAGTAAAACTATGGCTAAGCAATTCTGTACAAACACCGGTGACTTTTGGCTATTTTAAACCTGTCATTCTTTTGCCGGTTGCACTGGTTAACCATATCAGTACCAGCCAGGCCGAAACACTTATCCTGCACGAACTTACCCATATCAGGACCAACGATTACCTGCTGAATTGGTTTTTAATATCTGCAGAAACCATTTTCTTTTTTAATCCTTTTGTAACCAGTCTTTGCAGGCAAATTAAGCTGGAAAGGGAGAAGAACTGTGATGTACATGTTTTGTCATTTCAGTATTCACCTGCTTTATATGCTGAGACTTTATTACAGGCTGAAAAGATGAAACAACTGGCACCTGCTTTTCAACTGGCAGCAGTTAGCCGTAAAAAACATTTACTGCAAAGGATACAATTCTTCTCCAGCGAGAAGGTGCTTGCGCAAACACTGCGTTTCAATATAGTGGCCCCCCTCATTGGTTTGATTCTGCTATTCCTGCTGTCCGCTGCCGTGCTGTTTCAATCCCCGACAAGTGCTGCAACTTTGCAAACTGCTGCAGGTCTGCATTATATCCCTTCCGGAAATTACATGCTGCCCAATACAGAATTCAGCAGCCCAATACCAGTTTCAGGCATTATGACAACGCCGCTTGCAGAAACAAAGGGCCCTGGTGCAGAATCTGTTACTGAAAAAAAGAAGCAAATAACAACAGCTCCGCTTGTTTGTAAACCAGCCCCTGAAACTGAAGAGGAGCCGATAGCAGAACCGGAAATTAATTATGCAAAGCCCATAACCACACTGGAAAATGATGCTGCAAAACAAATAATCATCACTGAAGAAGGATCAGGCAATGCTTCTGTAAAATCGTATTACCTCGCTTTTGTGGATGGAAAGTGGATATTGCAACCTGAATGGATCATCACAGCCAAAGAGATCAGAACAGACTCCTTACCCGGCAAGATGGATTCCCTGCAAAGAAAATTAAAGAAACTGTATCCTGCACAGCAATAATAGATTAAGCCGCAAACAAACAACAAGAAACAAACAACAAGAAACAAACAACAAGAAACAAACAACAAGAAACAAACAACAAGAAACAACAAACAACCAACCAGAAACATTCTTCAAACCTGCCTCCCTTCCAAAATCAGGTAATAAATCTCAGCCAAATATCTATCTTAACAGTTGTTACCAAATATTTCTGGGGCAACTGCTTCCATATTTATTGCCAATCAGGAAGCCAAGTACCACTTCATGCGTTCCCCTTGTATAAGTTTGAAGGCGGGAGCTGGTGGCATGTTCATAAGCATAGCTGATGTTGAATGTATTTGAAACGTTTACACCAATCATTCCGGAATAACCGCCAACAAGATCAGCATAACGGTAACTGGCACCCAGCCATAAAAAATCCTGGTATTGCATTTTAACATTGAAATGTAAGGCGCTTAATTGGGGCTGCCAATACTGGAACATGGCTGAGGGTAATAAGGTAACATCATCAGAGAGGCCAAATTTATAACCGCCGGTCACAAAATAGTTGGGCGTAAATGTTTCGCCATAGTTTTTATCCCGTACAAATTTTGCCTTACCGGGTATGATGTTCAATACAGATACCCCCAGGAAATAACGTGCTGAATATAACCAAAGCCCTGCCCCTATTTCCGGCTTTATCTTACTGATGGATCCGTTGTTATAACCAATTGCCGGGTCATTAGGATCAAGGTTTCCCCATACAATTTTGGAGCGGTCCAAATTGATACTGCTGATACCTGCGCTAAAACCGGCCGCCAGACTTGTCTTTACGCCTAATGGTTTATGGTAAGCATAAGAAACTGCGGCAGACCACCGGCCTATATAACCTGCTTTATCATTGATTACCTGCAATCCCAAACCATGGTGCGCCGGTGATACAGCATAATCATCCCATGCCCTGGGTCCTCCGGGATTGGTACCTGGCACCTGGAAGGAAGTAACATTGGTACGCAGGTCCTTCTTGCCTATGGGACTGTGCAGTGTAAGGTAAGTGGTAATGGGAGCTCCGTCAATACCCGCCCACTGATTCCGGTAGCTCAGCTTTACGTCGGTATAATTTTCAATACCGGTTATAGCCGGGTTCAGGATGTAATTATTTAAAATATACTGGGTATAATATGGTTTTGCCTGGCTAAATGCCCCCAAATTCATACAGCAGGTAACAACAGCAATAGTAAGTATTCTCTTCATGGCGTCAGCTTTTTTCTCGTCGGGCAATGTTTGGATTCCCTTAATTAAAGTTCTGTTTTTTTGACTGAATTAAATGTTAATGATACAGGTAAAATTTACAGCGGCGCAGTTGCACCGCTGTAAATCATTCATTATTTAAGAATAGTAATATAACCGGTTATCGGGTCACGTCCGTTTCCTGGCTCGATGATATAATAATACGTATCAAATGGTAATGGTTTGCCTTTTAAAGTTCCATCCCATGGTGTGTTGTAGCCTCTTGACTCGAATACCAGTTTACCGGCCCTGGTGAATATCTGCACCCTGTTATCAGGATAGGTATTCAGGTAGTCAATTCTCCAGGTGTCATTGATACCATCCCCGTTTGGCGAGAAAGTATTCGGTATTACAGGGAAACGAAGCAATTTAACAAACACATCATCGCTGAGCTGACAACCACCCTTGCCTGTAACGGTCAAACGGTAAGTCATATCTGTCTTCGGATTCATCACCCTGGGGTTCAGTATCTTACTGTCGGTGAGGTAATCTGCCGGCGACCAGGTATATTGAGGTTCCCTGGCATAAGCTGTTGCATCCAGTTGTACCGAGCCACCTTCCAGTACATTCTTATCAAGCCCTGCATTTACATGCGGATAAGGATAAACACTAAATGGTTTATAAGGCGCCCCAACCAGCGGCAGCCTGTTAATGGTATCACTATTGCAACCAAAACTATTTACTGCATACATGGTGATCACATAAGTGTTCGTATCTGCATAAGTATGCGTTATCGGGTTGGTAACTTCTATGGTGCCATCACCCAGTTCCCAATGCCATTTATTTACTATACCATCCTTGCCATCAGTAGCATCAGTGATCAGTACATTATCTCCTATACATACACTTGGTTTGCTGAAGACAAAGTCGGCTTTCGGTTGTGGATGTATGGTGGTCAACTGGTTACCCTTGCTGCTTTCACAACCAATTACACCGTGGTTTAACAATACCGTGCTCCTGGCCTTCAGTGTTACGGTAAACGGACCTTCAGAATTGTATAAATGGGTGGGCGATGCTGCCGTGCTTGTTCCTCCATCTCCAAAATCCCATACATAGGTATGGTTACTTAACGGAGCTGGTGTGGTATTATTGATGAACCCAACATTAGCATTAGGTATACAATAACTTGTTTTATCAAATGCAAAAGCAGGTACCGGGTAATCATTTACTGCTATCTCCCCGATTGTATTAGCTTTCAGACAGGCATTACCCGTAGTCTGAATCGCAAAGTTGAAAAGTGGCCCCCCTGCACTGGAAGTAGGCGTACCGCTGATCGTTAAGATATTACCAGTTACTGAATAGGTTACGCCCGGAGGTAAATTGGTAACAACAGCACCGGTGGCACCGCCACCCAGGTCGTATTCGATTGGATCGATGGCGGTATTCACACAAACCGATTGAGCGGAATCACTGCCGGCCCTCAAAGCAATGGCATGATCCGGGGCAACCGAAATGGTAATATTAGCGCTCGCTATAAGGCAGGTATTGCCGGTTGTTTGTATGCCAAAACTATAGTTGGCGGGAACGGTTGGAGCACCACTGATCGTTACAGTGAGTGGTGTTCCTCCCACGGTATAACTTAAGCCCGGAGGTAATGCTGGTACAAAGTTTATGTTAGTAGCGCCACCCGTTAAAGTGTATTTAATTGGCACCAGAGCTGTGTTTACACAAAGCGCCTGGTTCTGGCTTCCGCTGGCAGCGTCCCAGGTAATATGATGGTTTGCATCAATAGTTACCTGCGCCGTGGTATCCGTACTTAAACAACCGGCAGCAGAAATATTATGCATGGTTACCGTATAGGTACCCGGGTTGGCATAAGTATGGGTGATGGGAGCGGCAACAGGGAATAACTGCGAACCGGTAGCATCTCCAAAATCCCATACCGTACTGGCAAGTGTTACACTTGCCGGAGCTGTGCTCAGGTTGGTAAAGGATGTGGGCGTTTGTTCGCAACTGGGCAAGGTAACCCCAAACACAGCATGAGCCGTATCCAGTACGGTGATCGTCCTGGTCAGGGTATCAATACAAGCTCCCGGGTTACTGGCCGTCCAGGTGTATTTTATTTGGTGTGTACCAATACCTGCCACCTGCGGGTTGAAAGTACCATTGGGGTTTGTAATACCAGGACCACTGTAGGTTCCTGTACCCGGCACCCCTCCTATTTCGCTGCCCTGGGTTAACTGGAACGGAGCCACTAAATAACAGGTGTTGGGAATATTGTTGAACTGTACCCTCGGCGTTGCATACACGGTTACCGGCGTTATTTTTTGTGCCGAACAAATAACTCCCGAATAAGCCACCATCCTGATAACATAGTTTTGTGTGGTGGTTGATGTTGGATATTTATGCCGGTAAATGCCGTTGAATGCCGGCGCATTAATAGTTTGGAACACCCCCGGTGCACCCACATTATCCCAATAAATTTCCAGGCGGGTTACATTACCAAAACCTACGGTCGACAAATTCACCAGTTCCACAGAATCGCTGCTGCACTTATTGCCTGCAGTAAAATTAGCAACAGGGTCAGCGGAGTTGATGGTGATCACATGGTACATGGTATCACGGCATCCGTTGTTGGAAATAGCCACATGCATTACCGTGTAGTTACCCGGTGCAGGATATAAGTGTGATCCATGCTGGGCAGTCGATGTGTTTAAAGGTCCGCTTGGCGGATCTCCAAAATCCCAGTACCAGCCGGTTATTGAATTACCGGGATTTATTTTACTGGTATCTGTAAATACCGTGGCCACGTCATTGATACAAACATCAGGCACTATAAATCCTGCCCTCGGTGTATCATTCACAATAAAGGTAACCGAAGCATCTGGTGCGCTGATACAACCATTACTGTTTACCACATTCAAAGTAGCTGTGTATGTACCCGGTAATATATAATAGTGCGTGGGGCTTTGCGCCGTTGAAGTATTTGGATTACCTGCATTAGCATTGGGATCTCCAAAATCCCACGACCAACTGGTCACAGGTCCTGCATTGGGTGTGGAAGTGTTTGTGAATACTATAGTATTATTGGCACAACTTGGAGGAGGCACTGTAAATGATGCTACTGGTAATGCATTGACAGTAATTGAACCGGTTGCGGTTGGCTTTACACAGGGCCCTGTTGTACTGATCGTATATACATAGGTCTGTGTTCCAACTACGGTTGGTGTTCCTGATATTTTATATCCATTCGCCCCTACTGGTGTGAATGTTATACCTGCAGGAGCCGATGGCACCCAGGTGATATTGGCTCCGGTTGCACTGCCCCCGGTGGTATAGTCAATATCTGCAATAGCTGTGTTACGGCAAACCGTTTGGTTATCGGTACCGGCCGCCGATGTAAGTGCAATGGTAGCATCTGCAGTAACATTAATAGTGCCCGTAAAATTTGCAGTCAGGCAAGTATTGCCGGCAGTTGTAATTGTATAAGGATAGCTTCCTGCCGAAGTTGGTGTACCACTAATTGTAACCGTATTACCAACCACATTGGCAGTAACGCCCGGTGGTAAATTAACTGGTGCAGCAATATTGTTTGCCCCGCCGGAAAGTGTTAATGTGAACGGTGTGATAGCAACGTTCACACAAACAGTCTGGTTGGGGTTACCAGCTCCCAGAGCAATAGCATGATCAGGATTTACAGTGATAGCGCCTGTAAAGTTTGCCGTCACGCAACTGTTACCGGTAGTGGTTAATGTATAATTATATGGTGATCCTGCTGTGGAAGTGGGTGAACCACTGATGGTAACCGTATTGCCAATAACAGTAGCAGTAACACCCGGTGGTAGTCCTGCAGGGTTTATACCTGTGGCCCCCCCGCCTAATGTAAGCGTGATTGGTGATATCGGTGTATTGATACATACTGTTTGGCTTCCATTACCGCCGGTCAGGGAAATAGTATGGTCCGGACTAACGTTGATGGTTCCGGTAAAATTAGCTGTGAGACAGCTGTTACCGCTGGTGGTAATGCTGTAAGGATAGCTGCCTGCCAAAGTGGGCGTACCGCTGATGGTAACTGTATTACCAACCACATTAGCTGTAACACCCGGTGGTAAATTCACGGGAGCAGCAATATTGGTGGCGCCGCCGGAAAGTGTTAAGGTAAAAGGCGTAATGGCCACATTCACACAAACCGTCTGGTTGGGGTTACCACCTGCCAGTGCAATGGCGTGATCCGGGTTTACTGTGATGGCGCCTGTAAAGCTTGCGGTCACGCAACTGTTACCGGTAGTGGTTAATGTATAGTTGTAAGGAGAACCGGCTGTGGAAGTAGGAGTACCACTAATTGTAACGATATTACCCGCCACACTGGCTGTTACGCCGGGGGGCAATCCTGCAGGGTTTATACCTGTGGCACCGCCGCCTAATGTAAGCGTGATTGGCGATATCGGCGTATTGATACAAACTGTCTGACTGGCCGTACCACCCGTTAAGGAAATGGTATGGTCGGGGTTAACGGTGATCACCCCGTTCGCCTGTGGTGTTAAGCAGGGACCTGTTGTGGACACAACATAGTTGAAGGTTCCTGCCACAGTGGGTGTACCTGTTATGGTGATAACTCCGGCAGCATAAGTACCTGTAACACCGGCAGGTAAACCGCTAACGCTGCCTCCCGTTCCACTACCCCCCACATCATACCTGATATTGATAATTGGGGTATTTATACAAACCGATTGGTTATCATTATCGCCAGGCCTTAATGTAACTGTGGCATCCGGGGTAATATTGACCGTGATCGACTGTCCGGATATAGTCCGGGTACACGGGGTACCCACCGGTAAGGCATTGGCTACTCCAATTAAATTATATACAAAAGGACCGGCAACATTGGTAGGTGCATTGATAGTATAGCTGCCCCCGGTGCTGGGAGGAGTCGTTTGCGTGGCTCCGCCATTTATATTATAGCTGAAAATATATTCTGCTGTACCTCCGGTTCCGGTAAAAGTAACCGGAACGGTACCGGTGTTTATACAGGCTGTAACATTGCCGGTTACAGTTGCATCAGGTATATCAGGTAAGGTCACAAACTGAACGAGCGTATCACTCAAACAACCCGGAGTGGTTATACTTGAATAGCGTATCCTTTTTACACCAGGAGTGGTAAATGTATGGGAAACACTTCGAACGGTATTACCACCGGTAAAAACCGTTGTAAGATTTGTAACAGGGTCATAAAACTCCCACCATAGCTTATAAGTGGTTTTGGGAAATTGTGGCGTAGTTTCTGTTGCAACAACCGGTTCCAGATAACAACCTGGTGCAGGAGCTGTAAAACCCGCAATAGGCGGATCAGAAACACCAAGGTCGAAATCAATATCCTGCACTGAACCGCATTCTCCATTGGGTACAAAAGTGGTTATTGTTACGGGATAAGTTCCCACTGTTGTAAATGTATAGGTAAGCGGTATTGAGTACCAGTGAATTGTTTTTCCATTTACAACCGTACTGGAATCTTCTGCAATATTTCCGGTATTGTCCACATAAACTGTATTGTTGTTTGGCAACATCCCGGCGGCATTATGAAAATCCCAATGCATGGAATCGGGAATATATGGCAGCGAAACTTTAAATTTAAAGGGTGAATTTGTACAAACTGAAGGTGATGTCTCAATTCCATAAGTAGTTTGAACCCCTATTTGCTGATATAGATCTTTGATATTAGTTCCTGCATTATATCCATAGGATTCTGCATTGCCAAAACCATAAGCAATAGCATTAAATCCTGAATCCGATTGGATAACATTAAACCCCGCTCCCACATTGGTGCGCAGATAAGAATAGCCCGCATCCTGGGGATGGGTAACCCAGCCACCAACGGCAGCACCATTCAGCCTGAAGGAGCTGAGGGCCGTGCCGGTATTAGGAATAACAACATTTAAACTATGAGATGTAATCGCAAAATTGGGGGTTGCATACCAGATTACTTTATTAATGTTTTGTTCTACCGGGCTCAGATAAATAACTTCCGGATCACCGGGCTGATTACCATTACCACAGGCACCCTGTGAAGTAAAATACTGAGCTACCATGATAGCACTATCCGCCTCAATAAGCTGGGGCTGGTTGGTTGCAGGTATCTCATAATAAAAATTATTTTGAAGCGGCAGGGCTGTAACAGCTCCGTTTATTTTAACTACTGCAGCCGGACTTGAAACACAGACCCTGTAAATATTGTTTGCCTGGTTGCCATTGGCCTGCACAGTCAGGAATTTTTTACCCCAGGCATTTTTGGGCATTGCCTGCACCATATAATTATCAGATGAAGAAGAATTGGCATTACAGGTAATACTTATCCGGCCGCTGCCAGAGAATACAGCTATTTTTTTACAACCGGTCCCATTATTAATACTCTTGATCTTTGAACCTGTCAGGTCCACTCCTTTAAAGGGATTTGCCGAAGTTGTCAATATGCCCATTACATTATAGATCTGACCCTGGGTTAAATTCACAGTATATGTTGTTCCTGCTGTCCAGCTACCACTGGCTGCCGTTGTAACCACACCTGCCTGATCTGCCTGGGGAGTTATTTCAATAGTGGTGGTACCCGTATCAACAGCAACAACATAAAACCAGCAATTGGCATTATTTTGATTAGACCAGTTCTTATAGTTTACAGAATAATACTCTCTTCCCAAAGTGTTGGTAGGATAAAGTATAGTGGCACCAGAGCAACTCCCGTTATAAACATGCGCATAAGCCACCATCGGTTTGTCACTGGTAATGTGAATACCATTATTAGACAAACCACCATTGAGCAATCTTGCATCCTGAACACCTGCTTTTGGAATTACCGCCGAAGTAATTACGTTGTTACCGGCTGCGGTTGTAATATTTTGAGTATAACCGGTGGCAGGTATTTTTATAACAATGTTGGTAACCTGGTCTGTAGCAAAATACAGAACCATATCCTGGCTGTTGCCATTCCCTGCAATCATCTGGGTGTGGTAGCCGTAGCCAACCCAGAAATCTTTTCCCTTATTACTGAAGTCCTGCGCAAATGCAGTAAATGAAGCTAAAAAAACAAAGGCGAGAAGTAACGCTTTTCTCATATTGATGGTATAAAATTGGGTTAAGCAATATTAAAACAACCGGTAAACCGGATGCTGCTTTTTGAGGTAATGCTGCCTTTCAGAGGATAAAAGAAATTAACAGTTATTTCACATTCGGGTGCAAAACCAAATGTAAGAATTAATATGAAAACTGCCGCATTTGGATGCGGCTATTTTTAGTGTCAGGCTACTATGCAGGGAGCAACCGATCACAGGTTGTCTAAAATTTTAATACAGCATCAATTTAAAAACAGCTATTATTAGCCAGACACTTATTACCTGGAGTAGATTACGACCAGGTTACAGCCCAGTTATAGGGTACTTATAGTACAGCTATAGAAGACTTATAGAAGAGTTATAGTAGATTTAGACCTAAGCAAAGCTGCAGAAACTCC
This sequence comes from Ferruginibacter sp., assembly GCA_044226725.1. Lineage (GTDB taxonomy): Bacteria > Bacteroidota > Bacteroidia > Chitinophagales > Chitinophagaceae > Ferruginibacter. The sequence continues at coordinate 333,133 of JBGAGM010000006.1, read as the reverse complement.
CCTGCTACAACCTGTATACCTTATACCTTAGCCCGGCTAACTCCCCGTTTCTTTTATTAAGCCTTCTTCTTAATACGGTCTGTTTAAACAAACAGTACTGTAAAAAACAAAAAAGCCGCATAGAAATGCAGCTCTTGTTAAGAATCTCTCGATTCTGTAACCCCCAAAGAAAACATCGTAAACCAAGCACTGGTTAAGTTGCCCGGGGGCCGGGTACCTAACGCTGATAAGGGTTTTATTATTTTGCCGGGTATAAAATCATTTTATTATTATTTTTCATAAAACCGGATTTTGTCAGCACTTGAATGACTGCTGCAGGCAAGGATTGGTTGCATCAGCGTTCTCTTATCGAATTCTCTTCCAGTTTCCTCAGCCAGTCTTTTCCTCTCCGGAAATATGTTAAATATTTTAATCAACTTTGTTTTGGTTACTATTTCACTACGGTCATTTCACTGCAACCGTTCCTGCTTACCTGTAATGAATAGTGGATTTCTGAATAGCTAATTACAATCAGTTACGGAACTATGCCAGGGTAAGTTTTGGCGAACTCAGCTCTGTTCCAAGGATCAGTTCTGCAGGAGTCAATACACCGGCAGTCAGTTCAGCCGAACCAGCTGCCGATATATTGTTCATACTCATGCTTATAGTTTGTTTGGATAACAATACCTGATTGTTTGGATAAATAGTTACTGTTGTATTCATTTGAACAGCCATCACAGCGCTGTAATGTACCTGGTTGTCATTATCGATTTGCTTCAGGCGATAATATATGGTCTTGCCCTTTTTTATATCACCAGCCGCCTCTTTGAATTTGTAGCTTTTCCCGCTGCTGTTTCCGGTAGTGGCAAAACCATCAAGCACCATTGCTACGGTTTTAAATACCTTCATATCGGTTGAACGCTCCACCTCAAAATGGCTGTTATTCAGCTCTGAAACAGTAACCCAGTTGATCATAACCGAATTATCAGTGGCAGAAGCAGCCAAAGAAGCATATTCTATACCCGGATTGCTATTTGATTTATTATCTGAGGCATTTGCAGTAACTGCAAAAGAAAGAAGAGACAAAGTAAATACTGAACTTATAAGCCTGTTGACTAATAAAGACAATGTAAAAATTTTCATTTCCTTGTGGTTTGTAGTTTCAAAAAGTACAAATAAGGCTTTGGCAGAGATTTTTTACCGAACCGTATCTGGTTGGTTTTTTAGAGGGGAATTGGAGGTTAAGGGCTGAATCTTAGGATAACCGAGGTAGCAGTCATTTCTAATTTCGACACAAACATAATACGTTTTTCGGAAAACGCAAATTTTTATGACAGTAAATTTACGGTCAAAGGGGTGATTATACTCAAAAAATGTATTTTTTTGAAAATTCTCTAAGCAAAATGGTATTATATTGCCGTTTTATGCAAATAAACCCGTTTAAATTTAGAAATATTTTTTCATTCATGTAATTCTTAATTCAGACGTTCCAGATCAACTGCGTACTATATATGATCTGGTGCCTTAGGGTTTTGTGCGAATGCCCCATTTAAAACCACGATACAGCTGTTTAGCAAAAGCCCCCCGTCTGTAATCCTCCAAAAGCCGGAAGCTATTTTTTACGAGGGAGGATGAAGGAATCTCATCAAAAAAAGCCGTCATTTTGTCTTATTGCCTCAACCGGCTTTTAAAAAATGTAGCCCATCATCCCGGCACCAAAATGCCAGGTATATCCCAAAAAAACAATGTCTGCAAGCCGGCGAAATTCCCGGCAAGCATTTTACGCCTGATACAAACGTATTTATAACAATATTATAAATTAGATAAAGTTATTTATCTTCAAATTTCTATAATAATATTATTATCAAATTTTTATGGTACAAAAAGTAATAATTACTCAATATACGCTCCCACTGAATAATTTTTTCCATTTTCATGCGTAAATAGCATAATTATTTTTATAGTTTAATTCTATATAAATACTTTTAACTAATTAATTATCATATTTTTAAACAATTTTTATTATGCTTATTTTTTTAACTAAGAAATTTCGGGCCTGCTTCTCTATCTTCCTGCCAGTTTTCTAACTTAGTTAGCAGCATTCGTCGCCTTCCCTGCCCCTGTGCATTGCCAATTAAATTTCTTGCATTATATTACGCACCTAAATAAATGCCATGAAAATAAAACCCCTCTTCTTCCCTGCTGCATTATTCCTGGTGGTATTGTATACGACATCATGTCAGGCTCCCAAGGAACTGGTTTACCGCGATTTTAAAAATCTTAAAGTAGAGAAAATTGGTTTTGGGGCCACAACCCTTAAAGTGGACCTGATCTATTATAACCCTAATAATTTTGGATTGCAGCTTAAATATACCGACCTGGATATCTATATCGACAATAACTACCTGGGACATAGCGCACAGGATTACCAGATCACCATACCCCGGCTGGCCGAGTTTAGTATGCCATTGGCCATTGAAGTGGATATGAAAAACCTCCTAAAGAATGCGATACCCACTATGCTGGGTAAAGATGTAATGGTGAAAGTGACCGGTACGGTAAAGTTGGGTAAGGCAAATGTGTATAAAAGCTTCCCGGTAAGCTATGAAGGCATACAGCGGTTCAGCATGTTCTGAAAAACGGGATACCGGGCAGACCAGGTCTGTACTTTGGTATGTTTATTAAATAAGAGGAGGCTCTTTACTGGCCTGAAGCAGGAGGTGTTACGACCGGGTTAATTTTAGCAGCTTTGGCTTTTGCCGCGGTTATTTCTGCCTTACATTCTTTTGGAAGTCTTTTAAAAGAACCTTCTTCCGCTTCTATATCATCTGCATCAAAACCCAGGTTGGCTATATCGGTTTTGATATTTTCCAGTGTCGTGCGGTCATTCAGCCATGTAACGGTGGTAGTATGTTTATGGATATTTACTGCTACAGAAGTAACACCCGGCCTGTGACTGATGAAGAACTCCACTTTATCCTGGCATTTTTCGCATAGGATTGTGGGTGTTTTAATAGTGGCTTTGCCAACGGCGGGCTGGGTTTGGGAATATTGGGAAAAACCCGCTGTGGAAAAGAATACGATAGCAAACAAGTTTAGCGAAAATGCTTTCATAGCAGACAATTTTAATGAACGATAGATAAAGTTATAAAATGTAGCTTTATTTAAAAGGCCCGGCAGCTGTTTTAACAGGTATTTAAGCGGGTGAAAATTTTAAGGTGCCTGGCCACTGCAGGATAATTTCTTTGTTCAGGATCCCTTGCATTTACATGCATTCAAAGTGTACGTGCAGCGTAGTGGCCTGACAGCTATCCCTGCCAATTGGCCGGATCAGACCGCCACTTTAACAAGGTCTTTTGTTCTTCCGGTACCACAATTCCTTTTTCTATGGCCAGATCTATCAATGTTGGGTAATTGGTAAGAGAATGGTAAGGTATTCCTGCGGCTTTAAACGCATTGTCTGCCACATCAAAACCGTAGGTGAATATGGAAACCATTCCTATAACTTCCGCTCCCGCAGCCTTCAGTACATCACAAACCTGCAGACTGCTCTTGCCTGTACTGATCAGGTCTTCAATTACCAGTACTTTACTGTTTGGTTCCAGGCTACCTTCAATCTGGTTGCCCAACCCGTGTTCCTTAGGCTTGGGCCGTACATAGATATAAGGATATTTAAGCTGGTCGGCTGCCATGGCTCCCCAGGCAATTCCTGCGGTTGCCACGCCTGCAAGCACTTCAGCCCCGGGAAACTGTTCAAATATCACACTGCACATTTCACTTTTTATAAAATCACGGATATAGGGAAAGGACAATACCTTGCGGTTATCACAATAAATGGGGCTTTTCCACCCGCTTGCCCAGGTAAAGGGTTGTTGCGGACTTAATTTTATTGCATTAATTTGTAGCAGCTTTTCAGCCACGGCTTTTTCGTTCGTCATGCCGCAAATTTAATTATAAGTTATGAGTTTGACCCGCTTTGTAAGTATTAACTCATAACCCGTTAATTATAACCTATAAATTACGCCTATGCACATAAAAATTTATTTTGGAGAAAAACCGGTGATCCTGTGCGATGAGATCGATAAGGAACTGAATGAAATATTGCACCACCCGGATGCCGTATTCATTGACGAGATATCGGCAAAAGCCATCAAATCCCTGCTTCACGAAATAAAGAAAGACGAGTTTCATGCAGGCGTTCTCTGGCATAAGGACCTTGAAAAGTTAAAGCATACCTTTTTTAAACATTTCCAGGTAATAGAAGCCGCAGGCGGTATCGTGCAAAATGATAAAAAAGAAATACTGTTCATCAACCGCCTGGGAAAATGGGACCTGCCCAAGGGCAAGATTGAAAAAGGAGAAAAGGAAGAAGCATGTGCACTCAGAGAGGTTGAGGAAGAAACCGGCGTGACTAACCTGCACCTGAAAAAGAAGACCGGTGAGACTTACCATGTGTACGACCAGTTTGGAAAACACTTCCTGAAAATATCTCACTGGTATTATATGACCTGCTCCTCTGACCAGGAACTGGTGCCCCAGACAGAAGAGGATATTACCGAAATTAAATGGGTAAAAACAAAGGATATTAAGGAACCCGTAAAAAACACCTACCCCTCCATCAAAGATATTCTAAGCAAATTTTTTGACGAGCCCTAGCCGCAAGATCCTTTACCAGCAGGCGATCCGGCCTTCTGCCGGCCAAAAAAACATTCCGCTTTCGCCTTATTTCAAAAATAATTTTTGTGAAACCAAATAGTTGCACATATATTTGCAACTGAATGGCTTCCTTATTGGGCACCTAATTCAATAAAAATAAACGATCACAATTAAAAAACAGATTTATGGCACTCATTAATCCACACGTTAACTTTAACGGTAATGCTGAAGAGGCTTTTAACTTTTACAGATCAGTTTTTGGCGGCGATTTCAAAAAGATCATCCGCTTTAAAGACCTCTCCGGCCCTGAATGGCCGGTACCCGAAAAAGAAGCAGAAAAAATAATGCATATTGCCCTGGCAATTGGCCCCAACTTTTTAATGGGCAACGATGTGCCTGAAGCCATGGGCCCCACCAATGAGAACGAGAACCGCAGTAAAATAATGATAAACGCCGCCAGCCGTGAAGAGGCTGACAAATTATTTAATGGGCTCAGTGCCGGCGGTACAGTTGAGTATCCAATAGGTGACAGTCCATGGGGCAGCTATTTCGGAAGTTTCCGCGATAAATATGGTATAGAATGGATGATTGATTTTGACCCGGCAGGAAGCGTACAATAAAAACTTATCTGATAAGTTTTCCGGCGAAAGAAATGAAGTATAATGGCAAAGCCGGCTAAGCGGCTGGCTTTTTTAAAATAGCCACGGTTAGCCGGCTTATACAAACCAGCTTCTGCCTTTCATCGTGAATTTTTATATCCCATACATGTGTGCTGGCTCCAATATGCAGGGGCGTGCAGGTGGCCGTTACCCAGCCGCTGCGGGCACTGCGCACATGGTTGGCATTTATTTCAAGGCCCACGCAGATGAATTTACTGTTGTCTATCACAAAATGTGAAGCTATGCTGCCAATAGTTTCAGCAAGGGCGCAACTGGCACCGCCGTGGAGGAGACCGTAAGGTTGCCTGGTACGTTCATCCACGGGCATTCGGGCTTTCAGGTAATCATCCCCTATTTCTACCCATTCCATACCCAAGTGCTGCCCCATAGTGCCGGGGCCCAGCGGGGCCATATCGGGTAAAGAAAGGGATTTATTGAACCAGATGGACATGATGATGGTTATCTGTTAATTGTTATTGGTTATTCGGGCTGGATGCTTGATGCCCGAAACTTGCAGGTTACATTGTTATTTTTTAATTTTTGACTTTTTCACTGATTGATTTACCAGTGCCGGTAAAAACTGCGATACATCACCGCCGTTGCGCAAAACATCCCTGACCAGCGTGGAAGCCACAGAAGTATATTGCGGCAGACAGGTAAGAAAGATGGTTTCAATATTGTTATCAATACTGCGGTTCATGTCGGCAATGGCTTTTTCGTACTCAAAATCGTTTACGTACCGGATACCACGCAGTATAAAATTTGCTTTTACTTTTTTACAGCAGTCAACTGTAAGGCCTTCATATGCCAGTACTTCCACTTTGGGATTATCCTTATAAATATCACGTATCCATTTAATGCGCTGCTTTTCGCTGAACATAGGCGTTTTATTGGCATTGCGGCCAATACCGATAACCAGTTTATCAAAAAGCGGCAGGGCCCTGTCAATGATATCGGTATGCCCCAGGGTTACGGGGTCAAAGGTTCCGGGAAATAAGCAGATTCTTTTCATTGATGAGATTTGATGATTTGGTGATTTGATAATTTGGCGATTTGAAGATTTGATGATTTGGTGATTTGGTGATGATTGCACACCAATTCATTTCTTCACTCCTTCATTTTTCACTCCTTCTTCCCCGCCAGCAAGTAAAGCACGGCCATCCTTACTGCCACACCGTTTTCCACCTGTTGCAAAATAATAGACTGGTTGCCATCCGCAACATCACTATCAATTTCCACGCCGCGGTTGATGGGGCCCGGATGCATGATCACGATCTCCTTGCCAAGACTATCCAGCAACTTGCGGCTAACGCCATAGGCCAGGTTGTATTCCCTCAGGGAAGAAAACAATACCTGGTTCTGCCTTTCCAGCTGAATGCGAAGCACATTGGCCACATCGCACCATTGCAATGCCTTTTTGATATCATATTCCACCCGCACGCCCAATGCCTCTGTAATATATTTTGGTATCAGTGTTGGCGGGCCAGCTACCATTACTTCGGCTCCCATTTTGGTAAGCAGGTAGATATTGCTAAGCGCCACCCTGCTGTGCATGATATCACCTACCAGCACTATCTTCTTTCCTTCCAGGCTACCCAGTTTTTCTGTAATGGACAATGCATCCAGTAATGCCTGGGTGGGATGTTCATTGATGCCATCTCCTGCATTTACAATCGCCGCCGGAATATGCCCGGCCAGGAAATGCGGCGCCCCGCTTGCACTGTGACGCATCACTACCATGTCCACTTTCATGCTCAGGATATTATTTACCGTATCCAGCAGGGTTTCTCCTTTTGATACCGAAGACCCGGAAGCAGAAAAATTAATAGTATCGGCACCCAGCCTTTTTTCAGCCAGTTCAAAAGATATCCTGGTACGGGTGCTGTTTTCATAAAATAAATTCACGATCGTAACATCACGCAGGGAAGGAACTTTCTTAACGGGTCTTTGTAAAACTTCTTTGAATTGCCGGGCTGTTTGCAGAATCAATGCAATATCTGAAGGAAGGAGATCTTTAATGCCCAGTAAATGTTTTGTACTTAGTTGCATTAAGCAGCGAAGTTAAAGTATAATTTGATAATTCCGCAATTTGATGAGTTGATGATAAAAAGAAGCTGATTGTACATTTTCAATCCACGAATTTCCAGATCACCAAATCAATACAGCACAACCGCCTCCTTATCCCACTCCACTTTTACCTTTTGTGAGATGACCGTATCAATAGCTTTGCCGCAGTAGTCGGGCTGGATGGGCAGTTCCCGGTTGAAGCGCCTGTCAACCAGTACACAAAGTTCCACTTTACGGGCCCGTCCAAAATCCTGCAGGGCATCCAGTGCCGCACGAATGGTGCGGCCGGTATACAGCACGTCGTCGATCAGGATCACTTTTCTGCCCTCAATAGAGAAAGGAATATCAGTGGTGTTGGCTATATGCAGTTCATCACGCACATCATCCCTGTAAAAAGTAATATCCAGTACACCATACTGAATTTTTTTACCGGGTTCCAGTTGCTGAATACAGTCCACCAGTTTATTAGCCACCTGAACCCCACGGGGCTGCATACCTATGAATACGGTATCGTCCAGGCTGGCATTATTTTCAAGCAGTTGCTGTGCCAGCCTGAGAATGGTAAGCTGCAATTGTTGTTTATCCAGGATCGTTTTCAATACAAAAGTTTGTAGAGCGAATTTATCGGTTATTGACCGATTAAAAAAGTACCATGTTCAACCGGTCCTTTCTTTATAACAGAATTGCCAGCCTGAGAAAGACTGGCAGTATACAAAGATCATTTACCCCCTTTCAGTTTCTTCTGCAATGCTTCCAGCTCTTCCCATTTGCCGGCTGCAGCCAGTTTAGCCTGCTTTGGCCAGCTGCCCGGATTGTGCATGCTGTATTTGTTGCCGGCCTCCTCCAAAATTGCTTTTAAACCAGTGATGGTAAACCTGGCAAGCTGCTTATAACTGCAGATATTATTTTTATACAAGAGTGCCTCTATCTTTTTGCCAATGCCTTCCACCCTGGTGAGGTCTTCTTTTATCACTACTGCCTTTGCAACTGCTTTTGCCCTGGCTGTTTTGGATGCTGCAGGCTTTACCGTTGCTGTTCTTTTGGTTTTGCTGATTGCCGGAACCCTCACAATACAATTCTCCACGGGATATCCATGCATCTCGGATATCACCTTTTCTCCGTCATCATTTACCCAGCGCCCGTTGCTGAGCAGGTAGCGGTATTGATAATCCCTGCCTGCTGTCAGCTCCAGTTCTGCACTCATAGAGCCATCCGGTTGTTTTGAAAGATAAACGCCTTCGTCTGCGTTCCAGTTATTGAATTCGCCGAGCAAAACACATCCGTCTGCACCAATTACATTGGCGGCAGGCAATGTGAATGTTATTTTTATTGTCATTTCGCTAATATTTAATAGTAAGGCCGGGGTTAAGTACAGGTTCCCCTCCTTTCACCCTGATGAACTTACCAATTGATCACTTCTCCTGCAAGAACGGATAACGGTAATCGGTGGGCGAATTAAATGTTTCCTTGATAGTACGGGCACTTAACCAGCGGTAGAGGTTCAAAATAGAACCTGCCTTATCATTGGTTCCGCTGGCCCTGGCGCCACCGAAAGGCTGCTGACCCACCACGGCACCTGTTGGCTTATCATTGATGTAGAAGTTACCGGCACTGTTGCGCAATTTATCTGTTGCCAGCTCCACAGCAAACCGGTCCTGTGCTATCACCGCCCCGGTAAGTGCATAGGGCGATGTTTCGTCTACCAGTTTGAGTGTTTGTTCAAATTTATTCTCGTCGTAGATATATACTGTTAGTACCGGCCCGAACAATTCCTCGCACATGGTAACATATTTGGGGTCGGTGGCTTCAATGATGGTTGGTTCAATAAAATAGCCATCTGTTTTATCGCATTTACCGCCTACCCATATTTTGGCTCCGCTGTTTTTCTTTCTAGCATTTTTGATATAGCCTTCCAGTTTGTCAAAGCTCTTTTCATCTATCACAGCATTCACAAAATTGGTGAAGTCTTCCACCGTTCCCATCTTCATGGTCTTAACCTGTTCCACCAGTTTCTTCTTCACTTCTGCTGCCATATTGGAAGGGATATAGGCCCTTGATGCGGCTGAACATTTTTGTCCCTGGTATTCGAATGCACCCCGGGCCAGTGCTGTTACCACCACGTCAGGGTCGGCACTCTTATGAGCGATCACAAAATCCTTACCGCCTGTCTCGCCCACAATACGTGGGTAGCTGCGGTACATCCCCATATTCTTACCAATGGTTTCCCACATCCGGTTAAATACGCCGGTGCTTCCGGTAAAATGAATGCCTGCAAAATCCCTGTGATTAAAGATCACTTCACCAATGGTAGGCCCGTCAATGAACACCAGGTTGATAACACCATCGGGTAACCCCGCTTCCTTTAAAATGCGCATGAACATTTGTGCGCTGTACACCTGGGTGTTGGCGCATTTCCAGATCACCACGTTGCCGCACATGGCAGCGGAAGTGGGCAGGTTGCCGCCGATAGCCGTAAAGTTGAAAGGCGTTAAGGCAAACACGAAACCTTCCAGCGGGCGGTACTCCATCCTGTTGTACATACCTGCGCCGCTTATCGGCTGCTGGCGGTATATCTCGCTTAAGAAATGAACATTGAAGCGCAGGAAGTCTATTAGTTCGCAGGCGCTGTCGATCTCGGCCTGGAAAGCATTCTTACTTTGTCCCAGCATGGTGGTGCCATTCATATAGGGCCTGTATTTGCCGGCGATGAGGTCGGCGGCTTTCAGGAATATATTGGCCCGGTTCTCCCAGCTCATATTGGCCCACTTATCCTTTACTTTCAGCGCTGCGTTAATAGCTTTATTTACATGCTTTGCATCGCCCACATGAAATTTGCCCAGCACATGTTTGTGTTCATGAGGCGGACGGATATCCATGGTATTACCCGTGCTTACTTCTTCGCCACCAATGTACATGGGTACATCTATCCTGGTGCTTTTCAATTCTTTCAAAGCGGCTTTCAGAGCGGCTTTTTCTTTACTACCCGGAGCATAGCTCAAAACGGGTTCATTAACTGGCATTGGGTAATAAAAATCTCCGTATTGCATGGTATTGATTTGATGATATTATGATTTGGTGATATGATGATTTTGTGATTAGGTGATTGTTCTTAGTTTTGAGGATGCTATTATTTTTGATAACACTTTCATTATTGATGTACAATTTTGTAACAACTCGTCGCAATTTTTGTATCCATCCGAACTTTTGCAAAGTAACAACCAATATTCAGTTTCGTCAGCCTCTTTTGCTGCTATTTTTAGCTTATGAATGAAATCTTTTTTGCTTTCTGAATTTTGAGATTCTCTCACATTAGCACCTATACCAGTTCCGGATCTTAGCAATTGCCTTGCTATTACGTATTTTCTATCCGCTTCCAGCGATTCAGCATACCTGATAATTTTCAAAGCAAATTCGAAAGTGAGATCAATTATAAGGTTTTGCTTATTTGTTTGCATGGGGAGTTTGATGATTAATTGATTTAATGATTAGTCGATTGGATAATTAAAATACAACATTTTTACAATAATGCTATCTGTGTAATTATTATATCATCACATCATCAAATCCTTTCATCATCACATCAACACATCATCAAATCATTCATTTTCCTTCTCACTCATCAGATACGCCTTAATAAACCCGTCCAGTTCCCCGTCCATTACCGGCCCCACATTGCCCACTTCGTAATCGGTGCGGTGGTCTTTGATCATTTTGTATGGATGGAAAACATAGCTGCGTATCTGGCTGCCCCACTCTATCTTTTTCTTTTTGGCATTGTTGGCATCCCGCAGTTCGTTGCGTTTCTGTAATTCAATTTCGTACAGCCGGCTTTTCAGCATCTGCATGGCAAGTTCACGGTTGCCCAGCTGGCTCCTGTCCTGCTGGCAAACCACCACGATGCCTGTTGGGATATGCGTTAGCTGTACCTTGGTCTCCACCTTGTTCACGTTCTGACCGCCGGCGCCGCCGCTTCGTGATGTTTCCATTTTTACATCAGCAGGGTTGATCTCGATATTGATCGTATCATCCACCAGCGGGTACACGTTTACCGATACAAAGGAAGTATGCCTTCGGGCATTGCTGTCGAATGGTGATATACGCACCAGCCGGTGCACCCCGCTCTCCGATTTGAGGAAGCCATAGGCAAAGGGCCCTTCAAACTTGTACGTGCAGGTTTTGATGCCGGCCCCGTCGCCCCATTGCCAGTCCATTTCGGTAACGGTCCAGCCCTGCTTTTCGCCGTACATGCGGAACATACGTGCCAGCATTTCGGCCCAGTCCTGGCTTTCGGTACCCCCTGCACCACTGTTTATCTGCATCATGGCCGGCAGTTCATCCTCGGGCTGGTTAAGGGTGCTCTTGAATTCTGCCTCCTCTATCTTTTCGATGGCGGCATCGTAGGCTTCTTTTACCTCTTCTTCGGTAGTTTCGCCTGCTTTCCAAAAATCAAACAATACGGCAAAATCCTCCACGGCCGTATCCACGGCATTGTACAGGTTTATCCAGTATTCGTTTACCTTAATTTCTTTCAGGATGGAAGTGGCCCGGGCATTGTCGTCCCAGAAGCCCGGCGAAAGTGAAAGTTGTTTGTCATTGGCTGCTTTGGCCTGTCTGTTAGCGACGTCAAAGAAACCTCCCCAGGACCAACACACGGTCCCTCATAGATTTTAAATGCTCGATTGTCATACTGCAAAGATAATCCAATATAAGCAGGCAGCAAGTTTTAAATAGGATTGAACAACCAAATTGCCATAATCAACGTTTATACATCAATCAGCAACTGCATTTTTACCAAAACGATCAAAAAAATGCATGATGTGGTACAGAATATTATAAACAAACGGGGCTTTGCAAACAAAAAAGTGGTAACTTGAAAGCGACCATTCCGGCTTAACGGGAGCATGCTTGCCAACCACATTTAAACAACATGTTATTCAACAGGTACATACATTTTTTGTGCTTACTTGTATTAAGCAGTTCATTGGGCATGAACTTATTTGCCCAGAACTGTCCCCCCAATATTGATTTTGAGAACGGCAATTTTGATGGCTGGACCTGCTATACCGGCAATGTGGCTTCGGTAAATAATACCAATGTGATCACTTTCACATCGCAGGGCGGGCCGGTACCGGGCAGGCATACCATGTACAATTCCATCTCTGCCAATGGCCTGCGTGACCCTTATGGAAACTTTCCTGTGATGTGCCCTAACGGTAGCGGGCATTCCATCCAGCTGGGCAACAACTCGGCAGGCCGTGAAGCCGAGGGTGTGTCCTACGATTTCACCATCCCGGCTGGGGCCAATACCTACAACCTTATTTATAATTATGCCGTGGTGTTCCAGGATCCGGGGCACCTGGAATCGGAACAGCCCCGGCTAGACCTGCTGGTGCAGAACCTGACCGACGGTTATGCCATCACCTGTTCTTCCTTTTCCTTTTTTGCAAACGGGTCGCCCCTGCCTGGTTTCCAGTTATCGCCCAACCCGGGTGGCTCCACACCTGTTTGGTATAAGAACTGGACTGCGGTGAGCATCAACCTGGATAACCTGGCGGGTAAAACCATACGCCTTTTCTTTAAAACAGCCGATTGCACTTTCCGCATACATTTTGGCTATGCCTATATTGATGTTAACAGCGAATGCAGCGACCGCTTTGAAGGTGCCGATTTTTGTCCTGATGATAACCAGGTTATTGTAAATGCCCCTTACGGATACCAAAGCTATACCTGGTACAACAATACCTTTACCCAGGTGCTGGGCAATTCCCAAACACTCACATTTGCGCCACCGCCCGCAGCCGGTACCCAGGTGGCTGTGGTGCTGGTGCCTTACAATGGCTATGGATGCCTGGATACACTGTACACCTACCTTTACGACACCCTGAATTATAAAGCCAATGCCGGCCCCGATAAGAACTCCTGCAACAACAGCCTGGTGCAGATCGGTGTGCCCCCAAAGCCTGGCTGGTATTATCTCTGGACGCCCGTAACGGCCCTGAACGACCCTTTGCTTGCCAACCCGATTGCCAACCCGGATGTGACAACGGAATATGTATTGTCGGTAAAACACAATGGCGGCGGTTGCAGAAGTACCGATACCGTCATCGTGAATGCGGGTAAACTGTACGACAGCCTGATGGTTACAGGCAAACTGGAATGGTGTATTGGCAGCGGCGACAGCACCATACTGGAAGTGCTGCCATGCGACAGCGTGCAATGGTACAGGAATGGTGTGCCCATACCCGGCACCAATCAAAAAAAATACAGTGTTACCCAAACAGGCACTTACCAGGCACAGGTATTCAGCTACCTGGGCTGTAATTTATTTACCAAATCTGTCAACGTCGATATCTCATCGATACCGGTGCCGGGCTTTACCGTGGATAAACCCGAACAGTGTTTTGTGAACAACAAATTCCTGTTCACCAATACCAGCACCAATGCCGTAGGCAATATGAATTACCGCTGGGTGATCAGCGATGGCTTTTCGGTATCCGGCATACAAAACCTTAGTTACAGTTTTAAATCTGCGGGCACATTTAAAGTAACCCTTATTGTGAACAGTAACAGCCAGTGTGCCGACAGCAGCAGTATGAACGTGATAGTAAATGCCAATGTGTTTGCCGCTTTTGAAGTGGGTGCCGCCTGCATCAATGAGCCCGTGCTGGCCGTCAATCAAACCGTTGACCCCGGCACTTCGGCGGTCAATTATTTGTGGAATTTTGGCAATGGCAATACGTCTACCCTGCGCAACCCGCCGGCACAGGTGTACAGCACACCAGGCGATTATGTGATGAGCCTGTCTGTAAGTACGGCCCGTTGTCCTTTCCCGGTAAGCACCCAGCGCAGGTTTGTGCATATTGAGCGGGCCAGGCCGGGCATCAGTAACCCCGTGGTATATGCCGTGGCCAACCTGCCGCAGCAGCTGGAAGCCAGGCCCGTTGGCGTTAGCGCCCTGTGGAGCCCGGCCAGCAACCTGGATAATGCGGCCAGCTACAAGCCCGTGTTTACCGGAGACGTAGAAAAAACCTATACCATCAAACTAACCACCGCCGCCGGTTGTGTTACGGTGGATACCCAACTGGTGAAGATCAATAAGAACATCGTAATCTATGTGCCCAATGCCTTTACACCCAATGGCAACAGCCTGAACGAACTGCTGAAACCCTTCACGATCGGTATTAAGGAACTGGTTTACTTTAAAATATTCAACCGCTGGGGCGAAATGGTTTACGAAACAAAGAAACTTGGCGAAGGCTGGGATGGCCGCTACAAGGGCAACCCTGTACAATCTCACACCCTGGTTTGGATGCTGCAGGGTATTGGGGCGGATGGAAAGGTTTATAATGCAAAAGGAAGTACGGTGCTGATACGGTAGTTGGTTGATCCGTTAATCCGTTGATCGGTTAATCCGTTAATCCGTGGGGCAGCTTAATCATTTAACGTACCTTCCATCGACTATCGACCATTGACCATTGACCATTGACTATCGACCATTGACTATTGACCATTGACCATCAACCATCGACCATCGACCATTCACTATCGACCATCGACCATAAACTAATCATCAAATCACCAAATCACCAAATCCCCCAATCATCAAATCCCCCAACCGATATTTCATCATCCACAAGCCCTTTAACATGGTATCGCAGTTCATCAGCACGCATGATGTGCGGTTGCTGGGGCACCTGGATTTTGATTTTCCCGAAGGCACGCATGCTGTTGGCAGGCTCGATAATGATTCTGAAGGGTTACTTATTCTTACCACCAATAAAAAGCTCACCCGCTTATTGTTTTTGAGCGAAACTCCGCATAAGCGTACCTACCTGGTGCAGGTGAACAATGTGATGAGCGATGATAATATCCGCCGCCTGCAGCAAGGGGTTAGCATCCGCATAAAAACAGGGGTTTATTATACAACGCCGCCCTGCGATGTGCAGCGGGTGGAGAACCCCGAAGCGCTTTGCCCCCTGGGCGACCGGCTCACCGCCTGGCCCCCCTTTACCTGGCTCAGCATCACCCTTACAGAAGGCAAATACCACCAGGTACGCAAAATGATCGCTGCTACCGGCCATAAAACCAAAAGGCTGATACGTACCAGCATTGAAGACCTGCAACTGGATGGCCTGGAAGCCGGATGCGTTCGGGAAATGGACGAAGCAGCCCTGTTCAATAAACTGAAGCTGTAATGCAGTAAATTTTACCATGCCATTAAGATGTGCTGCTCCCGGTATTTAGGAAGGCAAAAGGAAAATGCATGATATTTTTTAAATAAGTGTCTAGTGACTTTGTGGCTACAACCAATGTGGCAAAGAGGGGTATTACCCTGTTGCTGAGGAAGTTCTACCCGTTACATAACCTGTTTTACCCCGTTGGTGGACGGGGTTTGACCAGGTTACCCAACCTGTCTTACCCCGTTGGTGGACGGGGTACGACCAGGTTACCCAACCTGTTTTACCCCGTTGATGGACGGGGTACGACCACGTTACCCAACCTGTTTTTACCCCGTTGGTGGACGGGGTTTGACCAGGTTACCCAACCTGTTTTACCCCGTTGGTGGACGGGGTTTGACTACGTTACCCAACCTGTTTTACCCCGTTGGTGGACGGGGTATGACCAGGTTACCCAACCTGTTTTAACCCGTTGGTGGACGGGGTTTGACTACGTTACCCAACCTGTTTTACCCCGTTGGTGGACGGGGTACGACTAGGTTACCCAACCTGTTTTACCCCGTTGGTGGACGGGGTACGACCAGGTTACCCAACCTGTTTTACCCCGTTGGTGGACGGGGTACGACCACGTTACCCAACCTGTTTTACCCCGTTGGTGGACGGGGTTTGACCACGTTACCCAACCTGTTTTACCCGGTTATTTAATTAAAATAAGGCAGAGCTGCAGCTTAGCCCTCAGTTCCCGGGCCATAATTACCAGTTTGCCGGTACGATTGGCCAAAGACAAAACCCCTGCCCGTCAGATATATATTTATATTTTACTATATTTCGCCCTGGTTAAATTTTATGGAATGCGGTTAGGAGAATCAGATTTTTACGAACTTACAGCAAACGGCAAATGCACGATTAAAATAGTTACAGCCGCTGTGTAATAATAGCTGTAAAATTAAAAGCATCAATATATTACTCAATCTATAAGCCAATGCAAATAACTTTCGAACCCATCGCCACCGTAAAGAACAGCCGTACCGCACCCACCGATGATCACTGGGAGGCCATCATTGCGGAAATTGAACTGGCCCCGCAAGTGCCCACGGAGGCATTCGATCATATTTCCGGCTTCTCACACCTGGAGATCATCTATTATTTCGACCAGGTGAAAATGGAAGACAAGGTATTTTCCGGGCGGCCCCGTGGCAACCCCAACTATCCTGTGGTGGGCATTTTCGGGCAGCGGAAAAAAGACAGGCCCAACCCAATAGGGCTTACCACTGTGGAATTGCTGGAGCATACCGGCCGCAGCATCAAAGTAAAGTTCCTGGATGCCATCGACGGTACCCCTGTGCTGGACATCAAGCCGGTATTCAAAGAGTTTCAGCCAAAGTCTGCCATCAGGCAGCCGGAATGGGTTGCCGACCTGATGAAGAATTACTGGAAATAAGAGCAGAAAAAGCCGGCAGCACAGTAACTTAGTATTTCACATTAAAATACCGGAAGACCATGGCCGTTAAAAAGAAATTATCTGCAGCAGAAACCAGCGCCCTGCTGAAAACCCTGGAAACCAGGTTTGAAAAAAATCCCAAACGCCATCCCGGGCTTCAATGGGATAAAGTGCTGGCCAGGCTGCAGGCAAAGGCTGATAAGTTATGGTCGCTGAACGAGATGGAAAACAGCGGCGGGGAACCCGATGTGGCCGGCTTTGATAAAAAGACCGGCGAATATATCTTTTACGACTGCGCAACTGAAAGTCCGGCCGGGCGCCGCAGTGTTTGTTATGATGAGGCCGCCCTTGCATCCCGTAAGGAACACAAGCCGAAGAGCAGCGCCCTGGCCATGGCAGCAGCAATGGGCATTGAAATGCTGACCGAAGCACAATACCGGGAGCTGCAGGCACTGGGTAACTTCGATACCAAAACCTCCAGCTGGGTGCAAACACCCGCCGCCATTCGTAAACTGGGCGGGGCATTGTTTTGCGACCGCCGCTACGATACGGTGTTCACCTACCACAACGGGGCAGAATCCTATTATGCTGCCCGGGGTTTCCGCGGCCTGCTGCGGGTATAACCGGGTTAAGGACTTATAAAAAAGAAAAGCTTTTGTTCTGCCGAACAAAAGCTTTTTTTATGGATGGTTTTTTCTATTAAAACTCAGCTGATACGCTGATCTTTGGCTCTTTAGAAACTTTACCTGCAGCAATGGCGCCTCCACTCACTTTATAATCATCCAGGTTCACAGTAAAGTCAGAGGTAGCTTTTATTTTTTGTCCGGATACCACGATGGTTCCTTTTGCTTCAACGGGCTTGGTTTCGCCATGCATGGTAAGGTTGCCGCTTACAGTTACAGCATAAGTACCGTCTTTGTTGAACTTTACATCTTTCAGGTTAACGATAGTTCCTTTAAAGGTAGCAGTGGCCCACTGATCGCTGTCCATCCAGCCCTTGCTGTTGAAATGGTCCTGGATCATCGGGTTAGAGAATGCAAAACTTTTGATGGCTGCTTCAAAAGCGATGGCACCGGTCTTGGTATCCAGTGATGCGATCACAGTTTTGTTTTCAGCTTTTGGCAAAGCATCTTTGGCGGTGGTGGCATCAAATGCGATGGTTGCCGAAGTGGTAGTTTTCGGTTGTGCAAACAACAGGCCTGTTGTCATTACCAATGCTAAAGAAAGGATAGTTTTTTTCATTTGTTTGATTTTTATTTTTTGAGTTAAAATTATTTGTTCACTGCACAGCGTATCAGGTCTACCTTTTGTATGCCCAGTATTTCGCTGAAAACGGCGGTGCTGCAACTTCCCTTGATGGATACCTTTTCGCCTTCCTTCATGGCTTTGGCTTCCTGCAGGTGTGCCTGTTGAAATGCAAAGATGATGTAATCGCCTGAGGCCGTATCCACCATTTTGATATTGGCAGTGGTATCTGCCATTTCAATGGCCGAAACGGTTCCGTTCACCAGCACGATCTTTTCAGCGTATTTTTTGTTGGAACCTGCCAGGTCTTTCCTGAATTCCTTCAGAAAATCCATGGCGTTGACGGTATAGTCTGCTTTCACAGTAGCCGTATCATCAAATTTCAGTGTGAAAAGGTACCAGGCGATGCCGGCGCCGGCAATTGCAACCACCAGCAATGCCAGCAGCCATTTTGTGTATTTTTTTGCAGCCATGGAAATGTTACTGTTTAATTATGAAAGCAAATATATGGTGTTTAAACATTGAATTGGCAAATTTCCCCTTTTAGTTTTCCCAAAATATGTTAATTTTTTTTCAATAGCCTTACCATTTGTTGCCGGTTGATGCCTTTACCAGGCTTTTAAACTGCCGGAACGTTAAAAAGTTGTATAATAGGTACAATAAACGCCTTTATAATAGTCAGCTTATTATTTTTGCAATACATGCTGAGGAAAGAAACATTTTTGGGAGCCGGTTTCTGCAGAACTGGAAGACTTTGCCGGTTTTGCCTGTTCCTTTTATTTACCTGGCTTTTTGCCGGCCGGTCGTATGCAGGGCGGGCGACTTCCATATCGCCGGTAACTTCCACGCAGCAGCAGGCCATTGCATTTCTTGAAAAGATAGATACGCTGGGGGCCAGCGCCCACTGGCCTAAGATCAATCCGGCTTCCTTTCTCCGCAACCTGAAGAACAATATTCACAACCCGATAGGGATCTATCCCGGCCGCAGCACTAATTTTTGCGGATATGGTGCGCTCACCTACCTGTTTCTGCAGGATGATCCCCTGGGCTATGCCACCCTGCTTTTGAAGCTTTATAAGGATGGCAAGGCTACCTTCAATAATATTACACTGGACCCCTCGCCTGCTATTAAGCTGGAAGCCGGCGACCTCAAATACAAGGGCCAGCTGGATATTAACCCGGCAGAGCAGATGTGGTACCTCACCCTGGCCGATCATTACAAAGGGTACCTGAACTTCTTCAATAAGAAATATGATGAGGGTGACGAGAACCGTTTTTGGGCATCGGTGAATTATGCCAAATTCAACCGCATGACCCGGGAACTGCTGCATTATAATTCAGAGGCCATTGGCGCCGACCTGATGCGGCCACGCATTGCCAGCTTGTACGAATACATCAGCCAAAGGCTGAAAACCGGTATTGTGGTACTGTTCATCAATAACCGTATTGTGCATAAGAAAGATCATATCCGCATAAAACTGGGTGTGCCAACTCATTTTATTGTGGCTGAAAAAATAAGCCTGCAGAACGATACCGTAACTTTTATATACTGGGATTACGGCCGAAGGACACAGCTGCAGGTTAGCACGGCCTTTTTTAAACGGATCGTCTTTGGTATCACCTGGTTCACCAAAAAAGATGCAGATGCAAAATAAAATGCCCTCCATATTATTGCTGAGCCTGTTGGCCCTGGTCCTGTTCTCCTGCTCGCCAAAGAATATCTCCACGAAATATTACTATGAAAATGAGAAAACGCTCGACCGCATAGAAGAATCCTACAAGGCCCTGTATGAAGTGAGCCCGTTCAATGTTGGGTTCACCGACCGGGATTTCAAGACCATTTCGCTGGAAATCATTACCGACACACTTAGCCTTATTTACGAGTTTAATGCAACAGAAAGCCGCATCAGCGATACCCTGGCAGCTTACGGGCTGAATGCGGTAAAGATAAACACACTCATACGGGAGATGCATGATATACGCTGCGCCTGGATCAGTTATTCAGATTATTACGTGGATGAAAAAAAACAAAGCATGATACTGCTTTCGGTGAAACCGGTTGCGCTCAGGTCCCTGTTCTCTTACGCCAAATACTATGTGCTTTCCTATTTTCCGCAACCGCAATACTTCGACAGTGAAGGCCGCTTGCTAGATAAAAGAAAACTGCGCCGGTTGCGCAAGATCAACGGCGAGATCTTTCACCGCATCAACAATAAGGTTTGCTATACCATTGCCGGCCATTTCCGGTAAATCATTACCGCATCAAAAGCATTTTCAAAGCAAAGAGCACAATAAAGAAGCTCATGCAATACCTCACCATACGCTGGTAACGTTCCTGCTTAAAAAATGCTTCCCCTGCAAACCCGGCCAGGTATACAATGCTGCAATTGGTAAGGAAACTGCACAGCATCTGTATACCACCCAGCATAAGATTTTGAGCCAACACGTGCCCCCTTTCGGGATGAATGAACTGGGGCAATACAGAAAAATAGAGGACCAGTGACCCCGGATTGAGCAGGTTACCGATAAATCCCCTGAGGTAAAAGAAACGCAGGCCATTATCAGTATGCGGGCCTGCCCCGGATTTCCATTGCACGGTTTTAAGGTTGATGACAGCCAGGTAAAAGAGGTAGGCAATGCCGGTGTAACGCAGTATATCCAGCGCATGCGGGCTTGCCATGAGCAGGGCCGTTAAACCCAGCACAATGGTGGTGATATGTACCAGGAAAGAACTTACCACTCCCGCAGCCGTTGCCCAGCCTGCTTTGCGTCCGTACTCAAAAGTGTAGGTAAGGTAGAGCATCATGTTTGGCCCCGGTGTAAGCGCAAAGCCAACAACAAACCCAATATACACGATCAGTTCACTGAAGCTCATTTTGGCGGCGCTGTTTTCTTAATTGAATAGTCTCTTCGCAAACGCTCTTGAACCTGCGGTCGTAATCTGTATGCGTTGTTTTCATGATGCGGTCCCACCAGGTAAAGTACAGCCCGTAGTTGCCTTTGAAATACTGGTGGTGCATATTATGATTCACGGAGGTATTGAACCATTTAAACAGCCAGTGGGTGTTGGCGCCTTTGGGAAACAATTCAAAGCCCAGGTGGCCGTAAACATTATAGATGGTCATGAATACCAGGAAAACCATGATATGTATCAAATGAACCGGGAACAGGAATGCAAAAAGATAAATGATACCAGATTCAACAAACGCTTCTGCAGGCTGGAAGGAAAAAGATGCCCAGGGAGACGGGTTGGTGCTTTTATGATGCACCACATGAAAGAAACTGAACAACCTGGGGTGGTGCATGATGCGGTGTGCCCAGTAAAAATAAGTATCGTGCACCAGCAGCATCACCGGGAACAGAAGCCAGAAATACAGCATGCTGTGATCGTGCAGGTTCCTGTAAATACTGGTATATGGCTTTATATGCGGTTCGTTTAAAACCAGCGGTGTGATGGCAAATATGATGAAGGTGAGCAGTGAATAAAAGACCTCCCTTACATAATCCGCTTTAGCAGGCCATTTTTGCTGTATCTTGGCAAACAGCGATTTGTTCCTGAACAAGACGTAAAAGAAAAGGAATGCCAGTCCGCCAAAAACGATATACCTGACCACGCTGATGATAAAAACAGCGACCATCTGTCCCCAGGTATCATACGGTAGCCACATAATTATTATTTGTATTCAAAATAAATTTCGGTAGCGCCATAGCCATACAGGTGGCTGTATTGGTTTACGAAGGATTTTACCTCTTTCTTCAGTCTCAGTATATCATGTATCTCATCCCGCAGTTTGCCTGTGCCCACACCATGTATGATGGTGAGTACGGGCTGGCGGTGTGTTACGGAAAGTTCATAATATTTTTCAAAAGCCTTCAACTGCATTGACAGGATCTCAAAATT
The DNA here is from genome assembly GCA_044226725.1 of Ferruginibacter sp. Taxonomy (GTDB): domain Bacteria; phylum Bacteroidota; class Bacteroidia; order Chitinophagales; family Chitinophagaceae; genus Ferruginibacter. Next base: position 311,008 of record JBGAGM010000006.1, on the reverse strand, counting down.
GCTGAGGTGTTTCCAGCTATCAGTCAGCTTTTCAATATGCAGGTCAACCACGCTCCTGGCGGGTTCCAGGTTCTGGCGTATCTTATGTGCATCATATATCCTGAATCCTGCATTGCCCAGTTTGCCCAGGTCCACCTTCTCCTCTTCCACCCTGTCAGGATATTCTTCCAGTAATACATAAGAGAAGCCCGGCTCGTTATTCAGCTGTATCTCTTCTATCTTTTTAAAAAGTTGTTTGGCTTTTAGTTTCAGGGAGGTTTCAAAATAAGGGGCTTTCCTTTTATCCGGTTCTTTTAAAGCAAATTCAAATTCAAAACGGGGACTATCGCTCAGGTCTTCAAACTTCACATCATGCAGGTAAAAATCGCTGAGTGGTTCAATATTGTTCTTTAGCCGGAATTCGCTTTGTCCGCCGATCATCAGGTCGTAGGTGAAATGGTAGGCTGTTTCATTTTGATTGATGAGGTACAGTTTGAATTTCTCAACGATATCATCATCAAAGATATCCTTATCAAAAACGGGGATAAAAGAAAGCGAAACACCATGGCCCTCTTTTTGTTTGGGCCTGGCTTTTTCCTTTTGAACCTGGTCAATATGAACCTTCTTTTTACCGGCCTGGGTTTTTTGGGAAAACATTTTAAAGTACGGAAAATCGATCTGGTCGGTATAGATCGGGAATTTAACTCCTTTCACTTCCACCAGTACCATTTTCTCATTCACGATCTCCAGCACAGTACCTTCTTCGTCTGTAAGCAGGATCAGTATTTTATCTCCGGGCTGATATTTCATACATTACAATATGGCATGGGCCGGTAATCAGCCTGCCAGGTATATTTTGAAGCGCAAAGATACAGTTATGACTGCTGCCGGGTATAAAACATATGTTTACGAATGGCATTTTTTATATAAAAATTATTTTACCTTAAAAAGCCGGCAATTCATATTTTTAATACATTTATACGCTAATATCAAAAATCATAAGCCAACCCTAACAAACATGATGAAACCTATCTTATTTACAGTTGTATTTATTACCTCCTCATTTTATTTATTTGCCCAGAGAGAATTAAAGAATCCTTTAATAAACAGTAAGGATGTGATGGCAAAAGGTGTTGAACTGCACGATGCCGGCAAGTATAAGGATGCCATTGCTGAGTATCAAAAAGTGCCTGTTAGTGACACCAATTACGCCGATGTGTTGCAGGAAATGGTCCTCAGCTATTATGCCGACAGTAATTTTGTTGCTGCCGAAAAATTGGTAAAGAAAGGGCTGGAACGTTTTCCTGCAAAGAAAATATCGCTGATGAGGCTGCTGGCAGATATCTATGATGATACACAGCGCATAGATGATGCCCTGGTGGTATACGACTCGATACTGGCCATGAACAAGTATGACTACCTCACCTATTTCAATAAAGGCATCTGCCTGTACCGGCAGGAAAAAAATGAACAGGCAGCTGAGAATTTCAGAAAGACCATCATGCTGAACCCTTACTATTCCTCGGCCCATTACTTTTTGGGACAGCTTGCCCTTATGAAAGGTAATTTACCCGAAGCAATGATGAGTTTTACCACCAACCTGTTTGTAGCCCCCGGTAACAAATACTACCAGAAATCGATTGGCTACCTGTCGGCTATTGCCAAAGTGAATACCACTATTGATGAATACCTGAAAAACTACAAACCATCCGGCGCCAATAATTTTGAATCTGTACAGGATATTATTGTGAGCAAAATTGCACTGGATAAGAATTATAAACTGAAAGCCGACCTGGAAGACCAGATCGTAAGGCAGATGCAGGTTTTATTCGAGAAACTGGAATATACCGATGCTGATAAAAGCTTTTACATGCAGTATTATGTACCCTTCTTCAAAAAGATATGGGATGACAGGAATTTTGAACCTTTCATATTTTACGTATTCAGTGAACTGAATATTGACAAGGTGAAAAGTTATGTAAAGAAAGAAAAAAAGGATATTGAGAAGATGAACCTGGATCTGTATGAATATTTCAACAAGATCCGTAAAACACAGGAACTGGCTGTATCTAAAAGGGATGCCACCGTGATAAAATATTATATCAAGGATTATCTGGTGGTAGGTAAGGGCGAGTTTGTACAAAACAATAAGGGTGATGAGATGCTGGTGGGGCCCTGGGAATTCTATCACAAGAACGGAAAATTAAAATCAAAAGGTGTGTTCGACAGAAATGGAGCCCGTACCGGAATATGGTCGTACTATTACGAAGACGGAACGGTGAAGGAGATCAGCACTTACGATATGGATAAGGCCAATGGCAAAAGTGAAAGCTGGTACGACAATGGCATAAGGTATTCTTTATCCGATTATAAGGATGATGCCATCGAAGGGGTTGAATATCTTTACTACTATAATGGGAACCCCCGGTCTGTGGTTACCTATAAAAAAGGAAAAAAGGAAGGGCCTGCCAAATACTACACCATAAATGGCGCCTTAAGCAGCACCTGCACGTATGTGAACGACCTGAAAGAAGGTGAAGCGCTATCCTACTATGAAAGCGGTAAACTAAATGCAAGAACCAACTACAAAAATGATCTGGCTACCGGCAATTATATAGAATACCATGAGAATGGTAAAGTGCTTAAGCAGGGCGATTTTGAAGCTGACAAAAGTGTGGGGCCCTGGAAATGGTTTTATGATAGCGGCAAACCGGAAAATACCGGAACATACGCAGACGGGGAACTGGACGGAGAATACCTCAGCTACTATGAAAACGGAAAACTTGCAAGCAGGGCATTTTATAAAAAAGGCCAGGTGGATGGAAAAAGAGAGGATTATGATGAGGATGGTATTTTGTTTTGCGAGACGATCTTTGAAAAAGGGAGGTTCCGCGATATTAAGTTCCTGGATAAAAAAGGCAACCTGGTCAGCAATACTTCCAGCCGCAAGGGCAATGCAAATGTTACCTTTTATAATGCCGATGGCAGCAAGGCCAGGGAAGGCTATTTCACCAAGGAGGGCTTACAGGATGGAAAAGGGGTTTATTATTTCAAGAACGGTAAGGTGCAAACTGAGGTAATGTATAAGGACGGCATGCAGGAAGGGAAAAAACTGATCTATTACCCCAATGGCAAAATAAAGGAAGAGGGTAATTTCTCGAAAGATGAGCCCAACGGATACTTTGTTACGTATTATGTAAATGGGGTTGTTGAGGAAGAAGGCTGGTATGTGGAAGGTAAAAAACAGGGTACATTTTTAAATTATGACCAGTTTGGGAATTTAACCAGCAAACTGTACTACCTGAATGATGATGTGGATGGCATTGCCGAATATTATACACCGGATGGAAAGCTCAATTATTCCGAGTATTATGATAATGACTGGTTCAGGAAGATCGTACAGATGGATACGCTGGGTAATGTGCTCACTTCTTCCGAACTGGTGAAAGGAGCCGGCAAGGTTCAATTTAAACACTATAATGGCAAACCTTATTTTGAAAGCAACTATGATCATTACAAACTGAATGGCCAGTATAAAACGCTGAACGGAGATGGCTCAGTTGCCAGCATTGCTTATTACAAGCATGGCGATATTGACAGCACTTTTAAGGCCTGGCACAATAATGGCAAACTGCGGCTGGAGGCGCAATATGTGAATACAGAGCGTTCAGGCACCTGGAACTATTATTACAGGAACGGCACTTTGTCTGAAACAGAAATATATGAGCATGGAAAACTGAACGGAAAGGATGTTCAGTATAATGAGTTCGGCAATGTGTACAGGGAGTATGAATTTAAAAACGGCGTGGTGGATGGTACGGTAAAATATTACGGAGAGAATAAGCAGCTTGCGCTGGTATTGTATTTTACCAAAGATGAACTTACCGGTTACAGTTACGAGGATAAGACAGGCAACCTGGTTCCGGTGATACCGGTAAAATATGGCTCGGGTAGCATTACAGCCTACTACCGAAACGGAAACAAAAGCGCCGAACTTACCTATAATGAAAGCCTGCAGGAAGGTAAAAGGCTGCTTTATTTCAGCAACGGCAAAGAGTATGTAAACAGTACCAGTGTAAACGGAACGGATGACGGGGTTAAAAAAGTTTATTATCCCAGCGGCAAGATCATGAAAGAAGAAACATATGTAAATGGCAACCTGCATGGACTAAGCAGGTATTACGCCGAGAATGGAAGCCTGATCTCTGAATTAAATTATTATAACAACGACCTGCACGGCCTTTGCAAATATTATGAAGGAGGCAAATTAACTGAAACACTGGTGTATCGCTATGATATGCTGGAATCAAAAAAATAATATCCATACATGACTATACAATTTTCCCGTACCTGCCTGTTGCTTATTGCAGCCCTGCTTGGTTCTCCCTTTTGCTCAAAAGCTCAAACGCTGGAAGAATTACAGAAACAATATCCGGGCAAAACAGCTGTGTTTTCTAATGTGAACCGCAATGTGGACATTTCTTACAGCAAGGGCGTGCCCGTGGCTAAGGCCACCGAAATTTCAGAAATGTTCATTTTGGATGATAAAGCAAATGGTATCTATAATAAGGACAGGGTGTATCACAGCAGTTTCAACGAACTCAAAAAAGTGGAAGCCTATACCACAGCCCCCGATGGCAATGGTACCAAAAAAATGAAAGTGAGCGAATTCAAGACACAGTCCTCTTCCAGCCGTGATATTTTTTATGACGACGCCAAAGAAACCAGTTTTGATTATCCGAAAGTGGTAAAAGGCAGCATTACCCATGTGGAAACCGAACATTTCAATAAGGACATTCATTTTATTTCACCCTTTTATTTCAGCAGTTACCTGCCCGTGGTGAATGCCACTTTCAGCCTTACTTTTCCGGAGGATATGGATGTGAAGTACATCATTAAAAATGACGATAAGAAAAATATCACCGTTACAGAAACCAAAAAAGGAAGAAAGAAGAAAATTGAATTCAGTGCAAGTAATATCCGGGAATTTGAATACTTCCCCGATGCGGTCTCGCCCTCCTATTATGCCGAGCATGTTATTGTGTATGTAACCCAGTATAAAAATGATGATAACACTATTGTGCCGGTTTACAATACCGTAAATGAATTGTATAACTGGAATGCCGGGTTTTTAAAGGATATCAACACCACTCCCAGTGAACTGCTGAAAAAAGTATCGGACAGTATTTGTAAGGGAAAAAATACTGACTGGGAAAAGGCACAGGCCATTTACTGGTGGGTACAAAACCATATCAAGTATGTGGCATTTGAGGAAGGCCTAGAAGGATTTGTTCCAAGGCAGGCTGCTGATGTGTGCAGCAAACGCTATGGCGATTGTAAGGATATGGCCAGTCTTTTGACAGCACTCCTGAACACAAGTGGTTTAAAAGCATATTTTACCTGGATAGGCACCCGCAGTATTCCTTATACCTATAATGAAGTGCCGCTGCCTATAACAGACAACCACATGATCAGCGCCGTAAAGATCAATGGCAACTGGATATTCCTGGATGCCACTGATCCCAACTGCATCTTTGGTTTTCCAACCAGCGGGATACAAAATAAACAGGCCCTGATCGGTATAAGTCCCGAAAAATTTGAACTGGCTACCGTGCCGGTTGTTGCAGCGTCCAAAAACACGATCGTCGACAGTACTTTTTTAACCATTGATAAAAAGCTTTTAAAAGGCTATGCATCTGTTGACTACCTGGGCTATTATGGCAGTAATGTTTACAGCAGCCTCATGTTCAACAAAGGGGATGACGAACGGGTGTATGCACGCCGCCGTATGGCAAAGGGCAGCAATAAATTTATCATGAAGGATTATAAGATAACATTTCCGGATACCCTTAATAAATCTGCCAACATCAGTTCCAACTTTGAGATACCTGATTACGTTAAATCCATTGATGACGAGATATACATCAACCTGAACCTGGAGAAACTCTTCAACTACACACCTGTTGATACCGCAAAAAGGAAAATTGCCGTTGAGAATGATTATCTCTCAAATATCAGGCAGGTACATGTATTGAAGATACCCGACGGCTATATAATGGAACACCTGCCACAAAATGTTTCTGTATCAAACAGGCTGGTGGATTTTTCCATTGAATACAAACAGGTAAAAGACCAGGTATACGCCACACAAACTTATGTTACCAAAACGCTTTTAATTGAAGTAGCTGATTTCAGCGAATGGAATGCAGCCATTTCAAAAATTGCGCCTGCCTATAAAGAAGAAATTGTACTGAAGAAAAAATAATTCCTAAAAACAAAACAATCTATGAAACTAAAACATGTTTACCTGGCTGCCCTCCTGCTGGCAGTTTGTGCCGGCTCACAGGCCCAGATGCAGGGATTGTACAGCAGTACTTTCAACTGGAGCGAAAAACCCTCCCTGCATAAAATGCCCGAAAAGTTCAATACAGCCAGTGCGGTGTACCTGCGTGATGACCGCATTTATGAGTATAAGTTTGAAGACAAGAAAATGGTTCAGTACAACCATGTGTATAAGCTGATCAAAGTGGCTGATGATAAAGGCATTGAGATCTTCAATAAAATATATATACCTGTTTATGGCACTTCAGAAGTAAACGACCTGAAGGCGAGGGTTATCAATTCTGCCGGGCAGGTGATCAATGTGCCTTCCGAAAAAATAAAGGATGAAATGTATGAAGGCAACCGCTACCGTTTTTTTGCCATGGAAGGGCTTGATAAAGGTTCCGAGATAGAATATACCTACGTTACCAAAAAGAACCCTACTTATTTTGGTTCAGAAACTTTTCAAAGCCAAACAACACCCTATGCCCGGGTAAACATTTCCCTGGTTGTTCCCAAACACCTGAAGTTTGAAGCGATGGGTTTTAATGGAATGACAGTGTTATCAGACAGCCTGATCGGTGAAAGTCTTATTACCGCAGCCTATTCTGATAATATTCCGCAACTGGAAGAGGAAAAATATGGACTGCCCACTCCGCACCTGCAGCGTATCGATTACAAACTAAGCTATAACCTGAGCAGCAGTAACAGCGTGCGGTTGAATACCTGGAATGAAATGGCCAGGAATGTGCACAGGAACCTTACCACGCTTACAGATAAGGAGAGGAAGGCAGTCAATAAATTCGTGAATGCGGTCAGCATTCCCGATGGCGCCAGTGAAGAGACTATCATTGAACTGCTGGAAGACTATATGAAAACCAAGATCAATATTGATGAAAAACTGGTGAGTGAGAATGCCGAAAACCTGGAAGCAGCCATCAAATCGGGCAACACCAATAATTTTGGTGCCGGAAGGCTGATGATTGCAATGCTGGAGGCTAAAGGGATACGTTACCAGGCGGTATTTCCTTCAGTAAGGGACCAATTACCGCTGGTGGAGGAACTGGAAAACTGGAACCGCATTGAAGAGATGATCCTGTATTTTCCCTCTACTAAAAAATTCCTGCAACCCAGCTCTGATATACTTCGTTACCCATATGTGGATGCTTACTGGGCTGCAACCCGGGGTTTATTCCTGAAAACAACCAGCATTGGCGACGTAACCACCGCTATTGCAAAATTTGATACCATACCCATGATCCCCTTTGATCAGCATGCTCACAATATGGAAGTTTCCGTGAAGCTGGATGCCACCGGCGACTCTCTGATCATTGACAGCAAGCAAATTCTCAAAGGTTACGGGGCCAGCGCTTACCGCCCAATCTGGGCTTATCTAACCCCTGATAAGCAACAGGATGCACTCAAGGAGATCATCAGTTCTGTTGCAAAAAGTGAGAACATACAAAACATAAAAGCCGAGAACACCGCCTTTACCGATTTTTGGGATAACAAACCATTGGTGATCAGCGGTACCATACATACCGGGCAATTACTGGACAGGGCCGGCAATAAATTACTCTTTAAAATAGGCGAACTGATAGGTCCGCAGGAGCAGATGTACCAGGAAAAGCCCAGGCAATTACCGGCAGAACTGCAGTACCCGCATATCTTATACCGTAAACTGCATTTCCAGGTGCCGGAGGGTTATACTATCAAAAATTTGAAAGACCTCACCATTGATATCCAGGAAAAAAAGGGAAACGAAGTAAGCATGGGCTTTTCCAGCAATTACACTTTAAATGGTAACAGCCTTGATGTGGAAGTAATGGAAACCTACCGCGATATAAGATACCCGCTGAGTGAGTTTGAAACATTCAAAAAAGTGATCAACGCATCAGCCGATTTCAATAAAATAGTATTGGTGCTGGAGAAAAAATAGACTGAAGCAATTCAATAAAAAAAGCTGCAATGACCATTGCAGCTTTTTTATTTTTATTATCTGGATCATTGCCTGGGCGCAAGCCTGCTGTTCTTATAACTGTACAGGAAGTATACAACCAATCCTATCACCAGCCATGCCAGGAACCTGAGCCATACCAGGTAGGTTTCCTGTGCCATTAAATAAAAGCAACTCACCAATCCTAAAACGGGTATAAGTGAAAAGCTTTTAATAAAACTATAAATGGTTACTGCCAGGGCAATGATCCAAAACAGCAGCATGGGCAACCCATCCAATGTAAACAGGTTCTGGAAATATCCTGGTGCATAAACAGCAGTCAAAAGAACAGAAGCAGCAAACATCAGGGGGATGATGAATTTGCCATTGATATAGGGAACCCTGAATTTTGATTCAGGTCTGTCGGGCATATTCTGTAAAACAATGATACCCCCGCAAACCAGCACAAAGGCAAACAGCGTACCGATACTGGTTAAGGAAAGCACTGTGCTTAGGTTTAAGAACAGGGCCGGTATTGCAACCAGTAAGCCGGTAAGTATGGTAGAGAAAGAGGGCGTTTTAAATTTTGGGTGCAGCTTTGAAAATATCTTGGGCAATAAACCATCGCGGCTCATACTCATCCATATACGTGGCTGGCCCATCTGAAATACTAGCAATACACTGGCTGTGGCAATAATGGCGCTTACAGCCACAATGCCGGCTATCCAGTGAAGGCCCCTTGCTTCAAAAACCAGTGCCAGCGGGTCGCCCACATTCAATTGTTTATAAGAGACCATTCCGGTTAAAACAAGGGCCAGCAAAACATACAGTATGGTGCAAATGATCAGCGAATAGATCATACCCCTGGGCAGGTCCCGCTGCGGGTCCTTACATTCTTCGGCTGTGGTGGAAATGGCATCAAAACCAATATAGGCAAAGAATACAGCAGACACACCTTTTAACACACCGCTGAATCCATTGGGAGTAAACGGAGACCAGTTTTCGGGATGCACATAATAAGCGCCCAGTACGATCACTAAAAAGATCACACAGAGTTTAATAATTACCATGAGGTTACTCATCGAGCGGCTTTCCTTTATACCAACAAAAACCACGGCGGTAATTAAGGCAACAATACAAAATGCAGGAAGGTCCATGATAAAATGCAATCCCCCGATAACAGGCGCATGTGTCCAGGCATCGTATTGTGAAAGCATAGCCGCATTATCGGGATTTGCCCCAAGCGATTGGAGTGTTTCCCCTTTTGCAAGCAAATCGGTTACGCCGGTAAAACCACTATGGGCTGTCACATAATCCATCGTAAGCCAGTTGGAGATATGCATTCCGGCTTTATCCATCAGGTTGGTAAAATAATCGCTCCAGCTGATGGCCACTGCAATATTACCAATGGCATATTCCATCAGCAGATCCCAGCCAATGATCCAGGCAAATATTTCGCCGAAGGCAACATAAGAATAGGTATAGGCGCTGCCTGATACCGGTACAGTACTGGCAAATTCTGCATAGCAAAGGGCCGCAAAACCACAGGCTATTGCCGTAAAAATATACAGGTAAACAACGCCCGGGCCCCCATCATAGCTGGCCTTGCCTATACTGCTGAACACACCTGCACCTATTACGGCAGCAACGCCAAAAAAGGTAAGGTCCCTTACTCCCAGTACTTTTTTTAATGAAACATGATCACCATCCCCCATGCCTGCTTCTGCATCTTTTAAAATAGTTGAAATGGATTTCCTTCTGAATAAAGAAGTGGACATAACAATTAGGTTTGATTTAAGTAAGGAAATTAAGCAAATATTCTCACACCAGCTAATCGTTGGTATGAATTTACACAGGAGATAAAGTGAACGGATGAATGGATGTAAGCGGCCTAGCTCTCTCTCATCATCAGGTAATCAGCAAGTTCCTGCAGCGGTTTTTTCCGGGCAGAGAGTACAGCTGTATCTTCCAGGTGCTTAAGGGCTGTTTGCAGGTATTTATTCTTGAGCTCCTTGGCCCATCCGTCAACGTTACAATCCCGGAATATCTGCATCACTTTTTCCACTTTATCAGGCGGATTGTTCTTTATCAGTTCCTTCAGTGCGGCCAGTTGGGCAGGTTTAGCTGTTTCAAAGGCATGGATCATGAGGAAGGTCTTTTTATTGGCCACGATATCACCGCCCACCTGCTTACCAAATTTCTCGGGGTCGCCAAATGCATCAAGGTAATCGTCCTGCACCTGGAAAGCGATGCCCAGGTTTTTACCAAACTCGTAGAGGTGGTTTTGATTGCCCTCTCCTGCCCCGCCCAAAATGGCACCCAGTTTAAGGCTTGCTGCAACCAGCACCGAGGTTTTGAGCGTGATCATGTATTCGTATTCTGCCAGTGTGACCGTTTCCCGCTTTTCAAAGTCCATATCCAGTTGCTGGCCCTCACATACAGCACTGGCTGTGTTGTTGAAAAGGTACAGCACTTTCTGCAGGTGTGCAGGTTTTATTTTATTCAGGTATTCATAGGCTTTCACAAACATCACATCGCCTGCCAGCAGGGCGGTTGATTCGCCATACTTCATGTGTACAGTTTCCATGCCACGTCGCATGGGCGCTTTATCCATGATGTCATCGTGTATCAAACTGAAATTATGGAAAAGCTCTATCGCTGCTGCAGCATTGTAAGCATCAGGATCAATCTCGTTGAACAACTGGTTTCCCATCAGCACACAGACAGGCCTGATCCTTTTGCCACCCAGGTTTAAAATATACTGAGCAGGGTCGTACAGGGTTTGCGGCTGTTCAGGAAAGTGCCGGTTGCCGAATTTCTCTTCAAAAATTTTGGATAGCTCAATAAATGAATACATATCGATTCTCACTAAAACATCCTTATGCTAGCTTGCATACAGATCGTTAATAATTATTTTTTTCTTTTACCTGCCGGTTTAGCCGTTGTTTTCTGTTTTGCTTTTCCGACAGCCTTGCTTTTGGCAGCATTTCCCTTCTGGTCTGTTACCCACTCATAATCAAGCTGGCGTTTACTCAGGTTGGCAGCTACCACTTTTATCCTCACCGCATCGCCCATTCTGAATTTTTGCCCGGTTCGCAAACCCACCAGCGCATAGTCTGTCTCATCCAGCCTGAAATCATCAAAATAGCTCAGGTCTCTTACAGTAACCATACCCTCACATTTGTGCAAAACTGTTTCCACAAAAAATCCAAAGGATGCCACACCACTGATTATACCGTCAAATTCTTCCCCCAGATAATTCTTCATAAACTCCACCTGCTTGTATTTATTACCCGCCCGTTCTGCCTCCATTGCCTTCCGTTCCCGCTCACTGCAGTGCCTGCAGCGTTCATCCATCTTTTTATCAAGCTTCAGGTCTTTATCCAGGCATTCCTGTAAAATACGGTGTACCATCACATCGGGATAGCGGCGTATGGGTGAAGTAAAATGGCAGTAGTATTCAAAACCCAAACCATAATGCCCAATGTTGGAAGACGTATAGACAGCCTTGGCCATGGTTCTGATACCAAGCTGTTCCAGTACATGCTGTTCGGGTTTTCCCTGCACATCCTTCAGCATCCTGTTGAATGACGATGCAACTGCCTTTTCATCATGCAGATCGAATGTGTAACCAAATTTCTTTGCAAATGCCGCAAATGGTTTCAGCTTTTCATCATCAGGTGTATCGTGTATCCGGTAAGGAAAAGGAATAGGCTCCTTGTTCACTTTTATCTTCGAAACGTATGAGGCCACTGCCCTGTTTGCCAATAGCATGAATTCCTCAATCAGTTTGTGGGCATCTTTACTTTCCTTAACAATAATTCCAATAGGTTTACCTTTCTCATCCAGCTGAAAACGTACTTCCTGGGAAGAGAAATTAATTGCGCCGTTGGCAAAGCGTTCGGCCCTGAACTTCTTTGCAAGGTCATTAAGTAACAGGATCGGTTTGTAATGCAGGCCGTCCTTCTTTTCAATGATATCCTGCACCTCTTCGTAGGTAAAGCGGTGGTTACTGTGTATCAGCGTACGGCCTATCCAGGTATGCTTTATTTCAGCCCGGTTGGTTATCTGGAACACAGCAGAGAAAGTATATTTATCCTCATGGGGCCTCAGTGAGCAAAGTTCGTTCGAGATCTTTTCAGGCAGCATCGGGTTTACCCTGTCGGGCAGGTAAACACTGGTTGCCCTTTCGTAAGCCGTTTTATCCAGCAGGGTTCCGGGTTTTACAAAGTGGCTCACATCTGCAATATGCACACCTATTTCGTAATTACCGTTATCCAAATTCCGGATGGATATGGCATCATCAAAATCCTTGGCATCCACCGGATCGATCGTGAAGGTTAGGATATCCCTGAAGTCTTTCCGTTTTTTTGTTTCTTCCCTGGTAATGGCAGGATGCAGTTTTTTAACTTCTGCAAGAACTTCCTTATCGAATGCAAGCGGAAAGCCGGCTTCGATCAGTATCTCCTTCATGGCCATATCATTCTCATCCTCCGCTTTTAAAACACTTACCACTTCCCCGATTGGTTTTTTCTCAGATTTATCCCAGCTGATCAGTTTCGCTATTACCCGTTCATTATCCTTTGCGCCATTCAGTTTATCGGAGGCTATATAAAAATCAGGCACCGGTTTTTCAGAAGCAGGGATGAAAAAAGCAAAGTTTTTGCTCATTTGTATATTGCCAATGAATTCAGTTTGTTTACGCACAGCAACCTCAACCACTTTTCCTTCCTGCCTGTTATCCTTACCCCGCCCTTTATTCAGCTGCACCTTTACAATATCGCCGTGAAAAGCCCTGTTGAAATCGTTCGGCCTTACCATAATATCCTTATCATTTCCTTCAACGATCACATAACCCATTCCGCTTTTTGAAATATCCAGCTTCCCTGTAAGTAATGATGCCTGTGAGCTTTTTTTTGCACCCTGGTTCTTTTTTCCCATAATTTATTTTTATGCTGCAAATACCGATAACACTTTTTCAAACTAACCATCATCGTGGTATAAGTAACAAATTATTGTTTTATCCCTGCAATGTACCAACAAATTGCTACATTCGGAAAAACGAAAGGGTTTGAAGCCATTCACCAATTCCCCGCAAAGAGTAATCACAGGAACAGTCTGGCTGCTTTCACTGGTTAGTCTTTTTAATGATATTGCCAGCGAAATGCTGATCCCGGTAATGCCGGTGTTCTTAAAACAAATCGGGTTTTCTATTGTACTCATTGGTATCCTGGAAGGGATTGCCGAGGCTGTTGCCGGACTCAGTAAAAGTTATTTTGGTAAACTTAGCGATGTGCATGGCAAACGGCTGCCTTTTGTTCAAATTGGCTATGCCATGAGCGCTATAAGCAAACCCATGATGGCCATATTTGTTTATCCCCTTTGGATATTTTTTGCAAGAACGCTCGACAGGCTTGGTAAAGGTGTACGGACTGCCGCAAGGGATGCCATGCTGAGCGATGAGGCAACTCCTGCTACCAAGGGACGTGTATTTGGTTTCAACAGGAGTATGGATACATTGGGTGCTGTGATAGGGCCCGCCATTGCATTATTGTTTTTATATTATTTTCCCGGCAGATACAGCTCGCTTTTTCTTTGGGCTGCCATCCCCGGTTTGCTGGTAATCTTGCTAACCAGGTTCATAAAAGAAAAACGGGCATCAGCAATTAATACATCTGCTAAGCGCAGATCAGTCAGGGATGTTTTTGCCTTTGCCGGTTACTGGAAAAAAAGCAGCCCCGAATATAAAAAGCTGGTGATCGGACTGCTGCTATTTGCACTGTTCAACAGCAGTGATATTTTTTTGTTGCTCAAAATGAAAGAAACCGGGCTGAATGATACGGCCATTTTGGGGGTATACATTTTTTATAACCTGATGTATGCAATATTTGCCTACCCTGTTGGCGTGCTGGCCGATAAGATTGGGCTAAAGAAAATATTCCTTGCCGGCCTTTTAGTATTTGCGGCTGTTTATACAGGCTTTGCATTTAATGATAACCTGGCTGTATTTTTCATATTGTTTGTACTGTATGGCCTCTATGCCGCAGCAACCGATGGCATTTCAAAAGCATGGATAACCAATATAGTTGACAAAAAGGATACTGCTACAGCTATCGGAACCTATACAGGCTTTCAAAGTATATGTGCTTTTTTGGCCAGCAGTATTTGCGGATTATTATGGTTTAATGCGGGCGCAGCATTCACCTTTTTGTTTACAGCTGCAATAACCATTCTAGTTATTGTTTATCTTTCATTTAACCGGGTGCATAAAAAGATCACTGCCTGAGAAATGATTTTGTAATTTTGATAAAAAAACAGAAACATGAAATCTTATGATACTCTAACTGAGGCATTAAGCGACATGAAGCTTCGTGGATTTACACTTGATTTTAATATTGCGTTTGATAAACTGATCTGCAGCAATAATGAAGTTTGTTTAAACCCGCAGGAATTTGAGATCACTGAAGTATATCGTTTTGAGGGAGAGACCGATCCCGGTGATGAGAACGTGGTATATGGCATCGAATCAAAAGACGGGCAGATAAAAGGCACATTCAGCAGTGCATTTGGAACCTACGCAGAATCTTTATCTGCAGAAATGATCCAAAAATTATCGATACATAAATAATTCTACATTTATCACTAAAATCGCCACATATGCCCCATGAAATAAACCGCAGAAATTTTATCAAAAACACAGCGTTTGCAGGTGCAGCACTCTCTCTCACCAGTTCTGTCAAAGCATTTTCAGCATCAAAAAAGGATAAAGTACGTATTGGTATTATTGGTGCAGGCTTCCGGTCTCACGAGCACATGGGTAATTTTTTGCAGCGTGATGATGTGGAGATCAAAGCCATTGCCGATCCGCAGCAGCGCAGCGTGGATGAAGCCCTGGCCGTATTTAAAAAATATAATCGCCCGGAGCCTGTTGTATATAAAAATGGCAATGAGGACTATAAGAATTTACTGAGGCGTGACGATGTGGATGCTGTGGTTATCTGCAGCCCTTGGGAATGGCACAGCATACAGGCCATTGATGCCATGAATGCGGGCAAGATCTGTGGCGTGGAAGTTTGCGGAGCCGTTAAGCTGCAGGAATGCTGGGATGTGGTAAATACCTCCGAAAAAACAAAAGTGCCGCTGATGATGATGGAGAATGTTTGCTACCGCCGGGATGTGATGGCTGTGCTGAACATGACCCGCAAAGGTATGTTTGGAGAATTGTTGCACGGACAGGGTGGTTATGAACACGACCTCCGCGGGGTTCTTTTTAATGACGGGAAAACTGCTTATAACAGTGGAGTTGAATTTGGCAAGCAGGCTTACAGCGAAGCACAATGGAGAACCGAACATAATTTAAACCGCAATGGGGAATTGTACCCCACGCATGGCCTGGGCCCGGTTGCAGTAATGATGGATATCAATCGCGGCAACCGGATGACCAAACTTTCATCCATTGCATCCAAAGCAAAGGGCTTACATAAATACATCGTGGAGCATCCCAAAGGCGGGGCCAGTCATCCCAATGCAAAACTGAATTTTAAATGCGGCGATATTGTGAACACGCAGATACAATGTGCCAATGGCGAAACCATTTTGTTAACGCATGATGTTTCTTCTCCCCGGCCTTACAATTTAGGGTTTCGTGTGCAGGGCACAGAAGGCCTGTGGCAGGATTATGGCTGGGGTGAGAATAACCAGGGATTTATTTACCTGGAGAAACTGATGAAACACAATCACCGCTGGGATACCACTGAAAAATGGCTCACCGACAACGACCACCCGCTTTGGAAAAAATATGGTGCACAGGCCGAGGGTGCGGGTCATGGCGGTATGGATTTTTTTGTTGACCATGCTTTTATTGAATGTATAAAACGGGATGCTGAATTTCCGCTGGATGTATATGACTATGCCAGCTGGTATGCCATTACACCGCTAAGTGAAAAAAGTATTTTGGAAGGCGGCCAGGTACAAAACATCCCGGATTTTACCAGGGGGAAATACAAAACCAGGAAGCAGATATTTGCACTGGATGATGAATATTGATTGATTGCACAGGATTATTCCTTTTGCCATCGGATCACTGAACTTAATAGTATTAAAAGCTCTGACCAAAAAAGAAAAAATGAACCGAAGAAAATTCCTGCACCTCTCTGCATTAACTGCACCATTGCTTGCCGCAAAAAAAACGATTGTAAACAGTTTTGAAGCAACGACAAAACCTATTGTCGTCTCCACCTGGGACAGTGGTATGCCTGTAAATGCCGAAGCCTGGAAAATATTATCAACCAAAGGAACAGCACTTGATGCCGTGGAAGCAGGCGCCATACATATAGAGAACCAGCTCAATTGCTGTGTGGGCCTGGGCGGCTACCCCGACCGGGATGGTATTGTAACGCTTGACAGCTGCATCATGGACCACAAAGCCAATATAGGCGCTGTGGCTGGTATAGAACGTATCAAACACCCGGTATCCGTTGCCCGAAAAGTGATGGAAAAAACACCGCATGTAATACTGGTTGGTGCAGGCGCCCAGCAATTTGCACTGGAAAACGGATTTAGTTTGGAGAGCGGTGAATTATCCCAGGATGCGAAAAATGCTTATGCTGAATGGTTGAAAAAAAGCGAATACAAACCGGTGATCAATATTGAGAACCAGCCCGGCAGGCAGGAAGCAAAAAAACAGAACGGCCCCTTTGCCCCTAACTTTTTTGATGACGGAAGCTTCAATCATGATACAATGGGGTTAGTGGCCCTGGATGCCATGAGTAATTTATCGGGGGCTGTAACTACCAGCGGCATGGCATTCAAAGTTCACGGACGTGTGGGCGACTCCCCCATAATTGGAGCTGGTTTGTTTGTGGATAATGAAGTGGGCGCCGCTACCAGCAGCGGCGTGGGAGAAGAAACAATACGCATTTGCGGAACACACCTGGTGGTGGAATTCATGCGCCAGGGCTATTCTCCTGAGATAGCCTGCAAAAAGGCTGTGGAAAGAATTGTGAAGCGTGACAAAGAAAAAGCAAAGACATTCCAGGTTGGTTTCCTGGCGCTGAATAAAAAAGGCGAGTATGGCGCATATGCTATTCAAAAGGGCTTTGTATTCAGCGTTAAAAGCAATAATGAGAACCGGATCCACGAATCAAAATACCTGCTTTGAAATTTAGATTAGAAGTCATTGGTTTTACTGTTGACAGCTGCAGCCTTGCCCAGTCGGCAGGTGCACACCGCATTGAATTATGCGATAACCCGGGTGAAGGCGGCACTACTCCCTCCTATGGTTTTATAAAAGCAGCCAGGCAAGCAGTGCAGATAGAATTGTATCCCATCATCCGGCCGCGGGGCGGAGATTTTTTTTATAGTGATGCAGAATTTGAAGTGATGAAAGCCGACGTAATGATGTGCAGGGAATTGGGATGTGACGGAGTTGTGATTGGAATATTGAATGCTGATGGCACAGTTGATAAAACAAGGTGCAGAGAACTGGTGAAGCTGGCCTACCCTATGGGCGTTACCTTTCACCGGGCATTCGACCGGGTTAAAGATGCAGCACAGGCTTTGGAAGATATCATTGAGATTGGTTGTGAACGGATACTCACATCAGGGTTGGTGCCCAATGCATTAGATGGCGCAGCTACCATCGCTGCACTGATCAAACAGGCTGATGAAAGAATTATCATTATGCCGGGCAGCGGTATCAGATCTGATAATATCACTGAGCTGGCCAAAAAGACCGGTGCTGTTGAATTTCATACTTCGGCAAGAAGGAATATTGCCGGTAATATGAGCTATGTCAATAAGGGAATGAAAGAAAGTTTACAAACTGTTGCATTAGATCAGCCGGAAGTAAAAAAAATTATTGCCCATTTGAACAGTTTATAAGATGAAGCAAATTATCATCCTCCTGATTCTTACAATCACATTAATTCCCGTACAAACAAACGCCCAGAACATAACCATCGAACTCAATAAAAACTGGCAGTTTAAAAATCAGAAAGAAAGCAAATGGTATAAAGCAACTGTTCCGGGAACAGTGCATACAGATCTGCTTGCAAACAAACTGATAACTGATCCCTATTACCGGGATAATGAAAGCAAACTGCAATGGATCGATAAAGCAGACTGGGAATACAGAACTGCCTTCAATGTGGATGCAGCTGTTTTTGCCAAAAAGAATATAGAGCTCGTTTTTGACGGGCTGGACACCTATGCAGCTGTTTTCCTGAATGGCAAACTGGTCCTGCAGGCCGATAATATGTTCCGGGGCTGGACTGTGGATGTGAAGGCTTTGCTAAAAAGGCAAAACAATATTTTACTTATCAAATTTGCTTCGGCACAAAATAAAGTGGACAGCATTGCCAAAGCAAGGCTGCCGTTGGTTTTACCGGATAACAATCGTGTGTATGTACGCAAAGCACAATTTCAGTTTGGCTGGGATTGGGGGGCGAAGTTTGTGGGTTGTGGAATATGGAAAGATGTTAAATTGAATGCCTGGGATAATTTTAAAGTTCTGGGAATGGATGTCAGGATATCACCTGATAAAAATAATCTGAGAGACGATTCCCTGATATTTTATATTGAGGCAGATACATCTGAAAGAATCTTTACTGACATTGTCGCTTCGCTGATCAAAAGAAACGTTGGCGATAAAACAGACACCCTGACCTTAATACCATTTAAATATAGTTTTGACAAAGGAATAAACCGAATTGCATTAAATCCAAACAATGATGAAGTTTTTAATGTTAAAGCTATCAAGCACAACCTGAAAGATATAACATCAATTTTTGTGAAGATCTATACAGGAAAAAGAGATAGTCGTAATAAACTCGATTATATTACAGCGGCCTCCAAAAAAGTTTTTACTCAAACAAAACTTATTCAGGATAGCGATTCCATCGGCACATCTTTCTATTTTGAAAAAGATGGCAAACCCATTTACTGCAAAGGCGCCAACTGGATCCCTGGCGATATCTTTTTACCCAGGCTCACAAAAGCTGATTACCGGAAAATGCTCCTAAGCGCCAAAGAAGCAAACATGAACATGCTGCGGGTATGGGGCGGCGGCGTATATGAAAGCGATGACTTCTATGAGCTCTGCGATTCACTGGGCATCATGGTTTGGCAGGATTTTATGTTTGCAGGTGGCATGTACCCCGGAGATGATGCTTTCATGAACAATGTACGGGAAGAAGTCAGGTATCAAATAGAAAGATTACGCAACCATCCCTGCATTGTGCTGTGGTGTGGCAACAATGAGATTGATGAAGCCTGGAAGAACTGGGGCTGGCAAAACCAGTTCAATTTACATGGCGCTGATTCTGCCAAAGTATGGAACGACTACAAACGCTTGTTCCAGGACAGCCTGAAAAAATGGGTTGACGAATTTGACGGCAGTCGCCCTTATGTATCCACCTCACCTAAAAATGGCTGGGGCCATGCAGCAAGCTTTACCGAAGGTGACAGCCACTACTGGGGCGTTTGGTGGGGACTGGAAGACTGGGAAGTATTTGAGAACAAGACCGGCCGCTTTATAAGCGAATACGGCATGCAGGCCATGCCCAACTGGAATACGATCAAAAGTTTTACAGATTCATCAGACAGGAATATGCAGTCTCCTATTGTTCAGGCTCACCAAAAAGCAAGTGATGGTTTTAAAAAACTTAATCATTATTTAACCAGGTATTTTATTGACTCAGCAAGGCTTAGCCGACTTTCGCTGGAAGATTATACTTACTTATCTCAATGCATGCAGTATTATATTTTAAAGAACAGCATAGCAACACACCGAAGTAAATTTCCTGCAAATATGGGCACGCTTTTGTGGCAGCTAAATGATTGCTGGCCGGTTACCAGCTGGAGCATCACCGATTACAGCAGGCAGCCCAAAGCAGCCTGGTATGCGGTTAAAGAAGCTTACAGGGATGATATATTACCGGTAAAAGATACGGTTCATCCAAAAGAGCTGGTGTTACAAAAACCGCAATTTGTAATATTTACATCCGGCAAATCCATTTCTATTACCAGTAATGTTTTGGTTAAATATCTTTACGTTTCAACAAAGGATAAAGACATTAATTTTTCTGAAAATTATTTCGACCTGAAACCCGGTGAAACAAAAACCATCAGCACGAACAAGCCCGTCAACCTGCCCGATCTGAAAATAAAATCGCTGTTTAATATTTTAAATGCTCAATAAAATACTTATGAAAAAGCTTTTTGCATTATTCATCCTCCTTACAGTTTCGTTCACCGTTTTTTCTCAAACTGCTGAAAATATCATCATCATCACAACCGATGGTTTTCGCTGGCAGGAAGTATTTGGCGGCATGGACAGTGCTATTGCCAATAACAAAAAATTTAACCAGGGCGACAGTGATGCGATCTATAAAAAATACTGGGCAGCGGATCCAATGGAAAGAAGAAAGAAACTGCTGCCTTTTTTATGGAGCATGTTTGAAAAGAACGGGCAGATCTATGGTAACAGGTACCTGGGCAATAAAGTGGATAATGCTAACCCCTACTGGTTTTCCTATCCTGGTTATAATGAAATTTTCACCGGTTTTCCTGACACATTGGTCAACAGCAACTCCTACCCGCCCAACCCCAACAGCAACCTGCTTGAATTTTTGAATAAACAAGCCCGATTCAAAAACAAAGTAGCTGCCTTTGGCGCCTGGGATGCATTTGACAGGATATTGAATGAAGGAAGGGCAAAATTTCCTGTATTCTCGGCTTTCGATTTATTGGGAGGAAATAACCCCAACACTACAGAAAAAACGATCAATAACCTGGCGAAAGATTCATACAAACCATTTGGTGAAGAAGAAGTACTGGATGTTTTTACACATTATGGCGCCATGAATTACCTGCAGACGAAGAAGCCAAAAGTGCTTTATATTTCCTACGGTGAAACGGATGAATGGGCGCACAGTGGTCACTACAAAGATTATTTGAATGCTGCCAGCCAGGTTGACAAATGGATACAGGATATCTGGAACTATGTGCAAAGCGACCCCTTCTATAAAAACAAAACGGCCATTTTCATAACTACTGATCATGGCCGTGGTGACCTAAAAAAAGAAGAATGGACAAGCCATGGTAACAGCATTAAAGATTGCTACCAGATATGGATGGCTGCTATTGGGCCGGGCATACCTGCCAAAGGTGAAGTAAAAACCAGTCAGCAATTGTACCAAAAACAGTTTGCGCAAACAATGGCTGCAATACTGGGTTTGCATTTTACGGCCGAACACCCGGTTGGGGAAAAAATTGAGTTGACTAAATAATTCAGGCTGATTTATGTTGCAAAAAATCCTGCAACCGGTTTAATAAAACAAGCTGGTTGCCAGCCCTTACAAAATTATGGCCTTCATACCGGGCTCCGTAGTAAACATCATTATTCAGGTGGTCTGTTAAAAAACGAACAGCCTGCATATATATCATAAACTCACCGGCAAAAGCTGCATGCTGGTATTCAGCATCACTAAGTTCTGTTCTCATTTCTGACAGATAGCCTTCGGTGATTGCATCATAAAACTCACTGCGGATACTGATCTTTGAAAAATCTTTTTCCTCTTCGCTTACCGGGCACACATAAGTTCGTATCATATCGCCCAGGTCGCTGATAAAAAAGCCTGGCATCACTGTATCCAGGTCAATTACACACAAACCTTTATCTGCATCATCAAATAATACATTGCTGATCTTGGTATCGTGATGGGTAACCCTTGCAGTAAATTGTCCTTTGTAAATTTCGTATTCACGCACGATCCGTTTGTTTTGCCTGATTATTTCTATCAATGCTTTTGACTGTCCGATCCTGTCCAGGTCGCCATTTTGTAAAGCATCTTCAAATTGCCGGTATCGCAATGACAGGTTATGGAAATCGGGTAAGGTTGTCTTCAAATCGGGTGCATCCGGTCCGGCCAGCAACTTTGTAAATTGTCCGAATTGCCGGGCTGCTTCATAAGCCTGTTGGGGTTTTGCAACCACATCAATAGTGTGCGAAGCCGCAACAAAAGGGAACAGCCTGTAATAACCATCGTCCGATTTCACCAGGTCTGCTCCTGTTATTGTTGAAAGCTGTGGCACAAAGAGATAACCGGGATGCCGGTCTTGCAGATAGTTCCCGATGAGCCTGATGTTGTATGCGATATCTTCCGGCGATTTGAAAATAGCTGTGTTTACTTTTTGCAGGATGTACAGTGGTTTACCTGATCCGTCAGTAACCTTCCAGGTACTGTTGATCAGTCCGCTTCCAAACGGAGTGACACTCATTGCCCCGGGGTCCAGACCAAATTGAAATAAAATTTCCTTCATAACTGCTAAATTCGTGTAATTCCTTTAATTACTGTAACCCGTGAACTTAAGAGATGAAATATTAAAAGAACATTCCAAAGCACAATGCACAAAGATTGTGAAGTGGGTTGGTAATAACCAGCAACGCTTTGATGAACTGTTCCGGCTATTTTTAACTGACGAATACCGGGTGGTGCAAAGGGCAGCCTGGCCGGTAAGTTATTGTGTGGATGCTCATCCCCGGCTTATTGGTAAACATTGGGAGGACTTGATGAAGCATTTGAAAACACCTAACCTGCACAACGCCGTAAAGCGCAACAGCATCCGTTTAATGCAGGATATTGATTTACCGGAAAAATATCATGGCGAGATCATGAATATCTGCTTTCAGTACCTGGAATCTCCCGGCGAGGCTTTAGCGGTTAAGGTTTTCTCCATGTCTGTTATTGCCAGCCTGGCAAAATATTATCCCGAAATCGGGCCGGAACTGAAATTAATTATTGAAGATCAGTTGCCCCATCAATCTCCCGGCTTTAAAAGCAGGGCAAAACAAGTGATGAAACAACTTGAAAAATTATAAGTTTCGTTTCTTAAGAACTGATACTGCAGAACCTTCGGCCACAAATACAGAAGCGGGCGTGGCATTATCCAGGCAGGTAAAATCATCGCCATATAACAAACCAAAATGGCAACCGATCTGATAATTCTTTACCGGGTAAATATTCCAGGCCGGGTGCTGTACGTTATACTCGAACGTGACTTTATCGTTGTATTTTGAATAACCCCAGTAATGCTCTGCAATAAATGCTGCTTCGCTTTCCGCAAGCATTGGCCGGGCCGGCTTTTCTGCTGTTGCTTCTATAAAAAACCAATCGTGCAGGTGTTTCCATTGATAGCTTAAATGAATTTCCTTTTCAGTATCGGTTGTTTCGTGGCGCATTTTTTTTGTTTCGTACTTTTCATGATACAGGGTATTGGCAACAAAACTGATCGCAGCTTTTGGCACAATTTCTTTTATAAAAACAGTACCACGTTTCCATATTCCGTTATCATAATACCTGACATAAAAACGCAGGTTCACTTCTTCAAAATTTACATGGAACGGGATTTTAAAACCCAGTACCCTGGTGTTCATAAACATAAACCCAACCAGGCTTACATAACATTTACCTTCAAAAAAATCGAGTTCGGTTTTGTTGGGCAGGTATGGTTGCAACAAAGCCGGATCAACGGTATAATTAACCATGACCAGGTTCTTCCAGGTTGCTGTTAAAAATTTTGAAGACATGCTTATACCTTATTTTTTGGTTCCCTGTAAAATTCTTTGAAAATGAGCCGCAAATTCTGATCGTACGTAAAATAATTATACAGCCAGTTACTAAATACAAAGAAACGGTTCTTTACGCCCAGTATCAGCATCAGGTGAAGCCCCATCCAGATCATCCAGGCAAATAACCCACCGAAATGCAATTTGGGTTTGGGCATATCCACCACAGCCAGGTTTCGGCCTACAGTAGCCATGCTGCCTTTATCATTATAAACGAATGCTTCCCACAGGCCGGCGCTGCTTTTCATTTCCTGCCGGCGCAGATTATTTACAAGCATATCGGCCTGCTGCATGGCTACTGGCGCCACCTGCGGGTGACCATTTGGCCAGGCCGGTTCTTCCATCCAGGCCACATCTCCTATAGCATACACATCTTCAAACCCGTTTACCTGGCAGTACCTGTTTACTTTAATGCGGTTTCCACGGGCAACCAGTTCACTGCTTATCCCATCAGGCACATTACCCTTTACACCTGCAGCCCATATTACCATGGCAGTTTCAATGGTATCGCCGTTTTGCAGCTCCACTGTTTTACCATCGTAATTTTTTAACAGTGTATTGGTCATTACAGTTACGCCCAGTCTCTCCAGGTATTGCTGTGATTGCATGCTCGATTTCTCACTCATCGTGGCCAGCGTTTTGCCGGTTCCTTCCAGCAGGTATATCTTCATTTTGCTAAAATCAAGTTCGGGATAATCTTTCGGCAACACAAAGCGCTTCATATCGGCGATGGCACCACTCAGTTCCACTCCTGTTGGACCGGCACCCACAACCACAATGTTCATCAGCCGCTGCAGTTCTAATGGCGATTGCACATGCAATGCATCTTCAAAATTGTGTAATAACCGGTGCCTTAGCTGTAATGCTTCCACAGTACTTTTCATAGGAAAAGCATTGTCGGTAAGTTGCTGGTTACCGAAGAAATTGGTATCTGCACCGGTAGCAATTACCAGCACATCATAGCCAAATTCGCCCGCATCTGTCACCACCTTTTTCTCTGCCGTAATGATCCTGCTTACTTCCGCCATACGAAAGCGTACATTCTTACTTTTTTGAAACACCTTGCGCAACGGAAATGAAATATTGCTGGCATCCAGTCCTGCCGTGGCCACCTGGTAAAACAAAGGCTGAAACTGGTGATAGTTAAACCTGTCAATCAGTGTAATGTCAAAGCCTGGTTTGTTATTCAGTTTTCGGGCCAGCCTAAGCCCCCCAAAACCACCCCCTATTATAATGAGTTTCATGATTTGAATTTTAGGACAAAGATATGGTATTTTCAATAATTTTTGAAAATACAAGAATTTTAATTCTTTTTTACGCTTTCTGAATAAAAAAAGGAGCCACCATTTAAGGCAGCTCCCCTTTTGCTATTAACCGAGAAAATTTACTGAATCACTACCCTGCACATGGTTATCCTGTTTCCATTTCTGTCAACGATCTCAACCCAGTACAGGCCCTTGCCTTTAGCTCTCAGGTCAACGTCCATCCTGTCATAAGGCCTTCCAACGGTATAGTTTTGAGACAATACCCTGTCGCCTTTGGCGTCGTAAACAACGATACCCCTTGGTAACACGTTATTAGCTACGCTGTAATACCTGACCTGGAACTGGCCACTGTTAGGATTAGGATAGATGAAGCACCTTCCGCTGGCTGAATCCTTAATGGTTATCGTGTTAGATGTATTGGTACAACCATTTACATCTGTAACCCTTAACTGATAATCACCCAAACCATCCACATCCAGGTTCAGGGTACCGGTAGTGGCACCTGAAACAACGGCTCCGTTGCGCAACCAGGTATAGGTGGAAGCTGCATTAGGAGATACAGTTGACGAAATGGTGGTTCTTAAGCCAGGTAATAAGCTGGTATAAGGGCTGGCGCTTAACACGATAACCGGTAATGGGTTAACAGTTAAGATTGCAGTTTTTGATATTTGTGCAGCACATGGTGCTGCGCCGGTTACCACGCAACGGTATATGTATCCGTTCATGGTTACAGGAGGTGCAGAAACCGTAAGTGTTGCACTTGTTGCACCACTGTACACTCCTGTATTTGTTACATTGGTATATGTACCGCCACCATTGCTGCTTACCTGCCACTGGTAACTGTGAGGACCAGTACCTGCTGTAACAGATGCAGTGAAGGTTGCCACTTTATCTGTACAGATGGTTTGGTTGGCCGGTAAAGCTGCATTCAACGTAGTGGGCTGGTTAACCGTTACCACCACTGTTCTTGCAGGTGAGGTACAAGGAGCAAAATTAGCTACGAAACTAACCGAACCATTAAAGTTCCTTGGATTATTGGCAGGTGTACCCGGTGCTGCCGGACCACCCCAGCCAACATTTCCTCCGGTTATGATATCACAACCTCCGCTGGAATAAGTAACTGTTGTAGCTGCACCGTTGGTATATGCCGGGAAGGTGGCGCCGGTCATATCCAGTGCGATGCCGTAAGTAGCGCCGGCAGGAATATTAAGTGTCAGGCCAGTCATCAACTGGTTCAGTGTATTGGCGGTTACCGTATTGTTGGCAGTACCAAACTGGTTCCATCCATTGGCAGCACTGATCGGGCCGGGGTTACCGGCAATTCCTGAAGTTTTATAGAACACCCTGGATACAACAGCACCCGAACCAAAGCTGTTGCTTGAGATGCTGCTTAAGGTTACAGGATATGCATTGTTGTTCCTCACATTGAATGCAACCAGGTTATTACCATTACCACCAGCCATTGGTGTGGCCACCGTAGCAGGCGGAACTGGTAAACTCTGAACCGTAGCCTGGTAGGTATATACACCGGAAGCTGTTGGTCTTGTCCAAACCGAATCGACAGCCGTACCGGCTACATATGGGGTGCCGGCTGCAGCATCAGAGAATAATCCTGCCGCAGGAGTCCATACTGCAGGTGTGGCAGGCGTGCCCTGTACATAGGTGAACTCAATTTCCCAGTTGGTCAAAGTTCCTACATCTATCGCTCCACCGTCGTACATAGCCAGTGTGTAAGTACCATTTACATTGGCAGGTGTAAGTGAACTGATCAGCGCAGCATAGCTGGCCATATTAGCAGTGTATCCTGTTGGTGCTGCCGGACCATTACCTGTAGCCGCAATCTGTCCGTCGGCCCTGAATGAAGCCGAGTAAGGATTGGTACCTGTGCTCACTGCAGGAGCCCCGGGTGCAGATGTAAAGATGGTATTGCTGAAACCGGTAGTGACACCTCCGAATGTATTAGACAAATAGAAGTCAAGATTGAGCACATTGTTGTTGGGTGCTTTCAATGCAATAACCAGGTCGCCAATGAAAGTATGCGGTATGGTCATTTTAACCCTCATACCTGTTACAATTGCATTGGCAGGGATGCCGCTCACGGTTATATTGTGTGAGGCACCGGCCTGGTTATTATCAGGTATGGGTACATTGATAGTTCCTGAATTAAATGCAACCACAGAAGTAGTTGAAGTAGAGCTCTTCAGTTTTACTGCAGGGTCTCCCAGGCACATAGTAACAGATGATGGCACAACCGTAGGCGCCGGTGGTGTATAATTTACCAGTGCAGTGGCAGTGTTGCTGCAACCTGTTGCTGCAAGCGTTCCTGTCACAGTATAAGCTGTAAATACGGTTGGGTTTGCGTAAACAGTGGTTGCGTTACCGCCGGTATAAGGAATTGTAGCAGTACAATTCAGGTATAAGCCGGTAGTGGGCGCCCATGTATAAGTATCTGCACCACTTGCAGTAAGCGGGTTACAAGGCCCGTTGCCACCAGCACAACTGATCGTTGGTGTAACCGTTACAACCGGTAATGGATTTACAGTTAAGGTGGCACAGTTTGATACATTGGTTGCCGGCGTAAATGGTGCACAGGTTCCGCTTAGAACACAACGGTACACATAACCTGTCATAGCGGTGGTTACCGGGTTAATGGTAAGTGTTGCAGTTGTTACATTTGAATAAGGTGCGGCATTGGTTAAATTTACCCATGGCCCTGCACAACCTGTGGTGCTAACCTGCCATTGATAGGTAAGGTTTGTACCGGTACCCGCAACAGTAAAGCTTGCTGAAGTACCCGAACAGTTTGTACGGCTCACCGGTTGTGTTGTAACCACCGGGCGTTTGTTAACCGTTATCGTTACCTGTGCAGAAGCCACACAACCTGGTCCGGTTGTACGTGTCACTGTATAAGTTGTTGTATTTTGAGGAGATGCTGCAACCGGGTTTGAGGTTGTTGAGCTCAAACCGGCAGCAGGGCTCCATAAGAAAGTACCGGTTGACTGGGGTCCAAGACCTACTGATGTACCAACTAATGAGAAAATGTTATTGACATTGGCTGCTCCGCCACCTACATTACATCCCGTGCCACCATAGCCCCAGTTTGTACAAGGTGTTGCAAAACCGCCACCCGGGTTCTGCCAGGCGTATTCACTGTTTACAGTTGGGGCCCCGTAGTTGCCCCAGAACCATTGGCCACCAGCAGCAAAACTCATATTCACCTGGAATGACATCCAGTACCTGCCTGAACCAAGGGTTACTGCAGAAGGAAGTGTAACAGTGTAGTTGCCGCCGGTTTGTGTGAACGTAGTAATATTATTGAATGAAGCGATCGGGGCACCGGGTAAATTAGAACCGGAATTTGCATAGAAGAACACATTCACAGAAGTTGGTGCGCCGGTTCCGATACCATTGGCAGTGATGCTGCTTACATTCCAGATGCTGCCATTAGGAACAATGAAGTCATCTGCAGACTGTGAGTTAAAAGCAGTATTGGCTGGTTCAAATACCTGTGATGGTGAACCATTCACAGGAGTAGTGCCCTGGGTATATAAAGTACCTGGCGCTGATACTGCACCCGCATCAAACACAGTAAGCAACGTAGGATCCCCTTCACAAACCGTGGTTCCGGGATCGGCAACAATGATCAAACCTGGATTAGGATTTACATTGATCGTAATGCTTCTCGTTTTAACGCAACTATTTAAAGTTCCGGTTACTGTATAGGTTGTGGTAACCAATGGTGTTGCAATCGGGTTGGCAATATTTGGATTAGATAAACCGGTTGCAGGGCTCCAGGAATAGCTTGTTGAATTTCCGGAAGCGATCAATTGTGTGGGTGCACCGGCACATACTGTTGCACTGGTGATATTGGTATTCAATACCTGGTCATCATTCAAAGCCACCGTAACTGTTTTAGTAAGCAACCCGCAATAAGCATCCTTAATGGTGATCGTATGCGTGCCGGCAGATACGCCGGTGAATACGTTCGAAGGCTGGAATGCGCCTGCATCAAGCCTGTAGGTATACGGTGCAAGTCCGCCAGTTGCTGTAATGGTTATGCTGCCGCTGTTGGGTGCGGAGCAGGCTGCACCGGCGATCAGTTCTGTTGAGTTCACCTGTGTGTTGGCCGGGTTACCATACTCCAGTATGGGTGCACCGCCATTAGGAAGGTTTGGACCGGAAACAAGCATTTTCCTGTTCACCATATTTACACCAGCCCCTACTGTGCGTGGCACAAATGCTGCTGTGGTAAAGAGGTTGCTGGTTGGCGCCAGGTCAAGCGTCCAGCTGGTTCCTCCATTGTTGGTAACAAGAAGGGCTCCACCCGGTGTCATCACATAACCGTTATTGATATCATGCATTAAAATACCATTCAGATTTCCCACGCCCAGCGTAAGGATATTGCTGGTGATATCCGTCCAGCTGGCACCTCCGTCTGTTGTACGGTAAACTGCTTTGCGGGGGAAACCAACGCCTATCACAAATACCGTATCCTTGTTCAGCGCCTGTATGGCCGAATAAGTAAGTTGTGGCGTAAGGGCCGGGAACGGACTCACGTCTGTCCAGGTGGCACCGGCATCTGTAGTTTTATACACTGCATTTCTTGTACCCACCACATATCCAACAGTTCTGGTAGGAAAATCCATGGCTCTGGGGGTTACAGAAAGGGTTCCTACCGGCCCTACTCCCACGGTATCCCAGGTGGCGCCGTTATTAAATGAGCGGTAGATCTTTCCCTGCCTTGCAGCAGCTGCCACAGAGAAGGAACTATAACCACAGGCCCATAAACTATCATTACCGGCCCAGGCAATATCATTTACCGTACCGCCTAATGGCTCTGCAAAAACAGGACTTAAATTGATACCCTGGTTAGCCGAACGATAAATATTACCGATGCTGGTAGTAAAATATACTTTAGTTGGGTTAACATATGATAAGTGTGTGATGCTGGCAAAAAGTGCTGCTAATACAGGGCTCTGACGGTCGATCCAGGTGGCACCGCCATCATTGGTAACGGTGATATTAGAACCACCCGCCGCGATTCCATTGTTACAATCCACAAACTCCATATCGCTGTAACCACCTGCTATTGGAACTGCTAAGTGGTTACTTTGCCAGGAGGATCCGGGTAATGAATCCGCCATTACACCTGCAGTACCCATGCTTAACACCCTGCCATTGGGGGCAATATCAAAACCCCACACGCCATTATTGCTGTAGTTTTGTCCCTGGGGCAATGACACATCCTGTATCCAGTTCCTTCCGGTATCAACCGATTTGAACATACGGCCAAAATTGCCCGCCACCAGCAAGGTTCCATTGGCAGTCCTGCGCATCTGGTAAGGGTTTGAAGCAAGCAACACCTGAACAGGCGGAATAGAAGGCCCTGCATTAGGCCCCTGTGTTGGCGGCGAAGGGAAATTAAGTACTTCATACTTTCCTTTTTCAAAAACACCCGGCGCATTCACATTAGCTGTTGAATCGTTTTTACCGGTATATACTTTTACAACCGTGTTATTATTAAACGACATCATAACCACTGTGGAATCGTTGATGATATTCATTGCACGGTATGTTTGTGTAACGGGCGAAACACTTGCATACGCAGAAGTACAGTTTATGGTATTGGTATTGATACCTGTATAACCAATCCGCTCTTTACTTATTGAATAATCAGTGAGTACACCGCTTTTGAATTTCCAAAGCAAACTTGCAGCCATAGACCCTGAAGTTAAGAATGTAGTAAGCGGTGCACAAACAGTAGTACTGGTTGCCCTGAAACTAACATTGGGGAATAAGGTAACACCATAAGAGTTGCTACCGCATATATATCCTGTGCTGTCATTGATAAATTCAATACGGTATATGGATTTCAGCTTTGCATCCACAGGCCTCAATACAGAAGGGATGCTTGGATTGTTGATATACCCCACACGTGAAACTCCGTTAACCGGCGGTGCGGCAATAGAATCCCAGGTTGCTCCTCCGTTGAGGGTAACATATAATTTGGGAAGCGAATCAGGAGTATTGTTATAATCCCCGCCGATATATCCTTTATTGGCATTTAAAAACCAACAGGCATTGATATTTACCTGGTTAGGAAATAGCGGGTTATTCACAAAACTCCAGGTAGCACCTCCATCCGTGGTTTTAGCCATTACGCCACTGTTAGCAACAGCATAAGCCACGTTTGCCGTAACAAAATGCACATCATTAAAAGTAGGTTTTGCAACCAGGCTTGCCGGTGTCAGATAAGTAAACACACCATAGGTCCAGTTTCGGCCGCCATCGGTACTGCGTGCAATACCGCCCTGTTCGCCCACGGCAATCACATTGTTGTTGTCGAAATAGTCCACGTCCAGTACGGTAAAACCAAACTGCTTCGGGTTACTGAACCTCCAATTGGTGGTATTATATCCCTGGGCAAGAACGGCGCCTGCGGAAACCAGGATCAATACCAGCAAAAAAACAGCTTTTCTCAAGTTGAAATGCTTCATAAACATGTATTTTATTAGTTAGGGCAATTGAATGCAGCAACAATGTTACATGCTTGTTCAGGCAGTGGTTGTAGAATTAATTCTACTGGCGAAATCCGTTACTTTTTTGAATATTGATATCAAGATGAAAAGAACAATTGTCGTTTTACTGATCAGTTTGTATTCATTTGCCGGCCATTCGCAGGACAGATCGAACCGCGGAAAGGAGTTTTGGCTGGGCTATGGATATAATTATAGCTTTTATCCGCACCCGGGAGATCCCAATCCCAACCAGCAGGAAATGGCCATTTATATCAGTACAGAACTGGCGGCGACAGTTACTGTTTCAATTAATTCAACCGGCTGGTCGCAGACATTAAATATCCCGGCAAATACCGTTGATGCAACCATCCTGATTCCCAAATCAGGAGCAAATGATGCCCGTATTTTAGCCGATGGTTTATCCACCAAAGGAATTCACATTGTAAGCGACGTGCCGGTAGCTGCCTATGCACATGTTTACAACCTGATGCTGTCAGGCGCCACCATGCTGATGCCTGTTGAAAGCTATGGCTACGTTTACTATTCTGTTAATTATTATCAAACCACTTCGCAGTCAAGCCCGGAGGACTGGTATTCCTGGTTTTACGCTGTTGCCCCGGAGGATAATACCAGGCTTGAGATCACCCCGTCAGACAGTACACAAAATGGTTGGTTGCCCGGTCAAACCTACACGGTAAACCTTAACAAAGGAGAAATGTTTAGTGTGTTTGGTAAAGCGCTCTTTAATGGCGACCCTGCCCGTGCCAGCAAGGATATGACAGGAAGCAAAATAATCTCTGTTCCCGGGGGCGATGGGAAATGCCATCCATTCGGCCTTTTTTCAGGCTCGGCCGGGCTGCGGCTTTGCAGGGGCGACGGTGGAGAATTTGTGCACCAGCAGGTATTTCCGGCCCAGGCCTGGGGAACCCGCTACCTTACCCATCACATGCTCAACAACACCAATACCAATATAAATTCAACATTCAGGAATTATTACCGCATTTGTGTTGCAGACCCCACCACCGTAGTAAAAAGAAATGGTGTTGTAATGACCGGCCTCATCAAGAACTTCTTTTATGAATACATGGATTCCACCGGTGGTGATTATTACACATCAGATAAACCCATGCTGGTAGCGCAATACACGCCCAATAAGAACCAGTGCTGGAATTTTTTGCAGAACCAGTATGGCGATCCTGAAATGTTTTATCTAAGCCCGGTTGAACAGGGGCAGAAAAGCGTTCTGTTTTACGTGAGCAGCAAATTTGGTATCGACTATGTGTATTCCAACATTCTCATTCCCACGGCCGGCATCAGTTCGTTGCTTGTGGATGGCGCACCGCTTCCGGCATCCCAAATAAAAGTGCATCCCAATAACCCGGCTTACTCTCTTGCAGTTGCCAATCTTTCCAATATTGATATGCAGCATACCATAACCAGCGACTCTGCTTTTACCGGCACGGTTTATGGCATTGGATACTTTGAAAGCTATGGGTACAATGTGGGCACCCTGATCAACAACCTTAATTTTTACAGCGAAATAAAAAATACCAACAGTACCAGCAGTCAAACAGATACCTTTACCTGTAAGAACACACCGGTGCGTTTGTTTGTGAAAATTGCGCAGCCTGCCACTTCCATTCACTGGAAACTGAGCCAGGTGCCGGGCATTTTCCCCAACACAGATTCCATAATTACTAACCCGGTTCCGTTTGCAACGCAGAATATCAATGGCCGGAACTATTATGTTTATTCCCTGCAGCAGGATTTTAATTTTTCAAACAACGGTACTTTTTATGTGCCGGTGGTATACCAGTCGGCCGTTGTGCAAAACTGCAGCCAGGTAGATTCTGCGTCGGTGAAGGTAGTAGTTAAAGACGGGCCCATTGCCGATTTTACAGTACCCGCTTTGAACTGCTCAAAGGATAGTATTCACTTTACAGGTACTTCCACAACTGCAGGATTTAATATTATCAACTATCTGTGGAATTTTGATGATGCGACTACCCAAAATACGATAAATGCAGTAAAGAAATTTGCCGGGCCCGGAATTCAGAATGTTCGTTACCGCATCTATCCTGACAACGGATGCGCACCCGGAGACAGAACGAAAGTAATAAACGTTTACCCAAGCCCTACTGCAGTTGTTGGTGCCAGTTCGCCCTTATGTGCCAGGGATTCAACCTTTATAACTGATACATCAACCGTAGCCAGTGGTTCCATAATTGACTGGACCTATGATTTTGGTGACTTAACTAACTTATCAAAAGCAAATGATCTTTCGTTTTACCATACTTATAATTTACCTGGCTCATACAATATCAAACTTGTAACAACTACCAACTTAGGGTGCAAGAGTGATACGGGCTACAGGCCGGTAACTGTATTTGCCAAACCTATTGCCCTGTTTGGAAGCGCCACCGGACTTTGTGTGCGAGACTCTGTGCATATCACCGATACCTCTTCCATTGCCATCGGTTCCATTGCCAGCTGGCATTACGATTTTGGCGACGGCAATACCTTAATAAGAACCACGAACACCCCATTCTATCATCCCTACAATACGCCGGGTACTTATGTTTTATCGCTGGTCACATTCTCAGACATGGGATGCAAAAGCGATACCTTCAGAAGAACGATCATTGTAAACGACAAGCCCAGGGCAGATTTCAACATCTCTGCAGTAAATTGTTTAAAGGATACCATTGATTTCACGCACATCAACCCTTCCGGCACTTTTACCATTACCGGCTATTTATGGAACTTCGATGATGCTACCACCCAAACAACCATTGATGCAAGGAAGAAATTTGCAACAGCAGGCATTCAAAATATCCGCTACCGCATTTTTACTGCAGCGGGTTGTACGGGTGATACCACCAAAACGATCAATATATTCGACAGCCCCATCAGCAGGCTGGGCGTAACTGCCACCAACTGCGTGGATTCTGTTTTGATATCGGATACTTCTTCTATTGCTGCAGCAACCATAACCAGCTGGAAATATGATTTTGGAGATGCCAGTTCAGTTACAAGAACTACCAACACTCCTTTCTATCACCGCTATGCCCTGCCAGGCACTTATACCGTATGGCTGGTCACCACCTCTTCCAATGGCTGCATCAGTGATACTGTGAGAAAGACCGTATCGGTTTACATCAAACCATTGTCCGATTTTTCTGTATCTGCAGTCAACTGTTTAAGGGACACCGTTTATTTCAATCATGTAAACCCGCCGGGCGTATTTAATATCACGGGTTATTTATGGAGCTTTGATGATGCAAGCATACAAACAACCATTGATGCTAAAAAGAAATTTACAACGGCAGGTGTACAGAATATCCGCTACCGCATTTTTACTGCCGAAGGCTGCACCGGCGATACCACCAAACAGATCACTATTTCCCCCGACCCGGTATCAAAGCCGGGCATAGCAGCTACCGGTTGTACCAACGCCCCCATGTTAATTACAGATACTTCTGCAATCAGCAGCGGAAGCATAGCAAGCTGGAAATATGATTTTGGGGACCTTACTTCTCTTACACGAAATACCAATACGCCCTTCACGCATACATACACCAGTGCAGGTACTTATACGCTTACGCTTATCACCACATCGGCCCTGGGTTGCACAAGTGATACGGCCCGAAGAACAATTGTGATCAGCAATAAGCCTATTGCTCCATTTAGTTTTACAGGCACCCCCTGTGTGAACAATACTTTCAGCTTTACCTCCGCCTTCCCTGTTGCACCGGGCACCAGCTGGTACTGGGATTTTGGAGATGCGCAGACATTAAACACCAGCAGTACGAATACGGCAACCCATGCATACAGTAACCCGCAAACCAATATTACTGTTAAGCACACGGTAAGTATTGCCGGTTCTGTTTGTCCTGCTGACACCGCTATACAGATCATACCGGTCATTCATCCAAACCCTGTTGCATCTTTCAGCATTAAAAAAGATACGGCCTGTGAAAATATACCACTTGGTTTTTCTTCATCAGCAGCCGGGGTAACTAACTGGGACTGGAATTTTGGAAACGGCACCGGCACTTCTGCCCCGCCCTTTACACGGAGTTACAATAATGCCGGAACCTATACTGTTTCGCTGATCGTTACGGATGCAAACAATTGTAAATCCGCCCCGGCAACTGATATATTGGTTATCAATCCAACACCTGTTGTAAATGCAGGGCCCGATAAGATTGCCTACTTTGGATATCCTGTATTACTGGACGCTTCGGTATTGCCCAATGCGGCATACAGTTATTTATGGACACCTGCTGCGGGCCTAAGTTCAACCACCATTTTAAGGCCAATGGCTTCGCCAACAGTAAACAGCACGTATATTTTACAGGCGGAGGACTTAAATACGCATTGCAAGTCAACTGATGCGGTCTTTGTAAAATCTGTGGCTGAAGTATATATACCAAACGCTTTTACCCCTGACGGAAACAGCAGAAATGATAAATGGGAAATACCATCACTGGCGCAATATCCCGGTGCGCTGGTAACCATTTTTAACCGCTACGGGCAAAAAATATTTGAAACAAATAATTACGCTAATAACATGTGGGATGGTACCTTTAAAGGCGTTAAACAGCCGGCCGGCTCCTACGTATATTATATTGCACTAAACGACAGCAGGAAACAGGTTTTCCAGGGCGTTATAACAATAATCAGGTAAGATATGCAGCCTAAAATACTGATAGCAGATGATCACAGCATGATACGCAAAGGGCTGAAGTTACACATTCAGCTAACGCTGGGATATAACGATATATATGAAGTTGGTACCTGCAGCGAACTGATGGCAGAACTGGTAAAGAATAAATATACTCACCTTATACTCGATATTATATTATCTGATGGCAATACGCTGGAAGTAATTCCAAACATCCGCCGGGTATATCCCGAACTGAACATACTTATATTCTCCATGCAGCCGGCCGAAATTTATGGAGAGGCGCTGAAACAGTATGGTATCAGCTATTATTTGTCTAAATCTGTTGGCGAAGAAGAAATGGTTCAGGTGCTGCAAAAGTTCATACACAATGAAGCCCCGGTAAGGCAACACCACATCCATATTCCCGACAACCCATTTACTGCGCTGGCTCCCCGGGAACTTGAAATTCTTCACTATGTGCTCAGGGGTGTGGGCACCAAGGATATTGCGGAAACCCTCAACTTAAAAATGAATACCATCTCCACCATCAAAACACGCATTTTCGAAAAAACCACGGCCAGCAATATTAAGGAACTGATGGAACTGGCCACTTTGTACAATGTTAATTATTAAACAGGAAACAGTAACTTGTATGTTGTAACACCGGTATGCAAAAACTGTACTTTTTTCTGGTCCTTTTCTTTACTGCTGCCACGGTGGTGGCACAAACTGTTGAGGGATCGCATGTACAGCAATACACAACCGAAAATGGCCTGCCCTCCAATGGAATAAAAGGATTACAATGGGATGAAAAGACAGGTTTCCTGTGGATGGCCACCGAAGCAGGGATTGTACGTTTCAATGGAGTTGATTTTAAATCTTATACCAAAGAGAACATGCCTTCCATTGCATCTGAAAGGATGCTGTTCATTGCCCGTAACAACCGTGGAAAAATTTACGCATCTGACCAGCCGGGTAATATTTTTTCCATTGACGGTAACAAACCTTTCCTCTGGAGAGCCACAACTGTTAAAAGCAGTAATAATCCCTTACTCAGGAATTATTATTTGCTGGGTATGTCTGATACCTTCTTCAAAAGATTCATCGATAGTTTGCCTGTAGCAGATTTTTCCAATGGAGGCGATAAGATAATTCCGGTTAACGACACTGCCAGTTTTATACTAAGCCGGGGAAACCTGTACTACCAGACAATCAGCTTTTTCAAAGCCCGGTTGCTGCCCTTTGAAAACGGATCTCTTACAAGTTGCTTTATGATCGGCAACAACTATTTTATTACCACCAACCAAAAAAGGATCTACCGGATAAACCCGTTCAGCCTCGGCATTTCAGAAGTTTCTTTTACAGGAGCCGGTCCCGACATCCTCAAAACAAAAAACAATAACAACCTGCTTTACTGGCAAAATGGTATGAGCAGCCCTGTTTTTATTGATGAAGACAAAGCATGGATGCTCACTTACGATGGCAGATCGATCAGCGCCCTGCATATTTGTTCGGGCATACCACCCGATACCTATATCAAATCGGTGCAGTACAGTCAAAAGTATGGCCTGCTATTTATTGGAACAGAATCTAAAGGGCTTATCGTGATCAGCCAAAACAGGGTGCAGTCAAAAAAGCGGAATAAACCGGTTTCAAAAAACCGCAACTCCTATTACTCGCAGATAGAACTCCCCAACGGCAATATACTTACCAATGAAAGTGATATCATCGGCAATAACCCTGCAGGTGAAACCGGCTTGCCCATACAGGGCAAATTCTCATTCAACATCAGTTATACCGGCGATAGCTTGCTCTGGTATTCGCAGGTGAATGAAAAAAACCGGCTTAATTGCCTGCACAGTTATAACACAAAAACGGGTGTAACCAGCTCCTTTCCCAAAATAATGAAAGGAGAGATCGTGGCAGCATCGGGAGGCGCTGTTTACCTGGCAAGCCAGGCAGGCATTGGGATATTACAATCCGACAGCCTGTTCATGTTATACCCGTACCCTAAAAACCTGGCGGGCACGGTTATCTTCGATTTTACCGAGATCAGCCCCGGGGTATTGGCTGTTGCCACCTGTGCAGGCCTGTTCAGGTACACGGTAGCCCAAAACAAATTTGACACCCTGTTTAGCCGGGAAAATACCTGTGTACGGAATATCTGGAAATACAAAGACTATGTTTTTTTTGGCACCTACGGCTCGGGTTATTATGTGTATAAGAATGGTAAGATCCGCTCGATGCCGCTTGATAAGAACAAATATTTGCTGTACGCACATTGTTTTGTGCCCGACAATAATGGCTATTGCTGGATAAGCACCAACCGGGGTTTGTTCAAAGCAGATCTGTCAGAGATCGTCAATGCTTTTGAAAAAGATATCCCGGTGATCTATTATCATTACTTTGGTAAAAAAGACGGGATGGAAATGACCGAACTGAATGGCGGCTGCACACCCTGTGCCTTACGCCTCAGTAATAACACAATCTCATTTCCTACGATGGATGGATTACTGTGGGTGAATCCGGAAAAAGCGATACCGGCATTACCGGAAGGAGATGTTTTTATTGATGAAGTACTGGTTGACAATGTGCCCGTAAATACGGATTCCCTGCCGCTTGCAAGCCTGCCTGCCAATACCCAGGAAATTCTGATTGAACTTGGTTTTTCTGCCTGGTGCAACAAGGAAAATATTTACCTGGATTACCAGCTTAATGATACTACCAGCTGGAAAGCCATCAGTACAGAAAATATGGCGTTCATCAGGCTGGGGAACCTGCGCCCGGGAAAATACTCCTTACGCATCAGGAAACTGAATGGCTTTGGCAAAGACAATTATTCGTACAAAACAATCCGCTTCAGCATTACCACTCCCTGGTATATGCAATGGTGGTTTTATGCACTGGTAGCTGCGCTCATACTGGGTATGTTTATTTTGTTTTTCCGGGTAAGGGTTGCCAGGCTGCAAATGAACCAGCGAAAACTGGAAAAGCAGGTT
Organism: Ferruginibacter sp.; assembly: GCA_044226725.1. Taxonomy (GTDB): domain Bacteria; phylum Bacteroidota; class Bacteroidia; order Chitinophagales; family Chitinophagaceae; genus Ferruginibacter. The sequence goes on along the minus strand of JBGAGM010000006.1, from coordinate 271,693 downwards.
GCAGAAAAGACAGAAGAATTGCTGCAGAAAAACATCACACTGGAAAAGAATAACAGCATCAGCAACCGGCTTATTTCCATTATCAGTCACGATATTATAACACCGCTGAAATTCCTGAACGTAGCCGGAAAAAAACTGCTGGAGAATAAAACAGTAATGCCCGAAGAGCTGAAAGATGAGACCATTAAAGAGATAACAAACACTTCCAAAGAACTTCAGTTGCTCAGCACCAATATTCTTAACTGGATTAAATATCAAAACGAAAACCGCAGGCTGGTAAAAGAACAGTTTCACATGCAGGAAATGCTGAACCAGGTTTTCAGTATTTTAAATTCGATGGCGCACCAGAAAAACCTGGAGCTCATCAGCCAGGTAGATCCCGGCTTACAGGTAACCCAGTATTTTGAACCCCTGAAAATTCTGGTGTACAACCTGGTAACCAATGCCATTCATTTTTCTGAAAAAGGAAGCATTGTTATCAATGCCGCAGAAACAAACAACAAACTGATCATCAGTGTGGCAGATGAAGGCATAGGGATGACACCGGAACAAATAAAGAATATTATGGCAGATCAGTTCATTGTTTCCTCTGCCAATATGGATAATAAAAAAGGAAACGGTCTTGGTTATCTTATCATTAAAGACCTGCTGAAAATGATGCAGGCACAAATTTCCATAAGCAGCCAGAAAATGAAAGGCACCACCGTTTATGTGGAACTGCCTAAATAAAACCGGGGCGATCTTGTGTTAAAAAGCAAATAAACAGGGCAATATTTGGGGTCGGGGTACTGGCTGATTGATATCTGCAGCTGCCGGGTGGGAAAACAGTGTTAAATATTCCCATATTTTACCCTTCCGGTGGGAATAAAACCTTCCCGAAAGGCTGTTGCACCCCTGCGGCAAGGTTTCGGGAACTCCCGAAAAGCTGCCGCAACCTGCAGGAAGGTTTCGGGCTCCGGAAAGGCTGCCGCAACCTGCGGCGGTTACCAAAATTAATTTTGCGTATTAAACATAGTGTTGCCTGGTATTTTGCTATTCTTATTAAATGAACTTTATGAAACACACCTCTTTACTGCTGCTGATACTTGCCGGAATATTTCTCTGTTCCTGTAACAAAAATCCCTCCGGGCAGCTCCTGCTGAATGCAAATAACCTGAAAAGTACATTCATCCTTTTACACCCCGATTCTTCCTATACACTGAAGACACCCAAAGGGGCCATCATAAAAATTGCAAAGAACAGCTTCGATATACGTTCCAATGAAAAGATCAGCCTGGAAATAAAAGAAGCCTACAGCGCAGGGGATATTTTGCTGGCCGGACTGGCAACAAAAAGCAATGGCAGACTATTGCAAAGTGGCGGCATGATCTATTTGAACGCCACGGCAAATGATAAGGCTGTTACTATCAAAAAAACCATCAGCATCAGTATTCCATCTGAAGTATATGATGGAAAAATGCAGCTGTTTAAAGGTAAGGTTGAAGATGACAGCAGCATCAACTGGATAGATCCCCAACCATTGGATACAGCCCCCGCAGCAAAAAAAATAATTTCAGGAGAGCTGCTGTTCAAAGCGAATTGTGCAAGTTGCCACAAACCAACAATGGATTTTACCGGGCCATCTTTACGGGGATGGAGAGCAAGGGTACCCGGCGGCGATTGGATATACAAATATATCGCTAACCCATCCGCTATGCAGGAAACCGATCCTTATGCAAGGTTTATATTTCGAAAATGGAATAAAACCCAAATGACTGCATTTCCAACCCTGGGTAAGAAGGATGTGGATGCAATCATGGCTTATGTAGATAACGAAGCACTATTAAATCCCGGGCCAATAAGCAATACTTCAAAAACAGACAGTAGTATTAATGAACCGCCGGTAACAACCTGTTCAGATAGTATATTATCTCCTTTGCCTGATACCAGCATTCTGGTATTGCCCATTGATACAATGCCCGACAGCACAGGAATTATGCTCTCTGAAGCCCAAATGGCAGCGCTTCCTATGTATCAATTCAATATTGATCAATCGGGATGGTACAACGTTGATTGTTTTATTGAGAACAACAGGGATTCGGTTACCAATGTTAACCTTACGGCAGTTCTGAAAATGCCTGGCAATTTAAATGCAGAGGTTTATTTGTGTATTCCGGATAGAAAACTACTGGCGAACGGCTATGAAATGCAAAATGGGAAATACACATTCTATGAAAATAATGGAGTTATTCCGCTAATACCAGGTGATGAGGCAATCATTTTTGCATTGGGGTCAGACTCAGCCAAAGCTTATTATGGCATCACCCGGTTTAAGGTACAGGACAAACAAAACATTTTAGTCAACTTAAAAGCATCAACCCAGGAAGAAATTTTAAGTGCAATAAAAAGTAATAAGCTTGACGGGGTGAAAATTGAAATTGACAAGCCCGAAACCTATATCAGGGAATATCCCATAACAGATTCCCTTGCAAAAGATACCACGATACAAAAAATGCAAATGCAAATCTTTGAAGTACCATGCGCTGCCACGGATTCGGCAAAGCTGGTTGCATCATTCAACAAATAGAAAATTGCAACACTGTTAATACAAAGCGTTCCTGCTTGTATCTGTGTTTAATACAGTATCCTTACTTTAATAGTACCCTTAACCTTACGCAAAAGTTCCGATGCGTTTTTACTCAGGTTCTTGTTTACATCCAGCACCACATAACCGATGGTATCATTGGTCTTAAGGTATTGCCCCAGGATATTGATCTTATGCTTGCTCATCTGCGTGTTTATAGCCGAGAGCACACCCGGCATATTATGATGTATGTGCAGGATCCGGTGGGTTCCTTCCTGGGGCGGCAGCGCCAGTTCCGGAATACTGTGTGAGCCTGTGCTGGTACCACGTTCCAGGTAGTTCAGCAGTTTACTGCTTACATCCTCACCAATATTACTTTGTGCTTCCTGCGTGCTTCCGCCAATATGGGGTGTAAGCAATACATTACTTAATCCCTGTAAAGGCGATTCGAAATGGTCCCCGTTTTTTTCGGGCTCAACAGGAAATACATCCACGGCAGCGCCCGCCAGGGCCCCATCCAGCAGGGCGGCCCGCAAGGCATCCAGGTCCACCACTTCTCCCCTGGCATAGTTAATTAAGATACTGCCGGGTTTGAACTGCTTCAGCACCGTTTTGCTGATCAGGTTCTTAGTGCTATCCAGTTCAGGTACATGCAGTGTGATGATGTCTGACTTGCTCACCACTTCTTTTAAACTTTTCCTGCTTTCGGCATTACCCAGCGGCAGTTTGGTTTCCACATCATAAAACAGCACTTTCATACCAATACTTTCGGCCAGCACACTTACCTGCTTTCCGATATTACCGTAACCGATAATGCCCAGTGTTTTTCCACGCAGCTCAAAACTGCCGCTGGCTTCCTTCAGCCAGATGCCTTCATGCGCTGCTTTATTCTTGTCAATAATTTTCCGGATGAGCATAATGGACGCACCGATCACCAGTTCTGCCACACTTCTTGTATTGCTGTAAGGTGCATTAAAAACAGCCACGCCGTTTTTGGTGGCCCACTTCAGGTCTACCTGGTTTACACCGATACAGAAACAACCGATGGCCTGCAGTTTGGGGGCTGCTTCCAGCACTTTTCTGCTGATCTGTGTTTTGCTGCGAATGCCCAGCAGGTGCACATCTTTAATTGCAGCAATCAGTTCCGGCTCTGTTAATGCCCCATTCATTTTTTTTACACTGCCATAACCCGAAGCATTGAAATGTTTCACTGCCACATCACTGATATTCTCTAAAAAAAGGATATTGATCTTTTCCTTCGGATAACTGGTTATTTTTTTTTCGGCCATGGTGATTACTGCGTATTTTGCACAAATATATTCTATCTAAAGCTTAATAATTTATAATGACTTCTCAGGCAACAGTGTTTTACAGGCAGGCTATCACGGGATTCTTCTTAATACTGTTTTGTATCGCCGTAAACATGGGCTGCCATTCAACCGGCTCTTCAAAAAAAAACAACGGATCAGACAGCATTGCTTTAATAAACCTGCCGGCTCCCGAAGCGGTCTCTGCAGCCGAAGCAGCCCGGATTAAACTAGCCAGCCAGATCTGGTTTGATACGGTATTGGCGTTGAAAGGTTTTAATGGCGGCATGATCGTTGCCCAAAATGGTAGTATCGTTTTTGAAAAATATTCGGGCACGGCCCATTTGCCCGGCAATGACAGCATCACTGCACACACGCCCATGCATATTGCCTCCATCTCAAAAACATTTACAGCCATGGCTGTTTTAAAGCTATGGCAGGATGGCAAACTGGATATTGATGATGCGTTCAGCAAATATTTTCCGGCATTTAATTATCCGGGGCTTACCATTCGTTGCCTGCTTAACCACCGGAGCGGACTGCCCAATTATAATTACTTTATGGAAACCCTGGGCTGGGACAAGACCCGTTTTGTAAAGAATGAGGATGTGCTGGATTACCTGGTCAGCCGTAAAGCAGAGCTGCCGGATATCATACCCCCCTGCTCTCATTTTACCTATTGCAATACCAACTATGCTTTGCTGGCGCTGCTGATCGAAAAGATATCCGGGTTGAAATATGCCAATTACCTGGAGCGTACTTTTTTTAAGCCGCTGCAAATGAACGATACGTATGTGTTTACGCTTGCCGATACACTGACTGCCACGCCGAGTTATAACTGGAGGGGTACGCCTGAATCATTTAATTTCCTGGACCAGGTTTATGGCGATAAGAATATTTACACCACACCCAAAGACCTGCTTACCTGGGACAGGGCTTTAAGTTCGGGCCTGCTTTTTAAACAGGAAACACTGGATGCAGCTTATGCGCCTTACAGTAACGAAAAACCCGGCATGAAGAATTACGGACTTGGCTGGCGCATGAATATTTTTCCCGATGGTAATAAGATCATCTACCACAACGGCTGGTGGCATGGCAGTAATGCAGCTTTTATAAGGCTGCTGAAAGAAAAAGCAACGATCATAGTTATTGGAAACCGCTTTACCCGGGCAGTGTACCATGCCAAAGTACTTACTTCCCTTTTTGGCAATTATTATGTTCCTGCGGAAGAAGATGAAAATACCATGCAGAAGGATTCACTTAAATTCCCGGGCACTGTTTCCCAGAATGACAGTTTACCGGTATCCCCTGCCTCAACCAGGAAGAAAAACGGCAGGGACACAGTTACAAATAAGCTAAAGGCCCATTAGCAGTGCCAGGTTTTGCATAACCGGCAATTTTTGCAGGTTTTTGCAGGTTTTTGCACACTATGTGCAATATTTTCATCAATAATTTGCTGCTTTTTGCACTTAAATTGCTACTTTGTTGCCAATAACTAACGAATGCTTAAAAGAGAAAGACAGGCGTACATTGTACACCAGGTAAATCTGCATAATAAGGTATTGTCCAATACTTTAAGTTCGCAGATCGAGGTTTCGGAAGATACCATTCGTCGTGACCTGCAGGAACTGGATGAAAAAGGCAAACTGATCAAAGTACACGGGGGCGCCCTCTCACATGCTTTTCACGATATTACTTACCCTTCTAAAAAGATCTATTCGCAGGACAATAAGAAGATCATTGGCGAAAAAGCTGCAGGACTGATCAGCGATGGTATGTTCGTATTGACTGGTGGCGGCACCACTATCATTGAAATGGCCAGGTGCCTGCCTGCGAACCTTTCGGCCACTTTTATCTCTGGCAGTATACCAGCCATAGTGGAATACATGCATCATCCGCTGATAGATGTTATAGTGATCGGGGATAAATTATCGAAGAATTCTAAAATAACCCTGGGTGCCGATGCCATTGCAAGAATAAAGACCTTAAAGCCTGACCTCTGTTTCCTGGGCATCAATGCCATAGATATACAACATGGAATAACTGACAGCGACTGGGATGTGGTGCAATTGAAACAAACCATGATAGAAGCATCGAAAAAAGTAGTGTGTTTAACCATCTCCGAAAAGATCAATACCGTACAGCCCATTAAGGTTTGTGATCTGAATAAGGTGGATATACTGATAACCGAATTACCCAAGGAAGATCCGGTGCTGCAACCGTATATTGCAGCAGGAATGCAGGTAATGTAAATAAATAATGATTGAATATTTTTAAACAACCAAAACAACACGTATGAGAAAATTTACAAACAGATTAATTGCTTTTCTGTTTTTCCTTGTTCCGCTGGTAACGCAGGCCCAGAGCCCTGTTTCCGGCAGGGTGCTCGACGAGAAGGGAAACCCGGTAGTGGGGGCCTCCGTAATTTTAAAAGGCGCAAAGACAGGGACAAAAACAGATGCCAACGGCAACTTTACCATCAATGCCAAACCTGGCGATGTGCTGGTGATCAGTTCCGTTAATTTCGGGACACAGCAAACCAAGGTAAAAGATGCCGGAGCTATTACCATCAATATGGTGACCAAGGACGGTACCATGGATGAAGTGGTTGTAACGGCCATGGATATAAAGAGAAACCCGAGAGAACTGGGGTATTCGGTTCAGACTGTAAAGGGATCAGAAATAGCTGAAACGCAAAGGGAGAACTTTGTGAACAGTCTGCAGGGACGGGTTGCCGGTTTAAGCGTTACGCCCACAACCGGAACAGCCGGGGCTTCCACTGGTATCATCTTACGTGGCTTCAATACACTTTCCGGCACCAACCAGCCTTTATTTGTGGTGGATGGTGTTGTGGCAGATAATACCACGTTCAATTCAAACTCACAGGGTGGCAGCGGTATAGGTCTTGCTTCGGATGGTAACAACAGGAATATCGACAATACCAACCGTATTGCAGATCTGAACCCCAATGATATTGAATCGGTAACTGTGCTGAAAGGACCTGAAGCTACTGCACTTTATGGAAGCCAGGCAAGTTCAGGCGCCATCATCATCACCACCAAAAAAGCAAGGGCAACCGGAAAGAAGATCAATATCACTTACGATAATAATTTCCGCATGCAGAAGTTGACCAGGTTTGCCAAAGTGAATAATGACTATGGCCCCGGCGCCAGCAATGGTGTACCGGATCCACTGGGAAGATTTACTTCATTTGGTCCTAAATGGGCCGCAGGAACACAGTTATATGATAACCTGCACCATTTCTTTGAAACAGGTTTCTCTCAAACACATAACCTGGGCCTCGAATTTGGTACCAAGAACCTGGCATTCCGTGCATCCGGTCAGTACCTGAACAACAGTGGCGTGGTTCCCAATAACTATTACACCAAATACTCAGGAAGGATATCCAATACCACCAAAATTGGAAAATACATAACCCTTACCCCTTCGGTGGCTTATTCCTATGCGGATAATAAAAAGCCTACCAAAGGTTCATCCTCTTACCTGATGAGTTTATATCAATGGCCTGCCAACAATGATATCAGGAGGTACCAGGATGATTATGGCGGAAAACTAACTTTGTTCAATGCCAACCCCAATGCTGATTTTGACAACCCGATCTGGAGCTCAAAAAACAATATTACGGGTGATATCACCAGACGTTTGATTTCTACTTTAGGTATCGACATCAAGCCTTTCTCGTGGCTGAGCCTTGCCGGCAGGTTTGGATATGATACCTACAAAACAGATGGTTACATTCTTATACACCCGCAATCATTCTACCTGACAGCATCCACGCTGGGTACACTTGAAAATTATTATACCACTTATAAAGGATACAACCACACCATTACTGCAAGTGCTCAAAAAACCTGGAAAGGATTTAGCGGTAAACTGCTGGTGGGTACCATGTGGCAGGATTTTCAAACTGAGCAATTCGCAGTATTTGGAAACCACATAGCCGATTCAATTGTGGCTGGTAAACTGTACAAGAACGGTGCTGTGGTTACCGGTTACAATCCAACTGACAGTAACCTTACTATTCCTAACTCCAGGGTACGTTTGGCAAGGAATGTTGCCAACCTGCCCAACCTGAAGATCTTCAGGGAACTGGCTTATTTCGGTGAGGTTTCGCTCGGGTACAAGGATGTGGCTTTTGTAACCTATTCGCAACGTTTTGAAAAAGCTTCTCCAATCCCGGTAAAGAACAATAACTATCACTACCCCGGTGCCAGCGTCAGCTTTATCGTGTCTGATATCTTCCCGATCCTGAAAAAAGGAAATATCCTGGATTACTTCAAGCTGAGGGGTTCGCTTGCCAATACAGCCAGGCTGAATGACCCATACAGCAACCAGCGTGTATTTGTGAATAACCAAAGCAGTAACTCATACCCGGGTGTTACATACACTTATAGTTTCACCAATAATAACCCCGACCTGGTTCCGGAAAAACAAAAGACCTATGAAGTAGGTACCGAAATGAGGTTCCTGAACAACAGGATAACACTGGAAGCTGCTTATTACAATACGCTTTGTACCGACCAGATCAGCCAGGGCTTCAGGGCCAGTTATGCCACTTCTGCGGTATTGAATACTACTAACTCTTCTTCACTGCGCAATGAAGGTGTGGAGATCACCCTGAACCTTACCCCGGTTAAAAAGAGGAACTTTAACTGGAATATCAATTTCAACTTTACCCATAACTGGAGCAAAGTGTTAACCCTGCCTGAATCTATTGGTCAGTACAATGACTACTACAATTCAGATACCTACATCTCCAATGTAAGGGGCGGATTGATCAGGGGTAATTCTACCGGCACCATTACCGGTTCTACCTACCAGAGAAATGATAAAGGACAGATCCTGATCAACCCTTCAACCGGCTTGCCACTGACCAATGGTGGTAACCAGCTGATCGCTGACAGGAACCCTGATTTTACTTTAGGAACACTGAATACTTTCAAATACAAGAACTGGAGCCTGAGCTTCCTGTGGGACCTGAAAGTAGGCGGCGATATTTATAATGGAACCGACCAGGTGCTTACCAGCATTGGTAAAAGTGCCCGTACGGCAGACCGCGAAAGGCCGATCATTGTGGATGGTGTGCTGAACGACGGTTTACAGAACACAGCCAACCCTACAAAGAATACCATCGTGGTTATTCCTTATTTCCTGAGCACTTATTATACCACTTTACCGGATGAGGAATTTATTGAGAAAGATGTAAACTGGTTAAGGCTGAGGGATATTACTTTAACCTACAGGCTTTCTGAAAAACTGGTTAAACGCATGAAGTATGTTAAAGGAATGAGCTTTTTCATCACCGGAAACGACCTGATACTTTCTACCAACTACAAAGGAGCAGATCCTTCCATCAATGCCAACAACCCCGGTACTTTGGGTGTGGGTGGTTATGGAATGGACCTGGGCAATGCCCCTACTCCAATGGGTTTAAGTTTTGGTTTAAAAGCCAGCTTTTAATAACTAATTAAAGTAAACTCTAAATTTTTTGTATGAAAAATAAAATGATAAAACCAATGCTTTTTCTGGGGATGATAGCCATGCTGTCTTCCTTATCCTGCAAGAAAAAGATTGACGATGCTTATTTAAACCCGAACTCGCCGGTAGTAGTTCCTATTGAAAGTATCCTTCCCGGCGTGATTGGTGGTTTCACCGCTTTCTTCTCCTCAAACGGTACAGGCTACGGCGTACAGGCCGATGGCATCTTACTGGGCCGTTATATTCAATACTGGGGATCAACCACCAGCGGCGAATTATATGGCCAGATGGGTTTTCCCGGAGGTACATCCAGCGATAACACAGGCGGTCTCTGGGCAACAGTATACTATGGCCAGGGCGGTAACGTGAACAGGATCATTGAGTGGGGTACCGAACAGCAGAAATGGGATTATGTGGGCGTAGGCTATGCCATCAGGGCATGGGGCTGGCTGGAACTGACCAATGTGTATGGCGATGCTATTTTGAAAGAAGCATTCAATACAAATTTGGCGCAGTTCCACTATGATACACAACCTGAATTTTATGACAGCTGCCGTACCATTTGCCACCGTGCTTTAAGTTATTTGAACAGAACGGATGGTGCTGTAAGCCAGGCTAATCTTGCACTGGGTGATGCGTATTTCTATAATGGTGATGTAAGCAAGTGGAAGAAATTTGTGTATGGTATACTTGCCCGTTCCTATATCAACCTCAGCAGTAAAAGCGATTTCCTTTCAAAGGGATATGCTGATTCAGCTATCAAATATGCCAATCTTTCCCTGGCTACCAATGCAGATAATGCATTGGTGAGGGTGGCAGGCGGAAACACTTCTGCTGTTAATAATTATTTTGGTCCTTTCCGCGGAAATATCGGCACAATCAGGCAAGGCGCTTATATAGCCGACCTCATGTCTGGTGCCAATGCACAGGCTTTCACAGGTGTACCCGATCCCCGCAGGTATTATTTACTGCGTGAAAACCTGAATGGTACTTTTAAAGGCTTCACCGTATGGAATGGCAGCACAGGCTTAAGTGCCAATGATTATCCCCGGAACTTCTGGGGTACCGCATTGCCAACTTCCACTGCCGGCCCTTCACCTGACAGTTCCCGTTATTTGTATCAGAATACCAGCCCATGGCCTATGATGACTGCTTCTGAAATACAGTTCATCATTGCAGAAGCTGCTTATCGCAAGGGAGATAAACCGCTGGCACTTGCTGCCTATGCAAACGGTATCAGCCTGCATTTTGATATGATCACCACCACCTACCCTCAAAATGTACCTGCTGTATTCGCCATTACACCGGCTAACAAGGCTGCTTACCTGGCCAATACTGCCGTAGTTCCTGCTACACCTGCTGGGTTAACACTCTCGCAGATCATGCTGCAAAAATATATTGCTTTATATGGATGGGGCGTTCAGCAAACCTGGACAGACATGCGTAAGTATCATTATGTTGATCTTGATCCTGCCACCGGCATACAGGTATACGCCGGCTTTACCCCTCCTTCTGGAGCTAATTTAATTTCAACCAATAATGGTAAACTTGTTTACAGGTGCAGGCCAAGGTATAATTCAGAATACCTTTATAACATCCCTGAATTGACCAGGCTGGGCGCACTGGCCCTGGATTACAACACCGTGCAGCCCTGGTTTACTTTACCATAATTCTAAAAAACATGAACATGACAAATAAATTAAAATTTCTGATAGCAGCGGTGGCAGGCCTTTTGGTCATCAATTCCTGTTACAAAAGGGATGAGGGTACCACGGTAATTACCATCAACCCGGCTAATGATATAGCCTATATAAAATTAGTGAATGCATATGCGGCACTGAACCCTACCACCACTTCACCAACAGCCACCGGCCCTGCAGTGAATGTGTATGTAAATAATGTTAAGGTAAACGGCGCAGCAATCGGTTATGGGGGTTCTTTTCCGCTTTCCCCCTCCTATGTTGGTATAACTCCCGGTTTGGCCATCAACATCAAAGTGATCTTAAGCCGCTCCGGTTCTCCGTTGCCTGGAGATACCCTGAGCAATAAGAATTACGACCTGGGAGCAAATTCATACACTACTTTTTACCTGGCAGACACCACACCAAATCCAACACCATTCAACCCCTTTATAGTGCCCATACAGGAGCTCGTTACCAATGCTCCTACCGGCTATTTCAGGGCGAGGTTTGTAAATATGATCCCCAGTACCGATACGCTGGAAGTATTTTCAAAAAGGTTGAATGCGGTTATCTTCAGCGGGCAGCTTTACAAAAATGCAACCCAAACTGTTGAGTTACCAACATTCGCCACCAGCGATACCCTGCAGTTAAGAAAGGTGAGTGCCCCGGCTACTGTACTTGCCACAATCAATGGTTTTGCCCCTACTTCATCGAGGGTTTATACAGTTTACTGTACCGGAAATATCAGCGGTACCCCGAGAGGCAGGGTTTTGACCTCCTTTACCAACAGGTAAATGAACAGATGATCTTCAAGCATAAAAAAAGCTTCCCGTTTGGGAAGCTTTTTTTATCTGATCATTTCAAATTCGAAATCCTCTACAAACCTATCAGCGCCTGCCTGCCGGATGGCAGGTCTGCCGCCAAGGCCCCCGCAGCAATGCAAGACTTTATAGGTTTTAAACGAAATCCTCAACAAATCCCAAACACCCAAACCTATAAGGTTAACCTTCCCACATCAACTACCCTGCAAACCTGATAGGTTTTAAACGAAATCCTCAACAAATCCCAAACACCCAAACCTATAAGGTTAACCTTCCCGCAGCAACTACCCTGCAAACCTGATAGGTTTTACCAACAAACCTATCAGGTCTGCCGCCAAGGCCCCCGCAGCAATGCAAGACCTTATAGGTTTTAAACGAAATCCTCAACAAACCTCAAACACCCAAACCTATAAGGTTAACCTTCCCGCAGCAACTGCCCTGCAAACCTGATAGGTTTTACAAATAAACCTATCAGCGCCTGCTTGCCGGAAGGCAGGTCTGCCACCAGGCCCCCGCAGCAATGCAAGACCTTATAGGTTTTAAACGAAATCCTCAACAAATCCCAAACACCCAAACCTATAAGGTTAACCTTCCCGCAGCAACTACCCTGCAAACCTGATAGGTTTTACCAACAAACCTATCAGGCCTCAGGGCTTTTATCCAAAGAATAAATAACACATGAATATGCTGGTAATAATGCAGACCAGGTCGGCCAGCAGCATAGCTCCAATGCTGTACCGGGTATTCTTAATGCCCACCGAACCAAAATATACAGCCACCACATAAAAAGTGGTATCGCTTGCCCCCTGGAAGATACCCGACAACCTGCTGGCAAATGAATCGGGACCGTAGGCCTTCATCGTATCCACCATCATACCCCTGGCAGCACCCCCGCTCAGCGGGCGTATCAGGGCGGTTGGTAACCCATCCACAAAACGGGTATCGGCACCAAACATGGCAAAGAAATATTTGATCGCATTGATGATGGCATCAAAAGTGCCGCTGGTACGCAGCATGCTCACAGCTACCAAAATACCCAGGATATAGGGAATGATCCTGATCGCCGTATCGAAGCCATTCCTGGCGCCATCCAGGAAAGCCGAAAAAACATCGATCTTCTTATACAATCCCCCCAGTACGATCAGGAAAAATACCAATAAGATAAGCCCGTTGCTGAGCGTACCCGAAAATAATTGCAGGGACCCTGCATTAAGCCGGGTAACATACCAAACCAATAAAGCAATAATGGCAGAAATGCCCGATACCCACAACAGCACCACCGGCTGAATTAGGTTGATACGCTGTTTGATGGAAACAATGATCATCGCCGCAATGGTACCCACAAAAGTCACGATCATGCAGGGGATGAAAATATCTGTGGGGTCGCTCGCCTTTTGTGCAGCCCTTACCGCAATTACACTTACCGGTATCAGGTTGAGGCCTGCGGCGTGCAAACATAAGAACATGATCTGTGAATTGGAAGCCACTTCCTTATTGGGATTAAGTTCCTGCAGGCTTTCCATGGCCCTGAGGCCGAATGGCGTGGCTGCATTGTCGAGCCCCAGCAGGTTGGCCGAAAAATTCATGATCATATGCCCCATGGAAGGATGCCCTTTGGGTATCTCGGGAAAGAGTTTTGAAAAGAAAGGTCCTACGATCCTGGATAAGAAGCGGATCCCCCCGGCTTTTTCGGCAATGCTCATGAAACCAATGAATAAGGCCAGCACACCGATCAGCTTGAGACAGATCTCAACGGCGGTCCAGCAGGTTTCGATCACCCCGTCTACCGGCTTTTGTTTGCGGGCCAGGATAAAATCGGGCGTTACCAGCCTGGCAGAAGCAAATTTTGACTGGAGTTTTACTGCGCTGTCGCGGTTTGCTTCCTCATAAATGATATACCTGGTTTCCTTATCGGCCTCCTTCTGAAAATTATAGCCATAATCCTTCATTTGGGCAGATAAACCGGCCGTGGAAGCACTATCCAGCAGCGATACCACTTTAAACTCATCCTTGCTGGTACCCGATACCATGCGGATGAAGATATCATCCCTGCCCTTATTGAATGCATAATTGTAGCCCGCAATTAAGATGGCCACAATAATGAAAGAACTCCATATCCTGCTCAATGCCATAAAGAATGTTGAATAGGTGAATGGCGAATATCGAATATTTTTAAATAAAAACCAGTTTAACCATTTGAATATGGTCCTAACCTGTTAACATTCGACATTCGACATTCCCAAATTCGATATTCGCAAATTCGATATTCGATATTCCCACATTCGACATCCCCAAATTCGATATTCCCAAATTCTACATTCCCAAATTCGATATTCCCCATACTCCCTTACCTTTGCACCCTTAAAATAAAATCGATATGGCTTTAAAAGCAGGCATAGTGGGTTTACCCAACGTTGGAAAATCAACCTTATTCAATGCGGTCAGCAACAGCGCTAAGGCGCAGGCAAGTAATTACCGCTTTTGTACCATTGAACCCAATACCGGCCTGGTGAATGTACCCGACAAACGCCTGGACAAACTGGCCGAACTGGTGGTGCCCGAACGCACAGTGCCCACCCAGATAGAGATCGTGGATATTGCCGGCCTGGTACGTGGCGCCAGCAAGGGCGAAGGCCTGGGCAATAAGTTCCTGGCCAATATCCGGGAAGTGGATGCCATAATCCACGTGGTACGCTGTTTTGAGGATGATAATATCCTGAGGGAGGAAGGCGCCATTAACCCCGTAAGCGATAAGGAGATCATTGAAACCGAACTGCAGCTGAAAGACCTGGAGAGCGTGGAAAAGAAAATGCAGCGTACCGAGAAGATGGCCAAAACAGATCCGAAGATGAAGGCCGAACTGGAAATACTTACCCGTTGCAAAAAACACCTGGAGGAAGGAAAGAATATCATTGCACTTGGATTAAGCAAGGAAGAGAAAACGGCCATAGCCGACCTGTTCCTGCTTACTGATAAACATATCCTCTATGTGGCCAATGTGGATGAAGCCAGCATGCACACAGGCAATAAATATTCCGATGCCCTGATAGAAGCCGTGAAGAACGAAGGCAATGAAGTGATCGTAATGACCAATGCCATTGAATCGCAGATCGCTGAATTTGACAATCCCGAGGACAAGGCCATGTTCATGGAAGAGTATAAAATGGTGGAGCCGGCCCTTGACCGCCTTATCCATTCAACTTATAAACTTTTAAACCTATCTACTTACTTCACTGCCGGTGTGCAGGAAGTACGTGCCTGGACGATCGAAAAAGGCTGGAAAGCCCCGCAGGCTGCCAGTGTCATCCATACCGATTTTGAAAAAGGGTTCATCAAGGCTGAAGTAATTGCTTACGATGACTTTTTGAAATATGGCTCAGAAGCCGCCTGCCGGGAGAACGGAAGGCTGCGTATTGAAGGTAAGGAATACCTGGTGCAGGACGGGGACATCATGCACTTCAGGTTTAATGTGTAGCTGCCAGGCCGCTACAACGCCCTGTAGTGATAACAGGGCTCTCTATACCAAAATACTTAAAGCAAAAAGAGGCCACTTAATGGCCAAACACCTGTTATTTCATTTTCATTTGAGCAAAATAAGGATGTTCAGGATTTACAATCATTTCCTGACGCTGTGGATGTATCAGTACGTCCATATCCTCCATTGGTATTGCTCCTAATAAGGGTTCATTATCTCCAGATAAGACCATCGCATTGCACACAGTTCTTCTATTTTTAAACTTGACTTCTATTGGTCCAACCACATCGTATTCTTCCACATTACCATTTGCCATTTGCGCTTTCCTTTTTTCCAGTACAGGCAATTGAAGTTGTTCCTGAATAGTTTCATTTATGGCCATCATATATGCACCAGTATCTACCAGCATTTTTACATTCATATGCTTTATTTCATCTTCCCCGATAATATTCCTTTTGGCTAAAATCAGATCTTCACCATTAATTAAAGTGATCTCTGCATACACAAGTCCCATATAATTATTTTTATTAAAGATACAAATTTATGCCAGTGCCCCCAAAAGGAAACGGGCTTCTGAATCCAGAAGCCCGTTTTATTGTATTAGCTAAAGTATTATTGAGGCAACAATACCTGGTTTATTTTATGGATAGTTCCATTAATAAAGAACTGGTCGCTGGTGCCATTTGGCTCAGGCGTTGGGTTAATTAAGATGGTAGACGCAGTTGCATTGGCAACTCCCTTAACAGTGGCTGCTGTAACGATCGGACCAGTGAAAGTGCAGGTAAGACTTACACCCGGATGGGCCGGAACCGCACTGTTCAGCAGGGTTGGATAAGAAGTAGCTGTTGTAGGGAAGTTGTTGGTGAAAGCCCTGCTACCCAGCATATGATAAACAACGATGCCTTTCACCAGTTGGGTGGAAACGGCATTGGTGCTTAAGAAAGCCGGACCAGCAGCCACAGCTGCATTTGCCTGGGCTGTGGCTATGGCAACACTACCGGTAGCTGCAAAAACCTGCTGGTAAACCAGTCCGAATATCAGGTTCTGAAATGCCGTGTTAGTTGGTACAAATACAGTAACATTAGGACCAAAATTGCTCAGCACCCAAACAAGGCTGGCAGAGGTTGTAGGAGAAACTCCACTATCAGCACGGTTTACCGCAGCCGCAAAATAAGTCATATCAGCATCGGCGAAGATCCTTTGTGCCAGCACTTTTGATGGAGGTGCAGGCAGGGCCGCAGCTGTATGGATGATGCCATTGGCCGCTGTGGCATTCACCGCTGTTAAAGGAATATTGTTTATCCAGTTACCATTGCGGGTGCTGGGGAATGTTAGCAACCTTACTAATGGATTAAAACTGGCACCCGAAGTAGGGTTCAGGTTAGTTGGATAATAGAAATTAGGGAATGTGTTTGGAACATTGGCCGTTGTGATTGACTGCGGCATCATATTGTAGCTAACAATTTGTGCTGCAGTTGTTCTTGGAACACCAGCCAGAACTACCGGAGGGCCAGCAGCAACCACCAGGGTGCTGTCCAGGAATTTCGCAACAGTTGCATCCGGGGTACCAACTGGTAACAATCCGCCTGATGCTACAGCTACAAATTGCCTCATCGCCGCATTGTTGGGCACCACCATGGTGAAGATGTTCGACTTAGTATTAATGGTGGTCAGCATATTTCCTCTTACAATCAGGTGGTAATACAAACTGTCATCAGCTATCGTTGCAATGGTCTCGCCCAGGGCAGGTGTGGTTGGCGTGGTTACAACCGGTGTTGTAAACTGCTCCACATCTTTATTACAGGAAGATAAAATGAACATCATCGCTGAAACAGCCAGCAGAAAATGGATCTTTACCTTTTTAGTTATATACTTCATAGTTAAAATTTTAGTTGTTTTTGTTTGATCAGTTTACGCCGAACGATTAGTAGATATTATAACCAAAGCTCAGGTAGTAGATACCACCCACCTGTGAGTTACCGATAGCGTTATAATAGTATTGGTTCAGTAAATTGGTTGCACCCAGTTTAATAACTGATTTGTTTGCTTTAGGCAGTTTCAAACTAACCTGGGCATCCAGTGTTTGTACCACAGGTAAATTTCCTGTTGCAAAGTCGCCCTGGTACAGGAATGCTCCCTGGTAGCGGTAAGCCACATTAAATCCTAAACGCTTGCCCGGACCAAAACCGGAATTACCAATGTTAACATTGGCTTTGTATTTAGGCGAGTTGAAATAAGCCACAAAATTGCTTGGTACGTCTTTCAGGATATCGGAAGCTACGTTGGCACCGATAGTGAAATTCCATGGCAACCTGTAATCCAGGCTCAAACCAAAGCCGTATGATTTAACCTTATCAGTAGAGTTAACCGGTATTGAATACCTGTAACCATTCAAAGTATCAGATAAAGCGATTGAACCTGCACCGATCTTTTGCACCGTTACTTTACGGCCTAAGAAGTCTTTGTAAGTTCCATAATAGCCGTAAACATCCACCAGTAATTTACCCTGCATCATCAGGCCTTTGAAACCTGCTTCAAAGGACGACAGTGATTCAGGCTTCAGGTCAACCGGGGTAAACTGAACAATGTTACCAGCCCTTAAAGCATCAAAATCGTAAATTGGTTTGCCTGCAAAGTTGAACAACTCCCTGAAGCCGGGGTTACCACCGATCAGGCGCACATTACTTCCCACTGCCAGGTTAATGAATTGTTGCTGGTTAGACGGGAAACGATATGCTGTTTGATATGATAAACGGAAATTGTTATTCTCCTTGATCTTGATCAGCGCTGTTGCCCTCGGTGTAACCCTTCCTTTGAAATTCTCATTCTTGTCATAGCGGCCAGATACGGTGATATTCAGCCTGTCCATGATCTTACGGCTCAGCTGCATGTAAGCTCCATATTCAGATATCTTTACCGGCTTGATAGAATCAGCAAACAGGGTTCCTTCTGAATTCAGTACATATTGTTTGTAGCTTCCGCCAATCAGCAGGTCAACCCATTTGCCGGTTAAGTGGCTCATGTTGTAGTTGCCCTCCAGGCTGTACAGGTCTGATTTATCCAGCAACAACGCACCGCCCAGTTTGATCGGCATCTTGCGGATAGAATCGTAAGACTTGGTGAATTGTGCACTGCCGGCAAGCGGACGGCCAACATCTGAAGTGGCACGGGCGCCTGTGTGTGCATCTGCATCTGTGGCACCTGCAAGGCGTAATGCCAGGTAGGTTTGTGCATATTGAGAGAACCAGCCGGTGGCACCACCGCTGGGTTTCCAGCTTTCGTTAAATAAACGGGTGGCTACAGTTGTGTTGTAAGATTCACCGGCATTTTCCTGGGTGGTGTAAGCCCTCAGGTTCCAGTACCTGTTATTGAACTCCAGTTTGTACTGGCCCATTTTAAAATCTTTCAAAGAGTATCTTTCGCTACCGGTGTACACAGTATTACCTGTTCCCCAATAAGCAGCAAAAGTAGCTTCGGTGTGTTTGGTTACCTTGTAGTGTAAAGAAGCCCCCAGTTTAAAGTTCACGGTATTAGGGTTGGTAACTTCTTTCTCTGTGTATCCAGTACGTGATACGTTGATGGGTGCACCACCGTTCAGCGTATCAATGAAATTCTTTAAGAAAGGTGCAGCTGTGGCGCCAATGGCGTTCAGTACGGCACTCCTGATCTCGGCAGTTGTCTCATCGCCATACACATTGATACCATCATAGTTTGGATCAGAAGCCCTGGTACCGGCTTTTACATTACCACCGGTTGCTGCCCGCTGATAATCCCTGTAATCCCTTCCCTGCCAGTCTTTAGCCTGCAGCAACTCTGCATTGATCTTGAAGGCAAACCTGTTACCTATTTTTTTGGCCCATCTCATTGTCCAGTTATGATAAGCAGATGCAGGGCGCTGGCTGTTTGAACCAACATGCATCACACCTTCTTTAACCAGCACAGATAAACCCTGGTATTTGAACGGGTTCTTGCTGTTGATCAGTAAGGTTCCGTTCATACCGCCGGCGCCATATAAGGCCGAAGACGCACCTGATAACAATTCCATATTATCAACATCCAGTTCACTTAAACCAATGATGGAGGCTACTGAGAAGTTAAGACCGGGAGCCTGGTTATCCATACCATCCACCAGCTGGTTGAAACGGGTATTACCACTGCTGTTGAAACCACGGGTGGTGGGGGTTTTAAACGTTAATGAAGAAGTGGTTACGTCCACACCTTTCATAGAAGAAACCACATCGTAATAGCTGCTAACGGGAGCATTTCGGATAGTAGCTGCACTGATCCTTTCAATAGAAACCGGTGATTCCAGTATCTTCTGGGGAACCCTGTTGGCCGCAACCACAACCTCCTGGCCTAATATATTGGTAGGTTTAAACTCAACCTGAACAGGCTTTCCGGCATCTGAAACTGTTACTTCCTGCAATTCATATCCAACCGAAGAAACCAGGATGGTAACCGGCAATTTTTTAACTGTTAATTTGAAATTTCCCTTGTCATCTGTAAAAGTACCATTGTCTTCCCCTTTTACAACAACGGAAACAGCTCCAGACCCTTCTTTAGTACTGCTGTTCCTGACATTGCCGTTAATGGTCACATTTTGTGCAAAGGCGGTCATCGTGAAGATGTTGGCCAATAAAAATGCAACCAAATAGCTTGTAGCTTTTCTCATATCTCGTTTTTTGGTTTTAAATATTTAAGCAAAATAAGCACCTTATTTCTACCTGAAAAATTTATTTTTCAGGCCTGTTAACAACTTATCTGCACAAAAAAATTGTTTTAAACCCGGCCTTGGTATTTTAGCTGTATGAAATCGCTAAAATTTAAGCAGCAAACGGGTTTTTACTCAGGCAAAGTAAGAGATGTTTACTCAATTTCCAACAATTATTTGGTAATGTTTGCCAGCAACCGCATTTCCGCTTTCGACGTCATTTTACCACGCCCGATACCCTTTAAAGGACAGGTCTTAAACCAGATTGCAGCCAATATGCTGAATGCCACCAAAGATATATGCCCAAACTGGCTGATATCGGTACCGGCGCCCAACGTAAGCATTGGGAAAAAATGCAGCCCTTTCAAAATAGAGATGGTGGTCAGGGGCAACCTCACAGGCCATGCCTGGCGCACCTATGCCTCCGGTCAGCGTGTTTTGTGCGGCGCTGCCATGCCCGGGGGGATGAAGGAGAACGACTACTTTCCCTCCCCCATCATCACGCCCAGCACCAAGGCCGAGCAGGGGCATGATGAGGACATTGATCCCGCAGCAATCATTGAAAAAGGCCTGGCCACTGAAGCTGAATGGCAAACCCTGGTTAGCTATGCCCTGCAACTATTTGCAAGAGGTAAGGAAATTGCTGCCAGGCAGGGACTGATATTGGTGGATACCAAATACGAGTTTGGAAAGATCGGCAACGAAATTGTGCTGATGGACGAGATACACACCCCCGACTCCTCACGCTATTTTTATGCTGATGGTTTTGAAGACAGGCAGGCCAAAGGCGAACGCCAGAAACAACTGAGCAAGGAATTTGTAAGGGAATGGCTGATAGCCAATAACTTCATGGGAAAAGAAGGACAAACCGTGCCCGAAATGACAGATGAATGGGTGCAAACCATCAGTAACCGCTACATCGAACTGTACGAAAAGATCATCGGGGAAAAGTTTGTGCCGGTTGAACTGAGTGATGAGGAAACGGAGAGGTTGGTTGTGGAGGAATTGGAGAAACTGGGGGTTTAATAAGTAATTGATTTTAAAAATTATAGATTTCAGTTTTAAAAAGCCTTAATGTTCGGTCATGGAGTGCCTTGCACGTACTGCAATAATGAATTAGCCAGGACTTGATCTTACACCAGGACAAGTCCTGATTTTTTTAGATACCCTGGTATCTGTCTGCCCCCTTTTAAGCCTGATCTTCAACCTTTTGCCCCTCTCATTAAACAGTTTTAGCAATTATTCAACCCTTTTCCGGGTTGCATTAAACAATCTTTCACATTTCCTTAACGCTTTTTGCATTGTATTAAACAGTCTTACTATTTAATCAACCTTTTAGGCGATTATATTAACCAGATTATTAATTTAATTAAACAATGTTTACATCATTTTCATACATTTTGGGTTTGCTCAGGATGTAAATGCAATAGCAGTTTACCACGGGTAAAGTAAATATACCAGCAAAAACCTTTCATGAACCTGTTATTGCATTGACATTTTACCCGGATTTACATTTCCGTACCTTATTTATTAACTATAAAACCTACACTATGTCTTCTACTTCAGAAAAAACCTATGGCTCAAAATTAGCCAACGCCAAATCCGTTTGCGTTCATTTGAAAAGCTTTGCCGGTTACCAGCCCCCTTCACCCGATCATGATGCTGCTGCCCTCAGTGCTTTTATTAACGGTATTGAAGCAGATAACAAGCAGCTGGCCGAAAACCTGACCGCTTACAGTGCTGCCGTGGAAGCACGCCAGCAACTGTATATCAAAGCTTCCGATTCCGTTGAAAAACTGATGAGCCCTATTGCCAAAGCAATCAGCTCGGTTTACAGTAAAGAATCTAAAGAAATGGCAGATGTAAGCCGCCTTACCACAGGTATACGGGGCGATAAACCCAAAAAATCGGGTAAAAAAGATTCCATACCCGAAGAAGATGAAGTAAGCCAGTCTCACAAGTCTTTTGGCAGTATGAAGCAGAACTTTGCAGATCTGGTATCCAAACTCAGTAAGATGGATAAATACAAACCGGCCAATAAGAAGATTACCATTGATGAACTGAATGCCAAATTGCTGCAACTAGGCCAAACCAATGATGATGTTACGGCCGCATTTGGTAATTTGAAGAAAGATAAAGAGAAGCGAATTGAAAATTACGATTTACTTAAAGAAAAAGTACTGCGCATCAAGGATGCTGTTTCAAGCCAGTACAACAATAATTCTCCCGAGTATAAATTGATTAAAGGGTTAAGTGTTTAGTATTGTTTAATAAGGTGGCGGTTAACAAAACTGCCACCTTTTATTACTGCCCTCCACCAGCATTTTTATTCATTTCATCCAGCCTCGGCCTCAGCCTCTTCTTGCTTTTATTGAATACCATCATTCCTTTATCAATTCCCTTGCGCAGGGCTGCCTGCTCTTCCAATGGCAGTTTGTAAATGGTTTGGCATTCAGCTGTGCAGCAGCCATCAAATTGTTTGGCACATTCGGCACACTGGATGAACAGTAAATGGCACCCGTCATTCTTACAATTGGTATGCGTATCAGCAGGTTTGCCGCACTGGTGGCATTTGGCAATGATGTCATCTGTGATCCGCTCCCCCAGCCTGTCGTCGAAAACAAAATTCTTGCCGATGAATTTGGTCTCCAGCCCTGCCGCTTTTGCCTGCCTGGCGTAGTTAATGATTCCTCCTTCAAGGTGATACACGTGATCAAAACCATGGTGCAGCATATAAGCGCTGGCCTTTTCACAACGGATGCCGCCCGTACAATACATGATGATGTTCTTGTCCTTCTTATCCTGCATCATTTCCACTGCCATGGGTAATTGCTCCCGGAAGGTATCACTGGGTATCTCGATGGCATTTTCAAAATGCCCCACTTCATACTCGTAATGATTGCGCATGTCTATCACCACAGTATCTTCTTCCTGCAGCAATGCGTTCATCTGGGCTGCATTCACATACTTTCCTTTGTTCTGCATACTGAAAGCAGGATCCGTGATACCATCTGCTACGATCTTCTCACGCACTTTAATTTTAAGTACCCAGAATGATTTTCCATCATCGTCCACTGCTATATTCAGCCGTATACCACGCAGCGCCGGTATCGTATCAAGATAATCCCTGAATGCATCCACCTTGCTGTCCGGCACACTGATCTGTGCATTGATGCCTTCGGTGGCCACATAGATGCGGCCGAATACCTTTAACGCATTCAAAGCACGGTAAAGATCGTCCCTGAATTGTTTGGGATCGTCTATTGGGAAATACTGGTAAAAGGAAATGGTGGTACGATGTTCTGTTTCTGCGTACAAAAGCGCTTTAAGTTCCGCCTGGGAAACCCGGTTGTGTAATACTGCCATAGTTTAATAATTTGATCCCTTACCTGGTCTTACGTCCTCGTCTGACCAATGTGCGGGAAATCTGTTTCTATCTGTTCAAAACGGGATCGTAAGACCAGATATCTGAAGATTGGATGCTTGCAGGGCAAACCAAATTGCGTGGCAAAGATATGATTAAACAGGATTATAACGTAATTGAACTGCGGCGGCTCCGTGAATTGTTCCTGTCCACACTGCCTCCCAATATACCCCCGGTTCCTATCCTGATGCCGGTTGCTGCGGACCTTCCATTGTTGTAAGCTGCTACAAAATCCACCCTGAACAGCTTCAGCACATTTTCAAGTCCTGCAAAAATTTCAACATAATTGTTTTTACTGTTTACATAAAATGCATTGCTGCCTCCCACAAGGTTCCAGTTCAATCTCTTGAACAAAGGGATCTTGTTAGTGAGCAACCCGTTGAAATGATGCTCTAAATGGCCATAAGTATAGAATGAACTGATGGTGCTGTTGTCGTAATACCTGGCCAGTTGAAAACTGTTGAGATATTCGCTGGCCCTTAAGGTACGGTTGCCATTAAAATGCTGGTAATCCTGGATGTACAGTTTCCGGCTGTTCAGGAACCCTCCGATGCCAATTTTATATTTCATCAATCCTGCCAGTTTGAAATTCTTATCATCACTCACACTAAAACGCCATTTATCGAAATTCACATCGCTTCCAAAGATTTGCTGAATACCTTTTGAATAACTAAGGCTGAGTGTGGGATAATTGGAACCCAGCGACATTTTGCGGTTGGGGTACTGAATATACCGTTGACCCGGCTTGATGCTGATATCAAATCCTACTATAAAAGCCTGGTGGGCCACCGAAGGATATGCCACACTGTCTTTGTAAGCAAAATTAGGGGTGATATTTTTTACATTGTTTTTGAAAATTACAAAATCAGTTGTGTTGCTGAGCGGAATCCTGTCTTCGTATAAAGCACTTACATTGAAACGCAGGCCGCTTTCATACCTTTTGCTGAAACTTACAGATGCAAAATAATTCTCGTAGATCTTCATATAATTATCCCCGTACAACAGGGTGCTGATGGAGTTGGCCAGTTTGGTGATGGGGTTATCGTTATTAAACTGGCTCACTCTTTTACCACCGGAAACAATCCAGGTTTGTCTTCTTATTTTTTTATCTGTTTCCCAGTCGCGGGTGCGGAAAATAAGGTCGGCCCAGGCATTCAGGTGTGTGTTACTGAATCCATAACGTATCGTTGGTTCTAATGAAAAATTGGTCTTTATCTTTTTCATGTACCGGTTGTAATAAGGATTCACATTCAACACCAGCCCTTCCACTGTATTATATTCCAGCCCCTGCAATAGCGGCTCCACGCCCCAGCTGTGATTACCATTAACCGTGTATTTGGTGCGTTTCAATCCTTTCCAGAAAACATCGTACAATTTTAATTTGCCCTGCTTCTTATTCAGCGAATCAACCGATTGCTGGCTTAATATGGAATCCTTATTTACCAGGAACAGGCTATCCTTTACCTTATAATCCATTTGTTCTTCTGCTTCGAGCGGCATGGGCCTGATACTATCCCAGTACTCAACCGGTTTTTTATTGGAGGCGGTATCATATTTTACGATCACTTTATCAAACCTGTTTTTGGGGAATACCGGGTTGATCTTATAATCTGAATAAACAGATACGAAATTGCCGATGGCATCAATCCCAAACTGCTTGAACGTAAAATTAATTCGCTGGTTCTTTACCCTCCACACATCGTTGCCCACAGGCACATGCTGCTGAATGATATGCAGGGAATCAACGATCTCCAGTTGTGCGGTTTTGGTTAATACCAGGTCAAGACTGTGGATGCGCCAGTCACCGTCGGTGATATTGATGGTGCCGGAAAATACGGGTTCATACGTGCGCCGGGGAATTACCTGTATGCTGTTGATCTCTTTTCCATCCTCATAAAAACTGCCCAGGTATTTGAATTTATACATACTGATGGCGGCATCAGCAATGGGCGAAACAAATCCCCTCGGGTTCAGCCTGTCCAGGAAAACAGAAATATTATTTTTATAAAAGCTGATGAAAGTGGGAAAGGTAAAACCAAAACCATCACTGCCGCTTACCCTGCTGCTAAGCACTTCCATTTTAAATTTATCGGGCTGTTGTACATACACTTTCGCTTCCGATTCGGCCAGGTAAATGATTCCTTTACGGGAAGAATCGAGCCCCATGTCTTTTACATCTTCTTCCTTTATTTTTCTGCCAAGTATCTGCTTGGGAAGCTTGCGCAGTTTCATCATATCCTTGGTGTACAGGTTACATTCAAAACGCTGTACCTGGTCATCATAAAAAGGGCGTTTTTTTATTGCCTGCCTGATGATTGCGTACGCAGGGTCCTCCCCGCTCTTCACCACCACTTCGGTCATATCCAGTTGCTGTGCAGCAATAATAAAAGTTAGTTCGGCATCCTCATTTTTAACCGTAACCACCTTCTCCTGGGTTTTATAACCAATATGCTGGCAAACAACTGTGTAAGTTCCCGGGGAAACCGTAAAGGAGAATTTAGCCTTATCATTTGCACTGGTGCCAATGGATGTTCCCTTTATCGTCACGGAAGCATAGGGCAGCAAATCTCCCCTGTCAGAAAATACTGTACCGTAAATTTTTTGGGCTGAGGATGTATTGGATAGTAAGATGAAGAAAAAGAATAAGATCCTTGGCATAAATTATTTTGAGTATAACAAAAGTAGTACCGATTTTGTTACACAATCTCTAAAAAATGATAAACGCAAAAACCTCAGGCTTTGGATTTACGCAGGTAACTGCCCGCCAGCGCTGCAAAACCGGCCACCAGTGCACCAATAAAAGCAGTGAGGAAAATGAGTGCAACAGGACTGTCGGACTTTAACATCAGCTGCGATATTTTATGAGCCAGCAGGTTTTCATTGTTATTGCTTATCCAAAAACTTAAGCCCCCCCACAAGAGGAACAGGGCAGCAAATGCAGTAAGAAAAGCCTTCAATGGTTTTTGGGGTATTAATGCTGCCACTGCAAAAGCAGCCAGGGCAATGCTCCACCAAGGTAAAAATAAACAGAGAGCAAAGCTCAATAAGGCAGTTAGTATTAAGGACACTACGAATTTCATATTGTTGATTTGAAGATTTGGTGATTTGATGATTTGAAGATTTGATGATTTGGTGATTTGAAGACCTGCCTGCCGGCAGGCAGGTTTGGTGATTGATTTAAAATCTCCCAATCAACTAATTTCCAAATCTTCAAATTGATTGATTTATTTACTAAAACTCATTTTTGCAACCACCCGTTTATCGCCGGCTTCTTCTTTTGTCATCAGCCACAGCGAATAATACTTGCCCGCAGTCCACTGGTCAACAAAATTATCATAGTATTTGCTGCCCGGGTTGCCGCTTTGCCCGCCGGGATAAACACCATAGGCCTCTGTTTTTGCAGTAAGGCTGATGACCATTCGCCAGCTGGGGCCATGCTTCTCTTTGGTTGCATTGATATTGTGCACCCCTCCGCCGATGGGTAAATTCATCCGGCTGAAAGGTTCCAGTTTGGCCAGGTGGTCAATATGGGTGGCTTTGTACTTATCCCAGTCCAGTTTACCTGCAGTTTCGGCCTTTTTTAAAATTACACTTGTTAATTTGAATGCTGCGGTAACATCATCTGCCAGTGTTTCGGTTTGGGGTGTTGAAATATTATCTACAAATTTATAGGCTGTATCTTTTAAGAGCGCTTCCAGCAAAGTGGATTCAAAGGGGCGCATGATCACCCTGGGCGCCTTGCTGAATTCATCATTGAAAATAGTATCCTGCAAATTCGCCCACAACACTTCAAACACGGTAGCTCCCCCGGAGCCTGCGTCATTTCTTAAATTCCAGCCTTTTAACAGGTCAAAGTATTTTTTTTCATCACTGCTTAAAGCTGTTTCATTGATATTCCTCAGCAACAACGGCATCAGCATGGCTGCCGGTGCATTAAAATTATCTGTTTGCAGGGCCATCATATCTTCAGGAGTAATGCCTGTCATGGTTTTTAGCCTGCTGTTGATCTCAATGCCGCGGTACATAGGATAATCTCTTCCCAAATAATAAGGGTAAGTATTATCATCCACGGGTTTTTGATTGGCGCTGCTCACAAAACCTCTTTCGGGGTTATATTGATACGGCACTTCATCCTGGGGTATCATACCCTGCCATAAATAACCGGTATCAACACCCGGCATCACAAAATCGCCCTGTCCCTTCCATTTAGCCGGCCATTCGCCCTGTGTACGTAAAGCAATATCGCCGTTCTTGCAGGCAAACACACAGTTCTGCCCCGGCGTGTGCAGGTTGGTAACTGCAGCTGAATAATCAGCATAGTTCTTGGCACGGTTCAGCATATTGAATATCTTCAGTTCATTACTGGCATCATGGGCCTTCCAGCGAACAGCATAATATTTATTGCTGCTGCTCCGGCCTCCTGAAAAGGACCGGTCGTACATTACGGGGCACCAGTCATTGCCCAGCTGCACGTATGCAACTGAATCTATGAAATCAGGTTTGTCTTTAATTTTGATGGTATCCACCCTGAATTTGGTAGCCTGGTAATTGCCGTTGAACAGGTACTCCTTCCTGCTGTCATCCCTGAATTTAATTTCATAGTAATCCCTTACGTCCCGGCCCCCGTTTGTAAAACCAAATGCACAACTGTCGTTGTAACCTATTATGACGCCCGGCGCACCAGGGAAGCTTACACCATAAGCATTAAAAGCCGGCGTGGATATCTGTACTTCGTACCACAGCGATGGAAGGTTTAAGCCCAGGTGGGGATCATTACACAATATGGGAGCGCCGCTTTTTGTTTTACTGCCGCTAACAGCCCAGTTATTACTGCCATTGGACGGGTCGGGTTTTGAGTATTCGCTTACAGCCAGGTCCTGGTTTTTAAAATAAACGGAATCAGCATTTGCCGGCGCAACAGGAAATACTTTTTGCTTTTCAAAAATGGTTCCCTTCGGAATGATCGGGTCCAGGGAATCCTGTATCGCAGGATATAATTTAAGGAAGTCATCTGTACTGAAAAAACTTTTCGCATTCGTCATTTCAAAATCATCGTCACGTGCTGCCAGGTCATAACTCATATACTTCAGAAAGAGGGAGGTCTTAAGATTAGTCCATTTTTCCGGCTTATAGCCAATAAGTTTATATTCAAGCGGCAGCGAACTCTCTGTAAGCGTTTCAATGTATGCATTCACACCTGCCGTGTAAGCATCGCATTCCGATTTAATAACAGGATCCTTATTAACCTCCTGCAAAGCAATTTCTGCAGCATATACCATGCCCAGTCTCCTGAACTCACGGTCATGCTCAAGCCCTTTTTCTCCCAGTATCTCACTCACCCTGCCGCCGGCAGCAAAAGTTTGCAGTTCCATTTGCCAGAGGCGGAATTTGGCATGCAAAAAGCCCTGTACAAAATAGGCGTCATTCTCCTGCTCCGCAAATATGTGCGGAACCAGCCGGTCATCCAGGTACACATCCACTTTACCGTTGAGCTGGGGAAATTGAAGGTTGGCATTAAAATCGCCCGCTGCAGGTTCTGCATTTTGCCAAAATCCGTGTTGCGGGCTCAAAAAACTTCCGAATGCAGGGGCCTCTTTTCCACCAATTTTCAGCCTGGTGTTTAAAGTAACCACTAACCCGGTTGTTACAGCAGCTGTTATTAAAAAGGGAATAATCCTCATAAAGAATATTATTTAACGTAAAATACTGAAATCTGGTTTAATACTGTCTTTTATATGAAAATAACAATTCTGCAAGGGATTTTTCCACCGGAATTAACGTTTCACGGGCTATGGTATGATGTTTGTTTTATCATACCTGTAATTTTTAGCTAACAACTTAAAACAAATACTATGAAAAGGAATTTCTTTATAATGATCCCTGTGGTTTTGATTCTTTCGTTTTTTATTTCATGCAGTAAAGACGATACAACCTCTTCTCCCAATACAACACCAGAAGGAACCTGGTCAGGTACCGGACAATATGGTACGGCGCCCGGTAACCCCACATATGCTTTTACCATCAACTTCAAAGCAAATGGCACTGTTGAAATAACCGGTAATAACAGTACTGCCATTGATGTGGCTACCGGCACCTGGCAAATGGTGGCCGATAGTGTTAGAGCTGCTTACAGGTATGCAGGCTCAAGTGCAGATTACACTTTATCCGGTAAATTCTCGGCCGGCGCCACCGTAATGAATGGTACTATCGGCCTGGGTACTTATACAGCCGGGGTTGGCCTTTTTACTGTTACAAAACAATGACCAATTAAAATGTGCTGACATATGTACCACTTTTATGGTATTGCACAGCAAAAAACCTGATTATAACTTTGCAATCAACAATTAACCAAAATAAAAAAAATGAAACAAAAAACGCTATTCATGCTGGCTGCAGGTTTATTACTTGTATCAGCATCCTGTAAAAAAACAGAGACTGTTTATACTCCCGAATCCCCGCAATCGGCACCTATCAACACCACGTTCTTTGTTACTTTGCCCACAACCATAACTGCCAGCGGGAGCGGTGGTTATGAATATGGCTGTAAGTTTTCTGTGATTAAGAATGGTAAGATCACCAAACTTGCCTGCAAAATGCCAACTGCCGGCAGTTACAGGGTAACATTATGGGAGATTGGAGCAAGTACACAAACCGCTATTGGTGAAGCCACGATTACACAGGCTGCAGGCACGCTGACTTTCAGCACGCTTTCCACAGCCGTTCCGGTAACAACGGGCAAAGAATACCTGGTTTCTTTATGGTCATCCAGCAACTGGTACGAGATCAGACCAGTGGGCAGCAGCACCTTTGCTTATCCCATTACTGCCGGAAACATCAGCATTAAGGGTTATCAATGGATCAGCAGCTCTACTTCCACACCACGTAAGTTCCCGACCAATGCAGATCAAACTTATGTTGCAGGATTGGCAGATTTCGAATTCCAGGCAGATTAATTGCCGAATACATTTAATTTTAAAAGTTGCCTTTATTGCAAAGGCAACTTTTTATTTTTGTAGCATGAAAGAAATAAGCACTGATGTAAAGAATATACTGGGCCTTAAATTACCAAGTGACCCCCGCTGGGTGAACCTGGCGGAATTGCAACTGGAGGAGATATTGACAGACCATGCCTACTGCGAACAAAAAGCGGCCACCACCTGCATTTCTTTAATTACAAAGAATCCCGAAAAGGAATTGCTGGTGGAAGAACTGGCTCCCATCGTTACCGAAGAATGGGGACATTTCAGGGCGGTGATTGCCGAATTGAAGAAGCGCAGGTTAAAGCTGGGCAAGCAAAGAAAGGATGTGTATGTGAATGCCCTGCTGCAGTTCCAGAAAAAGGATGGCAGCCCCATGGAAAGATTCCTCGACCAGATGCTCATCATGGCATTGATAGAGGCCCGCAGTTGCGAACGCTTCAAACGCCTGAGCGAAGGACTGGATGACGCTTACATGCGCAACTTTTACCGGAGGTTCATGGAAAGTGAAGCGGGTCATTACACCCTGTTCATAACACTTGCCGAGCATTACATGGATAAAAAGGTTGTACGCAAACGCTGGGCCGAATGGCTGAAATATGAAAAAGACCTGATGAAGGAAATGGAGATCCGGGGCGACAGGATACATTGATCCCCTTCGTACCTGCGGGAGAAACCTGCGATCAGGATTTAAAGAAGTTCTCTTCTTCTTTGAGATCCAAATGAGAAAATTGCAGTTGCAGTTTCCTTACTTTCTCCAAATGGGTTTGCAGAAATTTTTTATGTTGTTCGGATGAAGGATTGAAAGGCTTATGGTTCCTGGCAGCCATGATCACCGCAATCTCTTTCATCAGTTGTTGCGAAGGTTCATCAATACAGGCTGCAATGAATTTTTCCCACACATAGTTGGTGGCTGCGTAATTGGGATGAACCATATCTTCAGCAAAAAAACGATAGTCTCGCAGATCATCGATTACCAGTTCATAAGCCGGAAAGTAAAAACAATCGCCGTATGTTTCTGTAAGCCGGTGAACAGCTTGTATCAGGGCGGCTTTACTCCGGTTATTTTCAACAAAGCCATCACGCAGGTGCCTCACAGGACTGATGGTAAAAATGATCCGGATACCCGGATTGAAAGCCTTTGTCTTTTCAATCATCTTTTGCAGGCCCGATACTATTTCTTCAACTGCCAGCAGCCGTTTATTAAATTTATCCGTTGGTACTTTATGACAATTGGCAACCACTTCGTGATTTTCCATTTCATATACAAATGCAGAGCCCAGGGTTACCAGCAGCCAATCTGCATTTTTCAGGAACTGGTGTGCTTTCTGCTGTGATGCATTGATGCCATGCAGGCATTCTTCCTTATCAGGATGGGAAAACCTGCTGTGATGTTCCCAGCTGTTCCAGCTTTCGTTTTGATAAAAAAGGTCTGAATCTTTGTATTGCTTATTTTCTATGCAGGACAAAACGGATTTGGTAATGCTTACCGGGTTGAATAAAATCCCGTTGGGATTATCCAGCACAGTGAACTTATGGCTGGCAAGTTTAGCGCCTATCTGTTCAGTGAAGCAGGATCCAATGAGCAACAAACGGTGTTGATGGCTTATCTTTTGCCCGAAAGGTTTGGGAGTAAATGCTAAATGGAATTCCATATTGTTGCCACTAATTACACAAATTTACACGAATGTTTTTATTACTGTCCATGAGTGTTACAGGTGGCTAAATAAATATTTCTGATGCAAGCATACTGCATTTTTGCAAAGCCTCTTTATCTAAATTGTTCAGTAACCCAAGTTCTTCAAAATAAGGTATCATCAATTCTGAGTTCATATTACCTACCAGTTCATCATCAGCCATGGGGCAACCGCCAATACCTTTTAAGGCTCCGTCAAATCGTCTGCAACCTGCCTGCAGTGCGGCTTCTGTTTTCTCTTTCCAGTTAACCGGGGTGGAATGAAGGTGTACACCTGTCTCAATTTGAGGCAATGAATCAACCAGGTGCTTTGTAATGGTGTACACCTGTTCTTTAGTTGCCACACCTACCGTATCTGCCAGCGAAATAATGTTGATATCCATCTTCACCAGCTTATTCACCCACTCAAAAACAATTTCTTCATCGTACAGGTCCCCGTAAGGATTTCCGAAGCCCATGGAAATGTAAACAACCAGTTCCTTTTTGCTTTTTATACAAAGGTTCTGTATCTCTTCCACCCTTTCCAGGGACTGTGCTATGGTTGAATTGGTATTGCGCTTCTGAAATGTTTCAGAAACAGAAAATGGAAAACCTAAATAACTGATTTCATCAAATACTATGGCATCCTGTGCCCCTCTTTCATTGGCTATAATGGCAAGTAATTTACTCTTACTGCCTTCCAACCGCAGGCCTTTCAGCACTTCGGCTGTATCAGCCATTTGTGGTATGGCCTTTGGCGAAACAAAACTGCCAAAGTCAATCGTATCAAAGCCAACTTTCAATAATTCGTTGATGTATTCAATCTTTTTGGGGGTAGAAATAAGATGCGGCCATCCCTGCATGGCATCCCTGGGGCATTCAACCAGTTTAATTTTTGAATCCGGGCTCATGAGCGTTGTTTCATTACTTCATACAAAATAATACCCGTGGCCACCGATACATTCAGTGAATCAAAATCGCCTGTCATGGGTATTTGGAATTTCTCATCACTTATCTTTAATAATGCAGGATAAATACCCTTCTCCTCCCCGCCCATCACAATAGCACAGGGCTCTGCAAAATTACATTCGTAGGTTCTTTTTGCTGCTTTCATTTCGCTCGCAAAAACTTTAATGCCATTCATGTGCAGGTCATCTACAGTTTTCATCAGGCTGCTAACACGGCATACGGCAATCCTTTCCAGTGCACCAGCGGAAGTAAGCACTGCATCCTCATTTAATGCACCCACACCTTTATCCGGAATAATGATAGCATGAACACCAAAACAATAAGCGCTCCTGGCTATACCGCCAATATTTCTTATATCCGTTATGCCATCCAATATCAGCAGCAATGGAACTTCTCCTTTTTCCACCACAAAGGAAATCACATCCTGCAGGTCCTGGTATTGAACTTTGGCAATAAGTCCGACACACCCTTCATGATTACTAACATTCAGGTTATTCAGTTTTTCAACCGGTACTTTATTGACCGGAGTCTGCGTTTTTTCCGCCAGTCGTTTGATTTCATCAATAGCTTCTCCATGCACGGTGGTCTGGAGGTAGATGCGTTCCAGTTGTTTACCGCTTTGCATGGCTTCGGTAACGGCTTTGCGGCCAACAACCAGGCTGCTTTTTTTGGGGCGATGATGTTGATGTTGACGAAAATTCTTCATCGGCCAAAATTAAGTAAATAATAGTTGACTATATCCGAGATTATTCGAGGCGCATATGGCGGAACTATTATAGATCATAGTTTATATAAACCCATCTTTACAGCATACAGGGCCAGGGCCACCCTTGTTTTTACATGCAGCTTTTCAAATAAAGAATCCCTATAACTTTCTACTGTACGGGAACTACAGAACATCTTCTCTCCTATTTCCTTGTAAGTCATTTCAGAACAGCAAAAACCAAGGAATTCAATCTCACGGGCAGTAAGTTTTAAATTTTTCTCTATAGATTCCGCTTCGTTTGCCAGCGCATGAAGTACACGGCTGGTAGCCCAATCGGGATAGTAAAAACCTTTTTGGGTGATCCCGTTCAATGCTTTTTCCAATTCCAGAGGATGAACATTCTTGTTAAGGTATCCGGTGGCGCCCGACTTGATCATTTTGATCAATGAATCATCATCACCCTGCATGGTTAATGCCATTACCTTAATAGCCGGATGATTTTGCTTTATCCAGGCAGTGGTTTCAAATCCGTTCATAACCGGCTTCGAAATATCCATCAATACAATATCAGGAATATTGGTACCGACCTTGAATTGATCAATCAAATTCTTTCCATTATCGGTTTCATATAAAACCTCGTAGCCATTAAATTGCTCTATAATTGCAGTAATCTCCTTGGCTATCAATAAATGATCATCTACTATAACTACCCCAAAAAAAGGTTGTCTCAAAAAGGCAGCCCTTTTTTGTAAGTACGGTTCATAACTATGATGATCTTTTACCATCCGGGGGCCGGCAGCACTCCCGGGCGTTGTGACAGTACCATACTATAGTTGTTTGGCAATATTACGGCAGGCGAAATACCCTTTCCAAATTTGCTGTCGCTTTTGTACCAAATTGTACCAAAATGTCGCTTTTTACTTTTACAATCGGCCAAAAGGCTTACTGGCAGTGGTTTTGGAGTGGTTTTGTTCTACCCTTGTTCTACCCTGGTAGCTAAATCAAGCTTAAAACAGCTACAAATCCCGAACAAAACACGAACAAAACAAGAAGCAAACAGTCAGAAAAAAACGACAATTTGGTACAAAAACGACAATTTGGTACAAATGCGACAGCTCCTGATCGTTTCTGCCTTCCCGGGCCGTAAGTTTGTTTGGCAACGTACAAAGCCGGCATCGTTGCGTAACAGCAATTTCAAAAATTAAAAACCAATACAATGTCAACATACGAAACAGGGAAACCGGGTTCATGTAACGGACTGTTTGGGACCAGGATCGGTGCACCCGGGGAGGGAATGAAAATTTTGCGTAGCAGCAATAAAAAAAACCGCCGCATTTATAAATGAGACGGTTTCTTTCAATTATTTCTTTTGTTTATTTCAATCCGAATGCTTTCTTAACTTCCTTAACAGCATCCAGTTTTTCCCAGGTAAAAAGCTCTACTTTTTTCTTAACCACTTTACCATCGGGTGAAGTAAATGTTTTTTCAACAGTTTCATGTTTACGGCCCATATGCCCGTATGCCGCTGTTTCGCTGTACATTGGGTTGCGTAATTTAAGGCGCTGTTCAATAAAATACGGACGCATATCAAAGCAAGGCATCTGCATTACTTTTTCAGCTATTTGTCCATCGGTTAAATTTACTTTGGCAGTGCCATAGGTTACCACATTGATACTGGTTGGCTGCGCTACACCAATGGCGTAAGAAACCTGAACCAGTACTTCATCACACAAACCGGCCGCTACCAGGTTCTTGGCAATATGGCGGGTTGCATAAGCAGCGCTGCGGTCAACCTTACTGGGATCTTTACCACTAAATGCACCTCCACCGTGAGCTCCTTTTCCGCCATAGGTATCAACAATGATCTTGCGGCCGGTTAATCCGGTATCGCCATGCGGCCCGCCTATCACAAACTTTCCGGTTGGGTTTACGTGATATTTGATCTTGTTATTGAAAAGATGAGCATATTTAGGATACTTGGCCTTTACCCTTGGTATCAGGATATTGATAATATCTTTTTTGATTTTTGCCAGCATCGCTTCATCTTTTCCAAAATCGTCATGCTGGGTACTTACCACAATAGCATCAATCCTCACAGGAACATTATTATCATCATATTCAAGCGTTACCTGGCTCTTTGCATCGGGCCTGAGGTATTTGATAGCCTTATTTTCTCTTCTTAAAGCTGCTAACTCTTCCAGTAATTTATGTGCCAGGTTCAGTGCCAGTGGCATATAGTCTTCTGTTTCGTTGGTTGCATAGCCAAACATCATCCCCTGGTCGCCGGCTCCCTGCTCCTCTTTCTTCTTACGGTCTACCCCCTGATTGATATCTCCGCTTTGCTCATGAATAGCAGAAAGGATACCGCATGAATTTGCTTCAAACATGTATTCGCTTTTGGTATATCCTATTTTACGGATAACACCCCGGGCAATTTCCTGCACGTCCAGGTATGCTTTACTTTTAACCTCACCGGCCAGCACTACCTGCCCTGTGGTTACCAGTGTTTCGCAGGCAACTTTACTGCTTGGATCAAAAGCTAAGAAATTATCAATTAATGCATCGCTGATCTGGTCTGCTACCTTATCAGGATGACCTTCACTTACCGACTCTGATGTAAATAAATATGGCATATATTTTTTTTAAGATTGCAAAGATAAGGTTGTAAGCGTTAAAGAACAAAGTCCCCCCGAAAATTCGGGAGGACTTCAATTTTATTCTTTAAGCTAGATTTTTGAATACACTATCCTGAGCTTCATCCTGTAATTGGGATTTGACCCACTTCCGATCTTTACCCTTCCATAGGCAATATTATTGCTGTAAGGGATAAAGGTGGTGGAGTATTGCGGATAATTCAAATTAAAGGGGGCATACAGGCGCATATCATAGACCGGGGTATGCCGGGTAACGATCTGCTGTACATACCTTGAAATATTGAAGTTGTAATATTTAATGGTACCACCTGTCAGTGGATCTGTCTTGCTTCTCCGGTAACCACCATAATACTGGTAGTCGATCTGGCTGGCAATATAGGGCACGGCAGTTTTATAATCCGGATCGTATGCCTCGGCGGTGTTAAGATCGAAATAGATGGGTTTCCATTTATTAGTTGTGCCCGTATCCTTTAGATCGAGGTACAGGAAATTCGGTGCTGAAAGAATATCATCCAGCAATGGATCGGTGGGCACCTGTTCCACAATGATCTCTGCCCGGTGAATGATCCGGTTCGACAAACTTGCCAGTCCGGGTATATGCAGGTTCACATAAGTGCCCGGAGCTGTTTGCAGGTAATGTACGTTAGGATCGGTATTGGTTTTTACAGGAAAGCCATTCCTGTCTCGCTGAATAAAGTCACTGGTATTGGAAACCGGGTAATTGGCAGCTGTGGCGCTAAGGCTTGGGTTCAATCTTAAAGAACTGTAAACAGAGTCTATCTTTCCGCCATTTCTTCTTTTGTAGTGTACTTCCAGTTTGGTAGCAGTATCAGAAAGGCTTGCGTATATCAAACCATTGCCACCACCGGTGGTTAAAACAGCAAGGCCATTATAAAAAATACGGTATACCGAATCAGAGTAGAAAGCATTATTTCCGGAATTGGTTTTAATACTGTCTCTTGCAAACAATGCTGCAGCCCAGGCATTTGGCATCCTGATACGTATCTGGTTGTTCACAGAGTCTCTACCGTTATTATATTTAATATAATTGCCCAAAGTTCTTACATCAACATTAACAGAACCAAGTACTGCTCCGAGGCCAAGGGGTTTGTAAGCGGTGGTTGTATATTTCTCAACAGAGTCCCGGAATTCAGGATCGTTGACCTCCCTTACCTGAAGCCCCACCGGCAGGCTACTGTCTCCCCAGAATCCTTTATATTTTAAACACAATACAACTGAGTCTAAACCAAGACCGGCCCCGGTGATGGTATCGCCCGAATTGCCAAAGTAATACGGGTAAAACGGTGGTTTTAGCTGCATGTAAATATTGGCGGTAGTCCGGCCGAAAAGGGGATCGTTATTGATAGTACCTACAGCATAATCATCATATTTACTGATGGTGACCGAATCATTAAAAATGCCCTGGGTTGTATTGATAATTAAGGTATCAGCAAAGGTGTGAACATTATCCACTGCCGGTAACAGGTCGCTCCCGATATCGGTAGTGTCTAATTTAGTACAGTTCCAGCCAATTAAAGAAATGAGGGTTAAAGCAGTAACAGCTAAAG
This sequence comes from Ferruginibacter sp., assembly GCA_044226725.1. Lineage (GTDB taxonomy): Bacteria > Bacteroidota > Bacteroidia > Chitinophagales > Chitinophagaceae > Ferruginibacter. The sequence continues at coordinate 233,662 of JBGAGM010000006.1, read as the reverse complement.
GCAGAATACGTTTTTGCACAGTAATAATTTTATGAAAGGCGGTTAGATTTTCTATTTTGCAAGTTCGGAATACAATTGCAAATAGTCTGTTAAATCACTTTCTGCATCATACTTCAAAACTTTCTTTCCTTTTACCTTAGAATATTGTTCAACAAGTTTTTTATCCGTTTTTTCAGCACCAAATGTAATGGCATCTGCAAAAGCAGCGCCTCCATTGAACATGGCAGCATTATTCAGGTCTTTAAAAAATTCAAGTTCTTTCTTGGTAACGTGATCGTTAATGGTTGCCATTTTCAGAAAATCCTTCTCAAGCTTTTCCTTGAATGTATTTTGTCCAATGGTGTACACGATCTTACTGTTGCTGAAGACCGGTTCTTTTTTGTAAGCAGTCTTTATAAACATAGGTATCAGCCCCGTCATCCAGCCACTGCAATGGATGATATCCGGGGGCCATCCAAACTTCTTCACAGTTTCCAGTGCCCCTTTGCAGAACAATACAGTTCTTAGCCCGTTATCATCAAACCAGTTATCCTTTTCATCGGTAAAAATTGATTTTCTTTTAAAGTAATCATCATTATCTAAAAAATATATTTGCAACCGGGCATTGGGCAAGGATGCCACTTTGATGATAAGGGGGTAATCGTCATTGTCAATTGTAACATTGATACCGGAAAGCCGTACCACTTCATGGAGCCGGTGTCTTCTTTCATTAATTACACCAAACCTGGGCATGATACAACGAACTTCCATACCACTGTCGTTTGATTTTACAGCAAGCTTGTTTACGATTTCTGCAAAATCAGTAAGCTCCAGGTAAGGCGACATTTCATTTGCAATAAATAAAATTCTTTTCTTTGTACTCATTTACACTTGGTTTGTTGCTGTAATATTTTTGAAATGGCTGCAAAAGTACGATATTTTTCGGTAAAATCAGGTTCAACAGGCATTTGAGGTGTAATTACATGCATTATGATATTATTCAGGAAAGCCGCAGATATTACCAATTACTTACAAATATGCCGTTCACAAAATAAACGGATTGGCTTTGTACCTACAATGGGGGCCTTGCACCAGGGCCACATTTCACTTATTGATGCGTCAAAACACAACTGCGGGGTAACGGTTTGCAGCATTTTTGTAAACCCCACACAGTTCAATGATGCTAAAGATTTTGAAAAATACCCGGTCACGCTTGAAAAGGATATTGACATCCTGGAAGATGCAGGCTGTGATGTATTGTTTCTTCCTTCGGTTACTGAAATGTATCCCGGGGGTACCCAAAATCTGAAAACCTATGATCTTGGTTACCTCGAAACCGTCCTGGAAGGAAAATACCGGCCCGGACATTTCCAGGGCGTTTGCCAGGTAGTGCACCGGTTACTTACTATCATAATATGTGATCAATTATTCCTGGGCCAAAAAGATTATCAGCAATGTATGGTAATAAAGAGAATGGTTGAAACAGAGCACATTCAGACCAGCATCAGCATTTGTGCCACCCTGCGTGAAAAAAGCGGTCTGGCCATGAGTAGCAGAAACATGCGCCTTTCAGACCAGGAAAAAGAAAGGGCCCTGGCTATTTTTGAAACACTTACCTATTTAAAGCAACATATTAAGCCGGGGTCATTGAATCAGCTTAAAGCAACCGCCTCAGATAACTTAAGTAATGCAGGATTTAAAGTGGATTATGTTGAGATTGCCGATGCTGCAAATCTTGATATTATTAGCCATTGGGACGGGAAACAAAAACTGGTTGCAGTTGCAGCAGCTTTTGCAGGTGATGTGCGTTTGATTGATAACCTGATTTTGTAACTACAGGAAATCAAGGAATTTGCTTTTTTTTCTGATAGAGACAGCCACTGTACTGCCGTCTTCCATTTCCATATAACTGTTTTTCCCCCGGTAATATTTTCGCAGGAATTTTAAGCTGATTATCCAGGAATGGTGTACACGGAAGAAAATGCCTTCGGGCAGGATTGCCTCGAAATCTTTCAGATTTTTGGTGGAAGTGATCTTTTTACCGTCTGCCAGGTACAATATCGTATAACTCCCTTTAGCTTCCATGCGCACAATTTCATCTGTCTTTATGAACAGAATACCATCAGCAACGGGTATTCCAAGTTTTGTGATGTTTAGGTTTGTTCTGAGCTGATGAAGCGCTGTTAAAATATTTTCATTATCCGGTGCCGGGCCAATCTTATTAAAAGCACGGCTGGTTGCTTCTTTTAGTTCATCAATACTGATTGGCTTTAAAAGATAATCAACCGCATTATAACGAAACGCTTTTACTGCATACTCATTAAATGCGGTAATAAATATCACCTGGAAATCCAGTTCATCATTTTTATGCAAAGTCTCTAGCAGTTCAAATGCATTTCCCCTGTTCAGCTCAATATCAAGATAAACCAGTTGGGGTTTTTTATTTCTTATCAGGCTAATAGCGTCCCTGGTATTTCCGGCATTGCCAACCAGTGTTACCATATCATTACAGTTAGCGTTAATGAGGTTTTCCAGCAATTCAACATTCCTGGGCTCATCCTCAATATGAACAGCGGTTATCATATTTGTCTGGTTTTAAAAGGTAATTTCATGATTACTTTTGTACCTGCCGGACTTCCATCATCGTTGACCAGGTCTTCCACACACAAAACATCATTATTTTGCTGGTCAGAAGAGATTGCCATAAGCCTCCTGGCTACAATGTCCATGCCATAGCTTTTATTTTCCGTGAAAGCACTTCCAATACGTTGATCTGCCCTGCCCCTCCCAACACCATTATCGGTAATTGTGCACAAAATAAATCCACTTCCTTTTTTAAGGGATATAGAAATCTGTCCGGTCTTATGTTCCAGGTGTTTTATACCATGCCTGATACTGTTTTCCACAACGGGTTGCAGCATCATGCCAGGTATTTCGGTTTTATTAGGATTAACAGCTTCATCCATTTCAATCGAAAAATTAAATTGTCCGGGAATACGCAATTGCTCTAAAGCAAGATATTCTTTAATGTAGTTGATTTCCTCTGTGAGTGTTATGAATGAGTTGGAGGAAAGTTCCAGAGTTTTACGGATCAGCCTGGCAAATTTTACCAGATATTCATTGGCTTCAGTTTTATTACCGCTCACAATCAGTTGTTGTATGGATGTAAGACAGTTAAAAATAAAATGCGGGTTCATTTGAGACCGGAGGGCCATTTGTTCTAATTCAACCATCTTAGTATTGATGGCGGTTTTTTCTTTTTCTCTTTTCGTCACTGCATTTATCCTTTGCCGGGAAAAAAAGTAAATACCGGTAATGACCAAAATAAATCCTGAAAGCCTCAGCCAGTTATTTTGCCACCAGGGTATTTCAACAGTAATCTGCAATTTTCTGATCACTGATACTCTTTTTTCATAAGGGATTGCTGCTTTTACTTCAATATTATATGTGCCCGGTGAAAGATTTTCAAGCAACAGCTCTGTACTTTTTGTGACCTGCCAGGTGGTATCGTTATTGTCAAAGCGGTAATAATATTCCACTTCATCCTGTGCATTAAAAGATAAAGCTGCGTATTTTATATTTATCCTGTTTTTATTGTACGGAACAGTCAAACTATTTACGCTTGTTGTATCTCCGCCAAAATAACTGACCGTACTTATATAAAAAGGAATGGGTGCCGGCTTCTCCTCAAGTATCTCCTCTGCCCTGTCAATAAAATAGATACCATCTTTAGTTGCAGCCAAGATACTGCCATTGAAAGACACCAACTGGTTTACGATCAAATTATAGAAGCCTTTACTTTTGCCAATATTGGTAATCGTGTATTTCAGGGGTGAGTAAGACTGAAAACTGATAACCGAAATACCTTTGGCTGTTGCAGCCCAAAGCTGGTTCCCAATTGGCAAAAGGTATTTTACAGCGTTATTCAAAAGCCCTTCCTTTTCAGTGATATTGGCAATTACATTGGTATCCTGCATAATAGCTATTCCCCCAAACCTGATACCTATTGTATAGGTACCATTGTCCATTTGCCTCATACACGTAATCCCTTTTCTGAACAAACTGTTTTCATTTTTAAAAGTAACCTGCATCGCTGTGGTAGTATCAATTTTATTGAGACCATGGATTGTACCCGACCATATTTGTTTTTTTTGATCCATAAAGATGATACCCGGCTGAAAGGATAAAACCGCCTGGGAGAAATTCCGGTGGTTCCATTGATTTAAAATCAGGCCTACATTTCCCAAAAACCTCAGGCTTCCGTTTGTCCAGAAAAAAGTTTTATAGTCTTGCAGCATCAAAATCTCAGAGTTTGCCGGGAACAGAAAAAAATTGTGTGACCTGGTTCGCTTTAAGGTTACCGGTTTCATTAAATCCCTGCCCATCATCACTCTCCCTCCAACGTAAACATTCTTTCCTGTGTTGTCTGCAAAAAGATCAGAAATATTGGAATTTTCCACTTGCAGTAAAAAACTCGCATTCCCCGATGTTAATGAATATATACCCTCTTGTTTTGCATATAATACAGACTGATTATTTTTCAATACATACATCCGGAATACCTCTTTATTCATGGTACTTTCCAGTTTTAAATATCCCACCTGAAGGTTCTTCAAAAAATAAATCCCATTCTCCAGTGTGCTAAACCAGGTGCCGCCTTCATAGTCTTCCGTTACAGAACTAATACTTTTAAATTTTAAAGAACCGGGAGTATATATTTCATCCATAGTGCTATCCATTAGAACAACCCCGTGTTTTTCAATACCCAGCCAAATATTGCCGGCTTTATTGATATGCATGCACAAAATTTTTGCAGGAAATAATTTACTCGTATGGGTACCGTCCATATTGAGTTTAATCAGCCTGTTACCCATAAAGAAAAAAAAGGTCCTTTCGTTCACAGTCCCGCAACCGTATTGGCCCCAGTCGGATATGCCGGGTTCCACTTTATAGCTTACCGCACGTTGTTTTGTTTGTACATCAATGATAATCGGAAGCTTAGGGTTAAGCGTAACGTTCTGAAGTTGCGCAAAATACCCGTTCTGATTGGTGGGCTGTATTGCAATGCGGAGATTTCCGTCAACATTATTTCCATAATTAAGCTCTTCAATATGACCATCTGAATGTATCCTGTAGTTCTTTGTTAATGAAGAATTGATGGTAATATTATCAAACTCATCCACATAGGCATCAGAAATCAGCAAGCTTTTAATCTCCCTGATTATTACATCATTATACTTATACGGGTAAATTCGTCCGTTAAAATAATAAGCCAGCTTCCCTGTATGTGAAAAAAACCAGACCCTCCCTTTACTGTCTTCCCGTATCTTAAAGATTACATTATCGGGGAGATCGAAATTTTCCATTTTATTACCATCAAACCTTACAACCCCTTTGTCGGTGGCAACCCATAAAAAATCCTTGCTGTCCCGGTATACAAAATAGCTCTCATTACTTGGAAGACCGTTTTCCTGCGTGTAATTGATAAAATTATAGTCCCTGCCCTGGGCAAAACAGCCTGTACAGCAGCAGTATATGAAACCTGTAAGCAGTAGTAATTTGAATTTCACATTTTAAAGATATAGCATAGATATGCCAATTAAAAATAACTACTGTTTGTATAATCGCTGTGCGGCTTTTTACCTAAGGCAAAAATTGCAGTTATAGCAAAAAACTGCACAGTTATTGCCGGAAATGCTCAAAAATAAAGTACTGATTTTTATTTCAGGGTTACCTTATATTTTAGTGCCGGATTATAAGATTATGTATTCCGCCCTTCATCATAGTTGCCGGCAAGCTTATACCCTTGGGTGGTAAATCAAAAACCGGCACAAGTTTGAACAGTTAATTAAGTACCCAATGCAGGCTGCCCCGGTAAAACGGGGCAACTTGTTTTTGATCCGTACCCGAAAAAACTCCCTCGCAAACCTGCTGACTGGTTCCTTAACTGCCATTTTAATTCACCGGATTCTGCAAATCGGGATTTTTAAGCTGAATTCATTATTTTACATTGCTTTCGGCAAGTTGATTATGAATAAGCGCCTGATATCCATACTACAATACGCATTTTTTTTGGGCGGCGGCATTTTTTTGATTTGGTGGCAGCTGAGGGGTATGACGGCTGAGCAAAAAGACCAGTTCACGCTTGCATTAAAAAGCGCCAATTACTGGCTTATCTTTCCCATTATTTGTATGAGCCTGCTCAGCCATTTAAGCCGCTCTTACCGCTGGAAATTATTGCTGGAACCACTTGGCTACGATCCAAAAATAAAAAATGTATTTGCCGTAACCATGGTTGGCTACCTGGCCAATGCAGCCATTCCAAGGCTTGGCGAGATACTTAAATGTACTTTCCTGTCGAAATATGAACATATTAAAGTAGATAAACTGGTGGGCTCCATCCTGGTTGAACGTACATTCGACCTTGTCAGTTTTGTGTTGTTTATCGGAATTACCGTACTCATTCAAATAAGCAGGATCGGTGGTTTTATAGAAGAGAAAATAACTTCTTTTGGAAAAAACTCCGGCATGTCCATTTTAGGAAAAGCCCTGGTACTTATCGGGATCGTACTGCTGGTTTACTATCTTTTAAAAATATTGGTGAACAGGTACCCCAACAATACAACGATACGTAAGATCAATAATTTTTTCAGGGGCATCGGCCAGGGTTTCACTGCCATCAGGAATTTAAAAAAGCGCAATCTCTTTCTTGCACATACCCTGCTCATCTGGTCGATGTATCTCCTGCAGGTATATGTGGGCTTTAAAGCCATGGAACATACAGCTATGCTCGATCTGAGAGCAGCCTGCAGTGTGCTGGTATTGGCCAGCCTTTCCATGATACTAACTCCCAACGGTATTGGCCTGTTCCCGATATTTGTAATGCAAACACTGATCCTTTACAACATCGACGGGGCTTACGGCAAAGCCTTTGGCTGGCTCATCTGGGGGGTGTCCACCTGCATTACGGTAATAGTGGGTTTTATTTGCCTGCTGTTACTCCCATACATGAATAAAAGAAAAAATGAAATCGATACAAGCAATACCAGACAAGATATTCACCCTTGAAAACATGCAGCACCAGCTAAAGCGCTGGCGTTTGCTCAATAAAAAAATTGTGTTCACCAACGGAGTGTTCGACATTTTGCACGAAGGACATATTGCTTCGCTGAGCGAAGCTGCTTCGTACGGTAATATTTTGATCGTCGCCATCAATTCGGATGCTTCCGTAAAAAGATTAAAAGGCGAAAGCCGGCCTGTCAACAGCGAAAACTCACGCCTGCTGCTGATGGCCTCGCTGGTAATGGTGGATGCCGTTATTTTATTTGAGGAAGATACCCCCCTGAATGTAATTACCGCCATCATGCCAGATGTTATGGTAAAAGGCGGCGATTATACCGTTGAACAGATTGCAGGAGCAAAAGAAGTTATTGCCAATGGCGGAGAAGTTAAAATAGTACCCATCCTGGAAGGATTTTCAACCACAGGTATTATTGAGAAAATGAAAGCGATGGCCAAATAACCTGCGTCACAAAAACTTAACATTGGTTTTAACGGCAAGCCTTTAAATTCGCTTCGTTAGTTATCAAAAACCCATAAGCTTGCACAAAAGAAAGATCATATTCCGCGACATCAGCTGGCTTTCCTTTAACGAAAGGGTACTGCAGGAAGCCGCAGATGAAACAGTCCCCCTGCGGGAAAGGATAAGGTTCCTGGGCATATTCTCCAATAACCTGGACGAATTTTTCAGGGTACGTGTGGCCACACTTAAACGCATGATAGAGTTCGGAAAAAAATCCAGGATGCACCTGGAGATAAACCCCGGCGCCATCATTGAAGAGATCCAGGAAAGAGTTATTGAACAGCAAAAAGAATTTGAACGTATCTGGAATGAGATTTTAAGGGAACTAAAGAAAGAGAGGATATCCCTCATTAATGAAAACCAGTTAAATAAACTGCAGCAGGCATTTGTACTGGATTATTTTAACGAGGAAATCAGAAGCAATGTGATACCGCTGATGATTGAAAGCATACAGGATTTTCCTGTACTGAATGACAGGTCAATTTACCTGGCCTGTAAACTTTCCAAAAAAGACAGGTCCATTCCTCAAAAGTATGCGCTGCTGTCCGTCCCAACCCGAAGGCTTCCCCGGTTCATCATCCTGCCATCAAAAAATGCAGATAAGCAGATCATCCTGCTGGAAGACATCATCAGGTTTTGTCTTCCAAACATTTTTTCATTCTTTGGCTACGATACTTTTTCTGCACACATCATTAAAGTAACCCGCGATGCCGAGATAGATATTGACAATGACATTTCCACATCGCTGATACAAAAAATCGAAAAAGGATTAAAGAACCGTAAAAAAGGCAAGCCGGTACGGTTTGTTTTCGATAAGGCCATCGACCCCTCACTGCTCACCTACCTGGTAAGGAGGTTAGGGCTATTGCAAAAAGACAACCTGATACCCGGCGGGCGCATTCACAATTTTGTCGATTTCATGGATTTCCCTGAATCGGTTTTTGAAAAGAAGAACCAGCGCAAAAAACCATTTATACACCCCGCCTTAAAGAATGTTACCAGTGTAACCAATGTCGTTTTACAAAAAGATGTGCTGCTGCATTTTCCTTATCATTCTTTTGACAGTATCATCGATCTGTTGCGGGAAGCTGCTATCGATCCGGGGGTAACCAGCATTAAGATAACCTGTTACCGGCTGGCCGACCGTTCAAAAATAATCAATGCGCTTACCAATGCAGTACGTAATGGCAAAATGGTTACTGTTGTGCTTGAATTGCGTGCCAGGTTTGATGAGGAAGCCAACCTGGAATGGAAGAATGAACTGGAGGAAAACGGCGTAAAAGTATTACTGGGTGTTCCAAATACAAAAGTTCATGCAAAAATTTGCCTGATCAAAAAACGGGTTAACAACCGAACCATCCATTATGGCTTCGTCAGTACGGGCAACCTCAACGAAAAAACCGCCCGCATGTACAGCGATGCCTGCCTGCTCACATCCGACAGAAATATAATGGCGGATGTCAATCGCATTTTCAATTACCTGGAACAACCCAAGACAAGGCTGCCATTACTAAAAAGCTGTAAAACCCTTATGGTAAGCCCTGTGGGTATGAGGAAGCAATTAATACAGTTGATCAATAAAGAAGTAAAGATGGCCCGTTTAAAAAAAGCCGCTGCCATTACTTTAAAATTAAATTCGCTGAGCGATGAAATATTGATCGATAAACTGTATGAGGCTGCTAAAGCCGGTGTGGAAGTAAGACTGATAATACGGGGGATCTGCTGTTTCCTTACCGAAAATAAAAAATTCAAACACCCGGTGCAGGCTATCAGCATCGTGGACGAGTACCTGGAACATGCCCGTATCATGATCTTTCACAATGACGGAAAGGAAAAGACCTTTATTTCATCTGCCGACTGGATGGTACGCAATATCGACCACCGGGTGGAAGTTGCCTGCCCCATCATCGAAAGATCAATTCAGCAGGAGATCCGCGATATCATCCAAATCCAGCTTAAAGACAATATCAAAGCCAGGATACTCGACAACGATCTCAGCAACCAATATGTAAACCCCCGCAATACAAAAAAAGTACGCAGCCAGGTGGAGACATATAATTATCTCTATCGTAAGTAAGTTGAAAAGTTGCTAAGATAACAAGTTGAAAAGCCAATCCTTTAAAGCATAATATGTAATTTCGCTGGCACCTTATCAACTTTATCAACCTTTCAACTTTTCAACCTGATTTGAAACTCGCAGCTATAGACATCGGAAGCAATGCAGCCCGCTTACTAATTACTGAAGTATCCGCTGAAGATAAAAGCAATCCCGTTTTTAATAAGCTCAACCTCATCAGGGTTCCCCTGCGCCTCGGTTTTGATGTTTTTGAAAAAGGGATGATCTCCAAAGAAAGAACGGGCATGCTCATTCAAACCATGAAGGCTTACAAGCATTTAATGAATGCTTATGATGTAAAACATGTGCGTGCCTGTGCCACCAGTGCCATGCGGGATGCAAAGAACAGCACCGACATTATTCGAAAAGTAAAACTGGAAACAGATATTGAGATTGAAGTGATAAGCGGGGATATGGAGGCAGGACTAGTTTTTGAAAGCCATATTGCTGAAACACTCGATAAAGACCACAGCTATATGTATGTGGATGTGGGCGGGGGAAGCACTGAACTGTCTTTCTTCAGTAACGGTGTTTTAACTTTCAAGGAATCTTTCAACATCGGAACCATCCGCTTGTTGAAGAATATGGTGCATGAAAAGACCTGGGAACTGATGAAAGAGATCATCAAAACCGTAACCAAAGGGCAAAAGGAAGTAATGGCAATTGGCAGTGGCGGCAATATCAACAAAGTATTCAGCATGAGCAAACGCAAGGAAGGCAAACCGCTCACACTGGAGTTACTGAAAGACTATCATAAAGAACTAAGCAACGTAAGCCTGGAAGACAGGATGCGTTTATATGGTTTACGATCAGACAGGGCCGATGTAATTGTACCTGCATTACAAATTTACACCAATGCCATGCGCTGGGCCGGTGCCACCGAAATGTATGTACCTAAAATAGGTTTGGTAGACGGGCTGGTGCAGCATATGTGGGAGGAGTTGAAATAATTTTTTGGGGCCGGCTTTACCAATGCTATTGAACATTTGTGGCGCAGTTTATCCCGAAAGCTTTCGGGACACACTTGTACAGGATATCTTTATTGTACTTTTCCCAAAACGAATTTCCTATTTTCAACCCATGAACCAAAGCAACTCCCGCCATTTTGATGCACTCACCGGTTTTCGCTGCCTAGCGGCATGCCTGGTATTTCTGTATCACAATAAAAAGTACTGGCGGGATCAGCTGCACCCGGAAATATCAAGGCTGCTGAATGAATTGCATATCGGCGTTTCCCTGTTCTTTGTGCTGAGCGGCTTTTTAATTGCCTACACTTACGCAGAAGCGCCTTTGCATTCGGCAAAAAAATATGCGGAATATTTTTCCATACGCCTGGTGCGTATCATGCCACTGTACTGGCTCATACTCACTGCCTATTATCTCGACCCTGCTTTTGGCGAAATGAAGTTTACCTGGCTCACCTATTCCCTGTTTCATGGTTTCTCTGATCTGCATAACCTGGACGCCATCAGCCAGTCATGGTCGCTCAATATTGAAATGACCTTTTATTTACTGGCGCCCCTGCTCTGCCTGCTGCAAAAAAAACATTTGATTTATTTATTGGTCTTCCTGGCATTGCTGCTGTTGGGTACCTGGGGCATTGGTGCTTACTGGCACCGGGTAAACGGTAACCCAGGCCGCTGGTTGTACCCCATTCATTTTGTTTTTACCGGAACCTTTGCAGGCCGGTGCCCGGAATTCGTTGCAGGCATGTTGCTGGCTTTTCAAATGCGGAACAACAGGACACAGTTTATTGAAAAGTTTCGTTTTAAAACCCTCATTGGTTTTGCGGGTATACTGGCAGTGGTTTATTGTATCCGCCTGTTTCAGCCCAATGCCCTGGCACAGGGCGATGAAGCCGCCGGCGGACTTATACTGCAAAATATAGTACTGCCTGTTTTTGTGGCCATCGCACTGGCCGGGCTTATTTACGAAAAAACATGGTTGCAAAAATTCTTTGCATCTAAAACAATGGTGTTGCTGGGCAATGCATCCTTTGCTTTTTACCTGGTACATATCAGTTATGTCAGCATCAAATTAAGAGAATGGGTTTTGCTTCCCGACAGGAATTTTGTTTTGCTCTGGCTTATTTCTATTGCCTTATACCTGCTTTTCGAAAAGCCGGTCTATAATGGCTACAGAAAATGGCTGAAAAGAAGGGACAACACTCCTGTGCCGGTCTCAAACTGATTTTAACTTGCAATCAATTTTCTCTTTACTTTTACAATATCATTGCTCCCCGGATTTGTTTTATTCTAACGCAGAGCCAACTCCTCCAGCATCTTAGTTAATTAAAACAATGTACCATGTCCATTCACAAAGAAATTAAGAAAGTTACCACCGATACCCTGCAAAAGATGAAAGCTTCAGGGGAAAAGATATCCATGATTACGGCTTATGATTTTTCCTTTGCAAAGATCTTTGATGGCGCCGGTATTGATATCATACTGGTTGGAGACAGCGCCAGCAATGTGATGGCTGGTCACGAGACCACACTGCCTATCACACTGGATCAAATGATCTATCATGCCCAAAGTGTGGTACGGGGCATCAACCGCTGCCTGGTGGTGGTGGATATGCCTTTCGGCTCTTATCAATCCAATTCTGAAATAGCCCTTGCATCTGCCATTAAAATAATGAAAGAGACCGGCGGCCATACCATCAAGCTGGAAGGCGGCGAAGAAGTGGTGGATTCGGTAAAAAAGATCGTAAGCGCCGGCATACCTGTAATGGGGCACCTGGGTTTAACACCACAGAGCATTTATAAATTTGGTACATACACCGTAAGGGCCAAAGAAGCCGCCGAAGCAGATAAACTGAAACGGGACGCTTTGTTGCTGCAGGAAGCAGGCGCCTTTGCCATTGTGCTGGAAAAAATACCGGCAGCCCTGGCTAAAGAAGTAAGCGAAAGTTTACACATACCTACCATTGGCATCGGTGCCGGTGGCGATTGTGATGGCCAGGTGCTGGTAATGCATGATATGCTGGGCATCAACGTGGAATTCAAACCAAGGTTCCTCAGGAAATACCTGAACCTGTATGAACAGATTGACGGCGCTGTAAAGCAATACATCAGCGATGTAAAAAGCAAAGACTTCCCCAACGAACAGGAGCAATATTAAAGGTTGATTGTTATCTGTTATTGGTGATCTGTTATAGTGATTTGTTATTAGTATTATTAGCGGCTTCTCTGCTATACGATTAACAATTAACCGTTAACTATACTTAACTTGCAGCCTCAAAAGTCAAATTGAGCTATATGAAATTTCTAAAGACATTAAAATTACAGGCCAATAACAGCGGCGTTTCCACAGGCACAAACTGGATAAAGAGCAATGGAGAAAAATTAAGCTCCTTCTCCCCTGTTGACGGAAAACTGATAGGCACCGTAACCGGCGCTGATACCAAATCTTATGAAACTGTGATCGCTAAAGCACAGGCTGCATTTGCCGAATGGCGCAGCTGGCCGGCCCCCAAACGTGGCGAAATTGTAAGGCAGGTTGGTGAAGAATTAAGGAAATATAAACAGGACCTTGGCCAGCTGGTGAGCTACGAAATGGGTAAAAGCCTGCAGGAAGGCCTGGGCGAGGTACAGGAAATGATCGATATCTGCGATTTTGCCGTAGGGCTCAGCAGGCAGCTGCACGGACTTACCATGCATAGTGAAAGGCCCGGGCACCGCATGTATGAACAATATCATCCCCTGGGTATTGTAGGCGTTATTTCAGCGTTCAACTTCCCCGTGGCCGTTTGGAGCTGGAATGCTGCATTAGCCTGGGTTTGTGGCGATGTATGCGTTTGGAAACCAAGTGAAAAGACTCCGCTCTGCGCTGTTGCCTGCCAAAATATTATTCAGTCTGTTTTCAAAAAAAATAATGTTCCCGAAGGTGTTTCCTGCATCATCGCAGGCGGAAGGAATATAGGAGAATCGATGGCTAACGATACCAGGATACCATTGGTATCTGCAACCGGCAGTACCCGGATGGGTAAAGCCGTGGGTGCAGCTGTGGGGCAGCGCCTGGGAAGAAGTTTACTGGAACTGGGCGGAAACAATGCCATCATCATTACTGAAAACGCAGACCTGGATATGGCATTGATTGGGGCTGCCTTTGGGGCAATTGGTACAGCAGGCCAGCGCTGCACCTCCACACGCAGGCTCATCATTCACGAAAAAATTTACAATAAGTTCAAAGAAAAACTGGTCAACGCATATAAGCAGGTAAAGATCGGTAACCCCCTCAATGAAAAAAACCATGTGGGCCCGCTGATTGATACCGGTGCAGTAAAAATGTATCTGGACGCCATTGAAAAATGTAAGGCCGAGGGCGGTAAGTTTATTGTGGAAGGCGGTGTGCTGAAAGGTAAAGGTTATGAAAGCGGCTGTTACGTTAAGCCCTGCATTGCAGAAGCAAAGAACAGTTTTGAAATTGTACAGCATGAAACCTTTGCCCCTATCCTGTACCTGATGAAATACGAGACCATGGATGAAGCCATAGCCATGCAAAACGGGGTGCCACAGGGCCTGTCATCGGCCATTATGACCACCAATATGCGCCAGGCAGAGCAGTTTTTGTCGCATGCCGGAAGTGATTGCGGTATTGCCAATGTAAATATTGGTACATCCGGGGCCGAGATTGGCGGCGCTTTTGGCGGCGAAAAAGAAACCGGCGGCGGGCGTGAAAGTGGCAGCGATGCCTGGAAAGTATATATGCGCAGGCAAACCAACACCATTAACTACACGGATAAACTTCCCCTGGCACAGGGTATCAAATTCGATCTATAAAATTTTGTAAATTAATATGAATGGTAGGCCCTGTAATGGCCATACCATTTATTTTTATATCAAATAAAATTACCGATATGATCAAATCTCTGAAATTGTTTGCGGGCTTTATGGTCCTGGGCCTGTTCTCCTATGCTCAAAACAGTGTGGTACCTAATGGCTGGCACATGATGGATAAAGCTACCGACGGATACAGTGGCGTCAGCGCTAAAAAAGCCTATGAATTCTTAAAAAGTAAAAACCTGAAAAGTAAAACAGTGATCGTTGCTGTCATAGATTCCGGCATCGATACTGCCCAGGAAGACCTGAAACCCATACTTTGGACAAATCCCCGCGAAATTCCCGGTAACGGCAAGGATGATGACGGCAATGGCTATATTGATGATGTGCATGGCTGGAATTTTTTGGGGGGCAAAGATGGCCGAAATGTAAAAATAGACAGCGATGAACGTGGCCGTGTGTATTACAGTTTAAAAGATAAATGGGACAATAAGGAAGTAGACAAGTCAAAGCTGTCAAAAGCAGACCTGTACGAGTATGAAATGTTCGTAAGGGCCAGGGCCGAACTGAAAGGCGGCAGCCCGGAGGAAGACAATTTTAAAGATGTGGATGTGGAAGGCCTAAGAACATTATATGCATCCCTGAAAGAGAGTGACAGCATTTTAAGAAAAGCCATGGGCAGGGATACTTTTACCGGAAAGGAACTGGATGCCTATGTAACCAAATCATTTACTGAGCGCCGTGCCAAAACTGAATTCCTGGGAATGATGAAAGGCAATAACATGCTCGATCAGTCTGACAAAGAATTCATCGACGGCCTCAAAGAATATATTGAGTATGTGGAAGGCGAACAAAGAAAGGCTGAAGCCAAAGTAAAAGCTCCCAGGGCTTATCGTAAAGAGATAGTGGGCGACGATGAAAGCAATTTTAACGACCGCAACTATGGCAATAACGACCTGATGGCAGAAACCTCCATGCATGGCACACACTGCGCCGGTATCATTGGTGCTGTACGCGGCAATGGCAAAGGCATGGACGGCATTGCGGATAATGTGCGCATCATGATGCTGCGTGCCGTACCTGATGGTGATGAACATGATAAAGACATTGCCCTGGCCATTCGTTATGCAGTTGACAATGGCGCCCAGATCATCAGCATGAGTTTTGGTAAAAGTTACTCACCACAAAAGCAATGGGTGGATGAAGCCTTTGCCTATGCAGAAAGCAGGAATGTATTGCTGGTTCATGCAGCAGGCAACGACGCAAAAAATGTGGATACAGCTTATAATTTCCCCAACCCCGCTTTTGTGAACGGTGGCAGGTCAAATACCACCATCACTGTTGGGGCCAGTGCCGAGCCAACTTCGGGAAGCTATACAGCCTCCTTCAGTAACTACGGCAAAAAGGAAGTGGATGTTTTTGCACCCGGCTCCAAGATCTATTCCACGCTCCCGGGCGGCAATAACTATGGCAACCTGAGCGGCACCAGCATGGCCTGCCCGCTGGTGGCGGGTATTGCGGCATTAACGCTTGAATATTTCCCAAACCTCACGGCAAAACAATTGAAGTACGTAATTGAAAAATCTGCCGTGGCGCCCAAAGAAAAAGTGACCAAACCGGGTACCGACGAAAAGGTACCAATGAGCGAACTTGCAAAAACAGGCGGTATCGTCAATGCTTATGAAGCAGTGAAACTGGCAGCTACCCTCACCGGCGAAAACAAGGAAGAACTGCCAAAACCTAAAATGAAAAAGAACAGAAAGGGGTAAACATAATCATATCACTTATGAATCCGAAGCATTTCTGCTTCGGATTTTTTTTGGGACGAACTTTTGGTTTCCATGGCATCATCGTGGAGTTTATCCTGAGCGAAGCCAAAGGATCACTCACTTGAACCGCATACCAATAGGTAACTTTCATCAAAGCGTAGGTTTTCTGCTCACTTATTTAGTACCATTAATTAATGGCTAATCAAAATAATATCTTCTAACTATCCCTGGTGCGGTAACTTCAAATTCGTCTGCTTTATTATCAATTTCTTTTCTTACCGATTTAGACATTTCTGCATAAATAAGGTCATGCAAAATACTTGCGTATTCTTCTCTAATCCTAAATTTTGATGAAGAGGATAAGGTAAATAGAACAAGTTTAGATTTATACCAAGTAAACGCAAATACTTTTCCAAAATCATTATTTATAGCTGCAACTCCTGTAAATATTCTATAATCAGCATACTGATTATTAATAGAAATGTCTGCTATTTTTTTATTTGCGTTACTTCTAAATAGTGACACTTCTATAAAACCACTGGCATCTTTACTTTTTTTCGTACTTACAAATGTTAAAAAGGAATCTAATTTTTGTACAATAGGTTTGTCAATATTTTTAAAATATCTCAAATTAGCTAACGTGTCTTTCGAATTCTCATTTGCTGCAAAGTATTGCATAACTTGAGATTGAGAAGTCAAAGTACATAGCAAAAAATAAATTATCGAAATAATTTTCATTTTCTTCAGTTCACAGTATTACAAATATCAGCAAGTATTAAATCATTTCCAAGTATCAAATAAGTTGTTATATCGTAAGTATAAGAAGCTGTTAAATATTTGCCATCATCTTTTGCTTCGATTACAAATAAAAACATACCATGATAATTTCTCTGAAGTAAATTTGCAGCTCTTCTATCTGCAGAACTTTTCCCAGAGTCAGTGGCAATTGATACACCGTTAACACCATGATCTGGAATATGCGTATGAACATTTTTGTTGATTGGAATCCAGTATTCGTTTCGAACAGTGTTGTCAATCATCCCAAAGTACGATAAAGTTGGTGCGCCAAGAGTTTTACTATAAACATAATATGCCTGCCCGTTTTTAATGCGTATGTTAGTAACAGCAACCCCGGTTCCTGTCCCAACATTTGTAAAAATAAATTTCCCATCCAAAGAAAAATATCCTGATCTCTCTTTTTTATCACTTCTAGAGAGTTGCGTTATATCCTTGATTCCATCGCAATTGTTCGCATATTCAACAGGTTTCGCACCTGGGGGGCTTGTAATATCCATATAGAAATTAAAAGCTGTTTCACTCATTTCGTAATCGATAGATGCTAGCCAACTATCATCTTCCCACCACATTTTTGAGATGTCACCGCCAAGTGTATGATTATTATCAAACAGAAAATATTCATTATCCTCCATCATTTTAATTATATGTGCGTTCGCTAAACTTGTAGAACCATTATTTTTTGTTAGATAATTAAAAATTTGATTAGCCTTTCCTATATTCAGCATTAACCAATCCATTTGGACGGAACTTATACCCAATAGACTTCTTAAAGATTGAATTACAGGCGGTGCTGTTGGCCATGGATTCCCACCTGAAGGATTGCACTCAACCGGAATGAAACTATTAGTAATTGCACCGCCAAATGATACACAGGGTGCACCACCCCCACCACCACCAGATGGGGGAAAAGGCCAAGTACCGCCGCCGCCGGAGCCACCACCACTACCACCACCACTACCACCACTACCGCCACCTGTTTCATAGGTCGTACAGTGAGTATATGTACCCCATTCCACCCAACTACAGCAACTGCCTACACATACTTCACGATAGGTGGTTGCTGTCCAGCAAACCTCATACTGATAATTATTAATCGTTGAGCCATTCGCAAAACCATCTCCCCCACCTCCACTTCCAGAGCTAATTGTTATAAATCGTTGAAGAGTTGCAGTATCGCTATAATCCGAACTATTATGGAACATTCTTTTGTCCTTAATTATAAATTCAGTAGAGCCAAAAATCTCATTATCCATAGACATAAAACGTATGGCATATTCTTCAGCAGTGGTTACATTGATAGATGTTGTTGGTGTTTTAAATGGAAAGTTTACATAATCATTCTGCCTGTATATTTTGATATCTATAGAATCATCAACCGTTGCTTTCAGAAACCCGGTTACATAATGATCTGCACTAACTACTAACGGGATGTATACCGTTGTATCTTCCAAACCGTCTGCATCAAAATCCGCTATATGACCATTTTTTCTTTGCCTTTCTATCCTGGATTTGCTCCAAATAGGGAATCCTTCTTTTTCAATAAAAGCCTTTATAAATTCTTTTGTTTTATTCTGTCTTTCTAATTCCTTTACTATTCTTTTTAAAATTGGCGCAGCATTTTGAGGAAGATTAAAGAAATTATCGGAAGTTTCTTTAGTACTTTCTGTTTGAGATCCTGAAAGCAGAGTGTCTGTTTTTTTACAGGAATGTATAAAAGTAGTAATCGCTAACAGAATTAAGAAACAAAAAAAACATACCCAATTGGCGTCTTTTTTTTGTAGCATTGTTATTTGATTTAGGTGAGGATTGAAATATCAATTACTTCATAAATATAAAAATATTTTTCATTGTTTCCTAATTCATCTAAACCCTTTAGTCTCTTTGTGTTCCAGCGGGGTTTTCGCAAGCAGATCCAGGTTAATCAAAATACCATTTCTGCGAAACCCCGATGGCTGGTAACGCTTGCTCAGGAAAGCAACCACACTTTGCTTAGTCTTATCTTACTTTCAATCAAATCATAGCCAATCAAAAAAATCACACCCCTTTCTCCAACTCATCCATAAATTCCTGCAGCTTCGAAAGTTTACTCACGGGTAAATTCTTTATCCTGTCAACAGGGCTCACTACATTTTCCTTAGGTTTAAGTTTATACCAACCATGGTCATCCGGCATATCCATACCATCCGCTTTACGCCAAACAAACATAATCATCCGGGCTGCAATTGCAAAGCAAACAAAGCTGCTCCAGTGTATCATAATTCATGCTGTCCACTTTTCTGGTAAGCAACCGGTTAACGGTATGGTACTTTATCCCCTTTTGCACCAGGTAGCGGCTGGCGTTGTACACACCAGATTTAATCAATGACACAGTTTATTGATTAGACCCGTGATTTCAGGTATTCAGAAAGAAATTTCAGGTATTCAGAAATAAATTTCAGGTACTTAGAAAGAAATTTCAGGTATTCAGAAAGTGATTTCAGGCATTCAGAAGTAAATTTCAGGTATACAGAAGTAAATTTCAGGTACTCAGAAAGAAATTTCAGGTATTCAGAAGTAAATTTCAGGTATTCAGAAATAAATTTCAGGTATTCAGAAGTAAATTTCAGGTACTTAGAAATTCATCCTTGTCAGTTAGAAGCTTGTTTGCTCCGCTTAAAAATGCCAGGCTTTCATTTATACATTCATTTGTTGCTCTTACACACTACAATTAAATTATTTCTGTAATTTCATAAAAAAACAGTTTATGAAAGCTACATTTCTTGCAATGTTCCTTACACTAACTATGGCAACGGCATTTTGCCAGGTAAAGGACACAGCAAACCCAAAAGCAATATTGAACGGTAAATGGATAACTACAGACTATGTTAAAGAACTGCGTTCCACCCTGTCACCTCATCAGGCACAACTGAAGGCAAAGGCGGCTTACCAGTTGTTTATTGATATAAAACCTTCCGATAAAAACAGTACCCTTACCGATATGTGGACACTCCATGAAGGCGGTTTAGGTTTCACCATCTACTTTAAACCCGGCGTAAAAAAAGATACCTGGAAAACCGGCTACACAGATGCTGATCATCCCGGCACCGCTTTTTCAGATATAGGATATGAAGTGGCCGGAAAAGATACCCGCCTGGTTTTATATCATTACAGTAAGAAAAATAAACTGACAGGCAAAACCTATTTTACAAAAGCCGGTATGGCAGGTATGCACAATGACCGGGTACTCGGGTATGAAGTGAATAAGATCATATTCTCCGGGTCTTACAGGTTCACCGACAGTGCCGGCAAGATCCAAAAAGTGAAGTTTACCAATAACGGAACGGTTACAGGCCTCAGGGGATTTCAAAAGTATGATGCTACCAGCTTTTTCATGGAGCAAAAGAACTTTTACGACGAAATTAATTTTACGGGTACTGACAAAACCATCGTTTCCTATGCCTTTAAAAAAGAAGCTAACAGGCTTTTCTTATACGAATTGGAAAAAGAAGACAATGATAATTACAGGCAGGGGGCATTGAAATATACACTGGTAAAAGATTAAAACAGCCCGGCACGGTCTGTAAAAAAATATTCACCGGGTTTATCCCGGGCCGGCATTGGTTGGCATGGCATCAGCTGCTAACCACATAAAAAACCGTTCATCACAGTTAATAAGCCCTGCAAACAGGTTTTGCTTTAATTTTAATTCATAAACTGATCAATCATGCCAAAACCATCCCCCAACACTTACCCGGATTATTTTAAGAATTATGTTGACCAGGTGCCCGATGAGGACCTGCTTACCGGCTTCCATAACCAGTCAGCTATTTTCAAAGAATTCCTGGGCTCCATAACAGAAGAAAAATCAAACTATGCCTACGATACCGGCAAATGGACCATCAAAGAAGTACTGCAGCATATCATTGATGCCGAGCGTATTTTTAACTACCGTGCATTGTGCTTTGCCCGCAAAGAAACAACCTCACTTCCCGGCTTCGATGAAAATACCTATGCAGATAATTCAAATGCAAACCGCCGAACCTGGCAGGACCTGGTGGATGAATTTTCAGCCGTTCGCAGCTCTACGGAATTTTTATACAGGAGTTTTACAGAAGAGGCTTTGAATACTTCCGGGATCTCAAATAATAACCCCGCCACAGTGCTCAGCTTTGGTTTTATAACACTGGGCCATTTTTATCACCACAAAAAAATATTGCAGGAAAGATACCTTTCTTAAAAGGAATGGTTTACAAAATTAAAAAGCCGTCGACTGAATGTTGACGGCTTTTTAGTTTTATTGTCATTTGCTTTGCAGCGCCTGTTTCTCCTTAATTCTCTTTCGTTGCCTGCGGCTGGTTCAGTTTTGCTGTAGCGCTCTGCGATATCATATTGTTCATCACTTTCACAGTTTCATCAATGTAGATATCTCCGCTGATCTTCTTTAGCCAGGCAGTATTCTTGTCTATTTTTTCTTTCGCCGCATTAATAGCTGCCATATCTGCTTCAATATTCTTTACGCTCAGGTCTTTATTTAATTTATACAGATCGTCCAGTTCCTTAACCTTTGCCTTAAACTGCTTTTGCTCCTCCCTGTATTTGTTCAGGTTCAAAGAGTAGGCCTTATCACTGTATTTTTCCAGCCAGTCAATACTTTCCTTAATTTTATTGAAGGTCGGGTTCTTGGCTACTTCTGCCATGCTGTATTTTACAGCCACATCATTGCTGATGGTGCTTGTCCAGGGCTTGTATTCGGCCTTGGCAATTTCATCCCAGGGAAGTGCCGACGGGTTGTCTTTTTCCCTGAATTTTAAATTCTCATACCTGTCAGGAATGATAACATCCGGAGTTACACCTTTTAACTGGGTGGCGCCGCCATTGATACGATAAAATTTCTGCAGGGTAAGCTTTACAGAGCCCAGGTCTTCCACGTTTCTGTTAGAGAACAACGGGTTTTCACTTTCGGGGTTCAAAGGGATATTGCGCTGCACCGTTCCTTTACCATAGGTTGAAGAACTGCCGATCACAATACCACGCTTATAATCCTGGATGGCGGCTGCAAAAATCTCAGATGCACTGGCGCTGAATTCATCCACCATTACGGTTAACGGGCCGCTGTACAAAACAGATTTATCCTTATCCTTCCATTGATAAGGTTTTTCTTCGTCCCGCCCTTTTACCACACAAACAGGGCCATCCTCAATGAACAATCCAACCATTTTTACCACTTCCGGTAAAGACCCGCCGCCATTGCCACGCAAGTCCATAATAATACCTTCCACATTTTCAGCTTTCAGTTTCTCAATTTCCTTTGCCACATCCTCCGAACATTTAGCTCCGTTGGGGTCAGCAAAATCAACATAGAATTCGGGCAGCCAGATATATCCAACTTTATGATCGCCATTAATGATGGCGCTTTTCGCAAAAGTGTCGTCCAGTTTTATTTCATCCCGAGCTATGGCCAGTACTTTGATGGTACCATCCATTTTCCGGATGGTCAATTTTACAATGGAACCTTTGGAAGGCCCGCGGATTATCTTAACGGCATCTGTTACAGAGTAACCGGTAACATCTATTGGCTCTTCATTGCCCTGCCCTACTTTAATAATTTCGTCCTCGGGTTTCAGTTCACCACCCTTCCATGCCGGGCCTCCGGAAATAAGGCTGGCAATTTTTATTTTACCATCATCTTCTTTTAACTGGGCACCAATACCATAAAAGCTGCCCTTCATTGATTCATCAAAAGAACGCTTGTCAACAGGCGCAAAATAATCAGTATGCGGGTCCATGGTGCCGGTAATGGCATTGATAAAAGTGCTGAAATTCTCGTCGTTATTTTCCCGGGTGATCTTGGTAGCAAAAAAGCGGTCAATTTGCTTTCTTACGGCATCCCTTGCTTCCCTTTCCAGGGTTGAATCGGCTTTGTATTTGAAATTAGCAGAATCGCGGTTCTTCTCCCTGGCTTCCAGGGCCATATTATAGCGGTCGAGTGTCAGGAATTTCAGTCGCTTCCTCCATATTTCTTTTCTGTCTGCTTCAGTTTTGGGGCTGTTCAATTTCTCCCTGTCAAGCATTACCTCCTCGTCCTTTGTAAAATCGAAGGGCTTTGCCAGTATATCTTTATACAAATTGGCAGCCTCTTTCAGGCGGCTTATGTACACTTCGCTGATGGTAAAGAAAGAAACCAGTTCTGCACCATGGATCTCATCGTCGATACGGGTTTCAAATTTTTTGAACCCGTCCAGATCGCTTTGCAAAAAGATATTCTTCTCGGCATCCATGTCTTCAATGAATTTCTTCAAAACAAGCTTTGAAAAATTATCGTCGATCGTTTTAGGACTATAGTGCCCTTGTTCAAGCAGCACCCCCACATTTCGGATGATCCTTGTGTACTTGGATTTTGGGTTGTCACTGTCGCTGCTTCCCCTGGTTTGAAAAGCTAAAAAAACACTGGCAGCAGTGAGCACCAGTATTACAGGCATAAATTTCTTACTCATGATAAATTGTGCAATTTTTTGCATATTGTAAAAATAACGGAAAAACGATTGTTTACCGGAATACTAAACGCTGCTTTTGGAATAATGTTTTGTTAAAGGAGAATTTGCGGATTACCACAGGGATGAACGGTAATGGCACCCCCCGGTTAACATAATCCGGCAGGTAAATAAAATAAGAAAGGTTCCCGGGTAAGGGAACCTTTTGGGTAATTGATGGGGCTCGAACCCACGACCCTCAGAATCACAATCTGATGCTCTAACCAACTGAGCTACAACTACCGTTTAATATAACTCCCAAACAGTAAACCTGTTTGGGAGGGCAAAAATAATAAAAAACAGCACTCCTTCAAAATACATTTTGAGCAGCCTTTCATATTCACTTACTTTGCAGCCCCAATCGCTTTTTCAATGGCATTATTACAATATATCTTACCTGTTCTTGTTTCCTGTTTTACCGGCTGGCTGGTGGTCTGGGTTATTACAAAGCTGCTGTTCAGGCCTGTCAGGCCGGTTTCTGTTCTGGGAATAAAAGTTCAGGGTATCATTCCGGCCAATCAAAACTTATTGGCAGAAAAAACCGGGAAACTGGTAGGCACACAATTATTTTCTTTTGAGGCACTGAAACAAAAAGTAAGCGATCCCGAAAACTTCAGTAAACTAAAGCCTGAGATAGAACAGCATATCGACAGTTTTTTGAGAGACCGTTTAAAAGAAACATTCCCCATGTTGTCTGTGCTTATCGGGGACAAGACCATTAACCAGTTGAAAACAGCCTTTTTAGCAGAATTAGAAAGCCTTTTTCCCGGCCTGATGAAAAGCTATGTGAACAACCTGGAAAAGGATATCAATATTGAAAAAGAAGTTACAGAAAAGATAGCAGGGTTTTCAATTGCCCGGGCTGAGGAACTTATTTATTCAACAGCAGGAAAACAGTTACTAAAACTCCGGTTATTGGGTGCCTGTGTTGGTTTTTTAACTGGCCTGATACAGGTTTTGATCAATACGCAACTATTTCACTAACTATTTGTTAATTCACCTGTTTTCCTCCCTTCAATAATACCACTCATCATCTTATGTATCTTAAATGTGACTTTTTAGAAGGTACTTTGCAAAAATTTTTAAAAAAGTAAATAGCTACGAATGATAGAATCTACTAAATTTTTATTGGCTGGTCTTTTTGTACTGTGTTTTTATGCTGCCAGCGCTCAGATGCCGGGTGGCGGTGGAAACCGTGGTCAAATGGGCGGACAGAATATGAACCTTGGCCATTTTTATGGAAAAATCCTGGATTCAGCAAGCAATAAACCCCTTGAAGCGGTATCGGTACAACTTATTCAAAACAAGTTTGATACAGCAACCAAAAAACGTAAGGAAGTGGTAGTTGGGGGTATGTTAACTACCAAAAAGGGCGAATTCAGCATTGAGAACGTGAATATCATGGGTCAGTACAAGCTTAAGATCACAGCAATAGGTTTTAAAGCCTATGAAACCAAAGTAGCTTTTCAGCTAAATATGGCGGGCGCCAAACCAGGTGATATGAGCAGTATGTTAAGCGCAGTGGATAAAGACCTGGGCAATATTAAACTTGAAACGGATGCCAAACAACTGCAGGATGTTACCGTATCTGCCAGCAGGGCCCAGCTTGAAATGAAGATAGACCGCAAAGTATTTAATGTGGAGAAGAACCTGAACAGCGTGGGCGGTACCGCCGTGGATGTAATGAAAAATGTACCCTCTGTAAATGTGGATATCGATGGTAACGTTTCGCTTCGCAATGCCACACCACAGATATTTGTGGACGGAAGGCCAACAACCATGACACTTGACCAGATCCCCGCTGATGCCATTGCATCTGTTGAGATTATTACCAATCCCTCCGCAAAATATGATGCAAGCGGTGGTGGCGCAGGCATCCTGAACATCATTTTAAAGAAGAACCGCAAAGCCGGGTACAACGGAAATATACGTGCCGGTATTGATATGCGTGGCCGACCAAGCCTTGGTGGCGATGTGAACCTGAAACAAAAAAAGGTAAATTTCTTTGCAGCCGGACAGTTTGGTATGAGAAAGTCCATCAGTACTGTAAAAACTGATCGTACCGATATAGATACTGCTTTTACCGCCTACCTTAAACAACGCAATAAACCGGTTAATGAAGGCTTCTTTGCTTTCGGCAGGATGGGAATGGATTATTTTATTGATAACCGCAATACCATTACCATTGGCGGTAATATCGTGAGAGGGCAGTTTAAAACCGATGATATCATCAATACTTACCGCGATACCGTTAAAACATCCGGCACCATCAGCGACCGGGGTGAAAGAAAAAGCAACAGTACCGGTAATTTCAGGAACTATGGTGCCACCCTCAGCTATAAACACAATTTCACGAAACCAAATAAAGAACTTACTGCCGACCTGAATTACAACTACAGTAAGAATGATAATGTTGGCGATTATCAGACTCAATATTTTTACACCAGCAACAGCCCTAAAACACCACTCATTGTCGAACAGTCGAAAGGCGGCGGAACTACTCAGTTCTTTACCGTGCAAACGGATTATGCCGATCCGATAACAGACAAAATGAAGATAGAAACGGGCTTAAGGGCTTCTTTCAGGAACTTTACCAGTTTCAATGATAACTATTTTCAGAATACAAGCGGGCAATATATCCTGAATACAAGGCTCAGCAATAACTATAAGTTTGATGATGCCCTCTATGCCGGTTATCTTACATTCTCTCACCAGCTTAAAAAATTCAGCTACCAGTTGGGTTTAAGGGTCGAAAGTTCTTCTTATACCGGTAACCTCATCACAAAAAACCAAAAATTCAAAACAGATTATCCGCTGAGTCTTTTCCCAAGTGCGTTTGCTACCTATAAAGTAAATGATAAGACAGACCTGCAGGTAAACTATTCAAGAAAAATAAACAGGCCTAATTTTTTCCAGCTGATACCGTTCATCGATTATTCTGATTCTCTGAATCTATCAGTGGGCAACCCCGGTCTTGTTCCGGAATTCACAAACCTGCTGGAATTATCGTACTCCAACCAATACAAAGCGGGCAACAGCTTTTTAGCAACTGCCTATTTCCGGAATACAAACGACCTGATAACCAGGTACCAGTACAGGACAACAAATCCGGATACCACAAAAACAGGTACGGTTCTGATGAACACTTATGAAAATGCCAACAGGAGTTATACGGTTGGTTTTGAATTGACGGGCAAGAACAAACTTGCAAAGTGGTGGGACCTTACTACAAATGTGAACCTGTTTAATTCCACAATCAAATCGGGCAACCTTGCCGGTAGTGATAACAGCTCTTTGTTCAGCTGGTTTGCCAAGATCAACAACAACTTTAAATTGCCCAAAAACTTCTCGGTACAATTATCTGCCGATTATACAGCTAAAACCCTGGTTGCACCAGGCGGGGGCGGTAACCGTGGCGGTATGGGTATGATGTTTGGTGGTGGTTCCCAACCAAGTTCACAAGGTTATATCAAACCAATTTTTGGTGCCGATTTTTCAATTCGTAAAGAATTCCTGAAGAACAATGCAGCTTCTGTAACCCTGCAGTTCAGCGATATCTTCCGTACAAAGATCTATGCCACACATGCAGAAGGCAGCAGTTTTGTGCAGGATAACGAACGCAGGCGTGATCCGCAGTTTGTACGCCTGAACTTCAACTGGCGCTTTGGCAAGATCGATGTTTCCTTATTCAAAAAGAAAAATATGAAAGGGGAAATGGAGAATATGCAAAATGCCCAGCAGGGAATGGGTAATTAAATCGGCTCAATAAATAATTTTAAAAAGCCACCTGCCGAATCAGGTGGCTTTTTAATTAGCTGCCCTTTAAGCTTTAATACTTTTAAAGCCATCTTTTGATTTTTTAGCATTATTTTGCCGAAGCAAAAAAATATTATGAAGCAGATCAATTTTAAGCAGGTATTACCACACGTGGTAGCCGTGGTTATTTTTCTTTTACTGTCCGTATTTTTAAACCGCCCCGCCCTGCAGGGTAAAGTGGTTCAACAAAACGACGTTATTCAGTGGAAAGCCATGGCCCAGCAGTCATTTGTGTTCAAGGAAAAATATGGCCATTTCCCCAAATGGACCAACAGCATGATGAGTGGCATGCCGGCCTATCAGATTGCCCTGGGGCCTAAAAACCCGATGAATATTAATATGACCTATGTACAGGATATTTTAACACTGGGTTTTCCAAAACCTGTGTTCTACCTGTTTATAGCAGCACTTTGTTTTTACCTGCTTTGCATTGTTCTGGGTGTAAATCCATGGATAAGTATATTGGGAGGGGTGGCATACGCCTATTGTTCCTACAATGCTGTACTGATTGCGGGCGGGCACGATACTAAACTCATGTCGATGGCCTATGCACCTGCTGTACTGGCTGGCCTGCAATTGATCTTTAAACAAAAATACTGGATTGGCAGTGCTGTGTTACTTACATCAGGAATTCTTATGCTTGGGCAGCTTCACCAGCAAATTGTTTATTACACCTTGTTGATGGTTGTATTTATGACCATCCCGTTCATCATTAGCTGCTTCAGGAAAAAAAATATAAAACATCTGGCCATTTCTGCCATACTTAGCATCGGCATTGGTGTTCTTATACTCGGTACTATGGCGATGTCTTACTGGCCAACTTACGAGTTTAGTAAAGAAACCATGCGTGGGGGCCGCAGCGAGCTTACTCAAAAAGATAAAAAGAATGAAACAAAAGGCGGACTGGATAAGGATTATGCCTTTATGTGGAGCTATGGCAAAGCAGAGACTATGACATTACTGGTACCCAACGCTTTTGGAGGCAGTTCGGCAGAAGGCCTGGGCGAAGATTCGAAAGCGATTGCAGTTTTGCAGGAAAATATTCAGGCATCTCCGCAGGCGCAGGGTATACCCCAGGAAATGGCACAACAAATTGCACAATCCTCACGGATGTACTGGGGCGAATTATTAAGCACCCAGGGAACTGTATACTTCGGAGCCATTATTTGCCTGCTCTTTTTATTTGGCGCCCTTTTTTCAAAAAGTCAGCACAGGTGGTGGCTTGTTGCCATTACTGTTTTTGGTATTGTACTCTCCTGGGGTAAAAATTTTGAAGCAGTTAATTATTTCCTTTTCGATCATCTTCCTTTTTACAAAAAATTCAGGGCCCCATCCATGGCGCTTGTAATACCCCAGCTTTCTGCCGCATTATTGGCAGCAATATTCCTCAATGAATTTGTTCAAACAGAAAAAGAAAAGCTATGGTCATTGTTTAAAAAATGCCTGTACGTTTCTGCAGGTACTGTGGCAGTTCTGGGATTATTTTATTTCTTCTCTGATTTCAGTAATACCGCAACAACAGAGCTTCGCAAAAATATAAATGAGGCTTTACAGGGTAAAGGCGGTGATTTTACAAGAAGTTATTTCAGTGCATTAAAAGCCGATCGCCAGGCATTTTACCTAAGCGATATGTGGCGTTCTGTTGGATTCATTGTTGCGCTGATGGGCGCCATGTTCTTGTATGCAAAAAGCTATATTAAACCTGCTGTTATTTATGCAGCATTAATTCTTTTCTGCATTATCGATTTATTCGGTGTAAGTAAAAGATATTTAAAAGAAGAAAATTTTGTGGAAGCCACCGAACTTGAAAACAGCTACACAGATACCCGTGCCGATTTACAACTGAAGGCCGACACCGGTTACTACAGGATCATCAACCTTGCCTTCCCGAATGGCAATGGTTATGGAGTGGATGTAGGCAACTCATTTAATGACGCCCTTTCATCCTATAAACACAATACCATTGGGGGATACAGTCCGGCTAAACTTGGTCTGTACCAGGATCTGATTGAAAGGCAGATCTACAAAAATATTCAGGGTTGGGGTGCAAATCCCATGGCTAAGGATAGTTTCCCCGTTTTGAACATGCTGAACATGAAATATGCAATTATTCCCGATCAGCGTGATCCCAAACAAACTCAGGCAGTCCAAAACTTTTTTGCCATGGGTAATTGCTGGCTCGTAAAAGAGGTAAGGTTTGTTAAAAATGCAGATGAAGAAATGAAAGCGCTGGATTCTTTCGACCCCGCCGCTGTTGCCTTTGTTGATGAGCGTTTTAAAGCGTCGGTCCCATTCTCTCCCGCTTACGATTCTACTGCCAGCATCAGGCTGATTGAAAATAAGAATGATGAAATAAAGTATGAATTCAATGCATCCGGCAATCAATTTGCTGTGTTCAGTGAAATATATTATCCAAATGGCTGGGAAGCCTATATTGACGGTAAGAAAACACCCTATGTAAAAGCCAATTATGCTTTAAGGGGCCTGGCCATACCGGCTGGTAAACATACCATTGATTTCATTTTTGATCCGGCTTCGGTACGCCTTGGGGAACAGATTGCAAGGTACAGTAATATTTTTGCCGTATTGTTTGTTTTGTTTTGTCTTTTTATGGCCTGGCGTAACAGGAACCAAACAAACCCTGGCACAAAAGCATAGTAATGTTGGACATAAATAAGCAACATACGTTTATCGAAATGACAGATGAAACAGCCCGGTTATTAAATGACCGGGCCAATCATTTATATCGTCAGCTGGCCATGCTTGATATTAGTGATACGGATATCGATAATATTGGAAAAGAATATTTTATTAACCATCACACAGGCAATCGTTTGTTTTTTTCAATTCAAAGCAGTGCGAACATTATTTATCAATCTGTAACAAAACTAAACAAGCCTCTTACCGAACTTATCTTCATTGATTATGGTGCAGGACTTGGCACACTTTTTTTATTGGCGGGACTGGCCGGCTTTAAAAAGGTATACTTCAACGATTATTTTCCTCAATGGGCCGGGTATGCCAAGATCATTTGCTCTAAACTTGCTATCACCATTGATGATTTCATTTCGGGTGATATTGACGCCGTTATTGATTATGGAAAAGCAAATAATATTCACTTCGATATACTGGCCTCAAGAAATGTAGTAGAGCATATCTACAGGTTGAGAGATTTCTATACAAAACTTTATCAGT
Organism: Ferruginibacter sp.; assembly: GCA_044226725.1. GTDB lineage: Bacteria > Bacteroidota > Bacteroidia > Chitinophagales > Chitinophagaceae > Ferruginibacter. The sequence goes on along the minus strand of JBGAGM010000006.1, from coordinate 203,115 downwards.
CGGATATAACAACTATTTGCTATGCCACCACAACGGCCAATTATCACAACCCGGCCATGCGTTTAAAGCATTACTGGCATCATTACCAGGTAGAAAAAAAAGTATATAAAAAACAAAGGGCCGGGTTTATAAAAGAACTGGTTCCGGGCATTACAAGTGCCGACATCAATGCTTTGATAAAGATAACCCGCGGAAGGGCTTTTGCTGATTTTACGAACGCAGTTGATCTGTATTTCAAAAAACAGCCGGTTCCAGCTGTCGAATTTTTACACACTAATACCTGCGAATGCAAAACCGGTGTTTGGGCCGAGAACCTGCTTTCACGTAAAAACTATTCCGATATTATCCGGCAAGCAGGATTTACCGTATCCTATACTGCCGGTTTTTGGGATACACACTATAAGCATGGCTTCGTAAATGTAATAACTGCTGTATTAAACCGGGTAATAAAGATTGCCGGCAAAAAAGGATACTGGTTTGCTCCTTTCGTAAATATCACGGCTATAAAAACTAATGAGCAAAAAGGTTAACATACTAAGCCTGGTATCCTATAAATTCTTACCTCCGGATATGGGCGGGCAAAAAGGCGTTGCTTTTTTTAACCGCTATTTAAGCAAAGAAAACGTGTTGACATGTGTTACGGTAAAAGCCAACAGCAATCATACCGAAGAGGGCTATACGGTAAAGAATATTTTAAGCGACAGCCCCTCACGTTATTTTAACCTCCTCTATTTTTTTAAACTGAGGCATATAATCAGCGAAGAAAAAATTACTCATCTCATCATTGAACACCCCTATTATGGCTGGCTTGGGTTATTACTAAAGTGGCTATGCCATATTAAACTGGTGGTTCATTCGCACAATATCGAATCCCTGCGATTCAAAAGTGTTGGCAAATGGTGGTGGGGCATTCTATGGTATTATGAAAGGTTTGTACACCAGAAAGCCCACTTCAGTTTTTTTATCCACGATAACGACCGTGATTATGCCATCAGGAATTTTAGGCTTGATCCCTCCAAATGTACAATCATTACCTACGGGTTCGATTTAGAAAGGCCTCCTTCTTCGGCAGAAAAGAAGTCTGCCAGGGAATTGGTTTGTAAAGCTCAGGGGATCAACCCGGCAGACAGGCTTTTACTCTTTAATGGCACACTCGGCTATAAACCCAACCTTGATGCACTGAACATTATCCTTGAAAAAATAAATCCGGTACTTTTAGCTCATAAAGATTTTAAATACAAGATCATTATCTGTGGCAGCAAACTGCCGCCTGAATATGATAACCTGGCAAACTACAAAGACCAGAATATCATCTACGCAGGTTTTGTAGAAGATATAAATCAGTACTTTAAAGGCTGTGATATTTTTATTAACCCGGTAATTGACGGAGGAGGTATAAAGACAAAAGTAGTAGAGGCATTGGGTAATGACCTTTCTGTTATCAGCACATTGAGTGGCGCAACCGGTATACCTGCTGAAATAACAGGTGGCAAGTTGCTGGTTTTGCCTGATGATGACTGGAGTAAATTTGCACACTCCATAATGGAATCCGAACCCGGTAACGTGATACCGCCATCCTATTTCAATTATTTTTTCTGGGCAAACATTGCTAAAAAAGCGTCAGCGGCTATTTCCGGTTTGTAAAAGCAGCCCTGCCAAGTTTCTTTTTCAAAAACTGCATGAATAACTTGTAATTGATTTGAAAAAACGTAAGCATAACCATAAATATGCGTTGAGGTAAATATAGTTTCCTGTTTACGGAATCGTCGTTAAAAATATGCGTGGCCACCTGGTATGCGGTATACGTTTCAAAAAAAAGTGCTGTGAACCTGTTAACCTTAAACTTGACAACCATTTTTTTTCTTGTGCCGGAATTACCGTCGGCCGAGCGGTGATAAGAGGTAGTGGAAACATAACTGAGTTTGCCCAGTATGGCTAGTTTAGCCATAAAACTCCAGTCGCAACCTACATGAGCACCAATAGGTTTTTCTTGTAACAAATGGTTTCTGAAAACCCCATAAAAATTACCATTCTTCCCTACTTTCGAGAAATAAGCAGCTACCCTGTTAAATGCGCCGGGTTTATCAACCTTAAACATAGCTTCATCAAAAAGAAAGGTGTTGCCTGAATAATATTTTGCAATTCCCGAACATAAAACATGGTCGGTATTTTGCTGCAAAAACCCGACACATTCGGCAATGTAGTTGGTGTCAAAATAATCATCATCACTAACCCAGATAAAGTACCCGGCAGAAGCTTGTGCGTATACAAAATTAAAATTCTCCTCCAACCCAATATTAACCGATTGCCTGAAATGCCTGATTCGGCTGTCTTTGGCAGCAAATTCCAATATTACCTGCTGCACCAGTTCATCGGTAGAGCAGTTATCAGATACGATGATTTCGAGGTTTGTGTATGACTGCCTGATGATGGTTTCCAGGCACTTTTTTAAGCCGGCAGGCCTGTTAAAAGTAGGCAAGCCAACAGATACTAAAGGTTCACTGTTGGCTTGCAAATTCTGAGTTATATCTTTTACATCCTTCATTATCGTAAGCATAGCTTATGCTATACGCTTCAGGTACCCGCCTCCCAGGGCTTCTGTAATTAATAATTTGTTGGTAATGGCTTCATCCTTTACAAAATTGGTGGTGGTTTTTAAAAATGCCTCCATAGCTGTATACGGGTTGTTACCCACATCCCATGGCCTGTCGGTTACATAGCCTTTAGGAAAGAACTCAACAAAAGTATCGGGCAATAAAATATACGAATCAAGACTTACCAACGGTGTATACATTTCAAGTTCACGCAACACATGATCATGTGAGTGGTTTGAATCGAGCACCACCATTACTTTTTTAAATCCTTTTGCATAATCGGCTATTTGCTGCACTATTGCCTCATCAATAGAAGACCCTTCCAGCATGGTGATATTTTTCATCATCGGGTGCTTTTCAATTTCATCCCGGTTGTGTTTGCGGATATCAATGTCCACAGCGATCACTTTTCCACCGTTGCCCAGTAATTCCATCATGCTTGATGAAAAAATAATAGACCCGCCGTGTGCAATTCCGGTTTCAATGATAAGGTCAGGCTTAACCTCCCATATCAATTCCTGCATGATCTGTATATCCTGCGGGTATTTAATTATTGGACGGCCCATCCAGGTAAAGTTATAGGTATATTTGTATTTATCTGAGTGCAGCATCCAGTCCACCGATTTTTGCTTCAGTTCGGCATCTTTACTCATTAATGCCATGGCATCTGCTCTTTCCTGCTTAAATTGTTCAATTGGGTTCATTGTGTTATTTTGATGTTAGATAATTAAAAATTTCTTTGATCTCCGACTCCATGGTATAATTTTCATCTTCTGTAAATCCGAGCTGTTCCAGTTTTTCCAGGCTTACTTCAAAATGATTGGTGGTTGCCGGCTCGGTACCTGTAATATTCAGCTGTACCGATTTATTAAATAACTGTTCATACACAGCTTTTACTTTTTGAGCTGCTTCAACCATGGTATTTGCCTGGGATGACGCTAAATTAAAGCATTCGTAGCTATCAGGGAAATGTTGCAGGATGCAATCTACTGCCCGGCTCAGGTTTTGCAGGTTTACGAAATTACGCATTTGCAGGCCGGACGACCTGATGGTGATGGTACCGGATTCGACCGCTTCTTTACAAAAACAGCCCGGCACCAGGCTCCAGCGGTTAAAAGCATCGGTTAAAATGCGGCCGTACACATTACTGGGCCGCACCGAAACTGTTTTTAACTTCCCCTGTCGGGCATACAGTTCAGCGTACATTTCGCCAAAAAGATGGTTTAATCCATAATCATTCTGGTAATGCAGCAAGGATTTTTCATCTATCCTGCCATTCAATTCGGTACCATAAACCTGTAATGTTGAAAACGCCATTACTTTGGGTATTTTATTTTGCAGGGCAAAATCCAATATGTTTTTTGTACCCACGGCGGAAAGCTCAATGCCTTTTAACGTGTCTTTTGAAATGATGTCGTTGGCAGTTGCTGTATGAATGATGACATCAGCTTCAACAGGCATTTTACCGAGTAGCTCTTTATTCAATACATCCAGTTCCAGCAGCGTTGCTTTTGCCAGCAATCTTTTTGTTGCATCGCCAAATTGCCGCGAACTGGCAATAACCTCCTCTCCTTTTTGCAAAAAGTAAGCCGCCAGGTAAGAACCAATGAATCCATTTGCGCCTGTGATCAGTATTTTCATCTGTCTCAATAATTATTTAACAATAAGCCCCTGCCCTGTAGGCAATGTCAATATTTTTATCCCTTTTTCTGCAGCCCATGCATTGTGTGCCTCGTATTGCAGGTCGCAGGTAACATAAGCATAATCATCCAGCACGATCATGCCTCCTTTCGAAAGTTTGTTCCAAAAGTAGTTCAATGCAGCAATTTCCGGAGCAATACAGTTCATATCTATGGACAAGAAGGCTATTTTATTGGCGGCTACCTGTGTTAATGTGTCCGGTACCATGCCCTTAATGATTTTTACAAAAGGAAAATCCTTAAAAGTCTGCATCACCTGGGCGTAACAATCCGTGTATTCTTTTTCAAAATGCTCTCTTTTGCCGGCAGCAATTTCCTTATCGTTCAGTAGTTCCTCAGCCAATCCTTCAAAAGTATCCAGCAGGTAGAAGTTTTTATTTGCCTTTGCCAGATCGAGATACTCAACAATGGCACGTGCAAAGCCACCTTTATTGGTGCCGCATTCCACAAAATCCCCTTCTATCTGTAAACAATACCCGGCCGCCCACAAAATGGTATGTACCCTCCAGTGCACGTTAGTCCACGAGCCCGTTGCAGCCCCCGCAGCTTCTGCCTTCGCAAAATTGGCATCATGCATAAACCCGGTATTGTGAACGGTAGTAAGCCCGTCCTGGTTATAAGTAACCCGGGGCCTCGGTGGCGCATTCAGTGCCTTTTTTATTTTATTTATTATGTTCAACAGGCTTCTTTTTAAATTTACTGAAGAATGTTTTTATGGGTTTCTTGATAAAGATATAGTACAAAATAAAATCTTCGTTACAAATTAATGCAAACCCATTTGTAAAAAACAACCCGGCCTTTTGAAAAAAATTCAGGTGTTTGAAACCAAACTGGTAGGTAAGATATTTTAAAAAATAACCTTCAAAAAAATAGAACCTGCTTTTAATATTAAAGGCTTTACGAACCCGCTTCATATCTCCCGAGTTTCCGCCCCTGTAATAGTAAAAATTCGATTGCCCTTTCAGGTATAAGAATTTTCCCTTGCTGAGGGTTTCAAAAATGAACATATGATCGCCGCCCCAATCGTTGTTAAAGGATATATTTTTTATCGCCCCGGTTTTATACAGTCCGCAAAAAAAATACTTGTTTTCATCTGTGCTTTTAACAAAATGAAAGTTCCTCACAAACAGGTTGTCCTGCATAAATCCACGGTCAAGCCTGCTTGGCCTGGCAATACCTGCAGTATCAACTATTTTCAAATCGGTCATACAAAGTACCACCTTCTTATTTGTCTCCATCCCCTTCACGCAAACTTCAATAAAATCCGGATCCCAGAAATCGTCGTCGGCCGCCCACATAAAATAATCACCGGCTGCCTTATCCAGCAGAAACTGAAAATTAGGGATAATGGTCAGGTTCTTTTCCTGAACATAGAATTTTACCCGTTTATCTTGCGCCGCATATTTTTGCAACAGGGTTAATACCGAAGGATCGGTAGAACAATTATCAGAAACAATAATTTCCAGGTTAGTATATGTTTGACCGATGATGCATTGCAGCGTTCTTTCCAAACCAATTACCCGGTTGTATGTGGGAATACCAACTGTAACTAAGGGGGATTGATTTTCCATAGTTATAACCTAACCCCGGTAAAAGATGCATCAATTAATGGAATGGCCTGGTCTTTATCCGATACCAGGGAAACCGGTAATGGCCACTCAATACCAACCCCGGGATCATCATACTTCACCCCGCCCTCACTTTCTTTATTGTAAAAAGCAGATACCATATATGTTATTTCAGAATAATCGCTCAGCGACTGAAAACCATGTGCAAATCCTGCAGGTACATACATCATTCTTTTATTCTCTGCCGTCAGTTCTGCCCCAAACCACTGCAAAAAGGTTGGCGAGCCTGCCCTAACATCCACTATTACATCAAAGATGGCACCCTGCACACATTTTACCAGCTTTACTTCGCAATGCGGCGCATGTTGAAAGTGCATCCCCCTTATTACTCCTTTGCCATGGGTGCCGGAATGATTAGCTTGTACAAAATGTTGTACTAATTGATGCTCAGCAAATTCTTTTTCGCAGAAAGTACGGGTAAAAAATCCGCGGTTGTCCTGGAAAGGCTGTACATCGATGGTAAAAGCTCCTGTTAATTTTGTCGGGTTAAATATCATTCGGTAAACTAAAATTTTGAAGGTGAAAACTTTGGATCATTCTTGGGTAAGATCAGCTTGGGGCTGAGGTCGTAAACAATTTTAAACAAGCCGTTTTCTATTAAATTCTTCGAAGGTACAGCCAGCATATTAAACCCGTGATGCGGAGGTGTTTCGCAATAAGTCCTGTTGGCAGGCAGCAGTTCAACAGGCATATTGGCGGTATCAATATTCTGGTGAAATTCCCTTACTGCAAAAACTTCGTAGCCCAGGTCAGTCATCAGTTTTACAGAGTCAGAATTCTCCAGCCCGTTGCTCCAGTCGTTATACAAACTATGTGTTTCAAAAACAACAACGGGCTTATACTTTTGCAGCATGGCTTTTGCACCTTCCAGTACTTTTATTTCACTGCCTTCCACATCTATCATCAGCAGGTTTACTTCACCTACCTTGTTTTCAGCAACATAATCATCAATGGTGATGGTATGCAAAACATTTTCCGTTGCACCGGCTGCAGTTACTGTTGATGCCAGTGCATCTTCTCCTTCAAACACCAGTTTTTCGCCGCTTTTATTCCAAAGCGCCAGGTTGTTGATAAGTACATTGGATAGGCCGTTCAGCTTTGCATTTTCGACGATGAGGTCCGAATTGTTCTTATTGGGCTCAAACGTATGACAGGTGCCGCCTGACTTTATATTACAGGCAACCGGTATGGCCTGGTCTCCAAAATATGCACCGGCGATAATTACATTTTTTGCCTGGCTTGAAAAATGAAGCAACAGTTTCGTGGTCTGAGGTTCCCACACATGATTGGGTACTGCCGGTTGCGACAATAAAAACTCACGGGCTATTTTTGAATTGTAGACAAAATTTATTTTAATGCCGTTGTCCAGTTCTTTTGAAAATTTACAGCCCATAAACAACTCATCGGCCAGCGGGCCCGAAACAGTATCCCTTACATTGGTTTGAGGGTGCCCTGCTTTGGTTTCAAAATCAATTATTGATTGTATGAAGAACTGCTGAAGCTGTGGATTATTCTGCAGGCTTTCTTTTGTTTTACTAATATTGCTCATTACCTTTTTTTATGAATAAATTATTATCAATGATGGCATTATCCATCAACTGCTGAATCATTTTTAACCGTATCAATCTGGACTGGCGGAAACCAGCATCGTTGAACTGTATGCTTTGCAATCCCTTTTTAAGGTCTTCTACTGCATCATCCAGATTTACTTTTGGTTGATGGCCTGGTGCTAATTTTTCATACAGATCAAAACTAACTTTATACGAACGCTTATCAGGGGCGGCATTGGTATTAATACTTACATCCACACCGGTAAAATGTTGTTGTACTGCAGCTGCCAGTTCTTTTACCTGGTAATTCCATTGGTTGCTGCCGGTGTTGATTATCAAAAAATTACCGCCGGCTTTTCTTTGTATGGCCCAATCCATGGCCCGGGCCATATCTTTCACATGAATTAGCGGGCGCCACGGTGTCCCGTCACTTAAAATGGTTATTTTTTTATCTGCGATGGCGCTGGCAACAAAATCATTCAGTACCAGGTCCAGCCTTAACCTGTCGCTATAACCGCAGGCTGTGGCAAAACGCAGGCAGGTTATCTGAAATTTATCATCAGCAAGGGGCTGCAAACCCTGCTCGGCAAATACTTTTGATTTGGCATAAGCAGTAAGCGGATTAACAGCTGATGTTTCGGTACGTGGGGCTGTATCTGCAAAACCATATACACTGCAACTGCTGGCAAAAACAAAATGTTTTACGCCTTCCTGCTTTGCTTTTGCAGCAATATCAACAGCGGCATTAAAATTAATATCGAGTGTGGGTTGCTCAAATGCATTGCCCATGGGATCGTTGCTGATGGCTGCCAGGTAAATAACTGCGTCAAAGCCATTCAATACCGCCTTGTCAAAATTACGTACGTCGCCAAAATACTGCTTATCCAAAAGTGTATCGCCAACAATGCCGTTGGAGGTATAGTTCTGAATAAAATATCCAATATCATATCCCGCAACAAAAGCCTGGGGATATGTGGCCCTGAAATGCTTTGCAACCATCGGGCCTATATAGCCCAGGTTGCCGATTATTAATAGTCTCATGCAGATGTTATTTCCAGATTTTCCAGGGAGCCGATTGGCTATCCCATAATTCGTTCAATTCAATTTTATCCCGCAGGGCATCCATACATTTCCAAAAGCCTTTATGTTTGTATGCCACCAACTGGCTATCGGCTGTCAGTTTTTCCAATGGCTCATCTTCCCACATTGTATTGCTCATGTCTTTTTGAAGGTAGTCAAACACCTGTGGCTTCAGTACAAAAAAACCCCCGTTGATCCATTGGGCATCGGCTTTTGCCTTTTCCCTGAAAGAATTTACCAACCCATCAGCAGCCAGATCCATTCCTCCAAAGCGGGCATCGGGCTGTACGGATGTAACGGTTGCTATTTTATTATTCGCCTTGTGAAACGCAACCAGTTCGGTAATATTTACATCGCAAACCCCATCACCATAGGTAAGCATAAAATCTTCATTGCCTATATATTTTTTAACCTGTTGCAACCTGCCTGCGGTTTTTGTGTTCAGCCCGGTTTCAACCAGGGTAACTTTAAAATTTTCAGAACGGGTTCCCAAAATCTCCATGTTATTATTCTCCAGGTCTATTTTGATATCGGAGTTGTGCAGAAAATAGTTCATGAAATACTCCTTAATAACATAACCCTTGTAGCCCAGGCAAATAATAAAATCATTGAAACCATAATGGCTGTAAATTTTCATGATATGCCAGAGAATGGGTTTGCCGCCAATTTCAACCATGGGCTTGGGCCTTACATCGGTTTCTTCCGATATACGGGTACCTAATCCGCCTGCAAATAATACAACCTTCATGATGAACTATTTAATTTGCGCAAAAATAGAGCTTTTGCCTCTCTCTTGGCGGCGTCCAGTTTAAATTTTATATATTGGGTATAATAGCTTTTTATATCAAAATCCTCCAGCGTATTTTCTGAAATTACCTGGTCCAGGTGCAAAAAGCCAAATGCACAGGATTCATTAAAACGATCGATGAAGGATTGTGCTACAGGCTTATTACTCACCCATGCGGCAAAAACAAAAGGCAGTCCGGTCATATCCTTCCAGACTGAGCCCAGATCATAAATATATTTTGCTTTTGCTCTTTGTGTAAGGGCCCTGTCGCCAATCACCAACCCGGCGGTTGTACCCGAAATATCCTTTTCATAATTTTCCTTTCCTGCAACCAGCTGCGGTTCAATATGCCAATATTCCTTCAACAGGATTTTCAGAAGTGCCACCGAAGTTCGGCTTTGGTAGTCCAGTAAAATAGTTTTTATTTCTGCAAGCGGAACATCACTGAATAAGCATACACTGGCTACTTCCCCGTCGCAGGCGATACAATAATCAGAAATGATATGATGCTCTTTTAAAGACGGAATTACTGCAACAGGTACCAAACCGATATCGATCCTGTTGTTTATCAGATGTGATGCAATGTTTGCAGGATAGTCAATTACAAGGTCCAGTTCATCCTCCATTTTGCCATGCTCAAAGCCATATATCAGCGGTTTTGTATTTAAATAACTTACCGCACCCACTCTTATCTTCTGTGCCAATTAATGTATTTTTGCCGCAAATTTACTGCATCACCATGGATTTAAATCAACTTACTGCCCTCTCGCCCATCGACGGACGTTACCGCAAACAATTGGCGCACCTGAGCGAATATTTTAGTGAATTTGCACTCATCAGGTACCGGGTATTGGTTGAGATCGAGTATTTCCTTTTCCTGGCAGAAAAAAAGTTCTTTAAACTGGATGCCCGAACCCGGCAATACCTGCAAAAGACCATCCATGAATTTTCCCTGGCTGATGCAGAAGAAATCAAGAAAACGGAACTGGTAACCAACCATGATGTGAAAGCAGTTGAATATTTTATCAAAACAGCCCTGGATAATTGCAATGCTGGCCATTTAAAAGAATGGGTCCATTTCGGTTTAACATCTCAGGACATCAACAACACCGCCATTCCCTTGCTCTGGAAAAATTGCATGGAACTGGAATACCTGCCTGCTGTGATCAACCTGCAACACCGGATTGGCAAGCTGGCCCTCGCCTGGAAAGAGGTGCCCATGCTGGCACGTACACACGGGCAACCAGCCAGTCCAACCAGGCTTGGCAAGGAAATGATGGTTTTTGTGGAACGGCTCGAGAACCAGATACAGCTATTCAGTTATATCCCCTTTACTGCCAAATTTGGCGGTGCCACCGGTAATTTCAATGCCCACCAGGCAGCTTTTCCCAAACACAACTGGGTAAAGTTCGCCAATGAATTTACCGAAAATAAACTGGGGCTTCAGCGCCAGCAATTCACCACCCAAATTGAACATTTTGATACACTGGCAGCACATTTCGACGCCATCAAACGCATCAATACCATCCTCCTGGATTTTTGCAGGGATATGTGGGCTTATATCAGCATGGATTACTTTAAACAACAAACCAAAAAAGGAGAAATAGGAAGCAGTGCCATGCCGCACAAGGTGAACCCCATCGATTTTGAAAATGCAGAAGGCAACCTGGGTATTGCAAACGCCCTGCTGGAGCACTTTTCAGCCAAATTACCCATCTCCCGCCTGCAAAGAGACCTGACCGATTCCACTGTATTAAGGAATATTGGCGTGCCGGTTGCCCATACCATACTTGCCATACGATCAACCGAAAAAGGCATCGGCAAACTGGTTCTGCATGAGCCAAAATTAAAAGCCGACCTGGAGAATAACTGGGCAGTAGTTGCCGAAGCCATTCAAACAATCCTGCGAAGGGAAAATTATCCCAACCCCTATGAGGCCCTGAAGGAACTTACCAGGGGCAATCACACTATTGATAAAAATTCAATACACCAATTCATCAATGGACTGAAAATTCCTTCTGCGTTAAAGAAGGAACTCAAGGCTGTTACACCGCACAATTATACAGGGATTTAGCACAGTTATTTCAAAAATCCAACAGTTATTTGAAATATTATTAAATACGAATGTATTTATTAGCTTTGATAGTAAATCAACACAATTTTCCATACAATTATCAAAGCTGCCAGCCCCTCATGAGAACATTTTTGTTATCCCTGTTTTTACTGGCCGGACAAGCTTGTTTTTGCCAGGTTGACCTTAATCTCGGATTAAAAGCTTATTATCCTTTTTCTGGTAATGCCAATGATGTAAGCGGCAATAACAATAATCCTGTTTTCAATAATGCCACATTAACTGCCGACAGGTTTGGAAACCCAAACAGTGCTTACCATTTTGACGGAGCATCCAGTTATATGCGGGTTCCTAACAGCACCACATTAAACATGGCTAATAAACTGTCTGTTAGTGCATGGGTAAAGCCGATGGGTTTTTATGCAGGCCAATGTCATGGCAATGCTGTTGTTACAAAGGGAAATTCCGGTAACAGTGCCGGTTTATACTTCATTTGGTACGATGACAATGCGGGCACAAATAGCAATAACTGTTCGGGATCACTCAATCCGTCTGTCGAGAATTTTTACGGGACCGGCTGTATGACCCCGCCACCCGGGTATACTCCCTATATTCAGCCAAATCAATGGTACAATGTTACTATTACTTATGATGGAACAACAGCCCGCCTCTATGTTAATTGTGTTTTGGTAAATTCTGTGTCTCAGGGAGGTCTTACTTTCAGCAATTCGGACGATCTTTTTATTGGTAAAACTTTTGCAGCGGCATTTCCTTACTGGGTAAATGGCGATATTGATGAAGTGAGAATTTATGACCGTGCGTTGAATATTGATGAAATAAATGTACTGGGAGGCTGCATCACCCAAACACCCTGCAATAACTGGCTCAATGCACCAACTTATCCTTCAACAGCCAGTATAGGTAATTTAAATGTTACAGGCAATCAAATAACAGTTGAAGGCAGTTTCAATTGCACAGCATATAGTACACCAAATTTTGGCGGCAACCTGATCGCAAAGCATACCAATGCCAGTAATGTTTGCTATGCTTTGTCGCCACATGCAGCTGAAATTTCCACTTCCAATAACGGGTACGTATTCACACTTCAAAATTGCCCTTTTCAACTCAATAAAACCTACCATGTGGCCATGGTATATGATGGAACTGCCCTGAAGTTTTACAGGGATGGTTATTTGCTCAGCCAGGTTGCCTGTTCAGGAACGATTTCCAGCAACAGTTTACCTGCTATTATCGGTAACGGGCCTGCCCTGCCTGCAGCAAACCAGTTTTTTGGCCAGATAAACGAATTGCGGATCTGGAATGTAGCCCGAACCCAGGCACAGATCCGTACTTATATGAACAATTCCCTGCCAAACCCAACCACCCAACCCGGACTGCTGGCCTATTATACCTTTGATAACCTGCTGAATAAACAGGGAAATACCGCCTATAATGCTACACTGAATGGAAGTGCTTCTATCAATGCAACTAATCCTGTTTGCACTTTTATTGCAGATAGCTGTTCTGTGATTGTTCCAACGGAAGGTTGTAAGGGCGCTATTGATTTGCATGGCAATGATTGCGTCAGGCTCCCTTTAAGCCAGGATTATTATGCAAATACAGGATTTACCTGGGAAACATGGTTCAACAGCAACTGGTACGAAAATAATGATAACACCCCTAGGCTTGGTCAGTCTCTGATACTGAGTGAGGATGCCACACTCTGTGAAGACATACAATTGGGATTTGGCTGGGCAAATATTCCACGAAATGCCATCGGCTTTGTGGTAGATGCACCCGGGCAATGTGGTGCCAGGGATAATAACCCGGTTTATTACCGGCCACCCGGTGGCTTCCAGCCCAATACCTGGTACCATGTTGCGGGTGTAAGGAATTATTCCACTAATCAAACACAGCTATTCTTTAATGGTCAGTTGGTAGATACCAAGACCAATACCGGGGCTGCATTTTCGAGGAATATACTAACAAGGATCGGCACTTATACAGTTTCAGGCGATAGCGGGTTTGTAGGCAAGATGGATGAAATAAGGATATGGAAAAAAGCCAGGACTGCTGCAGAAATTGCCGCCGATTATAATAAATGCCTTACAGGCAATGAAACGGGCCTGGCTGCTTATTATAAAGCCAACGAACGTAATGGCCTCGTATTGCACAATGTAGTAAATAATCCTGCACTGAATGGTACGCTTGATCCTACAGTTAACTGGAATAATTCGGTCAATGCCCCACTCATCAGCGCCTGTGGTTCGCCGGTAACGGTTACCAATAATGTGACCATATGCCGGGGACAGAGTTATGAAGGACATACGGTCTCAGGCACCTACCGGGATACCTTACCAGCCACCAACGGCTGTGACAGCATCAGGGTCTTAAACCTCACTGTTCTTGCAAATATCGATTCAGTGCGTATCAATAACAGCAATGTATGCCTCGCTGTTAATTTTAACGGACTGGCCTACACCAATACCAGCCCGATCAGCACCTGGCAATGGTATTTTGGAGATGGTGGTACTGCAAACACCCAAAACACTTCACATACCTACCCCGGACCGGGATCATACGCTGTAAAACTGGTGGTAACAGATATCAATGGCTGCCGGGACAGTATCATTAAGAATATTACCCTTACTGCATTTGTTGCAGATGCAGGAAACGATACAACCGTTTGCGGCACAGCTCCTGTTTTGGTTACATTACATGCAGGTGCTGGTGCTGCTTATTCATGGACACCGGCTGCATTGCTCAATAACCCTTCCATCCAAAACCCGGTTGCAACCGTTTCGGCAACCACCATATTTTATGTTACCATTACCAATACGAGTGGTTGCAACGCTACCGATTCGGTTATCATTACGTTTGCCCCGCCGTTAATTCCTGCGGTAACGATCAGCAGTTCTGCCAACAATGTTTGTACGGGAACACCGGTAACATTTACCGCTGTTCCTGTTAACGGCGGATCAGTGCCTGCTTATCAATGGTTAAAGAATGGCAACCCCTCCGGTACAAACAACAGCAATTATACAGACGCCGGTTTAAATAACGGTGATGTTATCAGGTGTGTCCTCACTTCCAGTCTTAATTGCGTTTCACCCGCATCTGCTCAAAGCAACAGTATAACCATGTCTGTAAACAGTGCACCGGCAAATATCAGGTATCCAACCCTTAGCACGTTTCCTTATCAAAACCTGCAGTTACAGGCCCGAAATATCGGTGGAACAGCCTTTCAGTGGCAGCCCCCCGCTGGTCTCATCAGTACCAACATTTCAAACCCGGTGTTCTATTATGCACAAAGCCAGCAATACACTGTCCGCATCAATACAGCTGCGGGCTGCATCGTAATCGATACCCAACTGGTTGAAATAAAAGGCAAGAAAGGTATCTATGTCCCCCGGGGATTTTCGCCAAATGTTGACGGTAATAATGACCGGTTGTACCCAATTCTGATTGGAATCAAAAAACTAAATTATTTCAAGGTATACAACCGCTGGGGTGTGCTGATGTTTGAAACCACCAGTGGCAAGCCGGAAGATGGCTGGGATGGTACCTACAATGGAAAAAAACAACCTGTAGAGACCTATACCTGGGTAGTGGAAGGAATAGATATAGATAACCTCACAATCCGAAAGAACGGAAATACCCTGTTACTTCAATAAACCATCATGAAGAGATTTATCTGTATTATACTCACTGCACTTTGTAGCCAGGTCTTGAAAGCCCAGGACCCGCATTTTTCGATGTATTTTGCATCTCCGCTTACCCTGAACCCGGCCATGACCGGTTACTTTGACGGAGATCATCGTGCCAGTGCCAATTTCAGGCAGCAGTGGTGGTCCCTGGGCTCACCCTTTGTAACCAATACCCTCAGTTTCGATACCAAATTAATGCAGCTCAGGCTGGCAGAAAAGGATATTTTTGGTGCCGGCATCATGGCGCTGTTCGACCAGTCGCTGGGAGGCTCTTTCAACAGCATCAACATTTCCGCTTCAGGCTCATTTCATAAAGCCCTGGATGCATACGGGGAAAATAATATCGGGGCCGGTTTCCAGTTTACCTATGCATCCAGAAAAATAAATATGGCCGGGCTCGATTTTGCAAACCAGTTTAATGGCAGTGGTTTTGACACGAATATTCCGTCTAACGAGGATTTTGTACGAACAAGCAGCAGTTATGTTGATCTGAATGCCGGTATTTTGTACCGCTATAAAACTGAAAACACTGAAGTATACGCCGGCGGATCATTATATCATATTATGAGGCCCAATACCAGCTTTTTAAAAGACGGCAATTTCAGGCTGCCAATGCGCTACACCATACATGCAGGTTCAAAATTCACGGTAGGCGACAATGGGAACGAGCTTTTTATCAGCGGGCTGTATATGCACCAGGCAGGAGTGTCCGAAAAGAATATAGGGCTGGCTTATGGCATTTCAGTAAGCGAACAAACTTCGGTATATGCCGGAAGCTGGTACAGGATAGGTGATGCCATTCTTCCCTATATCGGGCTTGACCACAACAATTTCCAGATAGGCCTGACCTACGACATCATTAATTCAGACCTTAAAAAATATAGTCCAAAAAACGGCAGTTTCGAACTGTCCGCTAATTTACTTATCCAAAGGCCCAGGAACGTATACACCAACTATAAACGGGGCCGTATTTTTTAGTACCCGCCACCAGGAATATTTGTTTTTACTAAAATCTTCCTAATTCCCCCTGATCATTAATTTTACCGGATATAATCAGATATATTTGGCCATGGTAAGATTTTTACTTTGTTTTTTATGTCTAAGTCAGTTTTGTGCCGCCCAGGTAAACCTCGATAAAGGGCTGCAGGCCTATTACCCTTTCAATGGCAATGCCAATGATGAAAGCGGCAATAAAAACAATCCTGTTTTCAATAATGCTACTATTACTTCGGACCGCTTTGGTAATGCCAACAGCGCTTACCACTTCAATGGGGTATATCAGTACATGCGTATTCCCAATAACCCGTCCATCAATTTTAATAATGAGATAAGCCTTTCTGTTTGGGTAAGGCCAACCGGCTTTTACTACGGCATCTGCCATGCCAGCCAGCTCATCAGCAAGGGCGGCGGTAATTATAATGATGGAAACTATGCCTTACGATACGACGATGCCCTCTATACCATGGGCCGCGGCTGCGATGGCGCCAAATGTGATACCCTGCACCAGAATTTCCGGGGCACGGGCACGGTGCTGAAACCCTATGGCGGTGAGTTCATCAAAAAGAATAAATGGTACAATGTGCTGTACACCAATGACGGCAAAACTGCCAAACTGTATGTGGACTGCCAATTGAAATACTCGGTGGTATTTCCGGAAACCTTTACCAACAGCGAAGACCTGTTCTTTGGAAAATCGGATGACGAACTGTTTCCTTTTTGGTTAAATGGCGACCTGGACGATATACGCATTTACAACCGTGCCCTAACAGACAATGAAATAACCGCTTTATGTGCTGATACCATTCCACCCAAAAAAACAGCACCTGTTGTGGTGCCTGCACCACAACCTGCTAAGCCAGTACTGGAAAAAAGGGATAACGAGCTCATTAAAGAATTCACAGTGGATCATGATTCCATTTCAGTAACATTGTACGATAATGGAATTGTGGATGGAGACAGCATCACCCTCATCTACAACGATTCCATACTCACCACCCACAAACTGCTTACCGAAAAACCTCTCACTTTCTGGATCAGGATAAAACCCGGGAACGAACGAAACGAGCTGCAGATGTATGCCGAAAACCTGGGCAGTATACCGCCAAACACGGCACTTATGATCATTTACGATGGAAAGAAAAGATATGAAGTGAATATCAAGAGCACCGAGAAAACCAATGGATCGGTTTCATTTAAACTCCGGGAATAGGGTTTGATTTGATGATTTGTTGATTTGAAGATTTGGTGATGTTCAATCACCCAATCAATTCATTTTCAAATTATCAAATCTCCAAATCGTCAAATCATTTATGTATCTCACTCGTAAAATGGAATTCAATATCCGGGTTGTTCTGCATTTCGGTATTTAAGAACCATTCGCTTTGCGCCAGGTAAACCAGGTGGTCATCTTTATCCAGGGCAATATTAGCCTGCTTGTATTTGATAAAATCCTCCAGCTTTTTTGGGTCCTTACTGGTAAGCCAGCAGGCTTTGAAGAAAGGCAGGTTGTTCATCTGTACCGAAGCGCCGTACTCCTGCAGCAGGCGGTATTGTATCACTTCAAACTGCAGCTCTCCCACACAGCCTATGATCTTCTTATTGCCCCCAAACTGGGTAAAAAGCTGAGCTACACCCTCATCCGTAAGCTGACTCAGTCCTTTCTCCAATTGTTTGGTTTTCATAGGATCTTTATTAACCACCTCCTTAAAAATTTCAGGCGAAAAACTGGGGATACCGGTAAAGAAGAAATCCTCTCCTTCCGTCATCGTATCGCCAATTTTGAAGTTGCCGGTATCAAAAAGTCCCACCACATCACCGGGGTATGCATCTTCAATTACTTCCTTTTGGCGTGCAAGGAAACTATAGGGATTGCTGAAGCGCATATCCTTTTCCAGGCGCACATGGTGATAGTAGGTGTTCCGTTCAAAGCGGCCGCTGCAAACCCTCAAAAAGGCAATGCGGTCACGGTGCTTGGGATCCAGGTTGGCATGAATCTTAAAAATAAATCCGCTGAATTTGTCTTCTTCCGGCCTGATATCCCGGGTAGTGGTATGCCTGGGCCTGGGTGTGGGCGCAATGCGTATGAAAGTGTCCAGCATTTCCTTAACACCGAAATTATTAACTGCACTGCCAAAAAATACAGGGGCTGTTTTACCACTCAGGTAATCATCCACATTCAGTTCTCCATAAACGCCTTCCACCAGTTCAACATCTTCACGTAAAGTGGCAGCATCATGCTCCCCTACTTTTTTATCAAGGATATCATCAGCCAGGTCATTTATCTCCACCACATCCTCATCATTGGCCTTGGTACCGGCAGTAAACAGTACCAGGCTTTTATTGTGCAGGTCGTACACCCCTTTAAAATCCTTGCCGCTGTTGATGGGCATGGTCATGGGGTGCAACTGTATCTTCAGTTCCTTTTCTATTTCTTCCAGCAGGTCAAAACGGTTCTTACCATCCCGGTCCATCTTGTTGATGAAAACTATCACCGGTGTGTTTCTCATGGCAATCACTTCCATCAGGCGCCGGGTTTGCGGTTCCACCCCGTTCACACTGTCAATTACCAGCACCACACTGTCCACTGCCGTTAGTGTTCTGAACGTATCTTCTGCAAAATCCTTGTGACCGGGTGTATCCAGCAGGTTTATCAAATGCCCCTGATACTCAAATGTCATCACACTGGTAGCCACACTGATACCACGCTGGCGCTCAATCTCCATAAAATCACTGGTGGCGTGCTTCTTGATCTTATTGCTTTTTACAGCACCCGCTGTTTGGATGGCGCCGCCAAATAGCAGGAATTTCTCGGTTAACGTGGTCTTACCGGCGTCGGGGTGACTGATAATTGCGAATGTTTTACGCCTTTCTATTTCATTTAAGTACTTCATCTCACAATGATTCTGATTACACTAATTAAAGCAATTAGCTGTTTAAATTGGCCGCAAAGGTAAGGTTTGCAGGTTTCAAGCGGCGTAAATCTCCGTTTTATAAGGAAAAAATTGTATCTTAACATAAACTGAATACATGCATGCCAGGCATTTCATATTCCTGCACTTCCTGGTTATATGGGCTGTAGCCGGTTTTTCTCAATGCCCCGGCCCCGGAAGAAACCCCCAGGAAGCTATTCCTGTGTGCAGCAACGACCGGTATCGGATCGATAATAGCGTACCTGATCCCTGTTCTAATGGCGGCATTGCTTTTCCCTGCAGAGATGGCCTTTACAGGGATGAGAACCCCAGGTGGTTTAGCTTTACCTGCTACCAGACAGGTACTTTTGGTTTAAGGGCCAATGCATTATTCAACACACCCATAAAATATGCCCTCTTTGATGTTACCGGCATTAAGCTGGAGGAATTATATAATGAAACCCCGCGTATCATTAAAGGATTTAACCTGTCAACAGAATTCGGTGTATTTGGTGCCAATAATAATGGAAGCAATTATTTTGTGTGCCCCAGTAAACAAATAGTGGTACCTACCATGAGCAGTATGCCCGTCATTGAAGCAGGCCATAAATATCAGCTTTTTCTGGGTTGCAAGGTTTCTTTTAATTTTATCATAACCGGTGGCACCGCTGTAATCAATCCTCCGCCGGCACCACACCTCTTAAAGGCTGAAGGCAGTTGCAACGGCCAAAAAGCCTTCATTTATCTTAATAAAAAATTCAAGTGCAACAGCCTTTCGGGAGACGGCTCAGAATTCAGTTTATCGCCACCAGTAGCCAATATTACCAGTGCCTCAGCTGTAAGCTGCAGTTATGGCCCCGAAACAGATTCTGTACTCCTGAAATTTGACCAGCGATTACCGGACGGTAATTATACAGTTACCATACATGCCGGCAGAGATGAAAACACTTTACTGGATGGGTGCAACCAGCAGATCCCGGAATTTGAGACAGTTAATTTTACCATAGCGCCCCCACCGGAACCAATAAAAATGGATAGCATTACCAAACCGGGTTGCAAACCGGATGAATTGCAGCTGGTATTTAAAAGGCTTATCGATTGCAGTTCGGTAGCTGCTGATGGCAGTGATTTCACCATTGCCGGAACCTATCCCGTAAGTATAACCGGCGCAACTGCAATTTGTGATGACGGGCTTAGTTATAAAGTGCTGGTCAGGTTGTCGCAATCCTTGTATTCCCGGGGCAATTTCGAGATCAGTCTGCGAAAAGGATCTGACGGCAACACCCTTATAGATGAATGCGGTAAAGAGATCATTCCGGGTGATATACTTCGCTTTAGCACCAAAGACACCGTGAATGCTGATTTTACCTACCAGGTCCGGTACGGTTGCCAGGCCGATACGATCGAATATTTTAATACAGGGAATTTTGTGGATACCTGGAAATGGTCTTTTGATAATAACAGCAGCAGCATTCAGCAAAACCCCGTACGCATCTACCGCTCGTTTGGAAATAAAACCACCAGGCTTTTTGTGAGTAACGGTGTATGTACCGACACCAGCAGCCGGCAAATATTTCTTGATAATGCATTTAAAGCGGCTTTTGAAGCAACCTCAATCGTATGCCCCGGTGAACTGGTTAGTTTTAACAACAAAAGCACGGGCACCATCAATTCCTGGTATTGGGACTTTGGCAATGGTGTTACCAGTAACCTTAAAGATCCGGCCCCGCTTTCATTTGCCATATCCCCCTCCACTTACGACCTGCCCATCAGGCTGGTGGCAGGCAACAGGCACGGTTGTTTCGATACAGTTTACCGGTACACCAAAATTGTGAACAATTGCGATGTGATGGTACCCAATACTTTTACCCCCAACGGCGATGGTTTGAATGATTACCTGTACCCGATGAATGCATACAAAGCACTGGACCTCTATTTCAGGGTGTACGACAGAACCGGGCAACTGGTTTTTGAAACCCGCGACTGGACGAAAAAGTGGGACGGACGTTTTAAAGGACAACCTGCAGACAGGGGTACCTATGTTTGGGTATTAAGGTACACAGACAAGGACGGAGGAAAGGTTATTTTCAGAAAGGGTTCTGTATTGCTGCTCCACTAACACCTTGCAGCATACCGATAAACCGGTCATACTTTTAACGCTGTAATTTCGTCCCCATCCCGTAATTTTGATACATGCGCAAATCGCTGAACATTATCCGCAATTCACTTAAGCTAACCCTGCAGGAACTTAAAGTGAATAAACTGCGTACAGCATTAAGTCTTACCGGTGTTGCCTTCGGCATCTTCTGCATCATCAGCGTACTGGCCACAGTCAATAGCATGGAGCGCAATATTCAAAACGAAGTAAAAAGCCTCGGCAGCAATACCATCTATATTGATAAATGGGATTACAGCGGCGGGCCCGACCAGCCTTTCTGGAAATTCAGATCACGCCCCGTACCCAAATACGAGGAAGCAGCCATGGTGCGCCAAAGGGCTGTGCTGCTGGATGATATTGCTTACCTGATGCAAACAGGCGGCAGTATTTCGCATAAAGACGACCTGCTGCAAAGTGTGAGCATCTATGGCATCAACGAAGAGCAAATGACCATCCAGCCACTAAGCTTCGACCAGGGCCGCTTTTTCTCTGCCCGGGAATTCGAGGCCGGAAGCAGTGTTTGCCTGATCGGCTATACCAATGCAGAAAGCCTGTTTGGCAACACGGAACGGGCCCTGGGAAAACAGGTTGATATCAAAGGAAAAAAAGTAACTATTGTGGGTGTGATCAAGAAAGAGGGAAAAAATATGATCGGCTGGGATTATGATAATTGCGTAATGATCCCCTACAAATTCTGCAAACAATTATACGAAGAGGAAAATGCAAACCCTATCTTAATTGCAAAAGGAAAAGAAGGCGTTACCACAGCAGCGCTGATGGATGAACTGAAAGGTATCATGCGGCAGGTGCGCCGGCTAAGCCCCACACAGGAAGATAATTTTTCACTGAACAGTGTGGAGGCATTCAGTAAGGCCATTACCGGTTTCTTTTCCACCGTAAATATCGTGGGGGCCATTGTGGGCGGCATCAGCCTGATCGTGGGTTTATTTGGTATTGCCAATATCATGTTCGTTACTGTAAGGGAACGCACCAGTGTAATAGGTTTAAAAAAAGCCATCGGCGCCAAAAAAAGCAGCATCCTGTTTGAATTTCTGATGGAAGCCACTTTGCTCTGCATAATCGGCGGCGCATTTGGGTTGTTCTTTGTTTACATTCTTACACTTATCTTATCAGGACCACTTAATTTTCCTGTCTACATTTCCCTGCCTATGCTGGCAACAACTATTATCATTTGTGTATCGGTGGGTGTATTGGCCGGTATCATTCCGGCATCCCAGGCTGCTAAAATGGATCCTGTAACTGCTATCCGCAGCAAATAAAACTTCAGCAGGCAGCTTTTAATCTTATCTCCCTGTCATTATTGAAACTGCTTTGTCATGAAAAGATTTTATCTTCTATCCATCCTGCTCATCAGCCTGTACGCCTGTAAAAAAACCGGACGTGATTGCAGTAATGAAATTATTGGCACAGTTAAGGATTATACGGGCAAACTGGATGGCTGTAAAATGATGATCGAACTGAAGGATGGCAGCATGCTGGAAGTACATTCCATACCGGCCGGTGTTACCCTGGTTGATGGTAAGGAAGTTGCCATCAAATATACCCTTACAGCAAACGCTGTTTCCATTTGCATGGCCGGAAAACTTGCTGACATTACTGCTTTGCGGTATCTTTGAGCCGTGTCTGTAACTATTTTAGCAATTGAATCTTCCTGCGATGAAACCTCAGCCTCCGTTTGTGTGGATGGCAGGATAATGTCCAACAATATAGCCAACCAAACCGTGCATGAACAGTTTGGGGGCGTGGTGCCGGAACTGGCCAGCCGGGCCCATATGCAGAACATTGTACCGGTAGTGGATGTTGCCCTGCAAAAAGCCGGTATTGATATCAGTGAAATCGACGCCGTTGCATTTACCCAGGCGCCGGGCCTCATAGGCTCCCTGCTGGTGGGTTCTCAATTCGCAAAATCCCTGGCACTGGCACTGAACAAGCCCCTGATTGCCGTACACCACATGCAGGCGCATGTGCTGGCAAATCTAATTCCTGATAACAAACCCTCCTTTCCCTTTTTATGTTTAACGGTAAGCGGGGGCCATACACAGATCGTTCGCTGCGATTCCCCTTCTCAACTAAAAGTGATCGGCGAAACCATCGACGATGCCGCCGGCGAAGCTTTTGATAAAACAGCCAAGATGCTGGGACTTCCCTACCCCGGTGGCCCGCTCATTGACAAATACGCCGCCCTGGGAGATCCCAAAAGGTTCAAATTTCCGGAACCGCAAATACCTGGATTGAACTTTAGTTTCTCCGGCTTGAAAACTTCCATCCTTTACTTTTTAAAGAATGCAGGTACCAGTAATTTATTTAAAGAAGAATTCCTGGCCGATGAGGAAACCCGGCAGCACTTCATTAATGAGAACCTTCACGATATATGTGCATCCGTACAGGAAAGGATCATCAGCATTTTACTGAACAAACTTAAAAAAGCCGCATCCGAAACCGGCATCACCGATATTTGCCTGGCAGGTGGTGTAAGCGCCAACAGCGGGCTTAGAAAAGCCTTCTCCGGCATGGGAGAACGGGAAGGCTGGAGAACATACATACCAGCTTTTGAATATTGTACCGATAATGCGGCCATGATTGCCATCACCGGTTATCATAAATTTTTAGCGCAGGATTTTACAGCCATGAGCGTCAGTCCTTCGGCCAGGGCTGCCTGGTAATGAATTATTTTTCTTATTCACTTTTTTTACAATAAATACTTATTCCTGCCGTTAAGAGTTGACCAAAATAATTGCTGGTTAACCAAAAGCTTTCTGCAGGAATATTTTATGGCCAATTCTTACTTTAAATTTAAACAGTTCACTATTCACCAGGACCGTTGTGCCATGAAAGTGTGTACAGACGCCTGCCTCTTTGCAGCACTGGCAGCGGTTTACAAGCCCTACCAGCAACAGGTAAAGTTGCCCATGATGATCAATCATTGCCTGGATATTGGTACAGGAACAGGTTTGCTTTCGCTGATGTTTGCTCAACAGAACAACACGGCCAGCATTGATGCTGTGGAGATTGATGCCGGTGCAGCTCAGCAAGCCACTGAGAACATTGCTGCTTCTCCCTGGGCGGGCAATATCAAAGTATATAATGAGGATATTCTAAGTTTTGATAAGGGCAGAAAATATGACTGCATCATTACCAACCCGCCTTTTTTTGAAGGCGACCTTAAATCGGCTGATGCAGCAAAGAACAATGCCAAACATGATACTTCACTTGATCTTGCTCAATTGCTTAAAGTTATGGAAAGGCTCTTATCGCCCAATGGATTTGCGGCTGTGCTGCTGCCTTACCAGCGGGTGGTACATTTTACAGAGGAAGCCCGTAAAACAGGGTTGTACCTGGTAAAACAAATACTGGTAAAGCAAACTTTCAAACATAAATTCTTCCGGGGCATTCTATTCTTTACCCGCAGGGAAGTGAAACCTGAGTTTGAAACAATGATCATCAAGGACCCGGACCATAATTACACTCCGGAATTTGCAGCAGCTTTAAAATATTATTACCTCTTCCTGTAACTACAGGCCTGCATACGTTTTCATATACAGGTATGGTTCATTAAGCTGGCCCTCGTTGATCATGGTTGCATGGTTCACCAGGGCGCTTCCCCCCTTGCGTATATCATCCAGCACATGCTTGATAAGCTGCTCACCAAAATAGCGGCTGGCATCACGGGCCAGCTCATTGGGCAGGTTGCCCACCGCCATAATATCGACCGAGCCCGGGATATAAGGTGCTGTTCTTTCAAAGCTGTTTTTATCAACCCCGTACACCGGGTCGTCGATGGTACTGTCGCCCAGGTTACAGGGTACAGAACCGTTAAGATCATCCGTGATATCTGCAATGGTTTGTATCCTGAAATCCGGCCTTCTTAATTCCTCCATCTCAAACAAGCGGGGGATGTTCCGTTCCCAGTAAATACCATTGATCAGGATATCCGTGTTGGAAATATAATGGGTGAAATTGCAGCGGTAATGCTGCGGGTTTGCATGAAAATCGTTCCGGTTGTACCTGCCTGTTTCTTTGTGGGCATACAGATCAGCTCCTTTAAGGTGTACATATACCGGGTAAGCAAATTCCCTTTCCAGGTATTCTTCCGGTTCCGCTTCATGTATGCCCATCAGGTTCATGATCTCCAGCACACCATGCGCCACACGCCCCGTACCGGTTACAGCAATCTTAATATTCGGCAGTTTTAACCCGAAATAGGTATGTATCAGTTTTTGAAAACTGTTGACCGAGCCAACACGCTGCAGTTTGAATTGCCCGGTTCGGTTGCCATAGGCCATCATGCCGTTATGGGCGCCCACAATGCCCGCAAAAAAACCAAAACCGATGATACGGGTGCCATCAGTATGTTCCAGGCATTCGTAATCGATCAGTGTGTTCTTTTTTGCCAGCAGGGTCTTAAATAATTTTTGATTGCCCGGCTGCATTTTTTTGGTGTGCGAAAAAAACATGTATCGTTTACCATCAAGCAGCATATCAACCGGCACTTCCTTAATGCCCAGCAGCAGGTTGCAATCGCTCATATCTTCTGTAACTTCCACTCCTGCCCTTTCATATTCCTGGTCGGTATAGCACCTGGTGGGCGAATGCTGTGCAACAACCTGCACATCATCAAAATTAAGGCGCAGCCATTTGCACTGCGCCGGGGTAAGCGCCACCCGGTTATCCTGCGGCACTTTTCCTTCCCTTATCAATCCAATCTTAAGCATCAATCGTTAATTAAAGCGGCAATTTACAGCTTATATGTGCTTGAAAAGGTAATTACCCCTGAAAAAAAAGATGATTCCTGTTAGCTGCATACACACTTCTTTTTTGTTTGCTTTTTGTATGCCGGAAAAAAACAAAACAGGGTACATTTGCAAATGAATTATTTTGAACTCTTCGGCTTACCGGTATCCCTCCAAACTGACCAGGCTATGCTGGCAAAAAAATATTTTGAGCTGCAGAAAAAATATCATCCCGATTTTTTTGCAAACAGCAGCGAATACGAACAGGCCGAAGCGCTGGAAATATCCTCGCAGCTCAATAAAGCATTGAAGGTTTTAAAGGACCAGGACCAGACCATTAAATATGTATTGCAATTGAAAAACAAGCTGGAGGAAGAAGAGAAATACCAGCTCCCGCCGGATTTTTTGATGGAAATGATGGAGCTGAACGAAGAACTGAACGAAGATTCTGCCAGCCAGGTACAGGCTATTGAAAAACAGCTTTACAGCGAAGTACAACCCATTATTGAAAACTACCGGGATGACAGCATAACCAACGCTGAACTGGAGCAATTGAAAGAATACTATTACAAGAAAAAATACCTGCACCGTATTTTGGACAGATTGGAGGGATAGCGTAATATTGCGGCCTGAACGGTAAACCGTTAATTGGTTAATCAGTTAATCCGTATGGCAGCTCAATATGTTAAATACACTTAAGTATTTACGAGCCTCCGGATTAACGGATTAACAGATAAACGGATAAACGTTACAAGCCCATGTGGCGGAACTGGTAGACGCAGCAGACTCAAAATCTGCCGTTCGCAAGGGCGTGAAGGTTCGATTCCTTTCGTGGGCACAAAACCCCTTTTCTGAGGGGTTTTTTTATGCCCGTAAATGCAGGATTGACAATACTTTCAACACTTTAAACTTCCTTTGATTTCTTTTTGTTTGACCTTTTTTTCTCAATTTTTGTACCCTAATTGTACCTGAGGTACATTTTTATTGGAATTTTTCATACCTTCGGGAAAAGAAAATCAAACCAAACGCAACATGAGTGTAACATTAAGAAAACGGTTAAATGCAGATGGAACCACATCTTTAAGATTGGATATTTACAGTAATGGCGTGCATAAGATTGAAACTTTAAAGCACCTTAAACTGGCAAGAGTTTCTAATAATTTAGACAGGGTCGCCAATAAAGAATTACTGCAAAAGGCTGAAGCGATACGATTAGCAAGAACAGTCGAACTGGAGGGAAGTAATTATAACATGGATAGCGATGCAGGTAAAAAAACGATAATAACCATTTGGATGCAAACCTATATTGATGCATACTCTAAAAAGGATAAACGTAATATGCAGGGTGTCCTGAATCGTTTTTCTGATTTTTTAAAAGAGATAAATAAAGATGGCTTGACCTTTGGCAACCTTACCGCCCTGCTAATTGAAGACTTTATCGATTATTTGGAGGCGAACAGTACAGGTGAAGGTGCAAAATCATATTTTAACCGGTTTAAAAAAATGCTTAAAAATGCATATCGCAAGAAGTTTTTAAAAGACAATATTTTGGATTTGATTGAACGTAAAGTAAAAGGAAAAGCAAAGAGGAAGGATACACTTACATTGGATGAATTAAAAATACTAAATGATACCCCCACAGAAAGCAGTGAAGTAAAAAGAGCATTTCTGTTTAGTTGTGTTACCGGTTTGCGCTGGTGTGATATAAAACCTTTGGTTTGGCAAAGTATAGATATTAGCAATAAGCGAATGAATGTAACCCAAAACAAAACCAATGAGGATTTATCCATCACATTAAATGTTACCGCTTTGGGATTGTTGTCCAAACCAGGTTTACCACATGAAAAAGTCTTTAACCTTCCGTCGGCAAATGGTGCAAATAAAACCTTGAAAGCATGGGTAAAACGTGCAGGCTTAACCAAAGTTATTACTTGGCACAACGCTCGTCACTCATTCGGGACAAACCTAATTTTAAATGAGGTAGATGTTTTAACAGCCTCCAAACTGTTAGGGCATACAACTATGGCACAAACACAGAGATATGTAAAAACTGCTGAAGAATTGAAACAAAGAGCAACGGACCGTATTAATATCCCCCTTTAAAAATAATTAAATGAACAACCTACAGTCAATAGCTGAAAAAGAATTTTATGAAGCTATTAATAAGATCTTTCCTGAAGAAGCAGCACAAATGAGAAAGCATGAAGGTTCAGGCGAGTATACGGTAAGTGACATAAGGTATACCAGACTAACTGAGCGGCTGGAAGAATTTTTAAGAGAAATTAGAGATAAGTTATCTGATTTAAGTCCACAAGGAAAACGATCAATGATAGATGAATATATATTTGAAGCTAACCGGTGGAATGAAGCATGGATAAAAGATAAGAATGATTTTTTAATTAAAGCACCCAACCTGCAATGGAGAATACCCAACACCAATCTTAATTTGCAAATAATTGGAAAGCTCATAAGCAGGCTGGAAAGCCATAAAGAGAGATTGCCCCAATCAGAGAACACTGAAGTAAAAGTATTTCAACCCATATCAGTCTTTAAGACCATATCAGTCTTTCAACAAAAACCTGCAATTGAGCCAGAACCAGTAATTGAACCGTTACCCGTAATTAAACCGTTACCATCTATTGAATCATTACCTCTTATCGACCCATTAACTTTTATTGACCCGTATTTCTTGCAACTCTTCATCAATGCGGAAAAAAAAGCTAACCTCAATACGGGTGCTTTTAAAACAGCAATAAGGTGTGCAGCATTTTGCGAGTTATTATACGAAAAAAAGTATATAATAAATGTGAAAGATCGGCGACAAAAAACAATGATAAATTTTGCAAAAGGCCGATACGGTATCGATATTACTAATTCACTGGCTGCCAGTAAAAAAGCAGACAGAGAAAATCATAAATACAAAACCGTTGCCAAAAATCCACCTTTAATTAAATGTTTTTAGACTTGGGGTGTACGGTACGTACCCTGTTTTTTAAACCGCCCTTAAAACCTGTATAGACCTGCATTTGCAGGTTTTTTTATTGCATGTATCCCCGAAGAAAGTTGTTTTTCTTTTACTGCCTTTGATGTCCATTTGCACCGGGTTTGGCCAAATCCATTTTTCTAATTTTTAAACCCAAGACAATGGAACAATTAAACAACAAGGTATTAACCTTTGAACAGGGATGCCAGTATTTAGGTTACGCAAAGAGTTACGTTTACAAACTAACCAGTGCAGGAATATTGCCATACAGTAAACCCAACGGCAAAAGCATATTTTTTGACCGGCAAAAGCTGGAGGAATGGATGCTATCAAATGCCAGAAGCAGCCGTGCAGAAAAGCAGGTCGATGCTGCGACTTACGTTAACACTCACAATTAAAAAACCCCGAAATCATGGACCAACACAATAACGGGGTAAATGAGTTAAAACTATACCCCGAAGATACAAAAATTAGTCAATCTACAATCCTTGCGAATGCTATGGATAGCTTGTCTGAAGGCTTAAATGAGTACGAAGAATTGCGTATCACAGATACTACGCTTATCCCCCCACCGGTTGCTATTATTTCAATAAATGAAGAAATAATAAGCACTCCAGGAAACATCACAACTATCAGCGGTGCAAGTAAAAGTGGTAAAAGTGCATTCACAAATATTCTGTTAGCAGGAGCAATAAGTAAGGATGGGATTCTGGATGGTTTAGCTGGAATCGAAGTGCTTCCAAACATAGCAGGGCATGCTGTACTGCATTTTGATACTGAACAGGCCAGACACAAGCATAAGAGCAATCTAAAATCAATACTCAGCAGGTGTAATATTAATAGCTGTCCTTCTTATTTCAGATCATATAATCTCCGGCAACGAGATATAGATGAGTATCTAAGTATAACAAGTAACATATGCTCTGCTGCCTGTGACCAATTTGGCGGTATTCATTTAATAGTTGTTGATGGGATTGCTGATTATATAACAGATGTCAATGATACTCATCAATCGAATGCAATTGTAAAGTCTTTTGAAGAACTGGCAATAAAGTACAATACTCCGGTAATCGTCATTGTTCACACAAATCCTGGTAGCGACAAAGAGAGAGGTCATTTAGGCAGTCAATGCCAGCGTAAAAGCGAAAGTGTGCTAATAATAAAAACTGACGGGGATATATCATATATAGAACCTAAATTATTGAGGATGGCAGGTAAAGGTAATATTCCTTTGATTCAGTTTATTTATGATAAGAATAAGGGGTATCACGTATGGCATGGCATTAAAACCGGTATGAATTCTGCTCAAGGTGCAGGTCGCATTGAAGTTATTAGGAATTTATGTAGTAAAGTATTCAGGGGTCAGGTATCCTATCAATATAATGCAGCGCTTACTGCGATAATGGTAGAAAATGGTAAGGCTATAACAACTGCTAAAGGTATTTTTAAAGAGATGCATGCTCATAAAATGATAATCCAGGGAGCTGATAACTACTGGCGGCTAAACGATTCTCCAGATTAATAGGTACAACCTCTATTATACTGGTACAATTATACCAGTTGTACCAGTACAATACTAATAATTGGTATAAGGATTTATACCAGTTGTACCACTCAATATAATTAAAATGAAACCTCATAAATTCACTTTGCAGCCATACCAAGGACTACGGTCTCGCTATATCTGTCCAAGTTGCAGACACAAACATAAATTCACCAGATACATTGATCTTGCTACCGGTAACCATATTGATGACAATGTTGGTAGATGCGATAGGGAAAACAACTGTGGGTATCATTACAAACCCAAGCAGTTCTTTGCTGATAATCCTATCACAGGGAGTGAATCACAGAATTGGAAACTGCCAGAGCTGAAACAACTTATTTCTCTTCCTGTTGAATATTTACCTCATTCTATTTTTGAAAAATCTGTATTAAACCATGAACAGTGCAACTTATATTTATTCCTTTTAAAACTGTTCAGGGAGAATGTAGCAAAACAACTTTGTGAGAAATATTTTATCGGTTCAAATCGCAATGGTGATACTGCATTCTGGCAGGTTGATTTTAAGGGCAAAATAAGACAGGTAAAGGTTATGCAATACAATTCGTCGACTGGCAAAAGAAACAAGGAAAAACCGCCCTACTTTGCTGGAAAACGACTACTTGGTAAGGATGACGCAAACCTGCAAATGTGCTTTTTTGGAGAACACCTTTTATCCCTACCAAAAAATACAGCCAAACCAGTAGGCATTGTTGAAAGTGAGAAAACCGCTGTTATTGCCTCCGTTTATTATCCAGAATTTGTTTGGATTGCAACCGGCGGTAAAAATGGCTGCAAATGGACTGAAAGAAATGTATGCAAGGTTTTGGAAGGTCGTCAGGTTATTCTATTCCCCGATTTAGGCGCTTATGATAGTTGGCAGGAAAAGGGAAAATTGCTTGCGCACACGGCACGGTGCAAGGTGGTGGTTAATGATTTATTGGAAAAGAATGCAAGTGAGGAAAACCGGAGTTTGGGCTTGGATATAGCTGATTATTTATTAAAGAATCAGGATAGCACCGGACTTGCACTAACAGATTATGGCTATCCGGTTATTTGGGATTACTAATTATTTTGAAGCTAAAAATTTTGCAACTTGCTTTTTATATTTATTATTCACTTCGGTTAAATTATCAAGTTCATTTAAATACGCATCTTTAAACCATTTAAGCTGATATTGAAAATCGTTTTTTATTTGTTCCTGTATTTCTTCATTTTTTAAGATGCCAAATGTAGTTTCCAAGATTGAATCTATAACGATTGTAGCTACCTTGGCTTCATGTCCTGAGATTTCTCGCCCAATCATAAACAGATCATCGATATAAATACTGGATAATGCATTTTTACTGTGTAATAGCTTTATCATTCTAATAAATGAATAAAAAGCCCGCAATCCTAATTGTTCGTCTTCCTTTATCCATACCTGCATTTGAATATGCGAAACGACATCTACCCCTTCATATATTCCATTGTCAATTGCATATTTGGAGACATTTTCGGCTTTATGCATATACTCTTGCAAAGCATCACGTTTTTGATGAACAGTTAAATTTTTCATTTTGAAAATGGAATCCAGTAAAATATTAATACTCCAACTAAAATGATCGTAGATATTCTTCCTTTTTAAATCAATCGCATTTCTTAGGGTTAAAAAAACTACATCTGGCAATTCGTGAGTTAAATAAAACCAGTAATTTCTTTCTGGTGTCATTATGTAATCTTCAGGGGCAATACTCTTTGAAGAAAGACGGTAATTCAAAGTAGGTACTTGCTCATCAGAATAATTTACATTTTTAAAATGCTTTTTAATAATGTCTGTTGTATACCTTAAAAAATAAGATTGCACTTCAAAAAAAGCATTATCCTCAGCAATACATCTTAAGTACTCGATTATAAAGCTGTCAACCGGATTATTTCTAAGAAATATAATTTTCTTGTCCGCAAAATATTCGTGAGCAGCAAAATTTTTTGATAATAAAACCCCACCTGTTACAAAGTCGTTATTCTTAATCACTTCTCTTTTCAGGTGGTTACAAAACAAAGCCCATACATCTAAATTAGTTTGAATTATTGCTACTTTATTTGGGGTATTTGATAGACTAATTATTAATTTATCATAAAGGCTTTTCAACACTGTCTGTGGCAATAACCAATCCTTGTCTGCTATGGCATTAATGGATAAGTCTTTTAAAATTAAAATTGGGTTTTCGTCAATAGGGTTTTCAATATCTGTTTCATCCTTATAAAAATTATGAGAAATATCGCTAAGGGTCGAAGCGTTAACTTTATTTAATAACCTATAAACTTTATTTAATGATGCTGAATCATTTAAAGAACATATTGCTAACGGGATTAAACTAATAATAAAGCCAAACGCTAATATCAGGCATAAATACAAAATTGTAAGGTCATTAAATCCGTGTTGAGAATTAACAATGAAAAAACTAAAACATAGAAATAGTAACACACCAAAGAATAAAGAAAAAATTATTCTCAACCACTTGTTTTCAAAAATGAAATCTAAAATGTTTCTACGAACAGATTTGATATGAAAATTGAAGATTACTAATAACACAGTTAATATTAGTCCTGAGAAACCGATTAGCGTTGACAATAATCGAAATACTAAATCTTTTTTATCCTGATAAACTCCTAATTTAAAAATATCCGGCAGCAAATTTACTGGTAGCAATCCTAAAATAAAAATGCATAAAATAACAGCAATTATTTTCCAGCTTATTATTTTGGCTAATATACTTCTATTATATTTTTTCATTACCTGGTATGTAGATATTTACTTCTCCGTCTGAAAGCACATTGAAGTAATGAGGTTGTTGTGTTTTCTTTGTGCTATTTAATAAAGCTGGTGCCATAATTAATAAACATCCGATAGCCGGTAAACTGTATTTCGGATATTTCACAATACTAAACAATACCAAAGCAGCCCCTATACCAAGAGCAATTTTTTGACTATCAGAAAAATCTATCTCTGCAAGCTGGTCACTAATTCGCTGCAAATTTTCGCTTTGCACTTTTTTCTTGGCTGATTCAAATTCAACTGGTGCAATAAATCCATTATAAAGTCCTATAAATATATTATTGGCAAAGTCACTGTTACCAACAATTAACGCTCTTGGCATTAACACATTAAAGCTGCCAATAGAATGAGCATCCAATGATTCAAGTCTATCTTGATCTGAGGTTTCAGTTTGAAAGTGTTTTATTGTCAGGTCTTCAATAACACTTCGGCCTTTTGTTGG
Source organism: Ferruginibacter sp. (assembly GCA_044226725.1). Classification (GTDB taxonomy): domain Bacteria; phylum Bacteroidota; class Bacteroidia; order Chitinophagales; family Chitinophagaceae; genus Ferruginibacter. The sequence continues at coordinate 169,395 of JBGAGM010000006.1, read as the reverse complement.
ATGCGTGTGAAATTTTATTGGTAATCTTTTTTCTGATAAAATATTTTCTAATTTTTCTGAAAATATTTTCGCATCTGGTAAATATGCATCCGCTCTTGTTCTAATACGACCTTGCTTGTCTGTGTATTCTGTATCTTCGATAGCGTTTCTAATAAAACTAACATCTTCGATAACATACACTATCTCGGCTTTGATTTTAGTAGGTTTTACCCAAAGAATACCTCCGATTTCTTCGTTAGTAAGATAATTGTCTTTTAATTGTTTAACTATACTACTCTTTATGTTGAATCTACATGGTGCTTTTAAATGATAAATAGGCCTCTCAATATTTTCTGATACTTCAAAAAATCCATCATTGTAAAGTACTTCAATGAAGTTGTTCATTTTTAATAATTGACTATTCAATGAAGTTAATTAAATATATCAATAATTATAATTTATCAATAAGCATTTAGTACCTTACAATTTCAATAAGATCCCAGAAGAAGTCGCATTTATTCAACTTAAAATAGAGAAATGAAACACTTACTATTACATCATGCTGAAACACCTACACAAGAAAATGTAGATTTTAGCATAATAGAATACCATCCTTTATTAAATCTAAATGTGCTGAGGGGTACAGATACACCAGCGGTAAATTTTTGTGACCAGGCAACAGAAACATTTACAAAAGCAGGTGGAGAAGGCGTTGATTCCGACAATAATTTTAAAGCATTATTAGATACCTCAACCCAAACAAGAGTATCAAATGAAGATTCTGATAGTGATGCAAATTGGAGGTTAAAAAATCTATTGGATACTGGAACTGTAACACTCGTCAAGAGTGAAGCCACAGACAGCGATAAGAGTTACTCCGATTTAGAATATTTATCAGAAACAAGAACTCTAACAGAATCAGGGGAAGCGTTAGATAGTGACAGATGATTTTAATTATTACACATAAGGAGGATTACACAGCAGATTTTGTTATTGATAAATTAAATCGAAATGGCATCGACTACTTCAGGTTTAATTGTGAAGATATTCTTGAAACCAATTTTAGCATACGTTTTGGGCAAAGTCATAGCTTAATTATTAATAACCAACAAGAATTTTCGTCTGTCTGGTACAGGCGAACTAAATTACCTGCTTTAGCAGGTTTCACTCATAGCGAAAGAATATATCTACTGAATGAAATAGATATCATGACGAATAATCTTTTCGCTTGTATTCAAGCAAAATGGCTCAGCAACCCAATAGCAGTGGCTGCTGCTGAAAATAAATTTTTACAATTAAAAATTGCTAAAGAGATAGGTTTTAACATACCTAATACACTCGTTACAACTGATAGGAAGAAATTAATTTCCTTTTTTAAAACAAATAAAAAAACCATTATTAAGCCAGTTGGTATGGGGAGAGTTGAGTATAGCAATAATACTTCAAAATTAATTTTTTCAAATATTCTTGATGATACCTTGATTGGTGAGATAGAATCTTTTGAAATAACACCAGCTATATACCAAGAATACATAGAAAAGGAATACGAAATAAGAGCAACAGTGATAGGTAAAGAGATTTACGCTGCCAGTGTAAATTCTCAAAGTAAGACTGAGTCATCAGTTGATTGGAGAAAATCAAAAATGAAATTTGAAAAATATTTACTGCCGTATGAGATAGAACAAAAATGTTTTCTACTGTTAGAGAAATTAAATCTTTCTTTCGGTGCATTTGATTTAATAAAGTCGACAGATGGGCAATATTATTTTATAGAGGTAAACCCAAATGGTCAATGGGTTTGGATTGAAAAAGACACAGGCCAACCAATTGCAGAATCAATAATAAAATTTTTATTATGATAAAGAAAATTAAAAAAATTTTGGGGTTTGAAAAGGAAGAAAATATTTCTAATGAATATCCAAATTCTTTTGATCTTACAGACTCCCTTGACCTCAAATTAGAATACTTAAAATCTTTAGATTCCCAAGAAAATACACGGCAGAGTATTATTGAAACAAAAACTTCCCAAGTTATTGGGCAAACAGCAATTATCTTTTCACTGCTCAGTTTATTTATTTCTAATTATTTATCTAATCTAAAAAATGCTCCTGTATTTATTCAACTATCATTAATTTTCATCTTCAGCCTGACATTATTCTTCTATTTAATTACCATATTCCAGGCAACAAAATATCTCAACATTAGCCGATATGTTTATGGGCAGCGAAGCATTTCAACAGTTCAAAAAAAATTTAAGACTGATGAAGAATTTAAGGTTGAAGAAATAAAAGACTTAATTTATTCTATTGAGAGGAATACTAAAGTAAACAACCAAAAGAGCAATAATCTCCTGCATGCTTACAGGTCTTTTAAAATAGGTACAATGCTCATCGGGCTGTTAGCTTTTATGCTAATTCTATCTGGGAATTTTTTACCTAAAGCTGGTGAAAATAAAGTCAAAATAGAAAATCCCATAAGCGTTAAAAATTTAGATTCTTTATTAGCCATTCTCAAAAATAAATCGGCGGATAATAGAATTACAAGCGTATGTGTCTGCGATACCTCACGAAAAAAATAATGCTTTTATCTTATGAAGGCCCTTACTTTTTTAAATAAATCAAATATGAAACTCTATATAAAAAATATGGTTTGCAGCCGCTGCAAAATGGTGGTAAAAACTGAGATTGAAAAAGCAGGCTTGCAGCTTGCATCTGTAGAATTGGGCGAAGTAGAGCTATTTCAAGCGCCCACTAAACTACAAATGCAACGATTAAACACATCATTAAAAGCATTAGGTTTTGAAATGATTGATACTAAGAAAAGGCAGATTATAGAGAAGATAAAAAATGCTATCGTAACATTGGTACATCATTCAGACAATGATATAAAAACGAACCTCTCTACATTTGTTACCTCACAAATTCACCAGGATTATAATTACCTGAGCAACCTGTTTTCCGAAGTGGAAGGTACAACTATCGAAAAATACTATATAGCCCATAAAATAGAGAAGGTAAAAGAATTATTGGTGTATGATGAAATGACATTATCCGAAATTGCCGATCAGTTGGGGTATAGTAGTGTGGCTTACTTATCTAACCAGTTTAAGAAGGTTACTGGACTTACACCCTCCTACTTTAAATCATTAAAAGAAAACAAGCGAAAGAATATCGAAGAGCTTTAAATCTTACAACTCTAATACAAAATTCCACAATAGCAGGCCCGGTAATGCAATATAGCTTTGTATCAAAATAAAATACAATGATACATACATATACAGTTACAGGAATGACCTGTAGCAGTTGCGAAGCAAAAGTAAAAAGCAGTTTGCTCATGTTGCCCAATGTTACGGCTGTTGAAGTTTCCAAAGCAAATCAAACTGCTATTATTAGCATGGACAAGCATATAGCTTTATCAACATTTCAAAATGCGTTGGACAAAAAGTATTCAATCACTCCTATGGAGCATAACGAAACGGCGGAGCAGGCAAAAAGCTGGGTAAGTACCTATAAGCCTATCTTATTGATTTTTGGCTACATTACTGCTGTTACTTTCATATCCTCCTGGCATTATCCTCATTTTGATTGGATGAAGCGTATGAACGTTTTTATGGCTGGCTTTTTTCTCACTTTCTCATTCTTTAAAATGCTTGATTTGAAGGGTTTTGCCGATAGTTATGCTATGTACGATATTGTGGCAAAGAAAATCAAAGCGTGGGGCTTTATTTACGCTTTTATAGAATTGGCCTTAGGCATTGCCTATGCAAACGGTTTTCAACCCCTGCTTACCAACATTGTCACTTTATCAGTAATGACAATCAGCATTGTAGGCGTTTTACAAGCTGTGTTTAAGAAAGAGAAGATTCAATGTGCCTGTTTGGGGGCGGTTTTTAACCTGCCGATGAGTACTGTAACCATAATTGAAGATGCGCTGATGATGGCAATGAGTGCGGGCATGATATTTGTCATCATTAACTAAGCCTATACATTTATAAAAAATGTTACCTTTACAATATTAAATGACTACCACAATTTCTATAAGAATAAAAGCCGCTTTCCTGCTAATCATATTCGGGTTGAATATAGCAGTTGGATTTGCGTGTGCTGTGGGGGTGGATATGGGTTATAATAGCAACCGTATTAATCATGATGAAGCAGTAGAAGCCCATGCGGACGGAAATAAGAAAAATAATCATCACAAAGAGAATGTTGACAAGCATGTAGAAAAAAGCAAGAAGGATGATTGTTGTGACAAAGAAAATGATTGCTGTAAGAACAAAGTGCGGAGAATTTTCCAGACAGACAAGGCTGTTCCCCAAGTTTCGTCATTAGAGATACCGGTATTTTTTATTTCATTTATTGCTGCCTACTATAATATAAATATTTCTTACCCTTCGCAGACAACTACTTCAACAAAGTATTTTGTGCGTGGCCATCACCCACCTATCCCAGATATACGCATAGCCATTCAGAGTTTTCAGATATGATTTGATTTTATGTTTTTGAGCATAAAGGGTATTGTTATGCCCGTAATGATGTATTCAACATAAAATTAAATCAAAATGAAAAAAATATTTTTAATGCTTGCGTTAACCGCAATCGCATTCACGCAAAACGGCTTTGCACAACAAGAAACAAAAGATCAACCTTCTCAATTACTTAATGCTTACTACAAACTAAAGGATGCTTTGGTGAGTAGTAACCCAACCACATCAGCGGCTGGTGCAGAAGGATTGGTTCAGCTTATTAATGATGCTGATAAACAAACCATAAACGATGATACCAGGGCTATCCTTCTAAAAGATGCAAACGCTATTGCCCAATCAAAGGATATCAAACTGCAAAGGGAAAAATTTGCAGCCTTATCTAATACGATGTTTGAGTTGGCAAAAACGGTAAAGCTATCAGCCGACCCCATCTATCAGCAATATTGCCCCATGAAAAAAGCATCATGGTTAAGCAATGATAAAGCAATCAAAAATCCATATTATGGAAATGCGATGCTTTCCTGCGGTTCAGTAAAAAGTACTTTATAATTTATTCACCTGCTTGAAGCCTTTCAGAATATGAAGGGCTAAGGGCATTATATTAAACAATACTAAAATGAAAAATATATTCTTTGGCTTTGCAATAGCAGCCACCACTTTAGCAGCCTGCAACAATCATAGCAATCATACTGCCGATACAAAAAATGATACAGTAATGGCAAACCATCATCAATCAACAGATACAGCAGCTTCACAAACAACATCGTCAACGACTATCGCTGCATTTCCTGCACAGGAATTAATCAACAGTTACCTGCAATTAAAAAATGCTTTAGTAAAAGACAATGGTAAAGATGCAGCCGCAGCAGGCAACGCTATAGTAGCTACCCTGGCAAAAGTTGACATGAAAAGTCTTTCAGCAGAACAAATGAAAAGCTACATGGATATAGCTGATGATCTGAAAGAACATGCAGAGCATATAGGGGCAAATGCAGACAAGTTAGAACACCAGAGAGAGCATTTTATAATGTTAAGTAAGGATATGGCAGATTTTATTAAGTCATTTGGTAACGGCGGACAGACTTTATACAAAGACTTTTGCCCGATGGCAAATGATGGTAAAGGAGCAATATGGATCAGTGAAGTGAAGGAAATAAAAAATCCATATTTCGGGAGCAAAATGTCAGGTTGCGGTTCAGTAAAAGAAACCATCAAATAGACATGGGCAGGATAAAGAAAATACTATTGGTTTTGTTATTTGCATTCATTGCAATTCAATTTATACAACCTGCCCGTAATAAAAGCGGGCAGGTATTGTCAACAGATTTGTCAAAAGTGTATTCAGTGCCTGATAGTTTGCAGATAGTACTTAAAAGTGCCTGTTATGACTGCCATAGTAACAATACAATTTATCCCTGGTATTCAAATATTCAGCCCATGGCATGGATTATGGCAAGGCATGTAAAGAACGGTAAGAAAGAATTGAATTTCAGTGATTTTGGAAGTTATACCAGCCGCCGGCAAATAAGTAAGTTAAAGAGTATTGCAAACCAAATCAAAGATGATGAAATGCCAATATCATCTTATAAAACGATGCATAAGAATGCAAGACTTTCAAAAGAACAAAAGGATTTAATAATGAATTGGATGAACAAAACAGCAGATAGTCTTTCTGCAAATTAATAAACAGTGATGCGAAAGCTAAAGCAAGCATTAATCAGGATTTTTAGAGCAGTTTTTATTCGTAAAAAAGGCTGCTGTAAATAAATTATTATTATGGAACATCAACACGAGACAAATAAAGGAAGTCATGCTATGCATAACATGAATAACATGCATCATAAGACAAACCCTGCAATGGGCCACACTGGACATAATCATCATGCAATGATGATCGCTGATTTTAAAAACCGGTTTTATGCTATACTGATTCTTACAATACCTATTATGTTGTTATCAGAAATGATCCAGCACTGGTTGAATATTCATATCAGTTTCCCTGGTTCAAAATATGTATTGTTGGCATTGTCTTCTGTTGTTTTCTTTTACGGTGGCTGGCCCTTTTTAAAAGGATTGGTTGACGAGATAAAGGCAAAAAACCCCGGTATGATGTTTTTAATTGGCTTTGCCATAACTGTTGCGTACATATATAGTGTAGCAATTGTATTTGGCTTACAAGGCATGGACTTCTTTTGGGAATTGGCAACATTGATCCTTATTATGCTTTTGGGGCATTGGATAGAAATGAAATCTGTTGCGGGAGCATCTAAAGAATTGGAATTATTGGTGCAATTAATGCCAGCAGATGCACACATGGTAATGCCAAATATGGTGCATGATGTTAAAACGGATACGCTGAAAGCCAATGATGTTATTTTAGTTAAACCCGGAGAAAAAGTCGCTGCCGATGGTATTATACTGGAGGGAGAAAGTTATTTAAATGAAAGCATGCTTACCGGCGAATCAAAACCGGTGCAAAAAGTCAAAGGAGATAAAGTAATTGCTGGTGCAATCAATGGGAATGGTTCAATAAAAGTTACCGTATCGCACGCTTCTAAAGATTCTTATCTGTCTCAGGTGATCAAATTGGTTGATGATGCTCAAAAATCCAAATCAAAAACGCAATTGCTTGCAGATACGGCAGCCAAATGGTTAACGGTTATTGCCATCGTTGCAGGCATATGCACTTTCTTATATTGGTACTTAACAGGGCAGTCATTAGCCTTTGCAATGGAAAGAATGGTTACTGTAATTGTAATCTGTTGTCCTCACGCCCTGGGGTTGGCGGTTCCCCTGGTGGTTGCAAAATCAACGGCAATATCTGCAAAAAATGGGTTGCTTATTAAAAACCGTACAGCATTTGAGAATGCAAGAAAAATAACCACCATTGTGTTTGATAAAACAGGCACTTTAACTGTAGGAAAGTTTGAAGTATCAAAGATAATATCGCTACAAAAAGATACAAACGAAAATGAGATCATTCGATTAGCATCAGCCTTGGAGCAAAAGTCGGAACATCCTATTGCAACCGGCATTTTGCAAAAAGCAAAAGACTTATCTATTACTATTCCCCCAACAGAAAATTTTAATGCCATCACAGGTAAAGGAGTAGAAGCAACAGTTGAAGGCAAAAAAATATTGGTGGTTAGTCCGGGATATTTAAAAGAAAATAATTTAGCAATCCCTGAAGGTTTTACTGCCAATGATACCGAAACAGTTGTATTTGTAATCGTCAATAATAAATTGGCTGGATACATTGCTTTATCAGACGAGATACGGCCAGAATCCGCAGAAGCAATAAAAACCTTAAAAGAAAACAACATCAAATCCATACTACTTACAGGCGACAACAACAAAGTAGCAAAAAGTGTAAGTGATACGTTGGGCATGGATAGTTTTATTGCAGAAGTATTGCCACATCAAAAATTAGAAAAAATAAAAGAGTTACAAAGTAAAGGCGAGTTTGTTGCCATGACAGGTGACGGCGTGAATGATGCCCCCGCTTTGGCAATTGCAGATGTTGGTATTGCTGTAGGTAGTGGAAGTGATATTGCTGCGGAAACCGCAGGTATCGTTTTAGTAAATAGTAATCCAAAGGACATTGTAAGTCTCATTTTATTCGGAAAAGCCACTTATCGCAAGATGATACAGAATTTAATTTGGGCAACCGGTTACAACATAATTGCACTGCCTTTAGCAGCAGGGGTTTTGTATAAGCAAGGGGTTTTATTAAGCCCTGCAGCAGGTGCTGTTTTAATGACAGTAAGTACAATTGTTGTAGCTATCAATGCAAGTATGTTATCAGTAAAAAAATAAAAAATTAAAGATGAAAAAAATAACTATAATAATATTTCTTCTTGCCTTTTATTCATTTACCCAGGCACAGGATATGAAGGGTATGGATATGGCAAAAAAAGAGCAACCCCAGCAAACAACTTATACTTGTCCCATGCACCCGGAGATACATGCTACTAAACCGGGCAACTGTCCTAAGTGTGGTATGAAGCTGGTAAAGGAAAAACCTAAGGCTGCGCCTGCTCCGGTAAAGAAAAAAGCGGAAATGCAAATACCCAAAGCAACAGACGTGGCGGTAACATATACATGTCCCATGCATCCTGAAATTCATGCTACCAAACCCGGCAATTGCCCAAAGTGTGGTATGAAGTTAATTAAGGAGAAACCGAAAGCAATGGTACCCCAAAAAAAGGATGAAATGCAAATGCCTGTGAAAGACACAGCGACTAAAATGGGGGATATGAAAATGGACGATAAGCCCATGGATAATATGAATATGCCTAAAGCAAATATCGGCACCATAAAAACAATTGTAAACAAGACGCCTCCAAGAACTGTACGCTATGATCTATATATAGCAGATACAATAGTAACATTTGGCAAAAGATCAAAAAGGGCTATTGCAGTAAACGGGCAAATACCAATGCCTACCCTCACCTTTACTGAAGGAGACACAGCTGAAATTTATGTACATAATAATTTAAACGAGGAAACATCTTTGCATTGGCATGGATTGTTTTTACCCAATCAATACGATGGCGTACCTAACCTTACACAGATGCCCATCAAACCGCATACAACACATTTGTATAAATTCCCTATCATCCAGCATGGTACACATTGGTATCATAGCCACACAGAATTACAGGAGCAGATTGGCATGTACGGTATGTTTATCATGAATAAAAGAGAGGAATTAGACATTCCTACAATTCCACTGATATTAAGTGAATGGATAGATATGAACCCCAAAGAAGTCCATCGCAGTTTACATGCAGCCACTGATTGGTTTGCCGTGCAAAAGGGAAGCACTCAAAGCTATTCGGAAGCTATAAAGCAAGGCCACTTTAAAACAAAGGTTACTAATGAATGGAAAAGGATGAATGCGATGGATCTTACCGATGTGTACTATGACAATTTTTTATTGAATGGGAAAAATCAGAATGAACAACCTCAGTTTAAAGCTGGTGACAAAGTAAGACTTCGCATTGCGAATGGAGGCGCTTCCGATTATTTCTGGCTGTCTTATGCCGGTGGTAAAATAATCGTTGTAGCTACCGATGGTAATGACGTAGAACCGGTGGAGGTTGACAGGTTAATCATTGCAGTGTCTGAAACTTATGATGTAATAGTAACCATTCCCGAAAATAAAAGCTATGAATTTTTAGTAACTCCGGAAGACCGTACAAAACATGCTTCGTTATGGTTGGGCAGCGGCGAAAAGGTCTCTGCCACAAAAATGAAAAGGCCAAAATATTTTGCCGGGATGAAAATGATGAACGACATGATGGACATGAAAGGTAATCTCGTTGAAATGGAAGGAATGAAAATGGAAAACCAGATTATGGATATGAATACCGTAATGTACCCTGAAATAACCGGTGATGAAAATCCAAAAAAAGATACGGGACATACTATGCAGATGCCCAATAATAATAGTATGCAGGGTATGAATATGGAGACTGAGACAGGTGATATTGTTTCACTTAATTACACCATGCTTAAAGCACCGGAAAAAACAACCTTACCCGAAGGGCCACTAAAAGTATTGAAGTTTGATCTCACCGGAAATATGAACCGTTACGTATGGACACTGGATAATAAAACAGTTTCTGAAAGTGATAAGATACTAATCAAAAAAGGAGAAAATGTACGGATTATTTTATACAACAACAGTATGATGCGACATCCGATGCACCTGCACGGCCACGATTTTAGATTACTCAACGGCCAGGGAGAATATGCCCCCATGAAAAATATTATCGACATTATGCCCATGGAAAGAGATACCATTGAGTTTAATGCAAACGTGTATGGCGATTGGTTTTTTCACTGCCATATTTTGTATCACATGATGAGTGGCATGGGAAGGGTATTTACTTATGAAAATCAGCCAGCAAATCCTGAAATACCAAATCCAAAACTTGCACAGCGTAAGTTATTTGCAGATGACAGAGAGTTTCATTTAATGGGAAGAATAGGAATAGAAAGCAACGGTAGTGATGGTGAAGCTATGATTGCCAATACAAGATGGAAAATAAGTACTCTATGGCATTTAGGCTACCATGATATGCATGGCTACGAAAGTGAAACCATGATAGGCAGATACTTAGGGCGTATGCAATGGTGGTACCCTTATGTAGGTTTTGATTATCATTATAAAATGGAAGGAGGACCTAAAAACATTTTTGGTGGTGAAGAAAAAAACTGGTTCGGACAATCAAGCAATAAGAACAACCGTAAAACTGTAATAGCGGGTATTGCATACACATTACCCATGTTGTTTGTAGCTGATCTGAGAATTGATGGCAATGGCAAATTCCGTTTTCAATTTGGGAGGGAAGATGTGCCGGTAACAAAACGCCTGCGTTTTAGTATGATGATAAATACAGATAAGGAGTACATGGCAGGTTTAAGATACATCGCTACAAAATATATTTCCGTTTCATCGCATTACGATAGTGACATGGGGTTGGGTGCAGGAATAACACTCACTTATTGATAATGTTTTATAACCAGCAAAACCATAAACCTAATTGTTAACTTTAGTGTCTAAAAAATGATACTACAATATCTTTTTTTATGAAACGACTTTTATACCTCCTCGTGTTCATTTCAAATTTTACCTACAGCCAGGTAAACAAACCCCAGCATGACCCTCCTGAAACTATAAACAGGTATGCTGCGGTTTTAGCTTTTGATATTTGCACAAATACAATTACAGTTTCCGATGCCACAGAGTTTAACACAGGCGATACAGTATTAATGATTCAGATGAAAGGGGCAATCATTGATACGAGCAATACGGCCTCATTTGGTACTATCCTCGATTATGGTAATGCAGGTAATTACGAATTCAATTTCATCAGCGCAAAATCGGGTAATCAATTAACCTTCTTAAATAAGCTAACACGAGCTTATGATATTCCTGATGGCGTGGTACAATTGGTACGTGTGCCAAAATATAAAGCAGTCAACTTTAGCGGCGGTTTGGTGCCTCTTTCATGGGATGGCGCTACAGGGGGTATTATATGTGTATATGCAACAAACAGTATAACATCTGCTGAAAGTTTTGATGCAAGTAACAGAGGGTTCAGGGGAGCTGCGGGGTATAATGCTTCTACAACAAGTTGTAATGAAAACAATTATTATTACCCGGCGAGCAGCCAATATGCAGCTTTTAAAGGAGAAAGCATTGGAAGCATTCCTCAAAATATGGTAAAGGGTAAAGGAAATGTTGCAGGTGGTGGTGGTGGTGGTAACAGTCATAATAGCGGCGGTGGTGGTGGCGGTAATGGTGGAGCAGGCGGACAAGGGGGATACCAATCAGATAGTTGCAATGCAGCGGCATTTAATAATGGCGGCATCGGAGGGAAAAGTCTTGCATACAACAGTGCTATTAATAAAATATTTATGGGCAGTGGCGGTGGTGCAGGTCATATTGACAATGCCGATTTTAATCCGGCTGGTGGTGGCAATGGCGGCGGCATTATCATTGTTATTACAGATGTTCTTGAAATGAGTGGTGAACCTATTGTATCAGATGGAAATTATGGAGCATATTGTGCATCTACAAATTGCAATGATGGCAGTGGTGGTGGTGGTGCAGGGGGAACTATTCTTTTAAGTGTTAATCAGGTTAATAACATTTTTAATGTTGAAGCTAATGGAGGGCGTGGTGCAAATATGATTGGAGCTATTGTACCGGGCGGCAGGTCTGGCCCTGGTGGCGGAGGCGGAGGAGGTGTTTTGTTTAATACTGGAAGTTCCTTACCAACAAATGTAACCTTAGACGCTTTTGGCGGATTTAATGGTGTTGTTTCACAGGATGCAGGTAATAGTTGGGGCGCACAACCGGGTAGTTCTGGTTTAAATCTCTTTAATCTTGTTTTGCCATGGGATAATGTATTATTTACACCTAATATAGATTCAGTAAGAATAAAGGACACGATAAATTACTGCAATAATATCCAGTTCACAGGTTTAGGTTTTACGAATACTTATCCTGTTGCAGCGACAGGATGGCAATGGTATTTTGGTGATGGTGGTACAAGCACGGCTCAAAATCCAATTCATAATTACAATGCAGTAGGTAATTATGATGTAAAACTCGTGATTACAGATATCAATGGTTGCAAAGACAGTATCATCAAAACAATAAATACAGCAGGCATAATGCAGGCTGACGCAGGTGCTGATGCAGCTTTGTGTTCAGATGTGTTTGTCTCTATCCCCTTGAACGGTACTGGAACTGGTAATGCATATTCATGGTCACCGTCAGCAGTGCTTAATAATAGTACAGTATTGAATCCTGTTGCAACGATTAATACTACCACGAAATTTTATCTCACAGTTTCAAATGGAGCCGGTTGCAGTAAAGTTGATTCTGTTACCATTACTATAAATAAAAACCCGGTTGTTAGAACTTTAAAGGACACCGCTATTTGTCTGAATGCGCCGCTTACATTAACTACTAACGGTGCCTCTACATATGATTGGGTTCCCGCAGTCTATGTAAGTGATCCAACCATTGCAAATCCACAGTATATAGCTCCCGCCTCACATACGCTGTATGTAACAGGTACCGATGCAAACGGCTGCAAAGGAAAAGATACTATCAATGTAGATGTAAGAACCCACACAACATTTATAGCACCCGAAAGTAAAACAATCTGTAGGGGAACTTCAGTACAGCTAAGTGGTAATAATGGCAATGCATTTCAATATTTGTGGACCCCCGGCTTATATTTAAGCAATGCCGCTATAGAAAACCCAATAGCAAATCCCCCTTTTACAACTGCCTACACTTTAAAGGTCTCGGATAATATTTGTAAAAAAGACAGCAGCTTTGCAGTAAACGTTATTGTAATTGCAGCACCAACAGTTAAAGCAACAAAAAGCAATGATCTTAATTGTAACAAACCTTTTGCTCAATTAAATGCAAGCGGTGCTACTACATATACCTGGTTGCCTGCTTATGCACTTACCGATGATAGTATTGCCAACCCTATTGCTAATCCGGCTGTAACAACGACTTATTATGTTTACGGAAAAGACAGTACCATTTGTGCGGGAATTGACAGCATTAAAGTTATAGCAGACTTTAAAAATTGGGGTATCATATTGCCAAACAGCTTTACCCCCAACAATGATGGCCTTAATGATTGTTTTGGGATGAAATACTACCGTGATGTACAGGAACTGGAATTTATTATTTTCGACCGCTATGGTATAGCTGTTTTTAAAACCAGTAATGCCAATGATTGCTGGGATGGAAATTATAAAGGTAAGTCTGCAAGTGCTGGTAGTTATGTATGTTATATTAAAGCGAAAACCCGGTGCGGGTATGTAGAAATAAAAGACAATTTGTTACTAATCCGTTAGCTTTTAAAATGAATTGTTTTCAACCATACCGTCAATTACATAAAAAGATTATCTTTATCCCAATGAAGTTATCGGCTTACATATTTTTCTTTATTATGCTGTCAATGACAGCTTTGCCGTTTTCCTCTATTTGTACGCAAAAAGAACAGACTTGTTCTGAAAGCTGCTGTAAAAAAGAACCTTGTAAAAAGGAGAATAAAGAAAACAAAAATTGTAATCCATTTACAACTTGCCCATTATGTAGCTCATTTCTTCCAGCAAAACCCTCAATTCTAATTGCTTTTACCCTACAATCTAAAATTATATTCTTTATTAAAAATGATAATAGGATTATACAAAATTTATCAGAGTGCTGGCATCCCCCAAACATGGAAATTTAACACAGAAAATTATATTTCAAAACAATTAAAATAATAAAATGAAAAAAATATTGATAGGTATATTTGCCTTAACGCTGTTCTCTGCTTCTACTATGGCAGATACAGGAAAGAAAGCAAAGAAGTCTAAGGCAAAAGTAGTTTGCACCAAAGGTTGTCAGCCAACAAAGGATTGTAAGCCTACAGCTAAGTGTCCTAACAAACCTGGCTGTATCTGCAACTAATACCAATTAGAGTAAATTGAAAGCCCGCTACTTAATTGTGGCGGGCTTTTTAATAAATTAGCTAAATTTCTGACTGGCCCACTACCTAAAACGTTATTTTTTCATATTATTATTTCTTCCTAACTTTATTCCATCATCAAGAATTCTTAAATGAATGCCAACCGAAAGAAGCAGCTTCACGGTGGCAAAGCGATGAGGGCTTGCAGTCAAAAACAAATTGTAACCTTCCTTTTATTTTTTCTTGGTTTGAATTTTGAACAATAAAAATATCATACCATGTCAACGGATCAATCAAAAGAGACAGATGATCTGTCACACATCCAAAAGGGATCAACAAAGCAAAGTATCCCAACAGAACCGTTATTACCTGATTATTTAAAACGATTAAATGCAAAACTAATGAACGATAGAGTTGGGCAATGCTTTGTTTTAATGAATATTAAAAAACGACTTGGTGGATTAGAGTCGGGACAAAACGAAAATAAATGACCCAACTTACAGAAGAACAATTGAAAACGATAAGAGACAGAGTAATAATGATGTCATCGATATTAAGGCTTTGGCCAAGAAACCCTGAGCATGAAAAGAAAGTGCAGGATTTTATGAAAAGCAAAGGCATAACAAGATCAGAGGCTATAAGATTGGTTGATTATCCAAACACTGATACAGATTATTAGCTTCTGTTGTATTTCTGGAAATGATGGCATAAATTTACAGTGATTAAAATATTTAGCGTTTAGCTTTAATTTTTGGAAAGAAAAACTTCGACACTTTTCTAACTGATTCAACAATTTTAGCAATAACGCTCACGCTATGGCGTGGGCTTTGTTGTCTATGGAATCAGTGGCATGTCGAAGTGCCTTCTTTCTCGTAGCTATAAATGTCCCACGCTATTTTTATTTATAAAATTCTTGAGGGGCATAAGAACTGGAGGATCATCAAAAAATGGATTTCCTATTTATTTTTAAGTATGCTGCTTATGCTTTCGGTGCTGCGCTATTAGTTTTGGGTTCCTATCGGCTCACGAAAAGCATTTCACTGTCTATTTTAGGATCAGGCAGTATGTACGATAGCCCTACAATGTTAATTTTTGAAATAGTTGGCGCTTCGTTTTTAGCTTCAGGGTGGCTCTGTGCTGTTGAAAGCTGGAATGTTGTAGCGGTCTTATTTATTGTTATTCTTATTCCCGCCTTATTAGGCTTATGGGGCGCAATAGAATTAAAAAGACAAAAACTCAAAGAAGCTAAAATGGAAATAGTTAGGCAAGAAATTCAAGAAAAAATGCAGGTGTTAAATTTGAGCGGCACAAAGGATTTTTCGCACATCAAAACGAAAGGGGACTTAGCGAAACTAAGCTCGAAGGAGAAGGGGGAATATTTGACTTGGAAAAGATTGCAAGCTATGAGCGACCCAAACAACCACGACAAGAGCAACTAATCCCCAAAAACTTGTAATTTCTTATGTTGACGAAAAGACGGGGTAATATCAGGAAAGCGGGGGGCAAATAAAATTCGGGGGACTTGATTTTATACATGGGGTGGGTCTTTTTCTTGCCCCGTGGGAATTTCATAAATAAGAATTACTTCAGCAATCTTATATGCAAGGAAAACAAACCTTTCTACACTGATTTTCGGCCTTACTCCCACTCTCTTATTGTAGCTTTACATTAATAATCTATTGAAGCTATGGTAATTAAAGAAGTTAGAAATCTCAAACGCTGGTTTTTAATTGACCAAACCCTTTCACGGTACAATAAAAGAAGCCTACCCATAACAAAACAGCAGCTTGGTATCTTAATGGCAATATATTTTCTTTCCATCACATGTCCGGTTGTAAAGACTTTAAATATCCTTGCCTATCTCCGTGAACATAACAAAGCTCTCAGACCGGATATCATGAGCAGGCAGCTAAAGGATTTGGAGAAAAAGGAAATGATTAATCGCAGAATAATCGGGAGGACTTCATTATTTCAATTGACTATACACGGAGAACTTGAATTGAAATACCTGGAAGAACTTAACAGGAAGAGTAGATGCTAACAAGAGTATCAATTTCTTCAACTAATGTACCCTAATTGTACCTCATAAAACATGAAATGCAGTACTGTATTGTGTTTTGTGCCATTATACTGTTCCTTTCGTGGGCACCAAGCCGGAGAATTTTTCTTCGGCTTTTTTATTTTATCTTGTTCTGTCAACCAAAACTGCTTTTTCTCATCTGATCAATGATAAGCAAAATAATAATTTCCTGGTTTGTATTTGTATGCTGTAATACCAGCTCCCTGGCACAAACCCCTCCCAATATCATCCTCATCATCGTGGATGACCTGGGCCACAGCGACCTGGCCAGCTATGGCAATTACCATGTACGCACGCCCCATATCGATTCCCTGGGTATTACTGGGGTGCGTTTCACACAGGCCTATGTTACTTCGCCCATCTGTGCCCCCTCCCGCATGGGCATTGCCACCGGGCGCTACCAGCAACGCTTTGGCGCCGAGTTCATGCTCTATGATAAATTCGATCCATCGGTACGAAAAAAGATAACCCGGCATTTCTTATCCTTTAAGAAAAAGCCGGAAGGTATTGCCACACTTAAACCCGATTTCTTTTTGGACCGTTCAGTATATGTAACCGATCTGCCAGCCACTGAGATAACCATTGCCGAAATGCTGAAGCAACAGGGGTACAGTACGGGCTATGTGGGCAAGTGGAACCTTACTTCTTCCCCAACCGTATTTCCGGATATGCATGGCTATGACTATGCTTATTATTTTGACGGGGCGCTCAGCCGCTACGTGGACGATCCCGTGGATACCAGCCGCTATATCAATATGCACCTGCCCTGGGCCTTCTCCGAGATACCCGCCTGGGCACCAAGGCATGGCTCCACCGCCATTAAAGAAGGAAGGACGATCGTACAGGATACCGGGTACCTCACTTTTTCACTGGCACAAAAAGGGATTGATTTTATAGACCGCAATAAAACAAAGCCCTTCTTCCTCACCCTTTCATTCAATGCCCCGCATGACCCCTTCCAGGTGCCTAAAACTTATTATAACCGCATACAAACCGAAACGGATTCGGTGAGGCGTGTGTACAGCGGCATGATAGAAGCACTGGACGACGCCGTAGGCCTGCTGCTGGCAAAACTGGAACAGGTAGGGCTTGCTGAAAACTGTCTCATCTTCTTCACCAGCGATAACGGGGGCGCCACCTATACCCGTGCCACCGATAATGCACCACTCCGCGGGGGAAAGGCAACACATTTTGATGGTGGCATTGCTGTTCCTTTTTTTATGAAATACCCGCATGGTTTGCAGCCCCGGCAAACCTATACAAAGCCCGTATCCACACTGGATATTTACAGCACCATTGCTGCAGTAAGCCATGCAGCCCTGGCAACAGACAGGATCTATGATGGCGTTAACCTGCTGCCCTATATGACCAATGATTCCTTATTGCCGCACCGGGATTTCTTCTGGAGAAGCGGCTATTCCAAAGCATTCCGGCGGGGCGACTGGAAATTATATGTGAACGAAAAGAACAAGGTCACTTACCTTTTCAACCTCGCAGATGACCCTTCAGAAAAATCGGACCTGTCAAAAAAACAACCTGCCATACTAAAGGATTTGCAGGATGCTTTAAAAGACTGGGAGCTCAAAAACTCCGTGCCCCCGCTTTGGCCAAGCGCAGCCGACGTACTGATAGAAGTGAATGGCAAATGGTACCGCTTCCCCAGCTAATTAGCTCCTCCCCTGGTCCCGGCCATCCTTTTTTTAGACTTTTTTTCCAATAAATGGACAAAAACCAGTTTGCTCAAAAACCTAAACCCTTGCTGGTAAAGGGTTTCAGTAATTGGCACCATACATGCACCTTTCCGGCGTCCAATAATCCTGAAAACCCGAATGTTAAGATTCTGTTTTCGCCAGCAGGGGTTGGGAGGAAAGCTGCGAAAACCAGTTCAAGCATGAGCAAGTCCTTGTGGAGGCAAGGCGGAGGCTGTCTCAAAAAGGCAGCCTCTTTTTTATGTACAGGGTTTCACTGTGCAGATTTTTCTGCCCCGGCGTATCGCAGCGTCCCCTGTCATTGTGATTAATGCCATACTGCTTGTTGCTGTTGATTGCTTTGCTGCAGCCCTATCCGCACAAAGAGCAACCACGGCCAGTTGTTTGGCAATATTAGGGCAGGCCTTTTACCCTTTCCAAATTTGATGTCGTTTTTGTACCAAATTGTACCAAATTGTCGCTTTTTACTTTTAAAACCGGCCAAAAGGCTTACCGGCAGTGGTTTTGGACTGGTTTTGTTCTACCCTTGTTCTACCCTGGTAGCTAAATTCAGCTTAAAACAGCTACAAATCCCGAACAAAACACGAAGAAAACTAGAACAAACCATGAAGAAAAAAACGACAATTTGGTACAAAAACGACAATTTGGTACAAAAGCGACAGCACCTGATCGTTTCGGCCTTCCCGGGTCGTATGTTTGTTTGGCCACGTTGCATAACCACATTATCAAAAATTTAAAAACCCATACAAAGGCAACCTGCCTGTTGTTGAAGAATACTTTGCTGCGGCCCTATCCGCACGAACAACAACAACAGCAAGAGGCTTCCCCGTTTATGTGAGGCCTTTCATTTTATGCTTACTTTGCAGTTGCAAATAATGTACTTCACTAAAAACCTCATCATGCCCCATTTTGTAATTGAATGCTCCGAAAACCTGCTTACGCTAAAACCTGCAGAAGAAATAATCCGGTCTGTTTATGACGCCGCGGTATCAAGCGGCCTTTTTGCGGTGGCAGATATTAAAGTGAGGATCATGCCTTATTCTATGTACACCGTTGCAGGTACCGGTAGTGATTTTGTTCACGTATTTGCCTGGATCATGCAGGGAAGAAATACAGAACAAAAAGCGGGTTTGTCCCGGCAAATCGTCAGCATACTGAACTCCCTGTTCCCTGCCGTGCCGGTGATCTCCATGAATGTAATGGATTTTGAGAAAGCCACTTATTGTAATAAACTGATGCTATAATTAATTTTGCTACTGATGCAGATTACCTCAAATATTTTCCGGGTTCTGACAGCCACTATGTTACTATACTCCTGCACAAACAGGATCGAAACCAATGAAACCCTCCCTGCAAAAGACATTAAACGAATACAGGAACTGAAGCTGCTTGACAGCGGTGAAAAGATCTGCAGGTTTTACAGCGAATATAAGCCTGCCGTTGCCGGCAATTTTTTTACCAATGAGCGCATGGCCAGTTACTGGACAGATCCGAATGATAGTTTGAAAAATAAAATATCAGCAGCTTTTTATAAAGACATCATCTCGATAGATACCGTTTATTATGCCGGTGCAACTTATTGCCCCTTTATGCTGGTAACAAAAAAAGACAGCAGTAATTTTAAGGTTTGTGTGAATGGAAGCCGGCAGGAAATAACCGGCTTTTTCACAGAAGCACTCAATCTGTGGAAACTGCATAAAACGAAATACTGACAGCAAACGGGTTATTTTCGCCGTTGTTGGTGTACGTGCCGCTGGCATAGCAGCGTGGGCAATCACCAACAACCAGCATACGGCCTGCCTGTTCGCTCAATAATTGCAGCCAGCCCAAACTCTGTTTACAACTTAAATAATGTGCGCCGTTGTTGGTGTTCGTGCCGCTGGCATAGCAGCGTGGGCAATCACCAACAACCAGCATACGGCCTGCCTGTTCACTCAATAATTGCAGCCGGCCCAAACTCAGTTTACAACTTAAATAATGTACCTTACTATACCATGCCCAACATCATTACCGAATACCCTGAATTTGTTACAATCACAAACCTGGAGTGGAAGAAACTGCTTAAGCCCGTAAAGTATAAAGATATTGTAATTGATAGCCTGCGATTTTTAGTAAATCAAAAACGTATCATGCTGTATGCATTTGTAATTATGGACAATCACCTGCACTTGATTTGGCAAATGCAGGCAGGTATTAAACCTGCTGATGTACAACGTGATTTCTAAAAATACACGGGCCAAAAAATTAAAGCAGACCTGCAAAAGAATCATCCGCAGGTGCTGGAGCACTTTAAAGTAAATGCCAAAGACAGGCGCTACCAGTTTTGGGAAAGGAATTCGCTGAGTATTGAATTGAGATCGGAAAAAGTATTTCAACAAAAGCTGAATTATATACATGAAAACCCGGTGAGAGCAGGTTTGTGTAAGCTGGCGGATCAATACCATTATTCATCTGCTTCGTTTTATGATTTGAATAAAACGGAGTGGGAGTTTTTAACTCATGCTGCTGATTAATGGTTTGGAAAGTGCTGGTTTGCTTGTAATAAATAACAGCGTGCTTGTTGTTGGTGACTGCTTTGCTGCAGTCCTTTCCCGCACGAACACCAACAACGGCGAGAAACGGAGTGGGAGTTTTTAACTTATGCTGCTGATTAATGGTTTGGAAAATGCTGGTTTGCTTGTAATAAATAAAAGCGTGCTTGTTGTTGGTGACTGTTTTGCTGCAGCCCTTTCTGCACGAACACCAACAACGGCGAGGGAGTTTTTAACTCATGCTGCTGATCAATGGTTTGGAAAATGCTGGTTTGTTTGTAATAAATAACAGCGTGCTTGTTGTTGGTGAAAGCTTTGCTGCAGCCCTTTCCGCACGAACACCAACAACGGCGAGGGAGTTTTTAACTCATGCTGCTGATTAATGGTTTGGAAAGTGCTGGTTTGCTTGTAATAAATAACTGCGTGCTTGTTGTTGGTGACTGCTTTGCTGCAGCCCTTTCCGCACGAACACCAACAACGGCGAGGAAACTCCATAAAACGAAATACTGACAGCAAACGGATTATTTACCCAACCCTTCCATATACCGGATGATGGCACGCCGCACATCCGACCTGGCGTCATTCAGATCGGTGAACACCGGGTAAACCTTCACTATATCAGGATTGCTGCTGGTAAGAAAGCCCAGGTTGGCTTCCCCGCCGGTCATTAAAAAATCAGTGATGGCCACTTTATAGGTTTTGGCTGCATCAATGGGCATATTCTTTAAAGACCAGGCCCCGCTATTGGTATCATTGTTCAGTGCTGCGGAGTATTGCAGGAAACCACCGCTTCCCACATTCTTCTTTCCGGCATTTAAGATATTTATCAGCAGGCTGCCCTTCATATCCACTTCCATGATGCTGCCGCCAAAAGGCAGGCTGCGTATCACATCGTATTGGGTCACGGGCATCTGCACAATATCATCCACCCGTATAGATCCTGAGTTTACAATAGCAACATCAGCTGCAGGCGAAGCTTTTTCAATGGCCGACACAATGAGTTGGGTGAAATTGGTCTGCTGTGTGCGTATGTACGCCTCTCTCCCATCCAGGGGTTCCCCGTTTTGCATACAAACTTTAGTTGCATCAAAGCCAAGCGAAGCATAACTTTTATTAGCAATGGAGGTCCATTTTTGCACTACCACATCTGTTGCAGGATCAATGGCTGTATTTTGGTTCACATCAACAATATCAGCTTTTATACTCAGCTCATGCGTTTGTTTGTTCAGATTCATTTTAATGAGGTAGGCCGATTTGGCATTGGCGTCTGCCTTGGTAATATATACGTTGCCAATTTTGGCATAATGCCTTTCGTGTTCGTGCCCGCCAATGATCAGCGCCAGCCCGGGTATTTGCCTGGCCAGTTTTATATCATCTTCCATTGCCTGGTGGGTAACGGCCACCACCGCATCACAACTATCCTTCAGCTGGTCGTAATATTTTTGCGCTGCTGCAAACACATCTGTATAACTTACAAAAGGAGCTTTATTGAAAGGCAGGGTGATACCAATAAAACCAATACGGACAGTGGTGCCATCTGCATCGGTAAAAGTTTTGATCCAGGTTTCAGGAAAGGGGACCCCATTCTTTACAAACGGAACCACATCATTTCCCTTTTTATTGAACGTGTTGGAAGATACCCATTGAAAATTTGATTCGTTGATGCGGCTTTGCACATCTGCTTCAGGAATATCAAATTCGTGGTTACCAAAAACAGCCAGGTCCACGCCCGCTGCATTCATGGCATCCACCATTTGTTTGCCGCGTATGCGGTTGCCTTCAAACTTCAGGCTGTTATATACCGAAGGACTTAAAAAATCACCGGCAATCACCAGCATCGTGTTTGGGTTCCTGGCCAGTTGCTGTTTTTTCAGTGTGGCCACCCGGGCCATGCCGCCCGTGGTGCCTGCATCCAGCGGTGCAATTTCATACACATCATTTATCTGAACCAGGGTGATATCTATCCTGCCATTATCGCCGCCAGCGGACTTCTTAGCGGTATTACAGGAACTGAAGAACAACGCAGCCGCTATCAGGGGCAGGAACAGGATCCTTTTCATAAACAGTTTATTTTGTAAGATAAGTTAGAGCACCCCTCTTAAATTGGGATATTTCAGCAGGATATCCTTATTGAAATATTTTTCCAGCATCTTCCTGAAATCGCCCAGGAAACGCACATTGTCCAGGTTCTTATCCGAATCCCAGTAAGGCAGTTCCACCATACGCATGGCCAATGCCTTGTCCAGGTTCTTCAAGGATTCTGCCGGTTGCTTGCCCACACTGTAGGCAGCGCCCAGGTTGTAATATCCCCAGTAATCGTTGGGCAATAATTTGATTTGATTATTGAAAGTGGCAATCGCATCGTTCACTTTTTGCTGGTTAAGCAAACTGTATCCAAGCCTTTCAATGATCTCCTTCTCATTTTTGTTAAGATCATAAGCCTTCCTGTAATAGAACTCGGCCTGGTCGTATTGCTTTAGCTGGGTATAATATACATCGCCGGTATTTTTATAGCCGCTCCATTCATTAGGAAGTCCGCTGTTGTATTTCTTAAACGCATCAATAGCTTCCTGGCTTTTGTTTTGCATCATATAGATTGTACCCAGGTTAAAATACACATTTACATTACCCGGCTGCAGCTGCACCACTTTCTGATAATCGGCCAATGCCCCTTTCACATCTTTCATTGCATATTTTGCATTGCCGCGGTTCAGTACCGTTACAGCATTGTTTGGTTCATACTGGATGGCTTTATCATACAATGCGATAGCTTCTGTATAATTTTTTTGTATGCTTTTTACGGAGCCGCGGCCCAGGTATCCATCGGCATCATCGGCTTTCAGCTCAATACATTTGGCAAAGTCCTTATCGGCAGCATCATAATTTTTGATGGCCATGTACAGGTTTGCACGGTTCTTATAAGCCAGGAAATAAGCCGGGTCGTTTTTTATGGCTGCATTAAAATCATTCAGGGCCGCAGTGGTATTATTCTGTTTGTTGTAAACCATGCCCCGGTCATTGTAGGCATTGCTGTAAGCAGGGTTGATGGTTATGGCCTGTGTTTGATCGGCAATGGCGCCGGGATAATCCTTCAGTGCATATTTGGCAAGCCCGCGGTTGTGCCAGGCTTTTTCATTTTTGGCATCCAGCTGCACAGCTTTATTAAAATCGGCCAGGGCACCGGCATAATCTTTGGCCTTGTATTTTGTCAAACCCTGGTTGTTCATTTCAACAGAAGTTTGAGCAACAGCATGCACACATACAAAGAAGCCAATAATCAGCAGGAATTTATTCTTCATAGTTTTTATTTGATTCAGGGGTTAAAATTAGTCCATCATACAATTACAGTGAAATATCTTTTTCAGCTACTGCAAATCCTGTTCCATAATGCTGGTGCCGGTAAATTGTTACCTTTATTAAAACAACCGTTACTGATGAACAGCTTACTATTGAGTTTGTTTTTAACAATGGCCTGTCCCCTTTTTTCTGCCGGTCAAAATTCAGCTGCACAAACAGGCAAACTACTGGCAAAGCCTTGCCTGGAATGCCATGCTTCGCCGGGCGCCACGCTGGGCGGACCGCTGAAGGGCATACGCACCATCAGGTCATCGGCCTATATATACCGTTTGCTGAAAAACCCGATGCAGTTTGCCGATGAAAATAAAACAGCAAAAAAGGCATTTGCAAAACGCGGTTTGCAAATGCCCCCATTCCCCGAGCTGGGCAAGGCCGATATCAAAGCCATACTGGATTATTTCGACAGCCTGCCAGCCGAAAATTAACTTTTACTTATCCACGAATGAACTTTAAACTTTAAACCTTAAACTTTAAACCTTAAACCTATTTCCTCTTCCTCTTCACAGCCGCCACCGCCCTTGTTGGTATCGACCATAAAAAATCTGTTTTGGTATTGGCAGAAAATAAGACCGGATCGGCGGGATCGATATTGCCATTGGGAATATAGGCCGAGTTTTGCCAGGCCGCCATACGATGGCAGCTCATGCAATTGGAGAAATCGCCATACCAGGTGATGCTGTCCTTTGCCCCCACTTCATTTTTCAAAGTGCCTATAAGGTTTGTTTCCAGGTAGGGGTTAAAACTGATGAGCGGGGTGCCGCCCTGCAACTGATTGGGCGGCGATACCATATAGTAAGCCGTGTTCATGTTGTAATTATTCCAGGGGGCTTTGATGCTGGCGGGCCTGTCTGCACCATTCACCGGGTCGTTCGGGAAAGGGCTCCACCAGAAGGTTTGCCAGGTCCACACATTGATCTCCTTTCCGGTTACGTGCATGGCCATCAGCAAGGCATAGTTACCTTCCTTCACCATGTCCACCACCGATGTTGAATCGCCCTGGTTATTTTGTCCCACATCATCGCCGGATGTGGCAGCAAAAACGCTGAAGGAGTCGGCCATGGCCTTCGTGATCCTGAAGTGATAAAAATCTTTCAGCGAAACTACCGGCCATTCTTTGGGCTCTTCCCCGTTGCAGCTCATTTTATATTTACTTCCGGGTTTTAATTTTCCGGTGGGGTCCACCACCACGGCCTGCCGCCAGGTGCCCGGGGAGGGATTGGTGAAACTGGTGGTTGTTTGTGCAGAAATACCGGCCCAGTAAGGAAGACAGGTTGGCCCTGTTCCGCTGATGAACTGAAATACAGGTTTCAGAGCAAAAGACATGGCATCCACCGTGTCCCTCGAAGTTTGTATCTGCCGGTTTACAACGCCAGTTTGGGCGTTGTTGAACGAATCGTTGATAACATTCAGCCTGTCCTGTGTATTGTATCCCTGTTCATCGATGTATTTGGCCAGCGAGGGCGAAAACCGGTTGAACGAGGTCATTCTTTCATTCGGCGAAATATGTTTTATCTTTTTAAACACCGATGCATGAAAGAACTGCCTGGGGTTTTCAAAGTCCCTGATCTTGTCCCTTTGCACCAGGCTGTTGGGCGCCCAGTACAATTCATAACCGGAAAACCAGTTTTCCCAGATAGGCAGACTGTCCGGCGACATCGTGTTGATCGATTCCCAGATATCCCATGCATGCGCCCGTATCTTTTTATCGTCCATGGTATTTATCCATTCGTAAATGGTTTTGGAGGATGAGGGAAAGGTCCTTACGGCCGGCGGATGGTAAGCCCCTGCCAAACCAATCTCCAGCCTGGCCGGCGCCGTTGTTTTAGTTTCATTACAGTTATAAAGGAACAATGCTGCAAACAGCAGGGTTACCATAAAAACACTGAGTTTCATACAATTAATTTTGGTGAAGAAATGGTTAATGCACCTAATATAATAACCATATATGGCAAATCATAACATTATATCGTTTTCCTGTTTATTTTAGCAATACAAGCATACTGCACATGAACATACAATACGCAACATCAACCGCCGATATTACCCGCTGCTTTGCAGTGATGCAGGAACTGAGGCCGCATCATAACCTGGAAAGCTTTCTCAGCACCATCAGTCAAATGCAGCAGGAAGGTTATCAGCTGTTGTACCTCGAGGATGAGGGGCGTATTGTTTCAGTTGCCGGTTTTCGTTTTACCACTACCCTGTACGACGGGCTGATCATTGACTTCGATGATTTTGTAACCCTGGAAACGGGAAGAGGCAAGGGCTATGGCTCACGCTTGTTCGATTACCTGGCGGGCATTGCAAAAGAAAAAGGTATCAGCAGCATTCATTTGAATTCGGCGCACCACCGTTATGATGCACACCGTTTTTACCTGGATAAGAAGATGAAGATCATTGCCCATCATTTCAGGCTGGAATTGTAACAGGTATTTATTGCATGCTGATGCTTTTAGCGTGTCACCAGGCACCGGGGCTTTGCAGCCGGTTACTGCTCACGATAATATTTCATTGGCGAAAACCTCCCTGGTTAAATAATTCTTCGGTGGTTGGTAAGGCGACCAGGAACGGCGAAGCTCATAGTCTTAGTGTTTTAACTACAACGGTAGAAGTAGTCGTGCAACTGCCACCCATGTTAACTGCAGTTTTTATTAACGTAGCAGCACTAACCTATTCACCACAGGAGGGTTCATCGCTTTTTTAATAAATGAAATTATTGCAATTAAAATCAGGAAGCCAAAAACCAAAATTACATTTCTAACTCCTATTGAGGCAATTGCCAAAACAATGCCGGCGATTGAATTATAATGTTGCCCGCTTACATCATATTCATTTCCTGATTCGATTCCCAGAGCAATATAGAGTGTCCATAAAAAAAGACCGGTTACTACCCCGAAGGCAATAAGGGGTTTCTTGCCTGCCTGAATCGGTGAAGTTTTTACCAGCATATACTCAGCATTTGAAATATTAGCCTTTAGGTACTCAAATATTTCATAGCGTTCTTTTTCATCTGAAATTCGCAAATCTTCAGACGAATCTTTACCAAACACGAGCTCGATGTGCTTTTTACCTTCCTGAAGTTTAATTTCTTTAATATAGGATAAAGGAACTTCAAATAGATCTTTAGGAGGTGTTTTCAACGTTTTCAGTTCAAATATGACTTTGTCTACGTTAACTAACTTTGAGTTGCCCTTAAATATTGTCTGATTTACAAATGCGATGAGTTTGTCATCTCCTTGTTGTGAACTTGTCCAGACCTTCATGTAATCAATTGTTTAAAGAATTAGGGTGCTAATAAAAATTACCGCTAACATTCAGGGCTTGGCGCAGGACTGGTATTATTGCTTTATCTGCCCGGCAACTGAAGCCGATTAATTTAGCTGAGATTAGTTTGTCCTGCCATACTTGCCCAAAAACCGTATGCGGGTAGTGGCAATACTAGCCTGCATTATCGTAAGCAGCTTTTATCCACTCCATAACTTCT
Source organism: Ferruginibacter sp. (assembly GCA_044226725.1). Taxonomy (GTDB): domain Bacteria; phylum Bacteroidota; class Bacteroidia; order Chitinophagales; family Chitinophagaceae; genus Ferruginibacter. Next base: position 141,771 of record JBGAGM010000006.1, on the reverse strand, counting down.
TTGTCAATTTCGGTTATAGCAGATAGCTTAATTTTATGCGAACACATTGCATTGCTTTTCTCGGCTTCAAGCCTTCCTTTTGCTTCCTGGCCCTTTAGATTAATTCCAATTTCAAAACGTGTCTTTGTGGCTGGATTTAAAATAGCAAATTGTTTCTTTCTTCGCAAACTTACATAGGTGTTTTTGGGTGCTATTTCTATGTCCTTACCAAATTTCGATATCTCTTTTATTAATTTGTCGTAGATCGGTTTGAAATTTTCTTTTCCGTGGTATTGTTTAACAATCAAATCATCTTGATTTTCTGCAGAACCAGCATCGGAACCTTTAGATTTATGTGCTATGAGATTAGCAAAGCCATGGGTTAATCCATGATTATCTTTTAAGTACTTTATTATTTCTCCATGTTTTGCAATTTTCTGTTTATTCACAATATTTATCCATTGATCTAATGTCTTACCTGTATTTTTATGCAGGTTTTCAATCATTGTTTGAAGTGCCTTGTCCATAAGTTGTAATTTTTATTTTTTTAAATTTCAGCTTATTTTTTTTAGCATGCGGCTTCTGACATTACCCACAACGTTCGAGGCTTGCCGCAGGGCTGGTATTTTATAACTGTCTCTTCCGATGCCGGTAAGGCACCTGTATTGGGTTTCATCCAGCGGCGTATCAAAGCCCCCCTGCTTTCAATATTTGCTGCTCAATAAATATAAAAAGATTTTATCAGTTAAGGGATAAAATTCAACTTGTCACTGCTCAAAGTCAAGGCGACGGCAACAGTTTGCGGCAGTCAGATGCTTTCGGCGGCAAAAAGAACGGCGAAAATATGGCAGGGGATCCCCTTAATAATTTTCCATCCGCCATTCCAGGTCAATGGATTCCAGGTCAAAATCTGGGTAATCGATGTCATCCTTGTTTATCGTCTTATTTTGCGGATCAATTAAACTACAAAGAAGCTCATCAATTTCTTTAGCATTAGCAATAATGCTCTCTTTTAACTTTCCCTGCAAATAAAAACTATACTCAAGGCCCGGAACAAAGCCTTCCAGCATCCCCGGATTGGGATAAGTGAGTTTGTAAACCTCTTGCCGAAAACGAAATAAGTCATTAAAAAGCCATTCCAGGTTCATGGGTTTGCCATCAATCAGATCGCTCAGTGCCGGGCGCAGTGATTTTAATGTGGACTTAATTTTCAATTCGATTTCTGTATAACTGCTTTCCGGCTTATCAACTAAGAAATGCCCGGAACTAAAGTAAGAGAGATTTGATAAAGTTTTTACATACTCGATCCTGCTTAGTGCTTTGTTTTGGCCAAACACAGAATATAGCATTTTTATGCCGGGATTAACATTATTTGGGGAAATATCAAAGGCTTTCAAAAGCTTTTCAATTTGCAGGAGCCTGCTTTGTGAAGGTTTTGAATTCTTTCTTTGGGGAGAATTCCATAAATGATAATAATCCAAAACCTTGTGAAGTAAATCTGATGCTGTCATCCGTGCGTGTTTATGAAATTTTGACTACTGTTAGCTGAAAGCAGGCTGCCGGCGGCAGCCTGCTTTATGTTAAATATGATCCATCCCAGGGCTCACCAAATGCAAGCGTAGCATTAGGCTGGAGTTCTATAAACCCATATTCATGGTTAGGCACCAGCCCGAATAATATCCCATCAATCATTGTTTCGAATGGTTCAACTTCAATATCATTGAATGTTATCTCCCCCAACTCAGCGATTAACTCCTCTAATTTTTTAAATATGGTAATATCATCGGCCTGGCTGGCTGTGCCAACCAGGCAATGCCTGGTGTTTATATGTTTCCCTTCTTTATCAAACAGGTGAACAATTACATATTCATTTCTAAAATCCCTGTAGTCTTCTTTGTTCTTAATTATTTCATCATAAGATTTGCTGTAATTAAAAGTTGCATAGCCCCAAAATTGATTTCCGTTCTGAGTTTTTTCGCCTGCAGTCATTTCTTGTCATGCCAATCTTTCAATGCGGTCTCAATGGCTGTGTCATTGAAAGTAGATAAATACTTCTCTGCCTCTGCGCCATACAAGTCCAGTAAACTTTCTGCGGCAAACTCCCTGGTATCATTATCTGGTTTTAAAAGCAGCGCCTGAAGTATGGGTCTTGTGTTTTTATGTCTGAACATTTTCAGGGTCAATGCCAGCTCCTGGTCAACAGAAACAGAATTTTTGTCAAGCAGGAACAAAAGTTCATTCGGGTCGCCCCTCCTTCTTTTACTTCTTACACGGCAAAGCAAATCTTCAATCTCAAAAATATCTTCTTCGGCCCTGAGGCGTTTAAATAGTTCACTATACGAAACTTTTATTTCCTGTGGCTCATATTTTTCCCTGATCTTGTTCGCCCTGATACTGCTTCTTATACAGTAATTGCAACTGCAAGGCCTTTGACCGTTTGACCGTGGTTTGTAACGCCAGCCAAGGTTTTGGGGAAGGCCCTTTATTTTCTGTATCTCTTTCGCCTCAATTTTTCGGTCAATGATAATTTCGTAGCCCAATGGGTCGTCCATAGTCTGAATTTCCCTGATCGCTTGTCCCAACTCAATGTGCTTATGATCTGTATTATATTTTCCGGCGTAGACTTTCGTCTTACTGTCGGCTTTGAAATAAACACCAACAAATGTTTTTACGCCCCGGCGTTTCAGCTCTCTCAACCACTGATGTGATAAATAGAAGTTTTGCAGCACAGGCATACAAAAGATACCATGCCGGTACTTTCCGATTTTTATTCCATTCCGCCTGATATTAGCGGCTTCTCTTTCGTCGGCTAAATGAACCAAAGTAGGCATGATGGTTGAATTCTGATTTCAGGCAGCGAGCAGGTATTACCAATGGAGGGGAATTTTGTATTCGCACCGCCCGGAACTGCCCGCAGGGCCCAACGGGCTGCCTGGCTTTTTGATAAAGTTAAATATTAAGAACTAAAGCTGGGCTTTATTCGTCAAGCCCCGAACTGCAGTACAACAGAATTACTGCTGCTAATTGCTCCAAAGTCAAGCCCCACTATTGGCAATACCAATCCTATGTTTACAATTCAATAATTTTATTATCAGTAAGCAACCCAGATATTCGAAAGAACAAAGGGCGGAATAAGACTTTAAAACCTTATAGGCTGGCAGCCTTTCTAACATGAAAGTCACCGCCCCTTTTCTTACCCGATGCTGAACAGTTCAACAAGCTTATGTTAAAAGCCTGCATTAGGATAGATAGCACAGTGTAAGAGTGTTCTTCCGTGTGTTTTTTTTGCTTATTAAATATACGATCATCTCATCAAAAATCAAATCATCATGCAAACAAAAAAGCTATGCTGCGGTATTGATGTTTCACACACTACACTGGATGTTTGTTACCAGAACAACCTGGGCAAGTTGTTTCACTTAAAAGTTGGTAACAATAACAGCGGTTATCAGAAAATCCTGGAACATACCGGCAGTGATTATCACTTTGTAATGGAAGCCACCGGTGTTTATTACATCAGGCTGGCCTTTTATTTACACAGCCAGGGTTGTGTGTTAAGTGTTGTAAATGCGATGGCCATAAAGCGGTACATACAAATGCACCTGGAGCGTAACAAGACCGACAAAAAAGATGCAGCCTGGATATGCCGTTATGCTATTGAGCAACAGCCACCATACTGGCAAATGCCTGACAATGCTTACTTTGAGGCAAAGCAACTTTACAACACTATAAGAGAATACACCGAACAGATCAAACGATTTAATAACCATTTGCACAGCCTTCGCCTGCTGCCGGTTCCCAGCCAAGACACCATCAGGTCACTGGAAAAAACGATTGCCAACATGCAAAAAGAGATCAAACAACTGGAACAGAAACTACAGGCATTACTGGAGCAATGGCAACCTGATCAGTTAAAAAGTGTAAGCAGCGTAAAAGGCATTGGCAAAAGAGCTGCTGCCATGCTCATTGTGTTTACCCAGGGTTTTAAACACACTCAAAACCATCGCCAGCTCATCAGCTTTGCCGGCCTGGCACCAACGCAATACAGCAGCGGTAGTAGCATACAAGGCAAGCCAAGGATCTACAAGCGAGGCGGCAAAAACCTTCGTGATGTGCTATACATGTGCAGCATGAATGCGATGAAAACCAACACGGCCTGCAAGGCACTTTACGACCGATTAAGAGCTAACGGAAAAACCGGTAAACAAGCCCTGGTGGCAGTAATGAACAAACTATTAAAACAAGTATTTGCAGTAGTAAAAAACAATAGCTTGTATCAGCCAAATTACTGCTCAGCTAAACCATAAAAAGTCAGCTTTTTATTTGTTTTTTTACACAGTTCATGTTAGCGGCAGTTTCTTTTTTGAACATTTCAAAATATTTACTATAAGTCCTGTTATTTAATATTGCATCTAAATAATTTGTATGAAAATGTGTTTCATGTCCCGCTTTACAAATCTTTTTCCAAGTTGAATCATTTACGCATTCAAAAAATGGGTTGGCCAATCTATTTTTCTTTTCGGGGTCGTCTAAAAAATGCATTTGTCCTGAAAATATAGAAGGTTCATTGTTAAACCCTTTTCGCATCATTAAAATATCTGTTAGCCTATCAAAAGACATGATTTCTATATCATTTGTATCTGAATATTGCCTACGTTTTTCTAACTCCTCCTTATTGTCTGTCCGTCTACCAATTATTATTTTGAATCTTAATCTACTCTTGCCAATGACTTTAGTGGTGGTCGTAGGTAGAAATTTTCTAAAAAAGCTCTTTTCCTCAATCAAAAATCTTTTCCAATCCATTATTTGTTGAAGAGCTGCGTTGAACTTAGCAGTCGGTTTTCCTTTACTGTCAAACAGTTTTGTATGTGGACTTTCAATTTCAATAAACTCATAAATTGTCCCATCGCTATATCCTTCATGTACGACTACGAAATCAGATTCGTATTCAGAGCCAAGTTTTAGTTTTGAAATAGCTAAATATGATTCAATAAAAGAAATGAAAAAATATGGATTTGATGCAATAAAACTATGGTAGGCATTTTCATTTTTTGTCTCGTCTAACAAAAGCTTCTGCCAATCCTTTCTTATTTGTTCAAGAGTTTTTGAATTTTTTAAATCGTCCCAGTTATGTAAGTTATCCATTCTTGATTAAGGTTTATGTCTTGCAATTGCGCTAACGGGCAGGTATTGCCGATGGTGGGGAATTTTATATTCGTCCGCCCGGAACTGCCCGCATGGCCCTGTGGGCTGCCTGGCCTTTTGATAATGTTTAATATTAAGAACTAAAGCTGGGTTTTATTCGACGAGCCTCGAACCGGATTACAGAAGAATTTCTGCTGATGATTACTCCAATGTCAAGCCCCACTATTGGCATTGCAAATGTTGTACGATGTTTTCTCTTCAAATGCACCTAAACTATTTCCTCCAGTCCACAAAGAAGTCATTGAATTTTAATAAATTCTCCCAATCTATAATAATTTCATGATAAGTAATATCTTGTATCATATTTTTAGTGTCCTTTGGAAGAAGTCTTTTAGGGTCGGATATTTTTAAAAACGAACTGTATTCGTCAAGTATTTTTTGATTATGATTAAATGCTTCACCTTGGATATAAGTATTTGAAGTTGGAGAGCGAACAGACATTATTCTAGCTAATTGGTCAATTGATGATCCCAGAAAATCTTCAGAAGGTCGTATTAATTTCTTAGCTATTCCAAAGCTAAAACCAGAACGGATCTCAAATGGATATATCTCTTCTGGTTGAGTTGCTTTCAAATTATAAGAAATCCGATTGATTAGTATAACACTTTCTAATAATGGTCTAAGACCATCAGAGGCTAATAAAACGGCATCTCCGATTTCTTTTATTAATCTTACTTGATTATTATGTGAAATGACCTTTCGAATTAAAGAAAAAAATGTTTCGCCTCTAACATAACCTAACAAAGGACCTTTAAGTAGTCTGTAATTTGAGCTATTAACTAGGTCAATCATACACCATACTTTAGTGTCATCGGTTAAGGATGAGTAACTTTTAATAAATTTTTCTTGCTCGCCCTCAATGGCAGCTTGAAGTTTTGTGATTATGAAATTTAACTTCATTGTTAGTGATTTTAAAAAGAATCCATTCCGACAAAAGAGAAAACTTCTTGGTCGCCGAGTTCAGAAAATACGTTAACGGAAAGTTGTATCCGATGAATATCGTTGTCTAAAAGACTTAACGCAAGTTTTTTTTGTTCATCGGTCCATCCTTCTATATTTGCTTTTACTTCTATATATCTGTAGAGGTATTCATCTTTTCCATTATAGATTAAATCCATGCATCCTTCTGTGATCGTTTCAAGCATTTGTTTACGATGAGAAACTCTATTTTCGCTAAACACCTTTTTACTGAGAAACTCTTTGAAACTTTTTAAAATTTCTTTTCCTTCCGCTGATAATCCAATTAAGAATTCCTTGTCGCCATCTTTTAAAAGAAGCTTACTTTCTAATCCATCCTTTTTTTCCAGTACAGATTTTGAATAATTAATAAAGTCATTAATAAAATAAGAATATAGTTTTCCCGAATCACGTCTTGAAAGTCCTTGAATGACCATTAAGGGTTCATAGTTTCCTTGGTCAAAGAGTTCTTGAAAAAGTCCTTTATTCTGCGGATTATTTAATAGAGCGGCATTATTAGAATCATTTAGATTTTCTATCACCCAAGTTATATCATCAGCATATTGCACAACAATAGATTCATAGCTTACATCACCCCATTCTATGGTATGATATTCGTTCGAAGCTTTTATGACTTTTTGCCTATGAAGAAATGTATCTTTCCCAAAAGGTGCGTCAAGTGAATGTCGCCAAATGCCATACATTAATTCAGGAGTAAATGTATAACCTTGGGATTCGTGAGTATAGGGGTTTGTTGTAAGCAACCAATATCCTTGTTTACCACTAGAGTATGCTTCTTCAACGTCAAGTCCTGCAGCAAATGGGATATATTCTTCAACAAGTGCTTTGACTTTGTTGTTTTTAATTCTCCTTATCCATTCGGGATAATTTGGTAGATAGTCTTTATCTGGAATTCCCAAGCCTATGGACTTTGATCCTTTTGAAGCATACTGCTCTTCGTGAGAATCATAGTCCTGAATCCTGTCTTTTACCCATTTTGAAACTCTACTTTTTGAAGCATGAATAAATGGAAGTGCTCCAACTTTTGATCCCAAGACTATCGCCTCGGCAAAATCTTCATTCAATTTTAACGCTCGACAAATAGTTCTTGCGACTTGCATCATTCTCATAGTATGGGTAATATAATTACGAATTACCCTTTGACCACCCCGATAAAGTATATGATATCTTTCAGATTGTTTTCTTACACCGTTTGAATAAAGGATCCTATCTCTCTGATGTTGAATCGGAGTTCTATTAATAAGTTTGAAATTCTCGGAATCTTTTTTCCATAGATTGTTGTAATAAGCAAACAATTCTCCTCCATCGACAAAGGTTCTGCTGTCAAAACTTTTCATCGCATAATCTGCAAGACTACCTTCAAGATGTGTTACTATCTTTTCGTAGCTATCTGCCATAATTCATGGGTTTTAAAATATCGTACAACTCATAAATATTCCCAGCTTCAAATCTACCTCCATTCGTAATTATGATTTTCATAAATATACATAATAAACAATACAAATGCAAAAAGATCATTTTTCGTATAATTAATTGTTTAATGAAAAACAATTGAAAAAACGCAGGTGCCGGACGGCATAGAGTCGGCTGGCACCTTTTCTAGGAATTTCCTATTTTCAGCATAAAATTCCCACTACCCCACCTAACTGGGTGGGCTACCCACCATCAAAGGCATATCAGCCCCTTGGAAGGGTGGCTTTTCCCACCTTAAACCCAAACCAACCCACCTGTATTCCCAAACTTACCCACCCCAAAACCCAAACACCCCCACCTAACGGATGGGGTCAGTTTACCAAAAAGCTTAACCAGGTTTGGGTTTGAGGTGAGGTACGCATTTGGTGGCCTTTGTCACCCATGAGGGCAAAACCTTGCTAATTGCGGCAAAGGCCTATTGGTTTATTATTTTACACAGATTGTGAATAAAAAGTTATGTAACTTTACAGGACTTTTTGTAAATTGCACTTTATTCATTCATAATCAATGTTTTTACTTTTGTAAAGCTACACAACTCCTTATTAAATGGACGGAATTGATAACTTAATAAATGGTGCTATTAGATCTGGTGAGAATAAGACCTTGCTTCGTCAACATTTTGAATCAAGGCTTGAATTCTTAGGAATAACACTTAATCAATTTTGTGAAGGTTACGAAATGGCTTTTCGTACTATCAATGCTATCCTTGATGGCAACTTCAAATACCTTGATCCGGTGAGTCTTTTGAAGATAGCCAACTTTCTTAATGTTAGTTCTGATGAAATCTTGAAAGAATGTCTCTCTTATATGCCTGCGAATACTCAAATACAATTAGAGGATTCTAAAAAGAGAACATACATACTTGATAACTTTAACCTTCATGCCTTGAAGAAAGACGGAGTTATAAGTTCTATTAAAGACTTTGGGCATATTGAAAAATGTCTTTTGAGAGCTTACGGATTGAAAGATATTTATGAATATAGTGAACTTGATAATTTACATGGTTTATTTAGTAGCATTAAAGCAACTTTGAAAGATGCCCGGCCAAAGAAGAATTTTAAAAACAAGGCTATTAAGATTTGTAATTCTATTACTAATAACAATACTTATAGTCAGGATAATTTAAAAGAATTTTTTCCACGAATAAGGGCATACTCTTTAGATGTGGAAACCGGCTTGCTTAAATTAATACGAGAGTTATATAAATTAGGAATAACTGTAGTAATACACCCTTCGTTGTCTCTTTCGGGTGCTCGCGGCTTAACTATTGAATCAAAGGGAAAGCCGTCAATAATACTCACTGATATAGGTAAAAAGTACTCTACCCTTTGGTTTACTTTAATACATGAATTATACCATGTCATTTTTGATTGGGAGGATATTTTAGCTGGTCGGCTTCATGTTACAGATGATGACGAATTTGTTAATGACAAAGAGTTAAAAGCAAATTCGTTTGCCAGGGAATATATGTTTCCTCATAAGAGGATGGAACAAATCTCCAATAATATAAACAACCCTGTCGCTGTAAAAGATTTTGCAATTGAAAGCAACGTTCATTATAGTATTATTTACGATAATTATTGTTACGACAACCCAGACCAATACCCGGTTTATTCAAGATTTATTCGAGTGCCGTGGAATAGATTGCAAACTGCCTTACTGGGTTCTCTGTCTCATTCTAATTCTCCAGAAGAGTTTGCAAAGTATTACCAAAGTAAAATTTTTTCAAATTAATATTCTGTATTCATGAAAAATCAGTTTACAACAAACGTCAAGCAACAAGTACAAGACAGGGATTTCCATTTGCAACAGGTTCAAGAGTTACTTTTTGGACCTGAAAAAGAAATTCTAAATAAGCAGTCAAATGCTTTCCTTGACCGATTGTTACTTGAAATTGAACTTCGTGATGGTAAGTCCAAAATTTCTGATGTTATAATGACTGAACCACGAGTATATGAGGCAATATTTCATAAAGTTTGGTTTTATAGATTAGCAGATATGCTAGGGGTCAGTAGGACTGTTATGGATACCTATGTAAAACCTAAATATGTAAGAGAGTTTTTTGTAAAATTTGTATATGCCCGATTAAGCTATAAAGTATTTCGTGAATTAAAGGCTGCAAGGAAACTAGCAAAAGCCCATGATGCTAAACTATTTCAGTTTTTAAAAGGCGAATACTATACCCTTATCGAAACTATCGCAGGGCAAATTTATGCTGAAATGGAAGGAAAAAACTTCAATCAATTTGTCGATTCTTATTCAAAAAAGAATAAGTTACCAATACAGCAAACTTTGTCACTGTAATTCAATCCTAAGAAGCGTCTATATGATTTTAGCTCTTTTCAGGTTTGGTCTGTGCCAAGGTTGTGAGCCTTCAAATGTGCTAAAATGTGTGTCGGTAAAGAAGCCAAGGATAATTAAAACAATTTGAAAAACTAAAGATGAAGTCAGACAGCCTGACAATTTTGAGAAGGGTCGCACCGCTTGCACATTACGTTGAAGCGTTGGCGATGTGGCAATATTCTGTTTACTCAGTTGCCGTTGCCGATTAAAAACACAAAAGCCTCTGTTTCTCTTGCAGCCCGGTCTTACATATAAAATTCTTCAGGTAGTTATTCATTTCTTTGTGACTGGTCGGAGATCACGCCACGGTTCTCATTGCCGCTCAATTCAATGCCGGCAAAGTTCATTTAATTAAAATATCTATGAAGTAAAGGCTTTACTTCATAGATATGCAATTGCACGAACTTTTATTAGTCTTCTTTTGTAGAAGGCGGAATAAAAGTTTTGTCATCTCTAATAACAGTTTCATTTAAATTGGTTCTATCGCGAGGCGGCACAATTGGAATGTCTCTATCATTTCCTGAATCATTATTGCCACTACTAGACTCCGAACCCTGGCTATTGCCAGATCCTGTCGTTGAATTGTTTTCGTTTGGCATGATTTATTTTTTTAGTTAATAATTTTTACATTTATTGGTGTCTTATCCTTATAAGGCTTACAAAATTTGTTAGTTACAAGAAGTGAAATTGAAATTAAAACAGCAAAGAGTGTCAGACTGACTCCACGGTTAAAGCTTAAGTTTGACTTGTCAACGATTATTTTATTGTCGGTAAAGGATGACTGGTTAGCGCCGATTTCATATAATAGCACTTGCTTGTAATTATTGAGATTCACAAGCCATTGAAATTTATTAGTGTGAAAACCCTGATCAAGAGGTTTGCTTTTTAAAACATCAATTAGAAAAACAATTGCGATCACAAAAAGAACAATTGGAATTACGGAAACTAGTTTTATAAAAAAATATGAATCATCAAGACCACTTAAAAAGAAAGGAATGAAAAGCGAAATAATGGCCATAATTGAACCTGAATTGGCTTGTTTTTGTCTGTAGGAATTAATTTGTTTTTCAATAAAGTCCTTTGACTTGCCAGCCAAGAACTCTAAATCCTTTATATCTTCCATTAAAATAAAGTTTAGTAAAACTCACTTTCGAGTAAAAATAATAAAAGAAATTAATATTTTACAATTTCTCCACAAAATGCACTGCGTCACTGGCCAATTTCGATAACTATCAGCACAATACACGTAATTACTCCGAAATTCCCCATTTATCCTAGAAGCCGTCGTTCCCCTTAACCCCTTCTTTTTAGCCCGGTTTGATGAAAAACCCCAAAAATTCACCAAAAACTGTCTTTCCAGCATAATTGCTTTTAATATAGTATTACATATATACTGCTGTTACTGGATTTCCTGTGAATCTTTAAACCAAACTCGATTCCGTTTAAACCAAACTCGATTCATATTAAACGGAACTCGATTCACATTAAACGGAACTCGATACCGTTTAAACCAAACTCGATTCACATTAAACGGAACTCGATTCACATTAAACGGAACTCGATTCATATTAGACCAAACTCGATTCACATTAAACGGAACTCGATTTGGTTTAAACATATCACAACTTTTTCCGAAAATCGGGGGGAATTGCAGGAATCAGTAAACAAATTTCTATCCGGCAATAGAAATTTCAGGCAATAGAAATATCTCTATGGCATAGTAGAACTTTCTTTATCATCCGGGGATTTAATTGAATATAATTTTACAGCATTATTTAATTTTAAACCCTTTTGAAATGGCTAGAAGAAAATTAGCTCGTATCAAACAATACGACAAAGCCAAAACAAGACTGGCGGCAATCGTCAGCATCGACCCGGCACTTGACCTGGGCAACGGAATGTCTGTAAGTAACTTTCAAAAAAAGCTGGACACATTCAACAGCAACCTGCGGCAGTACAATACTACCCTCAGTACGGTTGATGATCTGTACAACCAGTGCATTACGGGCCTGCAGGAATTGCAGGACTTCAGTGAAAGAATACTTTCGGGCATTGCCAGCCAGTATGGCAGAAACAGCAGCCAGTACGAAATGGCTGGCGGTAAACGTAAATCGGAGCGTAAGAAAAAGGCCCCGAAAAATACAAATGCCTGATCAACGGGTTTCAGGCAAAAGCCGCCACAGACATGTGGCGGCTTTTTTTTGCGGCGCTGAAGCGGATGGATGCCTGGGTCTTACGTAAAAACCGGCTTCGACAGCTCCCCGAAAATATCGGGCAAGCAGTCTGATAGCATTTGTTAATGCAGGCTCATTCTTATTCTCATTTCGTGTACCACGAAAAAGGCAGAGATTAGCCACGAAGGCACTAAGACACGAATTTTAAAAATGCAAAGCATTTTCCTTAGTGCCTTCGTGGCTTTGTGGCTAAATAAATTTCGCAGCGAAGCTGGTTCGTTTAAGACTTCCGAAGTTTTAAAAACTTCGGAAGTCTTGCACACTCCGGTAACTTAATTACAAGCCTGCAAGCTCGTCCATGTTTGCCGGGAACCGTTTCGTGTGCCACGAACCGGGGCGGTGAGATTAGCCACGAAGGCACTAAGACACGAATTGTAAAATGCAAAGCATTTTCCTTTGTGCCTTCGTGCCTTTGTGGCTAAACAAATTTCGCAGCGAAGCTGGTTCGTTTAAGACTTCCGAAGTTTTAAAAACTTCGGAAGTCTTGCACACTCCGGTAACTTAATTACAAGCCTGCAAGCTGGTCCATGTTTGCCGGGAACCGTTTCGTGTGCCACGAACCGGGGCGGTGGCCACGAAGGCACTAGGACACGAATTTTAAAAATGTAAGCATTTTCCTTTGTGCCTTCGTGCCTTTGTGGCTAAACAAATTTCGCAGCGAAGCCGGGAAAATATTACTTCAACATACCAAATCCTTTCTTTTCTTTGTTGTATGGCAGGGCATTTCGAAATTATTCATCAGCCTGCTTAAGACAAACCCTTAGCAACTGAAAAGTTTAAACCCGTTTCAACCTGATGGCAATCCAGGCCCCCAAAATAAAGTCCCTGTTACAGCTCTATGATGCTATACCGGAGCATGAACGTATCATCGTGGATGTGCTGCGGGCCATTGTGGCTGAAAACCTTCCCGCTTACTGCAAAGAAAAAATATCCTACCAGGTCCCCTTCTTCTACGGCAACAAGGGCATCTGCATCATCTGGCCTGCTGCCATTCCCCGGGGCGGTATTAAAAAGGGCGTGTTGTTTGGTTTCTGGTATGGCAATAAACTGGCTGATGAACATAATTATCTGACCCGCGGTACCAACAAACAGATCTTTTACAAAATATACCAGGATGTGGAAGAGATCGATATCAGCGCTTTGGAGCTGTTGCTTAAAGAAGCCGCCGCACTTGATAAAAGCTGGAAAAATTCCACATAACTCCCGGCCTTATCCGTTTCCTATTCCCGATAAGTTTTTGTTTCTTTAATAAAACAAACAGCACCATGAGATACCTTGTCGTTATTTTACTGCTCTGCAGTACCGCCACGTTTGCACAAAACCGCGATATCAGCTATATGACATCGGGCGGCAAACTAAAACCCCTGCAGGCCAATATGGATATCAGGCATTATACCCTGGCGCTGGACCTGGATATTGCCAATCAATCCATCAGCGGCTATACCGAAATAGACCTTGATCTTGCCAAAGCTTCCGATACCTTATTGTTCGACCTCGTTAATTTCTTAGACGTAACAAAGATCAGCGCTGCCAAAAAGAACAGGAATTTTTACCGCGATAAAGACCTGATCTACATTGTTGACCCCGCCGGTTTTAAAGCCGGCAGGCACAGCATCAAAATAGAATATCATGGCAAGCCTCCGGTGGCAGTAAGGCCACCCTGGAAAGGCGGGTTCAGCTGGAAAAAAGACAATGCAGGCAACCCCTGGGTGATCATCAACTGCCAGCTGGAAGGCGGTAAGGTTTACTTTCCCTGTAAGGACCACCCGAGTGATGAACCCAATGAAGGGGTGGACATGCTGATTACCGTACCCAAGGGGCTTACGGTAGCAGGACCAGGATTATTGCAAAGCGTAACCACTAAAAAAGACAAGCAAACCTTTCACTGGAAAACCAATTATACCATCAGCAATTATTGTGTGGTGTTCAATGTGGCCAAATATGCCGTGGTAAAAAGAATGTACACTACCATTGAAGGCAATAAAGTGCCGATGGAATTCTATGTGCTGGAAGAAGACAGGGCCGTGGCCGAAAAGATACTCGACATGCGTGAACGGGATTGCCGCATACTGGAGAAATATTTGGGCGAATACCCCTGGGCCAAAGAAAAGATTGGTATTGCACAGGTGCCCAACCCGGGCATGGAACACCAGACCATGATCAGCTACGGCGATGGTGAGAACCGGGCAAAATTCAGCACCGTAAAAGTAGGTACCTGGGATTATTCGGGCAACCTGTTTCATGAATTCGGGCACGAATGGTTTGCCAACAAAGTGACCAACAAAGACTGGGCCCATATGTGGATACAGGAAGGCATCAACACGTACAGCGAAGCCCTGTTTTGCCGCGAAGCCAATGGCGAAAGGGGTTACGACAGCATGATCGTGATGTTCAAAAAAAGCATCCGCAATGAAAAACCCATTGTGCAGGGAGAGGAACTGAACTCGGGCGAGGCTTATATCGGCGATATTTATACCAAGGGCGCTTTCTTTATGCATACGCTGCGTTATGTGCTGGGCGATGAGCGCTTCTTCCCCACCCTGAAGAAACTGGCCACGGCCCCGCAGTACACGTACAGTAATTTTATTAGCACCGATGATGTGGAGCAGCTCTTCAGCAATGCCTTTGGTAAAAGCCTGAAACCGCTTTTTGATTTTTACCTGCGCACCACAAAAAAACTGGAGATCACTGTACAGCAGACCGGCTACAACGAATACAGCATCAAAGCCGCCAACCTGCCCATGCCCCTGCCGCTGGATGTACTTACCGGCACCGGCAGCCAGCGCCTGGTGCTTGATGATAAAGGCATAAAAGTAAACAGCAGTTTTCCGCCTGTGGTGGATGCCGGCGGGTATTATCTGAAAAAGGTGACTGCTAATTAAATTAACTGAATAAGCCTGTCTTTAAAAAACCCGAACAATGAAAACAACAAAGAACATCACCTATACTATTTACTGGCTTGGGTTATTTGCTGTCATGCTGTTTGACATCAAAAATTTCCCGTTGTATTTTGTAATTGCCGGTATACTCATACAGATCGTTATCATTATTTCGGTTTACCGGATGAACAACAGGACCCTGAGCGGCGAGCGGATGCTTGTAATTGAGAATTACAAATTCAAATTGAAAGAAATTATTTTGAGTGGTCTTGTCTTCCTGCTTTACCTGTTCCTGGTTTCAGTAATTTTTCTCAAATCACTTCCCGGGCTGTACATGTTAGTATATCTTTCAGTCAACGTTGTTTCGTTAATCATACAATTCCTGATAGAAAGAAAGAAAAAAAATACCCCTGCTTTTATCATCGGCAATAATCATTTATACATGAATGACCTCTTTGTTAAAACCTATGATCTGGGTCAACTGGCTGGTATAGGTTTTGATGGTTTTACGGAGGTTTACATCATGAGGTTTGCAGGTAATAGAAAGGTACATATCAAAAGGAAAGATTTCAGCCAGCAAGACCTGGACCGGTTCTTCAGCCTGGCGATATCAAAATGCAGCCATGATGTTGAAATATCCGAAAGTATCAGGAACGAGATCAGTGCGGCAGTAAACCGGCAGGTATTACCCGCTTAAACTATCTGCCGGGTTTAATTTTACCAGATCCAAAAAAAGATAACAGTTGAAAAACAACTTCCGCCGCCAGCTTACTTTATTTGTAAGCAAAGCCGATGCTGCTGCAATTGAAGACATCCGCAGCAGGTACAACCCCCTGCAACAGCAACTGATAGCCGCCCATGTTACCCTTTGCCGCGAGGATGAGATAGCAGATACAGACACTGTGATTCACAACCTGGAGCATTTGCACGAAGCGCCGCTCAGCATTTATTTTGAAGCGCCTGTTCGATTTAACCAGGGCGCCGGTGTACTAATACCCGCTGCGGCTAACAATGAGGCCTTTCAGCTTTTAAGAAAAAGAATACTGGCGGGTATTATTGATGAACCCCGGCAGCATATGCCGCATATTACCCTGCTGCACCCAAGGAATTCAACATGTACCGATGCAATCTATGAAGCCATTATGAAAATGGAATGGCCAGAGCAACTTCAGTTCAACGCTGTATCGTTGATAGAACAAAGCGGGGACGGACCATGGAAAATACTCAGGACATTTTCGCTGCAAGGCTGAGCAGCCTGGCCCAAACAAATCCTTATCTTGCAGTAACAACAGAAACAATATGGTATTGTCTGAATTTACACCGGGCCCGGCACTCACCGAATATATTCGGGTGTACCGGGTGGTGCAGTTCGAATTCAAAGGCATTACCAACCTGCCCTTTAAACCCTACCCGCCCAGGCCCGAGCATTGCCTGAGCTTTTATCCCCGCGATACCGAGACCGTTGAATATGTGAACAGCGGCAAAAAGATAAACAACCTCAAAACAGTTTTGATGGGCCAGCAGGATCAGGTGAGCAACCGGTATGTGGGCCGCGATTTTTTGGTATTCCAGGTAGTGTTCAAACCGGGCGCCCTGTACCGGCTTACCGGCATTCCCTGCGGGGAACTGAACAACAGTTATATTGATGCAGAGACTGTTTTTTCCAAACAGATCAAAGAAGTCAATGATCAACTGAACGATGCAACTGGCTGCACCGAAATGCTGGCTGTGGTTGAATCCTTTTTATTGAAGCAGGTAAACCGCAGCAAAAGGGAACATCACCGGCTCGATGAAGTGAGCAATATCATCCTGCGGTCAACAGATAATATCCCCATCGAATGGCTGGCAAAAGAATCCTGCCTGAGCCTGCGGCAATACGAAAGAAAATTCAAAGAACGCATGGGCATATCGCCCCGCTATTTCAGTAAGATCGTTCGTTTTGAAAATGCCTTCCGCCTGAAAAATAAAGTTCCCCACCTTGACTGGCTAAGCATTGCCATACAATGCGGCTACCACGATTACCAGCACCTGGCAAAAGATTATAAAACCTTTACCAACCAAACACCCACCGGTTTTCATTTGCTGGACAATGCCGCACCGGAAAGAAAATTCGGGGTGCCGGATACCTACTAAGAATGTCGTTTTTTTACCAGTAAGCAATACCTGCTTTGCGGGAGTTTTGTATTGTATCATTAAAACAATACAAACATGGAAAGAAAAAAATTCTTATTAACCACCGCCGCTGCCATCCCTGCCTTACTCATTGGTAAGCATACAGCCGCACAAACACCCAAACGCCCCAACAAAGCTTTTGTGGTAAAAGCTACTGAAAGCCGTTTTGGCGAACACACCAGCCTGGGTGGCAAAAGTCCCAACGACATTAAGGTATCTCAAAAAGACACCAATGGCGACCTCACAATTTTTGAGTATACCGGCAATGAGAAAGGAGGTCCGCCACTGCATGTGCACCCAAACCAGGACGAGATCTTCTTTATTGTATCCGGTGAATATCTTTTCCAGGTGGGCGCTGAGAAGCATACCCTCAAAGCCGGTGATACCATTTTTTTACCCCGTACCATACCCCATGCATTTGCCCAGCTAACTGAACAAGGCAAAATGTTTTTTCTCTTTCAGCCTTCTGGTAAGATGGAAGATTTCTTCCGGGCGCTGGGCAATTTAAAAGCGCCGCCTACACCGGAGCAGGGCGCTAAGATCTTTGCCGATCATGATATGAAAGTAGTGGGGCCACCACTGCAGTTTTAATAAAGACCTGCATATGTTACAGGCAGGCCTTCAGCTAACAGAGGCCTGCCTGTACCTGCAGCCGGATGGCGCATTAAAAAATCTGATTTATTAAACCCTCAAAGGGATTAAGCAACATCAAACCATTGGAGCAATTGCAGCCTGTGCATATCCTTATGATCTGCATTTGCAATTATGTAAATTTGGTAATGAGAAAAATAAATACCCTCCTGCTTGCATCACTGTTCTTGTTTGCCTGCAACAGCAACCCGGCAAACAAGCCTGCTGATAAAAATAAGGTAGCCGGTACAAGTGTGAAGGAACATTCCTTCATGATGCTGGGAAATACCAAACAGTATGTGGAGATAAACAGTGCATCGGATAAACTCCCTGTATTGTTATTCATACATGGTGGGCCCGGCTGGCCGCAAACCCCGCAGCTCAGGTACTTTAATGGCGAGCTTACTAAATCATTTATACTGGTAACCTGGGACCAGCGAGGATGCGGCCAATCCTTCATGAACGATTCAACGGTTGAAAATGTTAGCCTGGAACAGATCGTAACAGACGCACATGAACTTACCCAATTCTTAAAAAAGAAGTTCGGGCAGCAAAAGATATTCCTGGCCGGCTTTTCCTGGGGCAGTGTGGTTGGCCTCAACCTGGTTCAGCAATACCCGGCAGATTATATTGCCTATGCAGGTATTTCACAGGTGATCAATATTGACCGGGGCATGGGCGTAACCCGGGAATGGCTAATAAAAAAAGCTATGGAGAACAAGGACGACAGTACCCTGAGAATTGTAAAACAGTTGCAGCAGGGAGATAAAAGCCTTTGCCAGGGCAAGCTGGAATGCTTCATGAAACAATACGAGCTCCTTTCAAAATATCATGGTGCAGTTTTTAACCCCCGTTCAGATACGCAGGTGGAAATTGCCATGACGAAATATCCCGATTACAAAAATTATGATTGGAACAAAGGATTTTTTTATGCTTCCGGCCGGCTTGAAAAAGACCTGTATGCCACGGATTTTACCCATGTGAATAAACTGGAAGTGCCGGTTTATTTTTTTGCAGGGCGGCACGATTGGAATGTACCTGCTGTTTTAGTGGAAGCATTTGAAAAGAAACTGCAGGCGCCGCACAAGGAAATGATCTGGTTTGAAAATTCCGGTCATGGCCCGCTGGAAGAAGAACCGGACAAATTCAACCGGGTGCTGATAGAAAAGTTTACCAAATAAAAACCGGGATAAGAAGCGATCTCCTTATCCCGGCCCTTATTTGTATTTCGTTAGCAGCTAAACCCATTCGCCCATCGGTTCCCAAAGCTGTATCTTGTTTCCCTCGGGGTCCAGTATATGCACAAACTTGCCGTAGTCGTAGGTTTCAATAGCATCAACGATGGTCACATTTTCTTTTTTCAGTTCTTCCACCAGTGCTTCCAGGTTCTCTACCCGGTAATTGATCATAAAGTCCTTGGTGCCGGGCTCATACATTTTTGCCGCTTCGGTATTCACATTCCATTGTGTAAGCCCTTTCTTTTCGGGTGCATCTGCCTGCCTCCATTCAAAACTGGCGCCATAGGGCCCTGCCTCCAGGCCCAGGTGTTTATTATACCATTCCTTTATCGCATTGGGATCTTTACATTTAAAGAAGATGCCGCCGATACCTGTTACTTTTTTCATGTTATACTGTTTGGTTTATTTGTTTAAAAAATCATTACACGTGCTGATCTACCAGGATCACATTCCCATCGGGGTCGGTAAGCATGATGCTGGCAGGGCCGCTGCTGCTTTCATCTGCTTCTGTGTCCAGTTTCAGTCCCCTGCTTTTTAAATGCTGCTGTATCTGCCTCACATCATCAAAATTTTCCTGCAGTGCGGCATTCTCATCCCAACCGGGATTAAAAGTTAAAATATTTCCGGCAAACATGCCCTGAAATAATCCCACCAGTGCATTCCCGTTTTTCATGATCAGGTAACGGTGGGCTTCGGAACCTGCAAATTGTGTAAAGCCCAGGTTCTCGTAAAATGTTTTTGAAACAGCCAGGTCTTTTACCGACAGGCTTATTGAAAATGCTCCCAATTTCATAATTGATAAATTTAGTGTTAACAGGGGCAGCCGGGTCAGTTAGCCGGTGCCGTTTTTCTTTTCAGTATCAGTGCACTGATAAGTGAGATCACCAGGGTTACAGGCAATATCTCCACATAGGTCATCAGTATTACAAACAAGGGGTTCTTATACCATTCCTTCATCTTTTCCATATAGGCGGTTTTCTCAGCCAGTTCTGCTGCGCTGATACCGCTTGCCTTTGCCTTGCCGATCATGGCAGCGGCATATTTATCCATAAAGTCGGGTATGAAGAAATAGTAATTGATGAGCCAGCCAATTACATAAATGGTTGAAGCGACCAGGGATATAAAAAGTCCCACTTTAAATGCCTTGCCAAAATTGATGGTTCCGCCATTCTGTTTATCCCGAAAGGACTTAATACCCACAAAGATCATCGAGGAGGAAATGATCATAGCCGAATAGCCATATATCATGCCACCTTCAAAATCTCCCCGGGTGCAATAATAGCCGGTTGAAAATGCCATCATACCGGTAACAATAAGCCCGGCAATGATACCGTAAACAAGAACAATTCTTTTCATTTGATTAAGTTTTGGTTTGAGCAGTAAAAATCAACAACAATTGGCTTTTGCCCCTCATACTTTCGGGCGATTTTAGTTTTTTATACCTGAATTTCATACCAAAGTACCAGGTTTCAGGCTATCAGCCCCAGTGATTTTGCTTTTTCAATGGCTTGTGTGCGGCGGCTGGCATCCAGCTTAAAGAACAAATTGGAGGCATGGGTTTTAATGGTGTTCAGCGAAACGAAGAGCCGCCCGGCAATCTCCGCATTACTAAGTCCTTCGGCCATCAGTTGCAACACTTCCAGTTCCCGCCTGCTGATGCCCCTGCGGTTCATTTCCGTTTCATTCAATACGAACTCCTTTGGTTTTTCAATATAGATCTCCTTTTCCACCACCACCCGCTCTATTTTCGGTTTGGTAAGTTTAAGCGCCAGCCAGATACCCAATGCGGTGAAAATGACAGCGATGGCGCCCACGTATATCTCCATGGCATGATCATAGATCACATAACGCAGCTCCAGCCATTTAAGCAGCAGCAGCAACAACGCAAGACTGATACCATAGACCAGGATGCCCTTATTTCCGGAGAAAAGCTTTCGCAACATCATTGATTAAAGATAGAAAAATAGGCATAATAAAAAATACCAGCGCTTACACAAATCCCGCCCTTTCGTAATATCTTTAATTAAAACACTGGTATGTTAACCCGCATCAGCAGCAAAGGGCCAATGGAAAAGATACAGCAGGCACTCAACAAAGAGATTAGCAACTGCATGCCCGGGCCAAACGATAAGAACCAACTCCTTCACAAAAGAATATAAAGCATGCAGATCGCAATTGCCACCAATACGCTTGCAGGCAGCGGTAAGGCTTTGAAACTGGCAGACCGGCTGCGGCAAATATTACAGGGCAAGCATATCAGCGCCCGGATATTCACAGAAAAAGAATGGGATGAGCAGCTCTATGGCTTCGACCAGGTTTGGATATGCGGCGGCGATGGCACGGTGAATTATTTTGTGAATCAATTTCCCGATATTAAAGTACCCCTCTGTATTTTCAATGGCGGCACCGGTAACGATTTTCATGCATTACTGTATGGCGGTAAAACGGTGGAAGCCCAGGTGGACCATGTACTTAACACAAAGCCCAGCCCTATCGATGCAGGCACCTGCAATGGCCGGTATTTCCTGAATGGTGTGGGCATTGGCTTTGATGGCTCGGTTGCCAAAAGCCTGCTGGGTGTTCAAAAGATGGGCGGCAAAACATCGTACATGCTTACCATACTGAAGCATATTTTATTTTACAAAGAGCAGTCATACAATATCAGTTCCGGCGAAAAAACAGTGAGCGGCAGATTTCTGATGATCAGCATTGCCAATGGTACCCGCTATGGCGGGGGCTTTTTGGTGGCCCCGCTGGCAAAGGCCGATGATGGTTTGTTTGATGTGAACCTTGTTAAACAGCTCTCCCCGCTTAAAAGGCTGCGCTACCTGCCGGTGATTGAAAAAGGAAAACACCCGCAAAAGCCATTCATTGATTATTACAATACCAGTAAAATCACCATCCGGGGCAGCCAGCCCATGCAGGCACACCTGGATGGGGAATACCTGGAAGCTGAAGAATTTGTGGTAGGGATATTGCCTGCTCATTTTAATATTATTTTTTAAAAAGCTGCCATGAAGCTGATCCAACTATTGCTGATTGCCTGTATCCTCTGTTCATTCAGTGGTAATAAATATGCTGAAACAAAAAAGCCCGGCAAAGCAGGCTCCGTATCACTTATTATTTTGGGAACCATCCAGGATGCCGGTTCGCCCCAGGCTGGTTGTAAAAAGGATTGCTGTAAAGATTTGTTTGCGCATCCCGATAAAAGCCGCATGGTGGTATCACTGGGCCTGGTTGACCAGGAAGCAAATAAAAAATATCTTTTTGAAGCCACACCCGACTTTACCCGGCAAATAAAGGCTTTGAACCTGCAGGCAAATATTGCCGGTGAAGAAACACCCGATGCTATTTTATTGACCCATGCCCATATTGGTCACTACACCGGGCTGATGTACCTTGGAAAAGAAGCCATGAATGCAACAGGCATTCCTGTGTTTGCCATGCCCCGGATGCAGGGCTTTCTTCAGCAAAACGGCCCCTGGAGCCAGTTGCTGGCAAATAAGAATATTGAACTCAAACCTTTACAGGACAGCACAACAATTGCGCTTACCAATTCAATACAGGTAATGCCGTTCAGGGTGCCGCACCGTGATGAATTTTCTGAAACAGTTGGTTACTGTATTACTGGTCCTCATAA
This sequence comes from Ferruginibacter sp., assembly GCA_044226725.1. Lineage (GTDB taxonomy): Bacteria > Bacteroidota > Bacteroidia > Chitinophagales > Chitinophagaceae > Ferruginibacter. The sequence continues at coordinate 119,000 of JBGAGM010000006.1, read as the reverse complement.
GAAAGCCCTGTTCATTCCTGATATTGATAAATGGGAAAAATGGGGCGTTGATATTTCCCGGGCGATCGTCGGGGTTGATTATGCTTTTGTGGATGGTACTTTTTTTGATGCTGCCGAGATCAATAACAGGAACATTTCCACCATACCCCACCCTTTCATCATTGAAAGCATGAAGCGGTTTGCCGGTCTTCCTGCAGCGGAAAAAAAGAAGATCTTCTTCATTCATTTCAACCATACCAACCCGGTCATCAATAAAAACAGCAGCCGGTACAGGCAGGTAATTCAAAACGGATTTAATATTGCGGCCATCAACAGCAGCTTTGCACTTTAAAACGACTTTTGCAACAGCATCATTTGCCCCAAATGATAGGCATCGTGCTGCAGGCATCCAAGGATGAGCTCGTAATAGGTTTGCCCGGGCTTGGGGGAAGGTTTGTCCAGGTTCTCTTCTTTAAAATGATGGATGGCATTGCGAAGCAGGTGATAAGCCCCTTCAAAATCATGCAAAGCCTGCCGCCATTTTTCTTCGGTATAATCATCCGGCAACAAAAAGTCAGGGAATGGTGGCGGGTTGTCGCTGCCGGTTAAGCGGTTAACCACCAGGCTGCGCCAGTATGTGATATGAGAAACCAGCTGCCAGGTATTATTGGTGCTCCCCTGTATATCTTTAACAGCATCCGCTGCTTTCAGGTTGTGCAGCGCCTCTTTAAAGTTAGTACCTATCCAGCATTTACCATGCTGCAGGTCGGCAAATAGTTTTAGTATGCGGTTAATTTCATTACCCATATTTTTGGGGTGTGGTTAATGGTGAAAATGGTTAATGGTTAATGGTTATCTGTAAATAGGATTGCTCTAACAAATTTACGCATCAGCCTGTTAAATAAAACCAGTTATTTTGCAACCGCTAACCATTAACGATTAACAATTAACCGACAACGATTAACGATCAACCGATAACGATCAACTAACTATATGAATTTGGAATTCAACAAAAATGAAGATGCCATGAAGATGGCCTGGAGCCAGGTAAAACGCCAGCTCGAAAAAATATATGAAGGCGGTGGAAAAAAATCGGCTGCCAAACAAAAAGAGCGTAATAAACTTACTGCCCGGGAGCGTATAGCATACCTCTGCGATGCTGATAAGCCATTTGTGGAGATCGGCGCTTTTGCAGGTTATGATATGTATCCCGAAGAAGGCGGCTGCCCTGCAGGCGGCACAGTAAGCGGCATTGGCTATGTAAGCGGCAGGCAATGTGTGATTGTGGCCAACGACCAGACTGTTAAGGCCGGCGCCTGGTTTCCGATCACCGGTAAAAAGAATTTACGCATGCAGGAGATCGCCATGGAAAATCACCTGCCGGTGATCTACCTGGTTGACAGTGCCGGTGTTTTTCTTCCTATGCAGGATGAGATATTTCCCGATAAAGAACATTTTGGCCGCATCTTCCGCAACAACGCAAAAATGAGTGCCATGGGTATCACCCAAATTGCTGCTGTTATGGGGGCCTGTGTGGCCGGCGGCGCTTACCTGCCCATTATGAGCGATGAGACACTGATGGTGGAAGGCAATGGCTCTATCTTTTTAGCCGGCCCTTACCTGGTGAAAGCAGCCATTGGCGAGGATATTGACATTGAGACTTTGGGCGGCGCCGAAACGCACAACGCACTCAGCGGCATTGCCGATTATAAATTCAAAACAGAAGAGGAATGTCTTGACCAGGTGAAAAAGATCATGCACAAACTCGGGCATCATAAAAAAGCAGGGTTCGACCGTGTTGAACCGCAGGCTCCTGAAAAAAATAAAGAAGAGATCTATGGCATTATCAGTCCGGGCAACACAAAGCCCTACGATATGGCAGACCTGGTGAAATGCATCGTTGATAAGGATAGTTTCGATCAGTTCAAGGAAGAGTATGGCAAAACCATTGTATGCGGCTATGCACGCATTGATGGCTGGGCGGTGGGTATTGTAGCCAACCAACGGCTGATCGTTAAAAGTAAAAAGGGCGAAATGCAATTGGGCGGTGTGATCTACAATGACAGCGCCGATAAAGCTGCACGCTTCATTATGAACTGCAACCAGAAAAGAATACCGCTTGTTTTTTTACAGGATGTTACGGGTTTTATGGTGGGCAGCCGCAGCGAACACAGCGGCATCATAAAAGACGGGGCCAAACTGGTGAACGCAGTTGCCAATTCTGTGGTTCCAAAGATCACGGTCATCGTCGGAAATTCTTATGGCGCCGGCAACTACGCCATGTGCGGCAAGGCTTACGACCCCCGCTTCATCTATGCCTGGCCCACGGCAAAGATTGCGGTAATGGGTGGCGAGCAGGCGGCCAAGACCATGTTACAAATTCAGGTTGCCACGCTCAAAAGCAAGGGCGAAGAAATTACCCCGGAAAGGGAGCAGGAACTTTTGAAAAACTTAATAGACCGTTACGATTCACAAACAACACCTTATTATGCTGGCGCCAGGCTTTGGGTGGATGCCATCATCGACCCGGGTGAAACCCGGAAAATGATCTCGGAAAGCATTGCAGCAGCAGATCATAACCCGGATATGGCGGAGTTTAAAACAGGGGTGTTCCAGGTGTAAGAATAATTAGTGGTTTAAGGTACATGACAGGTGTTTTATTAAATACTCAACAAGAATTTTATCAGCACAGCTTCATAAACTTTCTGTTTTGTTGTTTGTTATAGTATAAACAGATACTATGACAAACGAAATGAAGAGATACTATGACAATCACGGTCATCTTACGCTGGATGCACTGGAAAAGTTAAAGGCAAAAGGGTATCAATACCTGCAGGTACAGGGTTACACGATGGATCATCACCCGGAATATATAGAACCCTACTACATGATGCTGGTTCTGGTAAAGTCGCTGGGGGCCAACAGGAGTTCGGCGAATATTTACGAAGACATATCGGCAGAAACGATCATCAACTGGGCTAAACGAAATGATGACGAAAGTTTGCACATCTACCTGGCTCATGTAAATTAAGTGCCTTTTTGTACAGACAAACTAACTATCACTATCTGAAAAATGGTTGTTCATTTTTTATTGCCCGGGCATTTTTGCGGTAGTACCCTTAACTTAGCCGTTCAAAACAATACATTTGAGCACCATTCACATTTACACCGATGGCTCTTCCCGTGGAAACCCCGGCCCCGGTGGCTTTGGCGTTATCCTGATGTACAACAATCACCGGAAAGAAATATCCAAAGGTTACCGGCTTACCACCAATAACCGAATGGAATTACTCGCTGTTATTACGGGGCTTGAGGCCATCACCAAAAAAGAATTACCGGTAATTGTATATTCGGATAGCCAATACGTGGTGAAGGCCATTGAAGAAGGCTGGCTGAAGAACTGGATACGCACTGACTTTAAAGGTGGCAAAAAAAACAAAGACCTCTGGACCCGCTACTACCAGCTTGCTCAAAAGATGAACGTAAAACTTAAATGGGTGAAAGGCCATGCGGATAACCCCTTCAACAATCGCTGTGATGAACTGGCCACTGCAGCCGCCGACGGAACAGGCCTGGCTGTTGATGAGGGGTATGAGGCTTCGTAATATATGTTTCACGCAGAGACTGCAGCGAAGCCGGGAAAGCAGAGAAAACACCTCAGCGCCCTCTGAACCTCCGCATTCCCTGCGTGAAAAAAATAAAAAACACCCGCCAGCAGCAGGTGTTTCTCTTAAAAATATTTTTGATTGATTTATTATGCTGCAGCTTCGCTTTTTACCAAAGCAACACGTTGCACCAGGAAATAGCTTCCAAATAATACAGTGCTGTAAACCAGGTCAGCAACCAAACCGGTTTTTAAGAATGGCAGTCCGCCAGCCAGGGTTGCTATATAACCATTGAAATCCTGTGTATAGGTGTGATAAATGGGATTGTCGAAAACAAAAAAAGCTGAATTTGACAGCAGGAAGAATAACAGGGAAGAGCCCACTGAATAACCGGCTACTGCAAATGCGTTTATCTTTTTCATGCTGAAGGCGATAACTGTAATTAAAGCCAGTATTCCATATCCAACCAGCTGTCCCCAGCCCCAAAAACCGGGTGCAATACCAGACAGTTCAAAAATCACGTCAGCCAGGAACATAGAGAATAAAGGCAGGGCAAAAGCCAGTTTCCTGTTTTTTATTACAGCGCCTGAAAAAATGGCCATCCCGATTACCGGGCTGAAATTATGCGGATATAAAGCCACCCTGCTGAGGGCAGCGATCACGATCAATAAGGAAGCTATTAATAAGGTAGTTCTGTTTTGTTTGTTCATTTGTTATATGCTTTGGGGCAAAAGTAAGCAATAATCGTTTTTGAAATTGCTTTTTAGCCGGTCAGTTGTCCTCATACTGTTAATTACCCGATTGTATATCTTTGGTAAATGGCCGATCATAACATAACAGGCAGTACCGGCGAGGCTTTGGCAGCCGCATACCTTACGGGGCAAGGATATGGTATCCTGCATAAAAACTGGCGCCACAGCCACTGGGAAGTGGATATCATTGCCGAAAAGGACAGCATCCTGCACTTTGTGGAAGTAAAGACCCGCCGGACGAAGAAATTCGGGCACCCCGAAGAACAGGTGAGTAAAAAGAAGATACAAAATCTGATAGATGCAGCAGAAGAATTTTTATACCAATATCCGCAATGGAAAAGGATTCAGTTTGATATACTTTCCATCACCCTGTTAAAAAACGAACCGGCCGAATTCTTTTTGATTGAGGACGTTTACCTGTAACGGGTATTTTTAGCGGATCATTGACAATGCTCCCGGCTTTAAAGGGCTTCAGGTAACGGGCATTAATTATCCATTAAGCGCAGCCTGCATTTTTTCCACCAGTTTATAAGTGGCCGGGCAGTATTCTATATTCTGCTTATGAACATGCATATAATCCACCATCTTTTTTCGTGGCAGATGCGGAAAGCCTGAGCAGTCGGCCGGGCGTATCTCGTATATAGAGCATTTATTGTCCTTCAGGTTCAGGAACTGGCAGGGCTCGGTTTTATTGAGCATGTCACCGATTCTGTCTTTACGAAGCCATTGTTTGGTAAATGCTTCGGGTGTTTGTCCGAAATGCTGTGATATTCTTTTGATATCCTTTTTTGTAAAAGTGGGACTCATGGTTTTGCAGCAGTTAGCACAGGTTAGGCAATCCACTTCCTGCCATATCTCAGGTTCAAGGGCTGCAGTTAATTTATCAAGGCCCCGGGGGGTATCTTTTTCAAGCCTGGTCAAAAAACGCCTCATAGTCCTTTTATTGTGCCTTACTTTTTGCCTGAAAGAGCGGAGATTAACTGGCTGCATATTGTATTTTGATAACTATTAACGAAATTGAGTTTGCGAAAATAGGGTATAATTCACTTTATTCATCAAACGGCTGGTAATTTTGAATATTGATTTTTTACTTTTGAATTCATTACATGTGGGAACCTTACAAAAAAGGATTTAAAGCCTGGCTGCAACTGGAGAAGTCGCTGGCCGGTAACTCGGTGGAAGCATACCTGCGTGATATTGATAAACTCACCGATTACCTGCAGGCTGTGAATAAGCTGGTAAATCCGCAGCAGCTTGACCTGAAAGACCTGGAGCAGTTCATTCAATGGATAGGTGAACTGGGCATGACGGTTACTTCACAATCTCGTATCATTTCGGGGCTGAGGAGTTTTTATACTTACTGTTATATGGAACAGATAGTGACCACCAACCCCACCACCCTGCTGGAAACGCCTAAACTAAAAAGAGTGTTACCCGATACCCTTAGTTTTGAAGAGATCGAACGTATCATAGGCCAGATAGATCTTAGCAAACCCGAAGGCGGACGAAACAAAGCCATACTGGAAACGCTTTACAGCTGCGGCCTTCGTGTGAGCGAACTGGTGAACCTGCGCATCAGCAACCTGCACCTGGATGTGGGTTTTATAAGGGTAACCGGCAAAGGCGACAAAGAAAGGCTGGTGCCTATTGGCAGCGATGCTATTAAGTATATCAACATTTACAGGAAGGATATCCGCATCCATATTACTATAAAACCGGGGCAGGAAGATATGCTGTTCCTCAACCGCCGGGGCAGTAAACTTAGCCGTGTAATGATTTTCTTAATGCTGAAAGACCTCGCAAAAAAGGCCGGCATCAGCAAAACCATCTCCCCGCATACATTCCGGCATTCCTTTGCCACACATTTGGTGGAAGGCGGTGCCGATCTGCGTGCTGTACAGGAAATGCTGGGCCATGAAAGTATTACCACTACAGAAATTTATACCCACCTGGACCGGGAGTATTTAAGAAGCACGCTGCACCAGTATCACCCGGCTTTCAAATAATTGTAAGCCTACACAAATACTTCAATTATTTAAACCTGTTTGATATTCTTATACTCCAATCTGCAAGCGGCCCTTGTGGCGGAAAGGCATAAAAAAACCGGTCAGTTGCTCCTTGTTATTATTGAAAAATTTAAGGACCCAAACTTGACCGGCGTAAACAACCACTTTTACTTAACGATGAAACTGCTTTTGCTTATAAGTTTATTTCTGTTATCAAACACCCTGATATAATACATGCCTGCTGCCCACCTGGCATCACATACTATTTGTTCTGTATGATCTTTGAAGTTTGCATTTATTCTTTGCTGCGAAAGTATTTTACCAGACAAATCGGCAAACTGCAGATTGTAAAAACCAGCTTCCGGTAATTTCAATGCAATTGAAATGTTACTGCCGCGCTGCACGGGATTGGGATAAACTTTTATGGCCCCGGTTAGTTTAGTTGCCAGCGTTTTCAGGCTGTCTGTAAACAGTTTGCCCGACCGTACAGTTACCCCGCTCACCATCCCGCCCATAACAGAAGTATAGCAGGTGGTTGTTACTTTCTTCAAATTGCCCTGAACGGGATAGGCAGTTACCTGTACAGTATCCAGGCTTTTTATCTTTGATTTACGGGTGGTTATTACTATTGCCCCATCGGCTGCTTCTGAACCAAACAGGGCCATTGCTGCAGGTCCCTGCATTATTTCATAGCTGTCCACATCATCAGGATCAATAGCTTTTCCCCAGGGCCACATAACACCATCAACGATGTATAAAGCCCCCTTACTGCTATTGGTAATCATACCACCCATTAGCCTTACAGGCTTATCCTGATTTTGCCTGGTATAGTCAAGTGCAGTGGTTTTAGCTTTTTGCTTTTCTAACAAAACATTCCAGACCTTTTTCCTTTCATTAAAATCGTGTTCATCAATTGTAAATTCATTGGGACCGTAACCATCTGCGGTAATTTTAACCTGCAATTCATCTCCTTTTTTTATTCCCTTTATTTTACACATTCCCTTTTTATCTGCCAGTGTTATATCTGCAGATTTTGCATATTGCCGTTTTACAGCGATATTGGCATCAGCCAAAGGTTTACCGGTATTTTTGTCACTGATTTGCAATACCGCTACCCTGTTTAATTTATCCGGGTTGCCGTAATAGTCGTCATTTTCAATCCAGGAAATCCCTCCTGACACAGTTCCCCTGCTTAGCACAGCAGTAATCACTTTCTCATTGCCCACCAGGTATTCCATTGACTTATAGCCAGCACCGGAAATAATTAAAAGTTCATTTGTGTGCACTTTTAATGTAAATAAGCCGTTTGCGTCGGCCGAAATTCCTGTATTTGCCCCTTTCATATTTATTAAAGCAAATGAAACCGGGTTGCCATCTGTATCAGTCACTTTTCCGGTAATGGTAAAGCTTTGCGGCCTTTTAACTCCCCCCATCACAATAATATCCTCTTTGGTTCCGGCAGTTTTTAAAGGGTTTATTTCTGTAGCTGGTTTTGTACTTGTTTGCGCCTGCGCATTATTGCCCCTGGTTAAGAACATAAAACACATCACAACATAATTCCAGTACCAGAACAATTTTTTCTTAGGAGGTTCGGGCCGGCTGATCACCCGGTCGAGCTGTTCCGGCAGTGCCCTGCCACAAACTTTGTCCTGGCTAAGATTGTTGAAATAGTTCAGCACCTGGATATCTGTCATGGTACTGAAATCGATCACTTCTTTGGCACAGGCATTGCAGAAACGTCCCTGCTCGGTCGGCGTCATGTTTTGCCAGTTTTCGTGGCATGGTTCGGGAATGGAGAGTTGCAGTTTCTGCATAACCAGTCATTTGGTTATACAGATGCCTTTTCAAAAACGATTACACAAAAGGAGAAGATTATTTTTTGGAAAGCCCTGCGGCGGGTCATTTGCCTTCCAGCAGTACATCGGCCTGCTGAAAATCCACTTTGTTATTAAAATCGGTGTTGGTAACACGCTTGCGGTAGTTTTTAAACAGGCTGTGCCAGCGGAGTTTCAACACGCCCAGCACGCCTTCCTTAATAATGCCTTTGTTCATTTTACTGGCGCCAAATTCCCGGTCAATGAACGTAATGGGTACTTCTTTGATGGTAAATCCCAGTTTCCATGCGGCAAATTTCATTTCTATCTGGAAGGCATAGCCCACAAATTCAATCCCATCAAGGTTGATGGCTTCCAGCACTTCCCTGCGGTAGCATACAAAACCCGCAGTGGGGTCTTTCACCGGCATCCAGGTAATAAGGCGGGTATAAACTGAAGCGCCTTTGGAAAGCAGGATGCGGTTTGCAGGCCAATTGGCCACTGCCCCGCCTTTTACATAGCGTGAGCCTACTGCAACCCCTGCACCGGATTTACACGCTTCATACAATCTTTCCAGGTCATTGGGGTTGTGTGAGAAATCAGCATCCATTTCAAAAATGAAATCATACCCCCTGTTTATGGCCCATTTAAACCCATGTATGTATGCAGTACCCAAACCCAATTTACCCGTTCGTTGTTCAAGGAATAATTGGCCGTTGTATTTGGGTATTAGTGATTGAATGATAGCTGCAGTCCCATCGGGCGAGTCATCGTCGATGATAAGCACATGAAAACCCAGCCGCAGTTCCATAACTGCAGAGATGATATTCTCTATGTTCTCTTTTTCGTTGTAAGTTGGTATAATTACGAGCTTTCCCAATAGACGTCTTTAAAGCAAATCCAAATTTACAGTAATTACGGCAATGCCATATCAACATATTTTCTACAGCGCCTGATTAGTTATTTTTTAACAAAGTACTGTTGAGTATCTCGGTGAGTTTTTGCTTGGTATGCAGCGGAAAGTCGCCCCTCATCATCCAGTCATAATACTGGGGCTCAGCTTTTAGCACATCCCGTACCGGTCTGCCTTTATGCTTGCCAAAATTAAAAATTTCAACCCCTTTTTCATTATAACCGAAGCGGCGTGCATAATCAACGATCTTTTCTTCACCAATTACCCCTAAAATGGAGTCAACAGAGTTTCCCAGGTTCTTGTACCTGTCAAGTTGAGCCATCAGTACTTCAATAGTGGCATCCACATCAGCTTCGGCACTGTGGGCATTGGATAATTCCTTATTGCAAAAGAATTTATATGCAGCTGTCAGGGTGCGTGGCTCCATCGTATAAAATATATGCTGCACATCAACCATTTTCCGGGTACTCAGGTCAACATCCATACCGGCCCGTAAAAACTCTTCCATCAGCATGGGGATATCAAATCGATTGCTGTTGTAGCCTCCCAGGTCACAATTATCAATAAACATCTTTATTTCATTGGCAGCCTGCTTAAAGGTAGGTGCATCTTTTACCATATCATCGGTAATGCCATGTATGTCACTCGCCTCTTTGGGAATGGACATTTCGGGATTGATAAGTTTACGTTTAGCCACTCGGCTGCCGTCGGCTAAAATTTTGACAACTGCAATTTCAACAATACGGTCTGAAGAGAGGCTTACACCGGTTGTTTCAAGATCGATGAAAGCAATGGCACGGCTCAGGTTTAACATTTCGTTTTATTTGATTTTGAGGTTAAATGATTGGTTTTGAGGTTAATTTATTTTTTTCAGGCTTTATTTGGCTGCACAATGTAATATAAATACTATTTCTCCGTTTAAGTTTAGTAAATTATCTTTGCAAAATATCAGAGATATATAGTTTTAACCCCAAATGAACACAATGAAAAAGTTATTCTTAATTGCTATTGTACTGCTTACAGCCACCGCACTTATCAGCAGCTGTACTTCAAGCCGTAAAGCAAGCTGCCCAATGGCCGAAGGCATCATTCATTAATATTGACCCGATTGATGAACTGGATTGATCTGAATAATCTTCAGCAAATTGCTGATCTGAAAGAATTATCAAAAACAAGGCCACAGGTAATCTTTAAACACAGTACCCGTTGCTCCATTAGTAGTATGGCTAAAAACCGGCTGGAAAGAGCAGGACTGCCCCAATCCGGTGATTTTTATTATCTTGACCTGCTAAAATACCGGTCAGTTTCCAATCAAATTGCAGAAGAATTTTCTGTTCATCACGAATCGCCACAGGTGCTCCTGATAAAGAACACAGCCTGTGTGTATGATGAAAGCCACAACGGCATCAGCATGGACGAGATCATCGAACAAATAGCTTTAAACTAACGCTCCTTTCTCCTTTTCAAATATTTTAGTACTTCGAACCAGGTAACCGACACGAAACCTGCCAGTACGCTTACTGCCAGTTGTGCTGTACCCGGTCTTTCAAACTTAAAAATGGTACGAAGCGGGCCTGTAAATAACAACAGTGCCATTATTGCAACCGTCGAAAAAATGATGCCGGGAACCAGGTTATTCTTATACCGGATGGTGGTAATTACCGAATAAAAGAATGAGCGGTTGACCAGGGTAAGAAAAATATTGGCTGCCACCAGCGTTGTAAATACCATTGTACGTGTCATGTTTTCGCTGTATCCCTGTTGAACTGCATACTGGTACACCGCCAGGCTGCCGAGCGTGATAACGAGCCCCTGGATGATACTGGTTGTCAGCTCTCCCCAATTAAAAAAAGTACTGCTGAAAGGCCTTGGTTTTTGAAACATGCTGTTACTTTCCATGGGTTCATTTTCATAGATAATAGAGCAGGTTGGACCCATGATAAGTTCCAGGAAGATCACATGTACCGGTGAGAGTATATTAGGATACAGCCATCCCAATGCCAATGGTATAAAAACTGTTAAGATGATCGGTATATGAATGGATATGATATACTGTATCGCTTTTTTCAGATTACTGTAAATGCGGCGGCCCATGGCAACTGCATCCACCATTTTTGCAAGATCGTCATCCGATATAATGATAGAGGAAGCTTCTTTGGCAATCTCGGTGCCCTTTTTACCCATGGCAATACCAATGTGCGCTGATTTTAATGCAGGTCCGTCGTTGACCCCATCCCCTGTCATGGCCACCACTTCTCCATTTGCTTTTAACGCTTCTATAACCCGCAGTTTTGCCTCGGGGAACATACGGGTAAAAATTTTCATTTCCCGTACGGCAGTCTTTAACGCTGCATCCGGTAAGGCATTCAACTGTTCTCCATCAATACCATGTTCTGCTCCTGCGAAATGAATTTGTGCGGCGATGTTTTGTGTGGTTGCCAGGTTGTCACCGGTTATTATCTTAACTTCTATGCCCGCATCTCCAAATGCCCTGAGCACTGCAGTCATATTTTTTTTGGGAGGATCGTAAAAAGCAACCAATCCTTTAAACTGAAAACGGAACGACTGTTGTTCGCCGGGAAAATCATTACCCTCATGTTCCGATTCTGCCACCGCTAGAACCCGGTAACCGTTTGCAGTCATTTCATTAAGGGCTTTTATGATCTTTGTTTTTTCCTCCGCCGCTAAATCAGATACCGTTATGATAGCTTCCGGGGCCCCTTTGGCTGCGATGATGCGCTTACCATTAGTATCTTCAAAAAGATGTGTCATCATGGGGGGGCGGCCGCTTAGCGGATATTCATGGATCATATTAAATGCAGCTCTTTCATCCGGGTCAAACAGCTTTGTATATTGATCATGCAAAGCAACTTCCATCGGATCGAAGGGAATAGGTTCGCTTGCCCACATAGCCATACGGACAAGTTCTTTTTCCGGTTCTCCTATTTCCCCGCGGGGATCCGCAATGCTATTTGTTTGCAGGGCAAATAATTGAACCAGCTGCATACTGTTTTCTGTTATGGTACCGGTCTTGTCCACGCATATCACAGTTGCGCTGCCCAGGGATTCAACTGTTTTTATTTGTTTCACAATGATACCCAGCTTCATTAAACGCCAGGCACCTAATGCCATGAATGTGGTAAATGCAACCGGAATCTCTTCGGGCAGGATGCTCATTGCCAGGGTCAGGGATTTCAGAAGGCTGTCGAACAGGTCTGCAGACTTTGAGTAGTTTATTATCCAAACAATGATAAAAACGATGATGCCGGTGATGGCCATTTTTTTAACAAAATTGCCAATCTGCTTTTGCAGGGGTGTTTCTTCCTCTGTTATCAATTCCAGGCTTTGCCCTATTTTACCAAGCCTGGTATTTCTGCCAATCTGAGTAACCCTGCAAATAGCCAGTCCGCCTGCAACCGCAGTTCCCTGGTAAACCCGGTTATCCTCGCTGGTTGCTGTTTTGTAGATACTAAAGGATTCTCCTGTGAGGATAGATTCATTAACCGAAAAATCGTTTGACCGTATAATGACTCCGTCGGCAGAAACAGCTGTACCTTCTTCCAGTACCAGCAGGTCGTCTATCACGATATCATCACTGTTAATTTCAATTGTATTTCCATTGCGTATCACTTTACAGCGAGGTTGTGTAAGCTTTTTCAAAGCTTCCAGCGCATTCCGGCTCCTGGATTCCTGGTATAACGATATGGCAGAGACCAATATAATAGCCGCTACCATAAAAATGCCATCTGTGGTATTACCCGTAATGAAGTAAATAATACTGGCTGCCACCAATAACAGCAGCATGGGTTCGCTGAGTATATCTTTTATTGCAGTTAAAAACCCTGATCGGCTTTTTGAGTCCTGTTCATTAGCTCCATGAAGCTTCCGGGAGGACAGCACTTCCCCGTCAGTTAAACCTTTGAATTCATATTCACTGGTAAGCATATTTAGTTATTGAGTTTCCTGGTATAAATATACTTTAAATACCTGTGCTGTTTTTCTGTTCTTATAACTGCTTTGTCGTAATTTCACAGCTGTTACTAAAAATGGCTCCGCAAAAATTACAGGAAGAAAAGGAAAAGTTTGAAGCGCTGTTTCAGCACGCTTCCATGGGTATTGTTGTTGCCAATGCCCGGGCAGAGATATTGCTTGTCAATAATTTCTTATTAAAGCAGTTTGGCTATTCCAGCCCTGGTGAATTGGTAGGCAGGTCAATTGAGCAATTGATCCCCATGCGTTATCATTCCAGCCATGTTCATCTTCGTGACAGTTATATTAAAGACCCCCATCCCAGGCCCATGGGGCTTGGTAAAGATCTTTACGCTATTAAAAAGAATAGCTCGGAATTCCCGGTAGAGGTAAGTTTAAGCACTTACAATATGGGCAATGAGATCTTTACCATTGCGTTCATCAGCGATATCACTAAAAGAAAGGAGTTTGAATATGCCATCCAGGAACAGCAGCAGCAACTGGAAGCAACCAATAAAAAGATAGAAGAGCTGAACGATGAACTGGAAGATAAGGTGGAATTAAGGACCAGGCAATTAAAGGAAACGCTTGAACAACTTGAATTATCAAAGGATGAGCTAACCAAGGCCCTGAGCAAGGAAAAAGAGCTGAGTGATTTAAAGAGCCGTTTCGTTTCGATGGCTTCTCATGAATTCCGTACCCCGCTAAGTACAATACTTTCCTCTGCATCGCTGGTTGCAAAATATGTGGAATCCAATGAGCAGGAGCAAAGGAACAAACATATAAACCGGATTAAATCCTCTGTCAATAATCTTACAGACCTGCTGAACGAGTTTTTATCAATTGGCAAAATAGAGGATGGTAAGATCAGTGTGAACAACCAGCACTTCAATTTAAAGGAACTCATTACCTTAATATGCAGTGAAATGGAAGGAATTGCCAAAAGTAACCAGCATTTTAAATATGTGCACACCGGCAATGAGGTAATCTTTTCTGATCCCACGCTGCTGCGCAATGTAATCACCAATCTTTTATCCAATGCCATCAAGTTTTCCCCGGAAGGAAGTATGATAGAGATAAGCACCGCGGTATCCGAAAACAATACGGTATTAACTGTAAAGGATAATGGAATGGGTATTTCTTCAGAAGACCAGCAGCATTTATTTGAACGTTTTTTCAGGGGGGCTAATGTTACTAATATTCAGGGAACCGGGCTGGGGCTTCATATTGTAAGTAAATACATAGAAATTCTTAACGGCGAGATAGAATTTGAAAGCGAATTGGAACAAGGAACAAAATTTATTATAACTTTAAAGCAGGAAACTACTGCAAACTGATTTCCACAAAAAACATGAAACATTTACTGCTTATTGAAGACAATAACGAAATTAGGGAAAACACAGCCGAGATTTTAGAATTGGCCGGATATAAGGTAAGAACTGCAGAGAATGGCAAAATAGGTGTGGAACTTGCCCTGGAACACAAACCCGACCTGATCATTTGCGATATTATGATGCCGGTGCTTGACGGCTACGGTGTTTTGCACCTGCTTAATAAAAATCCTGACCTCACGGGTATCCCGTTCATTTTTTTAACAGCCAAAGCAGAAAGAAGCGATTTCAGGAAAGGCATGGAAATGGGCGCCGACGATTATATAACCAAACCATTCAGTGATATTGAATTGCTGAATGCTGTGGAAAGCCGCCTTAGAAAAACAGAACTGCTCTCCAAGAATTTTAATGCGGATGCAGAAGGAATGCAACAGATGCTCCATGAATTCAACGGAAAGGACCCTTTAAAGGACCTGGCATCGGACAGGAATATAAATCACTATAAGAAGAAGCAACCTATCTATACAGAAGGAAACCACCCCAACAGGTTATACTATGTACAAAAAGGGAAAATAAAGACCTGTAAAACAAATGATGCCGGTAAGGAACTCACCATAGGTCTTTTTAATGAGGGAGATTTTTTTGGATACAATGCCCTGCTGGAAGAAACAGTGTATAAAGAAACTGCCGAGGCTATAGAAGACAGTGAAGTGGCCATCATTCCAAAAGAGGATTTTGAGAACCTGCTGCACAGCAGCCGGGAAGTAACCCACAAATTCATTAAACTGCTGGCAAAGAATGTTACTGAAAAGGAGAACCAGTTGCTTGGCCTGGCCTATAATTCATTGCGGAAACGTGTAGCTGATGCGCTGCTGGCCTTACAGTCCAAATACAAAAAAGAATCACAGGATAAATTCTCCATCCATATCAGCCGCGAAGACCTGGCCAATATTGCCGGCACAGCTACAGAGTCGCTCATACGCACCCTCAGCGATTTTAAAAGCGAGAGCCTGATAGAGATCAAGGACGGCAATATCATTATTACCAATGAAAAGAAACTGGAAAATATGCTGAATTAAGGTTTACAGCTTTGTTGAAAGGTACTTATTGAATTCATTTTTCAGCTTAATAAAATCCATTTCGAAGTACTCGATCTCATTTCTAAGCCTTTCCTGGCGTTTACTCAATTTATCATTAAGAGAACCCTCTCCCAGAACTTTTAAGCTTTGTTCCTGTTTATTAACATCATGCCTCAACTCATCAATAAATTCATCCTTCAGGATAAATTTATTTTGAAACTGTTCGGCAAGAGCCAGGAAATTCTTATCTGAATTATGATCCAGCACTTCAGAGAGACGGGTCTTTAAATAAGAGTTTTCCTGCTTAATAAATTCAAGCATACGCCCCCAGGTTCGGTTTTCATGGTGAAACTGATCAGTTTTTGATAGCTTTACTGTAGGCATATAACTCACGATTCTGATATATTTACTTAATACTCCTCACTTTAAAACAAACTTATCGGCATTTTAAGAAATGCATTAGGACATCAATCACTTAAAAACCTGAGATTGGTCAGTTTGAATATTGTTATTTTTTACTTCCGGCTTTGCACAACAGCCATGAACTTCCTTTTTAGCAGTATCCATTTTGGGGCTAACATAAGGAATTCCCAAGCCCATACCTCTTAAGATAAGCAGGCAGGCCATCAGACTCATCATATAAGGATATACCTTCCTGATCTTTTGCCTTAAGGATATCCCAATATAATTGCCCAGGAAAGCCACACTCCACATAACAGGCAAAGTTCCCAGTCCGAAAGCTGCCATAAACAGTGCGCTTTGCCAAACGTCACCGGCCGCAATGGCCCCGGCAACGGCCATATACACCAGCCCGCATGGTAACAGCCCGTTTAAAAGCCCTATAACAAAAAGTGATGCGTTACTCTTTTGTGAAAACAGGCCGGCAAGTTTTGTTCTTACACCGGAAAAGAAAGCTGTGCTGTACCCGGAAGCCGTGCTTTGCAGCTTGTATTTCTTTGGCAACAATAAGAATAGAAGGATAACGGAACCTGCTCCTATTGAAAGCCATTGCTGAAAGTTGAAGATTGCCGCGGTTTGCCCGATCAAACCAAACAGCAAACCAAAAATACTGTAGGTAACCACGCGGCCTGCATTATATACAAAAGCTCCATACAGTTTGCCGGCAGCATTGTCGTTTTTTAAAGGCAATGCCAGGGCAAGCGGACCGCACATGCCCACACAGTGAAAACTGCCCACAACACCTATCGTAAAGGCTACGATAAATAACTGTATCATTTAAATAATGATTTTCTTTTCAAAGTAATAGTTCACTCCTGCATCCTGCCAGCTTAAGTGCAGCTCGTATAACCCTTTTCTGTCAGCCGGGATCTTCATCTGTAATGATTCATCTTTCAGGGAAAAATTCTTTTTTATATCCTTCTTCTCATCTGAAGGGCAATATAGAACAGCTTCGCCTGAAAGATGTTTACCGGCAAAGTCCTTGGGAAAAACAATATTGATCGCATCATCTTTAATACTGTATGTTACGGGTTCCGATAAGGCATCCGTTCTTTTTATCTCCTCGATCTTATCCTGGTATTTTAATTCCTTTGCATAGTAATCTGTTGTTACCAGGTCATTGCTCTGGATGGATGACTTAAAAACCATGAATACAATGCCCGCCACAAAAGCTACATAAACGATCAGTATTTTACTTCCCCAGTTCATATTTAATAATTTTAATTGTATACTTCAGGTCCAATGAATTTGGCCTTAATGGTCTTAACTTTCACATCCCCCTCATACAAGCCTATCTTCACTTCCGTTTTCCAGTTCTTTACATCTTTTTTATCAAGTTTTACAAAGAACTGGAGATGAGAATAATCTTCTTTTTTCACTTTCAGGCCACCTGTTCCCACCAGTTCTATCTCTCCTTTCAGGTTTTCAAGCTTTAGTGTAAAATCAATATCCTTGTGTGTTTTATTTACAATTTTGAGATTATAGAGGTTCCCGAGCCGGCCGTCGGGCATGGTTGTATATGTCATCCCTGAAGTCCGCATCAGCCTTACATCCAGGTCGGAACGGCTGGCTAACAAAAACACCAGCAATGAAAGTAACAGCATCAAAACACCCGAATAGGCTTTTATTCTTCTGTTCAGCTTTAATTTAATTCCATTGGTAATACTGTTCTCCGATGCGTAGCGTATCAGGCCTTTTGGCTTATTGACCTTCTCCATGATATCATCACAGGCATCGATACAGGCGGTACAGTTTACACACTCCAGTTGTGTGCCATTGCGGATGTCGATACCAGTAGGACATACCCTTACACAGGCAAAGCAATCAATACAATCTCCCTGCCTGGCTATGGCCTCCATTTTAGCATTAATGCTTTTGCAGGCTCCGTCTTCTTTGCAGTCGGTGCACTTACAATCATGGTCTTCCGCTTTCTTCATTTTTCCCCTTGGCTCACCACGTTTGTGGTCGTAAGCCACCACGATCGAGTTCTTATCCAGCAACACGCCCTGTAACCTGCCATAGGGGCAAACCACCAGGCAAACCTGTTCCCTGAACCACCAGTAAACAAAAAAGAAAACCGATGTGAAGATCAGTAACGAGATCAATGTACCAACGTGGCCGGCCGGATGTTCAATATACCCGATCAGTTGGTCCATACTAATGAGATAGGCCAGGAAGAAGTTGGCGATCAAAAATGATATGGCAAAAAATACAATGAACTTGATGGTGCGTTTCCTGATCTTTTCAGCATTCCATGGCATGGCCCTTAGTTTTTTCTGCTGTGCAAAATCACCATCAATCCAATATTCTATTTTGCGGAAAACCATTTCCATAAAAATGGTCTGAGGGCAGGCCCAGCCACAAAATACACGGCCAAACACAACGGTGAACAGAATAATGAACACCATGAATGTGAGAAAGCCGATAGCGAATATGAAGAAATCCTGGGGCCAGAAAGTGACACCAAAGAAAATGAATTTACGCTCCAGTATATTAAACATGAACAATGGTCCGTCGTTCACTTTAATAAACGGGAGCGTAAAAAAGATAACCAGGTAAGCTATACTGAACCAGGTCCTTAAGTTATACAACTTACCCTTTGGCTTTTTAGGCGTAATATAATTTCTCTTGCCCTCTTTGGTAATAGTGGCTATCGAATCCCTGAAAGATTCTTCCTGTGATATTCCGGTAGTTTCTGTCATTGTATTATTTCTTTGCTGCTACTGTATCAGCCTTTACAGCAACCTTTGCTGAATCGGGCTTCACAACTTTTGTGGAATCGGCGCTGCCACCGGCAGGTTCATCCACATAAAAATCTCCCTGCTGTGCTTTTGCCACTGCAGGTTTTGTACCCCTTAGCGATTTTACAAAACTGGCCAGGTAGCTGATCTCCTTTTCGCTGAATGAGCCTCCCCAGGCCTGCATTCCTTTATCAGCATAACCATATTTAATTGTATGGTAAATATCATTCAATGATCCTTTGTGCAGCCAGTAATCATCTGTTAAGTTGGGGCCCACATTACCACCACCATCTTTTAAATGGCAGGCAACACAGTTAGCTTCAAACAAAGCCTTACCCGCAGTAATGCCAGCCGCATCTGCCATAGGCACATGGGTTTCATCGATCCTGTCTTTATTAGTTGCCTCGTATGCTTCTTTTTCAATTTTTGCCTTTTCCATTTCAGCAGCATATTCCTGTGTGGGGTTCAAACCATTACCCAGCACATGGAAATTTAGCAGGTAAACCAACCCCACACCAATGGTTACATAAAAACCATACTTCCACCAGGGTGGCAGTGAGTTATCCAGTTCTTTGATGCCATCATAATCATGGTCCAGCAATACATCAGCTTCCTTTTCAACAGGTACAGCTTTAGTGAATATCTTTTTATCAAGATTGCCCCACCAGTTTGCCAGCGGCGATTTTTGTTTAATGCTTTTATCAACTTCCGGCAGTAATTCTGTGTACATCCTTCGGATAGAGAAAGCCAGGAATAATATTACCAGCACTTCCATACCCAGCACCGTAAGGAAGAAATAGTAGGTTGAAGCCGATAATCCCCCGTAATTGGGAACCTCTTTAACCGCAGCAGCAGCATCCTGCGCAAATGAAACCTGTGATACAAGTGAAAGCCCGGCAAGCATTACAACAACCGGCAGTGTTTTCGACAATTTATGTTTTTCCAGCAATTGCCTGCCCAGTGCTGTTAACACCCGGCCCATACCCCAGATCACAAAGGCAAGCACCACGATCATGACCACCAGCAGCGTAGCCAGCTGGTTGTAACTTGACTGCACAGGCTGGGCTGCAGCAGTGTTGTTTGTTTGTGCCATTGAGGCTAAAGCAGCAAAAACAAGGGCCATTGTCATTGCTGTTTTATATTTTATAGATTGTAAGAATCGCATACGATATAATTTATAAAGTTGAGTTAGTTAATTCTTCATTTTCCAACGGAAGGTTGGATAAGGCTTCCACTCTGTCCTTTGCCATTTTCTTTACCAGTACCAGCAGTACCACAAAGAATGTAAAGAAGATAAAGAGCGATATCACCGGGTACACATCCACCCCTTTAATGGTTTCGGCGTATTGTTTTATAAATTTGAACATGGTTATTTATTTGAGGTTGGTGTTTTATTGTTGGTGATATCTTTACCCAGGCGCTGTAAGTAAGCGATCAGTGCTATCACTTCCCTGTTGGCGGGCACTTCAATACCTTCCATTTTTAAATTAAGCCTTACGCTGTTTGCCTGGGCCATCAGTTCCTGGTTGGCCACTTTTTCATAACCCTTTTCGTATGGAACACCCAGCGAACGCATGGTATTTATTTTGGCCTCTGTTGATGCCGTATCAATTTCCTGTTCTGTCAGGAACGGATAGGTTGGCATAATAGAGCCTTCACTCATAGATGATGGCTCCCTGAAGTGCCTGAAATGCCATCCGTCAGATTTTTTCAGGTTACCGGTTCCCTCACGTGCCAGGTCTGGTCCGGTACGTTTACTTCCCCACAGGAATGGTTTATCATAAATGAACTCTCCGGCTTTTGAATATTCGCCATAACGCTCGGTTTCACTGCGGAACGGCCTGATCATTTGTGAGTGACATACATAACATCCTTCCCTCACGTAAACATCCCTTCCCTGCAATTCAAGCGGCGTGTATGGTTTTACACTGCTGATGGTTGGAACATTTGATTTGATCATAAAAGTTGGCACCAGCTCAATAATTCCACCTACCAGTATTACCACCAGGGCAACGATCATGAACTGGATAGGTTTTCTTTCAATCACCCTGTGCCAGTGTTCGCCGCTGTGTTTCACATATTCCTTAACCATTGGAGCTGCTTCAGCTTCTTCATTAGCAACCAGTTTACCGCTCTTAACAGTTTTGTAAATGTTATAGAACATGATCAGCACACCCACCAGGTATAAAGTACCACCCAGTGAGCGCATGGCGTAGAAAGGTTTCATGTAAGTAACTGTTTCCAGGAAAGTATATTTCAACTGACCTGCAGCAGTAAATTGTTTCCACATCAGGCTTTGCTGAATACCTGCCCAGTACATGGGAATGGCCCAGAATAAGATACCTAGGGTAGCCAGCCAGAAGTGGTTGCTGGCAAGTTTTTTAGAATACAGATTGGTTTTGAATATTCTTGGTATCAGCCAGTACAGTACACCAAAAGTCAGCATACCATTCCAGCCCAATGCACCTACGTGTACGTGAGCCACTACCCAATCTGTATAGTGCGAAATAGCACTTACACTTTTCAGTGAAAGCATCGGTCCTTCAAAAGTGGCCATACCATAAGCTGTTACAGCCACCACCATAAATTTCAAAATAACATCATCCCTCACCCTGTCCCAGGCGCCACGCAGTGTAAGCAAACCATTGATCATACCGCCCCAGCTTGGGAAAATGAGCATGAATGAGAAAACCACACCCAAAGACTGAGCCCAGTTAGGCAATGCAGTATACAATAAGTGGTGCGGACCAGCCCAGATGTATAAGAATATCAAAGACCAGAAGTGAATGATTGAAAGCCTGTAAGAATAAACAGGCCGGTTAGCCGCTTTAGGCATAAAGTAGTACATCAAACCCAGGTAAGGAGTTGTAAGGAAGAACGCAACCGCATTGTGCCCATACCACCATTGTACCAGCGCATCCTGTACACCTGAATACCAGCTGTAACTATGCAGGAAAGAATAAGGCAACTGGCCCGAACGAACAATATGCAGCACAGCAACAGTTACAAATGTGGCTATATAGAACCAGATGGCCACATACAGGTGTTTTTCCCTTCTTTTAATGATGGTACCAAACATATTCCATCCAAAAACCACCCATATGATGGTGATCGCAAGATCAATCGGCCAGATGAGTTCGGCATATTCAGCGCCCTGGGTTAAACCCAATGGCAGGGTGATAGCTGCTGCCACAATGATAAGCTGCCATCCCCAGAAATGGATATTGCTGAGCTTGTCACTGAACATCCTTGTTTTACACAGGCGCTGTAATGAATAGTAAACACCCATGAAAATACCGTTGCCCACAAATGCAAAGATCACCGCATTGGTGTGCAGGGGACGAAGACGGCCAAAAGAACCGTACTGTGTAATATTCAGTGCCGGAAAAACAAGTTGCAGGGCAATGTACAAGCCCGCAAGCATACCTACAGCACCCCAGAGGATAGTTGCATACGCAAAGTTTTTAACTATCCTGTTGTCGTAATAGAATTTTTCTACCTGCATGTGTTATTTAGTTTGGTTTATGGTTTTTGGAATTGAAGAATTTGTTGATTTTTTTAACTCGTCGTCAAAAAGCATCCTTACTGATGGAGTATAATCATCATCGAACTGACCTTTTCTGACACTCCATAAAAAAGCGGTTAAAAAGCCCCCGGCCACCAGGATGCTGAATCCAATCAAAATGAATAATGCGCTCAAGGGAAATTGATTTATTGTACATCGCAAAAATACCCGTGGCTTATTCTTTTCCTGCTGACAGGCATCAAAGCAGTATATGATTTTGGTCATGAAGCGTCCCGCAACTTTGCACACTCTTCCCCTTCATATGATTTTTGTTATTCAGGTTTTGATCAAATGCAGGCACATTACAGTCACCTGATACCTTTAATAAATGATGGGGGACTTACAGCGGTGGTTACTCAGAGGCCCTTCCTCTTTGCCACCACAGATGAGCAAATACTTACGAACAATACAATACTGATACTGCTTGCCGGCATCAGTATTGCTGCTATCATGGGCGAGAGAATACCCTGAACGGCAAAGGACAAGCCCACAAAATTGTATAAGATAGAAAGAATAAAACTGGCCAGCACAATGTTCTTACCTGCCCTTGCATAACTGATGAACCTGTCAAGCAGGGAAACCTTACTGCCATCCAATATGGCATCGCTTGCGGGAGAAAACTGGGCCGAATTATCGGACACGGCAAAACCAACCTGGCTTTGCATGAGTGCACCTGCATCGTTCAGGCCATCGCCGAGCATCAATACATTTGCATTGTTCTTCTGCAGGTATTTTATGAAATCGAGTTTTTCCTGGGGATCCTGGTTAAATCGCAGTTGTGCAGCAGGCCCAAATATCTTAGACAGGTTTGCCTTTTCAGAATCATTATCGCCCGAGAGCACATAGAGATCTTTGACCTGCTGCTGCACGGCAGGTATCATTTCAGCAATTCCCGGCCTGTATTGGTTTTGCACGCTGAACTTACCAACATTCCGCTCGTTCATCTGCACATGAATTGATGCACCGGTGTCCTGTGACACATAGGCAGTTCCTCCGTAAATAAAATTGGCCGAGCCCATTTTAACGGGTATATCTTCCACCACGGCATCCAGTCCACGACCGGTGTATTCTTTAAAACTGTTAACAGTAAGCAGTTTGTCTGATGCATTGTGAATGGATGCAGCAATGATCTTGCTGAGCGGATGCGAAGACTGGCGGGCAACAATTTTTATGGCGGCCAGTTCGGTTCCGGTTAGCGGTGAACCTTCATAACTGATGAGGGCAGCATTGCTTTGGGTGATGGTGCCGGTCTTGTCGAAAACCACGGCATTTATTTTTGCCAGCGCCTCTATAACACCGGCATTCTTGAGGTAGAGTTTATTACGTCCGAATATGCGAAGCATGTTGCCATAGGTAAAGGTGGCAGAGAGCAATAAGGAACAGGGGCAGGCAACGATCAAAACAGAGGTAACAGCGGGTAATATTTTGCTGCTGTCAACAACCGACCAGAAAATGAGTGTGGCAAGTGCTATGGATAGAAGCACATAAGTAAAGTAACGGCTCCAGGGATGGATGAATGATTTTTCCTCATTCTTTCTTCCGGTAAAAATATCATTGTTCCAGAGTTGGGTTATATAGCTTTGCGATGCTTCCTTGATCACTTCCAGCTCAATAGCACTGCCCACCTGCTTGCCCCCGGCATAGATCAGCTCTCCTTTCTTTTTTTCCACGGTCGCATTTTCGCCACTTACAAAACTGTAATCAATATTGGCTGTACCCTTCATCAATACAGCATCAGCCGGAATCATTTCCTCGTTACGGATAATAATGCGGCTCTCTTTCTGTAACTGTGTTACCGGTATATTCTTTTCAATTCCGTTCTCGATCACGGTAACTCCCAGCGGGAAATAGGAACGGTAATCACGGTCGAATGAAAAGGAATCATAGGTTTTGTTCTGAAACCAGCGGCCCACCAGCATAAAGAATACAATACCTGTACCGGAGTCGAGATATCCTGCGCCCCGTCCGCTTATGATCTCGTAGTAGCTCCTTGCAAACGTAACCACAATGGCAAGTGCAATAGGTGCATCTATATTCAGGTATTTTTGGCGCAGGCCCTTCCAGGCAGAAATAAATATATCAGCAGAACTGAAAAACAATACAGGCAGCGACAATGCGAATATCAGCCAGCTGAATGTTTGCTTCAGCATATTTTCGTCAATATTTCCCGATGAAAAATATTCAGGGAAACTCAGCATCATAATATTGGAGAAACAGAATCCTGCCACACCAATCTTGTATATCTGCCTGCGGCTGAAGGAAGATACTTTCTTCTTCGTGGTATCCTGCAGGCTTATATATGGTTCGTATCCAATAAATGCCAGCAATTCAACCACTTTGCGCAAAGATGTCTCAGCCGGGTTGTAAATGATGAAAACCTCTTTCTTTTGAAAATTAACCTGTGATTGTTTCACACCGGTCTGTATCCTGTGCAGGTTCTCCAGTAAATAGATGCAGGACGAACAATGCATCTGGGGAATGGAAAAGGTCACATTCACCTGGTCGTTGCTGCGGAACTGTATCAGCTTTTGCACCGTGGCTTCATCGTCGAGGTAAGCAAAGCGATCTCCCAGAAATTTGCCCTTTGCTTTTAACCCCGGATTCTTATCAAGGTCATAATAGGTGCAGAGGTTGTTTTCATTGAGCAACAAATACACCTGCCTGCACCCCTCGCAGCAAAAATGATTTTCCGCTTCGGTTATGGATGCATCTTCGCATGCATCTCCGCAGTGGTAACAGGTGATTGATATGTCGGTTGCTATATTGATAGGTCAGTTATTTTAAAAAAAAGCCGCCGCACTGGAAAGAGCAGCGGGATAAATTAAACAGAAACTACTGAACACTTTTTGTAGAACACGTGTTCAAATCGAAAATCGTATATAAAGGGCAGTATGCATACAACCCTGTTATTAATGGTAATATCGACAACAGCCCCCACCAGCTTTCGAAGTGCAGCCCCGCAGCCGCTATGATCAGTCCTAAAGCTTTCCGTGCAATCCTGTCAGCCATGCCAACATTACTATGCATCGTCTTTAATTTAACATGTCAAAAGTTGGCAAAATGACGGGGTTATTCAATGATGCGGGTCAAAGGGAAATATGATATTGGTCATACAGGTGTCTGGCCACTATAAAGTCTGTTCAGTTAAAAATTGTCTTATTGTATTAAAGGCACCGAAACCATTATAGTATTCGCAGTGGCCTGACACCTCCCCCCTATTTCTCGAACAACCATTTGAATGGTCTTATTTTCTTTTCGGCAGGACGTAAATTGTATCTTTTGATGGTATTGTTCTGAATATAGGTAATAGCTTCCTCAATATCATCTGTAAACATAAACAGGCTTGTATCATCCGGCGAAATGGTGCCCTGCGCTTTCATCAGCCCCACATGCTGAATAATGTGGTCATGAAACTCCTTATCCATAATAACCACGGGGAAATCGCTCACCATTTTAGTTTGTATCAGGGTGATGGCTTCAAAAAATTCATCCAGCGTGCCAAATCCGCCCGGCATTACCACAAAAGCATAGGAGTATTTGGAAAGCATGGTTTTGCGAACGAAAAAATATTTGATGTTCACCCAGGTATCCATGTAAGGATTGGGCTGTTGTTCATGAGGCAGTTCAATATTGCAGCCTACGCTCCTGCCCCCCACTTCCCGGGCGCCGCGGTTGGCAGCCTCCATTATACCCGGGCCGCCACCCGTCATGATGGTGAAACCCAGCTGGGCAATTCTGCCGCCCAGTACACGTGCCATCTCATAATGCTTATGCCCTTCTTTAAAGCGGGCGCTTCCAAATATGGTAACACAGGGGCCAACAAAATGCAGCTTCCGAAACCCCTTTATGAATTCAGTTAAAACGCTAATGGTGAATTTCAGTTCCTTCCAGCGGCTTTGGGGTCCTTCTAAAAAATTGATTTCCTTTTTGGTCATAGCAAGAGATATTCTTGTCAAACTTAAGGCTTTTTGTTTGCAGGGCAATTGCAGGTGCCTGTCAGGCGATCGGAAATCTGGTAGCAAAGAGCAAATGACCTCCGCCCCGGTGAGGATTTTGCAGCTCACTATGTTATTGCTGATTGCCCTGCTGCTTTGTCCCAAAACATTAAACCAAACTCGATTCATATTAAACCAAACTCGATTCACATTAAACCGAACTCGATTCATATTAAACCAAACTCGATTCATATTAAACCAAACTCGATTCACATTAAACCGAACTCGATTCACATTAAACCGAACTCGATTCACATTAAACCGAACTCGATTCACATTAAACCAAACTCGATTCATATTAAACCAAACTCGATTCATATTAAACCAAACTCGATTCATATTAAACCAAACTCGATTCACATTAAACCGAACTCGATTTGGTTTAAACATATCACAACTTTTATCGAAAATCGGGGAGAATTGCAGGAATTAATAAACAAATTTCTATTCGGTAGTAGTAAAATGATGTAGTATTTGTTAAAGACATGTACTGTCCGGCCGTACAATTATGATAACCACAAGATCACTTATATAAAAATGCACTTCATTATCATCCAGCCTTCATGGGTAACAACTATCACAGGGAAGCTGAGAAAATATTACTTGAACATACATACCTGAAATACCGGCTTCGACAAGCTGCCCGAAAATATCAGGAGGGCTGCCTGACAGATCATTGTAATTACAACCTGATTTCAGCGTAACAAACCTCAGCCCCCTTCACACCCCCACTTCTTCCAGCAGCACTTCTCCATGATTGACCAGCAGGGCTTTAACCGAGTTGGCAATGATGCAATAAGAGTAGGCGCTTAGCAACAACTGGCTGGCAAGCTCACGTCCCTCTTCTGATCTAATATAGATTTTGGGATACAGATTGATGGTGGTAAATTCAAGATGGCCTTCATACAAATTAACCTGCCCGATGGCATTACAGCTTATATGCAAAACTTCCAGTTCCTTTTGTGCAGCCAGGGCCAGATAGGTGGTCATGAAACCACTGCAGAGCGAACCGAGAAACAGATGCTCTGCCGTCCAGTACCCGGCCACACCACCTTTAAATTCAGGCGCGGTGGCTATTTCAATGCTGCCCGGAATTTTATTGGACCTGAGCATGCCCCTGTTGCCCCCCGTTCCGGACAGTTCCACTTCAAAGAAATACTGGTGTTTGCCTGTTTTGGTTAGCATGATTGTTATTTGTGTGAAATAAATACCGGCATCCTGGTATGGCTGATCACATCGTTTGCAAAACTTTTTTTGAACAATTGCGAAAACCCTGAACGGCCATAAGCGCCCATCACCACCAGGCTTTGAGGGTTTCCTGAAAGCCAGTTCACCAGATCATTTTTTTGTTTTGTATGCAGCGACTGTATCTTCAGGTTGGGATAATGCCTGCCAACCAGTTCGGTTACCATGCTGTATTCATACAATTCATCGTCGTGCTGCAGGAGGCTGAGCAGGATCGTTTCTTTGGCTGCCAGCTCCGGGAAAAGATAAGCAAACTGCTTGATAGCAAACACGGATGATTCATGTCCGTCGTAAGCAAGTATCACCCGTTCGGGCTCTGTATAATTTTCCGGTACCAGCATAACCGGGCATTCGGTCCTTTTTAAAACCTCTTCCAGGTAAAAATTGGGTTGCTGCTTTGATACATTGGCATAAAACAATTCACTGCTGATGATCAGCACATCGGCAAACCTGGTTTCTTCCACCAGTGTGGAGATTGCCATGAGGTCAGTATCCTTATGTATCCTGAATTCGATGCCTTCTGCAACACATGCTTCTTCAAACAGGCTGATATTTTTATTTACCAGTACATCATCCTCGTTCTTCACGAGCCATTCCGGTAAAATGGTGATCCCTTCCAGGCCTGTATAGGCAAGTAATTTGGAATAATCCACCGGGCTCAGAAAAATACCGGCAAGCAAAATTTTATTATCTGCATTGATACTTTTGGCAAATTCAAAAGCCCCCTTTGGAAAATGTTGCCCATCGAGGGAGATGATCACTTTTTTCATGGGTTAATTTTTTTGGGTGATGGAGCTGTACAAATCTAAAATACATCCTGCAGCATTGCAATGATAGCCGCTAATAAAAAAAATGATTGTTATCATACAGCATTATAAGCAAACATAGTACCAGTAATCAAAGCAGTTCCTTAAAAACTGTTTCTCATCATGTTTTTACTGATTGTGATTACAATCATAAACACCCGGTGCATTGGTTTATAGATTTATACATTCAATCACAAAAAAACCAAAACATGAACAATAAACTAAAGACAACACTTGCAGCTGCATGGCTGCTGGCAGCCATTGCCTGTAATAACAGTGAACAGCAAAATACCCCTGCTGCTGTCACAAGTTCTGATAATACAGCACCAACCGGTCAGTCGGGTGTAAAGGACGACGCCTCTGCAAAAAATGTGGTGCAGATAGCCATCGGCAGTAAAGACCACAGCACCCTGGTGGCAGCTGTTAAAGCAGCAGAACTGGTAGACGCACTCAGTAATGCAGGCCCCTTCACCGTATTTGCACCCACCAATGCTGCATTTGATAAATTGCCTGCAGGTACTGTGGATGGCTTGTTAAAACCGGAAAAGAAAGATGCACTCACAGATATCCTGCAATACCATGTTTCTGTAGGGGTGTTTAAACCTGAAATGCTGCAGGATGGTCAGCTCATCGGACAGGTAAACGGGGGAAATATCAGCATCTCCAAAAAGGCCGACGGTATTTATGTGAATGGCACCGCAAAGATCATTGCTTCCATACCAGCATCAAACGGGATTGTACATGTAATAGATGGCGTATTAACACCGCCTGCAAAATAGAATTTTGCTTATGAGAAGGAAAAGGCATGAACAATTGTTCATGCCTTTTTTCTGTAAGCTGCATTCTCTTTTAAAATATTCTGTCTGCAGGGGTATTACTGCCAATGATCTTTACCTGCATTACAGCCGAAATACTTTTTGCACGCTGTTTGGCAAGGGCTGCCTTTTCGCCATCGAATAGTTCATCCACGGTTTGGTTAAACAGGTATTCCCACCTGTCGAAATGTTCTTTGGTGAGCGGAAAAAGCCGGCTTATATGTTTGTGCAATTCCATAGGGTTGCCGGTGTAGCCCCCGGTATAAAATAACAGGTTCTCAAAAAAATCGTACATCACCGGCAAATGCTTTTCCCAGTTCACTTTGGCTATGTTTGTAAATATATAGCCAATACAGTCATCTTGCTGTACCTTATGATAGAAGCTGTTTACCAGCATCACAATATCTTCTTTGGTTTCCAACTGTTTTTTCATAACACCATTTGTTTAATGCAGTAATTCATAAATAACTGCGAGTAATTCCTCTCCGGCATGTTGCTGTATCAATGGAAATAACTGTCTCTCCTCCTTGCGAATATGGTCTTCCAGTTTAACAGCCAGTTCATTCATCAGCCTTTCAACTTCCGGTGCACCCTCCAGGGCTTTGAACAAACCGGTAAGTTCCCGGTGCTCAGTTTTTATGGCTTTAACAAGCGCCTTTACTTCCGGGTGTATGCGCTGCACTTTACTTAGCATGAACTCCTCCTGCCGGAAGTGCTTTTGTATATGTTTATCAAATTGATGTATTGCATAGCGGGCCCTGTCGCCTGGCTGAGACGGCAATCCTTTATACACGGGAGCATGCAGCTTCAACAACTGGGCAAGTATCAGGGTTTCGTGATGGTCCCGCGAAAGGGGTGCTATGGCTTCATGTCTTTTCAAACTACAGATCTTTATGATTGAATTTTCTTAATGATAACCAGGCAGGCACAATGATCCAGGTAATGAGTACTGCAAATGAAATGGTCAGCCCTGTAGCGGTTCCAAAGAAGTCTTTGAATATGGCGCCTGTATATCCCATTAGTGCCGACACATCCATTTTGAGCAATATTAATATCCTGCCAAGGTCTATGGGATTGAAGGCAGTAAGTCCGATCATCATTTTTTCAAGCGGATAATCTGCAAACTGAAAGAGTATGAATAATACCAGCCCGTCGAAAATGATGGAGAAGTAAAGCCATAATAAAATAACTGCCCCTATCCCTTTGGCCTTATCTCTTGCAATAACAGCAGCAAGCATGGCAATAGCCACAAAGATCACGGATAAAAGCAGGCCGGTTGCCAGCATCATAATCCCGGTTGCTGTATGCTCGTATATCAGTAAGGGAATGCCTGCCCCGATAAAGAAAGCAAGTGCCATGGATGCAGCCAGCCCGGCAAAAAGACTTAACCAGATCGTTTTGCGCTTCAGTGGCTGGCTTACCAGCAGTTCGAGGAACTCTGCACTGTTGTATACATAGATTGCTGCAAACAACAGGCTTACCAGCGGCACAATGATCATGATAATATTGAGCAGGCTAAGCAGCCCTTTTGCTGTATTATCTTCCAGGCTGAAGATACTGAAGGATATCAGCAACAGGAAGGCGGTATAGGCCAGCATGATCTTATTGCGCAGGATATCGATGATTACATATTTAATGATCTTTTTCATTTGCCTGTTTTTATTTTCCCAGCATGATGTTGGCAATAACTTTCGATAATTTTTCTTCCCCCGTATCCGCTTTCAGTTCGCTGATATTCTTATGGAAGCAAAGCTTTCCATCCTGCATATAGATCACCTGCGATATCAGTCCGTCCAGTTCGCTCAGGATATGTGAAGTGATGAGTACCAGCTTACCCTTGTTTTTTTCAGCAATGATCTTCTCTTTTAAGATCTCAGAAGCCAGCGGGTCCAGTCCGGCTGTTGGTTCATCCAGGATCAGCACATCCGGGTTAAACAAAAAGGTCAGGGCCGCACTTACTTTTTGCCTGGTGCCTCCCGAAAGCGTGCGCATACGTTTTGACAACATGGTATTCAATTCAAACCGCCGGATCAATTCCTCATCCAGCATACCGTTTTTCATGTTACGGATGTCCTTCATCATGCTCAGCACCTGGCCAATGCTCATGTTATCGGGATAGCGGCCGATCTGGGGCATATATCCTATCTTCTCACGGTACTGCCAGTGGTGCCGGATATTGTTGCCATTGAAAGTGATGAAGCCACTATCGCAAACCACCATACCCAGTATGCTTTTTATCAATGTTGTTTTGCCCGAACCATTGGGCCCGATAAGGGCAATACATTCGCCTTTATTGCAGGTAACCGAAACATTGTCCAGTGCTTTCAGTTTGCCAAATTGTTTGGATACATTGCTTGCTATGATCATAATGGCAGTGGTTTCATGAGCGGATGTTCGTCTTTCAGATTTTCAGGCGTTAAAGAAGGTAATACTTTTTCAGTTTTATCCAGCAGTGAAGCCATCAGGCTGCGAAAGAGTATCATGGCCGGCGGATTATTCTCCACGATGGTTGCATACATACTTACCGGTCTGTATGGCACATCGCCCAGGTTGTTTTTATCCAGGTCGTACCCATCGTATTTATCCCAATAATTGCTGTTGAAACTGTTCAATACCAGGCTGCCGTTGGTGCCCACATCAAAACTATTGCCCAGGAAATTATTGCGGGTAACTGTCACATCCATACAACTAGCCTGTATCTTCATGGCCCAGCCATTACTTTTAAAAACATTATGCTCCAGCTGCAGGCGGTTGGCTCCTTCCATAAAGATGCCTGAGGTGTTCCTGATGAAAAAATTATTATTGATATATCCGTCGCTTATTTCTTTCAGCAGTATGCCATAGGCCCCGTCGCCCCAGTTCTCTTCAAAATAATTCCGGATCATCCTGACATGATTGGAGAACATAACAGCAACACCGGCCCCGTTGCTGCGAAATATATTGCAGATATATGCATCATTGTTGGAAAACATGAAGTGCAACCCATAACGCATGTTTTGTAAAGAAGTATTACGCCAGATAACAGAATTAGAAACAAACTCAAAATAGATTCCATCCCGGTGGCCGGTTATGGTATTGGCAATGATGCGCATGCTGTCGCTTTTCCAGCAATGAATACCATTCCCGTTTTGCTGCTCATCTTTAGCAAAGGATGTAATACGGTTGTTTTCGATGGTACAATTGCTGCCGAATTGGGAATAGATACCAAAGAAGGTATCCTCCAGTATATTATTACGGATGATCACCTTGCGGCGCTGGTAAATTTTGATACCCGCAAAATCCTCGATGCTGGAAACACCCGAATGCAGCAGTTTAAAACCATCCACCAGCACGCCATCGGCTTTGATTGAAATGATCTCGTATCTGTGATCGCCATCCAAAACCGGGTGATTGATGCCCAGCAAAAAGATCCGTTTGCTGATGATCAGGTTCTTTTCATGATAGGTGCCCGCATCAACCAATATACTATCACCGTCAACAGCTGCATTCAATCCTTGTGTGATAGTTTTTATTTGCTGTGCACTGCCCACACGAATAGTTTTACCCATGGAAGCACAGGTAAGCAGCATATATACGGCTATGTAAAAAAATCTTTTCAAGGTTTGTATAGCTGGTTCCAGGTAAGCTCTTCCCCAACAAATCGTTTTTGTACGTCGGTTAAACTGTCTTTTATTCCGAAGGCTGCTATATTTCCGCCCATGGGGCTTTTAAGTTCGGCAGACCTTAATAACAACGCATGATCTGCATTGATCAGTTTGTGATCTGCTGCAAAATCAGCCAGGTAAATATTCTTTACATCTGCAGGACCAGGTTCTTTGGCAGAGAGGTAGCTTAACAGGCAATGGATATCATCGAATTTGAAAACCTTACCTTTCTTCGTTACGATCTCAGCGCCAAATCGGGCATCGCTTAATGTCATTTTGCAGAAATAGCAATTATCAACGCCTGTCTTAAGAGGCTCAGGACCTGCATTACAGGAAGAAATAGTTAGCAGGCATAGCCCCGCAATAATAGCGGTGTTTATGTTTACAGTGCTTTTTTTAGCACGGCGCCAGGCAACAATGGTAAGCAGTAACAATACAGCTCCTGCTGATACAAATATCCATCCGCCCGTATCCGGCGCAGAATAAGCGCCAAAATTCAGCAGCTGTTTAAAGCCAATCAATGGTGGCTGGTAAGCCATTCCCGGAACCACGATAGCTGCATCAGGATTCAGGTTGTGCCCGTAATTATATTCCCATCTCCAGAAATCGTACATGGCCGTTACACCAAAGGCAACAAAAAGTACAAAGAGTATATACAGCAGTTTTCTGCTGCCGGCAATACCTGTTATCACAAATAATGCGGCAAAGAAACCGATCAGGTATGGCAGGATGGTGAATTCAAAAAAATCAGCGGAATGCAATGTCTTCATACCAATATAATGGTTAAGTCCGTTAATGATGTCCACATTGCCGGCCAGCTTACCCGGATAGATCAGTAATTTCAATCCCTCGGGATATTGTGGTGCATCCAGGTCAATGCGCCACAGCGGTACAAACAATACAGCAACCAGGCCTATACCGCACAGTACCAGCAAAAGCCTCATCCATGGTTTAAGATCTTTTTGTTTCATATTAAGCATATTTAAAAAGGAGCAGGAATTCAACCTGCTCCTTTTCTATCACAGGTTATTTCTTTTTTGCTGTATCTGTAGCAGGGTAATTTTTTCCGGTACTGAACAACAATGGTACATTACTACCGGCAGCCGACACCCTAACATAGCCAGTCATTTCCTGATGCAGGGCACTGCAAAAATCGGTGCAGTACATCGGGAAGATGCCCACTTTATCCGGCGTCCATTTTAAGGATTGTGTTTCGCCCGGCATGATCAGTAATTCCGCATTGGAAGCGCCTTTGATAGCAAAACCATGCGGCACATCCCAATCCTGTTCCAGGTTGGTGACATGGAAATACACTTCATCTCCCATTTTGATGCCCTCGATATTATCCGGGGTAAGGTGAGAACGGATGGCAGTCATATACACATCCACCCGGTTGCCGGTACGCACCACTTTGGTGGCCGACTCACCATTGGAGAAGAATGGATTCTTATTCTCTTCCATTTTAAAGAACTTGGTCGAGTTATTCTTGATCAAATCAGCTTTTATGATCTGGGCATAGTGCGGCTCGCCAATGGTTGGAAAATCGAGCAGCAATTGCATCTTATCACCGCTGATATCATATAACTGGGCGCTTTGCGAAAGTTCTGGTCCGGTTGGTAAATACCTGTCTTTGGTGATCTTATTATAAGCCACCAGGTATTTGCCATCGGGGTTCTTGTTATCGCCACCGGCTACACATAAGTGGCCCACAGAATAATAAGTTGGAACCCTGTCCAGCACTTTCAGATCTTTGATATTCCATTTCACCACTTCGGATGAAACGAACATGGAGGTATATGCATTACCCTTGCTGTCGAATTCGGTATGTAAAGGGCCCAGTCCCGGTTTTTTAACTTCACCATATAAAACCGATTCGTATTTCAGGATAGGTACCCCGTCAAAATCACCGATGAAATCTTTGGCGGCAATGGCTTTTTGCAATTTTTCAAAACTAAATACAGGGATCAGGGCGGCCAGTTTACCACTACCCACTATGTATTCGCCGGTAGGGTTTACATCGCAGCCGTGTGGTGATTTAGGACAGGGGAAAAAATAGCAGATATCCTTAAGATCCTTTGCATCCAGCACCGTCACTTCTGTTTTCATTTCAGAGGTTGCCGAATGTGTTGCATCGCTGTATGTATTATGTGCATACTTCACAGTTTGCTTTCTTCCCTTGCCTGCCTTCAAATATTCCTCTGCTTTCTTCCAGTTCACAGCCATGATGAAATCCTTATCTTTTTGAGAAGCATTCACTTCGAGCAGGGTATTTGCCTGCTCGGTATTATAGCAGGAAAAAAAGAACCAGCCATGAGAAACGCCTTTACCGGCACGGCTCAGGTCGAAGTTGACACCGGGACATAAAATTTGAAAAGCAAGGTCCATCTTACCATCAGCCTTTGCCACACTGATAAAACTTAAAGTGCCTTTGAAATTCTGTTTGTACGTGTTGATGGGCACATCGCCATTAGCATCATCGGGCGGCACGCTGAAGCGTGTGCCGGCTACCACATACTCTGTATTCTCGGTAATGAATGGAGAAGAGTGGTTTCCGCCACTGTTGGGCAGTTCAATGATCTCTGCCGTACGGAATGTTTTAAGATCGATACGGGCAACACGTGGTGTGTTATTGGCATTACCAAAAGCCCAGCGTCCATCATAATCGCCATTGGTCTTCGACATTTGTACGTGGTGCAGGTCATCCCAGGGCACAAAGCCATGCGATGTGTTCAGCATGGGTTTGGTTTCTTCGCTGTATCCGTATCCTTTTTCGGGATCTACTGAAAATACAGGGATCACCCGAAACAGGCGGCCCGAAGGAATTCCATACACACTCATTTGTCCGCTGAAACCACCGGAAACAAAATTGTAAAATTCATCGTATCTGCCCGGGGCCACATAAACTTTTGCAGCCGCATCGGAACTTACCGCTGAGCCTGCATTTTTGGGTTTACAACTGCCCAACGACAGCAACAGCCCTGCGGATAAACACACAGCAGTTATTAATTGATACTTTTTCATGTTGGTTTATTTTATGGTGATAAAGGGTTACTATTTTACTCCGTCATTCCTTCTCATGAATTCATACACATTCCTTGCTTCATCGTCGGCTATGTTTTGGTTAGGCATACGCACCAGGCATATTTCCAGTTGCGCCTGTGCTTTCGGATCTTTATTAAGCATGGCGTCTGTATTGGTCACAAAATTCATGATCCAGGGGGCTTTATGTCTTTCAGTAACTCCCAGCCATCCTGGTCCTACCAGTTTTTCGCTGGTGAGTTTATGACAGCTGCTGCACTTTACGCTGTATATTTTTTCGCCTGCAGATGCCATCGTTTGGTCAACAGTAGCCGCCACAGCCACATCAGTGAATTTTCCTTCTCCTCTTTCCGGATCGTAAGCAGGGTTGCCGTTCTCTGTTTTGGCAGGTTCGACAGAGGTTGTGGTGGATGCATTGGTATCTTTTTGGCTGTTACCACCACAGGCAGTCATCAGGGCGCCCATTACCAGGAGGGTTGCAATTCTTTTCATGTTTTACTATTTTTAAGTGATAATTTGATGGTACAAGATTAATATCAAGTTGCAGCTTATTTTATGCGTTGAGTCATATCTGTACTTGCCTGTCTTGCCACCCTTAAAAAAATAAATACAAAATCCAGTAAGGATTAGTGTGTTAGGCAGTATTTTCCTGTAGTAATGATTTGAATCATACCGCCCCCTGTTTTACCTCATCTAAGCAGCAAAGGGTTCATTCTATTTTTGATAAAACAGAAATTATTATGAAAATTGATATCGACACATTGCTTGCCTGGGGTGCGGCTTATAAGAAAGTGGCTGCAGGGGAATTTATTTTCCGGGAAGGCATGGAATCTTCTTTTTATTATCAGCTGGTTTCGGGCAAAGTAAGATGGATGAATATCAATGACGAAGGAAAGGAATTCATTCAAACCATTATTGAACCTGAAGAATGCTTTGGGGAATTACCCTTATTTGATGATGAGCCATTTGCTGCCAATGCAGTAGCTGATGAAGATTCTGTGATCATCAGGCTGCACCGCACCACTTTTCACCAAATGCTGAAAGAAAACCCCGAACTGCATTTTGAATTCACTAAATTACTGGCTCAACGGCTCCGCTTTAAATTCCTCATACTTAAAGAGCTTGCCAATCACAACCCGGAAAGCAGCATTTCCACCCTGCTGAATTATTTTAAACAAACCCGAAAAAATATCTGTTCCAAATGTAACCGCATCAACCTTACCCGTCAGCAAATTGCAGACATGACCGGGCTGAGGGTGGAAACCGTGATACGCACCATGAAATCCATGCAATCCAAAGGAGCATTGCAGATCATAAAAGGCAAGGTTTATTGCTGATTGTGATTCAAATCATACAACTATCATCAACTGTTTAATTCCTTTGCAATAAACGGTAGTTAATGAACTTTTCCCTGATTCGCTGGTTAAAAATTTGCCTGGTAAATCTTTTTATAGTTGCCTGTCTCGGTGTGATCTTAAGGTATAAGATCCTTTTCCCCCTTCCCTTTGTTGATCAGAAACACCTCCTGCATGGTCATTCACATTTTGCCTTTGCCGGCTGGATAACCCAGGCATTGATGGCCCTGCTGGTTTCTTACCTGGTGAAAGAGCAATATGCAGGAAGTTTAAAAAAATACAGTTTCCTCCTATATTCCAACCTGGTTGCAGCTTACGGTATGCTGATTGCATTTCCCATTGAGGGATATGGGTTGTTTTCCATTATTTTTTCCACAGCCACTATTTTTATTTCCTATGCTTTTGCCTTCATTTACTGGCGTGACCTGAACAAGTTCCATAATAAACCTGCAGCACATGCCTGGTTCAAAGCTGCCGTATTGTTCAATGCACTTGCTTCACTGGGCGCTTTCGCCTTAACCATCATGATGGTGAATAAAGTAGTTCATCAGAACTGGTACCTGGCAGCCGAATACTTTTACCTGCATTTTCAATACAATGGCTGGTTCTTCTTTGGCTGTATGGGTTTGCTAACAGCTTTTGTAAGCCGAAATACAAATACTGAAGCAGACTTAAAAAAAATATTCAGGCTGTTTGCCTTTGCCGCAGGCCCCGCTTATTTTTTATCAGCCCTGTGGATGAATATCCCGTTATGGGTTTATATGCTGGTTATTGTGGCTGCCCTGGCTCAATTGGCAGGCTGGGCATATTTTATAAAGCTGATGAAAAAGAACTGGTTGTTACTGCACCCAAAACTTTCAGCCACCACCAAATATATTTTATCCTGTTCGGCCATTGCGCTTTCTGTAAAACTGTTGCTGCAACTGGGTTCCACCATTCCCTCCCTAAGCGACCTGGCTTTTGGTTTCAGGCCCATCGTGGTTGGTTATCTCCACCTGGTATTGCTGGGTGTTATCAGTTTATTTTTACTGGGCAGTATGTTCTCTGAAAGCCATTTCCAAAACAGTAAGACAGCAATAGCCGGCATATTCATTTTTGCAGGAGCTGTTATTATCAATGAAGTATTGCTGATGGTACAGGGTGTTGCTGCCATTACTTATACATCCATCCCCTTTATAAATGAACTTTTATTTGGCACTGCCATACTGCTATTTTCAGGTGCACTCCTTATGGCAACTACTAAAAAAGAAATTTTACAAAAGTGATTTCAATCACAGTTTGTAAATTTTTACGGATGCAGCTTTGTAAAAAATATCATTATGACAGACTTAGCACAACAAACCCTGGCAAACATCGTAACCTGCAATCATTCAAGTGTGCCCGTACTTGAGAAATATGAACTTGATTTTTGCTGTAAAGGCAAACGCACACTGCGTGATGCATGCAGCGAAAAAGGTTTACCCCTGGACAATATCCTGAAAGAACTTGAAAGTTCCGGCATCCGCACAAGCACGGCAATGCCTTTTACCGAAATGAGTCCTGAGCAGCTGATCAGCTACATCCTCATTCACCACCATTTTTATGTTAAGCAATCCATGCCCGCCATTATCAGTCACCTGGAAAAAGTGGCATCCAAACATGGCGAGCGTTTTCCCCATATGGTGGAAGTGTTTTCCATATTCAGGGAAGTGGCGCAGGAAATGACCATGCACATGCATAAAGAAGAAGTTATTCTATTCCCGAGGATCAAAGAAGTAGCTGCTTTAGTGCAGGCTCATCAGCACCGCAATTTAATGCCCGCCTATATTGCTGCCCCCATACAGGTAATGGAACATGAGCATGACCATGCGGGTGAAATGCTTTACAATATCCGAAGACTAACTAATAACTACACCACTCCTGCCGGCGCCTGCACCACCTTCCAGGTATGCCTGGCCGAGCTGAAAGAATTTGAGGAAGACCTGCACAAGCATGTTCACCTTGAGAATAATATCCTTTTTCCCCTGGCTGAAAAATTACTGAGCGAACAATTAACGGTTAACTGACCAGTCAAATTTTAATGGCTATACCACCAATATCTGAAAGAAGAACTTATTTAGTTTTAATCCGGGGATCAGTTCCCGGATTTTTTTTTACCCGCTGCCAACACATCATTCTACGGCATGACCAATATCATATAAAACTATTGCCCGCCATTTTACTTTTGCGCATGCAACTTTGGAAAAATATCATCAGCCGCCCCTCTTAAGTTTTACGCTCCCCTGTTTTATTGCTGATCTTTTCATTTCAAATATATTTTTATGCAAACCATTATAGAACCGTTCAGGATAAAATCCGTTGAACCCATTTATTTCAATTCCAAAGAAGACAGGAAGGCCATTTTAGAAAAAGCATTTTACAACCCCTTCCTCATACATTCCAATGATGTATTAATAGACCTGCTTACCGACAGCGGCACCAGCGCCATGAGCAGCAACCAATGGGCCGGTATTATGCAGGGAGATGAATCCTATGCCGGCAGTCCGAGTTTTTTCCATTTTGAAAGAACCGTTCAGCAGATCACCGGTATGCCCCTCGTCATTCCCACTCACCAGGGAAGGGCTTCCGAAAAAATATTATTCAGCATACTTGGCGGCAGGGGAAAATATTTTGTGAGTAATACCCTGTTCGATACAACAAGGGCCAATATTGAATTTTCGGGTGCCGAAGGTGTTGACCTGGTTTGTGCTGAAGCAAAGCACCCAACAGTTGCCGCTCCTTTCAAAGGCAATATGGATACGGTAGCATTACAATCTTTTATAGAAGAGAAGGGCGCCGCCAATATCCCGCTTTGTATCATAACAGTTACCAATAATTCCGGCGGCGGGCAGCCGGTAAGTCTGCAGAACATCAGGGAAGTTAAAAGTATCTGCAAATCATACGGTATCCCCCTGTTCATCGATGCATGCCGCTTTGCAGAGAACGCCTGGTTCATCAAACAAAGAGAAACAGGTTATGCTGATAAAAAAATACCGGAGATCGTAAAGGAACTTTTTTCCTATGCAGATGGCTGCACCATGAGCGCCAAGAAAGATGCCTTTGCAAATATTGGCGGCTTTTTAGCGATGCGCAATGAAGCGCTGGCACAGCAATGCCGCAACCTGCTGATCATGACGGAAGGCTTCCCAACCTATGGCGGACTTGCCGGCAGAGACCTGGAAGCCATCGCTATCGGGCTTGAAGAAGTGATGGACGAGCATTACCTGCAATACCGTATCCGCAGCATTGAATACCTCACCAATAAACTAATAGCTGCCGGCATACCGGTTATGCAACCTGCAGGCGGGCATGCAGTGTATTTGGTGGCAGATGAATTTCTTCCGCATATACCCATCGGGCAGTATCCCGGGCAGGCACTGGTAGCAGCCTTGTATGTACACGGGGGTATAAGAAGTGTGGAGATCGGTTCTCTGATGTTTGGCAAATACGATACTTCCGGAAAATTAATACCGGCAGCGCTGGAACTGGTGCGCCTGGCTATTCCCCGCAGAGTGTACACACAAAGCCATATTGATTATGTGGCTGAAGTGATCATAGAAGTATTTGGCAACCGCAATCAAATAAAGGGGCTCACCATTACTGAAGAGGCGCCTGCACTAAGACATTTCACTGCAAAACTGAAACCTGCGAACTAACATAAAAAATGAATTAAAAAATATACAATGAAAAATATCAAAACAAGCTGGGCCGAACCCTACAAAATAAAAATGGTGGAGTTATTAAAAATGACCAGCCCGGCACAACGCAAAAAAGCTTTGAAAGAAGCCGGGTACAATACGTTTTTATTAAGATCGGAAGATGTGTACATTGATCTGTTAACCGACAGCGGCACATCAGCCATGAGCGACCGTCAGTGGTCGGGCATGATGATGGGTGATGAGGCATATGCCGGAAGCCGTAACTTTTATAATCTTGAAAAAGTGGTGCAGGAAATATATGGTTACAAATATTTGGTGCCAACACACCAGGGCCGCGGCGCCGAGAATATACTTTCCAAAATATTGATAAAGAAGGGAGACATCATTCCCGGCAACATGTATTTTACCACCACACGCCTGCACCAGGAACTGGCCGGGGGGAAATTTGAAGATGTGATCATTGATGAGGCACATGATCCTGAAAATGAATTTCCATTCAAAGGCAATATCGACCTGAACAAACTGGAGAATCTTATAAAAAAACACGGGGCTAAAAAGATACCTTATGTGAGCATGGCCACCAGTGTAAACATGGCCGGTGGTCAGCCCATCAGTATGCAAAACCTGAAGGCACTGAGGGCACTTACCAGGAAACATGGCATCCGTGTGATACACGATATGACACGTGTTGCAGAGAATGCTTACTTCATTCAGCAAAAAGAAAAAGGGTACCAGAACAAATCGATCAAAGAGATCGTGAAAGAAATAAACAGCTATACCGATGGAGCTACCATGAGTGCCAAAAAAGATGCGCTTGTAAATATTGGTGGCATACTGGCCATCAACGATTGGGATATATTTGAAGAAGCCAGGAATATGGTGGTGGTGTATGAGGGATTACATACTTATGGCGGACTTGCCGGCAGGGATATGGAAGCCATGGCCATTGGTATTTTAGAAAGTGTAAGTGATGACCATATCCGGGCAAGAGTTGGGCAGGTGATCTATCTCGGAGAGAAAATGCTGGAGTATGGAGTGCCGATCGTAAAGCCGATTGGCGGACATGGTATTTTTGTGGATGCTAAAAAGTTTTTGCCTCACCTGAAACAGGATCAATTCCCTGCTCAAACGCTGGCAGCAGAGATCTACCTGGATGCGGGGGTAAGAACAATGGAAAGAGGTGTTGTGTCGGCAGGAAGAAAAGCCAACGGGGAAAATTATTATCCAAAACTTGAACTGGTTCGCTTCACCATTCCGCGCCGGGTTTATACACAGGCGCATATGGATGTGATCGCAGAATCAACTGCCCGTGTGCATGAACGCAGGAACGGTATCAAAGGAATGAAGATGGTATATGAACCAAAATACCTGCGCTTTTTCCAGGCAAGATTTGAAAAACTGTGACCATGCCCTGAACCTGTAAAAGTGCCAGAACTTAAAAAATTCCGGTTACTTTTTCCATTGCCGGATTCAGGACTTTACAGGTATCCGTTTTAAAGTTTCCAGCAAGTAAGGCCAGTATTTCTGTACAGAACTGATCTGCACTTTTTCATCAGGAGAATGTGCCCCTTTTATATTGGGTCCAAATGAGATCATCTGCATGTCGGGATAATTTTTTCCCAATATCCCGCATTCAAGTCCGGCATGAACTGCATTCACATGAACTTCTGCATGGAACATTTCCTTATATAGATCACTCATTAACTGTACTATTGGAGCCTCGGGCCTGGGTGTCCAGCCGGGATATGAACCACCCAGGGTGGGCGTGGCGCCAGTCAGTTCAAAATTAGAACAGATTGTATTTGCCAGGTCCATCTTCTCAGTGTCGACAGAACTGCGTGTTAAGCAAAGTACAGTAAAGGATCCGTCATTCACCAGTACTCTTGCCAGGTTGTTGGATGTTTGAACTAGTCCTTCAATGGCAGGACTCATGCGGTAAATACCGTTGGGACAGCTGGCAATGGTCCTCAGGAAACTGAATTGAAATGAGGAATCCATCACCCCTTCAGGTTTATCAATCTTTTCGATAACAACCTGAAGTCCGGGATCGGTGTACTGGTATTCATTTTTTAAATTCCCCGCCTCCTGTTCTACCAGTGTAACAAAACTATCCGCCTGTGCTGCTGGTACAGCCATTTCTGCAATTGCTTCCCTGGGTATTGCATTTCTTAAACCACCACCATCAATTGTGCTTACCTGCAATTCAATTTTTGATGAAGCAACGAGCAAAATACGGTTAAGCAGTTTATTGGCATTGCCCCTGCCCTTGTAGATATCCATGCCAGAGTGGCCTCCCGTCAATCCTTTTACGGATATGCGGAACCCGGCGGAGCCGGTTGCGGGTTTCACCATTTCAAATTTTCCTTCAGCACTTACATCAATACCTCCGGCGCATCCGATAGTCAATTCATCATCATCTTCTGTATCCAGGTTCAATAATATTTCTGCATCCAGTAATCCTCCTTTTAAACCAAGGGCTCCGGTCATACCTGTTTCCTCATCAATTGTAAAAAG
This sequence comes from Ferruginibacter sp., assembly GCA_044226725.1. Lineage (GTDB taxonomy): Bacteria > Bacteroidota > Bacteroidia > Chitinophagales > Chitinophagaceae > Ferruginibacter. The sequence goes on along the minus strand of JBGAGM010000006.1, from coordinate 75,697 downwards.
CGCTTCCAGCGGAGGATGGGGAATGTCAGAAGATGCCAGTAATGTCATGATAGATGCAACACCAATGCCGTTATCGGCACCAAGCGTGGTACCCCTTGCCTTTACCCAGTCACCATCAACGAACATATCAATACCCTGGGTGGAAAAATCAAAAATAGTATCTGCATTTTTTTGATGCACCATATCCAGGTGGCTTTGCAGGCAAACGGTTTGGCGGTTTTCCATTCCGGCAGTAGCCGGTTTTTTAATGATCACATTTCCAATGTCATCCCTGGTTGCAGACAGGTTTAATTCATTTCCAAAATCGATCATAAACTGTATTACTGCTTCTTCTTTCTTAGAAGCCCTGGGTATTGCATTAAGTGCAATAAAGTTTTTCCACAATGAACTGGGCGTTAATTCATTCATATCCTGGTGCATAGCTTATTCGTTTAGGTTGATACTGCTAAATTAAATCAAACAGCATCACCATCCCGCAAAATATTAATATAAAAAAGAACACACTTCGTTTCAGTGCGTTCTTTACCACTCATAATCCCTCATGCTTAATGCTTTGCTTCCGAATTCTCTTTGATCTTGGTTCCGCCCCTGTTAAATGATTTAATAGCTGCAAATTTGATCTTCAATCCTGCTATCTTCAGGTTATCACTGGCTGTAAGGCCTTCCTTCTCAACTGTATTCTTCCGGCTATCAAGCGCTTCATACAGAACTTTGATCTCATCCCAATCTTCCCTGGTGTAGGAATCTCTGTTTGCGTCCACTGTATTCACAAAATTTTTATACACACTCAAAATATTCCCTGCGTTCACAAATGAGAACTGCATATCATCCCCGATTTTTCCTTCACCAAATAACCGGTCCCTCAATATCTTCCTGTAATTGTTGGTTGTGGCCTCCATCTTCTTTTTATCCTCGGCCTCTTTGATGGCGAGTTCATATTTTGCCTTTAACGCTTCATATTTAGCTTTACTGGCTTCGGCCCTGGCCTTTTCTTCAGCATTCAGTTCTGTCATTGCTTTATCAACCTTAGCAGCTCTTTCCTGGTAACCATTTTCAATGGCTGTCCAGTTTTCTGTGTTATAAACAGGTGTGGCATTATCCACAGAATCTATGTAAACATTCAATTCATCGGCATCCTGTTTTGCCTCCTTGTTATCTGATTTACAGGCTGTAAAACTTAAAAAAAGTATAGCCGATCCAAAGATTAATTTTGTCTTTTTCATTTTTGTAAATTTTGTTTAGAAGGACATAACCAACATCCATGCCACAATGAATCCGTATATATAATTACCTGGCTTTCTCGTCCACATCTTATTATTGTTTCCATACAATCTCAGGTTGCTAATGACTGAGTAATTGCCTGAATTAAATTGGCATTATCAGTCCAAATCATCCCTTTCAAAGAACACATGAATGCCGTTTACTAAATTTCAATTGAACATAGGCGTGTACTGAATTTCATGGCAGTGTCATTTTCTTTTGCTGATTCATTCAGCAAGCTCATTTTATACAGGTTACAGACCGCAAAAAAAAGCGAAACAAAAAAAGCGGCATGCAATTTGATTTTTTGATCAGAGATTATCTAACTACAAAAATTTAAAATAATGGGAAATTTACTTTACACCATAGCTATAATACTTGTTATTATTTGGGCTATTGGTTTTTTAGGATTTGCAGCAGGCGGGATTATTCATATCCTGTTGGTAATTGCAGTAATTGCCGTTTTACTAAGGATCATTCAGGGACGTAAACCTTTATAACTGAATGTTCAAAACAACCGGACAACAAACATTTATTCATTCAATAAAAATTAAACAACATGAAAAATGCAAATAACACAGGCAAAGTAATTGGAGCAATTGTTTTAGGCGCCGCCATTGGCGGCATATTGGGTATCCTATTTGCACCTGATAAGGGCAGCGAAACAAGAAAAAAGATATCAAAGAAGGGAAGTGACTTTACTGATGCTGTTAAGGATAAGTTTGATGCCATTGCAGATAAATTCCGAAAAGAAGTGGAAGAGGTAAAAGAGCAGGCAGCAGATTTAGCCGGGAACGGCAAATCAGTTATTGAGGGTCTTAAAACAGCCTGAATTACCCGACATTTTTTTGTAAGCTACAGCAGCCGGAAATCTTTCCGGTTGCCTAAATAAAATTTAATAATGGAACCTTCAACAAACTTAATTGACCCGCTGATTGAAAAAGCAGATATATACTGCAAAACAAGCTATGAGCTTTTAAAACTAAAAGCATTGTCAAAGGGATCGGAAGTGGGTGCCGGCCTCATTTCAAGGTCCATTTTAATTTTATTTGTCAGCATTTTCACATTCACTTTAAGCATTGCTATAGCGTTGTGGCTTGGCGACCAGCTGGGCAGGAATTATTATGGATTTCTGATAGTTGCCGGTTTTTATGCCATAGCGTCGCTGGTTGTTTTGGCAATACATGCTGCGATCAGAAAAAAAATAACCAATAGTATTATCAGGCAGCTTTTTAACTGATAAATTCAATGACAATGATAAGGAACTCAGAAGAATTAAAAACTGCCATACAGGAAATGGAAAGGAAACAGGCATATGAATTGGGTTTGCTCAAAGAGCAATATCATATCACAAAGGAAAACCTGAAACCAGGAAACCTCATCAAAACCATGTTCAGGGAAACTGTTTCAGATCATTCATTGCAAAGTGATGCATTGAACGCTGCCATTGGTTATACAACCGGGCTTGTAGCCAGGAAACTAATGATTGGAAAAACGATCAATCCACTGAAGAAGTTACTAGGTGTGGCATTGGAAATGGCAGTGGCAGGAAGGGTGGCCAAAAATGCCAGTGTACTTAAAACTGCCGGAGCCGGCATTTTCAATATGCTCTTCAGAAAAAAGTATGATACCAATAAAGAGGGAGTGTAAATAATTCTATTGATCAGGCGGAAATTATAAAACAGTAACCGGTTTATATTTGGGCACCAGCCTTTTCATTACGATCCACCCAACCAGGTAAGCAACAGCACAAATGGAAAAAATAATGAAATAACCAGCCCTTATTCCTTCAAAGCCCATAAACTGCATGTTGGTTTCCGCAGCAAAATCAAATAATTTTCCCGACCCCTTATTGATCAGGAATGACCCGATGCCTCCGGCCATTCCGCCGATACCTGTAACAGTAGCAATGGCAGATTTCGGAAACATATCTCCTACAGTGGAAAAAATATTTGCAGACCAGGCCTGGTGAGCAGCTCCCGCAATACCAATAATAATGGCTGGTATCCATACAGAATATTCACCCAGTGGTTGTGCCAGCAATCCCAGTAAAGGAAAGAAAGCAAAGATCAGCATCGCCTTCATGCGGCCGGCATAAGGATCCATATTTTTCTTTTCAACAAAATAAGTAGGCAGCCAGCCACCAACAACAGACAACAGCGTTATTAAATAAAGCGTAAAGATCTGCGGCCGGCTTTGCATCGAATCAAGCGAGTAAACTGATTTAAGATAGGCTGGCGTCCAGAAAAGAAAAAACCACCATACACCATCCGTCATGAATTTTCCAAATGCAAAAGCCCAGGTTTGTTTATACGTCAGAATTTTTTTGAAAGGAATATTTTTTTCTTCCGCCGCTTCACTTTTTATTTCATTGCCATCCTGCTGAATATAGGCCAGCTCCAGTTCATTTACACCGGGATGTACTTCCGGTTTTTTATACATGAAGACCCAAAAGCCCATCCACACAAAACCCAGGGCACCGATGATGATGAAAGCCATTTCCCAGCCATAAGCTTTTGCGATAGCCGGTATGGTTAAAGGGGCAGCCAATGCGCCGATGGTAGCGCCTGCATTAAAAATGCTGGTGGCAAAACCTCTCGCTTTTTTAGGAAAATATTCTGCTGTTGCTTTAATAGCAGCAGGAAAATTCCCTGCTTCGCCCAACGCTAATACGATCCGGGAAAAAATGAACAGTGTTACACTTACCGATGTTATCCTGGTTATATCCTGCACACTGCTTAATGCTTCTTTTGCCCCTTCAAAACCCACCAGCCATTTGCCTGCCACAATACCAGATGTTCCTATACCACAAAGTGCATGAATACAAGCGCCGGCAGACCAGATACCAATTGCCCAGAGAAACCCTTTCCTGGTTCCCAGCCAATCTACAAAACGCCCGGCAAACAACATAGAGATGGCATACGCCAGTGAGAACACAGAGGTTATATCTCCGTAATCGCTGTTGGTCCAGTGAAATTCCGGAACGATCCTGTCTGTCCAGGTAAGCGAAAGCACCTGCCTGTCGAGATAATTGATGGTGGTGGCAAAAAACAAGAGCGAACAAATCACCCACCGGTAGTTGGTCATTTTATTATTCATATAGCAGCTGCGTTGAAAAGAATTATGATCTTACACTATGGATAAGCCCCAGCACTTTTTTTGTTTCTTCAATAAGCCAATCGTATTGTTTATTTGCCATCACTTCCTTACTTACCAGTTTACTGCCCATTCCCACAGCACAAACACCTGCCTTAAACCAGCTTTCAATATTTTCTTTGGATGTATCCACACCACCTGTGGGCATGAATAGTAATTTAGGGAAGATATCTTTAATTCCACTTAAGAAGGAAGGCCCGAGCATATTGCCGGGGAACAATTTGATAAATTTGATTCCGGCATTTTCTGCAGCAATAATTTCAGAAGGTGTCATACAGCCGGGTGCATAAAAAATATCGTTAACAACACAATGATCAGCAACTTCCTTCACAAATCCCGGACTTACTAAAAAATCGGCCCCGGCATTTAAATAATTATTTGCCTGTTCAAGATTCTTTATAGTGCCCACGCCCAGCAAAAGGCCCGGCATTTCTGTATTGCGCAGTTCCACCATTTTTTTAAAATTAGCCAATGCTGCATCACCCCTGTTGGTATATTCCAGTGCCATGATACCTGCGCTGTATAAAGCCTTGAGTGTTTCTAAAGTGATTGTTTCGTCTGCATTAAAATACAGGGGAAGCATTCCCTGCTTTATGATGGCATCTGTTACCTGTTGAGTTTTGCTCATTTTGTGTTCTGATTTTATATTTCGGGCTAAAGCCCATTTTTATTTTTTCAATCTCCCCCGGCATAAATGCCGGGACAATTCAGATATTAACTTTGATGACCAATTTTTTTATTGCAGCATCCCCGATCATGGGTGCATGTACATCTTCGGGAAAGAATATGACAAACTGCCCGTCGGTAAGCTGAAAATACATATCGGGTTGTTCGTGGTACAGCTGTACATCTTTATCAGCATTGTAACCACCGTTTTCTGTTACACATCTCTCCCTCGGTTTCCAGCCAATGGTTTCAACACCTTTAATGCAAAGCTGTATGTCAATGTTTTTATTATGACATTCAAATTTGGAAACAGATGCTTCGGCACTTATACCAACCTTATTCGAGAAGATCGCTTTTAATCCTTCTGAAATTTCTGATTTTCCATCGGGCTCATTGGCCAGGTCTGCTGCATGGATGAACTCAAATGCTTTTTCAAACAAAGGATGAACAGAAAAATATTTATGCGCATTAGCAATCGTATCTATTATCATACAGAATGAATGGTTTAAGGTTTAAAACATATAAAGGCTTTCCGCTGCAGCTAACGTTGCACTCTTCCGCTTCCATCACCTTTCATCAGGTCTTTCACATCACTTAATGTTGCATGGTTAAGATCGCCGGGAATGGTGTGTTTCAATGCGCTTGCGGCCACACCAAATTCTGCAGCTTCCTTCATAGGCATTCCTGTAACCAGGCCATAGATCAACCCGCTTGCAAAAGAATCGCCGCTGCCCACCCGGTCAACGATCCTTACTTCGTATTTTTTTGTGTGATAAAATTCATTGCCGTCATACACCAGCGCACTCCATCCATTATCGCTGGCGCTGTGGCTTTCACGCAGGGATGATGCAATGAATTTGAATCCGAATTTTTCTTTCATTTGCCTGAATACGTCTTTGAACCCGTCGAGGTTCAGTTCGCCCCTGGTAACATCGGTATCTTTTGCTTTAAAGCCCAGGCAGGTATCGGCATCCTCTTCATTACCTATACACACATCAACATACTGACAAAGCTGTGTCATTACCTGTTGTGCTTTTTCTTTGCTCCATAATTTTTTACGATAGTTAAGGTCAATACTGGTGGTAATACCTTTTGCTTTGGCAGCCTTCAGTGCAGCTTCAGTTAATGCAGCAGCCTTATCGCTTAACGCAGGCGTGATACCTGTTGTGTGAAACCAGCTTGCACCGTCGAGTATCTTATCAAAATCAAATTCACCGGCGTCCACATCTGCAATAGAAGCACCTGCACGGTCGTACACCACCTGCGATGCTCTCATGGAAGCACCGGTCTCCAGGAAGTATATCCCAAGCCTGTCTCCTCCCCTTGCAATAAATTGTGTATCTACTCCAAACCTGCGCAGGTGGTTTATCGCTGACTGACCGATAGGATTGTTTGGAACTTTGGTGACAAAGGTTCCGTTGAGCCCATAATTGCATAATGCTGCAGCCACATTGGCTTCGCCGCCGCCATAGGTTACATCAAATGTATCTGCCTGAACAAAACGTTTATAGTCTGGTGTTGACAGGCGCAGCATGATCTCGCCCAGTGTTACTACTTTTTTACTCATTAGTGAATGTGATTTTACTGATTGGTCAATTTCATTTTATTAGTTTGACTAACTCAGTAAAGTTGGCATTCTCTGTTGTTAAAATGCAATTTTGGCTCTACAATATTTACGCAATCGTTATCGGAATCGATGCCGTAAGTTGCCAGGGAAAAGATGTTGGATAAATGTGATCTTTTACGGGTCATTTTAAAGATGCAATGGGTTGCGCATCCATATCAGTAAATTCCTTGTTCTCGCCGGCCATACCCCAGATAAACCCATAGCTTGCGGTACCTACTCCGAAGTGCATGCTCCAGGGAGCTGATATCACTGCTTCATGATTGGCCATTACCAAGTGCCTGGTTTCCTGTGGTTCTCCCATAAAATGCATTACCCGGTGGGCTTCCTCCACATCAAAATAAAAATACACTTCCATGCGCCGTGTGTGTGTATGCGGGGGAACTGAATTCCATACACTTCCTGCTTCCAGGGTGGTGAGTCCCATTACCAGCTGGCAGCTTTCGATGCCATTGTTGTGAATGTACTTATAGATGGTTCTTTTATTGGAAGTGGAAATATCACCCAGGTTAACAGGTGATGCCTCTTCTTTGGTCATTTTCCTGTTTGGATAAACATGATGGGCCGGGGCAGACAGTATATAAAACTGCGCAGGTGTTTCAGTGCCGTTGCTGCAAAAACGTACATCCTTCGTGCCTTTTCCCAGATATACACATTCCAGTTTATCCATTTCATATGTAACGCCATCTGCTGTTACTGTTCCTTTGCCACCCACATTGATGATACCCATTTCTCTTCTTTCCAGAAAGAAACCTGATTTCAGTTCTTCTTCCTGCGGCAGGCCGATGGGTGCGGAAACGGGTACTGCCCCACCAATGATCATACGATCGTAATGAGAATACAACAATTCTATTTTACCCGGTTGAAATAAATTTTGTATCAAAAAATTTTCACGCAATTGCTGCGTATTCATTAGCCTTGTTTCTGTTGGGCTATTTTGAAACCTGATCTGCATATATTTCTTTTTAACCTGTTAACGTGTCAATCCTTCAACTTTTTCACCGTTCATCTTCTATCTGCCCATCCAGCCTCCATCCACGGTTATGATGGAACCATTGATATAGTCTGAAGCCGGTGAAGAAAGAAAAACATAAGCACCGGTGAGGTCTGATGTTTCGCCCCAGCGTTTTGCCGGAATCCGGGCAAGTATGGCAGCATTACGCTCTTTATCAGCACGTAATGCACTGGTATTATTGGTGGCTATATAACCCGGAGCTACTCCGTTAACTGTAATACCGTGCTGGGCCCATTCATTGGCAAATGCCTTGAGTAAAGAAGCCAGGGCCCCTTTGCTGGCTGCATATCCCGGAACATTGATACCACCCTGGAAGCTTAACAGGGAGCATGTAAATACGATCTTGCCATATTTTTGACCGATCATTCTTTTACCTAATTCCCTGGTGATAATAAATTGTGCATCGAGGTTAATATTCATGATGGTATCCCAGTATTCATCGGGGTGGGTGGCAGCAGGTTCCCTCATGATATGCCCTGCGTTGTTAATGATGATATCGATGCGTGGATGATCTTCTTTTACCTTATTCAAAAAAGAGTACAGGGAATCCCTGTTGTTGAAATCAGCCTGGCAGGCATAGAATTTCCTCCCTACAGACCGCACTGCTTTACTTACCTCACTCTCATCTGTTAAATTCCTGGCTACACCAATGATATCTGCACCGGATTCTGCCAGTGCAACTGCGATATCCATACCTATACCGGTACTGCATCCTGTAACCAAAGCTATTTTATTATCAACCCTGAAATTCAGCATCTGTGTTTGTTTTGATTTGTTTACAGAAAAAATAAAAATAGTTCATTATTATCTTTAAAATCACCGCATGCAAAAATTTATGCGATAGTTGTAAAGCAGCATATATTGGTTGCAAATAAAAAATCTCATTAAAAAGACACAAAGATTGCTGTTTCTTTTTAATGAGATCAGATGTGGAGCTGCAGGGACTACATACACTTCAATTTTATGGTTTTAAAATATCATTAACATTGCCAATTTTAACTTATAATTCAATACCCAATTGACTTACAAGCAATTTTTCTTGTTTAAATGCATTGAATGGAATGTAAATAGGTAGAACAATTGCGGGCTAATTGCGGGCTAATTACGGGTAAAATTATTTATCTTTACCGTATGGCCACAATCAACTTCCTTATTCAAACCACAAACAATCCTGCTGCAATATACATCAGATTCAAAGAAGGGCGTGGTATTGATATAAAGGTTAAAAGCAATTTTGTAATTAATCCTGCGCATTGGAGTAATGCCAAAGGCCAGCCGAAAAATTTAAAAGACGAAACTTTTAAAAAACTAGATGCCGACCTTGGAAAGTTAAAAACAAATCTAATTGACCACTATAACAACCACCCCAGGAAAGATACCGTAAACTCATCATGGTTAAAAGACTTTATCAATCCTATAGATCTGCCTGAAGCGATACCCAACAAACTAGTTAATTACTTTGATTATTATGCCCTACATAAGAAAAGCAGTATGCAGCCGGCTACATATAAGAAATTATTCGTAAATAAGCATTTGCTTGAGCGTTTTGAAAAAGCTTCGCAAACTGGGTATTTGATAAGTGAGGTGAATGCTGATTTTAAATTAGAGTTCGAGGCCTTTTGTAAAAAGGAAGGATATGCAGTAAATACCATTGCCCGGGCCATTAAATTTATAAAAACTATTTGTTATCATGCACAGAGTAATGGTGTAGCAACACATTTTCAACTTAACAACATAAAAACCAAGAATGAAAAAGTTGAGAAGATATTTTTAACTCCTGAAGAGATTGATCTAATTCAAAAAGCAGATATTAATCCAGACCATTTAATAAATGCCAGGGATTGGTTAGTTATTAGTTGCGAGACAGGGCAAAGGGTATCTGACTTTATGCGTTTTACAAAAGAACAAATTCGTTATGAAGGCAAGGTTCCTTTGTGTGAATTCACTCAAGTAAAAACAAATAAGATAATGGCTGTACCACTAAGTAACAAAGTAAGGGAGATACTCGCAAAGCGAGGCGGAAACTTTCCGAGAAGGATAAGCGACCAACGTTATAACGAATACATTAAAGAAGTATGTAGAATTGCCGGAATTGAAACAAAAATAAAGGGTAGCAAGCTATCGAAAGAAACCAATCGCAAAGTGGGTGGCTATTTTCCAAAATTTGAATTGGTAACATCTCATATCGGAAGGAGATCATTTGCTACCAATAATTATGGTAAAATCCCTACATCACTTTTAATAAATGTAACGGGGCACACAACTGAAACAATGTTTCTGGAGTATATTGGTAAAACAGAAACTGAAAAAGCAAGACAGCTGGCGGAATATTTTTAACACGAATTGATAAATTATGGATGAGATTAATAAATATACTTACAGCGACTGGTGGGACGGTAAAATTTGCTTATTTAACGCAATGGTTGTTTATGATGAAAAGGATAAAAACGAATTGCCACCTCGTGTCTTATGGGATGAAATAAAGCCGATAGATGTACCAAAAATAAAAAAGAAGCAAAGGGAAATATTTAATACCGGAGTAAGTGATAAAATAAGCATTTGGAAAGCGGATTTTACAAAAAGGTACAAGGGTTCTATGATGACTACCCTGCTCCTGAATCGTGAATTAAAGAAGTTCGAAAGTATCATGTTTGAGCCAATGCCATATTCCCCCGACCTTCAAATACTGTATAAAGAAATAATATTTTCTCCTCACTCGCTTTCGGAAATCAAAAATTATATTGATAAGACAAAAATAAATGGTGCTACGGCAGAATTCGATTTTATTCATAGTCCAAACTTCCCCTTTCAAAATAAGGATATACCTCCGCAGATTTATGCCGAATGCTGTTGGTTGTACGTTAATTGGTTGAAAGTATTTTCAAACCAAAAGGAACACACAAATGAACCTGAAGTCCCGCAGACAGCGTTAGTTATTGAGGCACCTTCTACAACATTCGGTAATGATGCACCTTCTACAGCATTAGGTAATGATGCTCCTTCTAATCCATTTCCTAATATCTTTACAAATGGCTACGCATATGATATGTTTTTAGAATTACAAAAATTAACTGTATCAGAAAAAACGATGGTTGCTGATTATGCTTTTATATTCCACCAAATGAAAAGTAACACACTTAAAGCAATCCATCCTAATTTATCCCATCGTAGTTTTATTAAATTCTTGAGCGATAATAAATGCGCAGATCTTGATGTTACAAAGCTGCCATTTAAAAACCCACGTAAAAAACAACCCACGTTTTCATCCCTTTTGGAAAAATATAAGGACAGTATTTTAGGAAATCAAACTCAATAAATTTCCACTTTATCGGTAATATTTAGATAGAAAACATTCGATATCGAATCCTAAAAGGTTCGATATCGATCCCTAAAAGGTTCGTTATCGGAGCCTACTATACAAATTAAGACCTGGATCTTTGCAATATAACAATCTAAAGTTGTATACAATGCAAACATCAACCCTCATAAATAATATTTCAGCTGAGATACTCAACTCCAGGTTTGACGATATCCAAAACCAGATTAAGGACCTTAAGAAATCCCTTCAGCCTAAATCTGCGGAAGAATACCTGACCCGGAGTGAAACGGCAGACTTGCTAAAATGTGATCTTTCTACCATACACAACTGGACCAAGAAAGGTAAGCTGGTAGCTTATAAGATTGGAAACCGGGTATATTATAAACGTACCCAAATTGAATCCGTAATGATCCCATTTTAAAATATAAACTTATGCCAAAAAATAATAAAAGAATCTCGAAAAGAGTGTACCCAAAAAGAAACTGTAAACAATGTGATTGTGAATTTGAACCACACGATGCCAGAGAGGTTTATTGCTGTGAACAACACCGTATAGATTACAATAATGATCTAAGGCGCCTTAAAGATGCTCCGTTAAAAGATCTGAACAGCAAAATGGTAAACAACCAAAAAATATTAAAGAAATTTTATGAGGCGTTGCAAGGACTTGAACAAGAACTATTGTCCATTGATTTTTTAATATTAGACAAGTATGATTTCAACGTCCCCTGTGAGACATCAATAAATAAGGTTGGAAACAAAATTGAATGGCAACTATCGTATGGCCTTGAAGGGGTGGATGAGAAAAGAAGATTATTTAAAATTCATAAAAGATAATAATGGCTACAATTTATAGACCACCAACAATTGAAGAAAGGTTCTTTGGTCATACTACTATTGTTAACGTTCCGGTAAGCATGCCTCCAGAAAATTTACCGGAAAGCTGTACAACTCCGGTCGATAGTACCTCGTTAATTCCTGATTTAACCCAAAGCCATACGGCCCCCACCTCATTATCTAAAATAGGAACTTTTATGTCAAAAAACTGGGGCTACATTTTGATAGGTGCAATAATTGCCGGATCTGCGTATTGGTATTACAAAAGACAAAAAGAAAAATCAAAAAAGACTCAAGCCGTAAATACGGTAGGGTAACTCAACCCGATTATCGTTTCCGTTTCGGCTGACATTTCTATAGTCAGCTGTATGTATTGACGAACACCTTTTTACCGGATTTTTGCTGCAGAATGGAATGGGCGCAGCAAAAAAACAGAAGATACAAGTTACAGATGTATAAAGTCTTTGAGTCGATTGAGCAACAAATAGCCAACATTATTTCAAATAATAAATGCAACTATAAAACAAACAAAAAAAACAATGCTATTTGTTCATTTGTTGAAATACAATTAATATCAAAATGGAAACCGAATAGACAGTAGTCTAATACTCTACTGGTTATATTATCCTTCCTCTTGAATCATAATCACAGCTCCATCGAGGTCTGCATTGATCAATAGCTGGCAGGACAACCGGGTGCCTGTATCAAGCAATCCTGCCTTCCCGATAGTAGCCGCTTCATTTCGCTCCATGGTATTGGCAGTTCCTTTTAAACCAACTACTTTAACCATGCAGGTTGCACAACGCCCCTGCCCACCGCATTCTCCAAAGTCTTCAAGGTAGATACTGTTGTTAAGCAGTACCATCAGGTTCCTGTATTGGTTCAAATATGTTTTTACTGCATATTGTTCGCCGTCATTTATAATGGTAATGGATATTTCATTTCTTTCCTCATTCATAAAGTATCTCATCCTTATAACAGGTTTTTAATACCCACCTTTTTATAGTGCTCAATCTTCATTTCAAACATTTCAGCCATTTTAGCGGCCCTCCACTTGGCTTCTGTAGCTTTTTCGCCTGTAAATAATTCGTCCACTGTCGGGTTAAATAATTCCATCCATGTTACAAAATGTTGATGACCAACAGGCAGTTGTGCATGCGGGGGAAAAGGGCTGCCAAAATAAGTATGTTCGCCCAGTAAAACAGTTTGCCAGAAGCAGTACATTTTTTCAAGATGTTCAGGCCATCGGTTTTGGATCCGTTCATTAAAGATGGGACCCAATAATTCATCGGCCCTTATTTTATCATAAAATAGATTCACAAGTTGTTTTACATCTCCTATAGTAAGTATGTCGTGTCTCATGACCATTACGGGTTTAGAGATAAATAGGTGACCAGGTAATACAAGGCCCATCCGGCAAAACCAACAATAAGTATCCATACCCAGGAAGGAATGCTTTTGGGAGTTTCACTTCCTTCTATTAAAAACATCTTCTGATCTCCTTTTCCATACGCATTAATCATAATGGGCAAGACCCCATCCACTACTGCGTTCTCACGTATACCTTCCACATCAATAGCCGGGCCGTTTCTTACTTCAAAGGGAATAAGCCGCACGCCTTCTTTACCCGTGGGGTCCTTGCTTACAATTTTAAGTGTATGCTTTCCATCCACCAGTTTACGGGTATCCAGTTCAAAATTTACCGGCGAAATAAAGGATGCAACGGGCTGCTCTTCCTCATCTATAAAAACAACTATTTTGCTTTTATCTTCCATGTTAGTCAATATTTAATATCAAATGTTTAATGTGCGTAGCAGATTTTTCACCGGGCTTAACCAGCCATTTTACAGAAAAGAAAAGCGTGGCGATAACAATCACCGCTACTACTGAAATGATCAGGAAATCCCAGTTGCTTTGCGGGCCTGTGCCATGCGTGATGCCTTTTAAATACCGGGGCTGCGCTATTTCACAGGTTGGGCAGGCAAATGCCATCAAACAGTTTATGAGCATGGCAACAATCAGCATTATCTTTTTCATTCTAATCAATTTAAGGTGATATACCTGGTATTCTTTACTTTGGAGCCTGTAGTTTTACAAAATCCATAATCTTCTTTATTTCTTCTTCTGTTACTTTTTTTGCATTATTGCCCCAGGTGCTTCGTTCGTGATTCATAATGGCTGTTATTTCTGCCGCACCTAAATTGGCGGTTGTACCTACAGGAGGCATCACGCCAAATCCTGGCCGTCCGCTATAACCATTCATGATGATTCCCACATACAATTCGAGGTTATCGCCATTTACTATAGGGCTGCCTTTTAATGGAGGAAATGCACCGGGCAAGCCTTCACCGTTAGGCTGGTGACAGCTCTGGCAATTGGCAGTGTACAATGTGGCTCCGTCCGGTGCTTTTGTTCCCGAACCCGCCTGCTTTTGTTCACGTTTATACAAAAAACCAGGTGCCAATGTTCCTTCGGGTAATTTGGTTTGCTTTAGCGATTGCAGGTAAGCAATCAGGTAGAGTGCATCTTTTGAAGCTACCACTTTACCTTCTTCACCATTTAAATATGCTGCCGGAACATTTACGACCACGTCGCCCTTTGCCGGTTGTTTTTTTATAGAGAACAACCATGGATAAGCAGGCATGATAGATTCTTTTACAACCGTTCTGGGATTAAATAAATGCACCAGGTTCCAGTCCTTACTGGGTTGGCGGTTACCTACATCGGTAAGATCGGGACCGGTTCGTTCAGTGCCCATGAGTGTAGCTGTGTTGCGCCAAAGATCGGTACGGTGTATGTCGGCATAATCTGCTGCCATGCCGGGCCTGTTTCCCCAAACCTTATCCATGTCCACATTCCGCACCTGCTGGGTATGGCAGGCTACACAACCACTGGCAATGTAAATATCTTTACCTTTTACAGCATCTGCACTTAATGGTACCGTACCAGGTAAAGGCCGGTTATTTTGCTGATTATTCAGTGCAGGAAGAACAGCAACCAACACGGTTAAGCTGGCAAAAAACAGGAACGCTGTTCTGAAAAGTTTTTTATGATTATTGAAAAATTCCATTTGATCTGTATAAAAATTAATTAAACATTTTTTGTTTCGGATGCTGTTGTCTGCATTAGTTTTTCAATTGCTGCTTCTTTTACATCAATCGTTTCGTGTTTGTTGATCATCTTGTAAAAATTATAAGCAAAGAAAATATGCGACAGCCACATCAGGCTGCCACCAATAGCACGCCATAACCAGTAAGGTGCCATGTGTACCACCGAGTCAATGAATGGCTTACCAGCTATCCACATTTGTCCCCTTAAGGTACTGCCGATCATCAGCGGCACCGTGTAAAACATCAGGCCAATTAACGCTAACCAAAAATGAGCACCTACCGTAATTTGAGGAGCTTCTTTGCCGGTTAGCCTCGGTATCACCGCATACATACCCGCCCACAGGAAAAAGCAAATGATACCGTACATGGTAAGGTGAGAATGGGCTACTGTAAAATCAGTGAAATGCCACATCAGGTTGGTAGAACGAAATGCTTCTGCTGTGCCCTGTAATGAACCTGTAAAGTAAAAGATAATACCCACCAGGAAAAATGGAAGAGTATAACTTCCCGCAATTTTATGCCAGGCTCCTTTAAAGGTCATAACAAAATTGGTAGTGCCTGCTACTACAGGTATTACCATACCCACGCTGCCTACAATGGCCACTGTTTGCAACCACCAGGGTATAGCGCTGAAAACAAAATGGTGAGTGCCTATAAGTGTATAAAATAAAATTTGTGTCCAGAAGGCAAGTATACCCAGGCTGTACGAATAAATTGGCCTGTTTAATTGTTGCGGAAGCATATAGTAAACAATGCCCAATGTAAAAAGCATAAACCACATACCCACACCCTGGTGCATGTAATAGCCCTGTATGATGGTTTCGCCCAGTCCATCCTGCCAGATCGGAACATAGGCCACCACCGTAATCGTTATTGCAAACATAATTGCAGAAACAATGTACCAGTTGGAAATGTAAATTTCCTTGGTTTGTCTTTTTGCGATGGTTTGAATAAAATTGATCAGGGTAAGTATGAGCCCGATACCAAATAATAACATGACCGGCCAGATATATTCACGGTATTCGCCGCCGCCATTATTGATACCGGCCATTAAACATATCGTTCCAAGAATAACTGCAGCATTGATCAGGTAGAGTGCATACCATCCTTTTTTAATGCTGGCCAGTTGGGTATTGCTTACCCTGGGTACAATGTAATAACCCAACCCGAGCATGCCAAGCGATGCCCAACCCCAAAATACAGCGTTGGTATGCACAGGACGCAGCCGGCCAAAACTTAACCAACTGATATGGTCTACATCCGGGGCTACAAATTTGATACCCACATATTCGCCAATGGTTGTACCAAACAGCAGCCACAAGGCAGCGCATCCAAAATACCATAAAATGAGTTTGGATAATTGCGGATCAATATTGGGACGTTTTTGCGCTTTCTTTTTCCGTGCAATAAAATTAATATACCCTTCGGTTTCTATATTGCTCACCAATCCCTTTTTATCTACCGCTTCTTTGTCACCGGATAATTCATGATGGGTAAGATTATAATCCAGTGCAGCTTTTCTCTTCGCCAGTATTTCGGTAGCTTCCTGTTCAGTTAAGGTAGACAGGTAGTCTGCAAAAAGAGCCGCTTCTTCAAGGTCCTGCCTGGTACGATGTTTCCGCAGCATGTTGGACAACTTTACAATCAGCAGCACGATGGCAGCCAGTATAGGAATCATAATCAGCGTGATCGTTATCAGGATACCGCCTTCAGTAAATATACCTGCTCCTGTTGCTTTAGTTTGAGCATATACCGAATGACCTGGAAATAACGTAGCCAGTAACGTAATGGAAAGTATCAAAACTGTTTTTATGCTTCCCGGACCCTGTGTGTTCTCTTCAGGAGCAGGCTGTTGATGTTTAAGCTTTAATACCTTTTCAATTTGTTTACTATCCATGTTTTTAAGATACTTGTCAAATTGATGGGTACTGTCCCCCTTTTTTTTATTCCTGATTTTAGCTACCAGCCCTTTAGCCTCAAAAGAAAGTAAGAGTACTGCAATAAGAATACTGACTAATACCACCAACAACAAAACCAGTAGCCCCGTATCATTGGAAGAACTGATCCCGGCAAGTTTTGTTTGTGCCAGCATGGTTATTGGTAAACATACAAAAGCAGGCAATAACCAAATGTGCATACTTTTTTTAAAACAACCTTGCATATAAAATAATTTAAGATCTTTTACTCATCTACTATATTAAAAAATTACCGCTTTAAGAATCTTTGACCCAATTCCAAAGAGGTATTATAATCGCCCAGTTTGGCATTCTGCATCATCGATTTGATCTCTTTCCTGATCGAAACAAAATTATCATGAACGGGGCATGGCATTTTTGCAGAGCAGCTTTTTAACCCCAGGCCGCAGCCTGTAAATAATTTATCACCGTCAACGGCATTTACAATATCAGCAAGACTTTTCTTTAAACCGATATTGTCCAGGTAAAATCCGCCGGTAGGTCCCTTGGCTGACAAAACAAGCCCCTTCCTTCCAAGGTCCTGCAAGATTTTGGCAATAAATGGTTCAGGAGAATCAATCGCTTTGGCAATTTGCTTTACCCCAACTTTAGCGTTGTTCTTTGATTTTTGTGCTATAAAAAGCATTGCCCTGATGGCATACTCACAGGTTTTAGATACCATTTTATGTTTTATTCTGTGCAAAGATAAAGAAGAATTTTTAGTAAAAGAGTTTTTACTCTTCTACTTTTTTATCACACTATAAAAAATACCCCGAATTGAACCAGCCTCATCTTGCCGGTGCCAGGTATATTCTTTATGATTTGGTATTGTTTGTATATCCTTCGATCCTTTTCATTTTATTACACATTGAAGATTGCAGTGATACATATTCTGATTTTTTGATAGAAGATTAAAATGTCTTCTATCACATGGAGGGCTGATCTCGATCACACGCAATGCTCTTTACTTTCTTCATATTTGCATCGCTAATAAAAGTCAAATCATGGTAACAGTACAAAAGAATAACCAATCTGTAAATAATGAGTCCAGTTCAGCCCGATTGGCAAATCTGGGCACTTCTTTTAAAAACAATAATCATAAAATATCCACGAAAGAGCAAGGTTTGTTTCTCCAGTTACTGCATAATTACCCGGATGGAGTAATCAGCGTGATCGATAAGAAATACAATTTCATCTACACCGGTGGCCAGTTGCATTTAAGACTGTCTGCAAATCCTGTTGAATTAATCGGGAATAATTTATACCCGAAATTTCCCGAAAATATAAGAAAGCTAATAAAGGCACAATTAAAAAAAGTGTTCGCTGGGGATAGAATATCTGCATTTGAGCTCCCCGGCCTGATTAAAGGGGAATTTCATATTATGGATGCTTTCCCATTAAAGGAAAACGATGATTCAATTGCTTATGCTGGCGTAATTATCAGGAATATATCACACTTAAAAATAGCAGAAGAAGAGTTAAGAATATCGCTAAGGAATGAAAAAGAACTTGGCGAGCTGAAGTCGCAGTTTATTACGATGGCTTCTCACGAATTTAGAACACCACTTACTACTGTATTAACATCCATTCAGCTAATAAAAAATTACCCAACCGGTGATGTCCAAAAAAGAGATAAACATATTGCCCGGATATTAGCATCCGTAAATCACCTTACGGATATATTAGATGATTTTGTAACGGTAGGTAAAATACAGCAAGGAAATGTTTTATTTAGCTCGGTGACCTTTAACATTAAGGACCATATCACCACGATCGTTGAGGAATTTAATAATGATCTAAACCCCGAAAATCATATTCTATACAAACATAGTGGTAAAGAGCTGGTTGTGCTGGATCCGCTTTTGTTAAAACATATCATAACAAATCTCTTGTCAAATGCAATAAAATTTTTTGCAAATAAGTTATTGGTAGAAATAAAAACTAACTGGAAAAATGGCAAGCTGATATTATCGGTTAAAGATCATGGTATGGGAATTCCTCCTGAATATCGCAGGCATTTGTTTGAACAGTTTTACCGGGCTTCAAATGCAATAAATATACAGGGTACAGGATTAGGACTGCATCTTGTAAGCAAATATGTGACCCTCATGAATGGAACAATACATTATAAAAGTGTATTAGAAAAAGGAACTCAGTTTGTGATTAATTTTCAGCAGGACAAAATATAGGAACAGAAGTTTACTCCAGCTAAGAACAGGATAATGGATACACTTGTTGGTACGAAAGAATCAGGCTACAAACCAGCAGAAATCAATAGCATAGCTAGCCATAATCTTAAAGGTTATCACTTTAATTTATCCATTATTTCTGCAATCAATCCTGTCCATCCGGTTTGGTGTGAAGCACCCACCCCTCTGCAACTATCGGCATGAAAACATTCATAAAATAAAACCAATAAAAAGAGGGATATATCTTCAGCCTATCAGGTAAGCCAAACCATCATTTACTGTTTCACACAGATCATTTACTTTTTTTTGCCGGCACATAGCTTTAAACTGATCCCTGATGATTTTATAATCATTGTGTATGGGACAAGGATGCGTAGAAGAGCATTTACTTAATCCAAGCCCGCATTGCTCAAATACCTCTTTGCCATCAATAGCATCTATTATTTGAATGATCGGCTGGTTCTTTTGTTTTGCCGTGATGTAGAATCCGCCTGTTGGTCCTTTTGCACTGCAGATCACATCTTCTTTAACCAATGTTTGCAGCATTTTGCCCACAGTGTGTTCACTGGCATCAATGAATTCTGCAATCTCCAGGATACCGGCCTTTGCGCCCGATTCAAATTTAGAAGCCAGATAGATCACTGCCTTAATGGCTGTTTTACAAGTAAGACTAAGCATTTATTATTTGTTTAAAAATTCACGTCCTTCAACTGAAATCATTTCATGACTCCAGGGTGGATCAAAAGTTAAATCTATTGCAGCTTTGTATTCGGGAAAGCTTAATTCCAAATTTTCTTTCACAGCAGTTGTAATAGATTCACCCATTGGACAGAATTGAGTCGTGAGAGTCATTTCACAATAAATCTTCCTTTCACTTTCATCAAAATCTAATTGATAGATCAAGCCTAAATCCACAATATTTAACCCTATTTCAGGGTCCATTACATTTTGCAGAGCTGCTAAAGCAACTGTGCTTTTTATGTTGTTGTTTGTAATTACACTCATCATAAAGAAACTGGTTTATGCATCAGTAATTTCATTACGTTCCAATTATACAACAAGGAAGTGAATACTAATAATGCGGCTGCTAATTGTAAAACAATGGTGGAATGAAATAAAATGCCTGCAATAAACAAAACAAAACCCAGGATATAAAAAATACTCATCCATTTAAACACCCTACTGCTGAACAAGTCTTTGGGATTAGGCGTTTTGCCCTTTCCAGCTAAATGATGATATATTTTATTCCAAACAATAAAAGGCAAGGTTTTAAAAGTCATACCTAAAATGATGGCAGTAATCCATCCAAAAAATATGATAAACCCGTAAGTTATTATGAGGTTGACATTTTCTTTTGGTGACAGAATCAATAAGATTATAATAATAACAAGAAAAATTACCGGTAACAACATCATAAGCACTGATAGTAAAGAGATCTTCATTTGTTCATCCACCTTTTTACGAATACGCTGCCGGTAGGACTTTAAACAGAAATTACCAAACAATATAATGGCGGCCGTTACCGCCAATAACGGGAGACTCAACAATGATTTGCTATCTGTATATAAAAAGAGATACACAAAAACCAACAGACCTCCGTTTACTAAACCATAAATCCACCAGAGTTGCCGGTTGTTGTTGTACTTGGAAATGAGAAACAGGGGTATCAACCGGGAACCAACACCCATTACAAGTAATAAAAACCAACCCACAATACCAATATGTGCATGTAATGGAAGATAGTCAAGTGAACTTTTAGGCAGTAAAGGTTCCGTAAAGTTGTAGAGCAACAGCAACCCCACAATTGTAGTACCCAATAGCCAGATAGCAGCCGTAAAAATAAAGAAAGCATGTACATTTTCATGTTTGCTTTTTACCATACTTACTGCAAGATTAATTAGATAAATAATGATGGCTAATATGATTAGTATGCCGCCACACTGCGTATGCAAGCCCATATCAAAAACATAAAACCCATAGATTAAAAAGGGGATGCCAAGCGCAGCCAATGTAAAGGAAACATAGGCCAGCTTATTGCTGTACAATTTACCTTCAATCAATACCGGAACTAATTGATGGCTGGCGCCCAGGATCATCATGGTGCCCCACCCAAGCGCCATAATATGTGTGATAGCTAATGTATGCGGAAGAAAATAATGAGTGGTAACATCACTTGAAGATAACAATAAAAGAATATTGGCAATAAGAAAAGAGATGGCAGCATAGCCGTAAAATGGCAGTACTACTTTCCAGGAGGTAGTCTGTGTTATTTCAGTATTACCGGTTGTTGAAAACATATCAATTCTTATAAATCAACAAATGTACTTCTGTATTGTTGATTTCTTTGATTCGGTAGCTAAATTGTTGTTCTTCCAGTTCTGGCAGAAGGAAGACTGGAATACGTTTATGATAAACAAACAGGGCTGTATCTTTTGGTAATGTTTCCAACGCTTCCAGTATCGTATGCATGGGTAAAGGCATTTCTAAAGTCCTTACGTCGATAGTTTCAAGCTTACCATTAAAACGATACATTATTTCATCCCAGCCTTTCGAGTAACCGGTTTCTTTGTTTTCAGCTAGTACATTTATGTCGCCATTTTTATAAAAATAAGTATTAACTAAATCATCACTGATTTTTTCGGCATAGGATTCAAAACCTTGTTTGCCGAGCAGGTGTATTAATGGAGTGGGTTCAAAAGTATTAATGATTTTAAGTACAGAACCAGTTTCCAATGCCCTCACTTTTTTAACAATAATATCAAGAGGATCTTTACCCGATTCAATAACCGGACGTACATCCAATTCAACAATTTTGACAGCAGCTATGCTTTTCATAAATGCCGGAACAGGCTTATTTTCATTTCCCTTTCCCATTTCAACCGGGGCTTTGTCAATTTCAAAACCCAATGGCTGCAACTTGTTGAAAAAATCATCAACACTGCAACCACCGAGCTTTGAAGCCATAGCGATACTCGTTCTTGCGGCTATCACTTTTCGTAATATTGGGTTCCTCAATTTTGTAAATTTAGGCGATATACTTACTATAGCTTCCAGCGCATCAGCATTATGCTTTAATAAGCTGGCGATTTTTGTATTGGCGTTAATAGTCATCATTATTCAAAGTATTGGGGAAACAGATTGATTTGCTTTTCAATTTCACCAAAAATTGTTCTCGCATTTTCAACGCTGTTTGCAGATTTAAGTTCTTTTGTTTTTTCCATCACCCGTTCCAGCCAATGGTGCAGGGCTTCATGATCGGCCCCATTCATTTTACATTCGTTTACCATTTTATTCAAACCATTCTGTAAACTTATTGCTGCTTGTGAATAATTTTCCGGGCTTTCCTTTTTCGTACTGGCAATTATTTTTTGCAGTAAATTCACGTTCAATACTGTAATTGAATCTGCCTTCCATTTAACTCCGTTATTTAAAGCAAGCCCGGACACCTGCTCCGCATGTTCAGCATGATTTTCGGCGGCAGGTTCTGTTGTTGTAGTTTTTTTATTTTCGTTTCTTGTATTACAAGCTGCCATAATGCTCATTGCTACAACTATTGTTAGTATTTTCTTCATGCATGTTATTTTAGAGGCCAGTGCTGAATTATTTTTTAATTTCCCAAAAAACATCTTCCCACTTTTCATCAATTGCTTTGCTGCTGTTGGGAAAACGATTTGCTATTGCTTCCAAGTCAGCTCCTTTAATATTACCCTGAAGATGATTGAACAGTTCCCTTTCTTCAAAACGGATATGTTTTTCCAGTTCATCTGCCAGTTGATTAAGCAGAATTGCATCGTCTTTCTTTTTTTTAATAGCAGCCACCAGCTTGTATATTGCCTGGTGATCTCCTTCTGCCTTTTTCCTTAGTATATCATCAGCAGGTAGTTTACTGAAAAGTAATTGCTCTTCTTCTTTAAAATGTTTTTCAAGGTCTTCTTTAAAAAAGAAAGTTACATAATTGCTGATCCGTTCAGGATTTACAGCTTTATTCAGCCCTTGTCTTATTTTCCAGACCAGCAATAATCCAAAATGATGGTCTTTGGAAAATGAGACAATAGCCTGATGCCTTTTCTGCGGCGTATGGTTTTCCATTTGGTTAGTTGATTAAATGTTTTTCTATTTCCAGCGCTTTTGGAAACAGGATATTGTTTTCAAGATGGATATGCAAATGCAGATCGTCTTCAAATTCATCCAGCAGCCTGTACAGTAAACTGTAACTGGCACAGGCATCCTCCGGCAATAAATAATTGTTGGAGAGCTGCCTGATCTCATCCAGGTTTTTACCAACCAGTTCATGCTCCATCTCCATCATATTAATTGGGCTTTGCACCGATCCGAAATGAGCGGCCTGTAATGGTTGTATATGATCTTTTGCTGCAACCAATGCTTTGATGTAAGGGAACAATATCTTTTCTTCCTTAATCAGATGGCCTGTTAACTCTGCATTTACTTCACCTACTAATTGGTTGATGCGTATTAATTCAGGGTGATGGTTACCATGCACCTTCATTACTTTTTCTGCATAGGCTGTAATATCAGGTAAGGTTTTTCTTACATAACTGTGATGTGTGTTTACAATATAATCTGCCAGAAAATCCAGGCTCCAGTCTCCATAAGGAATTGGACGGGATGACGGCATTTTATCAGCCTGTTGCAACTCCTGTTCAACTTTGGTAACATCAAGTCCCTTTTCTGCACAGGCTTCCTTCACCGTTTTCTTTCCACCACAACAAAAATCCAATCCGTATTTTTTAAATACCTGTGCTTTACGCAGGTCTTTGGCTGCAATCTGACCAAGGGTTTCTTCATTTTCCCCGGTAATACGTTTTGTTATTTTAACTATCCACCATTCCGGTCCCTGCCCCTGATATTCCCAGGTAAAAATATTACCTCTTTCGCCCAATAGTTGATAATACAGGGGCTTGGGGTCATGGTCATTATGTATGGTTAAACTCTCCCCTTCTGCCAGTTCATCAAAACGAACAAAAATGGTGGGGTGTTTTTGCCGGGGTTCCAGCAAGGTAACATTCAGGATATTTTCTGCTACTGTCGTGTGCATATACTAAATTTTAAGGATGAATTGATACATCAAAGGTATAGACAATTATTCAATAAAAGTATTTTATTACTTTTATTATTTGTAAATTTACAATTGGCTGACAATCTTGCTTTTTGCTGCATGCTTCGGAAGTTTTGGAGCTTATTTGCGATAATGGGAATATCTCAGCATAATTTCCTGCAACCCACAGGGCCGGGTTGAGTTATGGTACCTTTACAATGCCTTTGTTCATACAGATAAATAAAAAAGAAATCATCAAATTAAAAATACAATTATGAAATACTTCAAATCAGAATTAACACTGTTGATTGTATTATCCTCGATATCCATGCTTATTTTCTCCTGCAAATCCAATTCCGGAAAAGCTGGTGCAGAAATAAAACTGGATACTGTACTGACAGGAACAGTTACAGCCGAGTTAACTTTCGCTCCTGCAGTTCCCAAACCGCTCACATATACTTCACCCAAAAAGGTAATGGTTAAATTGGATGTAATAGAGAAAGTGATGAAGATTGCTGACAGTACAGAATACACTTTCTGGACATTTGGTGGGCAGGTGCCCGGTAAATTTATCCGGGTAAGACAGGGTGACCTGGTTGACTTTACGTTGCACAATATGCCTGATAGCAAACTGTCTCATAACATTGACCTGCATGCTGTAACGGGCCCTGGTGGTGGTGCAGATGCCAGTTCAACGGCTCCGGGACAATCATCTCATTTTCAATTCAGGGCCATGAGCCCGGGGCTCTTTGTTTACCATTGTGCCACAGGCCCTGTAGGGATGCATATTGCAAACGGTATGTATGGTTTAATATTGGTAGAGCCACAAACCGGCATGGAAAAAGTGGACAAAGAATATTATATCATGCAGGGAGATTTTTATACAAAAGGGAAATTTGAAGCACCGGGCATACAGGATTTTGATATGGATAAGGCAATTGCTGAAAATCCCGATTATGTATTGTTTAATGGAAGAGTTCGTTCCACCACCGGGAAGAATGCATTAACTGCAAATGTTGGCGAAACGGTAAGGCTATATGTTGGAAACGGAGGCCCAAACCTGGTATCTTCATTTCATGTAATTGGTGAGATCTTTAATAAGGTATATATGGAATCCGGCTCGGAAATTAATAAGAACGTGCAGACTACCCTGATCCCTTCAGGAGGATCTACAATGATAGAAATGAAAATGGAAGTACCGGGCGTTTATAATCTGGTTGATCATGCTATTTTTCGTGCCTTTAATAAGGGAGCTTTGGCACAAATTAAAGTCTCAGGAAATGAAAACCCTGCAGTGTTTCAGAAACTAAAATGATAATTGAAGGGATAACCACTGTTATTTTATGAAATATCTTTTTTTACTATTGCCATTAGTCGTCTGCTTTAAGTCCTCTGAAGCCCGGCAGAAACCAGCCTTTGCTGAAAAGAAAATGATGACTGTTCCCGGTGGAAATTATAAACCATTTTTTGTTACTAAAAGTAATAAGCCGATAAAAGTGGCTGCCTTTAAAATGGATGAATCGGCCGTAACTAATCTGGATTTCCTTGATTTTGTAGAGGCGAATCCGCAATGGAGAAAATCGAAAGTGAACAGGCTTTTTGCAGACAGTAATTATCTGAAGGATTGGGAAAGCGACCTTGTTATTG
Organism: Ferruginibacter sp.; assembly: GCA_044226725.1. Lineage (GTDB taxonomy): Bacteria > Bacteroidota > Bacteroidia > Chitinophagales > Chitinophagaceae > Ferruginibacter. The sequence goes on along the minus strand of JBGAGM010000006.1, from coordinate 49,863 downwards.
GAATAAAGAATAAGAATATTTACAACTCACCGGTAGTACATGTATCATGGTTTGCGGCACAGGCATATTGTAAATGGAAAAACAAAAGACTGCCGACAGTTGCTGAATGGGAACTTGCCGGCAATGCAGCTCCCAAGAACATAAAATATGTATCCCTTACAGCATATATTTTAGAATGGTATAAAAAACCAAACCTGCCCATTTTACCCAATATAAAAAGTACCTACCAGAATGTGTATGGGTTGTATGATATGCATGGATTGATATGGGAATGGACCTTTAATTTCAATAGCTTTATCAGCAGTGGAGATTCAAGGGGAAATACGGAAGACGAATTAAAAGCATTTTGCGCAGCAGGATCAATAAATGTTGTTGATAAAACGGATTACGCCGGTTTTCTTCGCTTCAGTTATCGCGGAAGTTTAAAAGGAAATTATTGCATTGCCAATCTTGGATTCAGGTGTGCAAAAAGTATAAGTCAGGTATAAAATAATTTAATAGATAAAATATGAACTGGTGTTATATTACAGTTATGGTATTATTGATAAGTTGCGGGCAAAGCCACAAAGGATCCGAAAAGACAACACCGGAATTAAGCGATCATCCCGTTCTCCCTGGTAAAGAAAATATACCTGCGGAAAGTATTTTTCAATTGAAGGATAGTTTTCAAACACAGGAAAATACCCCCTTCACCTTATCATTTTTAAAAGGAAACCCTACTGTTGTTGGTATGATTTTTACCCATTGTACCTTTGCCTGTCCCCGCTTAACAGCCGATATAAAAAATATTGCCGATTCATTAAAAGGACAAAAAGTAAATTTTGTGCTCGTAAGTTTTGATACAAAAAGAGACAACCCGACCCGTTTAAGGCTATTTGCACATGAAATGGGATTGAATACAAACTGGATATTATTACATGGCAGTGAAGAAACGGTAAGAACTTTATCGGTATTGTTACATGTTCAATATGAGGAAGATGCCGAGGGTAATTTTTCACACAGTAACCTTATATCAGTACTCGATAAATATGGTGTTTTGCAATATCAAAAAGAAGGATTGGAAGCAGATCATTCAGAAACTATTACCACAATAAAGAAATTAATACAACAGCAGTAAAAGAGAAGGCTTATACTATTGAACAGATGCGTCTTTATAGGTCAGCGCTCCATTTACAATTCGTCAGGAGCCGTGTAAGGATGTTCTTCTTCTTTTCCAATACCTATAATGTGCATTACCTGCCATCCCCATTGTCAAACAACTTTACTTCCTTGTTTAGCTTTTGGATAAATTCGGCATTTTTTTTTCCCCAGCACAAAAACTACCGAAGTATCTAATCCCAGACTGATGTGTTTTTCCATGCAGGAAATAATCAATTACAATAGACAGGAAGATCATCAGAGCATACCACTGGATATATGGAAGAACATATTTTATAAAAAGTGACCTTTTCATATCATTACTATTTCTCCTTTTATTTTTTCGGCCTGTTAAAAAAACCGGCTTCACTATTGACGAATCAGTTTTCTGTTTATTGGTTAATGAAAGGATATTGAAAAAGTAGTAACTCCAATTCGAATGTGGCATGGTTTAACTGGCTTATAAATAACTTTCTGAAACTTTGAGCTATGCCCGGCAACCTGTGATAGTACGAGATGCCCTCTTGCAGATTTTTGAAAAAGGAAACATAATATTTTTTTCTTTCGGCCAACTGCTTATCCCTAAAGTCATTTTCCAACTGCTCTTTCAGGTAACTAATATACAAATTCAATTCCGTAATGAACATGTGAGGCCTGAAGCTGTTGGTAAGAATATTTTTTCTGCCATAAATATGGTCGGTCATAGTTTGCAGGGAAACAACCTCAGAAAAATTTACGATATTCGGCCCCGGGCAAATATTCACAGCGTTCAGGTTTTTGATCATGGTTTGTGAATAATTAATTGCGGCTGCATTACTCAGTCCAATACACAAACATTCTTTATCCAATACTTCATTTAACTGCCTGTTGTATTCAGGTACCGCCAGATCAAGCGATTGCAACTGTGCTATTTTTAACTTTTGATATTTACGTGACGCAGTACAAATGGGTTCCTGGGTAAACTCTGTATTAAATCCCAGGTGCTTTTCGGTACAGGGACTTCCCGGCTTGCCGGCAGCAATACGTGCCTGTTTTTCTTTATCGGCACTGGTTCCCTTAAGGTAATAGAACCTTACTCCAAAAGGAGAATTCCGGCTCAACACTACATCCTTTTCTTTAGCAGCACACAAAAGCTTTAATGTTTCATCATCAACCGTAGTGGCTTCCGGTACCAATAAAAAAGGAGTTCCCCATCCCGTACTTTCAATATTATAATGGCTATGCAAAAAAACATCCTCCTGGTGGGTACCAATACCGCCCTGAACTGTAATGATTAATTGGGGAGGATAAAGAAATTTTCTTTTACTTTTTTGTTCCAATGCTTTATTATACAGCTCAAAAAGAGAATCGATAAGTTCCTGTTTCCTGGATTTGAATTCCTCCAGGATGGGGCCCAGCAAATAGCCTTCAGTTGCAAAGGCATGGCCGCCACAGTTCAATCCTGACTCGATCCTGAACTCACTTACCCAGATACCCTTTTTAGCCAGGTATTTACCCTGGATGAATGCTGAACGGAAATCACTAACTTTAATGACTACTTTTTTTGTAAATCCACCGTCAGTATTAACATCAAAGCCTGAACAGTTCTCAAGATAATTATACAACCGTAAATTTGTACCTGCCGAAAATATTACAGAAGAATTCTCAAGCTCACTTGTTGCAAATCCTCTTAATGCCACTACCGCATCTGAACCATCTTCAATCATTTCACCTGCTTTATTGAAATTATTCCTGTCAGTCTTTGTCATAATATTTACATCAATGCTGCCGGAACGGATCTGTGTACGTAAATAATGTTCCAGTTTTTGCTTTTCAAGTTCATCTTCAGACTTCATCATTTTACTGTAGCACTGTTTCAACGTGCTGTCTTCGGGCAGCATTTCAAAATATTTTACTATTTCTGAGCCTGTTTCAAAAGCTGCATTTCTGAGTTTTTCAACCTGGCTTTTAACAATGCTGTTTACCAGGTTCAGGTAATCTGTAATTCGCTTTGCCCTGAAATCATCTTCATGGGCAGATATAGGTTGGTAAGTTTTCCCAATTGTTGGATAGTAATGTTTACGCATTAATTCTATCAACCTGTTTTCTACAATCGAAATAACTGATGAAATACCAAAACGGGCTACTTTAATAGGGCTATCTACGGTATAAGCTAAACCCATTACAGGGATATGAAATTTATGATGTTGAGAATTATACATGATTGATCAATGATTGAAAATTGTAAAGAAATTATACAGGCTGTTTCTAATTATGATAATACCTGTGTTATCTGTAAGTTGAAGGTTATTATTGTTTTAATTTAATATCGAATGATCATCGGTTATTGGCAAATCAAGGTTCGGGATATATTCATCTCTGTGCCAAACTATTTTTTTACCAAAGCCCAAAGTACTGTCTGTCATCTTAATATGGTTGATCTGCAACGCCCAGATATGGCCGGATATTGCCAATGCCAGCGGATGTTTTGCAAGATAAATACCCAGGGTACGTTTAACCAATGGTTGCTGTGTATCCAAAACGATGGCGTCAAATTGGATCCCCTTGATTGAAATTTTATTTAATTTATCCGGGCATATCGTACCGGCAACAAATGGATTATTTCTCATCAGTTCAGCATGATGCGAATCGGCTGATGATTTAAAATAGAGCATTGCCCCTGTGCTGCTGAATGCATAGAAGCAACTGAAACAATACGGCTTTCCCGTTTCATCCACACAGCAAATACTGGCACAGCTTTGTTCCTGTAAAAATTGAATAATGCTTTCGTTCATAGTTTTTTTTGATTTTACAATGATTTATTCTATTGATCTGCCAATTAAGCTACCATGCACAGTTCTGTAATCTTTTCCCTCACTTTTCTTAGTATCTTATTTGCTTCGTCCATGTCAAAATCTTCATGGTCTCTTTTTTTAACGCCTAGTGCAGTTAATTCAAAATGCCTGTCAGTATTAATTGAATGATTGCCCAGGCAGGCTTTTGAGCATGCCAGTGGGCAACCATCAATGGTAATTATCTTCCTTCCGGATAAAGCGGTTTTAACCAGCTTTTTTACATTACCTCCTACACCAACAATACATGACATTTCGGCTATCCCATTTCTATCAAGCTGCACGGCAATATAATTTGCCATTTGTGCAGCACTGGAACAACCCGAACAGGAATACAGCAATGGCTTTTCCAGTTGCTCTTGGTTCTCATAAGAAAAATGCTTTTTTGACTTTTTTTTTCTGAATAGTAATATGAAATACTGCCACCTCCAGCATGTGTTTATTTTAATATTAAGCTGATGACTCTCCATCTTTTTAAAGAATAAATTATTACGGGACATGTTCAGTTATGATGAATTACAAAAAATTATTTGCAAATATAGTAATTAAGGATAACTTTGTCTTTAATTATTTATAACGGGTTATATGGTAGCTGACAGGCATAAATTTATTGTGATGATTATACTGCTGACTGCCTTTCTGTGCTTTTCATTTTTTCTATACTCAGCATTGCCAGTAAAGAATAGTCCGGAAAATGCTGTAGCTGATTCTGGAAAGATGGCCTGGCAAAAATATAATTGCAACGCCTGTCACCAGGTTTATGGCCTGGGCGGATTCCTGGGCCCGGACCTGACCAATGTTTATTCCATAAAGGGTGAGGCTTATATACAGGCTTTCCTTAAAACCGGTACAGCCATAATGCCTGATTTTCATTTATCCGGAAAAGAGATCAAAGATCTCAGCGGGTTCCTGAAAACAATAGATGCTACCGGAAAATCGGACCCAAAATCATTTACACTTAACTATGATGGAACCATTGAACAATAATAAACTTACGACTACCAAACTCTTTATTATTTCGGGACTATTATTAATGGCCATAGGAATGTTATTTGGCCTAACAGGCGCATTACAATACCTGGTACCCGGACTTTTAAAACAATGGCTTTCGTTTGAAATAATAAGGCCCTTGCATGTGTCTTCTGTAATTTTCTGGATAATATTTGCTGCTATGGGCGCTGTGCTTTCTTATCTACAGGAATATACCGGGAGGAAAATATTTTATCCCCTGCTTTTAAAAATGCAACTGGCCATTTTTACAGTTGCTGTTCTTGCAATTCTTATATCTTATTGTTTTGGCGTATTCGGGGGCAGGGAATATTGGGAATTTCATCCTTTACTGGCATTACCCATTGCAACAGGTTGGATACTGTTTATAATCAATTTTGTAAGATCGATCGGCAGCTTTAAAAAGCAACCCGTTTATGTGTGGATGTGGCTTACAGGATTATTTTTTTTCCTGTTCACATTCATGGAATCTTATTTATGGATATTTCCTTACTTCAGGAATAATGTGGTTAATGACATGACGATACAATGGAAATCGTCCGGGGCTATGGTTGGGGCCTGGAACATGTTGATCTATGGCAGCAGCCTCTTCCTGATGGAAAAAATAGGTGGCAATAAAAAATACAGTCATGCGCCCATTGCCTTTCTTTTATATTTTACCGGTCTATTTAACCTGATGTTCAACTGGGGTCATCATATTTATACCTTGCCCACCTACCCTTTCATTAAATATATCAGCTATGCAGTAAGTATGACCGAACTTTTTATTTTAGGCAGAATCATATGGCAGTGGAAATCTTCTGTAAGCACGGCACGCAAACATTATAATCATACTGCCTACCGGTTTATAATGGCGGCAGATATCTGGATATTTTTGACACTGCTTCTTGCAATAGCCATGTCGGTACCTGCCATTAATGTGTATACACACGGAACACACATAACAGTGGCCCATACCATGGGAGCTACTATTGGCATCAACAGTTTTCTTTTACTGGCCATTGCGTTTGACATATTGCATGATACCTGTATTCCCCTTTCACTAAATATAAAATGGCTGAACAGGGGTTATCTCACCGCCAATATTTCACTTTTTATTTTTTGGATCAGCCTCATTGCTGCCGGAATATTAAAAGCCCGCTGGCAGATGAGTGATGCCAGGATACCCTTTAGCAGTATGATGTTGCAACTGAGGCCCTATTTCATGTTTTTTTTTATTTCAGGGTTCAGCATGATTACCGGTTTCTTTTTTATTTTATATCCCCTGTTGAAAAACCAGGCAGTCTGCTATTTCAGGAAAATAATTCAAAAACGTAAATTAAACCAGGAGCAATTGCCGGGCAATTTGGTAATGGAATAAACCGGACGGATGTTAAAACAAACATGTTGAAACTTACAAAAATATTTCACTTTGAGATGGCACATGCCATACATGGATATGCAGGCCCCTGCAAAAACATACATGGTCATTCTTATGAACTGCATGTGAGTGTTTCTGCAGATTTTACAAGGACTGCTTACATACCGGCTCCCGGTTTTATAATAGATTTTAAAGTGATAAAAAAACTGGTTAGATCAGCTGTTATAGAAAATTTAGATCACTTACTGGTGTTATCTGCTGACTTTATTAAGGCAAACCCAAAATATTCATTAACAGAAAACCTCGTTATCTTTGAAGCGGAACCAACCGCCGAAAATCTATTGCTTTATATAAAACAGGTACTGCAACAAGCTTTGCCCGATAAAATAAAACTGGTTCACTTAAAATTATTTGAAACAAAAGATTCGTATGCCGAATGGACGGAAGATGCCATTGCACCATAAACGCAACCCTTTTAAAATGACCAGCTTTCCATCTTAAACCTTTATATGTTCTCAAAAGCAACTGAATATGCATTACGGGCAACAATATTTTTAGCCCGGAATAGTTCTGAAGAGCAAAAGCTCGGTATTGAAGCAATTTCGGAAGCAATTGATTCGCCAAGATCCTTTACCGCCAAGATCTTACAATCCCTTACAAAAGAAAATAAAGTAGTAAGCTCAGTACGTGGGCCCAATGGCGGATTTTATATTTCCGAAAAGGCAAAGAACTTACCTGCACGCTTCATCCTTGAAGCAATGGGCGAGGATCAAATACTCGAAAAATGTGTAATGGGATTAAAGATATGTTCTGAAAATCATCCTTGCCCTATGCATTCACAATACAAAATCATAAAAAAACAACTTATCGCATTATTTACTACCAAAACCATTCGACAGCTTTCGGCCGAAATAAATGACGGAGCCATGTTTATTAATAATAAACAATAACTACACTTTTTGTATGGTGAGGAAGAAAGGCTATGTCATTCCAGCCCGAAATAGAAACTGCTTGCAGACAATATTAAGAAGCGTTGGTTGCAGCGATACGCAAATAAAATAATTGGTAAGGACCGGGACGTTATTTCAATTGCAGTTATTGGAAGAACGACAATTGCTGCAATTGTCTTCGAGGGATAAATTGTTCACGGCCTTTTCTGCCCTATCCATCAATTTCTATCAAAACAAAAAAAAGCCCCGAAGGGCTAAACTAATGAAGCATTGCTAACCAACGCTTAGAACCTGGAGGCGGATAACGATAACGACCAATAACAACGCCATGACTAACATAAATATGCCAACCATTAGCAGCACAAACCCAAACCTGACAAGAAGCAGCGTAACAGAATAAATGATACATAACATAAAATTTAAGAAATGAAAAAATATAAATACAGAACTGTATCAGCCATTGGGCATCGGCGCACTCCAAATTTTTTTAGCATAAATGTTGGGGCTGTGCGTTGGGGCTGTGTTTATGGCTAAAAAGATTGGATGCGTCCGGGTGGGTTTCGTGGGGGGGGCGCCAATGGGCAACTTTGTGTAGTATTTGTTTTTTTTGCGGGACCGAAATGTTCGTTAGGATGGTTACGAAGGAGAAAGTTTAAAACTATCGAAATCTAATTATGGAAGGTGATGCAAGGTGCGTTGGTTTCGGCAATTATTGGCTGGGCAAGTGGGCGGCTTTGCCCCCACTGCGACCGGACAAGTACCGCCGGGGTGGCAATACGTTACCGGTATCATTCATAGAGTAGGCTTTTAATGTTCCCTCCAATAAATGCGAATGTTTTACAAACATCCCTTCAGCTTCTATCTCCTTTACTGTATGTTTTAAAAACAGGGATGAAAAAACATTACGATCAGTAACAGAATAAAAGACTCTTTCGCTTAATTCTTATCTTTAAGAACAACAATTCATTTATCATTATTAATGTATTGACTAGCATTCGGCTCAATATGCAGGTATAGATTAAATATGGCTCTATTGCCTGCTTTACCGCATACTCTGCATTAATGGTAAAATCAATGGGGGTTAGAATAATTTTTAACATACCGGAAAATATTTTATTTAATCAGTTAAATATATTTAAATCAGAGGCTAAACTAAAACCTCACAGTTAGTGTGGCATTAATTACAGATTAGAATCTCATTAGAAATAGAAAATTTACCAAGTGTCAAAATGATATATAGTAATTTGCCATAAAAAAGACTAACCAACTCATGGTAGCTGGTAAAATATTGATTGTTGAAGATGAAAAGAACACGATCATCTTTACGCTTGTTTACAAAGGAGAAGAATACCGGGTGCTAACCAGCAGAAATCAATATCATACTTTAATGACATTGATTTCTGATCGTTTAGCTTTAACTGGTTTTGGATTGTGTTGCGGCATGGGGAGCTGCGGTACCTGTATGGTAGAGATTTGCGAAAAACATGAAGCAATAAAAAGAAGTACACTATCCTGTGATGTACAGGTGAATGATGAACTGGCGAATACTACAATTATTATTTCTACACAATCTTATTAGGAGAAAATATTTTTAAACAAATTACCCAAAAACCTGCCTGGTAGAAACAGCAATGCGGTTCCATGAATTAATAATAATTATCTGCATGATAATTTGTGCCAGATCATTTTCTCCATGAATTTTTAAAACCCTGTCATAAGTTTCATCGCTTACAGCATCTTTTGAAATAAGCGTAACTTCTTCCGTTAATTGTAATACGGCTCTTTCTGCTGCTGTGAATAAGGGTGATTCTTTCCAGGCGGATAAGGCAAAAATCCTCTGTGCTGTTTCACCAATATTCATTGCTTCCTGAGTATGCATATCTATACAATAAGCACAACTATTAATTTGTGAAGCCCTTATTTTTATTAGCTCCAATAGCAGGGGAGAAATTTTAGTATTCCTCATATATTGCTCCAAACCAAGCATGGCTTTGTATGCATTTGGTTCTAAATCTTTAATTGATATTCGGCTCATCTGTTTAGTTTTTGGAAATTAAATTGTTTAGGTAAGCGGTAGTAACAGGGTTATCCACTACTTCCTGCATTCCTTCATAGTGCAATAATTTTTCAGCTATATTTTTCATGGCATTGATGGCGTTTTTTAAAAATCCCGGGCCAAGACTTATTCTTGACAGACCTATATTTTTTAAAGTTTCAAAATCCGGAATTCCAGGAAGCAATAAAATGTTTACAGGCAAATTAATTGCATTAACAATCGTTTCTATATCTTCTTTTTTCTTTAAGAGAATGGGGTAAAAACAATCGGCTCCGGCATCTGTGTAAGCTTTTCCTCTGCTTAATACTTCTGCCAGTTTTTCTTCTTCAGTCATTTGATTTGCTTTTAGTAGCACATCCGTTCTGGCATTAATGAAAAGCGGTATCCCCATTTCAGCCGCTGCTTCTCTAATGATCTTTATCTTTTCACATTGTTCTTTTATCGAAATTAATTTTTCACCTGCTGGATGGCTGTCTTCAAAATTAATCCCTACTATCCCTGTATCAATAAGCTGCTTAATGTTTTCTTTAAGTATAATATTATTTTCGGCATAACCGCATTCAATATCGGCAGTAACAGGAACCTTTACACTTTGTACTATTCTTTGCAAAATCTGCAATAGGTCTATAAACGGAATTTTTTCTCCATCGGGATAACCATTGCTAAAAGCAATAGATGCACTTGCCGTGGCAATAACCGGGTACCCTAAGCTTTCCAGCATAATTGCCCCCAGCGGATCCCAGATATTAGGAAGCACTATTAAATCACCATAGATATGAAGCTGTTTTATTAAATGTGCTTTCTCTACTCCAAGACTTTTCGGCTTTGTCATTTTTTATATTTTATTTTATCAAATAAATATCCATTATTTCATTTCTTCACTACTGCATATTTAGTTATCAATGTTCCTTGGTCATTTACTTTTTCGCAGTGGATCAAATGTAAATTGATATCCAGATTTACATCTGTTGCAAAATTACCTCCCGTTCCAAATATTTTAGGCTCAATTGTCAACCATACTTCATCAATTAATTGTTCTTTTAAAAATAAAGTGGCAACATGCGGCCCGCCAACTACCAGCATTTGTTTATGGCCTTAGCTTTTAAAGCGTGCAATCAACTCAAGGGGTGATTCCTTTGTAAATTCAATCTTTCCCGAAACCTGCAGGCTTTTATATTTATCAGGGTGTCCCGTCATAATAATAAGTTGATGATTTGAGGGAGGAAATGACTCAGCATTAAATGTGGCGCTTCCCATAACAATAAGCTGTGATTCATCCCATATCTTTTTATAATAGTCCTGATCCTGGTGAGATGACCACAACTTAACATGAGGGCTGCCCCATTTTGTTACCTTTCCATCAAGCGTTGAGACAAATATGAGTATCATTTTCATTTTCGTTTTCAAATTAACTTTTTTATTTTTTTGAAAGTGCGCTGGTTTTATGAACAGCAATATGTTCTGTTTTATCGCTCTTGATTTCAAATTGCGGATCTTCTTTACTGGCATGATGTGTATAGCCTTTGTAATTAAAATTTGTTGTGTGTATTTTAATTATCGTTCCGGATACATGACCGGCTTCTGAATTCCAGGTTACATGTTCACCGGTTTTAAATTTTTGTTTCATGGCTGTAATTTTTACCTGTTTTCACATACAACAATTAATTTGTCTTACTTTGGCAGTTTTGCCACACTTATCGCTAAACTTATTCTTTTCTGCAATTCAGGAACAACTTCCTCCATAAACCAGGGATTTATTTTTACCCAGTTTTGATTTCGGGGAGAAGGATGTGGTAAAGGAAAATATTCAGGAAGAAATGCTGCATAATTTTTTACCGTTTCGGTAAGGCTGCCATTGAATTTACTTTTCAAATAATAACGTTGTGCATACTGCCCAATCAATATAATGAGCGGCTTTGTTTTTAAACTTTCAAAAAATTGGGGATGCCACAACGGAGCACATTCCTTACGGGGTGCAATATCTCCCGAGATTCCTTTTCCGGGATAGCAAAAGCTCATGGGCATGATGGAAAAAACAGTGGAGTCATAAAACATTTCTTCATCCACATTCATCCATTCTCTTAATTTTTTTCCACTGGCATCATTCCACGGAATACCGGTTTCATGCACACGCCTGCCCGGAGCCTGGCCAATAATAATTATTTTTGAAAAAGGATTTAATTGAACAACAGGCCTTGGCCCCAGAGGCAAATAATTTTTACACACTTCGCATTGTAATATTTTATTTAAAAGTGTTTTCATTGCAGCACCTAAGAATTTATTTAGTTTTACAAAATTGCTTTACTAAGCAATAATAAATTTTAAACACAAATCAAATTTCATCTCTATTTCAAATAATCCTGCAACCGGATTTTAATATTTCTAAACAGGCACTTCTTCATAAGTCAGAGTTCTCCTTTTACAATTCTTGCAGGAGCCGTGTAAGGATGTTCTTCTTCTTTTCCAATACCCATAATGTGTATTACCTTCCAGCCGTGTACTTTTAAATAATCAGAAACCATTGAACGGTGGCAGCGCCACCACACAGCCTCAGAACACATATAGGCCGTGCGTTTTTTGAATGCAATTTTTTCAAGTTCTTTAATTCCATTTTTAAAAATATCGGTTCCCATATAATCTGCATAACCACGGAAAGCCGCATGCCTCCAGGCGGTGTTTTTAGAATCAGGAGATACTTTTCTTCTACCACCAAGCTCTTTTAAATGTACATATTCTATGTTGTTTTGAGGCAAAGAAATTTGCAATGCTTCTTTATTGTACTGTGGAAATTTACGGGAGCCGGGAAAACTCCTGATATCCACTAATTTTTCAATTTTAAAAGAATGAAGCATTGCGACAAACTCTTCAAAAGGCCGGGTGGAGTGGCCGATAGTCCAGATAGTTTTATTTTCTTCTTTCATTTTTTATTGATTCTGGCCAAACAATTCTATTAAATATTATCAATGTAGTTTATCAATTATTTCCGCAATCAATCCAGTCCAACCGGTTTGATGTGAAGCCCCGACCCCCCGGCCATTATCCCCATGAAAACATTCATAAAATAAAACCAGGTCTTTAAAATGTTTATCATGGTTAAATAAATCTTCCTGCCCATTTAAAAGTCTTTTCCCTTCCGGGGTTATTACAAATATTTTGGTTAGCCTATTGCTTAATTCATCAGCTACTGTTTTAAGGTTTACCCCATTTCCTGAATGAGCCGGTAAGTCAACTAGTAATTCATCCTGGTAATATTTATGATATTTTTCAAGTGCCAGAATAATCAGGTAATTCATGGGTATCCAAACAGGCCCACGCCAGTTAGAATTGCCACCAAATAAATTGGAGTTTGATTCGCCGGGTTGATAGTTAAGTCCAAACTCCTTGCCATCAACAATTACCGTGTAGGGCTTTTGATGAATTTTTGAAAGTGAGCGGATTCCACCGGGTGATAAAAATTCATTTTCATCAAGCAGGGCTTCTAAAATCTTTTTCAATTTTTTATACGGCACTAATGAAAGTAATATTCCGCTTTTTTCATCAATATCTTCTATAACCTGGTATTGATTATTTTTTTGCCGGTATTGAACAAACCATTTTAAACGGTAATGAAATTCCGGTACTTTTTCTAACAATTCTCTATCAATTACATGCACAGCAAACAAGGTAGTAAGCCCAACAAGAGAACGGATTTTAACAGGGATAAATTTCCCATCAGGCATTTTAAGCACATCATAAAAGAAGCCTTCTTCCTCATCCCAGGCCCCTTCGAAATCTTCACTGATGTGATTGAGCGAACTTGCTATGTAAGTGAAATGTTCAAAAAATTTGGTAGCCAGGTCTTCATAAACTTTATTGGTTTGAGCCAATTCCAATGCTATTTCCATCATGTTGAGGCAATACATTCCCATCCATGCAGTGCCATCGGCCTGTTCTAAAATTCCTCCACCCGGCACATTATTTCTATCAAAAATCCCAATATTATCCAGGCCCAAAAAACCGCCTTCAAAAACATTATTATCCAGTCTGTCTTTACGATTCACCCACCAGGTAAAATTAATGAGTAATTTTTGAAATACTTTTTCCAGAAAAGAAGTATCTGCAACACCTGTTCGTTCTTTATCAATTTTATAAACCTGCATACAAGCCCATGCATGCACAGGTGGGTTTACATCACTGAAAGACCATTCGTAAGCAGGTAACTGGCCATAAGGATTCATGTACCATTCTCTTAATAATAATACCAGTTGATTTTTTGCAAATTGAGCATCTATTGAAGCCAATGGAATGCAATGAAACACAAGGTCCCAACTGGCATACCAGGGATATTCCCATTTATCCGGCATAGAAATAATGTCTTCGTTGTTTAATGTAAGCCACTCACTATTTCGCCCATTTTTTCTTTCTGTAGGAGGCGGAGGTTGGCCGGGGTCGCCATTTAACCAACGGGGAATATCAATATGATAAAATTGTTTGTTCCATAACATGCCGGCATAAGCCTGCCGTTGAATATTTCTTAAATCTTCATTTTTTGATTTTATAAGATGACTATAAAAATCATCTGCTTCGGTTACACGTTTAGCAAATGTGTCGGCATGATTTTTTCCCAGCGGGTCGGGCAGTGATTGTTTGCTTAAACGTAATTTAATTATCACTGTACTTTCTGGTTCTATATTAAAAGAAAATACCGGCGAACATTTTGTGCCACTTTTTTTATTGTCAAATAATTTAATGTCATTGTTGATAACAGCGGCGTGAAAAACATCTTTTACAAAAGGGCTTTCATTTGCTGCACCATATAAGCGTTCCTTGTTTGTTTCGTTTTCAGTAAATAAAACTGTTGCCGTATTTTCAAAATAGAAGGAATAATTTCCCATGATACTATCGGTGATTTTTAATTCACCAACTGAAGTATTTTGTTCGTTCAGTTCAATGTTTGGCTTTTCATTTATTAATCCATACGACCACAAATTGCGCATCCACAAAGTGGGCAATATAGTTATTGGCGCATTGTTTTTACTCCGGTTAAAAACAGAAATTTTGATACAGATGTCTTCTTCATTATTTTTAGCATATTCAATAAACACATCAAAATACCTGTTGTCATTAAATAAACCGGTGTCGGCAATTTCATATTCATTTTCAAACTTATTTCGCCTTTGATTTGTTTGTTCCAGTTCCTGATAAGGAAAAGCAGCCTGCGGATATTTGTATAAATATTTCATGTAAGAATGTGCAGGCGTATTATCAAGATAGTAATACAACTCTTTTACATCTTCGCCATGATTGCCGTGGGTGGGCGTAAGGCCAAAAAGCCTTTCCTTTAAAATTGCATCCCGGCCATTCCACAAAGCAATGGCAAAACATATTTTTTGATGCTGGTCAGATATACCGGCAATGCCGTCTTCGCCCCAGCGATAGGCTTTGGAACGGGACATATCATGTGTAATATAATTCCACACATCGCCATTTGGGCTATAATCTTCTCTTACAGTAGCCCATTGCCTTTCTGATAAATAGGGCCCCCATTTCAACCAATTTTTTTTATTGGCGTAATTGTCATTTAGTCTTTTTTGTTCTTCACTTATGGCACTAGACATAAAATTACTTTGCGATGATATTTTATCTGATAAGGCTCTTTAAGCATACCGCAATGTTTAATCAATGAATACCTTATTTTTCTTCCGGTGTTTTGGTAGGAATAATAAACAGTGGTATGGAACTGTGGTGTAAAACTTTTTCTGCTACGCTTCCCATTAATATTTTATCCAACCCACGCTTGCTATGAGTACCCATAATAATTATATCAGCGTTTAGTTCTTTTGCAGTATTTAAAATTGTTTTTGCAAAATCACCGTCTTTTACCAGGGTTTCAATTTTATCCTCACCCAAATGTTCTTTTGATTTATCCAGGAAAATTTGTGCGACTTTTTTTATTTCTTCACGAGTATCTGTTTCAACTGCGTATGAATTACTAAATCCTCCAAATCCCATTATGGGGGAGTAGTTAAGAGAAGAATAATAGGTGGCATCGGAAATTACATGCAGCAAAATAATTTGGGCTTTCATTGCTCTTGCTAAATCAAAACCGGTTTCTGCAACTTTTTGTGCAGAAGGGTCATAGTCTAAGGCAATTAATATTTTTTTCATAATTTATTGTTTAAGGTTTATTCAAATTCCGTTTCTGTAAAGTACAATGGTTAGCTGCTAAACGATTCTTTAAGAATGAGTGCTTCATTATGCTCTTCATCTTTTGCGCCATAAACCAATGTTACTATTCCTTTCTTTAATTGTTCTTTCAAAAGCAAAACCTGTTCATGGTTCTTTTTAAGTTCCTGCTTATATCGCTTCTGGAAATCTTTCCATTTTGCAGGGTCATGTTCAAACCATTTCCTGAGTTCCGTACTGGGAGCAATTTCTTTCAACCATAAATCAACTGCAGCCTTTTCCTTTGTAAGGCCACGGGGCCACAACCTATCTACAAGAATGCGGATGCCGTCTTCCTTATCCGGTTTTTCATATACTCTTTTTATTTTTATCTTCATTTTGTATACTTCTGTTTTTATTACTGTTGTGCCAATGTAATCGCAAATCAAGGATTCATTGCTGTTTTCTCTTCTGCTAGTGCCGCATCATCCGACTTAGTTTGTAAATCTTTATCAAGGGCATATAAAGCTTCGCCGCTTGCATTTTCCCCTCCTGCAATTTTAATTTTATCCAGCAGATTCAAAGCCAGGGTTTCTTCTTCCGTTTGTTCTTTTACAAACCATTGCATAAAATGCCAGGTAGCCCAGTCTTCTTCATCAAAACTCAATTTTACAATTTTATAAATGCCTTTTGTATTATCAACTTCCTGCTCAAATACCTGCTCAAAACAATTTTGAATATTTGTTGGATCTTCAGGAGGGGCAGGTATAGCTTCTATTTTTACTTTAGCTCCCCGTTCCAATATATATTCTAAAAATTTCATCATGTGGTTACGTTCTTCATTGGCATGCCTGAACAGAAAATTAGCTATGCCACCATATCCAACATTAGATGCCCATGCAGCATACGAGAGGTAAATTTGAGCAGCCTCAGCTTCTTTCGTCATTTGGGTGTTTAGTGCTGCTTGCAAGCTATTTGAAAGACGATTCTTTTTCATTGTAATTATTTATTAAAGCTTAAAATGAAATTCTTTTTATTGACTTTAAAAGAACTTTTTGTTTATCTATTATGAAATGATTTCTCACTAGCCTTCAAATTAGCTAACTTTTTTTCTATGTGCCAAAGACAATAGCAGCATTGCTGTTTCTACAGACGAGGCCGGGTTTTGCCCTGTAATGAAATTGCCATCAACCACAACATGGCTTGTAAATTCAGATCCTTTACTGTACAATGCACCAAGTGAAATGAGTTTTGACTCTAACAAAAAAGGTGGCTTCTCATTCAATCCTGTTAATTCTTCTTCGCTATTACTAAATGCAGTAAGTTTTCTGCCTTTCACTAAAGGCTCACCATTTTCCTTTTTTAAAAAAATCAATGCAACAACCGCATGGCCTACTAAACCAACAGGTTTGTTTTGACGATTAAAATCTTCAAGTATTTTTCTTAATATTCTATTATCCTGAAAATCCCACATGGCACCATACCCACCGGAAAGAAATACTAAATCGAAATCCTCTGCCTTTACTTCTTTTATCGGAAGAGAGTGAGAAAAATGATACATAGCCTGAGGATCATGTTGAAAACGAATGGTGTTTTCAGTTGCTGCGGCAGAATTACTGTTAGGATCAAGAGGGATTTGTCCTCCCTGGGGCGATACTATCGTTATATATTCACCACCATCTTTTAATATAAAGTATGGTGCCGCAAGGTCTTCCATCCATACACCTGTTTTATTGGTAGTATCGCTCAATTTACTATTTGATGTGGTTATTATTAAACTTTTTAAAGAATTCATTTTTTAATTTTTGCCTGACAGTTTTAAAGAACATCTTTTCGATTTTCATTTAATTATCCTCATTTTATTAAAGCTATCTTCTAATTGGTTTCATTTTCAATTCATTAAAGCCTAAATTGTACGCTATTAAGATTAGTTAAAAACAAAGTTCTTACTTTCTCCATTTGTCTCTTTCTTAATATTCAAAGGCAATACCCGAGCCATGTCGCCAATTATATATCTAAAATTCTTCTTTGATAATTGATTTTGCTTCCACTCCTAAATTCGACAACTGCTTTTCTACTGCTTCCATCATTGGCTCAGGCCCACATAAATAAAATTTCTTCTTCAGGTCAGTAATATTTGCTTTAAGAAAATTTTCAGTAATATATCCATCAGCATATCCGTTTACTTTTTCATCAGACAAAATATTAATTAAATTTTCACCTAACAGGTTTTTAAATTCCTGCTCGAGTATGATGTCACCTTTTGCTTTGTTTGCAAAAATGAGTTTGTTGTTACCTACTTCATTTTTTGAGTGAAGAAACCTGAAAATAGAAATGAAAGGAGTTACACCCGCCCCTCCGGCAATAAATACACCTTCTCCTTTGTAAGCAATTGCACCAAATACATCGTGTAAAATCAGCTCATCATCTTTGTTAAGTTGCAACAATTCGTTAGTAACGCCTTTATGTTCTGGATAGGTTTTTATTGCAAATTCCAGGTAGTCATTATCAGGAAGACAGGTAAAAGTAAAAGGCCGCTTTTCGTTTTGCCAATCAGGTTTATTTATAGATATTTCCGTGGCCTGGCCCGGGGTAAAAACATACTGTTGAGGTCTTTCAGTTACAATTTTTAAAACATCATGGGTTATATGCTCAATTGATTTTATTTTTGTAATATGCTGTTCCATTTCTTTTTATTTTTTAATAAATTCCAGCTTCTTCCAATTTGGTTGTTAGTGTTAATAGAAAAACAGATTCCCTGATTGCCAAAACACTATGTGTAATACGTTCATGTAAAGCCAGCATCTCTCCTTTATTTAGTTCAATAGATTGTATGTCTGTGTTAAATTGAAGTCGCCCTTCTAACACTTGTACACCAATGGTGCCTTTGGCAACATGCCTGGCCATTTCTGCACCTTTATGCAACGCAATAAGCACAATACGCAAGCCATTCGTCTTAAAAACTGTTATTGCGTTACGGTCACTGTTCTTCCAGGTCGATTCCTTCTTGATTTGTTTAATAAACATTGGCAAATCAATTACTACAAGTGATGCATCTATGGGACGATTTCCTTCCGGGCGTTGCAAAGTGGCTTCGTTATATTTTTCTTCCATATTTATGTTTTTGATAGAAACAGTGCAATGAAATTAATTTCATGATTTTCCCTGGCTACTTTCCTGTTACTCTTTAGGGATAAATTTTTATAGTCTACCCATAAAACTCCAATAAGTTTCCTCGGCATGGAAATTTGTTTCCGGCCAATGATTAATATCAAAACAGGGAGCTTTTTCAAGCATTTCCCCACTTTGACTGAATATGAACATTTTTTTGTGCGGATCAACCTTAAGCTGACTAAATGGAGTGGAAAAATATTTTTCACCAATGGCAATAAAACCTCCGAATTTTATTATATAATATTCTATTTTTCCGCTAGTTACATCAATCATGATGTCTTCAATTTTACCCATGTGTTCACCTGTATTGTTATGAACTTTATCGCCGATTATTGATGAAGCTGTCAAATATTTTAAAGGCCGGTTGGGATGAGGCCCTTCCCGATTAACACCTGTAAGGTTCTCTGTATTTAATGTTGTCATTGGGACTTATTTTTCGTTATTAAAGTTTATATAATGCATTTTTTTAGAGAATCGTTTCAAATGAATGATTTGATTTAATATGATAAGCCTTCAATAGGCATGGGGAAAATAAAATCCTGAAAAATGCTGTGAGCCGCTTTCTTCACATGCTTTGCGTAGCGATCAAAACTTTTGCCCAATGCTTCTGCATATTCTTTATCCAATTTATTTATAACCAAACTAACCTTATCCATTTCCTTTTTCAGTTCATTTCTTTTAGCCTCATCAAACGGAAAATATTTTTTTATAGCTGCTTCAAACGCCTCTTTAAATTCCTTCTCCACTTCTGTATAATAAGAAAGCAACAAAGGCATAGCCGTAAAAGTTTTTAAATGGGCCAGTTTAATAGCATCGGCTTTTTGAGATTTGTTTATTTCCACTTCATTGAAAGAACTTGATGCGAGTACTGACACCAAAACAGGTGCTTTAAATAAAATATCTTTGTCTTCTTTTGATAATTTTTCAAGTTGTCTGATCATAATATCTATAGGTTTAAATAAACAATTACTTTTTAATAGATCTTTTAAATCTAACGAACAATGCTTCTTCAGTTTTAAAGGTAATACCATCTCAAAAGCCATTCTTACCAGTCTGTAATGTACAATGCCGCTATTAGTGTCGGGTTAAGAAGAAATTAGAAACAGATTAGAAAAAATACTTGTTCTTCTTATCATTCATTAGCAAGGCATACCTAGTTACCACTTATGTATTTGCCAGTAAGTCAAAGTATTCGTCGTCTTCATTTTTGCCACCGTGGCCTTTGCCAAGGTCTTTATACATTTCCAGAAATTCAATAGAGCTTATCCATTTTACCATTTTGTAGCCCAACTGATTTTCTACTCTAAGCCTTAGCGGAGCCCCATATACCAGCGGCAGTGGCTCATAATTCATTTCCCATGCCAGTATAGATTGAGGTTTCAGGCAATTATCAAGGCTGTTAGTGTCATAATAAAAACCACCGTAAAGCCCTTCCCCAAATGAATAAAAAACTACAGTTGTTGCAGTGGCGTATGGCTTAACTAATTCAATAATTTTGCTGATAGGTAACCCTCCCCATTCTGCTATACCAGACCAACCCTGTATGCAATGATGCATGGTAATATTTTGCTGCATACCTAAATTTTTAAGTTCTTCCAACGACAATTCTACAGGGTTATCTACCAGTCCTCCTATTTTTAATTTGTAGTCTTTAAAATTATTTTCTGCTAAATTTCGCCATTGTTCCGAAGAAGGAATTTTGCCGTTGGACCAGAAGTAAGGAGAAATATCCTTTTTCTGATAATAATATTTTGGCTTAAACCGGTTCAAGGTAATACGCCATAAATTTCCGTTAATAGCTGCATTCAGGTGCTGAAGCAAACGGGGCTTTCGCCAGGAAAGCCAATGCGCTAAAATGCAAAAGGCTGCAGTGGCCAGTACAATTCCTATCCCAATGTACAGCCCGGTTAAATTGGAAGAATTATCTGTTCCCAATATGATATGGTTCATATTTCTAACCAATCCAGTTATTGCCACCAGGGCAACATGTATTATTATGAAGATGATATATGCTATCATTATCAGAAAGTGAATGGAACGGGCACTTTGACGATTACCAAATAATTTTGGATACCAGTGAAACCGGTTTTCAATGGCAGGAGACATGGCCATACCGGAAAGCATTGCCAAAGGCGCAAGGATAAATACTACACCGAAATATGAGATTTGTTGCAACGCATTAAAATGATAAAATCCATTAGGTTCCACAGGCATATTAAAAGTTGCGTAATGGACAAAAATGCTCCAGGAATCGGGTATTATTTTCCATGATAGGGGAACAAGGCGATGCCATTGATGCGTATAAAATAGCAGGATAATAAACACAACGCCATTCAATACAAAAAAAGGAACAGTAAGAAAATGCCATGCCCTTGCTATACCGATGGTATGCCGGTAACCAGGCAAGCCTAATAACGGGCTGATGTACCGGGCATCTTCTTTGGCAGTCCACGATTTATCCTTCGGCTTTTTAAGTGGGGTAAATCGTATCCAATCCGTACCAGGTGTGCAGCCATTATTCCAGTATAGCCGGGGATGATCTACTAAAACAGAGAGGCCACTTCTGATAATAAGAATAAGAAAAAAGAAGTTGACCCAATGACTGAGATTGAGCCACAATGGATACCTACAGGATCAGCCGGTGTGGCAGCAGGCATAATGGAACCGGGGTCTGCCGGTAATCCTGCTAATAAATATTGTAACCATGCAGCACCTGTGGGCAATAAGATTAGCAGGCCAAAAATTATGAGCATATAAGGTTTAATGGCAATAAACATACGCCTGTCTGTAGGGAAGTGTATTGCTTTTTCCTCCTTGGTAAAATGAGTAAACATTGATAAGCTGGTATTGCTTTAAATGATTATTTTCTTTACGTTTTATTGGTTTATTTAGGCCTGAATAGATATTACCACTATACTGATTTTTGCTAAGTATAATAATTGTGGTCTGCTTGCATTATTGTATTAAGGATAACACTCCTAAATTATGCCACATTTATTTGTTTATTTAAGTAAACATCCTGTATTGCATGTAAAAGCGCTACACCTTCATCAAAAGATTTTTGAAAGGATTTTCTTCCGGAGATCACACCCATACCACCTGCCCGTTTATTAATAATGGCTGTACGCACCGCTTCTTTCAAATCTGTTTTTCCTGATGATGCCCCGCCGGAATTGATGAGGCCTGCTCTTCCCATAAAACAATTGATCACCTGGTACCGGCACAGATCAATTGGGTTGTCAGTTGTAAGTTCAGTGTAGATACGTTCATCATATTTTCCATAACTAATGCCATCCACATTCAGCGCTTTGTATCCGCCATTATTTTCAGGGAGTTTTTGTTTTATAATATCTGCCTGAATAGTTACGCCAAGATAATTTGCCTGACCGGTAAGGTCTGCTGATGCAGCATAATCAATTTTATTTTTTTCAAAACTGCTATTACGGAGATAGCACCATAAAACAGTAACCATCCCCAAACGATGTGCTACTTCAAATGCCTGGGAAACTGCGGTAATTTGCCGGTCAGATTCCGGTGATCCGAAATAAACGGTTGCACCCACTGCAGCGGCTCCCAGGTTCCAGGCATCTCTTACAGAACCAAACATTATCTGGTCGAATTTATTTGGATAAGTAAGCAATTCGTTGTGATTGATCTTAGCAATAAAAGGAATTTTATAAGCATATTTTCTGGCAACCATTGCCAGGCCTCCCATGGTACTAACTACTGCATTGCATTCACCTTCAATAGCAAGTTTAATAATATTTTCTGGATCGAAATACATAGGATTAGGGCTGAAAGATCCACCGGCGCTATGTTCCACTCCCTGGTCAACCGGTAAAATGGAAAGATATCCTGTGCCTGCAAGTCTGCCTGAATTAAAGATTTTATTCAGGTTGCAAAGCGTTTGTATATTCCTATTGGAGTGGATAAATGTCCTGTCTATAAAATCAGCGCCAGGGAGATGTAATTTTTCTTTAAGTATTGTTTCGCATTTGTGAGAAAAAAGGTATTCCTCTTTTTTCCCAATTAACTCAACAATTTTATCGTATGTCATAATCAATATTTTTCTGATGAAAATTAAATCCAACTGTGTCCGTCTTTTGCAATAAGCGCTTCAGCATCTTCCGGGCCCTGCATACCAGCTTTATAGTTCGGGAAGTTAACAGAAGGATTTGCCTCCCACGAATTAATAATGGGAATAAGTACTTTCCACGCAGCTTCAACCTGGTCGGCACGCATAAATAAAGTAGAGTCGCCTTCCATAATATCCAATAATAATGTTTCATAAGCTTCAGGCGTTCCGGAAGTATATGATTCGTCATAGTTGAATTGCATATCAACAGGATATAAAAACATTTTAAGCCCGGGTCGTTTTGCCTGAAAGCCCATGTGAATGCCCATGTGAGGTTGTATGTTCAAAATAAGCCTGTTCGGTTGCCAGTTAGCTCTTGCTTCTGCCGGAAATGATTGATGCGGGACGGGCCTGAATTGTATAGTAATAACCGAAATTGTTTCATTCATTCGTTTACCACTACGAATATAAAAGGGAACTCCTTGCCATCGCCAGTTGTCAATAAACAATTTTACAGCAGCAAATGTTTCTTTTGCAGATTCTTTACTTACATCCGGTTCTTGCCGGTACCCAATTACTTTTTTCCCCTGTATCCATCCTGCACCATATTGTCCCCGAACGGCATATTGATGAACTTCTTCAGGGGGAATCTTTCGCAAGGCATTCAACACATCTACTTTACGGTTACGAACTTCATCAGCCTCAAAAGATACAGGAGGTTCCATGGCAATCAGGCAGAGCAATTGCAGCAGGTGATTTTGTATCATATCACGAAGTGCTCCGGCAGTTTCGTAATAATTTCCCCTGTTCTCAACTCCTAATTGTTCCGAAACAGTTATTTGAACACTATCTATGTAATTGCGGTTCCAGATAGGTTCAAACATTGCATTGGCAAATCGAAAAGCAAGAATATTTTGAACGGTTTCTTTACCGAGATAATGATCAATACGGTAAATCTGGCATTCATCAAAAATGGTATGAAGTAAATTATTTAAATGTTTAGCACTTTCCATATCATGCCCGAAAGGTTTTTCAATTACTATGCGGCTTTGCAACTTATTTTCGGCAAGCTTTGAAGCACCTAATTTCATTGCAATTTCTTCAAATGAATTTGGTGGAACGGCTAGGTAAAAAATCCGATTGGTAGCAACTTTCCACTTTTTCTCAAATAATTTTATTTGTTTTTCTATGTTTGAATAGGTTGAGTTAATATTAAATTCTCCTTTTTGATAATTAAGGTATTTTTCGAAATTATCCCATTCAGCTTTTTTTGATTTACCTCTTCGTGAAAATTTATCTACGCCTTCATGCAGGTGTTTTCGAAATTCTTTGTTAGCCATATTATTGCGGCTCATTCCGAGTACGGCAAATTTTTCCGGTATCCATTTATCCAAATAAAGATTGTATATAGCTGGGATCAATTTCCGCCAGGTTAAATCTCCTGTTGCACCAAGAATAATAATTATTGTTGGAACTGATTTTTCTGTTTGTTCCATTTTATTCTATTTTTTGATTCCATTGCGAATGAAAAACACCTTCTTTTCCAAGAAGCTCATAAGTATGTGCTCCAAAAAAATCCCGTTGTGCCTGTATTAGATTAAAGGGCATTCTTTCGTTTCGAAAAGAGTCAAAATAACTCAATGATGCAGCGTAAGCCGGTATGGCCAACCCATGTATTGCTGCACCTGAAACAACTTTGCGGATGCCCGGTAAACACTTTTTAAGTGTTGATTGAACTGAGTCATCTAACAGCAAATGTTCAAGCTTTGCATTTGCATGAAAGGCAGTATAAATATCTTTTAAAAATGCTGATCTAATGATACAGCCGCCACGCCAAATCTTTGCAATCTGATCAAGTTTAAGTTTATAATTATAAGTTAAGGATGCTTTGTAAAGCAAGTGCATACCCTGTGCATAAGCATTAGCCATGCAGAAATAAAATGCCTGCTCAAGACTTACTAAGTATTCATCAGGACTATCTGTTAATGTCCTACCTGGTGCATCAGTATAGATAGCTGCGGCCTGTGTTCGTAAAGATTTATATTTGGATAAGTCACGCATTGAAACAGCAATATCAATTACCGGAATGGACAGATTTAAATCCATTGCAATTTGTGAGGTCCATTTTCCTGTGCCTTTCGATTTAGCTTCATCTCTGATTTCATCCAATAATAAATTATCGTCACCATCATTTTTGAAAGAAAAAATTTCAGCAGTTATTTCAAGCAGAAAAGATTGCAGGCGGCCTTTATTCCATTGGTTAAAAATGTTGTGAATTGCCTTGTTATCCAGGCGAAGCCCCTTCTTTAAAATTTCAAAAGTATCAGCAATCAATTGCATCAATGCGTATTCAATTCCATTGTGAACCATTTTTACAAAATGCCCCGAAGCACCGGGGCCTATATAGGTTACACAGGGGTCGTTACCCACCTTTGCAGCTATTGCTTCAAAAATATGCTGAACATGATTATAGCCTTGTTTATCACCACCCGGCATCATGCTGGGACCATGGCGGGCACCTTCTTCACCACCTGAAATGCCCATTCCAAAAAAATGAAAACCCTTTTCTTCTAAGGTAGCTGAACGGCGTCCGGTATCAGTAAAATGTGAATTACCGCCATCAATAATAATGTCACCTTTATCCAATAAGGGGAGCAACTCTGCAATCACATCATCTACAATTTTACCGGCAGGTACCAGCATCATCAATACCCGTGGACTTTCAAGACTTTGAATAAAATTATTAATGCCAGTATATCCTTTTACATTTTTGCCCTTGCCCAATTGATTAAGGATAGAAACCTTGTCCCCGTTTTTATCATATCCGGCGCCGGAAAAACCATGATCGGCAATATTCAGCAACAGGCTACATCCCATGGTTCCAAGCCCAATCATACCAATTGTATATTTTTCATTATCCATTATTTTTCTATTTTAAGACCTTCCAGTATTTTTTTGGTGGATGGAAAATCTTGGTGATGAAAACTTTGTACTCCCAATTTTTGAGCAGCTTGTACAAGCAATGGCCGATCATCAAAATAAAGACACTCCTGCGGCGAAACCTGTGCTATGCCCATTGCCAATTTAAAAATGCCCGGATCTGGTTTCCGCATTCCTACTTCACAAGAAGAAACAAATGCGTCAAAACACTGATGTAAACCAAATGCCTTAATCCGGTAATCATTAAGTTCTTTGCCTTCGTTATTGATTGATATAATGCGGAAGCCGCAAGTTTGCTTCCATTCTTTAAACCATTGAAGCATATCAGGTAGTTCTGTAGATTGAGAAAAAATAAATGCTTTTAAATGTTCTTTTGTAAAATCTCTTGTATGGTTAAAAACAACCGTATCAAGATAATCATCAAAGCTTATCCTGCCTATTTCATAAACATTAAAAATAAAATGGTGTAAAGCATCCATTTCCTCATAGTCGAGGCCAAATTTCTCTGCGGCTTTTTGCCGTGATTCATGACCCCAGCCATTGCTGAGCAGTACCCCGCCAATATCTAAAAAAATTACTTTTATTTCATCTGTTTTCATACAAGCATATTTACGAGACCATTTGCTTTTGTTTTTGCTCTTCAATAGCTTTTAAAAGTTTATCATAAGCTTTATTGAATTTCCCTATGCCTTCATCTTCCAGCTTTTGAGTTATGATGTTGATATCAATACCACGGGCATTTAACTGTGCCAGTATCCCCGTTGCGTTATCCATATCATTCTCCAGGTTATTTCCTGCCTTTCCATGATCGTTAAAAGCATCCAGTGTTTCTATCGGAATGGTATTGATGGTTTCATCGCCTATTAATGCCTCCACATATTTAACATCACTAAACGACGGATCCTTACTGCTGGTGCTTGCCCACAGCACACGTTGCCGTTTTGCTCCTTTTGCTTCCAGTTTTTTAAAACGATCGCTACTAAAAATATTTTTGTAAATTTCATAAGCCTTTTTTGCTGATGCAATGGCTACTTCACCTTTCAAATCGAACAGCTTTCTACCCTCAAGAAGGGGATCGGTTATCACATCTATACGGCTAATAAAGAAACTGGCTACCGAAGCAATTTGATTGATGGGTTGATTGGTTTTAATCCTGTCTTCCAGCCCGGAAAGATATGCATCAACCACATCCTTGTAACGTGGCAAACCAAACAGCAAGGTTATATTAATATTTATCCCTTCGCTGATACACTTTCTTATGGCAGGCAAGCCTTCTGCTGTAGCAGGTATTTTAATCATTACATTTTTGCGGTCAACAGCCTTCCATAATTCTCTGGCTTGTTTTATTGTCCCATCTGTATCATGGGCAAGCCGTGGCGAAACTTCAAGACTTACAAAACCATCTTCACCGTTCGTCTTTTCATAGACTGTTTTAAAAAAATCGGCGGCACGTTTAATATCTTTAACAGCAAGGCTGAAGAATATTTTCTCATTGCTGTTTTCTTTTCCGGACAGTGTTGAAATATCTTCATCATAATCTGAACTACCGGTAATGGCTTTTTCAAAAATGGAAGGGTTGGATGTAACACCACTAACACCATCTTCATCAATCAGTTTTTGTAAGTCTCCTGAGTCCATAATTTTCCGGTCAAAAAAATCAAGCCAGATACTTTGACCAAAATCATGTATGCTTTTTACTTTATTGCTTTTCATGTACGTTAAGTTTAATTTTTTTCCAATTGTTTAATTTTTTGCAGCCTTCGCAAATGTCGTTCTGCACCTGAAAATGTTGCTTTTAAAAACGCAAGTATTAATTCCTGTGCACTCGCAAAACCTGTAACCCGGCCCCCAAGGCAAATAAGATTCATATCATCGTCTTCAACACCCTGGTGTGCCGAAAAGTGATCTTGTATTAATGCTGCTCTTACGCCTGCAATTTTATTAGCGGCGATAGCTGCACCAACGCCACTGCCACAAATTGCAATACCCCGTTGAAGTTCATTGTTAGCAACTGCCCTGGCCAATGGAATTACAAAATCAGGATAATCATCTTCAGCATCCAGTTTGAATGCTCCAAAATCAACCACTTCATAACCCATTTTTATTAAGAAGGGATGAATGATGCCTTTTAATGCGTATCCTCCATGATCTGTACAGATGCCTATTTTCATTTTACAATCTTTATATAAATGACAGCGTAGCTAATCTGACAAAGGTTAACAGTTTATTCAAATCATTTACTCAATTACTTGCGTTATCAAAGCAATGCTTTAGCCCTGTTTACCACATGCTCTACAGTAAAGCCATATTCCTTCATCACTTCTTCACCGGGGGCAGATTCTCCAAATTTATTGATACCAACTACATCGCCTTCATCTGTTACGTATTTATGCCAGCCTAAAGTTGATCCGGCCTCTACCGCCAATCTTTTCCTCAAATTTTTTGGAAATATTTTTTCTTTGTAATCATTATCCTGTTTTTCAAATAATTCCCAGGATGGCATGCTTACCACTCTTGCGGAAATATTTTGTTCTTTTAGTTTTTGTTGTGCTGTTAATATTAATTGAACTTCAGAACCAGTGGCTATTAAAATAATTTGAGGAGTTTTTTCTGATTCGGATAAGATGTAAGCCCCTTTTTCCAATTCAGCCGCCTTCGTATATTTTTCCTGGTCAATCACCGGAATTTCCTGGCGGGTTAATATCAATGCAACAGGTCCGCCCGAATGCTCAAGCGCTACACGCCATGCCTGAGTGGTTTCATTTGCATCTGCCGGGCGGATCACTGTTACATTGGGAACTGATCTTAAACCAATAAGTTGTTCAACCGGTTGATGGGTAGTACCATCTTCTCCCAAACCAATACTGTCATGAGTATAAATAAAAATGGGGCGAATCTTCATAATGGCTGCCAGCCTGATTGGTGGCCGCATATAATCTGAAAATATCAGGAATGTAGCACCATAAGGAATGATACATTTTGTAAGCGCCATTCCGTTTAAAATTGCACCCATGGCATGTTCCCTGATTCCAAAATGAAAATTACGGCCACTTCGGTTTGTTGGAGAAAATGATTTGTATTCTTCCAGGTTGGTATCTGTGGAAGGGGCCAAATCTGCTGAGCCACCAACTAAATTTGGTAAATAATTTGCTATCGCATTCAAAACCTTGCCCGAAGCTTTCCGGGTTGCTATTTTATTTTGACCGGCTTTAAAAACCGGCAACCTTTCTTTCCATCCCTGCGGTAATTTACCGTTACAGAGTGATTCGAATTCATTAGCAAGTTCAGGATATTCTTTTCTATAACTGTTATACAATTCATTCCAGTCCTGTTCTTTTTTAATACCTTTCTTACCTGCTTCACGATAATAATTTAATACTTCACCGGGCACCTCAAAATATTTATCGGGATCAAAGCCAAAATTTTCTTTCACCAATTTCACTTCATCTTCACCAAGTGGAGACCCATGCGCACTGGCAGTGTTTGCTTTATTGGGGCTACCATAACCTATGTGGGTGCGTACTTTAATAAGCGAAGGGCGATTGATCTCTTTTTGTGCTTTTTTTATTGCCGCCGACAAAGCATCTAAATCATTTCCATCTGCAAGCACCTGTACATGCCAGCCATACGCTTCAAAACGTTGAGCTGCGTCTTCATCAAATGCCAGGTTAGTATTTCCTTCAATGGTAATATGGTTATCATCATACAAATAAATGATATTACCTAATTGCAGATGGCCGGCCAGTGATGCGGCTTCGGCAGTTGCACCTTCCATCATATCACCATCGCTGCAAATGGCATAAATTTTATAATTGAAAATATCGAAGTCCGGCATATTGTAACGGGCGGCCATATATTTTTGTGCGATGGCAAATCCCACACCATTTGCAAAACCCTGACCCAATGGGCCTGTGGTTACTTCAATACCGGCTAACAATCCGTATTCAGGATGACCTGCTGTTTTGCTGTGCAGTTGTCGAAAGCTTTTAATGTCATCCAAACTGAGATTATAACCGGTTAAGTACAAAAAAGAATATTGTAACATACATGCATGCCCTGCAGACAAAATAAAACGGTCACGGTTAGCCCAATCAGGGTTTTGCGGATTATAGTTCATAGTTTCCGACCACAATACATGCCCTATCGGAGCAAGCCCCATCGGCGTACCCGGATGACCGGAATTTGCTTTTTGTACAGCATCTGCAGCTAATATTCTCACTGTATTGATAGCTGTTTGTTCTATAGTTTGTGTTTGAGTTTTCATGATTAATAAATAAAACTTTAATTTATTTATGAGAAACATTATGAGATTTAATGAAAAGGTTTTCATCAAGCTGCCATAACCTGGCGCCTCCTTTTATACCATCTTTATTTGTGATAATTTTTATATTTTTATCAAGTTTAAAATTGAGTTTAGCGGAATTGCCCCCACCTATGTACAGGCGATCATAATTAAATACCGTTTTTAGAATAGCTAAAACTCTTTCCATTCTTTTATTCCATTTTTCTTTACCTACTTTTTTTAAAGCCGCATCCCCTATATAATCATCATATGTTTTATTTTTTGTAATGGGATGATGCGCCAGCTCCAGATGTGGCAGCAAATGCCCGTCCAATAATAGTGCAGTTCCAAATCCGGTGCCAAGTGTAATTACCATCTCCAATCCTTTTTCACTTACTACACCTAAACCCTGCATATCCGCATCATTTACTATGCGTACAGGTTTACTTAAAGTAGCGGTAAGAAGTTTGTTTAAGTTAACTTCTTTCCATAAATCAGTACCCAGGTTGGGAGCTGTAAAAACAACTCCCTTTTTTATATACCCAGGAAACCCAACTGAAACCATGTCATAGTTTTGAAAGCCTTTAACCAGTTTTTGAATTGCTTCTAAAACTTTTTCAGGCGAAGCGGAACCAGCAGTCTTTACTTTTTTGAAGTCTTTTAAATGTCCCCCTTCCTGATTTAAAACGGTGGCTTTAATAAATGTACCTCCAATATCAATGGACAGGATTTTTTTAAGATGTGAAGAAATTTTCATTTCGATTTTTTATATGTTAGCCTGCTTATTGTTTTAGTTTCTTGCTCTTTTTAGTAATCAACGCTATTAGTTTTTTTAATTAAATATTCCAAAATTGATCTTTGTAAAATTCCTGTAGTGATGAGGGATGGTGTTTCTGAATTTGGTTACTGATATTTTCTATCTGCTCTTTACTTAATGTTCTTTCCAAATGTGGGAACAATTCTCTTTCTTCATATTGCACATGGTCATACACCAGGTCGGCTAATTCTACAAGAAGTTTTCGTGCATTATTTTCTGAATGATTTTCCAAATTTATTATCTGTTTCTTTATGTATTTATGTTCATTTATGGCCCGCTGAACCATCCGATCTTTCATTGGAGCAAAAAAAATCTGTTCTTCTTCCCGAAAATGTGGTTGTAAATATTGCCAGAAATATTGTACATATTTACAGATACGCTCCATGGCTACTTCACTTTTTAACCCTTGCCTGATTTTCCAGCAAAAAAGTATGCTAAAATGATGCTCCCGGGAAAGCATTTTAATATACTCATTTCGTCTCACGTTGGTTTTTTGCATAACTATTACTTTTTACTAACTTACCCATTTACGAAACCCATAAAATATCAGTACATGATTATGTTGTTGATTATTTATTTTTTTATTTCAGGCTACTTGTTCAAATTCAAATAACCAAAAAATGAGGAGTACCCATCTCTTCAACTGGTTTATTAACCCTATTTAAAAGAATTGTTTTCATAACTGATAAGTTTCAAATGATTGCCCGAAAATTCTTCGGCCAGCATTGTTGCCTTAGGAAATAAGATAGTATTTTGAAGATGAACATACAGGAACAAATCATTTTCAAATTCTTTCATTTTCTTAAGCAGATAATTAAACGAATTAGACCAATTTACCGGTAAGTTGTAATTATTGGTAAGCTTACGAAACAGCCGCATATCTTCCCCAGCCACCTGATTTTCTTTTTGTAACAGCATAACCCAATATTTAACAAAACCTAAAGTTGTATAAATAGCCTTTGCCGGGTTTCTTTTATATTTTGTTAATTGCCTGATAGCGGGAAACAGCATTTGCTCTTCCTTCATCAAATGATTCAGGAAAGGTTGAAAGAATAGGAAGCTGGCTGTAGCCAGCTTTGACAATTCAGGATGAGCTTCACCATACTTATAGGCGGTTTTTTGAATAAGGTCGTAAATAATAACAGCATTTTCTTTAGTATAACGATGATGGGTATTAAGCATATAATCAGAAAGCATATCAATATCCCATTTATCAAATTCCTGCGAAACGGCCTTCTTGATTACGCTGGCATGTTCCGTTGCAACTTTTAATTGATCCTCAATGGAGGCAACCTCTTTATTACATTCATCCAGTAATTTATTACCTCCATACCAACACTCCATCGCGTTCCCTTTATACACTTCTGTTCCGGAATAATCTTTGACGGTAACTGTGTCAACATTGCTTGTGAATTGTAACGTATCCATAGTAACTTTTTTAATCGGTTATATTGTAGCCTATTTAATTTTTGCCTTATCCATTTTTACCTTTTATAAAAGTCGCCACTATTTTCTTCTCTATTATGACTATGCCTTTAACTACACTTCCATAACTATGTAAATTTTGTTGCTCAATAATCGTGTAATGGCTCTACAAACAAAATTTTTAATTTAGAGGATGGTGTCAGCATCTCATTTATATGTTTGCCTGTAAATGATGAAATTTTAGTTTCCGCACCAGGGTTTACAAACATCATATCTGCGCCAATACTTTCAGCATATTTTAGCACAGCTTTCGGAAAATTATTACTATCCAGCAAATGATATTCAATTGAATTAGTTAGCCCAGTTTTTAATAAACGGTATGTTTCCAGCAAAGCGTTTCTTTCTGCATCTTCGGCTCCCATTTTATTCTGCACTGCCACAAGATGTATCTTTGCCCGGTATATTTTGGCAAAAACAAGCAGCAATTCAATTTTTCTTTTTGGAATAAATGAACGCACAGGAACAACTATATTTTGTATTTTCGAATTTCTTGTGCCACTGATAATGGTTAAAACAGGACAACCTGTTAGTTTTGAAATTTCATTGGGGCAAAGCGGACGAAAATATCTAAAGAAACTATGTTTGCATTTCTCTCCTATAATTATTAGTTGTGGCTGAATATTTTTAGCGGCATTAATGATGTTTTCATGAACGGAACCTTCCACCAGGTAAATTTTTACTTTACTTTCTGTAATTGTTTCTTCAATTGCCTGTTTCCATTCTTCTAATTTTTTTATTACTTTATTAGCATTATAACTTTTATTGGCTGACGAAACTATAAGGTCAGTAGCAGGGATATTACTCTGATTTGGTTTTATAACGTGGAGTAAGTGTATTGCTGCGCCTGTTGTATTAACCAACTCGATAGCCTGCTTTACAATAAACTCAGTATTGAGGCTAAAATCAATGGGAACAAGGATGTCTTTTAAATTAGTAAAAACCATTTTATTTACTTAAGTTGATAATAGCGTATGAAAAGCTAAAGTAAACCCAGCTTATTAGATTAGCATTAAAGAGAGATTAGAATGCTATTAGAACGGTAAGGTTGTATCCGAATAATTAAGTGATAAGGAGTAAATTGCTAGAAATACTAAAACATTTTACATATTTATGGAGGTAGCGAAAATACTAATTGTTGAAGATGAAAAAAAGATTGCCGATACCCTTAAGTTCGGGCTTGGTGAAATCGGGTTTTACGTTGAAGTAGCATACGATGGCACATTAGGCTACCATCTGTTTTGTGCCCAGGATTTTAATATTGTTATTCTTGATATAAATCTTCCGGGAATGAATGGTTATGAACTATGTAAAGCAATCCGTTCTCGAAATGCTTACATACCTGTTCTTATGCTTACTTCAATGATTACCCTGAACGATAAAATAGAGGGATACGATTCTGGCGCAGATGATTATATGGTTAAACCGTTTGAAATTAAAGAATTGCTGTTAAAGATAAGATCATTGCTCAAACGCACTACGGGTCAAAACCAGCCTGTTGGAAACGTATTGATTGCGGCTGACCTGGAAATGAATCTTGACAGCAAAGAAGTAAAGAGAGATAATAAAATAATTAACCTTACTGCAAAAGAATTTCAGTTATTGGAATACCTGCTTCGTAATAAAAACAGGCTTGTATCAAGGGTGGATATTGCTATTAATGTGTGGGATATAGATTTTGAAACAAATACCAATGTGATTGATGTTTATATAAGTTATTTAAGGAATAAGGTAGACAAACATTTTGAGCATAAATTAATTCAAACCCATGTAGGCATGGGATATATTTTAAAAGATCATTAATGCACGTAAGAATAAAAATAACATTGTTATTTACCGTAATAATGTTTCTGTTGTTATCATTATTATGTGGTTATATTTATTACTCCTTCTATACAATAAGGTCAGAAAATAGTAAGGCCCAATTAACCAATTGGGCTTTAACAACATCCCATAAGCTAAACCAGCCGGATGTATATGATCAAGAATTTATGAAAAAAATAGATTCTGTCCCAATATTATTTATAAAAAATAAAACCATCCAGGCATATAATTATCTTAACAAAAGAATATATACTTACAGTGATAATATGTCTGATACAATACAGATATCGAATGAAGTATTAGATAAATCAAGGCTTGATAATATTGCTTCTTTAAATGCCGGCAGAAGAGACGCTGTTGTTTACTATGATAAGAACGATCGAATAGTTGTTCTTGCTGCAGCATTCGATGAACAGGGAGAAAATAATCTACAACGCATAAAGTTTATTCTTTGGTTGAGTTTAATAGTAGGTATATTGATTGCTTTTACATCAGGATATTTTTTTTCAAAGGTATTGGTAGGGCCCCTTAAGAAAATTGCTGATGAGGTAAACACAATTTCTGCTCAGAGTTTAGCACATAGGTTAAAGTCCGGAAATGCAAATGATGAGTGGAAGTATTTAACCGAAACGTTGAATGACTTATTAAACCGCTTACAGGAAAGTTTTGAAATACAGCGGCGTTTTATTTCTGCTGCCTCACATGAGTTATCTACCCCATTAACCTCTATTTCCAGCCAGTTGCAAGTTTCACTTCAAAAGAATAGGATGCCTGAAGAATATCGTTTAGCAATGCAATCAGTTTACCAGGATGTGCGGCAGCTAAGTAAACTCACACAAACTTTATTAGAGTTTGCAACAGTATCCGGGAATGCAGGAGGACTTGAACTTAATTTAATAAGAATTGATGAGGTTTTAATGCGGCTTCCCAGTGAAATGACAAAAATGGATAAAAGCTATTCAGTAAAATTGGCGTTTGATCAATTGCCCGAAGATGAAGCAAGGTTATTAGTATTCGGCAATGCTGAATTGTTATTCACAGCTATAAAAAATATTGTTTCTAATGCGTGCAAATACTCTCCTGACAGGCTTGCAAAAATAAAATTATCCATTAGTCAATCCGCAATAATTGTGTCAGTTGAAGATGAAGGAAAAGGCATTCCAGCATATGAATTGCAGAATATTTTTCAACCTTTTTACAGAACGGAGGATAGCCGGCAAACAACCGGCTTTGGTGTAGGTTTGCCATTGGTCAATCGCATTATTAAATTACATAAGGGTTATATAAAAGTGAGCTCTGTTGTTGGAAAAGGAACAACTTTTAATATTCAATTACCAATTGCCGGAAATACCAGGCTAAAATGATATTTCTAATTGCTTTCTAATTTCTTCTTAATTTCTTCTTAATACCCTCACTGTAAATTGTGTGCAATAACGAAATTGTAAAATTGTTAAAACATAAGGCAATGATAAATACTAAAATAAAAAACATCCTTGTTCCGCTCGGTTGATAATACCCGGCTATGATTATTTTGTGAAAGTAGGATTTTTAAGAAACTAAACTTCAATGCAATGATGCAATATAAGAAAGCGCCCTGGCTTGGGAAAAGCATTGTAGCTTTTGCATTGATTTTAAATCTGATTCTTATTAAAACAGCATACACTGGTAATGCTGATCTGTATTGGTTATTGATAGCATCAATTCCTTTATTAAGCATTGGAATTTATATTTCTTGGCAAACAAATCGGTTACGGCATAAACATTTTTTTGATAGCCAGCAGTTCGATTTTAAATGGCCGCTGCAAACTGCTTATGCCAAG
Organism: Ferruginibacter sp.; assembly: GCA_044226725.1. Lineage (GTDB taxonomy): Bacteria > Bacteroidota > Bacteroidia > Chitinophagales > Chitinophagaceae > Ferruginibacter. The sequence continues at coordinate 13,963 of JBGAGM010000006.1, read as the reverse complement.
CAGGCCGAAAAAATTGATTTGAGTATATCTTTTGGTAATGACCAATGCAGGAAGCCATTTAAGGCATCCATCTTCAATATGAAGCCAACGATAAATATGCCAAATGGAGAATCAGTTTTTCAATCATTAAACGTGAACAAAATTGACAATCCAAAAAATTCAGAGCAGGAAAGGCTATGCACCTACTCTTTGGGAAATGGCCTTGTTTGGCAAATAAGGCCAGACTATTCAGGTTGCCGTTCTGAAAACGGCCATTTCAGTCGTGAAAAGTTTAAACAAATTTCTGGATTGCACGAAATAAAAATGATTGAATTAATAATACCATCTATAAATAAAGCTAAATGCCCGGTTGATTCTTCTTTTGCTATTGAAGAAACGCCTGTAACAAAAAGAAATAATTCAAATTTTGAAGAAGCTGGATATTCAAATTTTACAGAACCAGAAGGAATGGTTCATTTTCTTGATAGTTTACGAATACTATCTGGAGGAAAACCAATAGGTATAAGGCTTTGTATTGATAATAAAAAAGACTTTTATAAAATCTGTTATTCAATTCGCAAAACAAATTTTATCCCGGATTTTATTGTTGTAGAGGGTTCAGTTACAAATAATCGTGTTACTTATTTAGAACAAAAGAGCTACACCGATATGCCTTTATACGAAGCTTTGCAGTTTGTTTCAGCAACATTGCAGCATTATTCATTAGAAAATAAAATTAAATTAATTGCAGCAGGGGAAATTGTATCTGATTTTGAAATTTTAAAAATACTTGCATTAGGGGCTGATTCAGTTTATTGTGAAATGGATAATTATGATACTATAAATAATTCTCCAAAGGAATACGAATTTCGAAAGGATAAAACTATACCGGATATTTACAATAAACATATACCGGATATCATTAAAATCATGCAAGCCGCAGGGTTCAGGAAGATTTCTGATATAACATTGCCAAATTTATTTCGCAGTATGGAAAGTTTCCCTGGCTTTAACAATCCTGTTCTATACCAGGGTTCAATAAAAAATATTTATGTTTCAAAATTGAATACTTCTACTATTAAAAATGAGAGAAAAAAAGAGCATATCGCATAACAGCATTCCTATTTCCATTGCATTAAATCCAACATTAGAAGCTGAGAATATTAAACCGGGAATATTTCAGAATAAAAAAAGGCTTTTAACCGTTTCTGCATTAGCCATTGTAGTAGCCATCTGTATTAGTTTTATTGCTAAACTGCTTGTTTATTTTATTGCATTCATTACCAATATTTCATTTTATGGTAATTTTTCCATTTCACAATCAAGCCCTGCTGGTAATGCTTTAAAGCTATGGGTAATTGCAATACCTGCTATAGGCGGAATTTTGGTTGGCCTGATGGCGTTATACGGCTCCAAAGCTATCCGTGGCCACGGTATACCAGAAGCCATGGAACAGATATTAACTAACCAAAGTAAAATTAAGCCTGCAATAACTTATCTGAAGCCAATTTCTTCGGCCATTTCTATAGGAACAGGCGGGCCGTTTGGAGCTGAAGGGCCAATCATAGCGACAGGAGGTGCTTTGGGTTCTACCTTAGGCCAATTATTAAAAATTACTCACAACGAAAGAAAAATCTTATTGGCCGCCGGTGCAACAGCTGGTATGGCGGCAATTTTTGGAAGCCCGATAGCGGCTATCTTTTTAGCCATTGAACTTCTTTTATTTGAATTTTCACCACGCTCTATCATTCCAGTTTCCTTAGCCTGTATAACAGGTGCTGCAGGCCATCATCTTTTGTTTGAACAGGGGCCGGTTTTTGCTATGAGTAATTTTATTGCTCCGGCAAGCAATACTGCATTGGCTGCATATAGCGTAATGGGTATTGCCATTGGTTTTATATCAGTTGCCATTACAAAAGTTGTTTATTTTATTGAAGATAGTTTTGAAAAACTTCCTATCCATTGGATGTGGTGGCCGGCAATAGGCGGACTTGCCGTGGGTATTATAGGATATTTTTCACCTCATACTTTGGGCGTGGGATATGACAATATTACGGATATACTTTCGGGCAGTATGACCATAAAGGTTGTGCTGGCATTGTGCGTATTTAAATTTATTTCCTGGGCGATTGCTTTAGGTAGTGGAACATCGGGAGGTACCCTTGCTCCTCTGTTAACCATTGGCGGAGCAACAGGAGTGCTATTGGGAAGCTTTATTCTTTATATATTTCCTTCGTCAGGCGTTACCATTCCATTGGCGGCATTGGTTGGCATGTCAGCCATGTTTGCCGGTGCATCAAGAGCATTTTTAACCTCCATAATTTTTGCATTGGAAACAACTGCACAATCTAATGCCTTGTTACCATTGCTGGCAACTTGTGGCGCTTCCTATATTGTATCTTTTTTCCTAATGGAAAATACAATTATGACAGAAAAAATTGCACGCCGGGGAATTAAAACACCCGATTTGTACGAAGCCGATATTTTAGAAAAAATTATGGTGGAAAGTGTAATGGAAAAAAACGGAGTGATAATAAGCGATGAAAATAGTATCCAGGAAGTGATAGATTGGCTTCAGGCTGAACCCGATTATAACAGCAACTATTTTATAATTGCAAATACCGATGGAGAATATAAAGGTATCCTGAGTTCCTCTAATCTTTTCAGCAAACATCATAAAGGAGATGCGTTGATAGGGTCGTTGGTTAAACGAAAACATATTTCAATTACAATAGAAAGCTCTTTAAGAAAAGCTATAGAAAAGATGGCTGCTGAAAACATTGATGTGCTGCCGGTTTTATCGAAAGAAAATGGGCACGTGGCCGGTATCCTTTCCTATAAAAATATTATAGCAAGTTACAAACACGGGATTGATGAACATACAAAAAAACATCCCGATATATCATTAAAAAGAAGAGGCCTGAAAATATTGATACGTGGAAAAAAAGTAATCAACATACTTAAAACAAAGGAGTAGATTTTTTTAATAACAGCATACTTATATCAGTTTTATATTTTTTCATTTTTAATACTAAATTTATGAATTACGATTATGAACAATCAGAATTTTCAAAATCATTATTAGCAGGTGTTTTTGCCGGAATTATTGCCACTACATTAAGCCTGATCTTTGATGCATTTTTTCGGGGAATTATAGGTTTCAGCTTGTCTGATATCATTAATGTAGCCACCATAATTTTTGCTTTAATGATAGTTGGAACAATAGCCGGTGTTATTTTTTACTTTTTTCATCACCATATTAAAAAAGGAACTTTCATTTTTCAACTATTAGCTGTTATTATAACTGTTTTGTTGATAGCAGGCACCATGCAAATACAAAGGTCTGCTAACCCGGAATTATCAAATGAGTTTAGACAACTACTTTGGGGAATTATTGGGATAACAGGAGTATGTACTGTATTTATTATACCATTTCTGTTTAAGCATGATTATATTTAAAAATGGAATTGTTTATTTAATAAAATATCCACTGACGTAACATTTGCCGAGGGGCATTATAGGTGGTTGCAAGAAAGCATAACGATATATTTAAAAAAAGCCTTTATGGCATCACAGGTCGGTCGGGAGGACAGTGACCGCTTTTATCGCTATCAGATAGCCGGACACATAAGGACATTGGTACCTGATAACTCTATCCTGTTTTTTAGGCTGGTGGATTACAAGGTATGTGAAAACCAATGGTTTGAAGTTGTTGAAAGCATCCGGGACTCATGCATGCTAAGGTTGCTAAAAGGCATATCATCGTCTTCCTTGCCAAAGTATTGTCCGCCCTTATTGGTTAGCGTGTAATTCTGCAGGTGGCTTCTGGGTGCATCAGGCAAAGTGTATGTTATTAATCCTTCTTTCAATAACTATAAATGGCTTTTCTAAATCCCCCAGAGCTGCCTTAAACTCTTAATTTACCAGCAATTCAGAAACCGATAACTGTTCACCAATACATGTCTCTAAAATCCTTGAAAGTATCTTTCTTTTTACCTGCAATTGAAAAAATCAACATTACTGATTTAAACCTTACACCAACAGCACAGCAGGGATCGCTTTGCTCTCCAACTGCCATGAGTGTGTGTCTCATTAATTCTTTGGATGATTTAAAATTATTCTCGCTACCGTATTAGGGTAATTGCATAATAATCAAAAATTTACTTCATAATGTATACAGAATAGAAATGGGTAGAATATTGCATAATCCACCATTGTTTTTAAGCTTACCATTGTTTTTAAAAACTGCCAGCCGTCAGTGAAAATTATTGAAAAAATTATTCATACTCGAGGAGGTTTGACATAAATTTAACCACATCTTTATAATGTGAAACTTATAAATTCAAATTGAAATGATTACACACTTTGGTATATAAATTGATACGCATTGATTTGCATTGATACGTAAAGAAATATGTGGAATTGATATTAAGACAGCGAAAGTTGACCGCTTGGGTCCATAGCACTATTATTAGTTGTAACAAGAGTTTTTAGTGATGCAGATGGTAAAAGCCATTTTGAAGATAAATGTATTCCATTGACAGACGCTGGCGAAATTGGCAGTTTAAATGAGGTATCACCGGTAAAAAGAATTATCTTCCGGGAAGTAGCACCATCTTACAATTACAATTTTCATAATGCCCCGCAAAGACAATACATCGTTTTGCTCGCTGGTGGAATAGAAATTGAAATTTCATCGGGTGAAGTCAGGATATTTAGCCACAGTGAAATATTACTGGTATAAGATACAACAGGTAAAGGCCACCGAACCAAAAAACGCAGAACAGAAAACGAGAAGGTCATTATTTGTAGCGCTTTTAATAAGCCTGTTACCTGCCTTTATGATATAGGTTTCCAGCCAATATTTAAGATTCACTAACAAATCCCAGACTTTGAAGTTTATCCAACTCTTGAATTTTTAAGAATGGGGTTGCTATTATTAAGGCATATTTAGGACGGGAAGCCGCTACGTAAGCAAATCTTACATGTTCTTCATCAAAATTGCCTTCTCTTAACCATTGGCTAAAATGCCCACCTTTACTTTGCTTGTTATTATGAGAAATTAATAATACCGCATCTAATGTTTCTCCTTTTACACTATGGATTGTTGTAGTCCGGAAGATATTTCTAACTGAATTATCGGAACAAAGACTTTTTACGGTATTTTCCCCCTCTTTATCCGGTATCCTAACTTTCGCTGATACATCTTTCCATTCTGCAATGTCTCCTTTTAAAGAAGACCACAATTGAGTTAATGTAACTTTCAGTTTAGGCATCCATTTTTCCCAAATTACATCCGCACCATTTTCTTCGTAAGGATAAAGTGATTTTGCTCCTAACAAAAATTGTTTAAGATATAATCTCCATTCAACATTTTCAAATACTTCAGGGCAGTATTGATTTCGTGAATCTCCTCGACCTCCATAAGCAAGCAAACATAACACTCTACCTAAATAAAAAAGAGATTTATTTACATCTTCCGTTGTTCTGTTTACCTTATACCAATAATGAAAAGCCAACGCAAACAATTGTGATTTTGAATAACCATACTTATCCTTTTGCATCCGTAATGAAGATAGTGTTGATTTTCCTCTTGCTAAGATTACTGATCTTTTTACATTTAGACCATTTGCAACTACAAAGTCTTCAAATCTTTTTGGCAATTCATTGAATGTATTTACATCATACTGCCAAATAATGCAAGGCGGCGTACATGACTCATTTTCATGCCCAATTATTGTTGAGGCATTTCCAATTATATTCTCTGATACATTAACTATCAACTGACAACTCCGATAATTGTTTGTAAGCTTTTTAAGTGTAAAAGGATTCCCGTTAATATATGCAGCAATATCCTGAGGGATTACCTTTCTAAATTCATATATTGATTGATTAAGGTCTCCCACGAAATGCAAACAAGTTCCTCTGCTTCTCAATAATTCAAGAATATGTAATTGACCATTTGATAAATCCTGGCATTCGTCTACAATAATAATAGGAAACCTTTGTGCTAATTTATCTTGCAAAAAAGGAAATTTTTTCAATAAATATTTACATAACCATTCAACATCAGAATAAGTAGCAAACCCCGCTTTAATAAACTCTTTCTTTTTTTCTAAAAATGAAGTGGTCTCAGCCGCAGTCCTACCTGTTTTTATTAGAGTTTCCTTTTTCTCATCATTAACTTGTAAGACACCATTATAATCATAATAGTAATCTGTAACTTTTATTTGAATAGGCTTTCCATCCTTATAAATTTTAGTATCATAATGAAAAAGAAAACCTGCGGAACTTTCAACATCAACAATATTGATGCTTTTATCGCCACCCTTGCCAACAAAACCTGTAAGGTAATGTGTAAAAGGTTGAAGAAGATAGTTGTGAATCCAACTATCAAATGTGCCAATAAAATGAGGGAACGTTTCTGTTGATACAGCGCCAAATTTTCTAACTCTTTGGTTTAATTCTTTGGCTGCACTTGTTGTAAAAGTAACTACTGCTATCCCTGAATTAAAACTTTTCCATTTTGAAATTTCAAAAGCAGATTTTATTCCTATTACTTCTGTTTTCCCACTACCGGGACATGCCTCCAAATATGAACAATGGTTTATATAAAGGTTTATATAGTCCACCTGTTCATTACTTAGTTTAAGTAAATCCTCCCAATTGCTATTAAGGGACAATTTAATCTTGTACAAAATTTTATATTTTCTATTTTGTGTCATCCTAATCTACAAGCCATTTGAAAGCATCAATTATATATTGAGGAACTATAAACACAATACCAGTTTCTGAAAGTTTTTGAGATAGCTTTTGCGCAAACTCTCCTTTATCTATGTGATTTAGCAGCCAAAAAGCTGCTTCTGCTTTTTCCTGTGGTGTTTTAGTTGTCCAATCAATTTTAATATATCCCTCCAACTGTGTTTTAATAGGACCATTCGTAGTTGTTAGGGAAAGCTGCACTTCCGACATAACAATAAGATTGTTTCCTTCTAAAGCTAAATCATATTCGAAGGTTTTAAGATTGCTAAATAGTCTACATAATTTAGAATTTGTAATTAATTCTTGTATTAGGTACAATTGACTATTCTTGCCGACTGAAAGATTTCCTATATATGGCTTATCGGTTATTTCAGGATCATTATCGGTCAGTCCTGCACATTTGATTGGAATATAGTCAGTGTCACTAACAGTAGCATCATCATTTACTTTATAGCCTTTAAATAAGGTCATAAAATGACGAAAATAAATACCATTAAGGTTGATTATTGAAATCCCGTACTCTTCTAAATCTTTTAAGTATATTTTTTTAGGATCGTCGTTTGATAATTTTCTAAAAATAAATTTTGATAATTCTTTCAGTACAAGTGCTTCTGCAATTCCTTCAACCAAAAGTACTCCTTTTGCAAAAAGTAATATTGATTTAGTTATATCTAACCAACGCTGCAAAAAAAATCTGGTATTGTCATCATAACCGCATTTCGACAATGAAGTATAAATTGGATTTTCACCAGGCTTTTTTACTGTAAGTACATTAATTGTATTTATATCAATAGAAGCTGCTAAAGTAGGTGAATGAGTTGTGACAATAATTTGTATATTGTCTTCTGATGCCTTTTCATTTAAAAATTGTAATAATCTAATCTGAAGTTGCGGATGCAAATGGGCTTCAGGTTCCTCAATTAATAATATTTTAAAGGAAGTTCGATCACCGTCTAATCCTTCTAACTCTGCAAGTACGGTGGCAAGATAAAGTATGTTATTAAAGCCCAAACTATTCTCATTCAGCTCCCTAAACATATTATGCTCTGTAGGAGTTCCACTACCTGGTGTAATTGGATAAAACAACAATCTTAATCTCTCAACAATTTTATCAAAATTAACTTCGGAGAATTGGATAGAAGCATCCTGCCCGAAGGCCAGACCAACTGATTTGACTAAATTACTTTGTATTGATTTATTTGCAGACTGAATTGATTCATCTCTCAACAAATCCTTATTAAATGCAGAGAATTTTTTTTCTAAAGGATGTAATTCTCCAGGTTCTTCAATCTTCTTTAGATTTTTGAGTAATCTTGCTAATCTCGAACCTTTGTATGCTTTTAATTTATCTTCTGCATCCCGAAGCGGTGGCAAATAAATACATGCCATTCTGTTTAAAAGTTCCCATTCAAACAATCCACTTTCTGATTCATTTCCCCAAATTTTCCTTTTAAACTTACCTCTTGCATCTTCCTTATTTTCTATAGATAAATTTAAGATTGCCTTTGTTTGTGTATTTAAATCCAGCCAAGGTAAATAAGCAATTTGTTCATCATCATTTAAAGCATCGAATTCCGTTTTGATATGAATTTTAGCAGAGCCTTTTCCTTTTGCGGGTTGAATTATTGGTCTGTGAAAGTCTGAAGCATCTATACCGCTTCTTCCATACTCATCTTCTAATAAAACTGAACGGATTGCATCAATAACGCTGCTTTTTCCTGAGCCATTTTCACCAACAAGTATATTCAAGCCTGCAGTCAAGTTGACTGTAAATTCTTCATCAAATATTTTATAGCCTTCTATTTTTAAACTTGATAAATGCATTTTACGATTTTAGGTTAGATGACTTGACAATATATAGAATTTATTTATATTTACTGTGGTTAATAATTATAATCATTGAAATAGTTTTTTGGGACATCTTTTTTAATGCAAAACTTATCAATTCAAATGCAAATAATGATATGCTTTGCAATATAAATTGATACGCATTGAGTTGCATTGATACGTAAGGAAATATAAGGAATTGAAATTACCCGGCGGCAACAGACAAAATCATTTAAACATTCAATACCCATAAAAATGCTGTCACTGATGTTTCACACAACCACGATGGGCTTTGGATCGCAACAGCAAGTGTAGATTGCTCAGTGCAGGTGAAAAAATAATCCCGGCAGTGCCGTTAGAAAAAGGATACACAGAAAAATTTATTTTTCATCTATTAACGCTTGTTCTTAATAATACTAAAGCTAGCCAGATAACTACATCTCTAAATGCCATTAAATTCGTTTAGCAAAGTCCTCCCGTAAACTGCCTTGTGTGCAGCTTACACAATAGCTTTGTTATTTTTTTTACCATACATCCTGGGACATTTGGGCAGCTTCTTTTACTTCATCAATATTATCAAACAAGTATGCATCTAATTATTAAAATTCGATTTCATTTGCCTTACGCCATGCTTGCGCCAACTTAGCCACAAACTCAAGGCCATTCCTGGTTGTAATAATCTATCACATTAAACGATGTGAATTTAGTTGCGTTACTCAATGTGGTCAAGTGGTGGTAATCTTGGTGAAGCGGGCTAAATATGGACTAAATTAAAAAAATAAATGCGATATATCATTGTTTATCAATCATATATCGCATTTTAAAGTGGAGCTGCAGGGAATCGAACCCTGGTCCAAACATATTCGCCGTAAGCTTTCTACATGTTTATTTATGCATTGATTGTAGGGAAAGAGCAGGAGCATAACAAACCAATTCTTTCCTTAGATGGATAGTCTTAAGCAGTGGTCACATCATTCCGCTGCAGCATTCCGTTTTTGTTTTGAGTCGGCGGCGGAACATGGTAACAGAACTGACCTGTTCGGCGGCCCAAATGGATGTTAATCTATCGATTAAGCAGCCATGGCATACTGAGTATTGCCATATAAAGTTTTCGTATTCAGATTAAACTGCTAATTACGCAACGCAGTACATGCTTACACTTACAAAGAGCTATGCTGTCAAAACCGGTCAGCCCCGCTGAACGCTTTCATGTGATTGTAAACCAGTGCAAAATTAGGTAAACTTATCCACAGGATAACAGAAATAAGTACTTGGTTCAGAAGCAATACAGTAAAGGATTACAGCAATCATATTTATATAAAATAAAATTCAATGGCCTGAATTATCCATATTTTCAAAATAAATGTTAAAAATTCTTCCTTTTCTGCATTATTTTTTTTGTATTATTGTATACCTATCTGCTTCTTTTCTATGAAAGAAAGGTACAGGTTTTTTAGCCATGCCCCGGATAGAAGAGTATCCTCGGAATAATCATCTGTACCACCAGTTAAAACCAATATCTTATCAAACCATCATTTAGAATTCTGTTCACCAATTAACCATTTTTTATGAGGAAAATTATCCCCTTACTCGTCCTGTTGTTATTCGGTGCCTTGTTTACCAATGCACAAAATATCAGCCAGGCCGATGACAATTTGGCTATGCAGGTTGTACAGGCAAACAAATCCGCAATTGGAATTTCGGATGATTTGCTAAACAATGCAAAGCTGATTTTTACCATGGAAGATAAGACCACAGGCATACGTTATGTATCCCTGCAGCAGTCTTATAAAGGTATCCTGGTTGATAAACAGGTGCTGGCGCTTTCGTTCCGGAACGGCAAGCTGCTTTCCAACTTCGGATCTTTTGATCCGAGCATTGAAAAGACAGTGAACCTTCCTTCGGCATCGCCATCTGTTACAGCAGCTTCTGCTGTACAGTCTGCTTTGTCAGACCGGGGTTTCCATGCTTCCCAAATGGCAATTGCCCTTAAAAGCAAAGACCAGGGAAGGTTCGTTGAATTCAACGATATGGGCATTTCCAGGGAAAACATTACAGCACAGTTAAGCTGGATTCCCAATGAAATGACCAAAACCTACAGGCTGGCCTGGAGGGTTTACATCATTCCAAAAACAACATCCGATTACTGGATGGTAAAAGTGGATGCCGAGAACAACGGTATCCTTGGCAAAGACAATTATACTGACTATGATAATTGGGGTACTCCTTTTGAAAACCCGAATATCAAATATCCCGCATTCTTATATGGTACAAACATTGCCGAAGAAGAGAATCCATTTGATTTCAAAAAAATAAATGAAGACCCTTCACTGGTTACAACTGCTCAATACAGGGTTGTGCCTATTCCTGCGGAAGCACCAAGTTTCCCTGGTGGTACTCCTGCCCTGCGTACAGACCCCTGGACCAATGCAGGTGTGGTTGCCAATGCAGTTACATTAAAATGGCATACCGGTGCAGCTGCTACGGATTATGATTATACAAGGAGCAATAACGTATTTGCTTACCAGGACAGGGCAAATGATAATAATGGTTCTGTAGCGGATGCAGCTACCAGTACTACTGCATTCCCCAACCTCACGTTTAATTTCATTCCTGATTTTACAGTAACTCCAACACAAACCACACCGATTCCAAATCAGCAGTTCAATACAGTTAATTTATTTTACTGGAACAACCTGATGCATGATGTACTATATGGTTATGGTTTTACGGAAGCCAACAAGAATTTCCAGGATGACAACCTGAGCCGTGGTGGTGCAGGAAACGATCATGTAAATGCTGAGGCCCAGGATGGTGGTGGAACCAATAATGCGAATTTTGCCACACCTGCTGATGGATCAAGCGGAAGGATGCAGATGTATCTTTGGACTGGCACCCCACAGATTGATGGGGATGCTGATGCCGGTGTTATTTGCCATGAATATGGCCATGGTGTAAGTAACCGCTTAAACCCTGGAGGAACAGGCTGTTTAGGAAATTCAGAGCAGGCTGGCGAAGGCTGGAGTGATTATTTTTCACTGATGCTTACACAAAACTGGGCTACTTCCACTTTAAGTTCGGGCTTTAACTCTCCCAGGGGTATTGGTACCTATGTTTTAGGTCAGCCAACTACCGGCCCTGGTATCAGGCCTGCCAGGTATTGTACCGATTTTGCTGTAAACAATTATACCTACTCTAATTTACCTGCAGCTGTTGTGCCGCATGGTGTGGGTTTCATATTCTGTACAGCACTTTGGGAAATGACCTGGGAACTGATCAACGACCCAAGCACAACCGGTATAGATCCTAATATATATAACTGGAACGGTACCGGTGGTAATGTGGTTGCATTGCGTTTGGTGATGGAAGGCTTGAGGACCCAACAATGTAACCCGGGCTTCATCAGTGCACGTAATGCGATCATGCGGGCGGATACCACTTTATATGGTGCTGCTCATGCCTGTGCAATCCTGAGGGCTTTTGCCCGCAGGGGTATGGGATTGGGTGCTGCTGAGGGTTCTACTTCAAATAATAACGACCAAACGGTTAGTTTCAATGGCGGCGGCCCGGCTATGTCCTTTACACAAAACGGACAAGCTGGTGTTCCTGAACTGCAGAACATAGTATATAACCATGCTATTACTGCAAACTGCCAGGCAATGACAAACTACACCTTAAGGGATACCCTGCCATTAAACGCCAACTTTGTCAGCGCCACCAATGGTGGTACCTACAATGCAGGTAACAGGGTGGTTAGCTGGCCGGTAAATATTGCAGTGGGTGCTACCCAGAACTACGGGCTCACCGTTCAGGTAGCAGCAGGAAGTTATTTCCCTCCTGTTACTATTATAAACGAACCCGTTCCAAGTACAACCATCTCCGGTTTCTGGACAACTACTTCTGCACCTGCAGGCAATCCATGGATTGCCCATAATGTCAGAAGTCATACTGCCCCTAACTCATTCTTTACACCAGATATTGCCTCTGCTTCTGACCAGATCATAGCTACAACCAACAGTTTTGCTATTGGTGCCACACCTCCTCAGTTGAGTTTCTGGCATTGGTATAATTCTGAAGCTTCATGGGATGGTGGTGTATTGGAGATCAGTACCAATGGAGGAACAACCTGGTCTGATATAGGCGCAGCCAACTTTACACAAAATGGTTATAACGGAGCTTTGAATACAGGCTCTACAAACCCGCTCACGGGCAGACAGGCATGGAACGGAAACAGCGGTGCTTTTGTGGAAACAAAAGTGAACATGACACCTTATGCCAACCAGGCCAATGTTAAATTAAGGTGGCGCTTTGGATCGGATGGCAGCGTTGGTGCTACCGGATGGAACGTGGACGATATATTAATGGAAACAAGGGCTACAGTTAATCTGCGTTCAAACCTGTTTAATGCATCAAATACCAGGGTATTATTCTATGATACCGTAACGGTAATTTTACCTGCCACTACAGCCAATCCAACGGTTACCATTAACCAGGCAGCTGCACAGGCAGATCCTACATCAACATCACCTATCAACTTCACTGCAGTATTCAGCGAAGCCGTAACAGGTTTTGCGACCGGTGATGTTACCTTAAGTGGTACAGCTGGTGCCACAACAGCAATTGTTAGTGGTGGCCCGATCACTTATAATATAGCTGTATCTGGTATGACAGGCAGCGGTACTGTTATTGCTACTATCCCGGCCGGGGTATGTATCAATGCAACCAGCGACCCTAACCTGGCTTCAACCAGTACAGATAACACAGTTACTTACAATGCTCCAGTTGGTTGTACCAGTGTGAACCCCGTTCCAAGCGATACAGTTTGTAACGGAGCTACACATGCTGCTGTTACCTTCAGCAGTCCAACTCCGGGGACTACTTTCAGCTGGGTAAACAACACACCTTCTATTGGACTTGCTGCAAACGGAACAGGTAACTTACCTGCCTTTACTGCAACCAATGGCGGTACGGCTCCTGTAGTTGCAACAGTTACAGTTACTCCAACTTTAACAGTGGTAACTCCAACAACAACAACATTCAACTTCACTGGTGGTGCTCAAACTTTCACAGTACCTGCTGGTGTAACTTCTATCAACATCACTGCTTTAGGTGCTGAAGGTGGTGCTGGTGCCGTTGGCGGCAACAGTTCTGCTGGTGGTGCCGGCGGTAAAGGATCAAGAGCAACTGGTACCATTGCGGTAACGCCTGGCCAGGTGCTTACTATATTCGTAGGAGGTGCAGGAACTTCAGCTGCGGCCGGATTCAACGGTGGCGGTACTGGCGGCAGCCTCAATGCCGGCGGCGGTGGCGGTGCCACTGATGTAAGGTTCCCTGGTGCAACTTCTGCTGATCGTATTATTGTTGCCGGCGGCGGTGGCGGCGGTGGCCGTGGCGG
>JBGAGM010000005.1:0-496943 GCA_044226725.1 Ferruginibacter sp. | reverse complement strand
GAAGCGATCCGCATCTGGCCAAACCCGAACAACGGAAGGTTCAGCCTGCAGTTCAACAGTGATAAGTACAAGGAGTTCAAGGTTAAGGTGGTAGACAGTAAGGGCAGGGAGATGGGATCTTATGAATTTAAGAACCTGGTGTTCGGACAGATACTGCCGTTTGACCTGAGCAGGCTTGCGGGCGGAGAGTACTTCATCTATGTGTACAATACACAGGAGAGCGGCGTGTTCCCGATCGTGATAGCGAGATAAGAAATGAGGTTGAAAGGGTAACTGAGTTGAAAGGTTAACCCGGAATTAAATAACGAGGTCCTTCCATTTACGGGAAGGACCTCGTTATTTAATTGCAGCACTCATTCAACCAGGGTGCCTGTGGATCGGTGATAGATCATTAGTAAAAGAAGGCAGCCCTTTGAGGCAGCCCCATATCCCTGGTATTTCAGGAAATAACTACCGGGCCGGTATATATGCTGCTTGCCACTTCTGTACCTTCGGCATTGATGAAGGCCAGCCAGGTTTGCACGGTGCGGCCGCTGAATATCGACGCATCCAGGCTATCGGTTCCCGCTGTACGCGGAGCGCCGTTTGTAATGAATACGGCCTGGTTCAGATCGGCACAATGTGCCACCAGTATTGCTTTGTCGGTTGCATTGGCCTGTGCCAGTCCCGAATTATCTGTCCAGCTAAAATCAATCCTGCCGTTGGCCGCAGCTATTGCTGCCGGGCTGTTGGCATTCAGCAGACTGCCCCTGCTGATCAGCACCTTGCTGTAATCCAGCCCGTAAGCCGGGTAAGTGCCGGTAAGGGCATTGTTGTAATTATACTGGAATGCCAGGTTCATGCTGGTTTTTTCAACGCCATGGGCGTCGAAGGTTTTTTCCAGCAGCCCGGCAAGCGGAGCGATAAACCTGATCAGGAAAGCAAATTTTGCCTGCTGCATCAGTTGTTTCAGGGTTGGTTTTTTGCTGCTTTTCTTATTTCTGCTGCGCATGATGTTCATCCCTTTCCAGCTGGAACCAACCACGGTTCCCACCAGTCCGTTGAATGAACCCAGTACGCCTTTTTCGTATGTTGCCATTGTATTAGTTTTTAATTTTTAAAAATGATTGTTATGCCGCGGTTCTTATTTTCTCCGCTGCAAAACAAACATACGACCCGGGAATACCGAAACGATCAGGGGCTGTCGCTTTTGTACCAAATTGTCGCTTTTGTACCAAATTGTCGTTTTTTTCAGACTGTTTGCTTCTTGTTTTGTTCTTGTTTTGTTCGGGATTTGTAGCTGTTTTAAGCTGAATTTAGCTACCAGGGTAGAACAAGGGTAGAACAAAACCAGTCCAAAACCACTGCCGGTAAGCCTTTCAACCGATTTTAAAAGTAAAAAGCGACAATTTGGTACAATTTGGTACAAAAGCGACAGCTAATTTGGATAGGGGATATCGCCTGGCATAATATTGCCAAACAGTTATCGTATAGCACTTATTACTGCAACCGGGAGCGCAGTTATACCCTGCGGGCAAAAAGATCTGCAGCGTTATGAACTGTACCTGCAAAAAAGAGGCTGCCTATTTGAGACAGCCTCTTTTCAGATAAATTTGTAGCCGGGTTATTTCAAAACCTCGGCCAGTTTATTTTGAAGGGCGCTTTCCCTTAAACCGGTGGCAATAATTTTTCCGGTTGGATCTATCAAAACATTGTAAGGTATACCATCTATGCCATAGAGCGGAACTGCTGCACTGCCCCAGTATTGCAGGTCGCTGATATGCTTCCAGTTCAGTTTATCTTCTTTGATGGCATCTATCCAGGCCTGTTTGTTCTTGTCGAGCGACACACCCACCACCGTAAAGTTTTTATCCTTATACTGATTGTAGGCGGCAACCACATTAGGATTCTCTTCGCGGCAGGGGCCACACCAGCTTGCCCAAAAATCAACCAAAACATATTTACCCTTTAACTGGCTTAAGGAAAAGGGTTTGTCATCCACATCATTCATGGTGATTTCCGGTGCCATATCGCCCACGGCAGGTACCTTGCCGCCCGGGCTTTGGGTTTGTGTGGACTGCATTTTTATGTATACCAAAGCATCTGCAATGCCTTTGTGATCCGGAAAACGTTTGGTTAGCTTAGCCAGAGGTGCTTCAAATTTACTGATGTCAACCGGGGCGATGGTTGCAGCAAACAGTGCAACGATGGGGCTCTTTGCAGTATCTGCATAAGCAAAACTATAAGTTGTAAAATTCTCTGTCAGGGATCTCAGTTCGTTAGCTACCGCCATAAAAATACTGTCGGTTGGTTTTGCGCCAGCCTTGGTAAATTCCTGTATCAGCCTGTTTTTATTGGCAATAAGAAGGCTGGTGCTATCCATGTACTGAATCAGTTTTTTTAATGAACTGTTTGCCGGACCGCTGAAATTTCCGTTCAGCGGTTCCTGGCTGATGGCGGTTCCGGTAAAATTAATATGGCTGCCTTCATTAATGAAAATTGCAGTTGTACTATCAGCTGTACGTATCCTGTACAAACCTTCTTCCGGGGCTATTGCAGCAAGCGTGAACTTACCCGCTTTGATATCAGCTGTGTCCAGCACTTCCGGTTGTTTTGAGCTGAAGAATAATTGCTCCAGGTAAATTTTTTGATCGGGCAATGCTTTTATCTCACCGGTAAGGGTAAACTTTCCTTTGTCGGTATTGCTCTTGCAAGAAAAAAGGATTGCAGCAATGGAAGCCGCAGTTAATAGTCTTTTCATTATTGTTCGTTTAATTTTTGCTCAAGTAATTTATTCACAAGCTGCATGTCGGCCTTTCCCTTACTAAGTTTTTTTACCTCTCCCGCAAATAAACCGATAAGCCCTTTTTTGCCGGATTGATATTGCTTTACCTTGTCAGGCATTTTTGAGATAGCTTCATTTACCCATTGCTCAACAGGGCCGGTACCTGTTTCCTGCAACAGGTTTTGTTCGGTTGCAATTTGCAGGGGATCTTTTTCAGGACTGGAAATTAATACAGGAAATATTTTTGAAGAAGCTATTCCAAAATTCAAAGCCCCTTTTTCAACCAATGTAATTAACGAAGCCAGCTTTTCGGCCGGTAAGGGAAATTCAGCATAACCGGTATGGTTGTCGTTCAAAAAGGCCTTGACCGGCCCCAGCATCCAGTTGGCCGCAGCTTTATAGTTACTGGTATGTTTTATTACAGCAGCAAAATATTCCGCTTGTTCCTTATCATCACAAAGCACCGAAGCATCATAATCGGAAAGGTTTAATTCGGCAACATATTTTCTTTTTAGTTCGTTTGGTAAAACAGGCAATTCGTTCTTTATCCGCTCCAGGTAATCATCTGTGATATAAAAAGGAGCAAGGTCGGGCTCGGGGAAATAGCGGTAATCATCTGCATCCTCTTTGGTTCGTAATGAAAAAGTGATATTGTTATCCGCATCATAACTTCTTGTTTCCTGTATGATGGGTTGCCCGCTTTCTGCCAGGGCTATCAGCCTGTCCACTTCCACATCAATAGCCCGTTTTACATTGCGTATACTGTTGAGGTTTTTTACCTCCACCCTGGTGCCCAGTTTTGTTTCTCCCTGTGGGCGAATAGAGATATTTGCATCACACCGGAGGCTCCCTTCCTCCATATTGCCATCACAAACGCCCAGCCAGGTAACTGTCTTACGCAATTCGGTTATGTAGGCAAATGCTTCTTCACTGCTGTGCAGGTCGGGTTCGCTTACAATTTCAAGGAGCGGCACACCGGCACGGTTCAAATCGATGGCTGTATAAAGTTCATCCACATCGTGCAGGCTTTTGCCGGCATCTTCTTCAATATGTATCCTGTTTAATCTGATATTTCTTTGTACACTATCAACGGTAACCGGTACATACCCGTTTTTACAAATGGGTGTTGTATGTTGTGATACCTGGTAGCCTTTGGGCAGATCGGGATAGAAATAATTTTTGCGGGCAAAATAATTATGCTGCTCTATTTCGCAATGCAATGCCAGTCCCAGTTTAACAGCATATTCAATTGCCTTCGCATTCATCATGGGTAAAGTACCCGGATGTGCCAGGGTTATGGGGCTTATATGTGTATTAGGATCGGTGCTATAGGCAGCGCTGTCGCCACAGAACAATTTGCTTTTGGTAAGCAGCTGCGCATGTACTTCCAGGCCAATCACCACCTGGTATTTATCATTTTTATTCACCGGACAAAGGTAAGGCTAATTAGCTGATGTGCTGATGTGCTGATGTGCTGAGTTCTTTAGAACATGCAAAGTAAAGCTAAATGCAAAACGCCCCGGGTACCCGGGGCGCTTTTTATGGTTACTTCATGGCTTATAAATTTGCTGTCTTCAGTTTTTTCGGGATCTTGATATCAAAACTCATGCTGCTGCCATTGCGGGTGGCTTTGATGTTGTAACCTGATTTGTCCATATTTTCCATCAGTTCATCACGCATCTCATCAGTATTGGTCACTTTTTTACCCCCTATTTCTGTAACAATATCATCTTTTTTAAGACCGGCTTTTTCTGCTGGCGAGTCTTTATCCACGTCGAGTACTTTTACACCATTACCATCTTCGGTATCCTGGATCTTTACGCCCAGTTTTTGCTGGCGGGGATAAGTGTCAGAATAAAAGCGATAAGTATTGTCACCAGTACCGGGGCTCCATACCCTGGGCATTGTTTGGCCTAATTCAACCCCGGGAACAGACTGTATGCGGGGCATCGTGAATGAGCGGGCAATGCCGTCAGGACCGCTGAAAGAATAAGACATTGCCTTTGATTCCCTGCGTTCACCCAAAGTAGCTTTGGCAGATTGCTCTTTGCCATCACGTTTAAAATAAACAGTTACCTCATCTTTCGGCTTAAAAGAAGTTACCACATCTGATAAGCTGTTGGGATCTTCTACTTTTTTGTCGTTGATCCTGGTTATGATATCACCTTCTTTCAAACCAGCTTTTTCTGCAGCACTGCCCTTGGTAATATTGGTGATTTCGGCTCCTTTGTGCGTTCCTTCCTTATCACCTGCTTCGCTGTATACACTGGTGGTCACTCCCAAAAATGCCCCGGGTTCGCCATCATCATCACCGCTCCAGCTAAAACCCTGGAAACCTTCAAAATCGTCGGGCCTCATCTGAAACCGTGTACCGCCTTTTCCATCGCGGATGATGATATTTCTTTTGTTGATAGTGATCTCATCATCCTTAAATTCAGATAAAGGCTTTCCGTTGATGGTAACTTTATCACCATTGATCTCCACGCTGATCTTTGCATCTTTCTGGCCTTTTTTGCGGATAATGATCTCCTGTGTTTCTTTCTTATCCTTTTCACCCTTGGACCCTTTATCCCCCTTTTCGTCCTGGGCGGTAACAGTGGCTGTAAAGGCTGCCAAACACATAAAGGCAGCTGTAAAAACAATCTTTTTCATGACTTTACTTTTTATGTACGAAATATTTAGTAGAGCAAATCTAATTCGTTTTTTGATATTACGAAACTTTTCGCAGATAATTTTTTTGCTTTAACATTTTTTTGGGGGATTGGCTAGTCGGTTACGCTGATGTCGCTGAAAAACACATTGCAAAATCAGCGTAACCTGCGGGAGCATCATTAGCCGAAGGCTTAATTATAAATTGGGATTGGCTTTGGTGTAGGTTCTAACGGGGCAGTCTTCTACAATGCCTTCGCCTATGAAGTCCATATCTAGCTTTTCAAGTACTTTGATGGAGGCCAGGTTTTCGATATGTGCCCTGCCGGTGATGAGTTTAAGATCAAGTTCTTTAAAACCATAATCAAGACTAGCCTGTGCCGCTTCAGTGGCGTAACCATGGCCCCAGGCTTTTTGCATTAACCGGTAGCCCAGGTCAATCTCATCCGGTTCGGGCAGGTATTTTAAGCCGCACCAGCCAATAAAATCCATACTGTCTTTAACGTGTATGGCCCAGCGGCCCAGGTTATTTTTATATTGGGGCAGGATGATATCAGTTAAAATCTTTTCTGCCTGTTCAATTGTTTTTAGTGTGGGCTCATGCACATATTTTACAATTTCGGGGTCGCTGTTGAGCGAAAGTATCAATGGCGCATCTGCTTGGGTGAATTGCCGAAGGATGAGGCGGGGTGTTTCTAAAACTATCTGCATGCTGAAGATTAAAGTAATGATTTCACCTTCTCAATAACCGTCCTTAACCCACTCACATCCTGCCCGCCGGCGGTTGCCAGGTTCTTCTGTCCGCCCCCACCGCCTTTGATAAGTGGTGCCACATGTTCTTTGATTATTTTACCTGCATCCAGGTTTTTAGCGGCTACCACGGTATCGCTGATGCCGATGGCCACGAAGGGTTTACCATCAATATTAGCGCAAAGTACAGCCACATGGTCATGCAGTTTGTTCTTCAGGTCGAAGCAGAGTTTCTTCAATGCATCGGCATTGCCTACTTCGATCACTTCGCCCACGAACGTTACATTGTTGATGATCTCATCCTTTTGCAGCAACTCGTTGCGAATGATGACCAGTTGCCTGGCTTCCAGCGATTCAATATGTTTTTTGAGAGAAGCATTTTCTGCCTGCAGGTTTTCAATGGACTTTACAATCTCTTTTGGGTTTTTTAAGATCCCGCTGATTTCGCTGATTGACGCAGATAAATTGCTTACATATTTTTCTGCAGCTTTGCCGCAGATGGCTTCAATCCTGCGAACGCCGGCCGCCACAGCACCTTCGCTTTTGATTTTAAACAAACCAAGCTCTCCCGTGCTGCCCGCATGGGTACCGCCGCAAAGCTCGATGGAGTAAGCAGGATCCATGATAACCACCCTTACCACATCCCCATATTTTTCGCCAAACAAAGCCATGGCACCCAGGGCCACCGCATCTTCTTTACTCATCGATTTAATCACAACAGGAATATTCTCCCTTATTTTCTCATTCACTATTTTCTCCACAGCAATAAGCTCTTCATCGGTTACTTTAGCAAAATGACTGAAATCGAAACGCAGGTGTTCCTCATTCACCAGGCTTCCCTTTTGGGCCACATGTGTACCCAGCACTTTACGTAAGGCTGCATGCATGAGGTGTGTAACGCTGTGGTGTACAGTAATATCTTTTCTGCGGGCTGCATCCACTTTGGCAACAATAGCACCACTCATATCTTCCAAAACAGACTCGGCAAAATGAATGATCAGGTCGTTCTCTTTTTTGGTATCAGTAATTATTAATTCTTCATTATTAATTATTAATTGCCCGCTATCTCCAACCTGTCCGCCGCTTTCCGCATAAAAAGGTGTTTGGTCAAGGATGATCTGGTACAGCTCTTTGCCCTTACCACTTACTTTACGATACTTAATAACTTGTGACCTGGCTTCCAGGCTATCATAGCCAACAAATTTTGAAGATGGCAGGTCATTCACCATCACCCAGTCTTCAGTTTCCAAAGCAGTTGCTGCACGGCTGCGGTTTTTTTGCTGCTGCATTTCTTTTTCAAAGCCTGCTTCATCAACGGTATATCCGTTTTCTGATGCGATCAGCCTGGTAAGGTCGATGGGGAAGCCAAATGTATCCAGCAATTCAAATGCAGCAGCGCCATTGATCAGTTTTGTTGATTGAGATTGTTTCATGATCTCATCGATATTCTTCAAACCTTTATCAAGGGTTCTTAAAAAAGCCTCTTCTTCTTCTTTGATCACTTTGCCCACAAAATCCAGTTGCTGGTTCAGTTCCGGAAATACGTCTTTGAATTGCAGGGCGATCACCGGTAACAGCTGGTGCAGGAGCGGTTGTTTATAATCCAGGTAAGAATAATAATAACGAACCGCACGGCGAAGTATCCTGCGTATAACATAGCCTGCACCGTTGTTTGAAGGCAATTGCCCGTCGGCTATGGTAAAGCCGATGGCGCGGATATGATCGGCAAGCACACGAAAGGCAATGGCTTGCTTACTATCGCTGTAATCATATTTTTTGCCGGTAATTTTTTCTATAGCTTCAATGGTTCCGGTAAAAACATCTGTATCATAGTTTGATGTTTTTCCCTGTATCACCCTTACCAGTCTTTCAAAGCCCATTCCGGTATCCACATGTTTTGCAGGCAGTTCCTTTAACAAAGTAAGTTCCAGGTGCTTTTGCTTGCGCAGCTGGTCGAACTCTTTTTTTGAAGCTTCATTAACAGCGATGTGCAGGTTGGCCGACTCCCATTCTTTCAATTCCCTGGCACCACCTTTTTCAGGGTTCCAGTATCTTTCGAACTGAATAAATACATTGTTCCATATTTCAATCACCTGCGGGTGATCTTTGTTCACCAGCAAATGTCCCGGCAGCTCAGCCCTTTCTGCATCACTCCTCAGGTCGAAATGAATTTCGCTGCAAGGGCCGCATGGGCCGGTATCGCCCATTTCCCAGAAATTATCTTTTTTATTGCCAAAAACAATATGCTCATTCGGCAATAATTCCATCCATTTTTTTAAGGCTATTGCAGAGGCAGGCAAACCTTCTTTTTCATCGCCTTCAAATACGGTAGCATATAACCTGTCCTTGGGTAATTTAAAAACCTCTGTAAGCAGCTCCCAGCTCCAGGTGATGGCTTCGTTCTTAAAATAGCCGGATTCAGGATTTGCCGGATCCCCAAAACTCCAGTTTCCCAGCATTTCAAACATGGTATGATGGTAGGTATCCACACCCACTTCTTCCAGGTCGTTGTGTTTACCACTTACCCGTAAACATTTTTGAGTATCGGCCACCCGGTTATACGGAGCCGGTTTATTGCCAAGAAAATAATCCTTGAACTGGTTCATACCAGAATTGGTAAACAAAAGCGTTGGGTCATTCTTTACCACAATCGGCGCCGAAGGAACAATGGTATGTTCTTTCGATTTAAAAAAGTCGAGGAATTGTTGTCTTATTTCGGCACTTGTCATCATATATACCAATTGTTTAAATGGGTTGATTTTTGTTGTTTATGGGGCTATATTTGTAAACTTTTGTTGAACGGGTGCAAAGGTAAACAAAATGCAGCCTCACCCCAACCTCCCGTATATTTCGGGCTCAAGCATGAAAAAAATCAAGTACTACTATAATACGCATACACTACGTTACGAGAAGCTGGTAACACCGCTTCGGGTAAAGCTGTTGAGAGTATTTGGTTTTATTTCGGCTGCGCTGGTTACTTCGGCACTGGTGATCTGGGCTTACAACAGTTTTTTTCCCCGTGCCGTGGATAAGGAAACCCAGCTGAAGTACGAGATTATTAAAGACAATTATGTTGCACTGGCACAAAAGGCCAGGGTATTGCAGCAGCAAATGGCCGATTTGGAAAAAAGGGATAATGAGGTATACCGTTCCATTTTTGAAGCCACTCCTGTAACCGATAGTGCCCGGGCAAAAGCCATTGAAAAGAGCAGGGAAATTGCAAAGGTGAATTCGCTTAGCGAAAATGCACTGGGTTCTGAAATTGCAAAAACGCTGGATAATATTTCAAAGCGGGTGGTGTACCAGGAACAAAGCTATAATGCCATTGAAAAGCTCATCAGGAACCAGGATGCCAAACTGGCCTGCATCCCGGCCATACAGCCGGTGAGCAATAAACAGCTTACCCGTATAGCCAGTGGCTTTGGTTTTCGTATCCACCCGATTTATGGGATTGCCAAAATGCATAACGGGCTTGATTTTACTGCCCCGCAAGGAACACCTATTTATGCCACAGGCGATGGGGTGGTAACAACAGCAGGTGTGGGTACCGGTACAGGAAATCATGTGATCATCAATCATGGATATGGGTACGAAACAGTTTATATGCACATGGTCCGTATCAAAGCAACGCCTGGAAAAACCGTGAAGCGTGGCGAAGTGATTGGCTGGGTGGGCAGCACGGGCGCCAGTACCGGGCCGCACTGCCATTACGAGGTGCATATCAACGGAGAACCCGTTGACCCGGTTTATTTCTTTTACAATGATCTTACTCCCGGGCAATACGAACAAGTGTTAAAAATTGCTGCTACGGGAAGTGCCAAAAGTTTTGATTAATTTTAAGTATGGCTTTACAACAAATAGCATTTGCATTTGACGAAGAACCGGTAATAAAACCTGCCCAGCCGGCAGGCGGGAAACCGCAACCCAAAGCTGTTGCTATTGAAAAGCCTGCACCTGAAAAAATTAAGGTAAAGGGCGATAACAGGAAAACAACCCGGGGCAGGCTTAGCCTGAAAGAAAAAGAATCGGGCGCCGACCTGATAGAGATTCCGGAAGATTCGGTTTTGTTTGAAAAAAAATATTACGCCATTGGCATCGTGGCCAATATGTTTAAGGTAAACCAAAGCCTGTTGAGGTATTGGGAGAATGAGTTTGATATATTAAAACCACGAAAGAACGGAAAGGGCGACAGGCTTTTCCGGCCGGAAGATATCAAGAACCTGAAACTGATCTACCATTTACTGCGTGAAAGAAAGTACACACTGGAAGGTGCCAAGGATTTTCTTCGTCAGAATAAAAGAGCAGATGAAAAATTTGCTTTGATAGAATCCCTGAAGAAATTAAAAGGCTTTTTACAGGAACTGAAAGCCGATCTATAACTTACGGTTAACATAAATATTTGCAGCTGCTTTGTTTTTACTGCGATATTTATCCCTGAAATTATTTCCGCATAAATTTACTGTTATGAAAAAATATTTACTGACCATTCTTAGTTTGGCTATAGCTACCACCACCTTGTTTGCGCAGGCCCAGTATGAGGCAAGCAAGGATCCCAAGCACCCGGAAGTGAAAGTGGTTAGGGGTTTGATCAATAAATACCAGATACAAAACGACACAGCCTTTAAATGGTTTGGCCCAAACCAGGGCGGCTATAAAGCAGATACAGCTACGCTGAACGCATTTGAAAGGGCCAGGGGGAAATACCAGATTGTGGTGTTTGGCGGCACCTGGTGTGAAGACACCCAGTTCATTTTACCTAAATTCTTCAAACTGCAGGAGCAGAGCGGATTCCCCGATGAAGGGATAACCCTGTTTGGTGTAAACCGGGAAAAAACATCGCTGGGTAATATTGCAAAAGCTTTCAACCTTATTAATGTGCCTACTTTTATTGTAATGAAGGATGGCAAAGAGGTTGGCCGTGTGGTGGAATATGGTAAAACGGGAAAATGGGATAAGGAGATAGCAGCTTTGCTGAATCAATAAAGAGTTACCGGATCTGGTAAATATCAATGCCTTTCTCATTCAGCAGGTACACTTTTCCATTCATGGCTTTGATAGCCTGGTACTTTCCAAAAAATGAAGGGAGCCTGTACTCTTTTAACTGTAATGATTTTAAAACATAGCTGTATAGTTTATTGTTTTCAAAACCATAAACATTGGTGCCATTTACTTCCACATTGGTCCAGTTTAAAAAAGCCAGTCTGTTTTTGAAGCCACCGTAATAATCAAAAATGTAAAAGCCTTTAGCAGGATCATAGAGGTACACAAAATTATCCCGGTCTATCATTTTAACCGGCGCAGGTACGCTGTCAAACAGCATCCTCCAGTCTGTAGATGCCAGCAAAACTTTACCTTCCTCATCTATTTTTTTAAGCCTGAAATCCTCCTCATCGAATATCCACATATAATTGTCGTATGACAGCGTAATGTTGTTTACGTAAAAGATATTCTGTTTGCGAAGATTTATGTGGTTTCGCTGTGTCAGTAACCTGTCGAGTACCACAACGGTTGAATAATTCTTATAGTACAGCAGTGTCTTCAATGGATTGGTTACGTCTATATAATCGGGGTTGCCGTATTTTTTTACATCGTTGAAAACGGCTACGGAATCACCTTTTTCATTTATTTTTTTAAGTTGATAGTTCTTATTGATGAGGTAAACATTATCCAGGTTATCTACATTGAAGTAGGTAAAATCGCCTTTGATGGTTTTGAGGAACTGAAAAGCAGAATCGCTTTGCGACTTTGCCACAACGGGCGCAGCCACAAAAGCACAGAGGCACAGAAGAAATGATATGATGTTTGTTTTTGTCAAATTCTGTTATTGAACAGGTGTCTGGTCTTTTGGTTATTTAGATTACGGGGTATAATATTTCAGTTCGGTATTTTCTCCGTCAAAAACGGCATAGCTGAAATATTTTATCCAGTCGCCCAGGTTGATATACCTGCTTTTTTCATCCAGTTTAAAATCGATGGGCAGGTGCCTGTGGCCAAAAATAAAATAATCGTAGAACTCTTTTTCGAGCACTGCTTTACAATGTATGATGAGCCACTCTTTATCTTCTCCTAAAAATACTTCATTGCTTTGACCTGTTTGGGCCCTGCTTTTTCTGCTGAAATAATTAGCAATGCCCATGCCAACATAGGGTGGTAAGATACCGAACAACCAGTTGCAGGTTCTGTTGCGGAATATTTTTTTAATGAATTTATATCCATGATCCCCGGGCCCAAGTCCGTCTCCATGACCTACCAGGAATTTTTTGCCGTTGAATTCAAAGGGAACCGGTTCAAAATAAACGGGGATATTCAGTTCGGTTTGAAAATAATCCTTCATCCACATATCATGATTGCCCACAAAAAAATGAACTGGTATTCCTGCATCCGTTAGTTCGGCCAGTTTACCTAAAATACGCACATAGCCTTTTGGGATTACTTTTTTGTATTCGTACCAGAAGTCAAAAAGGTCACCGACTATAAATATCTGTGCAGCGTCATTTTTGATCTCATTCAAAAACCGGATGATCTTTTTTTCACGTACCAGGCTTTCGGCTGCATTGGGTGCGCCGAGATGAAAATCGGACAGGAAGTATATTTTCTTATTACTCGGAACCTCCATTCAGTCAGGGTTTATTTTTTTGCTGCAGGTATTGCATGAGGTCGCCCGATTCAATAACAGGCTTTCCTGAAAGGTCCCTGTTGTACCAGTATATCCATGCGGTATGGGGCTCACCATCTTTATAGGCAATTACTTCTTCCCTTTTGTATAAAGGAATTTCCCCTTCTTCTGTATTCAACCCTTCATAATCATCCAGTTGCCCGATGGCCCAGGAAAACTCGAGCGGGTTATTGATGCAATACAGTTCTCCGGAAATAAAATTATCTTCTGTGGTGGCTGCGGCGGCAGGATAATCGCCCAGGTCATATAATTTTCCTTTTACCACGGCTTCGCCCACTAAATGAAAATATTTGGTGAGATAGTCATACACGGGGTTGCGAAACCCGCTTCGGAGAGAGCCATATACAAAAAGCTTAAAATTCTCGTTGTTCATGATACAATAAAGGTACTTGTAAAAATGCAATTATGCTTCCACCAAAAAGCAATACACTTCTTTGGGGCCATGTACACCGGTTACCAGTGTTTTTTCAATATCGGCAGTGCGGCTGGGGCCGGTTGCAAATGTAATGAGCGAGGGGATATTGCCGCTGTATTTTTCCTTAATGTTCTGTAAGGCATCTTTAATATCGTACACCAGCTGGTTGCTGTAGGCAATGCAAATATGTACGGGTGCATATACACTTACGGTGCGGCCGCTTTGCTGTGCAGCACTCATAACAATACTGCCGGTTCGGGCCACTAAAAATTCGCAGCCGGTAATGGAAGCATCGCAGCTTGCAAGGCTAATGGTATTGCTAAACCTGTCGCTCCACTTTTCCGTGTTGCAATAAATTTTACTCCATTGTTTATCGGCTATCAGTTGAGATACCTGCTGCAGCATCTCTTCTTCGCTTAAGCAAAAGGAAAATTTTCCCTGTATGTTGGTGAATTCCTGTGCAAATACAACATCCAGGCTGTCGCTGGCGGGTTGAAATACACTATTGGTTCCTTCGCTTTGAGGAAAAGGCAGCGCCACCGGGTGACTGAGCGCCTGCCTGATTCTTTTTAAAATATTTTCCTTTGCCGGTGAAACAGCCATAACGAATTTAAATTGCCGGTGGGGTTTTTAATTCTTCAGGTAAATCACCAGCGGGTTCGTTACCGG
Organism: Ferruginibacter sp.; assembly: GCA_044226725.1. Taxonomy (GTDB): domain Bacteria; phylum Bacteroidota; class Bacteroidia; order Chitinophagales; family Chitinophagaceae; genus Ferruginibacter. Next base: position 483,020 of record JBGAGM010000005.1, on the reverse strand, counting down.
CAATATCCTTTGGATCAATATCCAGCGCTTTCTTTTCTTCAAAAGGCCTTTTGCCTATCAGGGCCTCCACATCACTTTTGAACAGCACTTCTTTTTTCAATAACTCCTGTGCCAGTTTTTCCACATCCCCTTTCTTTTCAAGCAGCAGGTTTTTAGTTATTTTATAAGCATTATCGATCAGCTTCCTTACTTCTTCATCTATCATTTTACCGGTTTCCTCGCTGAATGGTTTTGTAAACACATTCTCCTGGTTGGGATCGTAATAACTGATATTACCCACTTTATCGTTCATGCCATATACGGTGATCATGCTGTAGGCTATCTTAGTTATCTGCTGCAGGTCGTTGCTGGCGCCGGTGCTTATCTTACCAAAGAAAATATCTTCACTGGCCCGTCCGCCCAGCGTCATACAGATCTGGTCCATCAGCTGGTCGGTATTGTACAGGTATTGTTCTTTAGGCGTGTATTGTGCATAGCCCAGGGCTGCGGTACCACGCGGCACCACGGTAACTTTAAGCAGCGGATATGCATGCTCGAGGTACCAGCCGCAAATAGCATGGCCGGCCTCATGGTAAGCGATGATCTCTTTTTCTTCTGGTGAAATGATCTTGTTCTTTTTCTCCAAACCGCCAATGACCCTGTCAATAGCATCCTGAAAATCGCCCATATCAACCGCTGCTTTGCCTTTGCGGGCTGCAATCAGGGCAGCTTCATTACATACATTGGCAATGTCGGCGCCGGCAAAGCCAGGGGTTTGTTCGGCCAGTTTATGTATATCCAGCGATTCAGAAATTTTGATTGGTCCCAGGTGCACTTTAAAAATGGCTTCCCTTCCCACCAGATCGGGCCTGTCAATAGCGATCTGCCTGTCGAAACGGCCCGGGCGCAATAATGCAGAATCCAGCACGTCGGGCCTGTTGGTGGCTGCCAGTATGATGATACCCAGGTCGGTTCCGAATCCATCCATTTCCACCAGCAACTGGTTCAGGGTGTTCTCCCGCTCATCGTTGCTCATCATCATGTTCTTCCCCCTGGCACGCCCGATAGCATCAATCTCGTCAATAAAAATGATACAGGGTGCTTTTTCACGTGCCTGCTTAAAAAGATCACGCACACGGCTTGCGCCCACACCTACAAACATCTCCACAAAGTCACTTCCGCTCAGGCTGAAGAAGGGAACCTGTGCCTCACCTGCAACGGCTTTTGCCAGCAGGGTTTTACCCGTTCCGGGAGGGCCAACCAATAAAGCACCCTTGGGAATTTTACCTCCCAGCGAAGTGTATTTCTTGGGGTTCTTTAAAAAGTCAACGATCTCCATCACCTCCACCTTGGCTTCATCAAGGCCGGCAACATCGCCAAAATTTATATTAACACGGGTGCCTTTTTCAAAAAGCGTTGCTTTGGATTTTCCAATGCTGAAAATGCCTCCGCCTGCACCGCCGCCGCCCGGGCCGCCTACTTTACGCATCATCATAATGAACAGCAATACGATCAGTAAAATGGGCAGCAGGTTTACCACCAGCTGGCTGAAGAACTCGCCTTCCTTCTCAGGCACATCCACGATCTGTGTTACCTCCGGGTGATTTTTATAGAACTCTATCATTTGCAGGGCAAATGTTTTATCGTCCACAATATTGAAGTACAGTTGCGGCTGATCTCCTTTCACAGCCCGTGCTGCTTCATAGTTCTTATCATCGGCCTTCAGGTTTAATACCTGCCTGTAGTAGGCTTCATGGGCTTTTAAGCTGTCTGGTTTAATAAATACACGAACAATTTCCTTATTTCCTACTGTTTTTATTTTTGCCACATCGCCCTTCAATACCATAGCATAAAATTTTTGCTGGTCTATTTCCAAACCGGCACTGTTTACGGTACGCATCAGGCTCCAGGCAATGATGATGATAAAAATGATACTGTATATCCAGTAGATATTTACCCTGGGTTTTCTCTTATCATCTCCCTTGGGGGGAATATTATCGGGATTGAATTTTCTTTTGCTGTCTTGCTGATTCATATTTATTTGTGCTGTTGCCCGGGTAGCCGGAATTGTATGATTAAATTATAACAACAGACGATTGAAATTGGTTATTGTTTTAAAATACTTTTTTTATCCTTCATGTTCCATTACAGGCGCATCGCTCCACATTTCCTCCAGCTGGTAAAATTTCCTTGGTTCCGGCATCATTACATGAACCACTATATTAACGTAATCTATCAATATCCATTGTTGTGCCTGCCGCCCTTCATGCTTATAAGGTATTTCCAGGCACTTTTCCTTTACCTCGGTTTCCACAAAATCTGCAATGGCCCTTAATTGTGTACTGTTGGTAGCCTGACAAATTATAAAAAAATCGGCAACCGCTTCGGGAATTTTCCTGAGGTCGAGGCTGATGATGTTTTCGCCTTTTTTTTCCTGGATGGCCTGGATGATTGTTTTAAAGATCTTACTGTTCCTGGTTACCCGTACAATACTGCTTTTTTTACGGGTATTTAATGCATTTAATTTGTTCAAACCTGATTTATTTTAATTTTTACCTGTATATGGAAATAGCTGCCAATACAGGATTTGTTATTGTTTTTTAATTAACCAGCCCGTAGCTTGCAAATATTGGCAAAAGTAATACTTTCTTTGCCATTTGGCTTATTATGAACGAAGGCAGTTTTTTTAACATTTTAGAGACGGTTGACAGCACCAATAACTATGCCATGGCAAGGATAGATGAAGGATTGGCGAAGCATGGAATGGCCTGGTTTGCCAGGGAACAAACGGCGGGCAAAGGGCAAAGGGGCAGGCAATGGACATCTGAAAAAGACAAAAACATAGCCCTGAGCCTTGTTGTGGAGCCAGGGACACTAAAAATAACAAACCAGTTTCAGTTAAGTGCGGTTGTTGCACTTAGTTGCTTTGAGTTTTTATCCCGATTTACCGATGACGAAACAAGGATTAAATGGCCCAATGATTTGTTTTGGCGTGACAGAAAGGCAGGGGGTATCCTGATCGAGAACAAATTCCAGGGAGAAAAATGGAAATGGTCTGTGGTGGGTATTGGCATTAATATTAACCAGGTTGTTTTTGACAGAAGCCTGCTGCAGGCGGTATCGCTTAAACAGATAACCGGTAAAACCTTTGATGTTGTAAGCCTTGCAAAACAACTTCAGGAGCATGTTATGAAAAGACTGGAAGAAAATCAAAGCCAGGCGAAAATAATGCAGCAGTATAATGAACACCTCTATAAGATCAACCAGCTGGTAACCCTGCGCAAAGGAGGGATAAAATTTGATACGGTAATAAAAGAAGTATCTGCGTCGGGCAGGCTGGTAACCGTGGATGCTATTGAAAGGGAGTTTGATTTTGGAGAAGTGGAATGGGTACTATAAAAGCTCTGCGTTTCTTGCCTCCACTTCAAATTTATTATTGTAGTAACCTTTTCTGATACTTTCCCAGAGATATTTTACCACGAAGCCGATATAACCATGTTGCTTAAATTGTTTAACATGACAGAGTTCGTGCTTCAGCCATCGTTCATCATTTAAAAAAGCCGATTTACTGGTATTGTGCAGGTGAATGGTTTTTCCCAGCACCATAGCAACAGATTCCGACTTTAGTTTCCGGGCCGCAATGCGGGCCAGCCAGGAATTTTCTTTGATGATATAATCGGCTGTTTGCAAGGAAGAATGATTAATTGTTGGGGGCACCACCGTCTATCCAGCAAATAAATGCGTTGATCCCTGCCTGGCTTAAAGTTCCTGTTTGTGGCATTGTGCCCGAAAGAATAGCTGCCCTGATATTCGATCTTTTTGCAAAAACCTCTGAATGGGTGGTAAATGGTCCGCCTGAGTTGGTGGCGCCACTTGCATGGCAGCTGTTGTTTATAGAGCAAACAGAAGTCAGAATGGGCTGAACATCAGTTGAAAACTTAGGGCTTATACCGGAGCAGGAAAAAGTAATAGTGCCACCACCGCCGCCGCTGTTATTGGTGGACCCGCTTTTACTGCAACTGTTAACCAAAACAGCCAACATAAAAATGAACAACAGCCTGATAATTGTTTTTTTCATACAAGAGGATTTACCGCCCTGTACTAAATCGCTTTTTTTAAGAGATCAGTTGCCAGGCTTTCAATATTTCTTCGGTGTGCTGCTTGCTTTTTGGCTTTAAAAAAATTTTACGGATGATACCTTTTTCATCAATTAAAAAAGTGGTGCGATGCAACCCCATATAAGTCCTGCCATATAATTGCTTTTCGCCCCAAACACCGTATTTGTCAATGATTGTATGTGTGGTATCTGCAATCAGCGTAAAGGGCAGATCGTATTTGGCTTCAAATTTTTTGTGTTTCTTTTCTTCATCTGGGCTAACACCTAAAACAATAAAGCCATTCTTTTTCAACAGACCAAAATTATCCCGCAGGTTGCATGCCTGTACGGTGCAGGTAGGTGTATCATCTTCAGGGTAAAAGTATAACACAACTTTCTTCCCTTTAAAATCGGCCAGGGCAACAGGTTTTCCGTTCTGGTCCTTTCCCTTAAATGCGGGCGCTTTACTTCCTTCTGTCAGTGTTGTCATAAGTTAGTTTTAATACCGGAAAGGCTCTTTCCGTGATGTGTTTGTAAAATTTGCGGGCTTCTGCCGTATGGTTTTACCAATGGCAAAAATCTCAACCTTTGTTTTTGGGTCAATAAAGGCCAGTACCTTTTTATTGTTTGCCTCTATGGATGTTATTCTTGTTTCTATCATCCCTGCGGGGATATCTTTAGCAATGATGGTGCCTGTAAAATATCCGCTGATCGTTTTAGAGAGCTTAACCCCTTCATAATAAAACCCCTGCCTTACCTCATCGCCAACCTGCCAGGTCTTTGCATAAAAATTGTTTGAAATACTGTCTTCTTCTGCATTATAAACCTCATAATCAAAGTAAATATTAAACTTATCCTTTTTAAGCGGATAGGCTTTCTTAAGAGAATCTTTTATGAACCTGAAATCATAACTCCGGTTTTGTAAATGACGGTAATAACAGATACTTACTACCTTGCTTTTAATTTCCTGGTACGGATATCCATTAGTGCTGAACAGGTCAAGAAATCCGCTTTTATAATTCCTTTTTGCAAAATCGAATTCTCCCTCTTCTATATTCCAGCTCTGGCTGATTGCATTGGCAAAACTCCTTTGCATGATTAATGCGGCGTAAGGTTCATCAAGCGAGGCATAATAATTCTTAGCATCGGGGGTAAGCAGGCTGTCAAGCTTTTTAATCACAGTTTCAATATCATCAGTTCTTAATTTTTGCCAGTCGCTCATTTTAGTATTGCTGAAAGACGGCGGTTTTTCTTCATACCTGGTTGCACTGCAGAACGTAAAAATATTGGGCAGTATCAATATTATTGCTGCCAAATAAAACGATATGACAAAGATCCTGTTTCTCATTATCGGGTAAAGTGATATATTTTCTCAGTGGTATTGCCCACCTGGTCTTCTGCAATTATTTTCAATTCATGCATCCCGGCAGGGCACTTCTCATCGAAATCATAAATAAACCTGGCGCCCTTATCATTGCTGAAGCGAAGCCAGTTTCCATCCAGCAGGGCGGTAAATGATCTTATCTCTTCCGTATTATCCTTTATAACAAGAACAATGCGGCTTTGTTTACTGCAATCCATACCGTCTTTAAAACCAGGTGCTGTAATTACCGGGGCCATTGTATCTGTCATCAGCTGAAAGCTTCCGAAATCCCTGAAGCTGGCTTTATACCACCTGGCATCCTTTCCGCCGGTAACGGGTATGGCTTTTGCATAATCATCCTTACCGTTTGAAAATCGGTGCATCACCATTTTATCGGGCAGTGCGGATACCGCTTTGATGCTTACCGGAAAAGGGCTGTGCAGCGGCACATTCGTATTGTGAAGCTGGTAAATGCTGTATCCTGTTTTGGGCCTGGTTTCACTGTATACAAAATGAATGGAATCGTATAAACAATTTTGGGGCAGATAAAACCGGATACTGTCATTCTCAAATACGTTTAAATATCCCGGATGAAATATTTGTCCCGAACTTTTTATCATTTCTTTTCCGGGGGGCATGGCAGTATTGGCATCCCGCTTTACAGCAAACCTTACCAATGAAGTATTACCGTTCACATCTTTTACTTCTATCGTCATGTTGTGAATTGCTGTATCAGTAAGCATGATAACGCCGGCACCGGCATTTGTTTTATACACACTGTTGTTGTAACCGGGCAATTTTGAAAGATGTTCAATATAACCGCCGCCGCTGCTTTTTGTTTTATAATCGATATGGGCATTCAAATAGCGGGTTTCATTATAGTTGATACTATCCAGCCTGAAACCTGCAACGGGCCTGTCGTTTTCGTAAAGCACAGCTTCAAAAATGCCATTGGGGTTTGCGCTTTCATTAAACCGGTCGGTTGCAGTGATCCCAAAACTGATGCGGTTACTGCTTACTTTTATGAGGGCAGGGTTGGGGACAAAAGTATCTTTAGTTTTTTTTAGTGAAAATATTTTGGGGCTCTGTTCGTAGGTGCTGAAATTCCTGTCGTAAACAGCCAGCCTGCTTATATTCGGGGCAATGTTATCAGGTATGTCAAAACCAAATAAAAGCGGGTTCAGTACCTTATCTGTTTTGGTGTCCCTTATTTCAAAATGCAGGTGAGGTCCCTGAGAACCTCCCGTATTTCCACTCAGGGCAATGGTATCAGCTTTTTGCACAGGGAATAAACCGGCCGGTATATCCAAAAAAACAGCCCAGCTTTTCAGTTTATACTGCATGTTCTTTACATACTGCTCCAGGGCCGGAAAAAAATCATTCAGGTGGGCATATACAGTGGTTAATCCGTTTGGATGATTGATATATATGCACCGGCCAAACCCGAATGGTTCAATTTTAACCCTGGCTATATACCCGGAAGCTGCCGCCAGCACTTTTTTGTTTTGTACCTTATCCGTGCGGCAATCGAGGCCCATGTGGTAGTGGTTTGGTCTTAATTCTCCAAAATTTGCCACCAGCGATTTAGAAGCAACCACCGGATAAATAAAATAATTTTTGGGATAATCACAAGGCGTAAAAAACTGCGCAGTACAAAAGTTAAAATTTAACAGAAGCATACTGGCAAAAACAGCTCTCGTGATATATTTTATCATTATATTTATACTAATTGAATTGGTTTATGTAATGAAATATAAAATTACATCTATTCAAATAAACATTTTTAATCAAAACAACTATTATGAAACAACTATCATTTTTTCTGATTTTAGCAACCTGCATAACAAGTGCATGGGCTCAAAATAACGACTGCAGCGTGTTACTGGATTCGCTGAAGGGAACCTATAACGGCGATTGCAAAAATGGTAAAGCTAATGGTAATGGTAAGGCTGTGGGGGTTCATACTTATGACGGGGAATTTAAGAATGGCCTCCCGGAAGGAATGGGCAAATACACCTGGCCAAACGGGGATTACTATTATGGAGGATGGAAGAAAGGACTGAAAGATGGAAAGGGACAGCTTCACCATTTTGAAGACGGGGTGGAAAGGCTTACCACCGGATACTGGAAAAAGGACAGTTACAAAGGGGAATATGAAAACCCGTATGTGGTAACCAATACCACCAGTGATATCGGCCGTTTGCAGATAACCAATATGAACAATAAGGACAATTCCGTAACGGTTACCGTGGAAAGTTTGAATAGCAGCTCAACTCTCAGGAGCGGCAATTTTGAAACAAGCACCCTTATGACAGCGCACCAGGTTACCAGGGGTACGTATGTAAGTAAATCAAGCAATGCCTTAACCAATAAGGAAGTAACCGTTTTCCGGGGGGTGGTCTTTCCCTTTAAGTGTTCATTTAGTTTTGGCTCCTCCATTGTGGAGATCGAGTTTTTTGAAAAAGGAGCCTGGGATGTGAATGTACCTATCAATAAATAATAATTTGTAAACCATACCGGCATGTAACCGGGTAAAATAATTATGCGTTCAGAAAAAACCTGTATGTCCTTCATACAGGTTTTTTATTTACATGTTTTACAAGTACTTTTGCACGCCACAACACAGGCAACAACGCTATGCCCCAGGACAAATCCATTCAAACAGTTTTAATTATCGGCTCCGGCCCTATTGTTATTGGCCAGGCCTGCGAATTTGATTATTCCGGCACACAGGCTGCCCGTTCACTCAGGGAAGAAGGTGTAAAAGTGATTCTGATCAACAGCAACCCGGCCACTATCATGACCGACCCCATGATGGCAGACAGGGTATACCTGTTGCCGCTTACTGTGGAAAGTATTGAACAAATACTGGAAGAGAATAAGATTGATGCGGTGCTGCCAACCATGGGCGGACAAACGGCCCTGAACCTGTGCAAGGAAGTGGATGAACTGGGTATTTGGGAACAGCATAAGGTACGGCTGATAGGGGTTGACATAAAGGCAATAGATAAAGCCGAAGACCGGGAAAAATTCCGCCAGTGGATGATTGAGATGGGCATACCGGTTTGTCCGGCAAAAATTGCCAACTCATTTTTAGAAGGAAAAGAGTTTGCACAGCAGATCGGCTTTCCGCTGGTGCTTCGCCCCTCCTTTACACTGGGCGGCAGTGGCGGCAGTATTGTTTTTAGTAAAGATGAACTGGATGATGCTTTGAATGCCGGTTTAACTGCAAGCCCCATACATGAAGTGCTTGTTGAAAAAGCCGTGCTTGGATGGAAGGAGTATGAGCTGGAGTTACTGAGAGATAACCAGGATAACGTAGTGATCATTTGTGGTGTGGAGAACTTTGATCCGATGGGTGTGCATACAGGCGACTCCATTACCGTGGCACCCGTAATGACACTGAGCGATACTGCTTACCAGCTGATGCGTAACACGGCCATCCGTATGATGCGCAACCTGGGTAATTTTGCCGGCGGCTGTAATGTGCAGTTTGCCCTGAACCCGCAAACCGAGGAGATCATCGTAGTGGAAATCAATCCCCGGGTTAGCCGTTCATCTGCCCTGGCAAGTAAAGCAACGGGTTATCCCATTGCAAAAATTGCAGCCAAACTTGCCATTGGTTTCAACCTGGACGAATTGAAGAACCAGATCACCCAATCCACCTCTGCCTACTTTGAACCGGCGCTGGATTATGTGATCGTTAAAATACCCCGGTGGAATTTTGATAAATTCAAAGGAGCCAAAGACACACTCGGCTTCCAGATGAAGAGCGTGGGCGAAGTAATGGGTATTGGAAGAAGTTTTGCGGAAGCGGTGCAAAAGGCTTGTCAGAGTTTGGAAAACGAAGCCGTTGGTTTGGGTTATTATGGAAAGAGCCTGATGCATGCCGATGAACTGATCGAATATATCAAAACTCCCAAATGGGACAGGATATTCCGTATTAAGGATGCGCTGATGGCAGGTGCCAGTATCAAACGTATCTGTGAAAGCACCAAGATCGACCGCTGGTTCATTTACCAGATACAGAAAATATGTGATTGTGAAAAACAAATTGCACAATACGACCTGAAGACATTGCCGGATGCACTGCTGAAAGAAGCGAAACTGCTGGGCTTCAGTGATGAACAGATCGTTCGCATCATGAAGGAAGAAAATGCAGAAGCCATTTATGAAAGAAGAAAAGCCATGGGCCTGACCCGTGTGTTTAAAATGGTGGACACCTGCAGCGCAGAATTTGAAGCAAAGACTCCTTATTTCTATTCCACTTTTGAGAACAAGCCGGTTAATGAAAGCAAACTGGTGAGTAACGAAAGTCATGTTTCTGAAAAGAAAAAGATCATTGTACTGGGCAGTGGCCCCAACAGGATTGGCCAGGGTATTGAATTTGACTATTGCTGTGTGCATGGCTTGCTGGCTGTAAAAGAAGCGGGTTACGAGGCTATCATGGTGAATTGCAACCCCGAAACAGTTTCCACCGATTTTGATATTGCCGACAAACTTTATTTTGAACCGGTGTTTTGGGAACATTTGTGGGAGATCATTGAATACGAAAAACCTTATGGTGTAATTGTGCAGCTGGGCGGGCAAACAGCCTTAAAGCTTGCAAAGCGCCTGCATGAAAAAGGCATCAAAATAATCGGGTCTTCTTACGACAGTATGGATATTGCAGAAGACCGCGGCCGCTTTAGCGATATGCTGAAAGAACTTGAGATCCCCTATCCAAGATATGGCACTGCCTACAATACTGATGAAGCTATTGAAGTGGCTAATGAAGTTGGGTACCCCGTACTCATCAGGCCAAGTTATGTGCTGGGCGGACAAAGAATGCGCATTGTAATTAATGACGAAGACCTGGAGAAAGGGGTGCTGAGCCTGATCAAACATTTGCCCGGCAACAAAATCCTTATCGATCACTTTTTGGACCGTTGCCAGGAGGCAGAGATAGATGCCATTTTTGATGGTGAAGATTTTCATGTGATGGGCGTGATGGAACATATTGAGCCGGCGGGTATCCATAGCGGCGACAGTAACGCCGTGCTGCCCCAGTTCAATTTATCTCCGCTGATAGTGCATACCATGGAAGAGTATGCCGAAAAGATCGCAAGGGCATTAAAGATAAAAGGGTTGATCAACATACAATTTGCCATTAAAGATGGTAATGTGTATGTGATAGAGGCCAACCCCCGTGCAAGCCGTACAACTCCTTTCATAGCCAAAGCATACCAGATACCATATTTGAATATTGCCACCAAAGTAATGATGGGTGCAAACAAGCTGAAGGATTTTACATTCGATAAAAAACTAACGGGCTTTGCGATTAAGGAACCGGTCTTCTCTTTCAATAAATTCCCCGGCGTAAACAAAGAGCTAGGGCCAGAAATGAAAAGCACGGGCGAGGCCATACGTTTTATCAAAGACCTGAAGGACCCATATTTCAGGCAGCTGTACAAAGAGCGGAGCATGCACCTGAGCAAATAGGATTATCATTTGTTTTTAAGGGGCTTTTTTTCTAATTTGTCTGTATGATCCGCCCCTATTCCATACCCATCTGGAAGGAAGCCCCGTTTACCAGGCTACTACTGCCCCTGGTTGCCGGTATAATTTTGCAATGGTATCTGCAATTCTCACATTTCATCATCATTGCGGCATTGATTTGCTATGCTGTTGTTTATTTTATTTTTCGTCAGCTCCCCCTTGCTTTACGGTTTAAGTTGCTGCCGTTGCAGGGCTTTATAATACAGCTGCTGATAATTGCAACAGGCTGCTGGCTTACCTGGCAAAAAGATCTTCGCAACCATCGCAACTGGTATGGAAATCATTATACAGACAGCAGCTACCTGGTTGTGCATATTGATGAACCTTTAGTTGAAAAAAATAAGACCTATAAAGCAGACGGTTTGGTGGAAGCCATTATGCAGGACGGTAAAACTATTGCCGCAGAAGGTAAATTGATCTTGTATTTTTCAAAAGACAGTATTGAAAACTCTTTGAAATATGGCGACCGGATACTTATTCACGGGAACCTTCGCGAAATAAATAATTCAGGTAACCCGGGAGCCTTTAATTACAAGCGGTATGCGGCTTTCCAGGGTATTTTTCACAATGCATTTTTGAAAGAGAAAGATTGGGTATTACTGCAGCAAAATACAGGGAACCCGTTCAGGCATTTCATTTTTACTGCAAGAGCCTATGTACTGAATGTGCTGAGAACTTCTATGAAAAGTGATAAAGACGAACTGGGTATTGCCGAGGCGCTGCTGATTGGCTATACCAACGACCTGGATAAGGACCTGGTGCAGGCATACAGCAATACCGGTGTGGTGCATATTATTGCCATATCGGGTATGCACCTGGCTTTAATATACCTGTTGCTGGTTTGGGTATTCGCAAAAATACCGGGTGTAAAAAAATTAAAATGGCTTCAGTTATTTTTGATCTTAGGTTGTTTGTGGATGTTTTCTTTTCTTACAGGGGCATCAGCATCCGTACTTCGTGCCGCAGTCATGTTCTCCTTCATTGCAATTGGCAAAAATTTGTATAAACAGGCTTCCATCTATAATTCGCTGGCAGGGTCAGCATTTTTTTTACTATGCTACGATCCTTATTTTTTGTGGGCAGTAGGCTTTCAGCTCTCATACCTGGCCGTGCTTAGTATTGTAATATTTCAAAAACCAGTTTACAACAGCGTGTTTGTAAAAAACAAATGGCTTAACAAGGTCTGGCAACTGTTGTCGGTATCTGTAGCAGCCCAGGTGCTCACTTTTCCTGTTTGTATTTATTATTTTCATCAGTTCCCTAATTTGTTTTTGATATCAAACATGATTGCCGTGCCACTGTCGGGTGTTATTTTATATGCAGAAATAATTCTGACGGCTTTCTCCTGGCTGCCTTATGTTGGTACTTATGCGGGTAAACTGGTTGCAACATTGGTTTGGCTGATGAATAAAACGATACTTTGGATAAATAGTTTATCCTTTGCAGTCTGGGACGGCATTCCTGCCACTGTTTTTTCAACAGTACTTATGTATATTTCGGTGGCATGTTTCGGCGCCTGGCTTTTGCTCAAGCAAAAAAAATATTTCAAAACGGCATTGGCAGCGCTGCTTGTATTTATAATTCAAAATACCTTTAACAGCTGGTTGGCTCTTAAACAACAAAAACTGGTTGTTTATAACGTGCCCCGTTACCAGGCCATCGATTTTATACAGGGCAATCAATACCGGTTTGTCGGCGACAGTGTATTGAAGCAGGATGGAATATTGCAGAATTTTCACCTGAAACCCGGCCGTATCAGCCAGCATCTTACAGACAGGACAGACTCTCTTCCGGTTGTTTTTAACCAGGGTGTGTTTTATCAATTCAAAAGCAAAAGAATACTGATAGCTGATCACCGGCTGAGCTTTGAAACATCAGATCCAAAAATGGGACTCGATCTCATCGTTTTATCTAAAAACCCTGATATACGAATTGGCCAGCTTTTGAGTACATTCAATTGTGAGGTCATTGTTTTCGATGCGTCCAACCCGGCATGGAAAATTGAAAAATGGAAGAAAGAATGCAGCGACCTGCATCTTACCTGCTATTCGGTGGCTGAATCCGGCGCCTTCATTTATGATATTGGCATATAACTTGCGTTTTAAAGCGCTGGCCGTGTTGTTCATACATTATGTAATTTTGCCGGCACAAAATTCTTTAACATAACACTACATTTGCGGATGTTCTATCTCCGGCACCTTTTTTTAGCGGCTCTTTTATGTTCAGTTATTCCTGTTTTTGCCGGGATCAATGCTGCTGAATACAGGAGTTCAGTTGCACCTGCTTCAATCTTCGCCCCTGCACCGCCCGGAAAGGATACTATCGTTATCAGGTTTGAATACAAGCAGTCGGCCCTTTTCCACAAATTCACCATGGAAACCCTCGACAGCGTGGTGCGTATCCTGTTGCGAGACACTAATATCACCCTGGCCATTGACGGGTATGCTTATAAGGATGAGGGCTCGGATACTATTTGTTATTATCTCTCGCTTAACAGGGCATTGTTTATACAAACCTATATTTTAGGAAGAGGGGTGGCGCTTACCCGCATAAACCAAATAAAGGCCTGGGGCCGCACCAGGCAGAAATATGTAAATAAAGATAAGAATGGCTTATTTGTAAACTGCCGTGCAGAATTACGCCTGGTATATCCGCCACCACCCAAACCAAAGATTTTTAGTGACAAGGATGAAGATGGGATAGCAGATGAGGAAGACAGGTGCCCCGATGTTTTTGGATTAAGTGATTTTGGGGGATGTCCCGATTCAGGGGCTATTACTGTTCCTTTCTTTCTGGCCGACTGGTCATTGACTCCGGCAACCTATAATGTACTGGATAGTGTTGTTGCCCTGCTGAAAGCAGATCCGCAGCTGACCATCAGCATCGATGGTCATGCACACCTGGCCGAAGGGGCATATAATATGTGTATGAAACTGGCACAGGAAAGAGCTGCGATCGTAAAGAACTACCTGATCTCACGCCAGGTAAGCGCTATGCGTATACTGGAAGTGAACAGCTACGGGATATCCCGGCCTGCTAATGCTGCAAAAAATCCGCAACAGGTACTTAAGAATGCCCGGGCAGAAATAAGACTGAATGGCTACCGCAAACCAGCTACCGAACCGAAACCGGAAATACCTTTCATTAAATAATCAATATTACTTTATTCGTAAAAAATTACTGCACCAAAAGCAGTAAATTTGCGCCGGAATGATCTTCTTATAGCCGCAATTTCTGATGCGGCCTCTTAATCAATTACCATGCAAAAGAAAATTCAGTCAGCACTTATTTCTGTTTTTTATAAAGATGGCCTGGAAAATATTGTTCAGCAATTGCACCGGCTGGGAGTTACTATCTATTCAACCGGGGGTACGCAAAAATTTATTGAAGACCTGAAAGTTCCCTGTATACCGGTGGAATCGCTTACAAGTTATCCGTCAATACTGGGCGGAAGGGTTAAAACGCTGCACCCATCAGTATTTGGTGGCATCCTGGGTAAAAGGGAAGATGCAGAACATGTTGCTGAAATGAAGCAATATCAAATACCGGAAATCGACCTGGTGATTGTTGACCTGTATCCTTTTGAAGAAACGGTGGCTTCAACAACGGATGAAAAACTGATCATTGAGAAAATTGATATTGGCGGCCCATCCATGATACGTGCAGCAGCAAAGAACCATGCATCGGTAGTGGTGGTGGCAGCAAAAAAAGATTATAGCTTACTGGAGGACATCCTGGTAAGCCAGCAGGGCGAAACCACGCTTGAGCAGCGCCGTATGTTTGCCATCAAAGCATTTGATGTTTGCACCGGCTATGACATGGCAATCTCCAATTATTTTAATCAATCCGATTTTCTTAATCCCTTCAATAAAGAGAAAACTGTTTTACGGTATGGCGAAAATCCGCATCAGCAAGGCGTGTTTTATGGGGATGTGGATGAGCTTTTTGATAAGCTGAACGGCAAGGAATTATCCTACAATAATTTGGTGGATGTGGATGCAGCTGTGCAGCTGATAGCAGAATTCTCAGATACTACATTTGCCATCATCAAGCATACGAATGTTTGTGGTGTTTCATCTCGGCCAACAGTTGAAGAAAGCTGGCAGGCTGCTCTGGCAGGCGACCCTGAAAGTGCGTTTGGCGGGGTACTGGTTTGTAATGGAACTATTGATGTGGCCACTGCAAATGCTATCAATGAAATTTTCTTTGAAGTGCTGATTGCCCCTGAATTTGAACCTGCAGCCCTGGAAATTCTGAAAACAAAAAAGAACCGTATCCTGCTTCAGCAAAAAAACAGTCCGTCTGTTAATAAGCAATATAAGTCTGTCCTGAACGGTATACTTACCCAGCAGGCCGATGAAGGCAATTTTACAGAATGGAAGGAAGAAGGCGGAAGGCAGTCTTCAGCAGCTGAGAAGGAAGACCTGGTGTTTGCAAATATCATAAGCAAGCATTTGAAGAGCAATGCGATTGCGCTGGTAAAGAATAGGCAGTTGCTTGGCAAAGGCTGCGGACAAACCAGCCGTATTGATGCATTGCGCCAATCGGTGGAGAAAGCCAAACAGTTCAATTTCGATTTGAATGAAGCAGTGCTGGCAAGCGATGCTTTTTTCCCTTTTGATGATTGTGTGAAGATCGCTCATGCAGCCGGCATCAGTGCATTTATTCAGCCGGGTGGTTCTATCCGCGACAAGGATTCCATTGATTATTGCAAAGCAAATAACCTTGTGATGGTGATCACAGGTCTCAGGCATTTTAAACACTAACTACAATAGCTATCAGTAAATGATCAGCAGCAGTAATTTACCAAAAGGAAAAGCCGGGGGCTACCTGGCCCTCGCCATCACCAGTACTGTGTGGGGCACCACCTGGGTGGCCAGTAAAATTGGTGTAAAGGACATGCCTGCCCTGCAAATGGCCTATATCCGCCAGTTCTTCGGGGGTATATGCTTTGTGCTGTTTTTCATGCTGTATAAAAAATTGGCATTTCCATCCGCAAAAGAGTTTGCCTGGTTACTGGTAATGGCCCTGCTTATGTTTGTGGTGGCAAATGGCTTAAGTACCTGGAGCCTTCAATACATACCAACCGGGTTGAGTTCACTCATTGGTGCTTTATATCCTTTAAGTGTGGTGATTATTGAGATGGTCTTTTATAAAAGTAAGAATATGACAATACTTACTTTTATCGGATTGCTGCTTGGCATCAGCGGCATTGGTATTGTGTTCTACGAAAATGCTTTTCAGCATCACCCGGACGGTTTTTTATTCGGCGTAATCTTATCTGTATCCGCAATGCTTGCCTGGAGTGTGGGTTCCATTTTTATTGTGCGCAACAGAACCAGCCTGAACCCTTATTATGCCACAGGCTGGCAAATGCTCATCAGTTCATTTATACTTTGCATCGTGGCAGAAACCACGCAACCAACCATTGCATTTGCAGCCATAACTCCAAGGGCATGGGGCGCTATTGCTTACCTGGTAGTGGCCGGTTCTTTACTGGCCTTTATTGCCTTCATTTATTCGATGAAGAAATTGCCTGCAGCAGTTTCTTCTCTGTATGCGTATATAAACCCGCTGGTGGCTATGGTTACAGCAGCAATTCTTTTAAATGAGAAGCTTACCATGTATATTTTGTGGGGAGCCATCGTAACACTTGCCGGGGTATTCCTGGTAAATTACAGCCTTAAAAAAAGCCGGGAAAAAATTATTGCTGAACCTGAGCTATAAATTGTTCGTACATTTTACCCCATCCTTCAAATTCCCTGGCGGTTCCTAAAAAATTATTGTGCCAGATGGTAATGAGCGTCCCGTTTACTTCTTTACAAATATGGTAGAAGTGCAGAAGTTCCTCATAAGCTTGTTTGACGGAAAAATTTTGTTCGTAAAATGAATTGGCATCCATAAAGCAAAAAGGATGCATGCGCAGGGTTGTTTGCAGCTCGGCCTGCAGGTCGTACCAAAAAAAGGAAGAAGCCACCGATGCCCTGAAACCATTGATGCTGCCATATCCCATGCTGTATTCGTGCTTTATGCCGGCATTCAGCAATATGCGGCAGGTTTCCGGCAATGCTAGTTTGATATAATGCTGCCTGGATTTCGAAATATGCTTATTGCCCGCCATTTCGGCAAACCATTCCATTTCTTTTTTTAAGATGGCAGTATCTCTGTTGCTTTGCCAGCTCGGGTGGATGCCGATATCATACAAAGTGCTGTGTTTTTTTATGAGCTTCCACATAGCATCGCGGTGCGGTAAAATATTCTTGTCAAACTGCCCGTTCTTTTCAGCCACTAAAAAAAAGTAAACAGGCTTAAGTGCATATTGCCTGTGCAACTGGTGCAGCCAGTCATAACTGTCAAAAGGGTCTTTTGCATTGCCAGTCAGCACCTTTATTCTTTCTGCGGAAGGCGATTTTAAAAAGCCACCCATATTTCTCAGCCAGCCTTTGTGTTTGTAAGAGTAGGCAATGTCAATATCATAAGTAGGCACAAAACTGAAAGTGGATCTTTGAAAATTAAGACTGGTGTGCAATTCCCCACCCGGAAATTTCACACTTAACCTGTCTGCAAGATCCAGCAGCCAGATATTTATAAGTGGCAGGTTTAAAAATCCTTCTTTGAAAGCCAGGGCATTTGTATGTGCAAACCTGCCGTACATATCCGTTGTATGCGGCAGGTATTCTTCATAGCGGCTGAGCAGGTAAAAGCTTGCAGCCAACATGTCAAAGGGAAGGTCTGCGCCCGGAGTTTTAAAGAAGGCCTTATACGGTTCATTCATAAAACAACTTATTGCCTGTTGTTTTATTTCATTTTCAAAAAGTAAAGGATGGTTACAAATATGAAACTCGTGGTTGCTGATTGCCGTTTCGCTGTAATTGATCTTTGCACCTTCGTAGTTTTTAAATGCCTCGGAATCTATAGTGATCTTGTATTCCAAACCCAGCTGCTCTTTAAAAATAAAAGAACAGATATATTGCAGCCTGGAAGAACTGATATGCGAATAGATCAATAACATCGTTGCACAAAATAAATAAGTCCTGACAAAGCAGGACTGTTTTTACTACTACTTATTTACTTTTTTTACTTAACTGCTCATTTACCCTTAAGCCGCTCCTTCCACATTTGGTTAAAAGTTTTTTGGCTGAAATTAAGATCCGCCCTTGTTTTACTCCAGCCTTTGAACATCCCGTTCACCACTTTATTCTTTAAGTTACCGCTTCCGAGGTTCATCATGCCTCTTTTCAAACTTGCAATGCGCCATGCTTTCCAGGCCATGCGTTCTGTAAAACTACTGAGGCCTTCCTCCACAGCCTCATGCCTGTTTTCAAGTAATAATTCATGCAGGTTAATTTTTACTGCGCATACTTCGGTGCAGTTGCCGCATAGCGATGAGGCATAACTCAGATGTTTGAATTCATCCATCCCCTGCAGGTGTGGGGTTATCACGCTGCCTATCGGTCCGCTGTAAGTGGCGCCATATGCATGACCGCCAACATTTTTGTAAATGGGGCAGGCATTCAAACAGGCACCGCACCGGATGCAGTAGAGGCTTTCCCTTGATTTCGGGTTTTGTAAAATATTGGTTCGGCCATTATCAAGCAGTATCACATACATTTCTTCCGGCCCGTCATACTCATTTTCCTGCCGCGGACCTGTTACGATGGTATTGTAAACCGTGATCTTTTGACCTGTGCCAAAGGTTGACAACAGTGGCCAGAACAATCCCAGGTCAGTTAAAGAGGGGATCATTTTTTCGATACCCACAATGGCGATATGGGTTTTTGGAAATGAGCAACTCAACCTTGCATTACCTTCATTTTCGGTTACTGCAATGCCGCCTATATCACTGATGATGAAGTTGGCGCCGGTAACACCCACTTCGGCCTGCACATATTTTTCACGCAGTACCTCCCTTGCTTTAAGCGTTAGCTGCTCGGGTGTGAAATTGATGGGGGTACCCAGTTTTTTATTGAACAGTTTGGCCACATCTTCCTTGCTTTTATGCATGGCCGGCGTTACAATGTGGTAAGGAGGTTCTTCATCCAGTTGCTGAATATATTCACCCAGGTCGGTCTCCACACTTTCGATGCCATTTGCTTCCAGGGCCTTGTTCAAATGAATTTCCTCGGTAACCATGCTCTTGCTCTTCACCAGGGTTTTGCAATTTTTCTCTTTGCAAATCTTCAGTACCTCTTCAATGGCCTGTTCGCTGTTTTCGGCCCAAATCACTTTGCCGCCCCTTTTGGTGAAGTTCAGTTCAAATTCTTCCAGCTGCTGATCCAGCGTTTCAATTGCACGCCATTTGGTATTTTTAGCCCTTTCCCTGGCCAGGTGCACATCGGCAAATTGTTCCTTGCCTTTGGGCACCACGGCATTGTAGCGGCCAATGTTGAAATTGATCTTGCGCCTGTGCTCCAGGTCGGCCGCTTTAACGGCTGTTTTGGCTTTAAATATTTCGGCTTGTTGCGACATGTTTATTTTTTGTTACCAGCCTGGTTGCCCAAAGCACCGGCAGATGGCGACGCTCCGTTCAGCAGTGGTAATTTCTATCTTCTTTTACCGAAGCAAAGATAGAGCATTGCCGCATAGTGTGCATTAGAAAATACCGCCTGCAGGGTAGAGAAAAAATCCGGTGAGATTGATAATTTTATGCCATGAAAAAGGCCTCTTTGTTATTTTTTATTTTTGTGATGACACTGCAAAGCCTGGCCCAGCATTGCCCTTTCGACGGGGCGCATTTAATAGCAGTTAAAGTGGTTGACAGGCATGGGAAAATGATCAAAGATTTCAGCAAGCCATTTTACCTGCAGGAAGTGGATAACCCGATGGCCGATTCCTGCCTGTACTCCGCCGGACTGCTAAAAAAACAACTGCAGGATACAGGACAATTTATAGCCGATTGCGATGAACGCTATGGCCGCAACGGATACAGCAAGGCGCTGAAAGAACGATTGACCAGGGCCGGGGTTTTTAGTAATGCCGGTTTGATGATCAACTTGAACCAGGCAGAAAATACCTGCAGCCTGGCTCAGCACAGTAAAAGCATTTACAATGATTATATATACAGGCAGCGGAAGTTTGTGATTGTTTTTACTGTTGATCATCAGCAAAAAACCATAGAAGTACCTGCCAATAGAATATACCGCCTGTGTACCGGCTCCACCGATATCAGCCATTTTAAACCCGTAATAATTCAGTTATAATTTATTTGATAACTCCCAGCTCTTTCCCAATTTTTGTAAATGCTTCAATGGCTTTATCCAAATGTCTTTGTTCGTGACCTGCACTTAATTGCACCCGAATCCTGGCCTGCCCTTTAGCCACCACCGGGAAGAAGAAACCAATCACATAAATGCCTTCATCCAGTAATTTGGCCGCAAAAGTTTGAGCCAATACAGCATCATACAGCATGATGGGAACAATAGGATGGTCACCTGGTTTAATGTCGAAACCCGCTTCGGTCATTTTAGTGCGGAAGTATTGGGTGTTGTATTCCAGTTTGTCTCTTAACTCGGTGGTTTCGCTCAGCATATCCAGCACGGCAATACTGGCACCTACAATACTGGGTGCCACGGTATTGCTAAATAAATAAGGGCGGCTGCGCTGGCGCAGCATTTCAATGATCTCTTTACGGCCGCTGGTGAAGCCGCCGCTGGCGCCGCCCAGTGCTTTACCCAGAGTTCCTGTAATGATATCGATACGGCCCATCACATTGCGGTATTCATGTGTGCCACGTCCTGTTTTTCCCAAAAAGCCACTGCTGTGGCATTCATCGATCATTACGATGGCATCGTATTTATCGGCCAGGTCGCATATCTTATCAAGTTGCGCAATGGTTCCATCCATACTAAAGCTGCCGTCGGTTACAATGATACGGCTTCGCAGGTGCTGCGATTCCTTAAGCTTAGCTTCGAGGTCGTCCATATTATTGTGCTCGTAACGGTAGCGCTGTGCTTTACATAAGCGA
The DNA here is from genome assembly GCA_044226725.1 of Ferruginibacter sp. Lineage (GTDB taxonomy): Bacteria > Bacteroidota > Bacteroidia > Chitinophagales > Chitinophagaceae > Ferruginibacter. The sequence goes on along the minus strand of JBGAGM010000005.1, from coordinate 462,080 downwards.
ACCCCATCAATAATGGATGCATGATTGAGTGCATCAGAAATAATGGCATCCTCCTCGCCAAAAAGTGGTTCAAAAACACCCCCGTTGGCATCAAAGGCCGCTGCATATAAAATGGTATCTTCTGTACCTAAAAATTCAGCGATCTTTTGCTCCAGTTCTTTATGGATATCCTGTGTGCCACAGATAAAGCGCACGCTGCTCATACCATAACCCCGCAGGTCGATATATTTTTTTGCAGCTGCCAGCACCTTGGGGTGAGATGAGAGCCCGAGGTAATTATTGGCACAAAAATTCAAAACGGTTTTACCGTTTACAATGATTTCGGCACCTTGTTCGCTGCTGATAATGCGTTCTTTCTTTAACAGGCCGGCCGATTCTATCTCTTTAAGTTCATTGGCTATGCGGCTTACAAATTTCTCGTTCATATAGTTAAGGTTGATCAGGGCAAAATTAGGGTAAAATGAAACGCTGATGACCCGGCCGGGGTTACAACCTCTTTTTTTTGAATATATGAGCCCGTAAAAGCCAATAATTGCCGGGGGCCTTTAATTTTAACTTTTTTCCTTTTTACTGTAACTTTTTAATACCCATCTTCGTATTACAGCCAACCAACTATTAAACCGGGCAATATTGACTGCCAAACCTTGTATGACGGAGAGAGAATATAATGAATGCGTAAACCTGTATGCAGACAATGTGTACCGCTTTATCCTCAAGAACCTGAGGCATAACGAGGACGCCAAGGATGTGGTACAGGGTGCATTTGAAAAGCTATGGGTAAACCGTGACAAGGTGGAGAACGACCGCAGTAAAAGTTACCTGTTTACCATTGCCTATAACCAGATGATTGATCATGTGCGCAAGAACAAGCGGGTGGTACTGAGCGAGGGCTTTTCCGAAAATGCAAAAGGCAGCGGAGAACAAAAGCATGACGCTAAAAGAATTTTGAACGAGGCTTTGTATAAATTAAATGAAAAACAACGCAGCCTGGTGTTGCTGAAAGATTATGAGGGGTACAGTTACGAGGAGATAGGGCAAATAACCGGGCTGAACGAAAGCCAGGTAAAAGTGTATTTGCACAGGGCAAGGTTACAGTTGAGGGAATATATTGTAAGCCCGGAGAACGTGATATAGTTGTGCGTTTAACGCTGGCAGGAAAGCTGCCCACGAACAACGAGCAACGAACAACATTTAAAAATGAACATAAACCGTCATAATTACGAAACATTTTTTCTGCTCTATGTGGATAAGGAATTATCTGCTGCGGACAGAAAGGCGGTAGAAGTTTTTGTACAGGAAAACCCGGACCTGCAGATAGAGCTGGCATTGCTGCAACAAACCGTTTTGCCTGTTGCCGACGATATCGTCTTGCATAAAAAGGACTGGTTGTATATGGAAGAGGATATTTCCTCCCTGCAGGAAAATCTCATGCTCTATGCGGATGATGAATTGAATACAGCAGACAGGGAAGCAGTTGAATTATTATTGCAAACCCATGCCCCGGCAAATAAAGAATGGGATATTTTACGGCAAACCAAACTGGAGCCGGATATGGCAGTTGCTTTTCCTGATAAGCAATCTTTATACAGGAAGGAGCCGGGCCGTGTTGTTGGTTTTGCCTGGTGGCGTGTGGCTGCCGCAGCTGTGATACTTGGCTTTGGGCTCTGGACCGGAGTTTCGGTCTATAAAAATAATGTCCAAAATATAAACAGTGCCCGGGATGTTGTAAAAGAGAATAAAGTGCAGACAGGGCAACAAAAAACGATACCTGTCATAGATGAAAAACAACCAGAAAATATTGTTGAGAATACAGGTATAGAAAATAATACAGCCACCACAATCAGTCAGCAAACAAATTCAAAGGCAAACAGCAATGATGTGAATGCTGCAGATAAAACAGGGAACAGGAATATCCGTGTCAGTGTACCTGATAATCAATCCACTGCCAGTCAAAGCAGCAAAAAGCCTGATAATAACCTGCCGCAACCTTATTTTGAAAATATTAACAATGGCAGCAGTAACAAAACAGTTGCTGGTAACGTACAACCTGAAAACAATAACAGCACAAGGGTTTCAGGAAACAATGATGCCGTGGTTAAAATTAATCCCAAAGAAAACAAAGCGCTAATACCAGATGCAGACAATAGTAAAACCGGTACCAATGCTATTGCTATGCAGGTGGTAAATACCAACACAACTGCTGAAGATGAAAATAATAATCGTTACCTGAACCTGGATAACGATAAACAGAAAAGATCAGCATTGGGCGGACTGATTCGCAAAGCCAAACGGGTGCTGGAGCGTACCACCAATGTTAAAACCGGCGAAGGAATTAAAATTGCCGGTTTTGAGATCGCATTAAAATAATCACTTTAAAAATGTAACAAATGAAAAAGCTAATTCTACTTTTAGCCATTGCAGGTATTTGCATCAACTCAATAGCCCAGGATGCGCTTGCAAAAAAAGATGAGGGCAAGGATACCATCCGTGTCGGGGGGCTGGTTATAGTGAAAAAAGGGAAAAAGACCAGTGATGTTTCTTTAAACATTGGCGGCGATAATGGTAAAAGGAAAAGAAAGAACATCAGCACCAACTGGTGGATACTGGATCTTGGATTTTCCAATTACGATGATAAGACCAACTATGCCGGCGCAGGCAGTTACCTGGTGAATGGCCCGGGTGCGTATGTTTTGGATAAAAATAATTTTAAACTCAGAACCGGCAAGAGTATAAATGTAAATATCTGGGTATTTATGCAACGGCTGAACCTTATTCAGCACCATGTGCACCTCAAATATGGTTTGGGTTTGGAGTTGAATAACTACCGGTATAAATCTGAAAGCAGGATTAGTTATAAAGAAGGCGGGGCAGTTCCATACACGGTGAATACACAAACCAACGCTCCTTTTATTTTCAGGGATTCGATCCAGTTCTCTAAAAATAAGCTGGCTGCCGACTATGTTACTGTGCCGGTGATGCTGAACTTTGTTACCAATGCTGATGAAAGAAAGAACCGCTTCAGCCTGAGTGCAGGTATAAGCGCCGGATACCTCTACAGCCAGCGCAACAAGCAGGTAAGCAACGAAAGAGGTAAAATGAAGAACAGGGGTGACTATGACCTGGAACGGTTTAAATTATCTTATGTGGCCGAGCTGGGTTTCGGGCCGGTAATGCTTTATGGCTCTTACAGCCCCAAATCAATGTATGAAAGAAGCCTTGACATAAGGCCATTCAATGTGGGTTTCCGTTTCAGTTATTGGTAATCGCTCTCTCTCCCAACCCTTTCCCCATGGCGGCTTTGCCAAAATGGGAGAGGGGGCGGGGTTTATATACAGGCTTCCGGAATTTTCCGGAAGCTTTTTTATGCAACTGTTTTCAAATTTTAGTAATCTTACAGGCGTAATCATATTCTTTTACTAAATCTTACTAAAATGGCTTACAACATTATTGACATAGAAGGCATTGGGCCTGTTTATGCAGAAAAACTACATGCAGCCGGCGTTAATACCACAGACGACCTGCTGGCAAAAGGTGGCACCAGGGCCGGCCGCAAAGAACTGGCTGATGCAACTGGTATCGACGATGGCAAGATCTTAACCTGGGTAAACCACAGCGACCTGCACCGGATTGATGGAATTGCCGGGCAGACTTCGGAGCTGATGGAAGCGGCCGGGGTTGATACAGTTAAAGAACTGGCAACCCGAAATGCTGCGAACCTGGCTGCTAAAATGGAAGAAGTGAATACGGCAAAAAACTTAAGCGGCCGGGTTCCTTCAGCAGATCAGCTGCAAAAAATGATAGACCAGGCTAAAACCCTTGAGCAGAAAGTTTTTCATTAAAATTCTGTAAAGATACCCCGGGCTGCAAGGTGTTCCTTATGACGCATTGCAGCCTTTCTTTTAGCTCATTTATTTTTTGTTAATCTTTTAAAATGGTGGAAAATTTTTCTTTGGGGCACAGCGTTTGTGTATTAAAAGAAAATTATTTTTACCGCATGAAATCCAATCGGCTCTTCCAGGCAATTTTACTGGTTTCGGCAATAATACTGGTATCCTTTACCCCGGTGCCAAAGAAAAAAGCAATGCCTAAAAAAACAGCCAAATCCCAGGCAAGGGTGGTTGTTAGGGACAGTGTACGCAACCCATACTATATCATTGTAGATAAAAGTGAATACGAATTATATGTGTATGATGATGAAGGCTGGTATGCCACCTACCCCATCGTTTTTGGCAGTAAAGACCTGAGTGATAAAATGCGTGCAGGAGATAAACTTACCCCTGATGGGAATTTTAAGGTGGTGCTTAAAAAGATCCACCAAAAATGGGGGCCCGAGCTATTGCTGGATTATCCCAATGCGGCCAGCGTTCAAAAATTCAATGAAAGAAAAGCTAAAGGACTAATACCCAAAAATGCCAAGATCGGCGATGGTATTGCCATACACGCTACAAGGCCCCAGGAGGAATGGACCATTGATAGTTATTATAACTGGACGGATGGATGCGTTTCTGTAAAATATTCAGAAATGAAAGACTTGTATAGCTATATCCCCGTAGGAACACCCGTTACTATCAGGCAATGATCAGTCTGTTCCCCGGATGAACAGCAAACTGCCATCCCCATAGCTTAAAAACCTGAAATCATTTTCCATCGCATAATTGTAAAGTTTTTTCCATTCAGGACCGATGGCAGCAGCCACCAGCAAAAGCAAGGTTGACTGTGGCTGATGAAAATTGGTAACAATGGCTTTTGCAATTTTGAAAACATAGCCTGGCGCTATCAGTATTTGCGATTGGGTGAACAGTCTGTCCTGCTGCTGTGCTTTCATCCAGCCAAGCAATGAAAGCAGGGCTTCTTTAGCTGTAAGCTTTTCGCTAACCAAAGGTTCTTCATACACCTCCCACTGGCTCAGATGTAATTGTTTTAAATGCGGTTGCAGTTTTGCCTTTACACCCATCCAGTAAAGGCTTTCCAGTGTTCTCAGTGAGGTGGTTCCAACCGCAACGATCGTTTTACCGGTTTGCTCGGTAAGCCGTGCTATCATTTCAGCACTTACATCGATCCATTCAGCATGCATCTCATGGTCCTGCATGATAGCTGCTTTTACCGGTTTAAAAGTACCGGCACCCACATGAAGGGTTACAAAACCTGTTTGGATATTTTTTTGCAGAAGCGTTTCAAAAACTCCCGGAGTAAAGTGAAGGCCGGCTGTGGGTGCTGCCACCGAACCTTCATCGGTTGCATAAATGGTTTGGTACCTTACTGAATCAGCCTCTTCTGTTTTTCTTTTGATGTAAGGGGGCAGTGGAATATCTCCGGCAAGTTCAAGTATTTCTGCAAAGCTCATATTGCCGCTCCAGTTAAACTCCACCACATAAGCATCTGTTAGCTTCTCTGTCAAAACAGTTTTTAATTCCGGGTCATCGGGTTGGTTACCCGGTCCAAACCTGCAACTCAATTCTTTTTCCTTCCATTTACCTGCGCCGCCGATCATACATTTCCAGGAAACTTTTTTTGTTGCAGATAAAGCGGATGAGTAATCAGCGCCAAAGGGTTCCAGCAAAAAGATCTCAATAATACCACCGCTGCTTTTTTGGAAGCGGATGCGGGCTTTAATTACTTTGGTGTTGTTGAAAATAAGAACACTCTCAGCGGGCAGGTGTTCAGCAATGTTCTTGTATATGTCTTCCTTTAACCCGCCGTTTTTATAAACAAGCAACTTCGATACATCCCTTTCTGCCAGGGGATACAGGGCAATGCGTTCTGCAGGCAGTTCATAAGTATAATCGAGTATGGATATTTTCTTCGGATCCGTCATTGTAAAAATGCAGCAATGGCCGCTTCCCATTTTTGTGTTTCCTTTTTACATAGACTTTCATGCCCGGCTGTTTCGTAAACCACAAATTTTTTATTCTTATTGGATATATTGCTGAACAAAATATCTTCTTCTGCCTTACTTACCCGCGGATCATTTTTACCCCACTGAAGCAATACCGGGCATTTGATACTGGCAGCATATTCCTGTGGCTTCATGCCAAATGCCCAAAAGCCGTGTTCGGTGCCGCCCCAGAAAGTAAGCAGCGTACCAAAGGGTTCCCCGGGTAATCCCATGATCTTTAAGCGGCCCTTCACTGCGTCTTCAATTGTGCCGAAAGGCATTTCCAGAATCACTTTTTGGGGGTCGAGCTGATAATCTTTTATGGCTTTGGTGATGGTGGAGGCCCCCATGGAAATGCCCCACAACACGATATGTTGCTCGCCTTTACTTTTTATATAATCGTAGGCAAGCTTTACATCCTCGCTTTCATCATAACCAATGGTGCAGGTATTTCCTTCACTGCTGCCATGCGCCCTGAAATCCACCAGCATGGTATTATATCCCATTTTATTGAAGGATTCAGATTCTTTTATTACGCCGGATTTGTTGCCACCATGACCATGAAAAAGGATAACTGTTCCCTTACTGCTGTCAGCTCTAATATACCAGGCTTCCAGCTTCAGGCTGTCTTTGGTTTTTAAATAAATGGTGTTAAAGGTCGAATCGGTACTTACGTCATTTCTCTTTTTTTCGGCATTGATGCCAAATAGCATTTCTTTTAGCTTATCCCAGCCCGTTTTATCCTCTTTTTTCGGGATGGTAACTTCGCCGGTATTATAAAAATGAGTGAATTTATAGGCATGAAAAGCGATTATCACATTTATCAGCACAAAAAGCGCCAGCAGGGCTTTCAGAAGTGTTTTAAGAATTCGTTTCATGCAGTGGTTCCTGTTTTTTCAAATGTAAAGTTAATAATATTGTGAACGGTATGCATTTAAATGGCAGAATCTGTACTTTAGCCGCTCATTTTAAAAACCAAACAAAATTTATATGCGAATTTTAAAACAGCTGTTTGTTGTATTACTGCTGGCAAACACGCTTACGTCATTTGCGCAAACGGGCAAATACGAATGGAAAGAAGCCACTTCAGGTGGCTACACGTATAAGTATGTAACCAACGACCCCACCAAAGCCAGGTTTTATACTTTAAAAAACGGGCTTACTGTAATTCTGAGCCCCATAAGCAAAGACCCACGCATACAATGTTATGTGGCTACCAAGGCCGGTAGCAAAACCGATCCGTCAACCAACACCGGCCTGGCGCACTACCTGGAGCATATGCTGTTCAAAGGCACTGATAAGTATGGCTCGCTGGATTGGGCAAAAGAAAAACCTGAACTGGATAAAATTGATGCATTGTATGAGCAATACAATAAAACAACCGATCCTGAAAAACGCAAAGCCATCTATCATTTGATAGATTCTGTATCGGGTGTGGCATCCAAATATGCCATAGCCAACGAGTATGATAAGATGATGAGTTCGATGGGGGCACAGGGAACCAATGCATTTACCTCATTTGAACAAACGGTTTATACCGATGATGTTCCGGCAAGCGCTATTGATAAATACCTGGCAGTGCAGGGCGAACGTTTCCGCAATCCCGTGCTAAGGATATTCCATACCGAACTGGAAGCGGTATATGAAGAAAAGAACCGCGGATTGGACAACGATGGCCGTAAAGTGAATGAGAAATTATTTGCAGAACTGTTTAAGAATCACAATTATGGTTTGCAAACAACCATTGGTACAGTGGAACATTTGAAAAACCCGTCACTGGTTGAAATCAGAAAATACTTCAACACCTACTATGTGCCTAATAATATGGGGGTGATCATGAGCGGGGATTTTAATCCTGACGAGATGATCAAAAAAATTGATGCCACTTTTTCTTATATGCAAAACAAGGCTGTTCCAAAGTATACCTTTCAACCGGAACAGCCAATTACAGCCCCTATTGCTGCTGAAGTGGTGGGTCCGGATGCAGAAAGTGTGACAATCGGTTTCAGGCTGCCGGGTAATAAGGATAAGGATGTATTGCTGGCCGACCTGGTTGGGCAAATACTCACCAATGGTAAAGCAGGCCTGATGGACCTGAACCTGGTGAAAAAGCAAAAATTGCTTGGAGCCTCAGCATCGGCTTTCACATTGATCGACTACGGAATTCTGTACATGAGTGGCAGGCCCACACAAGGGCAATCTTTGGAAGATGTAAAAGCATTGATGCTGGGTGAAATTGACAACCTGAAGAAAGGGAATTTTGATGAAAGCCTCATCACTTCCATCATCAACAACCAAAAGAAAAATAAAATACTGGGTACTGAAAAATACTCTGAAAGGGCCAGCGACCTGATGGATGCTTTCACTTCGGAACTTAACTGGCAGGAGCAGGTTGCTTATACCGACCAGTTATCAAAGCTTACAAAAAAGGATATCGTGGCTTTTGCCAATAAATATTTCCAGGATAATTATGTTTTCATCTTTAAGCGCAAAGGCGAAGATAAAAGCATCGTTAAAGTGGAGAAACCTGCCATCACACCGGTGGAAACCAACCGTGATGCACAATCAGCTTTTGTAAAAAAAGTAAATAGCATGCCGGCTACCGCAGTAAAGCCTGTTTGGCTTGATTATAATAAAGACCTGCAAAAAGCAAATCTCGGCCCGGCAGAAGTATTGTATGTGCAGAACAAGGATAACAGCATCTTCCGCCTGCGTTACCGTTACGAAACAGGAACCTGGAATGACAAGAAGCTGAGCCTGGCAGCCCAATACCTGCAGTTCTTAAGCACAGATAAAATGAGTGCAGAAGAAATAACCAAAGCGTTTTATAAAATTGCCTGCAGCTTCAGCGTAAGCGCTTCCCCTGAATTCACTACTGTTATGATTGAAGGTTTGCAGGAAAATTTTAATGAAGCTGTTAAGCTGTTTGAAGATGTATTGCAGCATTGTAAGGCAGATGAAGGGGCGCTGAAATCACTGAAGGCAAGGCTTACCAAATCACGTACAGATGCGAAAGCCAATAAAGCAGCTATCATGAGCGGTCTGGTAAGTTATGCCAGGTTCGGTTCTAAAAACCCGTTCAACTATACCATGAGTAATGATGAGCTGAACAATGTTACAGCCGATGAGCTGGTTAACTTACTTCACGGACTTAACAACACCACTCATAAGATCATGTATTATGGCCCCCAGCCGATTGCACAACTTACTGCAGCGTTAAAAAATGTGCACAATATCCCCGCAACATTTGCAGCAGCACCTGCACCGGTTAAGTTCAATGCCATTTCGCAAACTAAGAACGAAGTGCTTTTTGCAGACTATAATATGGTACAAAGTGAAATACGCTGGGTAAGAAATACTGCACCATACAGCGCTGATAAAGAACCCGTGATCGATATCTTCAATAATTATTTTGGCGGCGGTATGGGAGCACTGGTTTTCCAAACCATCAGGGAAAGTAAGGCGCTTGCGTATTCCACATTTGCATTTTATGCAAAACCAGATAAAAAAGAAGACCAGTTTTATACACTGGCTTACGTAGGTTGCCAGGCCGATAAATTCAACGAGTCCATAGCAGCCATGAATGAATTGCTGAATGACCTGCCCAATGTTTCTGAGAATATCAAATTTGCCCGGGAAGGCATTAAGAAAGATATTGAAACAGAACGCATCACACAGGATGGTATTATCTTCAATTACCTTACAGCACAACGCAAGGGCTTAACAGAAGACATCCGTAAGAAAACTTACATGGCAGTTGATAAACTTGGGTATAACGAACTGAAACAATTCCACAGCGAGTATATTGCCGGAAAGCCATACACTTATTGCGTGGTTGCATCCGATAAAAAAGTGACGGAAGACACGATGAAGAAATACGGAGAACTGAAAAGGCTAAGCCTGGAAGAGATATTCGGATATTGATTAGTATCTGAACTTATTAAAAAGGAGCTTCAATAATGAAGCTCCTTTTTGTTTTTATGTAATTGGTTTATAAAATGCATCTTTCTGATAAGGAACCAAAACCGTACTTTATGAAGATTCTTATCATGGCATTGGCTGTCCTTGTTTATTCGGGAAGCAGTGCACAGAACAACACAGCAGCAAATATTATTGAAGGCGGTAAAACACTGGTAGAACTGGTGCGTGTGTTTAAAACACCAAGAACTGCACTTGCAGCAGAACCCCCTGCTGTAAAAAAAACCGACAGCTGCATTTTCAGGAACACTGCAGACATCTGCTTTACAAATGTTATTGGCAAACCCTTGCTTGTAAGTATTTCCAGGCGAAACGGCAATACTTATGAAACAGCTGTTTTATCCCTTAAGATATTACCTAAGAACCAGGAATGCCTGTATGAACTTAAAGCCGGAGTTTATAAAATTAAACTCGAAACTGAAGAGAACGGCATCAGATCCAGTTTTCGCGAAGGTGAAATAAAGCTAAATCCCTGCGAACATGTTTTTAAAGAAATAAAAACAGAGAGTTTATAATTTCCCGTTCTTTATTTCATCAACCACACCCGGATCCAGCAGCGTTGTTGTATCGCCCAGGTTTTGCATTTCGCCTTCAGCTATCTTTCTTAAGATGCGCCGCATTATTTTACCGCTGCGTGTTTTAGGAAGGCCATTCACAAACTGTATCTTATCCGGTTTGGCAATCGGGCCTATTATTTTTGATACCGTCAGGCTGATATCAAGCCTGGTCAGGTTCTCATCGCCATGATGACCGTTGTAGATCACAAATGCGTAAATGCCCTGTCCTTTCACATCGTGCGGATATCCCACTACGGCACTTTCCACCACACCGGAGTGCATGTTGATGGCATTCTCAACCTCTGCAGTTCCAATGCGGTGACCACTGATATTTAGCACATCATCCACACGGCCAGTAATACGGTAATTACCATCCATATCTTTTAATGCGCCATCACCGGTAAAATAAAGGTTATCGTACGTTGCAAAATAATTAGTGCGGCAGCGTTCATGATCGCCCCAGGTAGTTCTTAAAATTCCCGGCCAGGGCGCTTTGATGCAAAGATTTCCTTTCATAATGCCGTTCTCGTCTTTCTCTGTGATCTCATTGCCCTGCTCATCTACCAGCAATGGTTGTACACCCGGCATGGGCAGCGTGGCCCAGCTTGGCTTGGACGGTGTTACCCCTGCCAGGTTACTGATAAGGCAGGCCCCCGTTTCAGTTTGCCACCAGGTATCAATGATCGGGCATTTTTTCTTACCAATATTTTCATCGTACCAGTGCCAGGCCTCTTCGTTGATAGGCTCGCCCACCGTACCCAATACTTTTAATGAAGAAAGATCTTTTCCCTGTATGGGCTCCGTACCAAAGCTCATCAGGCTGCGAATGGCGGTAGGTGCAGTGTAGATGCAATTTACTTTGTGACGTTCCACAATATCCCAGAAGCGACCTGCGTCCGGCCAGGTAGGAATACCTTCAAACATCATGGAAGTGGCGCCTGCACTCAGTGGTCCGTATACTATATAGCTATGACCTGTTACCCATCCAATATCGGCAGTACAAAAATGTATATCACCAGGCTTGTATTGAAACACGTTCACAAAAGTGTAATTGGTCCAAATCATATATCCTGCACAGGTATGTACCACGCCCTTGGGTTTGCCGGTGCTTCCGCTGGTATATAAAATGAACAACGGATCTTCTGCGTCCATTTCTTCGGCAGGAAAGGAAACAACCCCGTCTTTTTCAATCTGCGATTCAGCATGTTCCATCTCATCCTCCCACCAAACATCACGGCCTTTGATCATGGATACCGGAGTTCTGGTGCGTGTGTAAACAATCACCCTCTTGATAGTTCTGTTTCCTATCAAAGCATCATCTATCACGGATTTTAAAGGAATGTCTTTAGCACCACGATAAGCCCCGTCGCAGGTGATAATGAATTCTGCCTGTGCATCATACAGGCGGTCGGCAATACTTTGTGCACTGAAACCTCCGAATATCACACTGTGTATAGCACCAATACGTGCACAGCCCAATACTGCATAGGCCAATTCGGGTACCATGCCCATATATATACAAACCCGGTCGCCTTTTTTAACACCATTGTTGATGAGCATTTGCGCTACCTGGCAAACCCTTTTATGCAGGCGTGCATAAGTGACCACCCGTACCCTTTCTTCGGGATTGTTAGGCTCCCAGATGATGGCAGGTTTATCGGCCATGGTTTTCAGGTGGCGGTCTATACAGTTCTCTGTGATATTCAGTTTACCTCCCGCAAACCATTCAACCTTTGGCTCTTTAAAATTCCAATCCAGCACCCGGTCCCATTTTTTTCTCCATTGAAAATTTTCAGCTACCGATCCCCAAAAACCTTCGGGATCTTCCACACTCTTTTTATAGTCACTGTGGTATTGTTCTAAACTTTTGATCTGATAAGGATATGACATAGCAATCGTTTTATTTCAGAATAAAAGTATGAAACAAAAAAAAGGGAAAGAATTTAATTTTGCTAAATTGGTATAGTTTTGCTAAATAAGTATAGCCAACACCCTATATTTATTTTATGAAACAAATTGCCTGCCCCAAATGCAACAGCCAGCAACTGATCAAAAGTGGCGTTGTGAAAGGAAGACAGCGGTATCGCTGCAAGTCCTGTTCATTTTCATTCACGGTATTGAAAGAAGGAAAAAGTATCGATCCGTACTATGTTATCAAGGCCCTTCAGCTGTATATTGAAGGGGTTACTTACCGCGAAATTGAACGCATCCTGGGTATTAGCCACGTATCGGTGATGAACTGGGTAAAAAAATATGGTGTGAAATCTCCCGAGAACAATAACTATCATCCCACCTACCAGGTGCTTACACATACAGAATTGATGGGGCTTTTCGCTGAAAAGGATTTTTTACAAAGTGCCGGTTGCATGATCACAGAACTGGGTGATAAATTCATGTTGATCAAATGGGAGCGCTTTAAGAAAAACAGTCTCTGAAAAATATACTTTTAGCACCGATATACTTCACGATTTGTTTTTCTTCTGTTTTAAACAATTTTTGAGCTGCGATCTTTTTTGGCAATAATGCCGCCACTCAAAATGTTTTAACGATGAAAAAACTTGCGCTACATTCTTTAATCAGCTGCATGGCACTTTGCTTATCCGCAAAACTGGCAACAGCACAAACCGCCCCCGCAAAGCCTGCAGACAATTCCGCCAACTGGGGCATCAAGCTCTATGGCTTTGTAAGAAACGATATCATGTACGACTCCCGGCAGCTGATCTCTGCAAGGGAAGGCGATCTGTCTTTGTATGCAAAGGATAAATCGCTGGATGCAAATAGCAAAGATATAAATGCAGCCCCCACTTTTCACATGCTTGCCATTACCTCAAGACTGGGCGGCTCCATCACGGGTCCCGATGCCTTCGGTGCCAAAACTTCTGCTATACTTGAAGCAGAATTTTTTGGAAACTTTGATGGTGGTATCAATGAATTCCGCCTCAGGCATGCCTGGGCAAAACTTGACTGGGCCAAAACGCAACTGGCATTCGGACAGTTCTGGCATCCTATGTTTGTAACAGATTGTTATCCGGGTGTAATAGACTTTAATACCGGCATGCCTTTTCAGCCGTTTAACCGGAGCCCCCAGGTAAGGCTTACGCAAAAACTTGATAAGACGAATAAATTCTCCATGATCCTTGCATTGCTTGCCCAGCGTGACTTTGCCAGTGTTGCTCCCTCGGGGTACAATGCAAACGACCCCATGCGCAACAGCACTGTGCCCAATATGCATTTACAGTTTCAATATAAAGGCGCTAAACTGGTAGCCGGTGCCGGGGTGGATTATAAATCGCTTCGGCCAAGACTGAATTCAGGTACTCCAAATGTGGTTAGTAATGAACGTGTGGGCAGCGCATCCTTTATTGGTTATGTGAAAGTGATCACCAAACCGGTAACTATTAAAACGGAAGCAGTGATTGGAGAGAACTTAACTGATCATGTAATGGTAGGTGGCTACCTGGGTTATGTGGCAACGCCAGGTGCAGTGGAAACTTATGACGCTACCAAAACCCAATCATACTGGTTTGACATCTCTGGTAACGGAAAGAAGATCGTGCCCGGATTATTTATCGGGTACACTTCCAATGATGGTGCAAAAACCGGCGCCACTGCTGCTTACGGAAGAGGTATAGCCGTTACTGGCAGGGCCATTAAAAACATTTTCAGGGTTTCCCCACGTATTGAGTTTATTTCCGGTAAATTTAAGTTTGGGTCCGAAATTGAGTATACCGGTGCACAATATGGTGCTGTGTCAACAGACGCCAAAGTAACGGGTACAACCGATAAGATCAATAATACCCGTGTACTGATCACAACTACATTCTCATTTTAAAACTTAAACTAACTACGGATATGAGCAATAATATCAAAGCTGAAAAAGGGATGGGCTTCATCATTGGCGCATCCTCGGTTGGTACACTTATCGAATGGTATGACTTTTATATTTTCGGTATGCTTGCCACCATTATCTCCAAGCAATTCTTCCCCGAAGATTCCGGTACATCGGCCCTGTTAAGCACACTGGCCATTTTTGCGGCAGGTTTTATTGTGCGTCCTTTTGGTGCACTGGTGTTTGGAAGGCTTGGCGACCTGATTGGACGTAAATACACTTTTTTGTTGACACTTGTTTTGATGGGTGGCTCCACTTTTGCCATTGGCCTGGTGCCTGGCTTTAAAACCATCGGCTGGGCAGCTCCTATAATTGTACTGGTGCTGCGTTTGATACAGGGCCTTGCATTGGGCGGAGAATACGGTGGTGCAGCTACCTATGTGGCCGAACATGCACCTGCAAAAAGCCGCGGCTACTGGACAAGCTGGATACAAACAACGGCAACGCTTGGCCTCTTTTTAGCACTGGGTATCATTTTATTGATACGCAACAGCCAGGGTGTTGAAAGTTTTTCGGGCGAGTGGGGCGGATGGCGCTATCCTTTCTGGATCTCCTTATTACTGGTGATCGTTTCCATCGTCATTCGTATGCGTATGAGCGAATCGCCCATGTTTGCCAAGGTAAAAGCCGAAGGTAAAACATCGGTGAACCCGCTGAAAGAAAGCTTCGGGCATCGTGCCAATTTCAAAATGGTATTGCTTGCACTGTTTGGAGCGGTAATGGGGCAGGGTGTTGTATGGTACACCGGCCAGTTCTATGCACAAACTTTCATTGAGAATATCTGTAAAGTTAATTTTATTGACTCAAGAAATATCTTACTGATAGCTATCCTCTTTGCCACACCCTTCTTTGTGATCTTTGGTTCACTAAGTGACCGGATTGGAAGGAAATGGATCATGCTGGTGGGTATGCTGCTGGCTGTGTTTTCATACAGGCCTATCTATCAAAAGTTTGTTGATTATACCAATGTGGCCGCAAAAAGAACAATACTTGATGCCGGCAAAACAAAAAAGTCGGACCCTGTTGCTGCGATTGATGCCAAGGATAAGAAGAAAGCCCTGGTGAGTGTTAAGTATGATTCGGTTTATACTGACGGAGCTGTGTACACATTTACCAAAACTGATACGCTGCATTTCGCAACGGAATATTCCGGTAATACAGCTTCTATTGGCTATATCATCAATAAGAAAGATTCCACCGGTTTGGATACAGTTGTTGTTAAAGCAAAAGCTGCTGCAGGTGTAAGCTTACCCGAAGGTGTTACGTATGTGAGCGTGGAAAAGAAATCTGCGAAACCCGGAGTGGTTACAGAAAAATCCCTGGACAGCAATACCTTTTGGAAAATGGTGGGATGGGTATTCATCCTGATTCTTTTTGTAACGATGGTGTATGGACCAATGGCAGCATTTTTGGTGGAACTGTTCCCAACCAAGATACGTTACACTTCCATGTCTTTACCTTATCATATCGGTAATGGTGTATTTGGCGGACTGGTTCCTTTCCTTGGTACTTTGATCGTGGAATTTACCAAAACAAAGGAACTGCCTGCCGGCGATCCGTTGGCTGGCTTGTGGTACCCGATCGCTATTGCGGCTCTCTGCTTTGTGATCGGCTCCATTTATTTGCGCAACCATATCGACGAGGATGTGATGGATTAATTTCAATAACTTTAAAACATAATTATATGAACGCATTAAAAAAATATTTAGGAATCATCTGGATGCTGCTTGCCCCTGCCATTGTTGCTTTCCTGGTTTGGCAGGCAGCTGAAAAGATCGGTAAGGCAACTGAAGCAACCAAAGCAAATATCACGTTGCAATGGAGTATTATCCTGATCATCTTTTTGCCCATTTGTATAGGCCTGCTGATATTCGGATATTATGCATTCCAGGATGCATACGATCATCTTCCTGAGAGTTCCGCAGAGATAACAGATTATTAAGACCGTTGGTTTTTTTGACCGGATAACATAGTTTACTTAAATTGAGTGAACTATGTTATCCTTTTTATTTTAGCTATATGCAAAGTAAACTAAAGCAGCAAAAATTAACCATGTTCAGCGTATTGCTGCTGGTGCTGTTCACTTTTCCTTTTATTTCTGTTGCAAACAAGCCGGTATTATTTGCAGGTATACCTGTTTTGTTTTTATACATTCTTATTGTTTGGATAATTACCATCATTGTACTGTACCGCATTACCGAAGGCAAACAAAGAAAGCCGGATGAATAATAATATCGTTGCCATATTAGCTGCTTTGTTTTACCTGGGCCTTTTATTTGGCGTTGCTTATTATGCGGAGTACAGGCTAAAAAAAGGAAACAGCATCATCAATAATGGTTATGTATATGCATTATCGCTGGCTGTTTACTGCACAGCCTGGACTTATTACGGAAGCGTGGGCCAGGCATCCACCAGGGGGATAGAGTTTTTGGCAGTTTATATTGGCCCCACCATCATGGCAGCCTTATTTTGGCCATTGATGCGCAAGATCATCCGTATTTGCAAAACCCAGCGCATCAACAGCATTGCAGACCTGATCTCTATTCGTTACGGGAAGAATTTCTCGCTGGCAGTTGTGGTCACCATCCTGTGTATGGTTGGCATCATTCCTTATATAGCATTGCAGCTTAAAGCCATTTCGGGCAGTATGAATGTACTAACTGCTTCCGCTGAAATTGATACGGGCCTGAAAGGTATGTTCAGCGATAATGCTTTTTATATTTCAGCCGTACTCGCATTCTTTATCATTTTATTTGGAACAAGATCTATTGACGCATCTGAAAAGCATGAGGGCCTGGTGGCTGCTGTTGCTTTCGAATCGATCATAAAATTACTGGCTTTTGTAGCGGTCGGGTTGTTTGTAACATACGGACTGTTTAATGGCTTTGGAGATATTTTTTCAAAAGCTGCAGAAGATAATACATTGAAAAAACTATTCCAGTTCAGTAAGGAAACTCCTTATACCACCTGGACGGGACTGATATTACTTTCCATGCTGGCCATTGTTTTTTTACCCAGACAATTCCAGATTGCCGTGGTGGAAAATGTGAAAGAGAGCCATTTAAAAAAAGCCATTTGGATATTTCCGCTGTACCTTTTAGTTATTACTTTCTTTGTGTTGCCTATAGCTTTTGGGGGCAGCCTGCTACTGGGAAATAAAGGAATAAGCGGCGACACTTATGTGCTGGCTTTGCCTATGCACAGTGGTGCATCCTTCCTCAGCTTTTTTACTTTTATCGGTGGCTTTTCAGCAGCTACCAGTATGATCATTGTGGAAACAATCGCCATCAGCACCATGATGAGTAATAATATTGCCACACCCCTTTTACTGGCTGCGCAAAAATTTAAGCCCAAAGGAGATGGTCAACTCACCAGGTCAATTTTAAATATCCGCCGGTTCAGCATTTTACTGATCATTACCCTCGCATTTTTGTACGATAAATTAGTAGCCCAGCACTTTACACTGGTATCCATTGGGATGGTTTCTTTTGCTGCTGTCGCCCAGTTTGCACCCGCTGTCATTGGCGGCATTTACTGGAAGAATGCTTCTCAAAAAGGAGCTATGGCAGGTATCTCCATCGGTTTTGTAACCTGGTTTTTTACAGCTGTTATTCCTTCGATGGCAAGTTCGGGGATCATTGATATAAGTGTTGTTGACAAAGGACTTTTTGGAATGCCCTGGCTGAAACCACTTTCTCTTTTTGGTATGGAAGGAATGGACTCGGTAACGCATTGTTTTTTCTGGAGTATGCTATTCAATATCACCGCTTTTGTGCTGGTATCGCTCAACAGTAAAAAATCGGAACAGGAGATGTACCAGGCAGAGATATTTGTAGATATTTTCAAGTACTCCGCTGTTACTGAAAATAATGTGGTATGGAAGGGTACTGCATACCTTCCGGACCTGAGTTCTTTGCTGGCAAATTTCTTAGGCAATGAACGGGCGGAAAAAATGATCAGAACCTATGCCCGGCGCCATAATATTTCGCTTGAAGGAAAAGAAGCTGATCCCCGGCTGGTGTCGTTTTCAGAAAAAATCCTGGCCGGTGTGATCGGGTCCGCATCGGCCCACATCATGGTAAACACCGTTACCAAGGCCGAAAAACTAAAAATAGATGAGGTAATTCATATACTTCGTGAATCGCAACAAATAATCGGTCTCAATAAAGAACTGAAGAAGAAATCGGCCGAACTTCAAAAGGCAACCCAGCAGCTTACCCTTGCCAACGAACAACTAAAAGAGATGGATTTGCTGAAGGATGAATTTCTGTACACGGTAACACATGAACTGCGGACACCGATTACTTCTATCCGGGCCATGAGTGAAATTGTTCATGATAATACAGATATGCCGGAGGAGCAACGGCAGGCTTTTTTAGGAAATGTTATCAGGGAAACAGAGAGGCTGAGCCACCTCATTACACAGGTACTGAACCTGGAAAGATATGAGAGCGGCAGGCAACAACTGAACCTGGCCCCTGTATCGCTGAATGCCCTAATTAAAGAAAGCATACACTCGGTACAGGCATTGGCTTCAGAGAAGCAGATCAGTATTGCCGAACAAATACCCGATTCCATGTTTGTAGTTCGCTGCGATGCCGACCTGCTGATGCAGGTACTCAATAATCTTTTATCCAATGCCATTAAATTTGTGGAGCCGGGTAATGGAAAAATAAAAGTTGCCGTACACAGCAGCGACGATGAGCTGCAGGTTTGGGTTGAAGATAACGGGCAGGGCATTCAGCCGGAGTTGCGGGAACTTGTTTTCGATAAATTTTTCCAGGCAAAGAATCAGACATTGAAAAAACCGCAGGGAAGCGGGCTTGGCCTGGCTATTTGTAAAAAAATTATTGATATGCACCAGGGCAGAATATGGGTGGAGAGTGCCGAAGGTAAGGGTTCACGTTTTATCTTTACACTACCTAACGGTTAAACAAGCAATGAACAAGCCTTATAAAATACTGGTGGTGGATGATGATCCGTACATCCTGATGTCGCTGGAATTTTTAATGAAGAAGAACGGATTTGACGTAATGGTGGCCCGTAATGGCACCGAGGCGCTTGAACTGGTGAACAAACAAATACCACACCTTGTACTGCTGGACATTATGATGCCCGACGTGGATGGATACGAAATTTGCCGGCATATAAAAAGCAGTGCTTCATTAAAAGACATTAAAGTGGTCTTTATGAGCGCCAAAACTAAAGAGGCCGATATAAAAAAGGGATTAAAGCTGGGGGCGGCATTATATGTAACAAAACCATTCAGCACACGGGAGCTGGTGAAACAAATAAATGAGTTGTTAAATACTTGAATGTAAAAGATAATTTCTCAGCCATTGCCGGGCAGTATGCAGCCTGGCGCCCGGAATATCCCGAAACACTTTTTGCATATCTTTCTTCATTGGCAACCGGTCATCAAAGGGCGCTCGACTGCGGCACAGGAAACGGACAGGCAGCAAAGGGACTTGCCAAATATTTTGCCAACGTTTTTGCAACCGATATCAGCGAAGAGCAAATCAGGCATGCTGTTCAGCTGCCAAATATTAAATACAGTATCAGTGCTGCAGAAAAAACTGATTTTCCTGCCCGGTATTTTGACCTGATCTGTGCAGCACAGGCAGCACATTGGTTCAATCACCCCGCTTTTTATAAAGAAATGGAGCGCATCAGCAAACCTGGCGCTGTACTGGCTTTGATCGGGTATGGTCTTGTTGAGATCGGCCCGGAAACGGATGCCGTTATTAGGAAGTTTTACAAAGAAATATTGGGCCCCTATTGGGATGCTGAACGAAGATTCATAGATGACCATTATAAAAGCCTTCCTTTTCCTTATGAAGAAGTAGCTGTGCCACCTTTCCAAATTAATTGCGCCTGGAATCTTGAACAGTTAACCGGTTACCTGGGTACCTGGAGTGCCCTGAATAATTATATAAGAAAACAGGGAAGCAACCCACTGGATTCAATTATTGTGCAACTGAAAAAAGCCTGGGGCAATGAGGATAATATCAGGCAGGTGAGTTTTCCGGTAATTGCAAAAGTGGCTGCGATCAATTTACGATAGCGCCATTCCTGAGTGTTTAGAATATTCTTTATGAAGTTTATGAAAATAATAAAACGGGTCATTGTTTATTCCTGCACCCTGCTTTTGATTTGGATATTATTGGCTCAATGCGTTATCATGCGTAACCGGTGGAGCGATAAAAAGGCATACCGGGTTTTCAATGCAAACCATATCCCGCTTACTATTTACGACACGGTCATTCAGCAGCGGCACCTGCATTATGCTGTTTGCGGTAACGGAGATAGCCTGCCCACTCTGGTTTTCATTCACGGAAGCCCGGGCAGCTGGATGAACTATATGATATTTATGCGGGACACGGCCATGCGAAAAAAATACAGGATGGTGGCTATTGACAGACCGGGTTTTGGCTATAGTGACTTTGGTAAGGCTGCTCATCTGCAGGAGCAGTGTGCATTAATTATGCCGGTACTTCAAAAGTTAAAAACAGACCGGCCTATGTTTTTAGTTGGTCATAGCATGGGCGGGCCCATAGTGGTAAAGCTGGCAGCCGACAATCCTGATCTGTTTAAAAAAATAGCCATTGTTGCCGGCTCCATTGACATTAATGAGGAAAAAACAGAAACCTGGCGAAAGGTTATGTCTTATCGTCCATTATACTGGTGCCTTCCCGGTGCATTTGGTCCCAGTAATACAGAGATTCTTTATCTAAAAAAAGACCTTATCCCTTTGCAGGACGATTTTAAAAAAATTACCTGCGATGTTTTATTTATTCATGGCGATAAGGATACCTGGGTTCCAATTGGGAATGTGGCTTATGGAATTAAAATGATGGTAAATGCCAGGTCAATTGAGTCGAATACCTTACATGGTGCCGGGCATAATATTCCCTGGGACCGCACAGCAGAATTCAGGGAGATACTGCTTAATTTATATTGAGTTTTACAATCCCATTGCCTTATAAATGGCTTCCTGGATATTGGTACGCACATTCATTTTGAGCAATTTGGTATTCTCTCCACCATATGGATTAACCCGGTTGCTCAGGAAAATAAACAGCATATCATATTTAGGATCGGCCCACACGCATGTGCCTGTATAGCCAGTGTGGCCAAAGGTTTGCGGCGATGCTGAGAGGCTCGGGTATGGGTCAGGCCTCACCCTGTTATCTTTTTCAGGCTTATCAAAACCATAGCCACGCCTGCTGGTGCTGCTGTGGTATGCAGTGAACAGGTTTACCGTTTCCTCCTGTAAAAATCTTTTACCGTTAATGGTGCCGCCATTCAACAGCATTTGCATGATCATGGCCAGGTCGTAGGCATTGCTGAACAGTCCGGCATGTCCTGCCACTTCTCCAAACATGGCCGAGCCCGGGTCATGCACATCGCCCCGCAGTAATTGCATACGAAACTGCTTTTCATTTTCGGTGGGGATGATCCTGCTGAGCGGAAATTTTTCCAGGGGCCTGAAACCGGCAGTGGTTAGCCCCATGGGCCGGTAAAAAGTTGTGTACACGTATTCGTTCAAAGGCATTCCGCTGATAGCTTCCACGATCTTACCTAAAAAAATAAAGTCATTATCGCTGTACACATATTTACCAGTGCGGCCCAGCGGGCTTTCTAATATTCTCTTGTACAGTGTATCCCTCCAGTCGTTGCGCATGTAAAGGTTTTTTGCAACGCGGATACTGAATGAATCATTCTTTTCCGGTCTGTAAAATTGAGATTTGGGCACACCGGCGGAGTCGATGGTTTCTTTGTAAAAAGGGATGTATGCAACGAGGCCGGCCTGGTGTAATAAAATATTTTCAATCGTTAAATTCTCTTTGTTGCTTCCTTTGACCCAGGACAGGTAATCACCAAGTTTTTTTTTTAGATCCAGTTTGCCTTCATCATATAACCGCATTACAGAAATGGTGGTGGCGCAAACCTTGGTTACAGAGGCCATGTCAAAAACTGACTCTGTGTTTACGGTTTCTGTTTTATCGTATGTATAAGTTCCATAGGCTTTGTGATAAACGATCTTACCGTCTTTTGCAACAAGTACCACGGCACCGGGTGTTGCTTCTTTGGCAATGGCATCTTCTGCAATGGCGTCAATGGCGCTGAGCTTTGCCGCATCCAGTACTCCTTTCTCTGTTTTGGGAGGATTGGCAGCTTTAAAAGTAATGCCGGAACCAAACTTATACTGATCGCAAACTGTAACAGGTAATTTGCCCATTGCGCCGATCTTTCCCTGCAACATATCCACTGCTGTGTTTTGGATGATACTATCGTCTTCATAACAGGCTACCAGGTTTTTAGCATTGCACCAGTTTTTAATGGCATAAGGGTTACCAAATACAAAAGTGATGGCTTTGGTATTTTGCTGTAGTTGTGTTACAAGATCAACTGCAGCGGCACTGATACCGAAGTTGTTTGCCGGCGCACGTTTATAATCATGCACCCCGATGATTATGTGTTTATATTTCTTTTTCAGGTCTGCAACGGTGGCGGAAATGGCGGAAGCGTCCTGCTGGTAATTAAAGTAAACAACATCTGCCTGGTAATCAGCACGCAGGCGCCTGGCCATCGCATTGTCTGCACTTGTGCCCACGCTTACATACACCACTTCAGTTTTTAAACTGTCTTTTTTTAACGGCAGGGAAAAGAAGGCAGCATCAGTTTTTTTCAATACAGTCAAGGCATTTTCAGCAATCAGCTTTCTCATACTGCTTACATCTTTGTTGAGATCGGCCGTTAAATTATCGGTGTTGATGGGTTTTAAAATGGAAAGACCATAATCATATTTGGCTTTCAAAACTTTCCGGCAATGCATTTCAATATCTGCCCAGCTTATTTTACCGGCTGCAATGGCATCTTTTATTTTTGATATGGCTAGCGGCACATCTGCAGGAAGACAAAGCATATCGTTACCGGCAATGATGGATTCTACTGATGCAGTTCCATCAGGAAAATATTTTTTTACACCGGCCATTTCCAGTGCATCTGTAAAAGTTAATCCCTGGTAACCAAGGTCATTGCGAAGCAGTTCGGTCACATTCTTTTTGGAAAGTGAAGTGGCCCTGTTGGCGCTGCTGTCGATAGAGGGAATGTATAAATGTGCTATCATCACACTGCCTACACCGGCCTTGAATATCTGCCGGAATGGAAATAATTCCAATGATTCCAGTTGTGACCTGCTTTTATTGATCACCGGAAGATCGTAATGCGAATCAACGGCCACATCCCCATGCCCGGGAAAATGTTTGGCACAACCCATCACGCCATTGTCCTGCATGCCTTTCATATATTGTGTGGCATAGGAAGCCACTTTATACTTGTCTTCGCCAAAACTCCGGTCGTTGATAACGGGATTGTTGGGATTGTTGTTCACATCCACCACCGGTGCAAAATTGACCTGTATACCAATGCGCTTGCATTGTTCAGCTACAATTCTTCCATATTGATAGGCTATGCTGGAATCCTGTACTGCACCCATCATCATTTGCTTGGGCAGGGGAAGCACACTATCGGTCATACGCATACCCACGCCCCATTCTGCATCAATGGTAACCAGCAAGGGTGTTTTTGCCATGGCCTGCAAACGATTCAAAATAGTGGCCTGTTTAACCGGGCTTCCCTGGAAGACACAGAGGCTTCCGATATTGTATTTTTTTATCAGTTCGGAAGCAAGGCTGTCATAAAATGTAACAGATTTATTAGCATTGATGGTTGATAAACGAACCACCATTAACTGAGCAATTTGCTCATCGGGGCTCAGGGTCTTAAAAACGCTGTCTACCCAATGGCTGGCCTTATTTGTTTGGGCAACCCCGTTTATCGTTAAAAAAAGGAATAATACCAGTTGAATTTTCCGCATATAGCAACAGAAATTTTATAGTGGAAAGGATGTGTTATTTTTGCCGTTCTAAATTACAGGATTTTGCCCGATATCATTCAATTATTGCCCGATAACATTGCCAACCAGATTGCAGCCGGAGAGGTGATTCAGCGGCCGGCCAGTGCTGTGAAGGAATTACTGGAGAATGCAGTGGATGCAGGGGCAACCGAAATAAGCCTGCTGATCAATGATGCTGGTAAGGCATTGATACAGGTTATCGATAATGGAAAGGGGATGAGCGAAACGGATGCCCGGATGGCTTTTGAGCGCCATGCCACCTCCAAGATAAGGAACATAGAAGATCTTTTTAAGATAAAGACAATGGGGTTCAGGGGAGAAGCACTGGCCAGTATTGCAGCTGTTGCCCAGGTGGAGTTAAGATCTAAAAGAGCAGAGGATGAAACGGGTGTATATATTGAAATTGAAAACAGCCGGGTATTAAAGCAGGAGCCCATTGCGGCACCTGCTGGCACCAGTATTGCCATGAAGAACCTTTTCTTCAATGTGCCAGCCCGCAGAAATTTTTTAAAAAGTAATGCCGCAGAATTAAGACATATCGTGGATGAGTTCATTCGTGTGGCCATGTCGTTCCCGGAAATATTCTTTTCTTTTACCAGCAACGGGCAACAGGTATTCCATCTGGAGAAAGGAAGTATGAAGCAACGCATTGTACAGATTCTGGGAAACAATTATGCTTCCAAACTGGTGCCTGTGCAGGAGCAAACAGATTACATGAATATTTATGGTTTTGTGGGCAAACCGGAGACTGCTAAAAAGACCCGTGGCGACCAGTATTTTTTTGTGAACAACCGTTTCATAAAAAGTGCGTATCTGAATCATGCTGTTATGAATGCTTTTGACGAAATGATAGCAAAGGACAGTTTCCCGATGTATGCCCTGTTTATCGACCTGGACCCTTCGCAGGTGGATATCAATGTGCATCCGACCAAACAGGAAATAAAATTCGAGGATGAAAAGATCGTGTATGCATTTGTGCAAAGCGCTATCAAACATGCATTGGCACAGTTCAGCATTTCACCCACACTCGATTTTGAACTGGATGCCACCATACAAAGTTTGGATGCAGTAAGCAAACCGTTTACCGAAGAGAAAAAATCAAATGCATCTTCCTCATCCCTGTATAATACTTTTACCAAAAAGCACCAGAGCCATTTTATTGAGAGTAAAAGTGAATTAAAGCACTGGAAAGACTTTTACGAACCGGCAGAAAAGCTGCCCGTTGACCGTGGTTCATTGACTGGTGGGGAGAATTTTGTTGGCGGAGAACTCCATACGAACAACCAGCAACGACCTGCGACTGATAACCTCTTACAATTACACAACAGCTTTATAGTAGCCCAAACCAACCGTGGTTATTACCTGGTTCACCAGCAAAATGCACATGAGCGTATTTTGTACGAGCGTTTTGCGTTGGCGGTGGAAGGGAAACCCATTGCCACACAGCAAAGCCTTTTTCCTGTTACCATCGATTTAAGTGCACAGGATGCCGTTTTGCTGAAAGAACTGATACCTGATATGAACCACCTGGGCTACCAGCTGGAACCCTTTGGTAATAATACTTTTGTGATACAGGGAACACCTGCCGACGTAAGCCAGGGAAACGAGAAGACAGCTATAGAAAAAATGCTGGAGCAGTACAAACATTTCAGCAATGACCTTAAATACAGCAGGCGGGAGAAACTATTACGTTCACTTGCCTTGCAGCAATCCATAAAGGCGGGCACTTCTTTAACTGAGAAGGAGATGAAGGTTTTGGTTGATGATCTGTTTAATTGCGCTGTTCCCAACAGCACGGCCAATGGAAAACCTACTTATCTCGAATTTAAAAAAGATGAGCTGGACAAAATGTTTGGCAGATAAATGATTTTGTTTCATGCAGTGGGTACAGTGAAGTAAAGGTCGCTATGCATGTTCTTTGCTTCCCCGGCACTTTATTTTATCCTGCTCTTTCTGTGCTATCTCAGCTCCGCTCCCTGCGTGAAACCAATAAAAAAAGCCTGCAACATTGCTGTTACAGGCCCTTGCTTTAGATAACCCTATTTTTACAATTTTTGGAAGCTGGCATAACAAACCCTGTTGCCGTAAACAAGCCTGATCACATATTGGCCTGCCACCAGGTTGGCAACATTCAGTGTTACCAGGTTATTGCCGGTAACGCCCGGTATATCCTGCTGAAACATCAGTACATTCAGGCTGTTGTAAACGTAAGCATGAATAATATCTGCCTGGGGTAAAGTAAGATTAACATTAACCGTGGCATTGGCAGGATTGGGGAAGGCCTGCAGTTCGCATAAACTGGATACCTGGTCGATGCGGATATTGCTGCAATATTCCTTAATACAACCTCCCTGCAGGGTAGCCCTTAAACAAACCCTGTATAAACCGGTATCCTGGAACAGATATACCGGATTATTCTGGTGCAGGGTAACAGGTGGCGTATTTACGGTGGCTGGTATCCTGGTTATTGTCCATACCTGGTCAATGATCGGGAAAGTGGCATTGGCAGTAAACTGTATCTTATTTGGAATATTTGAATTACGCACAAAACTGTACCATGCGTGTGCTGTATCGCACATAGGCTGAGGCAGCACATTCAGATCATGACAGGTGGTGGATGCACAATCCGGTCCACGCCAAACGGTCAGGCAGGCAGTGTAGTTGCCGGGCTGCAGATATCGGTGGATCGCAACCGGGTCGTGGCTGCCGGTACCATCGCCGAATGTCCAGGCGTATTGGAATGCGGTATTGATATAATCAGGGATGAATTTATATTTCTGGTTATCACCTGGAACATTTTCAAAATGGTATTTTGAAAGTTGTGTACATGGAGGAACCGGAACCGGTACAATGACGGTATCGCAGGTTTCGCGGAAGCAGGTAGTGTTTTGTCCGGAATAAACACGCAGGCAAACCCTGTACTGGCCTGGTTGTGCGTACTCATGTATGGCATTCCAGGAAGTAGCTGAGGTTCCGTCGCCAAAGCTCCATACTGCAATGGAATTAGGTGTTGGTGCAGCCGTAAGATTAGTGAAGTAAACCTTTCTCACATTTATTGAATCCAGCCTCCAGCTAAAATTCACAACAAAATTACAAGGCGGCGTTACCACTACTGTTTTGCAGAACTCCCTTACACAGGGAACCTGTGTGGGTGTATTAGCACTGTTGTTTTTCCTGATTCTTAAACATACTGTGTAAGTACCTGCATTCGCATAGTTATGTGTGGGGTTGGCCACATTGGGATCACTTTGCAAACCACTTACCGATGTGCCATCGCCAAAAGTCCACCTCACCGAATCAGTTGTGCTGATGGGGGTGCTCGTATTGGTGAATTTAATACGCAGCGGGTTTGCAGGATCTGGCTGAGCTGTGAAATTAACAACCAGCGTGCAGGGTTCTGTAACCACAATGGTCCTGCATATTTCTCTTACACATTGTACGGTACTGGCCACGTTTCCATTTTTCTTAACCCTGAGGCATACAGTGTAAGTGCCTGCATTGGCATAAATATGTGTTGGATTGGCCACATTGGGATCGCTTTGCAAACCACTTACAGAAGTGCCGTCGCCAAATGTCCATCTTACCGAATCGGTAGCATTAACGGGTGTGCTGGTATTGGTGAATTTGATGCGCAAAGGGTGCAAAGAATCCGGCTGCGATGTGAAGTTAGCCACCAGCGTACAAGGAGCCTGTACAACAATTGTTTTACAGATTTCCCTTACGCAGGGAGCGGTTGTGCCTGCATTGAATCTTGTTATCCTCAAACATACCGTGTAGGTACCCGGCGATGTGTAAGTATGTACCGGGTTAAGAACTGAAGAACTGGTTCCGTCACCAAAGGTCCAGCGTACGGAGTCGCTTGCTAAAGTATTGGTGCTTGTATTATGAAATTCAATTACCAGCGGATTATTTGCAGAGACAGTCCAGGTAAAATCAGGAACCATATTGCAGGGGGCGGTAACCACGATGGTTTTGCAGATCTCACGCACACAGGGTGTATTGCTTGCACCTGTGTACCTGGTAATACGCAGGCAAACATTGTAAGTTCCGGCTCCCGGGAATGTATGAACCGGGTTAAGCTGGCTGGAAGTAGTTCCGTCTCCAAATGTCCAGCGTACAGAATCTGTGGCTGCAGTATTGGTACTGGTATTATTAAATGCTATTGTTAATGGATTAGATGAAGAAGCTGTCCACGTGAAATTTGGAACCATATTGCAGGGTGCTGTTACCACCACGGTTTTGCAGAGATATCTTACACAAGGTGTGCTGGTATTGAAAGGGAATTTCTTAACGATCAGGCAAACATTGTAGGTACCTGCATGCGCATAAGTATGAACCGGATTAACAGCGTAGGATAAAGGTGTGCTGTCGCCAAAGATCCAGATAGTGGAATCTGTGGCAGCCAGCGGAACCGACAGGTTCTGAAATGACAGGGTAAGCGGATTAGCAGCTGTGGTTGTCCAGCTGAAATCGACGACCAGGTTACAGGGCTGTGTAATAGTAACTATTTTGGTGAACACCTGTGTGCATACCGGAACATTATTTGGCGTTAGCCTTACAATAGTATGCGTTACTGTGTAGCTCCCTGCCAACGCATAGGTATGCGTGGGGGAAATTAACTGGCTGCCCGGGGTTCCATCTCCAAAGCTCCAGTAATGATGCACATACGGAGAGTCGGTGGTAAGTACCGGGTTAAACTTTACCGTGAAATTGCTGAGGTACTGTACAGAAAATTCAGCACTGCAATTGGGTGTGGTTTGTGCTGTTGCCTTGAATGTAAAAGCGGCAAGGGTAAGCCATAGCAGCGTAAAGATCTTTTTCATACAAAAGGGTTTTGTTGGTTAAAGGATAAACAGAGCTTAAAGCTTAGGGTAGATGCTGTGGTTTTGTCTTTTGTTGCCTGAAGGATAAAAATATCAATAATTTTCCCGGATTGCAAGTAAAAACTGCTCAACAGCTTTTCTGACGGGAGTGGCGCCGCTAATGTAATTGTTGGCTAAAACCGAGAAAATGAGCAATTTTCCTTTTTTGGTGACCAGATAACCGCTTAAGGCACAATTATTACTAAGTGTGCCGGTTTTAGCATATATAAATCCGCTGTCTTTTTTATAATAGGATGAAAGTGTTCCGGAGCCGCCTGTAGGTAAAATGTTTTTAATCCTTTCCAGCCCAAACTCTGTTTTCATCTTATTAAGAATGTAAATGAAGTTTTGGGGTGTAAAAAGGTTATATCGGCTTAGCCCGCTGCCATCCACCCATTTGGGCCGTTGCCCAATATCTTTCAGATCGGTATTAAGAAAGGTTTCAATGATCTTTCCCGTACTCATATAACCCAGGTATTCATTACTTACCATCAATAATGTTTGTTCTGCAAAGAAATTATCACTGCGGTGCATCATGGGTTTAAAAAGTGAATCAACGGGCTGGGTTTTTATTTTATGCCAGCGAAGATTGGCCGGGGTGCCCGGGTATAAAAAATTCTCATCCGTAAGCAGTCCTTCTCTAAGATTTAATTGAAAATCATTTTTTAAAATTTCACAGGCAGTGCGTACGTTGTTATTTGCAAACGGTATTTCTATGCTTCTGAAAAGCGTGTTTTCTTTTTCAAGATGAAAATGATTAGCCGTTCTTTCTCTCTTTATTGTAAAGCTTTGGGTTTTTTGTTTGGCCACATTGGAATCTTTTATAGTAGCCATAGTGAAATAATCAAGTACAAACTGGCTGTCAATTTTATTGGTAAAGAATTTTGGGGTTACTTTCCAATTGGGGTACGATACTTTTGTGCCTGCATAATTATACCCGTTCAAACCAATTTTAACCGTATTGCCATAAATGGGAAAAGCATTTCGCTCCACCATGTAATCATCATTATAGTCATCCCAGGCCCAGCCATAGCCTAAAGCACTATCCTTATAATTTCCCGAAATATAAATGGCTTTTTGCTGGCCTTTAAGAAAATCTAAAACAGGCTGCCTGCTGAAATCGGGATGCATAAATGTGGGATCGCCCGTGCCTGAAATATTGATGGCCGTATCGCTGAAGTTTTGAAATACCAGGCCCGTCAGGCTGTCACCCAGGTATTTCATGCCTGCGTACAAAGTGAAAAGTTTGGTATTGCTTGCCGGTATAAAGTACTTACTGGCATTATAATTATACCAGTACTTACCGGTGGCCGGCTCGTAAATGCTGATACCGATATGGCCAGTGCTTACAGCAGTATCATTTAATAAAGTATTGACAGCTTGTTTACTTATTTGTTTAGATACCGAGCAGGAACTGATAAAAACCAGTGTTAATAGGCAGCCCAACCAATGACTAATGACCAGGGGTCTGCTGCCAATGACCAATCTCATACTTTCCTTTGATTCTTTTATCTTCCTCATTTCCGGTTAAAGTTATAATTTTCAAACTGATTAATATATACCCAATACTACTGATGAAAAGATGGAGATTATTTGCAAGACTGATCATTCCGGTTGCCATGCTGCTGCTTACCATTTTGTTTGGAACAGCCGGGTATATGATCATTGAGCATTTTCGATTCCTGGAATCGCTGTATATGACAGTGATCACCATCTCCACGGTGGGGTTTACCGAAGTAAGGCCACTGTCTGATACAGGCCGCATATTTACGATCTTCCTGGTGCTGGTAAACTTAGGCCTGTTCACTTATTTTGTTACCCTGCTTACCCGGTTTTTTTCAGACGGGGAATTTGTTAAACTGTATAAACAGATAAAAATGGAAAATAGCATTCAGCAACTGAAACAACACGTGATCATATGCGGCTTTGGGCGCAATGGCAAGGAAAGCGCCCAGATCTTATTCAACAACAAAATACCTTTTGTGGTGCTGGAAGAAAAGAATGAACTGGAGAAGGATATCGAATTTGAAGTGCCCTATTTTATGAAAGGAGATGCCACCAAGGATGAGGTATTGCTGGAAGCGGGAATTAAAAATGCAAGGGCGCTTATAACCAGCCTCCCCATTGATGCAGATAATTTGTTTGTGGTACTTACTGCAAAGCAACTAAACCCTGTTATTAAGATCATAAGCCGGGCATCACAGGATTCTTCTGTAAAAAAATTGAAAATAGCCGGTGCCGATAATGTGATCATGCCTGACAAGATAGGCGGGGCGCATATGGCCACACTTGTATTATTGCCTGATGTGGTGGAAATGCTTTCCATCATGAGTACAAAAAGCAATGAGACTTTCAGGGTAGCGGAAATAGCTGCCGGAAAAAATATCACACTGGGGGAGCTTGATATGTGGAGCAGGACAAACTGCACCATACTCGGCATTAAAACAGAAGGGAACCATTATACTGTTAATCCCGGCGCCGATTATAATGTAAAACCCGGCGACCGGTTAATTGTTATGGGAAGCGATTTGCAGATAGAAAATGCAAAAAAACTTTTGTGATACCTGCACACATTCCACATTCGCCGTTCAATATAAAATATCCCTTACTCTCTCTCCTGCGCCCTAAGCCATCTTTCCGGAACCTCATTGCGGCTGGCCAGCAGGTAATCGTTATAGCTGCAGGGTATAAATTTTTTATTGGGGAGTTGCATCCACCAGCGGCCGGTTCTTTTGCTTTGTAAAAAAACAGATTCCACTTCCGTAAAGCTGCTGTGAAACTCATTAAAATAATCCCTGTCTTCTATCGATGCTTCCTGTTTGCTGCGGTTCTTTCCGTCAATAAAATACCAGAGCATTTGAGAGATCTGTTTGGCGCTTAATTCTTTTTCATCCTGCTGTGGCAGGTAACCATAAATACCAAAGCTGCTCAATTGATTGCTTAGCCCTGCAAACCTTGCCAGTATGCAGGCTTCTTCACCGCTGAAGCCATTGGGGCTTTCGGCACTGGCCGGCGAGTCGCTGTATTTGATGGCGCTAATATCAAAGCTCAGTAAATGCGTATTGCGGATAACCGGTTCCATTTCTTCCAGGTTTTCTCTGGCTGCGCCTACCCGGTAACAGTCAAAACGTAATTTGTCCATGGTTTCCAGCATGCGGGGGTGCACAAAATAACTTTGGAAGCCGATATGGTTATAATGCTTTACCATATTGGGCTCACCGGTGAGCATTTCCAGTAAAAAATTTTCACTGCGTAACG
Organism: Ferruginibacter sp.; assembly: GCA_044226725.1. GTDB lineage: Bacteria > Bacteroidota > Bacteroidia > Chitinophagales > Chitinophagaceae > Ferruginibacter. The sequence continues at coordinate 429,739 of JBGAGM010000005.1, read as the reverse complement.
GATTTTCTCCCTTCAGGTTGATGGTGGCATCAATGCAGGTTGCTTCCACCACCCGCTGCAGGTCTTTGTAGGCAAAATATTGGGCCAGTGTAATATCATGCGATCCGCCCAGTATCACCACTGTTTTATTTTTCCGGAACAATTCGGCCAGCACTGTTTTTACAGCGGCATAGCTGTCGTTCAGTGTGGCGCCGGTTTTAATATTGCCAATGTCGGCAATAGAAACATCCGTATGCCAATAGTGCAGTTGGTATAGTTGTTTGCGTACAGCATCAGCTGCACTGAAGGTATTATCAAAAGCGCCGCTTCCCCTGGTTTCATTTACACCCACCAGCACAATATCTGCATGGGAAATATCCGGGATCTCTGTTTCGTAAATGGTAATATGTTTCGCCAGTTGCCCGTCTGTATATCCGTTATCGTCATTCAGTTCGTGTACAGGAATGGGGGATAAAAAATCATGTAAATCGTGCATTCGGATAATTTTTGGGCAAACCTAATTTATTAATTTCATATTGTGGATTCGTCACTTTAAAATATGACAGATGTTATGTTTTTTCATATCGCTAAATTGTTAACTTCGCCAATACATAAATTTTAACGATGAGTAATAAGCAGGAAGTATTACAGGATGTAGTAATTAAGTTTGCAGGAGATAGTGGTGATGGTATGCAATTGACCGGAAGCCAGTTTACCAACAATACCGCTTTACTGGGTATTGACCTGGCAACTTTCCCGGATTTTCCGGCAGAGATACGTGCCCCGATCGGAACCCTGCCCGGCGTAAGTGGTTACCAGCTCAGGTTTTCAAGCGACCGTGTGTTTACACCAGGCGATGCCTGTGATGTACTGGTGGCCATGAATGCAGCAGCATTAAAAACAAACCTGAACGGATTGAAACCCGGCGGAAAAATAATTGCCAATGTGGATGGGTTTGATTCCAAGAATTTAAGGCTGGCCAATTATGCAGAAGGTGTAAATCCGCTGGAGGATAACAGCCTGGGCAACTATGAAGTGATTAAAATGGATGTGACCAAAATGACCCGTGAGGCATTAAAGGACATCACCATGGGGGTTAAAGAAAAAGACCGTGCAAAAAATATGTTTGTGCTGGGCTTTTTGTACTGGATGTACAACCGTGATATGGAAACCACCATTGGTTTTTTAAAGGAGAAATTTGGAAAGAAACCGGAGATACTGGAAAGTAATATTAAAGCGTTGCAAGCCGGGTATAATTACGGCGATACTACAGAAACCTTTACCACCCGTTATTCTGTGGCCAAGGCTAAAATGGAGCCGGGGACCTATCGCTCTGTGATGGGCAACCAGGCTGTTTCCTATGGGTTGATAGCCGCTGCTGAAAAAAGCGGTTTGCCTTTATTCCTGGGCAGTTATCCCATTACACCGGCCAGCGATATCTTACACGATTTAAGTAAGTATAAAAACTTTGGTGTAAAAACCTTCCAGGCAGAAGATGAAATAGCTGCTATTACATCGGCCATTGGTGCCAGTTATGGCGGTGCGCTGGCTGTAACAACCAGCAGTGGTCCCGGCATTGCATTAAAAGGCGAAGCCATGGGCCTGGCAGTGATGCTGGAAATACCATTGGTAATTGTGAATATACAACGGGGCGGACCATCGACCGGCCTGCCCACCAAAACTGAACAAAGTGATTTGATGCAGGCTTATTATGGCCGTAACGGGGAATGCCCGATGCCTGTAATTTCGGCATCAACGCCCAGCGATTGTTTTAGCGCCGTATATGAAGCTGCCAGGATATCGGTGCAGCATATGACGCCGGTAATGTTCCTGAGCGATGGGTATATTGCTAATGGTGCCGAACCATGGAAATTCCCGGTATCAGCCGATCTTCCTGAAATTAAAACACAGTTTGCATCTCAGAATGATGCCGGTGTGATGGATAAGGATGGTAAATTTCAACCTTATAAAAGAGATGATAAACTGGTGAGGCCATGGGCAATACCCGGAACAGCGGGACTGGAACATCGTGTTGGCGGTTTGGAAAAGGCCGATGTAACAGGTAATATCAGTTATGATGCCCAAAATCACCAGCATATGGTAAAGACCAGGCAGGCCAAGGTTGATATGATCGCTGATCATATACCCGAGCAAAAGCTTGACAGCGGGGCAGATAAAGGCAAAGTGCTTGTTCTTGGATGGGGCAGTACGTATGGTGCCATCAAAAGCGCCTGCACCGAACTTCAGAAAGAAGGACATGCAGTATCACATGCACACCTGCGCTATATACGCCCGTTCCCTAAAAACCTTGGCAGCATCCTGAAGAATTTTGATACTGTTTTAGTACCGGAGATCAATAACGGTCAGTTGGTAAAGATCATCAGGGACGTTTATTTTGTTGATGCGAAAGCCTACAATAAAATAATGGGTGTGCCCATCACCAAAGGAGAACTTATAACTGAAATTAAGAACCTGCTTTAATAATGCAGTAAGTAGAAAAGTAAAGCCCTTTCAACATGAAAGGGCTTTAATATTTTTAGCACGATTTGTATTATGCTTTTGTTATCTGGTAATTCTTGGCCTGCCAAAAGTATATCCTACTTTAAGATTGAAGGTAAAATAGGAGTCTTTGTTTTTTGGATTGCCCCTTTCATCCTGTGTATTGTAGCTGTGACCAGGATCCAGTTCATACTGACGGTTGTTCAGTAACAGAGCATTGGTAAGTTTGGTTCCGGTAAAATAGTTGGCATATAAGGTTGGATCTGCGTAATATTTCGAACTTACATCGTCCAGGTAGTCAGTATTTAATTTCCTGTACACAAACTCGGCCCTGAAACTAAGGCTGCTTCCAACATCATATTTTACACCCACACCCATCGGAATATTAAGCTGGTTTAATTTGTAAGGTTTTCTGTCAGGGTATTCAGCAAATCCCTGTCCTTCTGTACTCAGTGGCTGCAGGTCTACCCATTTACCGGCAAGTTTAGCTTGTGGTTTGAAGGAGAAGAATCCAACACCAGTAAGAAGATACGGAGAGAATAAAGGAGGCTCTTTGTCGTTATCATCATCGTATTTATTAATGATATACAATGGATGTATCTCCAGACCCAACATAAAGTCAGTAATCTTTGATTTGAAACTTAAATTTCTTTCATAACGGCCGGATGTGGAAGGAGCAATTTTTTTAAGTACTTTATCTTCACCTGAAACGGATCCAAAAGTAGCTTCTAGCCTTAGTGCAAACATATAATTGTACATGGCGGTTAGAGATACACTTCCGGCAAGATGTGTTTTGCCGAGATTCACATCTTTTACAAATTTTTTACCAACTCCCTTATTTCCACCCAAGTCAGTCAGGCAGTTCATAGCACCTATTGATCCTCCAATTTCGAAGGTAAGCGGACTATCGTAATATTTGCTGTCATAAAAATAGTACTGGGCAGTTGCTTTTTCCACAGATACGGCAAACATTAAAACAACGCTTAAAATAGCAGTGATTTTTTTCATTTATTAATCCTTTTTTAAAAAATATTGGCCGGGATTTTTGGGTTTGAGCTATATCATTGCAAATAAAACGATTATTCTGCAATTATGATTCAAGATAACGTTTTTTTCTTTACAAATTTACAGATACCGCTTAAACCACATTCGCTGCACCGGGGCTTCCTCGCAGTGCATATATACCTTCCGTGTAATATTAGCCAATGATGGGCTACATGCACATATTGTGCCGGTAAGTGTTTTGTTAATTGTTTTTCTGCTGCTAACGGAGTTTTAGCATTGGTGGTTAATCCTAGCCTGGCGCTCACCCTGAAAACATGCGTATCCACCGCCATGTTAGGCTGGTTGTCTATCACAGAAGTAATAACGTTGGCAGTTTTACGTCCCACACCGGGCAGCTGAACCAGTTCATCAACTGTCATTGGCACCTGGCCCCCAAATTTTTCTATCAGCATTTTTGACATGCCGATAAGGTGCCTGGTTTTGTTATTGGGATAAGAAATACTTTTTACCAGGGGGAAAAGATCATCAAAATCCGCCTTGCTAAGCGATGATGCATCCGGGTATTTTTCAAAAATAAAAGGTGTGGTTATGTTAACCCTTTTATCTGTACACTGGGCCGATAAAATTACAGCAACCAGCAGTTGAAACGGATCATCATATAGTAACTCCGTTTCTGCATCCGGGGCATGTTTCAAAAAGTATTCTGTGAAGGCCTTGTATCTTTCTTTGAGGGTCATAAAAAAACTCCCCGCTATTAAAACGGGGAGCATAAAATTACATTAAAAGTATGATTGAATCAGGCTTGCGGCGCAAGTTCTGCCACAGCTTTTTCAGCATAGCTTAAAATACTGTCGATTGTTTTCTGGCTTGGTGACATTTTCAGCGCATCCAGCCTTTTTTGGGCCGATGTTATCACTTCAAATTTTTCACGTAAGCTCCAGTCAGTTTCCAAAGCAGCCGTGATGGCGGCTGTTTGTGCTGGGGAAGTTTCGTTATACAAATATTGTAACAAATCCTCCGGTGTAAAATTGTGCATGTTCAGGTTAAGTTGCGTGCGTTAAGAAATTAAATATCCCCTGTTATAACCCACAGGCAGGCATTATCCATTTACATAAACGGCTGTTACACAGGAATATTGTTCCAAGCTTTCTTTTATTTGTTTTCCGGGGCGGATTTTACGATGAAAAGATCTTCATTGTCTTTTTTCATCAGGTACTTTTCACGGGCATATTTCTCAATACTCTGAGCATCATTTTTTAAAAGATTCAGCTCCCGCCGGGCATCTTCAATCTGTTGCTTTAAATGTAACTCGCTGGTTTGCAGTTCATTAAGCTTTGCACGACGATCCAGGTCCGATAGGATATCCTTGGGGTCAAAGAAAACCATCCACACGGCAAAAAATAAGCCTGTCAGCAGGTATTTGTTTTTGAGCCATGATGGTATGTGTGTAAGAAGCTTCATTGTGTTATTAGTTAATCGTTAATGGTTATTAGTTGCACGATAATAAAATCCTGAGAACAAATAACCATTAACCCTTCACCCTGCCTACTTTCCAAATTTAATCTTTCCTTTTGGATATATAGCGCTTTCTGCCAACATTTCTTCAATACGGATAAGCTGGTTGTATTTTGCCATACGGTCTGTTCTTGAAGCTGACCCGGTTTTGATCTGGCCGCAATTCAATGCCACAGCCAGGTCGGCAATGGTGGTATCTTCCGTTTCGCCGCTGCGGTGACTCATAATGGTATTGTAACCGTTATTTTGTGCCATGCTTACTGCATTAATGGTTTCGGTAATGGTGCCGATCTGGTTTACTTTTACCAGCAGGCCATTGGCAATACCTTCATTGATACCTTTTTCAAGACGGTTTACATTGGTAACAAAAAGATCATCGCCTACCAGCTGGCATTTGCTGCCCACTGCTTCAGTAAGCATTTTCCATCCCTTCCAGTCATCTTCGGCCATACCATCTTCAATGGAGCAGATGGGGTACTGTTTAACCCAGCTTTCCCAGTATTTTACCAGTTGCTCGCTGCTCATTTTTTTACCATCACTTTTATGGAAGATGTATTTTTTTTCTTTCGCATTCCAGAGTTCACTGTTGGCAGCATCCATAGCAATCATTACCTGGCTGCCTGTTTTGTAGCCGGCACTTTGAATGGCAGTCAACACCGTTTCAATGGCTTCTTCATTGCTTTGTATGTTAGGAGCAAATCCACCTTCGTCGCCAACGTTGGTGCTAAATCCTTTTTTCTTTAACACGGTTTTTAAAGCATGAAAAATATCAACACCCCAGCTCAATCCCTCACTGAAAGTGGATGCGCCAACGGGCATAACCATAAATTCCTGGAAATCTATTTTATTATCGGCATGGGCGCCGCCGTTTAAGATATTCATCATCGGCACCGGAAGAATCTTGGCATTGGTGCCTCCAATATAGCGGTACAAAGGAAGATTGGCTTCCAGTGCAGCTGCTTTGGCAACAGCCATACTTACAGCAAGAATGGCATTGGCACCCAGTTTACCCTTATTGGCTGTGCCATCCAAAGCGATCATCATGGCATCAATACCTGTTTGATCGGCCACATCCCACCCCAGTAAATTATCGGCTAAAATGGTATTTACATTTTTAACTGCCTTCAATACACTTTTACCACCATACAATTTTTTATTGCCGTCACGCAATTCAACGGCCTCGTGAATGCCTGTGCTGGCGCCGCTTGGCACTGCCGCACGGCCCAGGCGTTCGTTCTCGGTTAAAATATCCACTTCTATGGTTGGGTTGCCGCGGCTGTCTAAAATCTGGCGGGCATGAATAGAGGCAATGTAGCTCATGGTTTGTTATTTGGTTTAATAGTTAATGAGTTAATTGGTTGTCAAAGTTCTGAAAATATCTTCTAAACTTCCTGTTGCTTCACTTTGCAAAGAAACGATATTGAGATTTTTTTGCAGGCTGATCTCTATCAGCCTTCTTTTTAAAGCATCGGCATCATCGGTTTTAAACAGCCAGGTGTTGGCATTAAGCTGCTGAATATTCTGAATACCATCAAAAATATCAGCTTTTACAAGCTCTTTTATTTCCAGTCTTAATTCGTTAAAGTGTTTTTTAGAAAGCAGGTTGCTGAGCGAATCATCCGCCACAATTTTTCCTTTGTTGATGATGATCACACGGTCGCAGATGGCTTGTACCTCCTGCAAAATATGTGATGAAAACAGCACAGTTTTGTTTTGTCCCAGTGTTTTGATTACTTCCCGTATCTCCACAATTTGATTGGGGTCCAGGCCGCTGGTGGGTTCATCCAGTATCAGCACTTCAGGGTCATGTATCAGGGCTGCTGCCAGCCCGACACGTTGTTTGTAACCTTTGCTGAGCTGCCCGATTTTTTTGTTGGCTTCAAGAGACAGGCCAACCGTTCTGATCACTTCCTCAATTCTTTCTTTTTTGTTTTTTACGGTATGTATATTGCCAACAAACTCCAGGTACTCCCTTACATACATATCAAAATACAGGGGGTTGGCTTCGGGAAGGTAACCAATTTTCTTTTTGGTTTCGTTGTTGCTGTCAGTCACCACAATATCGCAAACCCTTGCAGAGCCTGCGCTGGCGGGTAAATAACCCGTTATCATTTTCATGGTGGTTGATTTGCCTGCACCGTTTGGCCCCAGAAAACCAACAATCTCTCCTTTATTTACCGTAAAGGAAATATCATCAACCGCTTTTTGTGCGCCGTAAGTTTTTGAGAGGTTATTTACTGATATTGACATGAAAACTTTTCTGCTTCAAAATTAAAAAACGCCGGGTGTAAAACCCGGCGATCTTAATAAAACTTCGTTATTTTTTCTCCCCGCTGCTGGCACCGGGATTTTGTTTTTGTCTTTGTCCGCCACTGCGGTTTGGCCTGTTACGGTTTTGCCCCTGCTGGTTGTTGCCACCCTGTTGCCTGTTAGGATTGCCCCGCTGGCTATTACCCGCATTTTGCTGTGGTTTGTTTTGCTGGTTTCCGCCGCCCTGTTGTTGGTTTCCGCCCCCTTTACCGGGTTTGTTACCCTGCTGCTGATTGCTTCCGCGGTTTTGCTGGCCGCGGTTTTGGCCACCCTGTCCACCGGATCCTGCGGACTGGTTTCCACCACCCTGCCTGCTTTTGCCCTGGCGCTCCTGGTCCCTTCTTTTACGGCTGGTCTTTTCAAGGCTTTTCAGGCTTATTTGTCCAACTACGTCTGCGTAAACAGGTTCAATCTCCTTAGGTTTGTTGCTAACCACTTCCACTGGTTCCAGGTCGCCGGGACGAATGCCTTGTTTGTTCAGTTCCTTTATCTTTTTTACCCTTTCAATGGTGAGTGGATATTGCTTGGTGCTGTCTGGTAACGTGTACCACATCAGGTTGCGGAAAATATCTTTCTTTACCAGGAAGGCACGGCTTTTTTCCATTTCCAGTGTATCGGCATCATCGGGAAAAAATTGCAGTGCATCCATGTATGTATCCAGCTCGTAATTCAAACAGCATTTCAGCCTGCCGCACTGGCCGCTTAATTTGGTTTGGTTGATACTTAAATTCTGGTAACGGGCAGCATTTGTATTCACGCTCTTAAAATCGGTAAGCCAGCTGCTGCAGCAAAGCTCACGGCCGCAACTGCCGATGCCGCCTACTTTTCCGGCTTCCTGGCGGGCACCTATCTGCCGCATTTCCACTTTCACTTTAAATTCGGTGGCATATAGTTTTATCAGTTCCCTGAAGTCAACCCGGTCATCGGCAATGTAGAAGAAAGTAGCTTTACGGCTGTCGGCCTGAACCTCCACTTCGGCCATTTTCATATCCAGTTTAAGCTGGCGTGCCATGGCCCGGCTGCGTATCAGCACCTGCGGCTCCCTGGCTTTGGATTCCAGCATCTTGGCAATATCTGCTTCTGTGGCACGGCGCAGCACTTTTTTTATATCTGGACTTTTTTCGTCAACCTTTCTTTTTTTCATTTGCAGCCGCACCAGTTCGCCGGTAAGGTTTACCATGCCCACATCAAAACCGCTTACACCTTCCACTGCAACCATTTCTCCTTTTTCATAATGGTGCAGGGTGGTATTCCTGAAAAAATCCTTGCGGCTTCCATTATTGAAACTTACCTCAATAATGCGGCATCCGCTTTCAGGATCGCTGAAGGGTAAATTGGCCAGCCAGTCGTGCACATTCATGCGGTTGCAACCGCCGGTTGAGCAGTTACCATGACTCTGGCACCCGCCGGGCGCCCCGTCTTTAGCAGTTCCGCAACTTCCACATCCCATATCTAAATGAAATTAAAAATTCAAAATAAAAAATTCAAAAGGAGGAGACTATTATGAGCCGGGCGGCAGAATTACTATGATGCTTCAGTGGCGTCGCACTCTTGTGCTATTTCTCTATATTCGGCAAGTAAAGATCCATAATGGTATGCCGTACAAGTGAGTGACACAACGATGTTGAATATTGCTCAAAAGCTGGTATCAAAATATATAATACACTAATATCTCAACTTCAATCAGTAATTCCTGTTCCCTGCTGAACTCTTCCTCAATCCATCAAAATTAACGATTTGTTGTTAATAATATGATATAAGCGAATGGAAAGGGCGTGAAAAAGCATTTTTGCATTGGCATTGCGCTCAATATAATAGCTGGCTTTGTCTAATTCATTGATTATGGCTTCCTGCTGGCTGAGGTCGCAGAGCTTATTGAGGCGGCTGGCGAAGTCTGTGTTGTTTATCGTTTCCTGTTGATATGTTCCCCGTTTCTCGTTTGTGGGTGCAATTACCCTGAGTCTTATAGCTTGTTCAAGCAGGTGGGTAAAGTATTTCAGGAACTGCTTTTGTTTTTCACGGCCCAGTTTGGCTGCATCCTCAATCCATTTTACCTGGGCAACCGGGCCTGTGCGTACAATGGCATTCAGCCATTCCCGCAGCATGAGTTCCCAATCATCATCGGCATGCTGTACCAGCTGAAGTGCTTCCCGGTAATTACCTTCGGCAAGGGTGGCAATTTGCTGTGCCTTTTCCATAGCAACCCCGGCATTCAATTCCAGGGCGGCTTCCACCTCCAGGTTTGATAGCAGGGGAATTTTTACCAGCTGGGTACGGGAAAGTATGGTGGGCAGTATCATTTCTTCATTTTCGGCCACCAGTATAAATAGGGTGTTGGCCGGGGGCTCTTCTATTAGTTTTAGAAGCTTGTTGCCTTCTTTTCCCAAAAATTCCGGCATCCACATCACCAGTATCTTGTATTCGCTTTCAAAGCTTTTGAGGTTTAGCTTTCGGATGATATCGTTGCACTCATGTGCCGTGATATTGCCCTGTTTATTTTCGGCGCCAATGAATTGCAGCCAGTCGTACACATTGCCATACGGGTTTTCAGTAATGAACTCCCGCCATTCTTTTATATAATCGGTGCTGATGGGCTTATCGCCGGCCTTTCGGGGAATGACGGGGTAAGAAAAATGTATATCGGGGTGAATGAACTCTGCAGCTTTTTTGCAGGCGGGGCAATGAGCGCAGCTATCGTTTCTTGTTTCCTGCTGACCTGTTTCTTGTTTCTCGTTTGCCGGTGCAGCAAACAGATCAACTTCTGCAGGTTGCGGTTTGCAAACAATGTATTGGGCAAAGGCAAGTGCCAGTTGCAGGGCACCGCTTCCTTCCTTACCCAAAAACAACAGGGCATGGCTGAGCCGGTTGTGCTGCACCATTTGCACCAGTTGCTCTTTGGTTTCTTTTTGCCCGATGATGGATTGGAATTGCATGGGTGCAAATATAGCTGATGTAGGTTGAGTTGAGAAGGCAGGGGCGCTTCATTATTGAAAGGGTGGTAACAGCGCTGTCATTTAGAAAGTCCAAAATTGTTTTTTGCTGAAATCGACCCACGCCGGCCCATCTGCATCCAGTATTGTTTTTCTTTTATCTTTTTCAGACCGGATGATGACCCATTTTCCGGTTGACTGGTTAAATAGTGTTCCTGCAAGAAACAGGCTGCCTTCTTTTATACCGCTGAGATTGGCCGGAGCATACACCCATACCTTTTTTCCGCTGATCCTGATCTTACAATTGCCCAGGCATTTGTTGTATTCCTCATCACAATATTTAAAGGTATAGGTTCCGTCTTTTGGAATTTGCGCATTTAAATTAATAATAAAAAGAAAAAGGAGCGGTAGTGAGATGAAAAACTTCATTGTATTAAGTGTGCTTTTACAATTTTCCTGTTATCTCCCCGCTCATCGGTTTCACTTTGCTTTTAAAATGTGCGATGATCTTTCCGTTCTCATCCAGTAAAAACTTGTTGAAGTTCCAGCTGATCTTTGCATCCATCACCCCATTTTCAGATTTATTGCAAAGCCATTTGTAGATGGGAGCTATGTTTTTGCCTTTCACCGAAATTTTAGCTGCCATGGGAAAAGTTACGCCGTAATTCTTTTTGCAGAATGCTTCAATGGTCTCGTTGCTGCCTGGCTCCTGCGAAAAAAAGTTGTTTGCCGGAAAGCCCACGATCACCAGCTTATCCTTATACTTTTCGTACAAAGCCTGTAACTCTTCATATTGTGGTGTGAAGCCGCATTTGCTGGCAGTATTCACGATCAATATTTTTTTTCCTTTGAATTCAGAAAAGTCGATAGTGCCGCCTGTAAGAGACGGCACTTTAAAATCGTAGATACTTTGCGTTTGTGCAAAAAGTTTGGGTTGAGAAAGCAAAGACCCCAGGATCAATATTGCACAAACTATATGCTTTGGCATGTTTATAATTTGCTGGTTATTTCCGTACTCATAGGTTCCACCTTACTGGGGAAATATTGGATCAGGATTCCTTTTTCATCCAGTAGAAACTTGCCAAAGTTCCATTTAATTTCAGCATCCAGAACCCCATTCTCCTTTTTGTTGCACAGCCACGAAAAAATGGGAGCAATATCATCTCCTTTCACTGAAACTTTTGCAGCCATTGGAAAGGTTACACCGAAATTCTTTTTACAGAATTCCTGGATTTCGGTATTGGTACCAGGTTCCTGTCCTCCAAAATTATTTGCCGGAAAACCTACTATAACCAATTTGTCTTTATAGGTGTCGTACAATTTTTGCAAACCCTCATATTGTGGGGTATATCCGCATTTACTGGCTGTATTTACGATTAGTATTTTTTTCCCTTTAAATGCAGAAAAGTCTATGGTGCCACCTTCCAGGCTTTCAACTTTAAAATTGTAAATGCTATTTCCAGCCCGGGCTGTTTGAGCATTTACCGTTATACCTGATTGCGCCGGTGCTTCATTGTGTTGTAATATTGCAGTAACAAGAAAGGAGCTGATAGCAAGTATTTTTAGCATATAGTGTTTTTTTAATCAACAAAAGTAACGGTATTTTGTTCATTCTTTTCCAGTGAAATTTGCCTGTTAACCCTCTATTAACTGCTACTGCTTTTCATAACAACCCATATCGGGCAAGCCAACATTCCTGTTCATATCATCCAGGTCTTTTAAAAATCCTGAAGCCATGCCGGCATTAATACCTGGGGCGGCAGCATTTTTTGTAACCCGGAAGTTGAAGATATTTTTGGACACATTGATACTGTCAAATGATGGGTCTGCATTTTTAACATTGCCTGATAGTGAACTGTTTAATGGATCGGCGAGTGCCCGGTAGAGATTTTTTTCAAACAGCACATTGAATGTGTTTGCTCCCTGCTTAATAACGGAAATCTCATCCGTAATAATACCGCCATCGCCCCAAAAAATGTTATTTCTGAAAACAGCATTCAAATCGGCTGTTACAGTGGAAGAGCCCTGCACGGCAAAATTATTAACAACCAGCGCCGGATTTTTATGTGTTAAAAAATTAGTGGAATAAGCGGCAACTGTACAATGCGTAAAATTATAGATGCCACCATAGGTTAGTTTAACGTTGCTGCCGCAATTACTCACCAGGCTGTTATCGGCCTGCAGACTGCTGTTAACACATAAAATGCCTGCATCAAAAGCATTATCGATGCTGCACTGGTGCAGTATTACCTTAGGATTGGCATTTACTGAAGGCTTTTCTGCAACAATGGCCTGGTTTGCATTCTTTATAAATGCATAGGTAAGCACATTGTTTTTGCTGTTGCCTCGGAAATAAATACCGGGCCAGCCCGCAGGTAAATCTTTGTAATCTCCATCCAGCCTGTCGCCGGCGAAGACTACAGGATTGGCTTTGGTTCCATTGATGATCAGCGTGCCGTCAACTATAAAGGGGGCATCAGCGTGTGAGTAGATCTTACAGCCGGGTTGTATAGTAAGTGATGCAGTGGTATCAATGCGTATACTTCCAAGAATTACATAGGGGAGGTTGTTGGTCCAAACTATATTGCCGGTAAGCACCCGGTTGCGCAAAAAATTTGCATTTTGCCCGTAAGCCTGCAGTTGCACATAGCGGTTGTTGCCGTTGTAGTTTATCAGGATACTGTCGCTTACAATAAATGGAAGATTGGAGGCATTTGGGTTTACGGTTACCGAAACAAAAACATAGATACTATCATTCGCTTCTATATCAAGGTTGTTGATTTCGGCAGTGGCAACCCCATTTACGTTCATTTTATAAGCGGAAGCGGTACCGCCCATTAATTTAACTTTTCCAAGCCGGAGTTTTTGGTCATTATCATTGATGATCTTGAATGTTTTTGTAACTGAACCGGTTGTTGTAAAAACGGTATCATATTTTAAAGTGTCGGCTGTAATATTGACCCGGGCAAACTCGCTGGTGATAAAAGAATCCTTTTTACAGGAAACAAATAAAGCAACTAGTAAAAAAGCAGAAAAGTAAAAAAGGGGTGCGACTTTCTTCATTTTTCAAATTTATACATATTTATGTACTATTTGGCAGCATAAGCCAATGTTGCAATGCTAAGCGAGGCATCTGCGGAGCGTAATATTGCATTGCCGCAGGCCTCTAAAGTGGCACCAGTAGTTACCACATCATCTACCAATAATAACTTTTTACCGTTTAGTTCGGCAGGCTTTGCCACTTTGAAACTTTCTTTCACATTATCCCAGCGCTCTGTTCGGTGCTTGCGGGTTTGTGTTTCTGTTGCGTATTGGCGAACAACAGCTCCCGGTAAAACGGGCAAGTTCATTACAGAAGACATCCCGTTGCATATGATTGTTGCCTGGTTGTAACCTCTTTTGTGCTCTTTACCGGCAAAAAGCGGGAGCGGTATCAATGCGTCAACATCAGCAAAGCGATTGCTTTTAAGTATAGTTTCTCCCATTATCCCGCCCAGGTAATGACCAATACCCGTATCTCCTTTATATTTTAACCGGTGAATTAAATGCTGTATTAAAAATGTTTTTGAGAAATAGAACTGGCTGCAGGCAGCAGTTAAATTGAGCCTCCCCCAAAAGTATTTTTCAATAGGGTTATTTGGCAAAGAGGCAAAGTTGGTATGGGGCAGATCGTGTATGCAGGTAAGACAAAGCTGATTGTCTTTTTCCAGAAGGTCTGACCCGCAGCCTTTACATACATGTGGGTATAAAAGATGCAGGGTGCTGCCCAAAATAGTTTTCAGTTGGGTGATCATATGTACAGGTTATGTACTACAAGTTAAAACAAATACTGATAGAGTTCCTCAACCTTACTTAATGGAACTATTTCAATATTGAATTTTTGTTTAGCTAAAGATTTGGAATTGTACTTGCTCAGGATGATCTTTTCAAAACCAAGTTTTTCAGCTTCGGCAATTCGTTGTTCTATCCGGTTAACGGCCCTGATCTCTCCGCTTAAACCGACTTCGCCTGCAAAACAATAGTGCTGGTTGACAGGTGTGTCTTCGTAACTGCTCAACAGTGCACAAACAATCGCAAGGTCGATGGACGGATCCTCGACCCTGATACCACCTGCAATATTTATGAAAACATCCTTTACACCAAAATGAAATCCTCCTCTTTTTTCCAATACTGCCAGTAATAGTTGTAAACGGCGGAGATCAAAACCACTTACAGTTCTTTGTGGTGTGCCATACACACTTTGAGTAACCAATGCCTGAGCTTCTATCAATAAGGGTCGCAAACCTTCCATAGTTGCTGCGATGGAAATGCCACTCAGTTGTTCTTCTTTTTGGGTAATTAACAGTTCAGACGGATTATTGACCGATCTCATGCCGCTGCCCGTCATTTCATATATCCCCAGCTCGGATGTGGATCCAAAGCGGTTCTTAAGGGTACGCAAAATGCGGTAAGCATAATGGCGGTCGCCCTCAAACTGCAAAACAGTATCAACCATGTGCTCCAGTATTTTGGGCCCAGCAATAGTGCCATCTTTGGTTATATGGCCAATTAAAAACACCGGGGTGTTGGTTTCTTTAGCAAAGCGCTGCAATTCGGCAGCGGTTTCCCTGATCTGGCTGATGCTGCCTGCACCGCTTTCCACAAAAGGCGATTGCAGGGTTTGTATTGAATCCACAATGACCAGTTGCGGTTTCAGTTTTTTTATTTCCTGGAAAATGGTTTGGGTATTTGTTTCTGTAAGGATGTAAAAATTGTCGCCATTAATTCCAATGCGATCGGCACGCATTTTTACCTGCTGTTCGCTTTCCTCTCCACTGATGTATAAAGTGACAATATCTTTTAACTGAAGGCCAACCTGTAAAAATAAAGTGGACTTACCAATGCCCGGTTCGCCCGCAACCAACACGATGCTTCCTAAAACAATACCACCGCCAAGTACACGGTTTAATTCCGTATCGCTGGTAAGGATTCTTTTCTCTTCGGCGCTATTTACGTCATTAATTAAAATGGTTTTTTGTTTTCCCTGGCCGGCATAATCCCTCCATTCTTCTTTTTCTTTTTTATCCGTTCCTTTCACAATTATTTCTTCCACAAAAGTATTCCAGCTGTTACAGCCCGGACACTTGCCTAACCATTTGGCACTTTCATATCCACAGTTTTGGCAAAAGAATGCCGATTTAGTTTTACTCATGCAGTAAATGTAAAGGGTAAAAAGAAGAATGAAAAATCGACAAAAGCAAAAAGCAAATTTTAATGAAGCTTTCTTGTTTTTTGAAAGTGAAAGAAAGTTTGCGGGGTATCAAATGAGTCAGTAAAAATTGCGTGTCAACTCACTGATTAAAAAGTAAAAGGGTCAACATTGCTGCTGACCCTTTGTACTTACTAACCCATTAAATTCTATTGCTAAATTACAAATTCGGGCCAGATTAACAAATAAATTTTGGGCGATGTTAATAAATTAACCTACCCGGAGTATCATATTTACAATACTACCAGAATTGATTCAAATTGTTGATTATCAATATTTTAATCCCAAAAAAAGAGAACTGTTTTGTGCCGGATTTATGACTGGGAATAAAAAATAACCTAAAAATTATTTGGTTTATAAAATAAACTACTTTACGTTTGTTCTAAATTTGAAACAATGCGAATTGCACTCATATTAATAATAATATTACTTGGAAATGCTGCCCTGGCACAGGTCAAAATAGCCGGAAAGATACTTGACGGAAAGGGAAAACCAGTTGCCGGGGCAAGTATTACATTAAGAGATACTTATGACGGGGCAACTACCGATTCGCTGGGTAATTTCTCTTTTTCAACTACAGAAAACGGGAAAAAGGTACTGGAAGCTTCAATTATCGGATTTAGACCATATGAGCAGGAGTTAACCATCGGAAACGTTAATATTACAGTTAATATATCTATGAAAGAACTGGTTACAGAATTAAAAGCCGTTGTAATATCTGCCGGTTCTTTTGTGGCCAGCGATAAAAACAAGGGAGCTGTATTATCTGCCCTGGACATTGTAACCACCCCCAGCGCCAACGGAGATGTTACCAGCGCTTTTAAAACACTGCCGGGCACCCAGCAGGTTGGCGAAAGCGAGGGGTTATTTGTTAGAGGAGGGTCGGCTACGGAAAGCAAAATATACATGGATGGGAATTTGGTGAACAATTTCTTTTACAGCAGCACACCGGGTATTGCCACCCGTGGCAGGTTCAACCCGTTCTTATTTAAAGGGACCATCTTCAGTTCGGGTGGTTATTCGGCCCTGTATGGACAGGCACTTTCTTCTGCCCTGATCTTGGAGAGCAAGGATCTGTCCGAACAAACTGAAGCCGACCTGGCTTTATCGGTTATTGGCCTCGGCGGTGGTATACAGCACCTGGCAAAGAACAAAAGGTCTTCCTGGGGTATTTCTTACAATTATACCAACCTGTGGCTGGCTTTTAAATTCAATAAATACAAACAGGACTTTTATACCATTCCCGAATATCACCAGGGCGATGCAAACTTCAGGATAAAAACAAAGAGCGGAGGCATGATCAAATACTATGGATATGTAAGCGCCAACAAAACAGGATTCAGGAGCCCGGATATTGATTCTGCTATTTTGAAAGACGCATTTGCTATAGACAATTTTAATACCTACCAGAATATTAACTGGCGGGAAAATTTTGGTATGGGATGGAAAGTAACCAGCGGCCTCAGCTTTAGTACCAATAAGGATGATATCAATAATGAGTTGCAGGATGCCAATAACCAAAAGCAAATCATTAACAGCCCTTCTTTTTATGCATTTAAGAATTTTAAACTGAACAACAGGGCATCTTATGCACAGGCCAGGGTGGTATTTGATAAGAAATTGAACGGGCTGAACGTGATCCGCTTTGGAGCCGATTATTTTTACAGCAAGGAAAAATCTACCTACACCTTGTACGACGGA
Source organism: Ferruginibacter sp. (assembly GCA_044226725.1). Classification (GTDB taxonomy): domain Bacteria; phylum Bacteroidota; class Bacteroidia; order Chitinophagales; family Chitinophagaceae; genus Ferruginibacter. Next base: position 412,552 of record JBGAGM010000005.1, on the reverse strand, counting down.
ACAAAGTTTACAGAAACCGTAACCGATAACCTGGAGTCTGTTTTTGCAGAAGCAGATATCTTTATCACCAATGAACTGGCCGCCAAGGTTGGCAGCAGGGTAGAGCATTCGGAAATCGTAAACAAATGGAATATTGCCCCCAGGATTTCTGTGGCTTATAAATTCCGTGATAACAGCCAGGCATCTTTTGCTTATGGTCTGTTTTACCAAAATCCCGAAAGGAAATATTTGCCGGCTGTTGCCAGTCTCGATTTTTCAAGAGCAGCACATTACATATTGCAATACCAAAAGCTGAGTAATGACCGCACTTTCCGGGTGGAAGCCTTTTACAAAAAGTACACAGATCTTTACAAAACAGCCACATCGATTACCGGCAGGGAAGTGGCAGCCAGCAACAACGGCTTTGGTGATGCCAAAGGGTTGGAGTTTTTCTTCAGGGACAAAAAAACATTTAAAAATGTTGACTACTGGGTTTCCTATTCCTATTTAGATACCAAACGTGATTACCTGAATTATCCGCAGGCTATTACACCAACATTTGCCGCAAATCATACAGCTGCATTTGTGGTTAAAAAATTCGTTACCAAATGGAAAACCGGTTTTAACCTGAGCTACAATTTTGCCACCGGCCGGCCTTATTATTATTTCAGGTACGATAATGTGCAAAACAAATATATAATTGGTGATGCAGGAAAAACGATCAATTACAACAGTACCAGTTTCAGTGTGAACTATTTGCCGGCCCTTGGTAAAAAGAACCCTAAAGCATTTGTGGTTTGGGTGCTGGGCATCAACAATGTATTTGGTCAAAAGCAGGTTTTCAATTACAACTATAATAATGACGGAAGCCGTAAAGAAGCAGTTACACCTCCGTCAAAGCGCTTTATTTTCCTGGGATGTTTCCTCAGTTTTGGGATTGACAGGACACAGGATGCGATCAATAATAATCTTTAACTAATAAATATTAACACCATGTCTGATTACCAACCTGCTCCCGAAGGAAAGGATCCTGTTTTATGGGAGATCGCTCATAAAAGAGCAAGTTTTAAAAAACATTTGGTTACCTATTTGATCATGAGCGCCTTCTTCTGGGCTATCTGGATGTTTTCTTCCAATGATGATATGAGGGATATAGACCTTGAAAGCCCCGGGCATTTTCCCTGGCCTGTATGGCCCATGCTGGGCTGGGGTATTGGTATTGCCTTTCATTATGCATCGGCTTATATTTTTCCGCAAGCCAATTCTGTTGAAAGCGAATATGAAAAATTAAAGCAGGAACAAAAAAAGTAAACACAATAAAAACTATAAAAATGAAAAAACTATTTCTTATTGCAGCGGTTTCTTTGATAACCTCAGCTGCATTTGCACAAAGCGAAAAATACCTGGCATCTATGAAAGCCAATATTGCTGCCATTGATACCAGTTTTAAGAACCCTCAAAATTTGCTGGACCTGGCAAATAAATTTGAGCGCATTGCCATTGCAGAAAAAAATCAATGGCTTGCCTACTATTATGCGGCTTTTTGCCAGGTAAACTATACCTATATGGAAAAAGATAAGAGCAAGGTTGATGCCATTGCCGACAAAGCAACTGAACTGATAGACAAAGCAGATGCCCTGCAGCCAAATAACTCTGAGATAAGTTGTATCAAAAGTATGATAGCCAGTGCACACATGATGGTGAACCCGATGCAGCGTTACCAGGAGTATGGTCCTGAGGCCCAGTCTTACCTGGAAGCTGCCATGCAACAGGATGCTGCTAACCCCAGGCCGGAATATTTAAAAGGACAGGGACTGAAATACACACCGGAACAGTTTGGCGGTGGTTGTGCAACAGCCAAACCTGTATTACAATCAGCTTTGGATAAGTATAACAAATTTGTTCCTGCAAGCGATATTCATCCAAACTGGGGAAAGCAAAGAACTGAAACCCTGATTGCTGAATGTAAATAACTGTTTTTTGTCAGGATCCCGAAAGCTGGCCAGGTTTTCGGGATCAATGGCTTTTAACTCAAAACCCATCTGTATGCAACCAGAAAATTTTTCGCCAAAAGACAGCCTGATGCTAATTGACAGCATGATCAGCCAGGCAAAGAACAGGTTTAATGAAAATGGCTTTTTGTACCTGCTTTGGGGCTGGGTTATATTATTTAGTGCATTAGGTCATTTTATTTTGATTCAGCTGCAGGTGTTCAAACGCCCGGAAATGATCTGGATCAGTACCTGGCTAACGATCATTTACCAGGTCATTTACCTGGTGAGGAGAAAAAAACGGGAAACCGTTAAAACGTACAGCGAACAAATTGTTGGTTATGTATGGATGGTATTTGGCATTTCCCTGGGCATGATCTCTTTTATAGTTTCAAGAACCAATAACTGGGAAGTAATGAATTCGCTGGTATTGATGATGTACGGGATGCCCACTTTTTTATCGGGTGTGATCATGCGTTTTACGGCACTGAAAGCCGGAGGCATTATTTGCTGGAGCTTATCCATTATTGCGGTTTTGGTGCCGCCTGTTTATGTTTTGCTATTACTGGCTGCTGCTGTAATTGCGGCCTGGATTGTACCGGGATACCTGCTCAGGAAAAAATTTAAAAATCAACAGTAAAATGGAAAGTGATCAGCAATTAACTAGTCAAAAAAGCCTTGAGATCATCCAGCAGATGATCAACCAGGCCAAAACAAACATCAGTGATGACGGCATTGGCTGGCTGCTTTGGGGTACCATGATTTTCCTGGCTTCGCTTTCAACCTATTTCTTCATTTATACTGATTCTGCCAATATTTATTGGGGTTGGAATATTTTTGGCGCTTTTACCATTGTTATGCTTGCGTACCAGATCCTCAGGCCAAAGAAAAAAGTAGTCAGAACTTATGTGGACGACCTGCTGCGCCTGGTTGATATTGCATTTACCATCAGCCTGTTTACCGTCATTTTTGCTATTAATTTTGCCGTTAGTGCCAACGGGGGCTTTGGTTTTTTCCTCATGATCTTTGCTTTTTTAATGTTAATCAAAGGTGGCGCTGTAAAATCACGTTCGCTGATGGTTGGGGCCGCTGTAAACTGGGCCGGAGCCATTGCCATGTTTATCAATAAAGATTTTAAGTACGATATGCTGATCATGGCAGCGGCCGTGCTGATCGGGTATATAATTCCCGGATTTTTATTATGGCGCAAATACAGCAGGTTACAAGCCAGTCAAAATATATAATACCGCTTTAGTAATGGAATTTAAAGAACTCGATCCCATATTACACTCCCAGCTCAGGCTTGCCGTGGTAAGCCTGCTCATCAGTGTGCGTGAGGCCGAGTTTACTTTTTTAAAGGAAAAGACAAATGCCACTGCAGGCAACCTAAGTGTGCAGATCAACAAATTAAAGGATGCCGGGTACATAGAGGTAACCAAACAGTTCAGTAATAATTACCCGCAAACCATCTGCCGTATCACCAAAAAAGGCATCGAAGCTTTTGAAGCTTATGTAAATGCCCTGCAGACCTACATGAATCCCGGCACAGAATAATTTTATTTTTTGAACTTTTTACATGCTCATCCGTTTTACCTTTGGTAATATTTCGGTACATGTCATTTATTATAAACGTAAGTAGTCTCTCCAAAAAATTTAATGATATCCATGCGGTAAATGATCTTTCTTTTACCGTTGAAGAAGGCGATGTCTATGGGTTTTTGGGCCAGAATGGAGCCGGAAAATCTACCAGTATACGTATGTTGCTTACGCTAATAAAGCCAACAGCGGGCAGCATCCGGATTTTTGATAAAGAACTCTCAGCACACCGGAACGAAATTTTGAAACAGGTGGGTGCGGTCATTGAAAAACCCGACCTGTACAAGTATCTGTCTGCCTACGAAAACCTGGCCATCTTTGCCAAAATGAGCGGCATCAAAGCAAGCCGATCTATATTGATGGAACAGCTTAAAATGGTTGGGCTCGATGAACGTGCGGATAGTAAGGTTAAAACATTCAGCCAGGGAATGAAGCAGCGACTGGGTATTGCTGTTGCCCTGGTGCATAATCCACGCCTGATTATTCTGGACGAACCCACGAATGGATTGGATCCACAGGGTATTGCCGATATGAGAAACCTGATCCTGCATTTGAGCAGGGAGGCCGGAAAGACAATCGTTGTTTCATCACATTTATTAAGCGAAATTGAATTGGTGGCAAACCGCATGCTCATTATTCACAAAGGAGAAAAGATAGTGGAAGGTAAAGTGGCCGAATTGCTTGACCCTTCCAAATCGCTGGTAAGAGTTGAAACCCTGAATAATAATCAAGCAAGACATAAAATAATGCAGACCAGGTGGGGTGCTTTTTTATGCAATGATGATAAACTGCAGTTGAGGATGAATAAGGAAGAGGTGCCGCAACTGGTGGCAGAAATGGTTTCGCTGCAGATACCCGTTGTTTCAGTTGACCCAATGCATTCATTGGAAGATTACTTTCTTTCACTTACAACCAAGCATGGCCATGTGGAACCTTTTTCAAATTGAGCTTTTTAAGATATTCAGAAAACCCAGGACCTACCTGGCGTTCGCCATTATTGCCGCATTTATCTTTTTAATACAAATTGGCCTGCTGGCAAATGGTAAGGACTGGATGAAATTCATGCTGGGCTCGCTGGATGAAACCATGATCATCGATTACAAAGAACTCATCAATGGATATGCTGTTTGCTTCATTGTTTTAAACCTGTTGCTGGTGCATGTACCAATCCTGGTTGCGCTGGTTGCCGGCGATGTAATTTCGGGCGAAGCCAGTATGGGTACTTTAAGACTGCTTGCAGCCAAGCCAGTGAGCCGCACACAAATTATACTGGCCAAATATTTTGCAACAGCTGTGTATGTTTTTGCATTGTTGTTGTGGATCGCAGTAATCTCACTGGTATTAAGTATAGCAGTGTTTGGTAAAAACGACCTGGTGGTTGCAAAAACGAACGGACTGCAACTGATTGAAGCCAATGATGTGCTGTGGCGTTATTTCTGTGCTTTTGGTTTTGCATTTGTTGCCATGATGGTAGTGGCAGCTATCTCACTTTTATTATCTGTGCTGTCAGAAAATTCGATCGGCCCCATCGTGGCCACGGTAGGTATCATCATTGTATGTACGCTCATCAGCGAAATGGAAATACCCATCTATCAAAAATACGTGAAACCCTACCTGTTCACCACCTATATGCTGGGCTGGAAGGGATTCTTCTATATTGGCTCCACGGGGGAAGGAGAAACGATCAGGGGTTCGATACAATACCTGCCGGGCATTTTAAAAAGTATTGCGGCATTGCTGGGTTATATTGTGGTACTGGTTTCAGCCTCTGTTTTTATTTTTAGAAAAAAAGATATTTTATCATAAAGGCACTCTATGAAACAGATTGTTGTTTTTTTATTACTTTTTCAGTTTTCTCTTTTTGCAAAGGCACAGGATGTAAACATGCTGGTGCAAAAAGTGAAGGATAAAATAAACCAGGTAAATGATTATGAGGCTAATGGGAAAATGAAGACCAATGTGGTGTTTTTAAAAGTGCCGGTGGCTGGTGTACGACTGTATTACAAAAAACCCAACCGGCTTAAAATAAAAAATGAAAAGGGGATTTCTTTTATACCCAAAGGCGCTGTTAATATGAACCTGAGCAATGTTTTGTACAGCGGCAAATACAGTGTGCTGGATGCGGGCAATGACAGGATTGGCAACACAGCTGTTAAAGTGGTGAAGCTGTTGCCCGAGGATGATAATGCAGACGTGGTGCTTTCCACTTTATACATTGATGCGGTAAACAATGTGATACTGAAATCAAAAACCACTACCCGTGATAACGGAACATACGAGCTTGAAATGAGCTTTGGTAAATATATAGCCTGGGGATTGCCCGATAAGATCACCTTTTCCTTCAACACAAAAGACTATAAAATGCCAAAGGGTGTAACTTTTGATTTTGAAGACGGCACCCAAAAGAAAACGGCAGAGGAAAAGATGAAGAACCAAAAAGGTAAAATGGAGATATCTATCAGCAACTACTCCATTAATAAGGGTATTGCCGATAGTGTGTTTAATTAAAAAATGAACAGGCTGATCTACTCCGGTATATCCGTAATTTTCTGATCCACCGCATTTGCGATCATCTTCGAACTTATCTTTTTCAACGGGTTGCTGTATTGGTCATCGTATTCGTACCTGCCGGCAATAATATCTATGCATTTAAAAATAGCAGCTCTCATGGATGATTCGTCTGCTTTGCCCTGCCCGGCAATATCAAATGCCACACCATGATCAGGTGAGGTACGCACACCCGGAAGCCCGGCTGTAAAGTTTACCCCTTCCCCAATGGCAAGCGATTTGAATGGTATCAGCCCCTGGTCATGGTACATTGCAAGTACTGCATCAAATTTTTCGTGCTGGCCACGTGCAAAAAATGCATCGGCAGGATAGGGCCCGAAACAAAAAATATCTTTCTGTTTGGCTTCTTTAATGGCAGGTTTAATGATCTCATTCTCTTCCTTGCCTATCAGGCCTTCATCTCCGGCATGGGGGTTAAGCCCCAGTACAGCAATGCGTGGTTTGCTGATATTGAAATCTCTTTTTAATGAATTGTTTACGATCTTCAGTTTGTTGATGATGCCATCCCTGGTGATATGTTTGGCCACATCCTGTACAGGAACATGTTCCGTTACCAGCGCCACCCTCATATTTTCTGAAACCATAAACATTACCACATCCCCGGCGCCATACAGGCTTTTAAGATAGGGCGTGTGACCCGTAAAATTGAAGTCGCTGCTTTGTGTATTGTTTTTATGAATAGGAGCTGTAACAAGGCCGTCAATAAAATTATCTTTCAGGGCTTTTCCTGCAGCAGTAAGGCTTTTAATGGCATATTTCCCGCCAATATCATTTAATATGCCCGGGTTAATATTTACTTCCTCTTCCCAGCAATTATAAAGGTTTACCTGCTTATTATTGATGCGGTTCAGCTCTTTGGTGCTTGTAAAATTAATGTCCACATCCGCAAGTCCTTTCCGGTAAAAATTAAGCACTTTATTGTTTGCAAAAACCACGGGTGTGCAAAAATCCAGAATGCGTTTATCAGCCAGTGTTTTAATAATGATCTCAAGTCCAATGCCGTTAAGGTCGCCACAGGTAATGCCAATAATGGGTTTGGTATCTAAAGCTGAACTCATGTTTGTTTTTTGTTAAGTTGTAAAAGTACAAATCTTAAGGCTAAATTTCAGTAATAACTGTTTTTGTAAACAGTCCTTTCAAAATGTCAGAGGGCTGTATGCCTTATTTACAAGCAGTTAAGCAAAGAGCAACCGGTAAAGGTTGCTCCTGCAGTTAAAATATTTAAAGTGGCAGCTTATTGTTTTATCAGCTTTAAACTCACCGGCTTGTCTTTATCAGGATATATGGTTACATTGTAAATGCCGGCAGGTAAGCCAACTGCCTGTACAGGGATCTGGTTTGTGCCGGCCTGTAATGTTACTGCCTGGTTTTGAATAAACCTGCCCGAAAAATCGCTCAGCACGATTGTTACCGTTTCTTTTACAGCTGTATTGATCTTTAAAGTAGCTGCCTGGGTGCTTACAACATTCGGGCTGAGGGATACCAGGTTGAAGTGGGCAACTTTTTTGTTGAGCAATACAATGCTGCTGTAGCTGAATTTGCCATCAACATCAATGATCTTAAGCCTGTAGTAATTGTTTCCTGCAACCGGGTTCTCGTCTGTAAATTCAAATTCGCTGGCGCATCTTGCTTTACTTGCTGTAAATGAATTAATGGGTGCAAAACCGGTTCCGTCATTGCTTCTTTGCAATTCAAACTTTGCTTCGTCCGATGTGCAGTTTACCTTCCAGGTTAACAGGTGTTGTTTGTTACCGTTTTGTGTTCCTTTAAAATAATTAAGGTTGATACTCAATGGTGCTATTTTGGCGCTGGTAAGATAAAAGCCTGAAAACCCATTAACAGGAACAGTAACTTCCCACCAGCTTTGCGTTGCATTCCATACTACGGAAAACCCGGGCGAGGCTGTTGTAAAATCAACATGAAAACCGGTATAATTAGTTGGGTCGGTACCAGTGCCATGAAACTGGCGAAGCACCAGGTTGCTGATGCCTGTAGCATCGGCCGGGCCTGTGGGCAAGGCTTTGTGTCCGCTGTCGGTTGCCCTGGTATTAAAGTTATTGAACTCGCTTTGCAGGAAGAACAGTTTAACGTTGGCAGTTGATGTAGCCGGGTTTACGACCGGCTCGATATCGTACTTGCGGGCAAGATACAGATCGGATGTGCCCCTTTTGGTGGAATTAACATCCACTTTAGTACATGCATTTATTGAATTGGAAACCGGCGATACACCAGCCGGTGTAACCACGGAAATCAAATTACAGTTACTAACGTCCCTATAATTAGTTGCTCCTGCACCCACACTGATATTCTGGCAAACAGAGGCGCCGCCGGGTGTACCGGCCAGGGTAAAGGAACCCGGATCAACTGTAACGGTAACGGTGGTACTTCCGGTTGCGCTGTTGGTAGCATTTACTGCATTGATTGTATAAGTAGTTGTAGCGGTTGGGGTGGCAGTTACAGACGACCCTGTACTGCTGCTTAATGTTGCTGCGGGAGACCAGGTATAATTAATTACATCCGGTGTAAACCTGTAACTGTTTGTATAGCCGGTACCAGTCCAGTTGGTTGTATTATTTCTTCCGGAAACAGTGGTAGCCACAGTTCCGGTGGCATTTTCAACACCCTGTGCTTTCGCCAGGCTGGTATTGGTGCAGCTTTCTGTATGAATTTCGATAATATTACTGGTCTCCAGTAAGTGAATTTCAAATGTCACATTTCCGGTGCTACTTGAAAACGGAACAGCTTCATATCTTACCACAAAACGGCGATTGGGTGCCGATCCGTCAACATAATATTCCAGAACACCGGCTGCAGCCAATGTTAAATTGGCGGTAACACCATGTATGGCATTATTGGGCTGACCTGCAGCTGGAAGGGCAAAGCCAAAACCGCTGGTAGCGCTGGTAGTGCTAAAATTTATCCAGCCATTGGAGCTGATATTCACAGAACTAACCGGGCTGCCATAGTAGGTAAAACTGAATGGCAGGCTGATTCCATCCCATCTGCAGTCATCATAGTTGATACCGGCGCTTCTTGGTGTAAAATTGCTGCTTGCCGCATCCGCAAGTACATTGGTATAGTAACTTCCTAACAAAGAAGTGGGTATGCTGGAAACTGAATATCCTACTGGTGAGGCGGTAGCTGTGATCAGGGTTGAACTACCCGAGCAAACTGTTGGGTTATTGGCAAAGCCGTTAACAGTAAGTTGTGCAGGGCAAATACTGTAAAGGCATAACGAGGCCAGTATTAAGTAAAGGTTTTTCATTCTTCTGGATTTAACAAATGGATGTTTATTACTATAGGAAACGAATTAAAACAATGTTTATTGCTTTGTAGATAAATTTCTATACTACATGTAAAATTCTTCTACAATAAAATAAAAATTCCGGCGTTTATATTAAAATCCATGTCTCCAAAGGCAAATTAACCACTTGACATGTGATATCTTTTTAATGTGTAAGCATTGCCAAGATTGTATAAAACCAATAGTCCTATGAAAAAATATTTACTCTTTTTTTCATTATTGCTCTGTTTAGGCGCAGATGTAATGGCTCAGCCGGCTACTTACGCTTTTCCTTTCAGTATTGGTAGAAATAATTGCGGAACTGTGGGGACCCAGGTTTACAGATTTCCAAGCGGGGAAAGAATATATAATAATGACTCTGTTTATTTTTTCAATTACGTTTCTCCAAATTTATCCAGGAACACATTAATAAATGCCTATTTCCCACGCCTGAGGGTTGGAGCCAGCACTTACAACAGTGGAACCAACAGGGACAGGTTTACCACAAGTGCAGCCAGTGTTTCCTTTAATCCAAAAGATGGGAAACTTTACTATTTATGGACAGACTATAATTCCAATGTATCGGCAACTTTAAAAACCTACGTGTGGCGCTGGAATCCAGATACCACTTTTTCAACAGCTTCTTTTACAAGCCCGGCTGCAGGCATATTACTTGATACACTTTGCAGCTTTACTTTTGATATTGGCGGTATCACTTTTGATAATAGTGGTAATGCCTGGCAGCTTGAATTTAGTAATCCGCCTGCGCCCTACAAATCGAGAATGCGTAAGATCGATTTCGTTACCAAAGTAATAGATCCCATTCCTGATACACTTGACCTGATACCGGGTGCAGGAGGTATTGGAGATACCATTTATAATGTTGCCAGTGGTGATATCACCCTGATGCCAAACGGGCAGATGTATTATGTGTTTGATAATAAATTATATACTCCCGATTACGGTAGTTACGGAGGTACAGGCCACCATATCTCATCAACTTATATTGATACCATAAGAAAGCCTACAGGTGCTTCTAACCTGGTGGGCCTTGCTTACGGAAACGGAGATCTGATCTCTGCATTTTCGCCCGGCTGTATTTACAGGCGTATAGACCCTGTAACGGGAGATACAAACTATGTAAATTACACCTATGTCGCAGGAAAAGGGGTTCAGTCAAGCGATATGTCTCAGATCTCAACAGGTCTGGGCTTGGCAAAAAGGCTGGTTTCTGTTACCAGCGCAGGTCCGGTTGGTGTATATAATGTTGTATATGATGTTGTTATCAAGAATTATGGCACTACCAGGCTTACTAATTTACAGGTATACGATAGTTTGAGTAAGATCAATGGGCTGGCAAACGTATCCAACGTAAGTACAACCTTGATGACTGTGCCACCACCCCCTGGTATTGCATTGAACCCTGCATATAATGGTACCACGGACGCCCGGTTATTGCAAACTACCGGACAGAACCTGCCTAATTACCCGGTGGACAGCAGCAGTTTTACGGTAAGGATCAATTGCAGGATATCAAATGTATTGGATGGTGTGGTTTATTATAACAGTGCCGTGGGCTTTGCAAACGGTTATAAGAATATTGCATTAAGAGACTCTTCAACCAATGGCTCAGTACCTGACCTGAATCAAAACGATAAACCTGATGATGTGGATGAAGGAGTGCCCACGCCTTTTGTTATTGCAGTGGATCCTGTAAATAATCCCTGTGGATCGTTAAGCTCCATACTGTATTCAGAAAATTTTGGATCGGGTGCGATTGCCGGATCGGGATTGCTGGCTACCATGCCAACCACGCCCAACTCTACCAGCAGCACATATACAGGTACTACCGTGGCGCCCATAGCCAAGAATAATTTTGCTGTAGTTACCAATCCTGTCAATGCAAATGCAACAGACTTTATTTCAATGGCCGATCATACCGGTGGAGCAAACGGAAGAATGTTGCTGGTAAATGCCGATGCCCCTACCAGGATCATATTCAGGGATACATTGCCTACAGCATGCGCCGGCAGACAATATTCTTTTTCTTTCTGGGCAGCATTTCCATACAGCGCTTCTTACCTGGCATCCTGTACTGCTTTGGGCGGCTTCAGGTATCCAAAATTCAAAGTACAATTCAGGGACCTTACATCTGGGTTGGTTTCTGTGGCTGATACAACGACCAATATCACATCCAACGGGTGGACTCAATATGGATACCGCTGGACAATGCCCACTGGTGCCACTAATCTTATTTTAGAACTGGTGAATGCAGCTCCAGGAGGTTGCGGAAACGATTTTGTAATAGATGACATAGTGTATGGTACCTGCGATCCGCAACCGGTGGCAACAGCCAGCAACTCACCTGTTTGTTTGGGTGATAGCGTACGTTTTACGAGCAGCCTGACAGATCCCACAGCAATACCCGGAGCCAAGGATTATCAATGGCAGGTGGCATCAGCGCCCGGCGGCCCGTGGACTAATATCGTGGGTGCCACTTCATCCACTTACCTGATATACCCGGCAGTAGCAGCTGATACAGGAAAATATTATCGTGTAATTGTTGCTCCTCAGGGAAGTATAGCCGTGGCTCTTTGCCAGGCAATTTCTTCGGGCGTGCTCTTATCGGGCAGAAAACCGTCAACTGCACCAACCAGTGTTACGGCGCCTTCCACCACATTCTGCGGAACAACATCGGTAACGCTTACCGCCAACGGTGGTGTGCTTGGAACCAGTGCTAATTATCAATGGGGTACCGGATCCGTTATTGGAACCAATCCGATAGTGGGAGCAACCAATTCCACGCTAACTGTCTCGGTATCCAGTACAACCACCTATTGGGTGCGTATTGAAAATACTTCATCACCCTGCCAGGCAGTAACTGGCGGCGTATCGCTTACTATTACCATAAATAATCCATCCACGGCACCGGCCAGTATAACCGGACCGGATGTATGTAACGGAACATCCACCACATTAACCGCCAATGGTGGTGTATTGGGCACCGGGGCTAATTACCAGTGGGGTACCGGTTCTGTAGTGGGAACAAATCCCATTGTAGGTGCCACCGGATCAACGCTTACTGTTTCCCCAACTGTAAATACAACTTATTGGGTGCGTATAGAAAATACAACAGCACCCTGTACTGCATTAACCGGAGGTGTTACCAAGCTGGTGACAGTAACGAATCCATCAACCGGCCCATCCAGTATCAGTGCACCTTCAACCACTTTTTGTGGTTCAGCCTCAACTACGTTAACAGCAGTTGGCGCTACCTTAGGTACAGGTGCCAATTATCAATGGGGTACCGGTTCTGTTATCGGAACTAATCCAATAGTTGGTGCCACTTCTTCAACCTATAATGTTTCAACATCTGTTACCACCACCTACTGGGTTCGTGTGGAAAATACAACTGCGCCATGCGCTTCCACAACCGGAGGTGTAACAGTTACTATAACCGTGAATCAACCATCGGCTGCACCAAGCAGTGTTACCGGCCCTGATATCTGTAATGGAAGCTCAACCACATTAACTGCATTGGGCGGAACATTAGGAACCAGTGCCAACTACCAATGGGGTACAGGTTCTGTGGTTGGTACCAGTCCAATCGTTGGGGCCACCAACTCAACCTTAACGGTATCACCAACAACTACCACGACATATTGGGTAAGGATAGAAAATACAGCTGGTCCTTGTACGGCAAATACCAGTGGCTTAACAAAAACTATAACAGTTAGCCAGCCATCCGTTGCACCAACAAGTGTAACCGGTCCTGATATTTGTAATGGAAGCTCAACCACCTTAACGGCGTTGGGTGGTACTTTGGGCACCAGTGCAAACTACCAATGGGGTACAGGCTCTGTTGTGGGTACCAGTCCGATAGTTGGTGCCACCAACTCAACCTTAACAGTATCACCAACAACTACCACAACGTATTGGGTGAGGATAGAAAATACAGCTGGCCCTTGTACAGCTACTACCAGTGGTTTAACCAAAACTATTACTGTAAGTCAGCCATCCGTTGCGCCAACAAGTGTAACCGGTCCTGATATTTGTAATGGAAGCTCAACCACATTAACTGCATTGGGCGGAACATTAGGAACCAGTGCCAACTACCAATGGGGTACAGGTTCTGTGGTTGGTACCAGCCCGATCGTTGGGGCCACCAGTTCAACCTTAACGGTATCACCAACAACTACCACAACCTATTGGGTGAGGATAGAAAATACAGCTGGTCCTTGTACAGCTACTACCAGTGGCTTAACAAAAACTATCACTGTAAGTCAGCCTTCAGTAGCGCCTGCAAGTATTACAGGGGCAGATATTTGTAATCCTGGTTCTACAACATTAACAGCTGCAGGTGGTACGCTTGGCACCAGCGCCAATTATCAATGGGGCACCGGCTCTGTAGTGGGTACCAGTCCGATTGTTGGTGCCACCAGTTCAACTTTAACTGTATCACCGACCAGTACAACCACTTATTGGGTACGAATAGAAAATACAGCTGCACCTTGCGGAGCCACTACCGGCGGAGTTACAAGAACTGTGACTGTCAGCCAACCTTCAACAGCACCCACCAGTGTAGCTGGCCCGGATATTTGCAACGGAAGCTCAACAACCTTAACAGCATCCGGAGGTGTTCTGGGTACAGGAGCAAACTATCAGTGGGGAACAGGCAGTGTGGTTGGTACCAACCCTATTGCAGGTGCCACCAGCTCAACGTTAACCGTATCGCCTTCCAGCACCACCACGTATTGGGTGCGTATAGAAAATACAGGATCTCCCTGCTCGGCCAATACCAGTGGTTTAACCAAACTTATCACAGTTAGCCAGCCATCTGTAGCTGCAACAGCAGCAGGTAAAAACAAGAATAATATCTGCCCGGGAATATCAGCTAAAATATTCCGTACAGGCGGTTCTTTGGGAACCAGTGCCAGCTGGAAATGGTACACCGGAAGCCCCGGCGGAACATTGATAGGCAGTGGTGATACACTGACTGTAACCCCGGCCGTAACCACCACTTATTATGTGAGGGCCGAAGGTTTCTGTAACACTACAGCTGCTCAATCAGTAACCATATTTATCAGTTGTGATATTGATAAGGATAAAGATGGTATTCCTGATTATATAGAAAGCAATATTGCTGCGGCTGTGGCAAATGGCTATAATACAGGATACCCGGGCTATGTAGATTATAATAATGATTTCATCAATGATAACTTCCAGGCTGATGGTGATTCAGATAATGATGGAACACCGAATTACCTGGATACAGATTTCCCCGGAAGAGTGGATACGAATTCGGACGGAATTGATGACAGGTTTGATGCAGACCTGGATGGTATTATCAATATGCTTGACCTGGATAGTGATAATGATGGTATACCGGATGTGGTGGAAGCTAATGGTGTGGATGCGAACGGTGATGGAAAGATTGACAACTTCACTGACACAGATGGAGACGGATTATCACAAAATGTGGATGCAAATAATACGGGTGCCAATAACTCAAGCGTGGGGCTTGGACTGATAGACTTTGATGGTGATGGTGTTCCGAACTTCCTTGACCTGGACAGTGATAACGACGGTATACCGGATATAGTTGAAGTGGGCGCACCCGACACCAATAATAATGGCAGGGTTGATGGATTTACAGATGCCAATAGCGATGGTTTACATGATAGCTACATTAATGCATCTGCTTTACTGAAAACAGGTGCTGATGGTAACAATGATGGCAAAGCAGACAGCTATCCAAATAAAAACTTTGACAGTGATTTCAGGCCGAATGCCTATGATATGGATAGTGATGCCGATGGTATTGTGGATGTGATTGAAGCTGGCCTGCCTGATGCGAATTTTGATGGAAAAGTTGATGGAACCATTGCTGCCAATGGATGGTCAACCTCAGTTTCTGCACTTGCAGCATTAAACCTGAGAAGTACCGATGCCGATGGCAAACCGGATTACCTGGACATTGATGCTGATGATGATGGTATACCTGATAATATTGAAGGCCAGACAACCGCTGGTTACAAACTGCCCACTACCCTGACCGACACCGATGGCGACGGGCTGATCAACACGTATGATAACCAGCCTGCAGTGTTTGGGGGTTCGGGAATTATGGTGTACGACCACGATGGCGACGGAACACCTGATTACAGGGATACAGACAGCGATGCCGATGGATTAAGCGACAGGGTGGAGGGTAATGATTATAACCTGAATGGCTTGCCCGATGATGTGGTTACACTTACGGGCCTGGATACGGATGGCGATGGCCTCGATAACAGGTACGACTCCTTAAATTCAGTGAGCAATATAAAAGGAACTTCTTATCGTATGGGTGCCAGCGGCTCTTTCACAGGCGATGCCACACCGGGCTCAAGATGTACCGTGCAAAAAACATGGGGTTATCAAACAGACAGGGACTGGCGTTATTCAGGTTACGTATTACCGGTGCAATTCCTGAATCTTACCGGCAATTTGCAATCACAAAAAGTATTGCTTAACTGGAAAGTGATTACTGATAAGGAAATAGATCATTTTGAAGTGGAGCGAAGTATCAATAACAATACCTACATCAAAGTTGGTACGGTTACCAAAACCATCCGCTTAAATACCACAGAGGATGTTTCCTATACCGACGATATCAGTAATGTAAACAGTGATATTGTGTACTACCGTATAAAAGTAGTTACCAAAACCGGGGAGATTCAATACAGTAACATCCTGATCATACGCAAGCAGGTAAATAAAACAGCGCTAAGTATTGTACCTAACCCGGCCAGGGACCATGTTTCAATAACATTCTTTGCAGAAAAAGAATCCGTGGTAACCCTGAGGCTTATAGATGACAATGGCAAACTGGTACTGTTGCAGGATCAGAAAGTATTTAAAGGAAACAATACCATTCAGTTAACCGGGCTGGATAAATACAGCAATGGTGTTTACATCATACAAGTATATGTAAATAACGAAGTGGTTTCACAAAAACTGGTGCTGCTGAAATAACACCGGAAATATTTAAAAATTAATCAAAACCAAACCGATGAGGCTGTCAGTAATGGCAGCCTCTTTTTATTTGCATAAGCAGCTTATGACTGCTGCCACTGTACTCATTAATGCCATCTTCGCCATACAAACTTAGTGAGCGGAATCCTTTTTGTATTCCTCCAGTTCCTGTATCACCAAAACAATCCGGTGCTTTTAACGCTTAAACAGCAGCGGAGGCTGATTGGCCCCTGGATCTACCTTGCAGATAGCAGCCGTATGTTTATGCGATTCAAAAAAAACAAGCAGTTTGCAAGATAGTGGCCGGGGCAGGCCCTTTCCAAATTTGCTGTCGCTTTTGTACCAAATTGTACCAAATTGTCGTTCCGTGAAATTTAATGTCCATCAAAAGGCTTACTGGCAGTGGTTTTGAAGTGGTTTTGTTCGACCCTTGTTCGACTCCGGTAGCTAAATCAAGCTTAAAACAGCTACAAAACACGAACAAAACACGAAGAAAGCAGGAAGGGAAAAGCGACAATTAGGTACAAAAGCGACAATTTGATACAAAAACGACAGCCCCTGACCGTTTCGGCTTTCCCGTATCGTATGTTTGTTTTGCAAAGATTAACAAGCAAACCTGGCATAACAACTTTTGTAAAAGTAAAAATGCATCACGGTGGTAACATAGGTCATAAATACCCGCTTTATTCAAGAGGTTCACAGCAACCCTTGCTGGTACTAACTGCCAGCAGAATAACAGGATGAGAGGCGGGAATAAAAAATCGAACAGCTTCATTTATTACAAGGCCGCTTATGTTACTTTTGCAGGTATGTACACACATAAAAAATCGCTGGGCCAGCATTTCTTAAAGGACGCCTTGATCATTGATAAGATCATACACGTTTTAAAGCAGGGCTCTTTTTCAAACCTGCTGGAAGTGGGGCCCGGTGCCGGCGCTTTAACTAAACACCTGATGAACCTTGCAGCTGTAAATTTTAAAGCTGTTGAACTGGACGAGGAAAAAGTTATCTATCTCACTAAAAAATACCCGGTACTTGCTGATAAGATAATTCACCAGAGTTTCCTGGATATGGAAAAACCATTTGACGCACCATTTACGGTGATTGGTAATTTTCCCTATAATATTTCTACACAGATACTATTTAAGATACTGGAATGGAAAGATGAGGTGCCTTGTATCATTGGTATGTTTCAAAAGGAAGTGGCAGAAAGGGCGGCATCAAAGGAAGGAAGCAAAGTGTATGGTGTTTTAAGTGTGCTGATGCAGGCTTATTATGAAATTGAATACCTGTTTGATGTGGGCAATGAGTGTTTTGACCCGCCGCCCAAAGTGCAGAGCGGGGTAATACGGATGACCAGAAAAACCAATCCGCTTAATTATAAAAGTGAACGTGCTTTCTTTGTACTGGTGAAAACAGCTTTTAACCAGCGCCGTAAAACCATGCGCAATGCAGTAAAGGGATTGTTCAGTGCAGATACCTTGCAGGACGAGATATTCCTGAAGCGTGCCGAGGCCTTAAGTGTGGAGGATTTTGCCGCACTTACTTTCAGGATGCAATAAAAAAGCCGTTCACAATGGCGAACGGCTTTAGAAGGTTCATAGAAAATTTATTTATCCTTATTCTTTTTTACGTTCATACCCCTGTTGATGGTAAAGCCAATAGCGATATTGCCGTCTTTAATGCTGCTGTTGTTCCTGGCCAGCTGGTCAATGGCAGAAGCATCAGTGGTACTGCCTATATAGAACTGGAACAAGTGGCCTCCTGTGTTCATCTCAACACCCAAAGCAAGCAGGTCGGGATGGTAATTGATGATAGCGCCATTCTTGGTTATCAGGTTTTCATACATATTTAACTGGCGGGCATATTCCAGGGTCACATTCATATTGCCTTTCACTTTGTATTTGCCTGCAATGCCCAAAGAGAATACTTCGTTGCTGTTGTTGATACCATATGGAACCACATTGAAGTGTATCCAGGTTGGCATTAGCTGCAGCGAAATCTTATCTGAGAACTTCCGTGAAATGAGTAACTGGTTCATGAATGAGAATTTATTGCCGGTGAATTCATTGTCGGGATCTTCGGCAGTGTTCACGTTCATCATAGAATACCATCCAACTGTTACAGGGATATTCTTAGCCCCTGTTTGCTGGCGCAGTATTTTAAACTTGGCCCAGCCTTCATAGCGGGAACTTCCGGCCATGGCCACGCCCACATTCATCCATTTTAAAGGAGAGTAATCGAATGAGAGGTATGTATGTGCCACACCAGAGTTGAGACCAAAGAACTGAGCAATATTCTGTTTGCCGCCATCCTTGTTCCAGATATTGCTGAAGTGGTGAGAGATCATGAATTGCAATACGCCTGGCCCCACAATTTCTGTGCTCTGCATATTGATGATCTTGGTTGAATTAAAAACCGCCCGGGTGAATTTTTGTTTTGGCGCTTTTTTTACTGCCACAGCAGAATCCTGGGCCATAGTGCCCACGCATAAGGCAAGCAGCAGTACAGTAAGCGATAATATCTTTTTCATAATGATCTGATTTAATTTTTAATTAAGTGTATTCATTGGTTTATTGAGGCTGTCCCTGTGCTATCCATGCCTGTATTAGTTTTACAGTACAGCTGCTCAGGCTGAGTACAGGACCGGGGTGGCCGCTGGCACCACTGCTGTTCATCATGGCAGTCAATACGTCTTTTTTAGCCACCATCTTGCTATAATCAAGGTTCAGGGCCAAGCCGCCGTGACAGGTTGATCCCTTGCAGGAGGTATTGTACAATGGAAGCACTTTTGCTGTATAAGTAACAGTTCCGCTTACAGTACATCCGCCGCCATCATCTTTTGCACCTTCAGCAATCCATTTTTTTATAATGTTTTCCTGGTTTGTGGTAAAATAAATGGATCCGGCGCCCGGGTGAGTGCCTCCGTTTACCCAGGCATCAAATAAGCCTACCCTGGCCAGTATGGCATCGTAGAAAATGGTATCACCGTGAGAGAATTGCACGGCCCTGGTTCCTATGCCGTTATTGTGGCAGCCACAACCGCCTGACACGATGATGGGTACCACATCAGACCGGAATGAAGTAGTTGGCAGAGTTATGATGTCTTCTTTGTTTTTATAGCATGATGACAATAGATAGGTAAGCATTGATGTTACCACAGCCATTGTTATGATTAACTTTTTCATATCTGATATTTTAAATTAAGTGTAACAGTTATTGTTTGATGATGGTTCCGGTTTTCCTGTATTTGAATATACCGGCATTGGCGTTTCCGTATTTCCACACAGCCGGTATGTTGGGATCAGCAAAATACCAGGCCTTGATCAACGCTACTTCATGAGGTTTCAGGCCACCATCTCCGTATGCCATATCTCCCTGGTGGGTGGTGGCATATACGCCTGTGAACGGATTGGCCAGCAGCAGTGTTGAGTCGCACCTTGTAACCAATGAACTTGTTACATTCAGGTAATTGCCTTTTACGTAATAGGTTTTAAGTGTTACAGGGTCTGTGTATTGCACGGTTGAATTGCTCCTGGCACTTTTTGGATACATAATGTCCATCAGGATATCGTCATAAGTGTTTAACGGTCCTCTGGTACTTAAGGCAGAGCGTGGGGTGGCAAATGTTTTCCATGGCCTGTAGTTTGCGTTGGCGATGGTATCTGCATAGAATCTTTTTACACTGTCTTTATAAGCTGCCCATACCTGGTTCCTTAATGTTGCATTTGAAAGCTGGCAGTAAACAGTAATGGCACCGGTAGAAGGATTGATGTATGTATAGGTGGAGGTATCAGCCGATGTTAACCCGGGTATAAAACCTGCCCTTGCCCAACCACCGGTGGCAGTAGCCTGGTTATGACAGTTGGCAGATCCGCAGCCACTGATGATAAGAGCCACAGCGGCCGGCCTTAAATCATTCAGATCGGGCCTTTCTTTAGCGCCATTTTTTATCCAGTTATAAATAATTGATTTATCCGTAACATTCATTTCATGATTTGAATTTACAGGAGGCATTGCCTTGTTAAAATCATTGGTGGTGAGGAATTCCCATAGTTTGCTGCTTTCGGGGCTGCCTGGTGCAACAAATTTCATTACATCGGCATAAGTATCAAACTTTGGACTGATTGACCCGCCATGGCAGTTTGAAGTAGCGCAATATTCATGTAAGATAGTTTGTACCCCCCTGTACTTGATAACATCATTTACATCAGCCACCAGATCAGATGGAGTTATTTTATTGCTTTCGTAAAAGGATGCATAAATAGTGGAGTCGGGTGTATGGGTATACGACCTGTCCAGTCCTTTAATTATATCCCCTTCCTTTTTACACTGCATTACAGATGCTGAAACCAGCATTACAAGCAGGAAGAGCGTTGTCGCTTTGATTATTGATACTTTTTTCATAAAAAATTAATTTACTTGTTCAATATTGGTTCTTTCTTGAATGATCTCTCCTTCAATTTCATTTTCAAAAGTACCCTGACCCATGTGACAGTTTTATGACAATAACCTGAAGGCCTTATGATTTTAATCACTTTCTGTTTTGATTGAGGTCATCGCTTCCTGAAGAGGGTATAAATATTTTGCACTCACTTTTTTTACCTGCTAAAACAAAAAATATATGGAAGACAATAAAACAACCAAAGAACGCTCCAGGCGTTGGTTCTTATCACTTTTTACAGGTAATAAGCAGACTTCAAAACCAGATATGGTAAAGATGCTTACAGCCGATGGCAGGCTGGTACAGGTAGATAAAGCTGTTCTTGAAGCAGCTTCTAAAAAGCAACGATCTGCAAACAGGGAGATCTATGAATGGATGCAGAATCCTTCTAAAAAAAATAATAGCTGAACTTTTAAACCAACTGTATCATGAAAGAACAGGATAATATACAAGACGCAGGCCGGAGGGGATTTATAAAAAATATCGGAATTGCAGCTGTGGCCACTGCTGCCTGCGGAAGTCTCACATGTTCTTGCAGCTCAAAAAAAGCCGCAGTAACAGAAAAGGTCAAATTGCTTTCACCCGATGGTGAAATAGTGGAAATTGATTCTGCCTATCTGAATCATCACGAAAACATGGCTGTGCTGTCGCAACATGAACAAAGACTGGGTATAGCCGGAAAGAAATTCGTGATGGTGGTAGACCTGGCAAGATGTAAGAATGCACGCAAATGCATCAGCGCCTGCCAGAAACATCACTACCGGCCCAAAGATAAAGAGTGGCTTACCGTAAAGCTGATGAAAGACAGTGAGAAAGCGGCACCGTATTGGTTCCCTAAACAATGTTTTCACTGCGATAATCCACCCTGTGTGAAAGTATGTCCGGTAGATGCCACTTTTAAACGGCAGGATGGCCTGGTGCTGATAGATAATGAACGTTGTATTGGCTGTAAATTCTGCATGGCTGCCTGTCCTTACTCTACCCGTGTATTTAACTGGGAAGAGCCGGAAATGCCGGTGGATATAAAGAACCTGGAGTACAATGCAGAAACAGGTTTACCGGCAAGGGTAGGCACAGTGGAAAAATGTGATTTCTGCCCGGACAGGGCCCGGGAAGGTATGCTGCCACCCTGCGTTGAGGCATGCCCCAATGGCGTTTTTTATTTTGGTGATGAGAACGAAGATACGGTTACCAATGGAGAGGAAACAATAGGCTTTGCCCAGCTGATAAGAGACCGTGCCGGGTACAGGTTCCTCGAAGAATTGGGAACAAAACCAAGGGTTTATTACCTGCCTCCAAAAGAAAGACAGTTCCCTGTTGAGCGTGGATATGAAAATCTGCCTGAGGATATCAAAGCAAGATTCAAGGATATAATGGAAGCAGAAAAGAAATAATCCTTTATGGGATATTATGATCATTTTAAAGTTTAAAATTTTATGGAACTGAATACCTACCAACAGGAAGCTTTCAACTACCAGCGATCCAATATTGAAAAATTTGGCAAAAAGAATATGGCGTGGAGTATTTTATTTCTGATCTGTATAATGATCGGCCTTTATGCGCTGTATTTGCAAATTGCCAAAGGCCACATTGTAACAGGGATGAGAGATAATGTGGTGTGGGGATTGTTTATTGTGAATTTTATTTTTTTTATTGGCCTTAGTTATGCAGGGGCCATTATTGGCGGCGTGCTTCACCTGCTTAAACTGCCCTGGGGTAAGCCTATTGTAAGGCTTGCCCAAATGATGACGCTTATCTCTGTGATCGTTGGCCCCATTTTTATTTTATTGTGCGTTGGCCGTTTCGACAGGTTACATCACCTCTTCATTTATCCGCGTATACAATCGCCCATGACCTGGGATGTAATGGCTGTGATAACATTTTTTGCGGGAAGTATATTATTCCTTTACATGGCGCTCATAAAGGATTTTGCAGTGTACAGGGATGCCGGGCTGAATATTCCCCGGTGGAAGCAGAAACTATACAAAATACTGGCCATCGGATATCGCGGGGCTGCAAGCCAGAAAAGGCACCTGATCATATCTCAAAACCTGCTGGCTATAATAATGATACCATTGTCCATTATTGTGGCATCCATACTTTCATGGATATTTGGTATGACGCTGAGGCCCGGATGGCACAGTACGATCTTTGGCCCTTATTTTGTTCTGGGCGCTTTGTATTCCGGCTGCGGTGTTTTGATCGTTGCCATGTGGGTGTACAGGAAGATGTATAAACTGCAGGATTATTTTACCAATAAGCATTTTTCTTACCTCGGTTACTGTATGATGGTGCTGGGTGCAGGGTATGGTTACTTTACGTTTTCAGAATACTTTACCGGCTGGTTTGGCTCTGCCAAATGGGACAGCGAAGTGATCAACAAGCTGTTCAGCCTTCATGAATACGGCGGATGGACCCTGTTCGCAAATCTTGCAGGCATCGTTATCCCCATATTGATAGTGGCCATACCGGCCACCAGGAAACCCAACTGGATAGCCCTCAGCGCTTTTGTAATGGTACTGGCGCTTTGGGTTAAGCGTTACCTGATCATTGTACCAACCCTCGAAACACCCGCATTGCCCATGCAGGATACCAGGATGGAATTTGTAAAATACAGTGCTACCTGGCCCGAATGGGCGCTTACCATAGCCGGTGTTGCTTCATTTCTGTTATTCTTTACACTTATATCAAAATTTGTAACAGTGGTACCTGTATCCGGATTGGAAGAAGTTAATTTTCCGCATGAACCTCATCATAACCATCATCATTCCCCGGTTAATAAGAGTGATGAAACCAAATCAGCTTAAAAGTTATTTTATGAAAGAAGATATTCTAAACAGAAGGGCCAGGAAGATTTTTGGGTACATTATATTGATGACATTGTTTACTCCCCTGGCAATGCTTGCCCAAACGGACAGTACAGCGAAAAAGGAAGCAGCCACAGAGGAAGAACCTTCCCTGATATCCCCTGCACTTGATTTTATCGTTGTGCAAAAAGCTGATAATACCGTTGACCTGAAAGCCACTGCAAAGGCAAAGATCAAAGGCTCATTTATAAAACTTCCGCTGTTGAAGATCAGCTTTCTTCAGGTAAGTGATACGGCACAAAAAAATCTGGGTTTTGTAATTACAGATAAAAATGGCAAAGCTGAACTTACTGTCAAAAAAGAAGCTTTAACGCCTGCAAAAGACGGCAGCCTCTCATTTAAAGCTTCATTTAATGGCAATAAGCAAATGGAAGCAGCAGATGGTGAGGTAAATATTAAAAATGCCTTGCTGGAGATAACACCTGTGAAAGAAGATTCGTTGTTAACAGTAAAAGTTAAGTTCAGCTCACCCGCCTCTGGCATGGATTCAGCAGTTAAAGATCTGACAGTTGGCATATTTGTAAAACGCTTTTTCAGCCCATTAAAAATTGGTGAAGGCACCACCGATGAAAACGGCGAAGCAACCATTGAGATACCCAATAATCTGCCCGGGGATGATAAAGGCAATATAATATTGCTGGCAAAGATTGATGAAAACGAAACTTTTGGCAACCTGGAAGCCAGCGTTACACAAAAATGGGGATTACCGGTTTCATCAAAACTCCAGGAGCAGCCCCGTGCATTGTGGAGCGCCCATCCCCCCTTATGGATGCTTATTACATTCGTTGTGCTGATGGGGGTGGTATGGGGGCACTTCATTGTTATTGTATACCAGCTGTTCAGGCTCCGTAAAGAAGAGCCCCACCTTACCGAAGCCGCAACAGGTATTTAAAATGCCAGCATAAACTATTTAATAATCACTAAATGAAAAGAAACATGAAAAAGAAAATTTCCGTAGTTGTAGCAGGCTTATTTATGATAGCCATGCTTGCCTTTGTTCCAAAACCCGCCTACCAGGCAGAATGGAAAGTTCCGGATGCCGAAAAAAGTAAAGTAAATCCCCTTAAAGGAGATGCAGGATCTGTTGCAAAGGGAAAGGAACTCTACAATACGCATTGCAAATCATGCCACGGCACCAAGGGCAAAGGTGATGGGCCTAAAGCTTCACAACTGGATACAGAGTGCGGCGATTTTACTGCCGCAGCATTTCAATCACAAACAGACGGAGCATTATTTTACAAAACAAAAGTTGGAAGAAAAGATATGCCTTCTTACAAAACAAAAATACCTGATGCAAATGATTTGTGGGCTGTGGTGAATTATTTAAGAACACTTAAGTAATACGGCTTTTAACAGATTGATTGTTATTGTTAAATTCACCTGCAGCTTTGCTGCGGGTGAATTTTATTTATACAAAAGCAGCGATTTTGGAATTAATTTCATCTACCATTCTAAAAAGTTCCGACAACATGAAACCTAACCTGTTAACCGGCCTGTTTTTAATCTGTACCCTTCTTTTTGCTGCTTCCTGCAAAACCCCCAGGCATATTTACAGCCCTGTTGCACACAATGTACCTGTATTAACCCAAAAAGGCGATAGTAAAATTGGTGTTGCATATTCAACCAATGCCGCCGGAGATGAAAGCAAGAACTCAGTGAAGATCTATAATCGCAGCAGGGGATACGATGCGCAGGGTGCGGTGGCTATAACCAATAGTTTTGCGGTACAGGCGGCGCATGCCTACCGCTGGGAAAGGACCGAAGGAGGACCAGACACCATAAACCTGAAGTATAGCAGGAATCTGACAGAAATAGGCCTGGGATACTATTTGCCCGTAACCGACAAAAAAAATACCTGGTTCCAGGTTTTTGCAGGCGCTGGCCTGGGCCGCTTTAGTATTACAGATATTCAAAATACTGGTACCTATTATCACCAGGCAAATATTACAAAGTACTATTTGCAGCCAGCTTTTCTTTTCAAAAGTAAAGGAAGTTTTACCACATCTATTGCCATGCGATTTAGTGGGATTGCTTATAGTAAGATTAAAACCAATTATAGTGAAAGTCAGCAGAGTTCTTATTACCTGACAAATCTGACAGACAGGACAAAATGGTTTTTTGAACCAGCCACAGTAAGCAGTTTTGGTTTTAAAGGATTGCCGGGATTAAAGGTTGAAGTTCAGGCCGGATTATCATTTTTAATGACCAAAGAATATCACGACTACCGGAAATTCAATTTTTCAATAGGAACCTGGCTTGATATGGGCCAATTATTTAGGAAAAAGACGGAATAAGCGACTCTTTTTGCTATTATTTTTTCCAATCTTTAATCAGTAATTTTACAATTCGATTGTATTGCATTGTTCCTTTGGAACAAGCTTAAATTAATTACTGATCTGCTATGTCATTTACGCTTCAGAATAAAGTTCGTATCGTTACTGCAGCCGCCTTATTCGACGGTCATGATGCAGCCATTAATATCATGCGCCGCATCATGCAAAGCAAGGGCGCCGAGATCATTCACCTGGGCCATAACCGCAGTGTTGCAGAAATTGTGGAATGTGCCATCGAGGAAGATGTGCAGGGTATAGCCATTACCAGTTACCAGGGTGGCCACGTGGAGTTTTTTAAATACATGAAAGACCTGCTGGATGAGAACGGATGCGGCCACATAAAAATATTTGGCGGTGGTGGCGGAACGATACTGCCGTCGGAAATTGAAGAACTTCATAATTACGGCATCACCAGGATTTACAGCCCCGATGATGGCAGGCACATGGGCCTGGAAGGAATGATTGAAGATGTGGTTAAAACCTGCGACTTTACTTTGAATGGTAATGGTGAATATAAATCGGCCATGACCCTGGGCGAAGTGAATGATATCCGTAAAATTGCCAGGCAGATAACGAATGCGGAAAACGGCCAACAGACAACGGACAGCGGACAACGGTCAACGAATAAGTCAATCCCCGTTTTAGGTATTACAGGTACCGGTGGTGCAGGAAAATCTTCCGTTACTGATGAGATCGTACGCCGTTTTTTAAACGCATATACCGATAAGACCATTGCGGTGATTTCTGTTGATCCTTCTAAAAAGAAAACCGGCGGGGCATTGCTGGGCGACCGTATACGGATGAATTCCATTTCATCTCCACGTGCCTACATGCGCAGCCTGGCCACCCGGGAAAGTGATAAGGCACTGAGTGAGTATGTGCAGGAAGCGATTGATATCTGCAAGGCGGCTAAGTATGATTTCGTGATCCTGGAAAGCGCCGGTGTTGGACAGAGTGATGCTTCCATCCTGGACTATGTGGATATTAGTATGTATGTGATGACACCGGAATACGGGGCTGCATCGCAACTGGAAAAAATAAATATGCTTGACTATGCCGATGTGGTATGTGTAAATAAATTTGATAAGGCAGGTGCACTGGATGCTTTGCATGACGTGCGTAAGCAATACAAACGCAACCATGGTTTGTGGGATACAAAGGACGAAGAACTGCCGGTTGTTGGAACTATTGCTGCCCAGTTCAATGACAGTGGTGTAAACGAATTGTTTGAAAGGCTGATGGAAAAAATTGCAGCCAAATGCGGGGTAAGGTTTTCCGGGGAGATCACCCATCACGCCCACACAAAAGATACTTTCAGCCAGTCAACGATCATTCCGCCCAAAAGAGTAAGGTACCTGGCAGAGATTGCTGAAACCATTTCAACGTATGACAGCTGGGTTGCTGAGCAGGCTGCTGTTGCTTCTAAACTTTACCAGCTCCAAGGAACCCTGTCAGCGGATTCGGGCCTACCGGTATCTATAGGTCCGGTTGCAAAAGAAGAACTGGAAAAAATAAAACAGTCTTTGGAAGAACAATTACATCCCGAATGTAAAAAGCTGATCCAATCCTGGTCTGAAACGACAGCGCGTTATTCAAAAGAATTTTATGAATTTAAGGTTCGGGATAAGATCATTAAACAACCTCTTACCTATAAGAGTTTATCAGGTACAACTTTACCAAAAGTACTGTTGCCAAAATATAAAGACTGGGGCGATATTTTAAAATGGCAGTTGCAGGAAAATGTTCCGGGCGAATTCCCTTTCACCGCAGGAGTATTCCCTTTAAAGCGGGAAGGTGAAGATCCAACCCGCATGTTTGCCGGTGAGGGCGGACCCGAAAGGACCAACAGGCGTTTTCACTACGTTAGTGTGGGGCAGCCTGCAAAGCGCCTCAGCACTGCGTTTGACAGTGTTACCCTGTACGGGGAGGACCCCGGGTACAGGCCGGATATTTACGGAAAAGTAGGAAACAGCGGTGTAAGCATTGCCACGGTGGATGATGCAAAAAAACTGTACAGCGGTTTTGATCTTTGCGATCCAAAGACCTC
Source organism: Ferruginibacter sp. (assembly GCA_044226725.1). Taxonomy (GTDB): domain Bacteria; phylum Bacteroidota; class Bacteroidia; order Chitinophagales; family Chitinophagaceae; genus Ferruginibacter. Next base: position 384,427 of record JBGAGM010000005.1, on the reverse strand, counting down.
CGTAAGCATGACCATTAACGGACCGGCACCCATATTGCTGGCATTTTTCATGAATGCTGCTATCGATCAGCAATGCGAAAAGTACATCATTGAAAATAATTTAAAGGAAGAGGTAAATAAAAAAATTGAAAGTTTATACAACATCGGCACACTTCCAAAATATGTGGGTGTGGATGGAAAAGAAATTATGCCTTCCCAGGGTGAATTGATAGGGGCCCTGCCTGCCGGCAATGACGGATTGGGCTTGCGTTTGCTGGGTTTAAGCGGATCTGATGTGCTACCCGCCAATGTATATTCCGAAATAAAGGCAAAAGCCCTGGCAACTGTACGTGGTACGGTGCAGGCAGATATTTTAAAGGAAGACCAGGCACAAAATACCTGCATCTTCTCAACAGAATTTGCCCTGAAGCTGATGGGAGATGTGCAGGAATATTTTATCCGGAATTCGGTGCAAAATTTTTACAGCGTAAGTATCAGTGGTTATCATATTGCTGAAGCAGGAGCAAATCCTATTACACAGCTTGCCTTTACTTTGGCCAATGGCTTTACTTATGTTGAGTACTACTTAAGCCGGGGAATGAACATTGATGATTTTGCGCCCAATCTTTCCTTCTTTTTCAGTAATGGTATGGATCCTGAATACAGTGTGATTGGCCGTGTGGCCCGCCGTATATGGGCAAAAGCCATGAAGAATAAATACAAGGCCAACAGCCGTTCTCAAAAATTAAAATACCATATACAAACCAGTGGCCGCAGCCTGCATGCGCAGGAAATTGATTTTAATGATATACGCACCACCCTGCAGGCCCTTTATGCCATCTATGATAATTGCAATTCTTTGCACACCAACGCTTATGATGAGGCCATTACCACGCCTACAGAAGAAAGTGTTAGAAGGGCTATGGCCATCCAGCTGATCATCAACCGGGAACTGGGCACAGCAAAAAACGAGAATCCTATCCAGGGATCTTTCCTTATTGAAGAGCTGACAGATATTGTGGAAGAAGCGGTGATGGCTGAGTTTCACAGGCTCACAGAAAGAGGCGGAGTGCTGGGCGCTATGGAACGTATGTACCAGCGCAACAAGATACAGGAAGAAAGCCTTTATTATGAAACCCTGAAGCATACAGGTGAGTATCCCATTGTGGGCGTAAATACTTTCCTGAATAAAAAAGGCAGTCCCACCATTCTGCCAACTGAAGTGATCCGTTCCACCACGGAAGAAAAGGAAATACAGATCAAAACATTGCAGGCATTTCACAAACGGCATGAAGCACAAAGCGCTGAAATGCTGAAGCGTTTGCAGCAGGCGGCTATTAATAACGAAAATCTTTTCGGTGAATTAATGGAAACTGTTAAGTACTGTTCGCTGGGGCAGATAACTAATGCACTTTATGCAGTAGGCGGACAATACAGGAGGAATATGTAAAAAATGCAAAACTCATAAATGAAAACGGGGCGAAACATTTTGTTTCGCCCCGTTTATTAATCAGTTAATTTTTTCTACAGGGGTACTACCAGCGATACTTTAAACTGCCTGGTCCTGTTATTGGCAAACCCGTTTTGCAAACCCGGTATTGAAATGTTTTCGGTGGAAGTCTTAAGTTTTGTTCTTCTTGCTTCACGCTTCAGGTCGCTTGCTTTATTTGAAAAATGAATGCTGTATAAAGCCATCGCTAAACCAACAGCAGTTCCTGCAGCGCCTACCACAATTTCGGTGGTGTATTTTTTATCAGTATATCCAAGAAAGTTACCCTGAGCATCATAATTTGCAATCGGGTCTCCAATATCGTTTTGCACCAGACCATAAATTAAGGTGCCAATGCCGCCTGCAGCAATTACAGGCCCGGTTGCAACCAGTATGGTGCTTGTTGTTCTTGCCTTACGAGATTTGCTCATCAGCTCTTCATAGTCGCCACTTTGTGCAAAGCTGACAGTAGTTATTAAAAGCGTAACCAGGGTGAATAGAGTTTTCATGTGTTTGTTATTTGGTTTAGAAAACAAAGATATATGAAAACCAGTCTTATCGGTTGTTACCCGGTTATTTTAATTCCTCGCAAAAATAGCCGGCATTATAAACTATACGCTCCACTTCGGCGGGTAATATCTTTTCAGAAACAATTCTTAGCACCTTGTCACAATCATGCAGGTCAACATTCCATTCCCTGATATGGGGATGCAGGTTCAGTCCGGGCTCTACTTTTTTAATATGCCTGCTGTTGCTAAGGTTGGTCTTAAAAACAAGTATCTGCATGTTGGTTTGGTTAATGTGAAACCTGGCGGGGCTTATTCGGCTGCCATATCAGTGGCGGTACCGCCTTGCATGGGGCGCCTGCCCCATTGATGGCCACATTTATTCTTCCATTCGGCCTTAAATTTTTCTCTTTCCTCGGGGGTCATGCCGGCAAATTTCTCTTTCATTGCCATCCAGTTGCCCTTGTTACGCCAACCCCCGCGGTGGCGGCTTCCGCCAAAGCCGCCGAATAATATCTTGCTAAGCAATAAAATGCCCAGGGCCTGTACAAATGAGATCGCTTTTACACCGAGTACAGCCGGTAAAATAGCATTCCATAAACTCATCACCAGCAGGCCAAATCCCAATATGGCCAGGGCGCCAAATACCAGAATCATCAATCCTTTTTTAATCCAAAACTTTTTCATTGTATCTAATTTTTTTGTTTTAATAATTTAATAACTCATCTTTTAGTACCGAAAGCCGGTTTCGTAAATGCACTACTGCATAACGCTTACGGCTGATAAGTGTGGCCACACTTTCACCTGTTTGTTCGGCTATATCTTTAAAGGGAACTCCTTCAATTTCGTTTAAAATAAAAACATCCCTTTGTGTAGCAGGTAATTCGTCCAGCGCTGTTTTTAATTCTTCCCAGAAAATATTGCGCAGGTATTCTGTTTCGGGTGTTGAGTCGGATGGCAGCAACATTTCTTTCCAGTTAAAACCTTCATCATCGGCTTCAGCATCGGTGAAAATATCGTCAGCCAGCGGCAGTTTATGCTTGCGGTAGCTATCGGTTATTTTATTGCGGGCTACTTTGTACAGCCACGCAGTGGTTTGTTCAATAGGCTCGGGATTGCCGGCAAACTGGTAAAAAACTTCCTGCAGGATGTCTTCTGCATCCTCATTGCTGCCCACCCGCTGCTTGATAAAACCAAACAAACGCTTGCTTATATCCTTTATAGTGCTGGTAATATTTTTATTACGCTCGGCCGTCATTTCTATGGCTACTGTCATTGCTTCGTCTTTCTGTACAAATAAGGACGAACCAACAGTACAAATGTTTTATTGTGATCTGCTTTTTTTAAAAATACCTTTTCCGGCCCGGCCCTGTGAAGATAACGGGATCTAATAATAAAAATCAAGCACTGCATTGCTGCCGAAAACCTCATGCGGCCATATAGAAACACCCAGGAGGCTGTAATCTCCCAGGCAGCTTTTGCGGTGCCCCAATGAGGGTACCCCTTGGTCTATAAGCAGCGATAACACAATTTTCAGCGGATCCTTATTCCCGTAATCGCAACATTCAGCGTAATAGTGCTCTTTCTTAATACAATCAGAAGTGCTGCGAACATGCCCCTTTATGCCCTCTGCTCCCGATTGAACAGCATGACAGCGTGCACTCACAAAACAAAGGCTGTCCGGGTATAATAATGATTTGGGATCCAGTGTGAGCAATGTATCTATAAGTGTTTGATAATAAACCCGGTCTTTTGTAAGATAATTCCGCCCGGAAATTGAAGGGTATTTACTTAAAACTGTTTTTGCAAATAATGCCGGGTAGCTGCGTACAAGGTTTAAAATATAGATCACTTCCTTTTCAGCCGCACTCATATATATTGCTTTGCCGGCTGTGTTGCATGTTTTGTACCGGGCATTATTCCATTCGCTGCTATACCTGGCCAGGGGCGAAGCCCTGATTGCGGGTGCAGGCCTGCGTTGTGCAATCAATATAGCCGGACTGAAGAAAAATAAAACCAAAAGGCATTTCGCACCTGGCATAATACACGACTGTTTTATTTACAGGGTTAAAGAGAACAGAGATTTTTTATAAACCATCAATAGGTGTTTGTCATGTCCTCATCCACACAAATAATATAATCTGCTTTTCCCTTGTTTTCGGCAAGCAGTTCTTTTATGTTCTTTTGCGATACCGTGGTAATGGTGGCATACTTCAGCCCGGGCTGCTTTCTTTTTAAATACCAGTTGATACCATCATAATTATCCGAGTGGAAGGAACCATTGAAATGCAGGAAGAGATTGCCCGGCTTAAAATTCTGCAAAATAAAGTACGCCATCGTTGCATCTTTTGTTGCCTGTGCTTTGGGTAAATTGGGGCCGCCATGGCCTCCCATCATATCCAACATTTTTACATAGCCCGGCAGGCTGGCATCATACTCCATGGGTAAGGGCGCCATCCAGGTTTTTTCCAATGCAGACAGGGTATCCAGCGCTTCAAAGCCTTTTTTTGAAACCAGTGAGGCATAACGGCGTGGAATATTGGTGGCAATAAAACCCAGGTTTTTTTCTTTAGCAAAATTTACGATCGGGGCATAATCGGTCTTATAATTACTCCATAACCTGGCGCTGGAATCAAGGCCCTTTGCTGTTATCTTCCCCGCCAGGTAATTATTCAACGCATCCTGGTTATCTGCCTCAAACATTTCCGCACCAAAAGTCAGGTTCCTTTTTTCACTCAGGTCTTTTGATACGCTTAGCTCCAGCCAGTGTGCAATGGCATTGTTGTGAAACTCGCCAAATAATACAATATCTTTTTTGGCCAGTTGCCTGATCATTTTGTTGTAAGAAACTTTTTTCCCATTTGCATTATATAAAACATAGGCAGGTTTTTGCTGGGCCGATGTTATATAAAAACTCCCAAATAAAAAGATGAAGAGCAGATACTTTTTCATATTAATAGTTTAAAGAAAGGTTATGCGTTTTGCCAAAGGGTTGTCATAAAGATACAAAGGATCAGTTTTATGCCCTGCACCAAACATTCATGCAATTACTTTGTTATTGAATTAAAACGGGCTAAACTTTTTTCAAATAGATTTTAACCGGTTACTTATTGTAAATTAGCGTTCTTAACTTTTAAAACCACAATAATTATATGGCTTCAACAAAATCTTATGCTGCGCAAAGCGCAACCTCCCCGCTTGCTCCCTGGACAATTAACCGCAGGGACCCCAAGCCACATGATGTACAAATTGAAATTAAATATTGCGGTGTTTGCCATAGCGACTTGCATACAGCCCGTAACGAGTGGCATGGAACGGTCTATCCCTGTGTGCCCGGCCACGAAATTGTTGGTAAGGTTACAGCAGTAGGCAGTCATGTAAAAAAATTCAAAGAAGGCGATACGGTTGGTGTTGGTTGCCTGGTGGACAGCTGCCGCGAATGTGAAAACTGTAAAGATGGACTGGAGCAGTTTTGCAGTAACGGTATGGTAGGTACTTACAACGGGCAGGAGAGAGATGGCAGTGGAAACACTTACGGCGGTTACAGCAAATCAATTGTGGTGCATGAAGATTTTGTGCTGAGTATATCCGATAAATTGCCTTTGGATGCTGTGGCCCCCCTGCTTTGTGCAGGCATTACCACCTATTCTCCCTTACGTCACTGGAAAATCGGGAAGGGCCATAAAGTGGCTGTTTTGGGCCTAGGCGGACTTGGGCATATGGGCGTAAAACTGGCTGTATCCATGGGAGCAGATGTTACCATGCTTAGTCATACTGCTTCCAAAGAAAAAGATGCACAGCGCCTGGGGGCCCAGCATTTTGTGCTCACTTCTGATGCAGAGCAGGTAAAAAAAGTTATGGGCAGTTTTGATTTTATTCTGGATACCGTTTCGGCCGATCATGATTATAATTTTTACCTGGGCCTCTTAAAAGCAAATGGTGTGATGGTTTGTGTGGGCGCCCCCCCATCACCTGCCCAGGTGCCTGCTTTCAATCTTATTTTTGGAAGAAAAAGCCTGGCAGGCTCGTTAATTGGTGGCATAGCCGAAACGCAGGAAATGCTGGATTACTGTGCCGAACACAATATTGTAAGCGATATTGAACTGATTGCCATGAAAGATATTAATGAGGCTTATGAGCGTATGCTGAAAGGAGATGTACGCTACAGGTTTGTGATAGATATGGCAACATTATAGACAAAAAAGATTTAAAAAGTAAAAGCTGTCCGCAAGACAGCTTTTACTTTTTAAAGGAATAACCGGATCTATTTTAATAGTTTTTGACTAAATAATTCGCCACCAGTATCCAGTTGCAGTAAATATACCCCTGGTGCAATGGGCTTATCAATGGATACAGAGCCTTTGCCATTGGATAATTTCAAAACACGCCCCTGCATATCTATCAGCCGGTATGTAAATGGTTGAGTACAGGTAAGTTGCCAGTAATTACCAATATCCTGCAGTGTCCATGAATTTTTGCCACTTAGGTTCACACTCCTTATCCCCTGTATTTTTCGGGTGCCATCAATATCTTCCTGTGTAAGCCTGTACAGGAAAATTCCTTTTAAACCGGGATCGTCGGTAAAATTGTATACCGATCCATTGGGTGCATTCGTTGCCGCAACACTGCCAACCTGTTTGTAATTGGTTGCAGCAGTACTTACTGCCCTTTCAATAATAAATTGTTTGTTGTTTAGTTCCTGCGAGGTTTTCCATTGCAGCACAGCTTTGCCGTTTTCGGGTCTTGCATTATACCACAAAAGTGTAACAGGTAAACCGGGACCGTTTATAAAAATATAATTGCTCATGGCATTGGGCACAGTACTGCATGTATAACTGGATGTGAGCTTGCAGGAATAGGTTTCGGTAAGGAATACCTGGGCTACATTAAGTGTTGAAGAAGTGGCGCCATTAATAGGTACCCCGTTTCTAAGCCATTGATAAGCTGGTGCAGGCCCGGCATTAGCTGCGGTAGCTGTAAATGTTGCCGGGCCGCCATTTCCTGCCGGGTGAACCGGGTTTGAGGTAATGGTAATCTGTGGTGTTAATATGGGAGAAACAGAAACTGTAATAGTATTGCTGGTGGCAGGGTTGGGTGTGGCACAGCCGATGCTGCTGGTCATTACCAATTGCACCTGGTCGTTATTATTTAATGAACTGCTGGAATAAGTTGGTGCATTACCACCCACATTTATATTGTTAACCTTCCATTGATAAAAAGGTGAATTGCCTCCATTAACAGGACTGGCTGTAAAACTTACTGTATTGCCGCTGCACGAACTGGTGCCGGATGAAGATATACTAACCGAGGCAGTGGCTGTACCATTTACCATAGTAAGTGCATTGCTGGTGGCTGTGGTTGTACTTACACAGGCCAGGTTGCTTGTCATAACCACGGTGATAACGTCATTATTATTAAGAGAATTGTAGGTGAATGTTTGCGAATTGCTGCCCACATTGCTGCCATTTCTTTTCCATTGATAGGATGGAGCTGATCCGCCATTTACCGGTGTGGCTGTAAAGGTTACTGATTGACCGGTACAAAATGTATTGGCTGCAGCATTTGAAACAATGCTTACGGCGGGCACAACGGTGGCTGTGGTCCCATCATTAATCCTTATACCGGCAGTGGTTGAAGTATAACCTGTTACCGCCATAATATTGACCCTTGCCGAACCGGCATTGGTCCAGGTAAATCCAATTGAATTGATAACCTTACCCTGGTTATTACCGGCAATGTTTATTGGCAGTTCAAACAGGTTAAAATCGTATCGGGTATCATACGTGCCGGTGCTGCGTGCAATTCTTTTTAGCTTGATAGCCGATTGTGTACTGGCGCCTGCCAGGTACCAATCCGGAAAAGTCAGTGAACCGGTGGCGGTAGTTGCATCAGCAAAATTGATTGTATAATTTACGGTGCCTGTACCCGATCCGGTAGATCCCAAAACATATAAAGTGCTGTATGTACTTCTATATTGATTTTGAAAAGACAGCGTACCGGAAACAGCACCTCCATAAGTAGTGGCGCTGGAAGAGCGCAGCAGTAAGGCGTTGCTGCTGTTATAGGCAGCCAGCTGGTAAATGCGGGAAGCACTTTGTGTGCTGGCAAAATTTCCTGAAACAGGCAGGCCCCCTGGTGTTTCGGCCACATTGGAAGCATTGGTATAACCATTGGCATAGAAAACATTTCCATTACCATCGTCAAAAGCCTGAGAGGTGGATGCTGCAGGGCTTACAGAGGTTCCGTTTGCCACTACGTCTTCATTAAAGCCGGTGAGGCCGATAGATTTTATTTGTTCGGCAATTACAGGCGTGGTGGTACAACCGTTAGCATCGGTTACAATGAGGCTGTAATTTCCAACCGATAAATTTGTCAGGCTTGCTGTTGTTGCATAAGATGTTCCGTTCTTCGTCCAGGCATAAGTATAAGGAGCGGTACCCCCGGTTGTACTGGTGGTAATTGTTCCGTTACTTCCGCCGGAGCAGGTAACATCAGTTGCAGTATAATTAACAGTAAATGCAGCCGGCTGACTTATGGTTACATAAATGGTTTTAATGCAACCAGTGTTGTCTTTTACCGAAATGGGATAAGTTCCGCCGGCAAGGCCGCTAAAATTGTTTGTGTTGCTCCATGCACCGGCGCCTGCTTCAGCAAGCTGGTATTGATAAGGGGAAACTCCTCCTGAAACAGTTACAGAAACCGATCCGTTGGTACCATTAAAACAGCTTACATTGCTTACCGTCGTGTTTACAGTCATTCCGCATTGGGCTTGCGAAATCAGCCAGAGCGTGCTGAACAGGCAAAATAATATTGCGTGTTTCGACAGATTAAGTTGGTTTTTCATGATAATTTTGGATAATCTTCTAAGAAAACGTAGAAATTTTTCTAATAGTATGCAAAACTAAGGAAAACTACGTTGAGATAAACTGCAATCAATGGTAAAATTACGCAAAAACTACAGGCTTATTACGTACTTTCACAATATGACAAGCCGTAAAGCACTCTTTTTCATCCTTTTATCAATTGCAGCCGGTTGTGCCCCCAAACCTTATGCTGACTCTAATAAAATATACAGGCAGCAGGCAAAAAGCCTGGCCGCAGAGTTAAAAAAGCAACCGGCGATGGTGGATAGCGCCCAAATGGCAGCTACCTGGGTTGGTACCACCAATTTTGGAATGCGCAAACCCAACTTCGTTATCATTCACCATACCGCTCAAACGGCCTGCGACACCACACTCAGAACCTTTACCCTGCCCCGCACACAGGTAAGCGCTCATTATGTTATTTGTAAAGATGGCACCATCAACCATATGCTGAATGATTACCTGCGGGCCTGGCATGCCGGTAACAGCAAGTGGGGAAACGTAACCGATGTTAATAGTGTAAGTATTGGCATCGAACTGGACAACAATGGGTTTGAAGCTTTCAGCGAAGCACAGATAAAAAGCCTGCTGGATGTACTGAAGAAACTGAAAAAAGATAATAATATACCCACTGCCAATTTTATTGGCCATGCTGATATTGCGCCTAAAAGAAAGGTGGATCCAAACCGGTATTTTCCCTGGCAGCAACTGGCAGCCAATGGTTACGGGTATTGGTATGGCGATACGGCAAAGATCAGCGTTCCCGAGAATTTCGATGCCATGCAGGGATTGAGGATAATCGGTTATGATACCCGGGATGCCAATGCGGCCATCCGGGCTTTTAAACTGCACTTTGTACAAAATGATTCCACTACAAGGCTTACGGAAGCGGATAAAAAGATCATATACGATTTATACAGGAAATATTAAATGACCGGTGTACTGTAAAAAATAACGGTAATATATTTTTACAAACGCCGGTATACATTGGCCAGAGGATTCCTTTTCTTAACTTTGATAGCTAAAACCAACCCCCAATGTCCACCAGAAGTATTATCATTTTATTGCTGCTATCCCTTGTAATCAATGCATCTGCACAGAAAGCTGTAACGCTGCCTAACGGTTGGTCGCTTTCACCTGCGGGACGTAGTTTGCCCCTGGGCGATCTGCCGCTGAACATGGCAGTGAGCAGTTCAAAGAAATGGATTGCTGTTACCAATAACGGGCAAAGCAAACAAAGCCTTCAGCTGATCGATGCAAAAAAAGAACTGGTACTTGACAGTATCGAAATAGCCAAAAGCTGGCTGGGACTCAAATTCAGCAGCGATGAAAAATATTTATTTGCCAGCGGCGGAAATGATAACTGGATATTACAGTATGCCATTGAAAGCAATAAGCTGATTTTAAAAGACAGCATTAAACTTGGCAAAAAATGGCCAAATAAAATTTCCCCGGCAGGTATTGATATTGATGATGCCAGACAGCTGATGTATGTGGTAACCAAGGATGATAATTCCCTTTACATAATTGATTTGCCCACAAAGAATATTGTGCAGCAGGTTAAGCTGGATGGCGAGGCTTACACCTGCATATTGTCGAAAGATAAGAGCCGCCTTTATATCAGCTGCTGGGGATGTGATAAGCTGATTGTTTTCAATACAACCAATCGTGCCATTGAAAAAAGCATCGAAGTGGGAGATAATCCCAATGATATTTGCATAACCGGCAACAATAAGTTCTTATTTGTTGCCAACGCCAATGATAATTCCGTTTCTGTTATCGACCTGAAGGAAGAGAAGGTGATTGAGACCCTTACTGCTTCCTTATTCCCGGATGCACCGCCCGGCAGCACCAGCAACGGGCTGGCACTGAGCGGGGATAACAAAACCCTTTTCATCGCCAATGCAGATAATAACTGCCTGTCTGTTTTTGATGTAAGCAAACCTGGTTACAGCACTTCAAAAGGGTTTATACCGGTTGGCTGGTACCCAACCTGTGTAAAAGTGATCGGTAAAAAGATATGGGTAACCAATGGAAAAGGATTTTCTTCCTTTGCTAATCCTGATGGGCCAAATCCTGCGAAGAAAAAGCAAAAAGTAACTTACCAGGGAGGCACAAAAGAAAAGGAAGTACAGTATATTGGTGGTTTGTTTAAGGGTTCTATGAGCATAATTGATATGCCATCGGAAAAGCAAATGGCTGAATTTTCAGCCCAGGTTTATAAAAATACACCTTATACAAAAGAGAAAGAAAGAGGCAGTGCCATTGAACCGGGGAATCCCATACCGGCAAAACTTGGCGACCCTTCGCCCATAAAGCATGTGTTTTACATTGTAAAGGAAAATCGTACATACGACCAGGTGCTGGGTGATGTGAAGGAAGGGAATGGCGACAGCAGCCTGGTATTATTCGGAGAAAGAATTACACCCAACCTGCATAAACTGGTGAAGGATTTTGTATTGCTGGATAATTTTTATGTGGATGGGGAAGTAAGCGCTGACGGCCATAATTGGAGCATGGGCGCTTATGCAACGGATTACTTGGAAAAAAACTGGGTAACCAGCTATGGTGGCCGTGGTGGTGGTTATGATGCCGAAGGAACAAGAAAGGTTGCCAACAATAAAGGAGATTTTATCTGGGGTGCCTGCAAAAAGGCAGGCGTTAGTTACAGAACCTACGGTGAATTCACTGAGGATCATAAAGCCAATATACCGGTGCTGGATGATCATTTTTGTCCCTATTTTGTTGGATGGAACCTGAATGTACCTGATACAGCACGTTATGCGCAGTGGGCAAAAGAATTTGACTCGCTGGTTGCAGTGAATGCATTGCCTTCTTTTATGTCGCTGCGTTTCCCGAACGATCATACGGCAGGTTTATCAAAAGGAAAACCAACTCCCTTTGCTTATGTGGCAGATAATGACCTGGCAGTGGGAATGTTTTTAGAACACCTGAGTAACAGCCCGGTTTGGAAGGAAAGTGTTGTTTTTATTTTAGAAGATGATGCACAAAACGGCCCCGACCATGTGGATGCTCACCGAAGCACAGCTTATGTTGCCGGGCCGTATGTTAAAAGAAATTATGTTGATCATACCGCTTACAGCACCAGCGGCATGCTTCGTACCATTGAACTGATACTCGGTATTGCGCCCATGAGTCAGTATGATGCCGGTGCCACCCCTTTATGGAGAAGCTTTACCCCAATGGCTGATTATACCCCATTTAAAGCATTGCCATCGAATATTGATCTTACCGACAAGAACCTGGCATGGAATGAACTTGCAGCGCAATCAGCCGGTTTTGATCTTACAAAAGAAGACCGCATTCCGGATATGGAATTTAGTGAGGTGATATGGAAAGCTGTAAGAGGGCCGAAAGCAGTGATGCCAGCACCGAGAAGAGCTGCATTTGTAAAGGTTAGTGCAAAAGACGATGATGATTAATTTTAGCGGATCAATGAATCATCCAGGTGATATCACCTTTTACCAGCTGCACCGGTAGAGGCGCTTTTGTTTTGCGCCCGGATGATATTCTTTTCAATATAGTTTCTTTTTCCCGGCCATTTACAATCAGCAAAATTTGTTTTGCCTTGTTTATTAAAGGTAAGGTAAAGCTGATGCGGTAAATATTCTTTCCGGTTAAAAAGGTATCCTTAACCAGCCTTTTCTTTTCCTGCAAAATTGCTGTGCCCGGAAAAAGGGAAGCTGTATGTCCATCTGCACCCATTCCCAGTAAAATAAGATCGAATGAAAATTTTGTACCTGTAGTTATATTTTTTACTGATGCCTCATAAGCTGCAGCATCTTTTGCGGGAGTGGATGCTACGGGTATAGCGAAGATGTTTTTTTGGGGAATGGAAATATGGTCCAGCAAAGCCTCTTTGGCCATTTTAAAATTACTTTCGGGATCGTTATGGGGTACATATCGTTCGTCGCTGAAGAAGATAAATACTTTTTTCCAGTTGATATTTTGGCTGAATTCCCGGGTTGCTAATAATTCATACATACGCCTGGGCGTATTCCCGCCACTTAATGCAACTGTAAATCTATCCCGGGCTGCTATACTGCGGCTGTACGCAACTAAAAAAAAATGGGCAGCAGCCTGGCTGAGTGATTCGTAAGAGTTGTATCGTAGCATATCATTGAATTAGAGGTACCATTTTCTTCCATCTTTTTTCAGCAGGTCGTCTGCTGCCCCGGGCCCATTGCTGCCTGCTGCATAAAATTTCAGATCAGGTTTTGTTTGCAGTTGCCAGTTTTCAATAACGGGCATTACCACTTTCCAGGCAGCCTCCACCTGGTCGTTTCTCATAAAAAGGGAGGCATCAGCTTCCATAGCATCCAGCAGCAATGCCTCATAGGCTTCAGGCAATTGTTGGGCATAAGTTTCCCGGTAGGTAAAATCCATTTCCACATTTTTCAATTGCATATCCAATCCCGGAACCTTGCTTTCGAACCAGAGACTGATCTCGTTATCGGGCTGAATGGAAATGATGAGCCTGTTGGGATGATTATCTCCTTTACAAATTTTATGCGGCGTTTTTTTAAACTCAATTACTATAACAGAGCTTTGTTTGGATAAGCATTTGCCGGTACGCAGGTAAAATGGAACGCCCTTCCATCGGCTATTATCTATAAAGAATTTTCCGGCAAAATAAGTTTCAGTAACAGATGCAGGTGCTACATTTTCTTCTTCCCGGTAGGCTGCCTGTTGTATATCTTTCACTTTTCCTTTTGTGTACTGAGCCCTTACAATATTTTTTGCAACGGAATTTTTTGAAAATGGCCTGATGGCTTTTAATGCAGCCAGTTTTTTATTTCTTATTTCAGTAGCATCCATTTTCTTTGGCGCTTCCATGGCAACCACGCAGAGTAATTGCAGCAAATGATTCTGTATCATATCCCTGATTGCGCCAGCCTGTTCGTAATAACCGGCCCTGGCACCCACGCTTACAGTTTCTGCAACGGTTATTTGCACATGATCAATAAAATCCCTGTTCCAAAGTGGTTCAAATATATAATTGGCAAAACGGAACACCATCATGTTCTGTACCGTTTCTTTTCCCAGGTAATGATCTATACGGTATAACTGCTTTTCAGCAAAACGCTTTAATAAAAAGGCATTTAATTTTTTGGCTGTTTTCAAACTGTTGCCAAAGGGTTTTTCAATAATGATACGGTCGCTATCTTCCTGTGTGGCTATTTTGTTCTTGTATAACTCCTCGCTGATGGTTTCAATAAAGCGTGGCGAAACAGAATAATAGAACAAGCGATTGAGGCGCTGGCCGATCTTCTTGTCCTGCTCTTTTAATAATGTATGCAGTGAAATATACAGGGCCGCATTCGTAAAGTCGCCCTGCAGGTAATGGATATGTTCACTGAATTGTTTCCAGGCATTTTTATCAGCTTTGCCCGAACGGCTGAATTGATTGATGCCTTCCAGCAACCTTTTTTTGTAAGCGTCAGTGCTTGTGGCGCCATGATCAATGGCTGTGATAAAAAACTTTTCCGGCAGATTATCAGTAAGGTAAAGGTTATACAATGCCGGTATCAGTTTACGCCAGCAAAGATCACCTCCGGCGCCAAAGATGATGATTGTTTGCGGGGTGCTGTTTTTCTTTTGTATCATAATTTTTATTTCCAGTCTGAATGAAAACTGCCCGGAGCATCGGTACGCTCGTATGTGTGTGCGCCAAAAAAATCACGCTGTGCCTGTATCAGGTTAGCCGGAAGTTTTGAACTGCAATAAGCATCAAAATAATTAATGGCAGCCGCAAAAGCTGCAACAGGTATCTTGTACTTCATACCCGTATTGCATAACTGTTCTGCAGCAGATCTGCATGTTTGTAATGTATCTGTAAATTCAGGTGCATGTATGATATTATTAAGCGTTTTATCGGCCTGGCAGGCTTTTCGTATCCTGTTCAATAAGGAAGACCGGATAATGCAGCCGCCCTTCCATATTCGTACAACCTCGGCAATATCGGTATTATAATTGTAAGCTTTTGATGCCTCATACAATAAATGCAGGCCTTGTGCATAGGCCAGTATAAAAGCAAAATACAGCGCATCCCTGCATTCATTTACCAGCTGATCTTTATTAATGATGACGGTTTCTTCTACCGACTGATATTTGGCTGCAGCGGAGACCCGCTCTTCTTTCATGGCAGAAAGATATCGCATGCTTACGGCCGTATCTATCACAGGAATGGGTACATTCAGGTCCATGGCACTTTGGCTTGTCCACATGCCGGTTCCTTTTTGTTTGGCTTTGTCCAGTATCATATCAACCAGTAAAGCATCTGTCTTATCATCTTTCTTTAAAAAAACCTCAGCTGTGATTTCCATTAAGAATCCCTGCAGTTCGGCATTGTTCCAGGCTGTAAAAGTTTTTTGCAGTTCTTCATTCGATAAGCCGCCCACATTTTTCAGCAGCCCGTACACTTCGCTGATGAGTTGCATGAGGGCATATTCTATACCATTATGCACCATTTTTGTATAATGGCCTGCCGCACCATTCCCGATAAAAGTAACACAGGGCCCGTCTTCTGTTTTGGCGGCAATGCTCTCCAGCATATTCTTTACTTCGTTAAAGCTTTGTTCATTGCTCCCGGGCATCATACTTGGTCCAAACCTGGCCCCTTCTTCGCCCCCGCTTACACCCATACCCATGAAATGTATGCCGCTTTGTTGCAGTTGCATATATCTTCTGTCCGTATCTGTAAAGTGAGAGTTACCACCATCAATAATGATATCATCTTTTTGTAAAAGTGGCACCAATTCTGCCAGCACTGTATCCACTATTTTGCCGGCAGGCACCAGCAGTATGATCCTGGCAGGTTTCTCCAGGCTGTCAACCAGTTGTTGCATACTGGCAGCAGCAGAAACAGGTTTACCAGCAGCCTCGCTGATGAGACGCTGTTGCTGCACAACATCCCGGTCGTAACCACAAACAGAAAAACCATGGTCTGCAATATTCAGTACCAAGTTTCGCCCCATGGTACCCAGGCCAACCATTCCAAATAGTGCTTTTTCCATAAAGAATATTTATCGGTTGAAATATTTTCCCACAACAGGAAGTTTTGCAAATTCCTTTTTTTCTATCTGTGCAATGAACCACATAAACCCTGCCAGCAAAAGGGTGCCAAAAGATAATTGAACAACCAGGTTGCCGGTAAGCGCAGCAATTCCTTTATGAAGGAAAAATAGTATCACAGCGATGACCATATAGGCAACGAGCTTTTTCCAGGCATAAGGGATGCGGTAAACTTTTTGGCCCCATACGTAACTGGCCACCATCATGCTGCCATAACAGAAAAAAGTGGCCCAGGCACATGCCATATAGCCAAAGCGGGGAATGAAAAGATAATTTATACCAATGGTCAGCAATGCACCCATGATGGTGATATAAGCTCCCGGCGATGTTTTATGCCCCAGTTTATACCAGATAGAAAGGTTGTAATAGATACCCAGGAACATATTTGCCAGCAATAATATCGGCACCACCACCAGGCCTTCCCAAAGTTTAGCGGCAATGAAATATCTCCAAACCGGCAGGAAAAGCGACACTACTAAAAACATTACACTAATAATGATCACAAAGAATTTCATTACCCTTGCGTACGTGCGTTGCGGGTTTTCGCTGCCGGCCTGTTTAAAGAAGAACGGCTCGGCCCCCATGCGGAAAGCCTGGATAAAAAGTGTAATTAAGATAGAGAGTTTATAACAGGCACTGTAAATAGCCACCTGCTGTTCTTTAAATATCTCATTGCCGGGTACCCACCATTTCAGCATGATCCTGTCGAGCGTTTCATTGATAACGCCACCCATGCCCACAATGATCATGGGCATAGAATAAACCATCATCCGGCGCCATAGTTTAAAGTCAATTTTAAAACGAATGGACAATAGTTCTTTATACAGAAATAAGAAGGTTATTACTGCCTGTATGAGGTTAGCAACAACAATATAGTAAACAGGGTTTTTGTTTATATCCACCAGGATGCTCCAAACTGAGCCGGGGTGGGCTTTAGCCTTTACATAACAAACCGACAAAAAGAAAAAGGTAGAAAAAAGGTATGCAATAATGCCGGTTACTTTGGCCAGCGCATATTTCCTGGGCCTGCCATCATAACGCAGTTTTGCAAAAGGAATTACCGTCAGGGTATCGATCATGATGATGATGATGCTAAGCCTGATAAGCTCCGGGTAATTGCTGATACCGGCAAATGTTGCCAGCTGGTGATGAAAGAACAGCAGGGTAAAGCCCAGCAAAAAAGTGCTGATGATTATTGAAGTGGCCGTTGTATTGTAAATATTCGCTTTGTGCTCTTCTTTGTTTGAAAAGCGGAAGAACGCGGTCTCAAGCCCATAAGTAAAAAGTACATTTAGAAAGGGAAGTACGGAATACACCAGGCTCATCTTACCATAATCCTCACTTAGTAAAACATTGGTAAGGTAGGGGGTTACCAAATAATTTAAAAACCTGGCGGCAATGGTACTTACACCGTACCAAATCGTTTGACCTGCTAATTTCTTAATGCCGCTCAATTATTCTTTATTTAAGTGCAAATTTAGTTTTATAATCTATAATATCGTTGCTGCGGCTGCTATTTTGCAAACCTTGGGTTCTTCGTCATGCTGGTGTCGGTAAGTGTATATAAAAAATAGACCAGCTCGTTCTTTTGACGGTCGTCAATATTTATTTTTTTTGCCAGCAGCGGATCCAGGGTCGGTTGCTGAATAACAGCATTTCGGTAGTGATCAACAACAGCCCCCAGTGAATAAAACCTGCCATCGTGCATGTAAGGAAAACTAACGGCAACATTACGCAGGCTTGGCACCTTAAATTTTAAAGAGTCTCCGGCTTTGCCGGTTATTTTCATCCTTCCATAATCTTTTAAAAAATCGTTGATGGCAAGGCCATTATTTCTAAAACCATTATCGGTAAATAATGGTTCCGGATGACAACCTGCACAATTGGCTTTAAAAATATTGTAGCCATTTTGTTCGCTGTAGGTAAATTTTGCCTCGCCACGCATTACCTTATCATATTTCGAATTGGAGGATACAATGGAGCCTGTAAATTGTGCCAATGCCTTAAGCATACGCTGGCTGTTGATTTCAGGGGTGCCAAATGCGGCTTTGAACATGGCCGGATAAACGGAATCCTTTTTCAATTTGGCTAAAATATTTGCGAGGCTTTCCGCCATTTCTGTTGCTGATGTGATGGGAGACAGCGGTTGTACTTCAATATGATTGACGCCGCCATCCCAATGATAGCTGTTCATCCAGGCCAGGTTAAAAAGCGCCGGTGCATTGCGGGTGGTATGCTGGTCATTTTGCCCATGACTGAAATCGTGATCGTAAGTGGCAAATGCGGCAAACTGCTGGTGACAGTTGGCACAGGAAATATTACTTCCGTCTTTACTTAATCTTGTATCGTAAAATAATTTTTTACCCAGTTGAAAACCCTGCTCACTCAATTTATTCTTTGCAAAAATATCGTTGGCTGGTTTGGGCCAGCCTCGAGGAATTTTAAAATCGATGTAATCAGGCAGTTTGCCATCTGCAAAAATTGTGGGAGAATTTTTTGCGGCACCGGTCAGCAATGCACCCGCTGCAGCGAAAACAAGGAGTAATATGAGGAGGCTCTTTTTCAATCCTGATAGTTCACAACATCTTTTATGGTAAACATCTTACAGTAATTATCAGCTATCTTTTTTGCAAGCTGCCCCGGAGTACTGCAAACAGGATGGTCGCTGATTTTAATATCATTGGGCTGCTGCCACCAGGTATCGATATCAGCCGCAATGATGATCTCGCTGGTTTGGCCGGGTTGTATGTTTACTGTTTTGCCCTGCGGGAAACCCAGCGTGATATTTTTCAGCACTTTATTATCACCCATAAAGCCACCGATGTGATATTCAAATTTATGGTTCACCACATTTGCCTGTGGTGAATGGCCTTCCAGTTTTACCATTACATAACCAGTGTTCCAGGTCCAGAACATATCGTTCAACGGATCGAGGGCACCTGTTTGTGCGCCGCTTACATTGTGCAAACTGTCAACACCCAGTGTAAAACTCATGTTGTCATAATTACCTTCATCCAGCGCAAAGCTGAAATACTTTGCACCTGCATTGCTTTCATCAACCAGGTGATAACTGTCGGGTTCAAAAAAAACCGCCTTGCCTTTTGTAAATGAAATATTGCTGATGTAGTATTTAAATTTTGATATTGAATATTCTTCGCCAAAAGCATTGAGGTATTTGCCGCTGCCCGGTTCAAGTGGTTTTCCTTTCACTGTGTTTATAAATGTTATTCTTACAGTGCCGGATTTTTTTTGAGAGTTATACTGTAATCTGCCTGGAATATGGAAAGATGACAGGAGGGTAAAAGGGATCAATAGCAAAAGATTTTTCATAATCGTGCTGTTTACCAGGTTTCTCTGCCAATCTTTTTCCTGATATCTTTTAACTCACCCACCCTTTTTTTTACTTCCAGGCGTTTTTCTTTAACGGCTTTGGGTATTTTGGTTGCTTTTCTCACTTTGGGTTTAAGCAGCGCTTTGTTCACCAGCAGGTTCATTTTTTCAATCACATCCTGTTTGTTGGAAAGCTGGCTTCGGCCGGCCTGGCTTTTTACCAGTAAAAAACCTTCTGCATTTATTTTTTTGGCAAGTTTTTCATGCAGCAATTCCTTTTGCTCCCCGTTTACCAGCAATGAGGAAGCAATATGCCAATAACCCTCTACCATGGTTTCAACCTTGTTCACATTTTGGCCCCCTTTTCCACCACTCCTGGCTGTTTTAAACTTTATCTCGTTATTAATATTAACCATGTAAGTCAAAATTAAGCAGAAAAAGTACGAATTTGCAGCCATAAACGTTTTTGAGGAGTCTTATTTTTCGATAATAACTATTTTTTATACATTTTTGCATGAAACCAACAGGAGAAGATGATTAAAGGGATTTACCATTCATTAGTGGAACGTAAGCAGCAGCAGAAAAAATCTTTTGCCGTGCTTATTGATCCTGATAAGGTAAACAACAGCAACCTGTTGCCACTGATCGATATGGCCGTGGCTGCAAAAGTTGATTATTTCCTGGTGGGTGGAAGCCTGGTTATTTCCAATTACCTGGATGAATGTGTGCAACTGATAAAACGCAGTTGCAATATCCCTGTTATTCTTTTCCCCGGTAGTCCTAACCAGGTTAGCAAATATGCCGATGCACTTTTGTACCTGTCGCTGATCAGCGGCCGTAATGCCGATATGCTTATAGGCCAGCATGTGATATCTGCGCCGCTGGTAAAACAAAGCGGCCTCGAAATTTTAAGTACCGGTTATATGGTTGTTGATGGGGGAGCACCCACAACGGTTTCTTATATATCCAACGCTTCTCCATTGCCTGCAGATAAGAATGAGATTGCCATGTGCACTGCCATGGCCGGCGAAATGCTGGGCATGAAACTTATTTATATGGATGCCGGCAGTGGCGCCAGGCGTGCCATCAGTGAAGAGATGATCACTAAAGTGGCGTCAGTTATTGAAGCGCCCCTTATTATCGGAGGTGGTATTACAGAACCTGAAAAAGCTTATTTGAATTGTAAAGCCGGTGCCGATGTTATTGTTGTGGGCAATGCCATTGAAAAAGACCCGGAACTCATTAAGGAAATGGCTGCCGCAGTGCATAGCGTGGCCGTGAAGGCATAATCAAACTATATTTTTTGAGCCCGGCTGGTTAATTCTATTCAACTTCATAGGCGTCGCACTCTTGTACTGTAAATCCGCTATTGAGCTTTTATCATAGCGCAGTGGTTCCTCGGCATACAAACTTTTATTGAAACGGATAGGGGCATTCCGTTAATTCCCGCTCCTCAAAATGGATCATCAGCATCCCTGTACTTTCCGCGGAATGCTTTTACAATTAGGCAGGGGCCTTTTCCAAGACCGGCCAGGGCGGCAGAAGCAGCAATAATAAGAAATTTCAGTTTCCATTCGCCGGATGACAGCATGCCAAGTAAAAAACCCAAACCCAGTATGCCTGTAGCAGATAAAAGTATTCCATACAGGTAGCCGCCGCGGTTTTCACTTTTGAACTCGCCGCCATTTGCTTCAAAGAGATCATTCAGCATTGATGCGGATTCCTTTTCAGTCATACCCCTGTAATCAGCAGTTAATGATTCAACGATATGTTCCCGCTTTGTACCATCCTTAACAGCACTTATAGCATAGTCAATATTGTCTTCCTTTATACCTAGCAAAAGGTATTTCGATTTCAGACTTGTAAAATCAGGCCGGGACATATCTTTATTTCAGGGTTATTTTACCATCACTGATATCGAAACTCCAAAGTTTAATGCTGTCTACTTTTTTCCCGTTTAGCTTTCCGGCTTTCCACGATATTAAGGTTTTAAAAACATTTACCACCTGTTCATCCAAAACCGGGCTTTTTGTTTTGTTATCGATCTTACACTGCACCACATCACCCTTGCAATTAATAATCAGGCTTACCATGCCTTTGTCTTTGTAACCAGGTTTATCTTTTATGAATTGAACGCTGTCATTCAGCATCTTTTCAATTTCCGTTTTCTGAACGCTGCAGACCGCTTCTTTTTGATCACCCAGCATTGGCAGCAGGGCGTATACATTGCTTTTATCGCATAAACCGGGGATATCTTCTTTAATTTCTGCCCTGGCAACAAACTGGGCATGTGAACAAACTGAAAACTGGATCAATAAAATTATCAGGGCAATTTTTTTCATGTTGGTAGATTGAGAGGTTAAATTAAGAATATATTCTGACAGTCTCTTATGTTTCTGGGATGTTGATGAATGCTGCAGAGGCTGATGAAATACCGGATAAAAGAAAAGGGATTCTTGTACAGAATCCCTTTTCACTAAATATATTTTTCGTCAGCTATTTTTCCTTTTCCACCCTGGTGGGGGTATCCTTACCGCTGATAATGGTTTTACTGCTAATGGCGATGGCTTTAATGATCTCGGCCATATTGTTCATATCCAGTGTTCCAATTTCATCACTTTGTTTGTGATAATTGGGTTCGTCATTGGGAGCTTCTTCCATCTTTGAAGTGGAGATGGTATGGGCAGGTACGCCCAGTTCGGCAAGGGTAGCATTATCGCTGCGGTAAAATAAATTTTGTTTGGGGTAGGGGTCGGGTTCAAAATGAAATTTAGAACCGCTAAGATTAGCCTGCAGTATCTTACCCATATCGCTTTTTTCATAACCGGTAATATAGGCGCTATTGGTTCCCCATTTACTGGTAGTGCCTATCATTTCAATATTAAACATGGCTGCTACTTTATCAGCATTTATTTGTTTGCTGAAATAACGGCTGCCAAAACCACCTATCTCTTCAGCGGTAAAAGCAACAAATATTAAGGTGCGTTCATTGTTATTTACCTGGCTGAAATATTTTGCCAGCATCATTACAGCAGTGGTGCCTGCTGCATCATCATTGGCACCGTTGTAAATACTATCGCCTTTGGCATCCGGTTTTCCAATACCCAGGTGATCGTAATGACCGGCGAAAACCACATATTCATCTTTCTTACTTTTACCCGGTATCACACCTACTACATTTTTCAATTTCTGTTCCGTTAGTTCATTTTTGATATGCAGCTGAATGGAAGATGGATTAAGATTGGCTGTAAGGATAAATACCTGCGAAACAGGTGAAGTGAATTTTGCATTGCCTGCAAAACGTTTCATGCGTGCAAAACGCCCGGCATGGGCGGTGTCAACCAGCACCAGCATGTTCTTTTCCCTGTCAAACACCGGGAACACTGTTTTATTAAAATCGTCTTCCTTTTTAACCACTACCACTTCATAATCTTTTAACGAACTGATGGTCAGTTCGGCCATGGTGCTGTTGGCAGCCACATTGCTGATGCTGAGCTGTTCAGCATCCAGTGACCCTTTTATCTCCACCGGCTTGGCTTTGGTCATAATGATATCCTGGAAATAACTGGTACTATTATTCCAATAGCCCAGTTTGCTTTTGGCAAATTCCCCGGCAATAAAATCCGCAGCTTTGTCAATACCCGGCGTAAATGTTTTACGTCCCTGCATATCATCTGCTGACAGTATTTTTTCAATGCGCTCTACTTCTGCAGCATTGATGATCTTATCGATATTTTGCGAAAAAGAAAGCAGGCTTACACAGCCTGCTGTTATTGCTAAAAATAATTTCTTCATTATTAATTTTTAATTCTTCAGTATTACAAACTCATCATTTCCTTGAATTTCACTGCCTGCCTGCGGCTTACTTCAATTTTTTCCCCTCCATGCAACTCCAGCAAAAGTCCGCCGTTAAAATAGGGTTCTATCTTTTCTATCATGCGCAGGTTCACAATGTGTTTGCGGTTGGCCCTGAAGAATAGTTTTTCATCAAGCCTTTCTTCCAGTGCATTCAGCGATTTTAAGATCAGCGGTTTATGGGAGCTAAAAAACACTTTGGCATAATTGCCTACACTTTCAAACAGTCTTACTTCTCCCAGTTTTACAAACCAGCAACGTTCACCATCTTTCACAAAAACCTGGTCCTTATCTGTAAGGATGCCGCGGTTAATGCCCGCCATGGTGGCTGCCATTTCTTTTTCCTCGGCCATTTGCAATTTATTGATAGCATCTGCCAGCCGCTTGGGTTCCACAGGCTTCATCAGGTAATCCAGTGCGTTCACTTCAAAAGCCTTCAGCGCATATTCATCATAAGCTGTTGTAAAGATCACATGCGGGGCACTGTCTAATTCAGTAAGCATATCAAAACCGGTCTTGCCCGGCATCTGTATATCAAGAAAAATAAGGTCAGGACTCAGGTTCTCGATCTTCTCCAAACCTTCCGATGCGTTGGCGGCCTCGCCCACCACTTCAATTTCCGGAAAATCGAGCAGCAGTTTTTTTAGTTCGTTCCTGGCAAGCCTTTCATCATCAATTATTACAGCCTTCTGCATAATATTAAATTTTTGAGTTCAGTTTTATTAAACAAGTACGGGTAATGTTACTTTCGATTCAACCATGTTAGAGTCCAGGTTTTTTATTTCAAAAACAGCCTTGCCCTGGTACATTAAATTTAGCCGGTCCTGCGTGCTTTTTATTCCAAAGCCATCACCATTTGTATTGGTAATAAGCTGGCCGGTATTTTGAACCTGCAGCTGCATGATATTATCTTTAAAAATAGCCACAACCCTTACCACGCCACCCAGTACCTGTTTGCTGATACCATGCTTGATGGCATTTTCAACCAGTGTTTGCAACATCATGGGCGGTACCTGTTGTTGTAAGGTATCCTCATCAATATCAAATTCTATTTTAAGTCTTTCTTCAAAACGCATTTGCTCCAGGGCCAGGTAATCTTTTACAATATCCAGTTCTCTTTCGAGTGAAACAGTTTCAGATTTTTCGGCCTGCATACTGCTGCGCAGTATATTGCTTAATTCGGTAATGGCCCTTCTGGCCCGCTTAGGGTTCTCATCAACCAGCGCCCTGATGCTGTTGAGGGAATTAAAAATAAAATGAGGATTGATATGGGATTTGATGGTTTTTAATTCCAGTTCTTTAACCGTTGTTTCCAGCTTCAGCCGGTCAAGCTGGTCGTTCCGGTTTTTTTCAACGTAGTGATACACGATATAAATCAGCATCCAGATTGCGATCAGCATCAGTGTGTAATAAATACCCACCAGGTCCGACTTGTTTTCATAAACCCATTCCCCTTTTTTATTCTTTACCCAGCCGGTGGCTTTTCTGATTTCTGAAATACCTTTTTGTACAGAAGTATCTTTACTGAACGTATTTACTTTATAATAAGCAAGGGAATCCAGTCCAAACTGCCTTTCCATTTTTATGGCTTTTTCCAGCTTCTGGTTATTGTGATATTCATCGTATGAATATCCTGAACGAGACTCTATATAATCACTGCCATAATATAAAACCGTACCCGTAGCCCCAACTGATACAATGAACATGAAGAAAATACGGTTGAAAGAAAATTTAAGCCAGTTTGTTTTTTTAATGATGGTACGCAGCAGGTGCGTGGCAAGTATGCCCGATACAAGTAAGATAGCCAGGCTAATCAGGTATTCTTTTTGGCCGCCCTGTTCTTTAAAGCGGTCGCCAAAAACCACAAAGTTGAAATACAGCAGGATCAGCCCCCAAACGCCCCAGCCGGTAAACTGGCATAACCAATATCTGATATTTGTTTTTTGCATATGGTAAAATTACCCCCCAATATAAGGAATTTCGGTATCCTTTTTTATTAATGGCGAAATGGTGGTTTGGGAGGTTGCCCGCTGTCAGTATTGTGTAAGAATTAGGACCAGAATGTCTTTTGCTGTGAAACAGGTTTTTCGTAAAATAGGATAACGATTTAATGATTAGTTTTACGGAACTGAAAAAATATACATGGCTAACCCCAATCTAAATAAAGAATCCGAATTTTTAAATTCTGCTGAAAAGGAATTTGAGAACAGTATCAGGCCGGCTGCAATCAACGATTTTACCGGCCAGGGACAGATCATTGATAATATCACGATCTTCATCAAAGCAGCTAAAATGCGGGGAGAGGCGCTGGATCATATCCTTTTTCATGGACCGCCGGGCCTGGGTAAAACCACCCTCTCAAGAATTGTGGCCAACGAATTGGGTGTAAACATCAAAGAAACAAGCGGGCCTGTAATTGAAAAGGCAGGCGATCTTGCCGGGCTGCTTACCAACCTGGAGGCCAATGATGTTTTGTTCATAGATGAGATACACAGGCTTAGTACAGTGGTGGAAGAATACCTGTATGCTGCTATGGAAGATTTCAGAATTGATATCATGATCGACAGCGGTCCCAATGCCCGGAGTGTACAGATAAACCTGAATCCTTTTACATTGATTGGCGCCACCACCCGGAGTGGTTTACTTACCGCACCATTACTATCTCGATTTGGTATTAAATCCAGGCTGGAATATTATGATGCGGTAACGCTGAAAAATATCATCCTGCGATCAGCAAAAATATTGGGTACCAAAATAACCAGCGATGCAGCAGCAGAGATTGCCGGGCGCAGCCGGGGTACCCCACGTATTGCAAACGGCCTCCTGCGCCGGGTAAGGGATTTTGCACAGGTGCTCAGCAATGGTGTTATAGATCTGGGCATCACTGAACATGCACTCAGGGCGCTGAATGTGGATAAGCATGGACTCGATGAAATGGACAACCGCATACTGCATACTATCATCGAAAAATTTAAAGGAGGCCCGGTTGGTATTACCACCATTGCCACTGCGGTGGGTGAAGAAGTGGGCACTTTGGAAGAAGTGTACGAACCTTTTTTGATACAGGAGGGTTTTTTACAACGCACCGCCCGTGGAAGAGAAGCTACTGCAAAAGCTTACGGGCATTTGGGGAAGAAATCAGATTTTGGAGGAAACCAGCATTCCTTGTTCGGCGGAGAGAAATGATTTTTACAATATTGATGAAAGCAAAAATGCCGCTTATGAAAGCGGCATTTTATTTTTATTTCAAATAAATTATTCTGTAACCACCAGCCTGAAACCATTTCCATGAATATTCACGATTTCCAGCGATGGATCTTCTTTTAAGTATTTGCGAAGCTTGGCAATATACACATCCATGCTGCGTCCATTGAAATAAGTATCGCTTCCCCAGATCTTCTTGAGGGCCACTTCACGGCTCAGCAGGTCGTTCTTATATTCTGCCAGCATTTTCAGCAACTCATTTTCTTTAGGCGACAAAGTTTGTGTTTTGCCATCAATGATCAGTTCACGCAGGCGCGGGTTAAAATGGTATTTCCCCAGGTCGTACTCAGCATTCACTTCTTCGCGGTGCAGTTCTTCATTACGTTTTAAAATGGCCTTTATTTTATGCAGCAATACCTCGCTGTCAAACGGCTTGGTGATATAATCATCAGCGCCCAGCTTATATCCCTGGATAATGTCTTCCTTCATGGTCTTTGCACTTAAGAAAAACAAGGGCACATCCGGGTTCACGTCACGTATTTCTTCTGCCAGTGTAA
Organism: Ferruginibacter sp.; assembly: GCA_044226725.1. Classification (GTDB taxonomy): domain Bacteria; phylum Bacteroidota; class Bacteroidia; order Chitinophagales; family Chitinophagaceae; genus Ferruginibacter. Next base: position 357,549 of record JBGAGM010000005.1, on the reverse strand, counting down.
AACCATCCATGTTCGGCATCATCACATCCAGCAGGCAGAGATCAAATTTTTCCCGCTGAAAGGCAGCCAGCCCAAGTTTGCCATCACGCTCCAGCGTTACATTATAATCGTTCAGTTCCAGGTAGTTCTTCAATACCATGCCAAGGTTTGTATCATCTTCGCAAAGCAGTATGTGTGGTTTTACAGGTTCCATATTTTTTCAGGTTTGATGCAAATAAAAATTAAATCAAAGTTTATACAGCGAATATAGTGCCTAATTTTTTGTTAAAGGTAGTTTACCCGCAGATTTCGCTGATTACGCAGATGAAGTTTATCTGTTTGCTGCATCCGCTGCATTTGCGGGCCCATTATTTTTTTATAAGAAATTTTTTATCGGTGAGCGTTTTCAAAAATGCAACCAGGTCCTTCTTTTCATTTTCTGTAAGGTTAAGCGGACTCTTTAATGCTTCATCAATATTAATGGCGTCGGGTACAATTTTTTTTGGATCGTTGTAATATTCAACCACTTCCTCCAGCGTTTTAAACATGCCGTTGTGCATATAGGGTGCAGTAACAGCAATGTTGCGCAGCCCGGGTGTTTTAAACTTTCCTTTATCAGTTTCTTTATTAGTGATATTGAAGAGGCCTGCATCATTCAGATCCCGGCCATTGTACAAACCAATATTCTTAAAATCATCGGTCGTAAAATCCTCCATGCGGTGGCAATCAAAGCATTTGGCTTTATCGCCTACAAATAACTCCCTTCCTCTTTCTTCAGCAGCCGATAAATTTTTGATGTTATTACTCCAGTCGTCAAATTTGCTGTCAACAGTCTCTAAGGTTCTTTCGTAAGCCGAAAAGGCTGCAGCAAGGTTTTGGGCATCCGGTTTTTTTCCGAATACTTTTACAAATAGTTTCCTGTATTGGGCAGACTGGTTGAGCCTTTTAACGGCCTCATCAACAGGCAATCCCATTTCATCGGGGTTTTGTATGGGCATTAATGACTGGGTTTCCAGCGAAGCTGCCCTTCCATCCCAAAAATAATAAGGCCTGTTTTTCATATTCAGCACCGAGGGGGTGTTGCGTTTGGTAAGCCTGCCTTCAATGCCCATGCTGAAAGCAACTGTGTCGGCAAAAGCGAATTGCGGTTTATGGCAACTGGCGCAACTGATAGTGGAATCTTTGGAAAGTATTTTTTCTGAGAACAGTTTTTTACCCAATCCGGCTTTGGTTTGGATGTCTGTGTTTTCCTCCTTCTTAAATGAGCTTACCACAGTAACCAGCAAGGCAGCTGTAAGCACAAGACAGACAATTTTTTTCATCAGCACAAATTTACTGTTATGGCAGTAAAAATCTTCATCAACATATTAATTACTGTTTGTACCTTTCAAAAAATAATTTTTTTTATGGCAAATAAGGAAGCATTTATTGAAGCAATAAAGAACGGCTATACTTTTAAAGGCGAGGCTGTAAAAATAGGCGCTGCTGTGCTGGATGGCGAGCTGGTACCTGAAGCGGGCGTTTATCTGCCCCTTAAAACATTGAACCGGCACGGACTTATTGCAGGCGCTACGGGCACTGGCAAAACAAAAACCCTGCAGGTGATCAGTGAGTTTTTAAGCGACAACAGTGTACCGGTGATGCTGATGGATATTAAAGGCGACCTGAGTGGCATTGCTGCCATGGGTGAGGCAAACGATAAAATTAAAGACCGTTATCAAAAGCTGAATATGGAATACAAACCTTCTTTGTTTCCGGTGGAGCTGATGACCCTGACCGGACAGAAGGGTGTTCATTTGAGGGCTACGGTGAGTGAATTTGGCCCCATTTTATTAAGTAAGATACTGGAACTGAACGATACGCAAGGTGGCGTGGTGGCCATGATCTTTAAATATTGCGATGATAACAAACTTCCGTTGCTGGACCTGAAAGATTTCATTAAAGTGCTGCAGTACATTGGTGATGAGGGCAAGGCAGAAATAGAAAAGGAATATGGGAAGATCTCCACATCATCCACGGGTACCATACTGCGCAAAGTAATTGAACTGCAGCAGCAGGGCGCCGATATTTTCTTTGGTGAAAGAAGTTTTGAAGTAGATGACCTGATGCGTATTGCCGATGATGGCCGTGGTATGATCAGCGTGCTGCGGGTTACCGATCTGCAGGATAAGCCCAAGCTTTTCTCCACTTTCATGCTGCAGATGCTGGCAGAATTGTATGCCAGCAGCCCCGAAGAGGGTGATATGGATAAGCCCAAACTGGTAATGTTCATTGATGAGGCACACCTTATTTTTAATGAAGCCAGCGATGCGTTGCTGCAGCAGATTGAAACGATCGTGAAACTGATACGCTCGAAAGGTATTGGTATTTTCTTTTGCACACAAAACCCCATGGATGTACCCGCCAGTGTACTGGCGCAACTGGGTTTGAAAGTGCAACATGCATTAAGGGCCTTTACCGCAGCCGATCGCAAGGTGATTAAACAAACGGCAGAGAATTACCCGGAAACAGAGTTCTATAAAACTGAAGACCTGATAACCCAAATGGGAATTGGCGAAGCTTTGATAACAATGCTGAACGAGAAAGGCATTCCCACACCGCTTGCACATACGATGCTTTGTGCGCCCCGCAGCCGGATGGATGTACTAACGGAAGAGGAGATTGACGCTATTAATGCTAAATCGAAAATGGTGGCTAAATACAATAAGGCGGTCGACAATGAAAGTGCCTACGAAATACTGACAGCCAAATTACAGGAAGCGGCGGAGAAAACAGCGCAGGAAACAGCAGATGATACAGAATCTAAAAAGCCGGCCAGGGAAGAAAAATCTACACTGGAAAAAGTGGCTGATAACAGTATTGTGAAAAGTATGGTACGCACGGCAGGTAATACCATTGTGCGTTCTTTGCTTGGTGCTTTAGGCCTGGGCGGTAGAAGCAGGAGTTCGAAAAGCAAGAGTTGGTTTTGATAAGCCGGCATTGAGATAGCCAAACGATCTTTATAACAGTTTGATTCAATGATTTAGGTGCCGGTTATTAAACCGGCACTTTGTATTTTTACAGTATGATAAAAAGTCAAAGAATATTTCAACACCGCTTTGGCCCGCTGGCAGTACTGGCGCTAATATTGTTGATACTTAGTTTTTTAACAAGGGTTACGTTACTTATTGTTAGCTGGCCTAACCTGGAGCTTAGTTTCCTTCGCATTTTGGGAATATTCTTCATTGGTTTTTTTTACGACATAGTAGTATGGAGTTTCTTTGCTATTCCCGTAGCCTTTTATTGCTGGCTGATGAAAGATAGCTGGTATCAAACAAGATGGCAACGCATACCCATGTTCTTTCTTTTCTTTATCATCACACTTATCCTGGTGCTCAATGCAGGAGGTGAGATCATCTTCTGGGATGAATTCAATGTCCGGTACAATTTCATCGCAGTTGATTACCTCGTTTATACAACAGAAGTGTTAGGCAATATCTGGGAGTCGTACAACATTCCGCTGATTGGGGCAGCGGTGATATTGGCAGTTGCTGCCATTTTGTTTTTAGTAAGAAAAAAATTGACAGCTTCACAGCAGGTGAGTATGCGTTTTGGCAAACGGACTGTTTTCTTTTTGCTGTTTATGCCGGTGCCCCTTGCAGGCTATTTTTTGGTAAACAACCGGTATAAAAATATCAGCAGCAATAATTATGTGAACGAACTGGGCGGCAATGGTATTTATGAGTTTGGTTCTGCATTCTGGAATAACGAGATAGATTACAATACATTTTATCCAAAACAAAGCGACACGGCCAATTTTAAAATACTGCGCAGTATGCTGGAGGCTCCCAACGCCACCTTTGGAACTGATCCGTTGAGTATCGAACGACAGATAAAAAATGACAGTCAGGAGCACAAATGGAACGTGGTGCTCATCAGCGTGGAAAGTTTAAGCGGCGATTATTTGAAGCGGTTTGGCAATACCGAAAACATTACACCTTATCTCGACTCACTAATACCGCACGGCCTTTGGTTCGATCAGTTCTATGCATCCGGCACCCGTACAGTCAGGGGTCTCGAAGCACTATCCATGGCTATTCCGCCAACGCCGGGTCAGTCCATAGTGCGCCGGCCGGATAATAGTGATATGTTTACGATGGGCAGTGTTTTAAAATCCAAAGGATACGAAGTGAATTATATTTATGGAGGTAATTCTTTCTTCGACAATATGGGAAAATATTTTAGCAACAGCGGGTATACCGTTTTGGACCAGCGGGATATTCCCGACAGCATGGTGCATCTTACAACTGCCTGGGGTGCAGATGATGAAGCTGCTTTTAACTTTACCATTCAGCAATGCGATAGAAGTTTCAGCAACAACAAATTATTCTTCAATCATATCATGACGGTAAGTAACCACCGGCCTTACAGTTACCCCGAAGGCCGCATTGATATAGACCCCAAGCATCAATCTATACAAGGCGCAGTAAAGTACACCGACTATGCCATCAATAAATTTATCAGGGACGCCAGCCGTAAACCCTGGTTCAATAATACTTTGTTTGTGATTGTTGCAGATCATTGTTCGAAAAGTGCAGGCAAAACGGACCTGCCTGTGAACCGGTACCATATCCCTTGTATTATTTATGCGCCACAACTGATAAAACCTGCAATTGAAAACAGGCTGGTTAGCCAGATCGATCTGGCCCCAACTATCATGGGCCTGATGAACCTGAACTATACAAGCCGCTTTTTAGGGTATGATGTATACCATATGAAGCCGGGTAATGAACGGGCTTTTATAAGTACCTACCAGGATATGGGTTATATCAGGAACGGGAAGCTTGTGATTTTATCGCCTCAGCAGAAGGTCAAGACTTTTATACCTGATTTTACGAGCGGTGCAAACGTTAGCACCACAAACAATAATGAGCTTGTAAATGAAGCAATTGCCTGGTACCAGGGGGCAAGTTTTTTGTATAAATCCGGTAAATATAAATCAGCGCAATAACTGCGAAAATAAAATTCTATAAGCTGATAATCAATGCTTTATGAAACTACTGCCTACAGGTGTTTATACCTGTTTTGAGTAAAATTGTGAAAAATTTTAATTAAAATGTTGCACAATAGTAAAAACCACATTATCTTCGTCTCGGTTTTTCATAGGATATTGGATTTTAAAGCGGGACTAGATTTCTATCTTGGTCCCTTTTTTATGTCATTACATACCCTAAGCGAGACTTAAATTCCCATTTTTATCAGCTTTTATTTTTTCTTCAGCCAGCAGGTAATTGATCACTTTCCAGGTTTTATCCTTTTTAATTCCGCTCATGCCCGCAAGTATAAGGCCTATGTTGCTATGTCCCTTTTCCAGCAAACCGTTAATTTGGTTGTTGATACTGCTAAATTCTTCTGCTGAGATCTGAACGGCTTTTTCATTGATACAGTTATCACATATTCCACAAGCTTTAATTTTTTCGGCTACAAAATAACCGGCAATATGCTGACTGCGGCAACCATTTTCTTTTTTGATATAATCGATCATTGCATGGATACGTTCTTCAAAACTCTTTCTTCGTTTTACATAATCGCCCATATTTACCCTGTAATTATCATTGTACATCCTGCTTTGCAGCAGGGTTATTTGCGGGGTTTCTTTTTGTGGAGCGTAGCTGATAATTCCATATTTGTGCAATTGCTGTAAAGAAGTTTTAACTGAAGCGGTATCTGACTGCAGAAATTTTGCCAGCCTGCTTTCATAAACAGTTGCCGGATAATCAAAAACTCCCTCGTAAGACCGGAGCAGCCCTTTTATCAGAGGCTCCAATGCAGGTTGCTGCTTTTCAAAATCAGTAAGCTCTTCACGATTTGTTGTAAAAACCACTGTTGAGGGTTTAAAGAAAACTTCATTGAAACTAAGTATATCCTCCTGCTCCAGCGCCTTGATGGCATAAGTGGCCATAAGGATATTTATTTTAAATGCAGATGCAAAAAGGCCAATATCGAAATCATAACTTACACCCTCACCACTGCCTGCAGCTATTTGCAAATGGTTCATCAAAGCAATATAAACCTGCTTAATGCTTGCAGCATCCGGGAAGCGTATATCTGCCTGCTCCTGCAGGTTATCCAGTTCTTTATTATTGTACAGCAAAACCGCATAGGCCCTTTTTCCATCCCTGCCTGCACGGCCCGCTTCCTGGTAATAATTTTCCAGGCAATCCGGAACATCATAATGAACCACCACCCGCACATTGGCTTTATCGATACCCATACCAAATGCATTGGTGCTAACGATCACCCTTGTTTTATTATTGACCCAGTCTTCCTGTTTTTTGCTCCTCTCTTCATTGGTTAAGCCGGCATGGTAATGATCTGCATTGATTTGATGTAGCCTCAGCAGGTCGGCTATTTCCTTGGTTTGTTTCCGGCTTTTGCAATATACAATAGCAGATCCGGGAACATTTTTAAGTATTTCCAGCAACTTAATTTGCTTGGATGGCACATTAAAAACCGAATAAGAAAGATTCGGCCTTTCGAAGGATTGCTGAAAACGCTTCCATACATTAACCGGTTGCCCGGTTGCAACAGTTGAAACAAGACTTAGCTTATCACAAATATCATCCTGAACTATTTGAGTGGCAGAAGCTGTAAGTGCCAGTACCGGTACGCCCGGAAGATGTTCACGCAGGGCTGCTATACGAACATAGGGTGGCCTGAAATCGTAACCCCATTGTGATATACAATGAGCTTCGTCCACTGCCAGTAAACTGATATTAATGGCCGGAAGCATTTCCAGGAACAGGCTTGTTTCCAAACGTTCAGGCGAAACATAGAGGAACTTATAATTGCCGTAGGCGGCATTTTGCAGTATCTTTTTTATTTCCGGGAAACTCATGCCTGAATAAATGGCCAGTGCAGGAATCCCTCTCTGCTTCAGGTTCTCAACCTGGTCTTTTATCAGTGCTATCAGCGGACTAACAACCAGGCACAAACCTTCTTTTGCCATGGCAGGCACCTGGAAACAAATGGATTTGCCCCCGCCTGTAGGAAGTAATGCCAGCGTATCATTTCCTTCCAGTACGGATTGGATGATATCTTCCTGCAAAGGCCGAAAGCCGGGATAACCCCAATACTTCTGTAATATTTCGTGAATGGTCAAGACTTACATTTTCGCCCTGAAATTAAGTCACTTTCTTAAACTTAAGCCAAAGTGAATTTATGGCAAGCACCACATCACTGAAACCCATGGCAAGCGCTGCAAAGCCGGGCTGCAGTAAACCTGCTGCTGCAATGGGGATGGTAACTATATTGTAAATAAATGCCCAGAAAAGATTGCCTTTTATTGTGCTGAAAGTATGTTTACCCAAACCCAGTGCAAGCGGCAAATGCTGAATACCTTTATTCATCAGAACCACCTGTGCACTTTGAACAGCCAGTTGCGTAGCCTCGCTCATGGAAATACCAATAGTTGCTTTTGCCAATGCAGGGGCATCATTGATACCATCGCCCACCATTGCCACAGGCGAAAGACTGTTTAATTCTCCAATGATCTGTAATTTTTCTTCCGGTGTTTTTTCAGCAAACATAGTGTCTATACCTGATTGATCTGCAACTTTCTTTGTCCGTTCCAGACTGTCGCCGCTCAATAAAACGGTTTGTATATTCTTTGAATGCAGATAGCTGATCACTTGTTTTGCTTCATCCCTTAGCTCATCCTCCATATCAAACCAGCCAACCAGTTTATCATTCTGAAGTAAATAAGCGGTGTGAGAGGGATCATCTGTTAAAGCACCCGCTATTTTGTAAGAACCCAGCTGGTAACTGTTCCCCGAATTGTCCTCGGCTATCATACCAATACCTTTTACTTCTTCTATCTTTTTCCATCCAATCGGATTATTGATCTTCCAATCCTTAGTAATGGCTTTGGCAATAGGATGATTAGAGTATTTTTCAAGAGAAAATACCACCTGCTTAAATAACAGCTCATCCAAATCGCTTTCCCATTTACTAACATGCATTTGCCCCCTGGTGAGGGTTCCGGTTTTATCAAATACAACAGTTGAAATGTTTTTAAATAATTCCAGGCTTTTCGCATTACGGAATAAGATGCCATTTTTAGCAGCCCTGCCCAGGCCCACCGCAATGGCTGCAGGTGTTGCCAGTCCCATGGCGCAGGGGCAGCTGATAACCAATACGGCAATACTGCGCATCAATGAACCGGTTCCACTGATGTGAAAGCCATAATAGTTGACCAAAAAAGTGAGTGCAGAAAGTCCGAGTACAGTTGGTACGAAAACAGCACTGATCTTATCGGCCAGCTGCTGTATGGGTGGCTTCTCGGCCTGTGCTTCTTTTACCAGTTTAAGAATGTTACTAAGCACGGTATCTTTTCCTACTGCTGTTACCTGTGCTTTTACGGTGCCATCCGTAACAATGCTGCCGCCAATCAATGCATCTTTTTTGGTTTTATGCAGGGGCTTGCTTTCACCGGTTAGTAAAGCCTCATTTACATGCACATCTCCCCACAGAATTTTACAATCAACGGGAACCTGCTCACCGGTTTTTATTAAAATAAGATCGCCCACATGCAGGCTGGTATTTTCAACCGGAAAAATCAGTTCTTTATGTTCCTCATCAAAAGCGATCATATTGGCCATCACTTTTTGATGAGCAGCCAGCTTATGTAGTTCCTTTTGTGTGCTGTCAACCGATTTATGTTCTATCCATTCTCCTAAAAATACAAGTGTAATAATGGTGGCAGAGGTTTCATAGAAAATATAATCCATACCCATATTTGCCAGCGTACCAATCAGGCTGTACACAAACGCTGCCGTGGCGCCAATGGCAATCAGCACATTCATATTCGGAATTCCGTGCCGGAGGCTTTTAACCGCACTCACACCAAAATAACCCATGCCAACAATATAAACCGGCAGGCATATGCCTAATTGTATCCAGGGGTTCATTAAAAAATGGATATGCCAGGGCAGCATGTGCAGCATCAATACCAATGTAAATGGCAAACAGAACAGAAAGCGCTGCAGATGATTGGAGAATGCAGTTTGAATATTGAATGCAGCATTTTTAACGGAAGTAACTGACCCTTCATTAACAACCTTATAACCCAGATCTGTAATGCCTTTTATTAAAGTATCTTTCGGTTTATTACCATCTGATTCAAAACTGACTTCTCCTCCGATAAAATTCACTTTCACTTCTTTCAATCCCTCTTTTTCAAGATAGCGGTTGATGGTGAGTGCACAATTGGTGCAGGTCATTCCTTCTACTTTCCAGTCAACTTTTTCCATAATGCAAAATTATTCCCTGAAATTGTGACGTGATTACTAATGAAGGAAAATATCTTTGCAACATGGAGGTAAATTTTTCACTGAGCGAAATAGATGCTGCTGCCGCCCGGCTGCTTTCCCTGGCGGGTACAAACAAAGTGCTTGCATTTCACGGCGAAATGGGGGCCGGCAAAACCACTTTCATAACTGCACTTTGCAGGGCCATGCAGGCGGAGGATATTGTAAGCAGCCCTACTTTTTCTATCATCAATCAGTATAAAACAGCCAGTGGGGAAACTATTTACCACATGGACCTCTACCGTATTAAGAACGAAAATGAAGCCATCAATGCAGGTGTGGAAGATTGCCTCTATTCGGGCAGCATATGCCTGGTGGAATGGCCCGAGAAAGCACCTGGTATATTACCGGATAACACGCTGCATGTATATATTAGTTCCATTGCTGATAATACCCGAAAGCTGGAAATTAATTTGTAAATTGTAGTCCTTCAAATTTACAGAGCATGGCCTCATCAAAACCGTTTATTTCCTCATCATTTAGTTATGAAACCCTGGAAGAAACCCTGGATGTAAAACCCAAGGGAGCTGAGCTGTTGATTGGTATTCCTAAAGAAAATTCCTTTAATGAGAACAGGATTGCATTAACACCCGAAGCTGTCGGTGTGATGATAGCGAATGGGCACAGGGTGGTGGTGGAAACCAGGGCTGGTGACGGGGCCAGTTACAGCGACCAGGATTACAGCGATGCCGGAGCAAAGATAGCGTATGATAAAAAGGAGGTTTTTGAATGTGATATACTGGTTAAAAGCGCCCCGGTTAGTGAAAGTGAATGTGAACTGCTGAAGCCCAACCAATTTATCATTTCACCCATACACATGGCGGTAATGAAGCGTGAGATTTTGCAGAAAATGATGGATAAAAAAATTACGGCTCTCAGTTTTGAGAATTTAAAGGACGATACCGGGCACAACCCCATTGTTCGCAGCATGAGTGAGATTGCCGGCAGTGCAGTGATGCTGATTGCCGGACAATACCTCAGCAAAACCAATAATGGTAAAGGTGTTTTAGTAGGAGGCATTAGTGGCATACCCCCAACAAAGGTCATTATCATTGGTGCCGGTATCGTAGGCGAATATGCCGCCAGAACGGCACTGGCTATGGGTGCCAGCGTAAAAGTTTTTGATAACAGCATTTACCGTTTAAAGCGGTTGCAGAATAATATTGGCGTTCGTATGTGGACCTCGGTGCTGGAACCTAAAATTTTAGCCAAGCAGTTAAAGACCTGCGATGTGGCCGTTGGTGCATTGAGCGGTGCAGCCGGCAGAACGCCGGTGGTGGTTACAGATGAAACAGTAAGCAGAATGAGGCCTGGAAGCGTTATCGTGGATGTGAGCATCGACCACGGGGGGTGTTTTGAGACCAGCCGGGTTACCACGCATGAAAAACCGGTTTTTACCAAATACGATGTGATTCATTATTGTGTGCCAAACATACCCAGTGGATTTGCCCGTACAGCATCGCAGGCAATCAGTAATGTATTGATGCCGCTGATGCTTGAAACCGGCGAGGACGGCGGCATAGACCATATTGTCTGGCATAAGATCAATATCCGCAGCGGTATTTATTTATACAAAGGAAGCCTTACCAATTTTTATTTAAGCGAAAGGTTCGATCTTAAATTTACCGACCTCAATCTGCTGATTGCCAGTAAACGTTAATTTTTTGTTTGAAGGCAGCAATTTTATTTCTCCATTTGTCTGTAGGAAAAACGAAGCTATGAAAAGAGTAGTTATGCTATCGCTTGCCTGCCTGTTTGTAAATGCTGCATTTGCACAAAACGGTTTTGGTATCAGGGTTGCCTACAACAAATCAACCGCTACAAAGCCGGTTGATTATGCAGATATAAAAGCTATAGACAGGTTCCAGGTGGGCGTTTTTGGAAAACTGGACCTGCTCAAACATTTTTTTGTGAGGGGTAATTTAATCTATAATCAGAAAGGGAATTACTATTACGATATGTATTTTACACCGGATGCCGGTAAGGCAACTCATACCAGGTTGAATTACCTGGAGGCATCGGCCGACCTGGGATATGCCATTAAGCTTACAGGAAAACATAAAATATTAGTGGCAGCCGGGCCTTACCTGGCTTATGGTTTGAACGGTACCGAAAAAGGAAAGATGGGAACCATTGCGGGCCTTTTTCCAATTGACCGCAAAGTTGAATTTACCAACTCAGATTATTATGATGGAAAAAAACTTACAGTGAAACCTATTGATGCCGGACTTAATTTGAATGTTGGCTACCAGTACAGGAAGTATGGGCTGTTTTTTAATTACGGACTGGGTTTAACCAACAGGCAGAATGAAGGCAACACCTCCAATACATCTTATAACAGGGTGGCTTCGGTTGGGGTTAGCTATAGTATCAGGTAAACCCGGTTATTTGTAATCTGCTATAGAGAGTACCTCTTCACAAAAATCATATTCTTCCTTAACATTACTGCTTACAATTACCAGCCTGTCCTTGCTGTAATTGCTAACAAGGCTTTGATACAGGGCAATGCCATCTGCATCGAGGTTGGTGGTAGGTTCATCCAGCAGAAGAACAGGAGTATTGCTGAAAAAAGCCTGCGCAAGTTTCAGGCGTTGCTTCATACCACTGCTGAAATACCGGATCTGTTTGTTGACCGCTTTTTCCAGGCCAACAATTTTCAGCATCTCTTCAACACTTACTGATTGAAGCAGTGGTTTAAATTTTGAATGGAACTCAAGCATTTCTTTCGCCGTCATCTCTTCGATTAATTCCAGGTAAGGGGCAGCTATTGAAATGTTTTTATAATGTTGTGTATCGTCTTTCGCCAGTTGCCCGGTGCCGGCAGCTTGATATTGAACCGAACCTTCGTTATGCAGGGTGGCCCCTGCTATAACCTGTAACAGTGTTGACTTTCCGGAACCATTGGGCCCAGTGATGGCATATTTTTTTCCGGGCAAAAAAGTATAACTGCAGTGGCGGAATATCCACTCCCGGTTATAACGTTTGCCGGTATTGGTTAATGAAATGGTCATGAGGTTTGGGGTCATTCGTCTTCCGAAGTACCTTTTGTAAAACGCTTGATGATACCGCGGCCACTTTCCCTGATGAAGGTTACGATTTCATCACGCTCATCAGTGGCAGCTATTTCTTCTTCAATGAAGTTAAGCGCCTGGGAAGTGTTCATTCCTTTGTTATAAATGATGCGGTATATATCCAGTATCTGGTTTATGCGGTCAAGCGAAAATCCCCTTCGTTTTAAACCTACGGAATTAACGCCGGCATAGCTGAGTGGTGTGCGGCCTGCTTTAATGTAAGGAGGAACATCTTTACTTACCAGAGAGCCTCCCGCAATAAATGCGTGCTGGCCTATCTGTACAAACTGGTGAACGGCACACATACCTGCAAGGATGGCATTATCGCCCATGATTACGTGGCCGGCCATTTGCGTATTGTTGCTCATGATACAATTGTTGCCCACAATACAGTCGTGAGCAATATGGCTGTAGGCCATGATGAGGCAGTTGTTGCCAACCCGTGTGGTCCATTTGTCCTTGCTGCCGCGGTTTATAGTTACAAACTCACGTATGGTTGTATTGTCACCAATTTCAACAGTGGTTTGTTCTCCTTCATATTTAAGATCCTGCGGAATAGCCGAGATCACAGCTCCCGGAAAGATCCGGCAGTTTTTGCCAATCCGGGCCCCTTCCATGATGGTTACATTACTGCCAATCCAGGTACCTTCACCAATCTCTACATTTTGATGAATTACGCTGAAGGGGTCAACCTTTACATTGGTAGCCAGTTTGGCATTGGGATGTATGTATGTGTGCGGATGGATCATAAATTAATGTGCTGATTTGATAATGTGCTGATGTGCTAATGTACTCAACAACACTTGTATAATTTATATTTAAGAGTTTTTAATTTTCGATTTTCCCTGTTCTGCAGTAAACAAAATCTAAAATAAGCTTTTGTTGATAACTAGCACATCAGCAAATCAGCATATTAGCTAATTGTATTTATTTCCTTTTTACTAATTGTGCAGTTAAATCTGCTTCGGTACATAACTTATTGCCCACATACACGCTTCCTTTCATCACACAAATACCACGGCGTATAGGTTCGGTAAGTTCCATTTTCAGGATCATGGTATCGCCCGGTACCACTTTTTGTTTGAATTTACAATTATCGATCTTTAAAAAATAAGTATCATACTGGCCATCAGGCATAGCGTTGATGCAAAGCAGGCCTCCTGTTTGCGCCAGCGCTTCAATTTGCAGAACCCCCGGCATTACAGGGTTTCCGGGAAAATGCCCCTGGAAAAAATACTCATTGAAAGTTACATTCTTTATGCCCACTATTTGCTGGTCGGTAAGCTCAATGATCTTATCAACCATGATGAATGGAAAACGGTGCGGCAGCGTTTTCTCTATTTGTTCCTGTGTAAATACAGGTGGTTGGTTTGGGTCGTAGGTTGGAATATCTTTTGTGTGTTTGTTTTTCTTGATGTACTGCTTTATTTTTTTTGCAAACTCCACATTGCTGCTATGGCCGGGGCGGTTGGCAATTATATGTGCTTTGATGGGGTAGCCTATCAAAGCAAGGTCGCCTACCACGTCCAAAAGCTTATGTCTTGCTGGTTCATTGGAAAAACGAAGCTCCAGGTTGTTCAGATAACCCTCGCTTTTTACCTCTACCTTGGCCCTTCCAAATGCTTTGGCAAGCCTGCTCATTTCTTCATCAGTAACAGGTTTATCAACCACCACAATGGCATTATTGATATCGCCTCCTTTTACCAGGTTGTTGTCCAGCAGCATTTCCAGTTCGTGTAAAAAACAAAAAGTACGGCAGGGTGCAATCTCTGCCTGGAAATCCTTCATCGTTTTTAAGCTGGCGTGCTGGGTGCCTAAAACGGGGCTGTTAAAATCTATCAGGGTGGTAATTTGATAATTGATTGCAGGAAGTGCAGTCATTTCCACCTTTTTTACATCATCAAAATGAGAGATGTTGGTGTCGATGGTATACCAAATCTTGGTAGCATCCTGTTCCAGCACACCGGTTTCTTCAATGATCTTTACGAATGGTTCGCTGCTTCCGTCAATGATAGGTATCTCGGGCCCGTTTAGTTCTATCAGGCAATTATCCACGCCCATGCCCACCAAAGCTGCCAATATATGTTCAACTGTACTTACTTTACAATCTCCTTTTTCCAGTGTGGTACCCCTCGATGTGTCAGTTACCAGGTCGCAATCGGCCTTAATAACCGGGGAATCGGGCAGATCGGTACGCTGAAATTGATAGCCAAAACCCGGATTTGCCGGCCGTAGTGTCATATCCACATTAATACCTGAGTGCAGACCGGTGCCGGATATGCTGACAGGCTTCATTAACGTATGTTGCTTATCTGGATTAAAATTTTTATCCATGCGTTTGCTGAATTTTGTTGGCAAAGATATTTAAAATATGCTGCCAGTGAACTTATGTAACCAGGAGGGTCAGTGATGGCTTAAAACTGGATCTGGAAGCTTCCAAATACGCCAAATTTATTTTGTTTGCCGGCATAGGTTGTGGAAGGTGAAAGCCTCCATACAAAATCGAGGCGGAATACTTTGAAAATATTGTCGATACCCGTTCCCACTTCCACGTAGGTTTTTCCATTCAGGGTTTTAAAAGTACCGGCTTTATTATTGATGGCAATATTTTCGGGGCTTAAAGACCCCCAAAGTGTTTTTGCTGTGTAGAACTGCCGCCATTTCAGTTTGCGTGTTAGCGGAATGAACCGAAATAAGCCGGAGCCGATATTGTGTTCCATATTTATCCCTGCATATTTATCACTTAAATACTCAAAGCGGTTCATCAGGTTAAAAGCAAAGGGATTGTAATAAAAAAGGTCGTTGCCGGGGTGGTTCTCCAGGTTGGTAAAGGGCATGGCACCATTGATCTTTCCGCCATAGATCCTGTAATACAAAGTTCCGTAAGGCGAAATTTTCATCATGTCTTTTATCAGCAATGAATACTTGGTATAATTATAAGCACTGTTAAATACACCGGCAAAGCCTTTCGAGAACATGGCTTCAACGATCGGATATTTTGTACCCAGCGAATACCTGTTGTAATCTGTCTCCAGGAATTTTTCCAGGTAGGCAAAACGAAGCTTTAAGGCCACTTCAAAGTTCGTAAGCGGGGTGCCGCTGCTAACTGTAAAAGAAGATAAGGGAGGTAAATTAAGTAAGGGGGTGTATTGCCTGTGCGATACAAACAATTCAGCAGAAAAGCCCTTGCCCAGGTCGCTGAAGGCATCAAGCCTGAGGTCTTTCACGTTTATAAATTTCCGGTAGTTCCTGGGTTTACGAATGGCCAGCGAAAAAATATTATCCTGGCTCACTTCACCAACCTGGCTGATTCCGTTATCAATGTCATTTTGATAGGAAACGTGCAACCTCATGCGGTTGGGAGCTCTTTTAATAAGCCAATAAGCTTCTGCCTGCCCTTTGAGTCGCCGGTCACGAAGGCCATACGCCAAATATCCATGCAGGTACACATCCTTAAATAGCTTTTTATTAGTGCCCAGGTCAAAACGAAACCTGGTTCCCTGGATGGTATCGGCGCTTATCCAGTTAAACCAGGGGCCAATTTCAAACTTACCCACATTGCGATAGCCCCCGAATAAGAACTTTAAGTTGGTTTGCAATTTTTTGAACTTAGGCATTTCCATCAGCTTGTCGATGGTGGTATAAATGGCTTTTTCATTTTTCGACAAGCTGTCGTGCCGCAGGTTAGCCCAGGCCGAATCGGAGTTTTTTACAACGGCTTTTTCCGTTTTTACCAATTCTTCAATACGCTGGTCTTTAAAAGCAGTGGTTAATGAATCGTTGTTGATAAGGATATCTTTGTAAGACGTGGTCTTTCGGCCGATAAGTGTGAGTGAGTTTTTTCCAAGCACACGAAAATCTGCAAAGAATTTATCCCGGTTCAGGAATATCACAGAATCGTTCAGCGGGAGGTACTCCTGGAAAACACTTATCCGGTCGATAAAATTGATATTGGCATCCTTGCCCAGGTACATGGAGATCCTGCGTATCTGAAAAGTTTTTTCTGTAACCCAGGCATCTCCTTCAAAAGTATTTTGGCCCGGGCGTTTGGGCCTGAACACAAAATGATATTGCTTACCACCGTTAATCACCTGTGTGTCTGGCACGGTAAAAATATAATAGGCGTCGGCATTATCATTGAACGGACTAATGAAATCCTTATCCATCACATTCACAAAATTGCTGTAAATACTTACGTTCTGGTTCATTACGCCCAGCAGCTTGCTGAAGCTTTCGTTGTTAAAGCCTTTCGTTTGGCTGGCTTTGATATTCTCATAAAACTTTTTCGGATTTTTCTGATAGGCATAATCACTCAGGCTTTCAATTAAATAAGCAGGTAAGAATGGGGCCGCCTCCGAAGTGCTGTCCATATTATCAAAGATGAAAGAGAAATTCTTCAGGATAAAATTCTTCTTTGCTTTATCAGCATTGAAATTCTTAATGTCTATCTCCAGTTTATTATAAGCTTCGTAACTGAAATTATTCAGGTCGTAGCGGTTATATTGTTTCTTTTTGCTCATGATCTTTTTCCAGAGAAAAAGACCGCGGTTCCACTTGGCTTTGATAACTACTTCTCCTTTGGCTGTGCCCCGTTCCAGTTGTATGTTGAGGTCCTGGTTATTTTGTAAACGGGAGATAGGCAGCTGGTAAATCTCAAAACCAATGAAACTTACCTTCAGTGTATCATCCTTGAAATTATTGATCACAAAAGAAAAACGGCCGGCGCTGTCGGTTGTTTTTCCCAGGGGAGATCTTGCAAAATAAACCGATGCAAAGCTTACTGGTTCTTTGGTATGTCCGTCAATTACGGTACCGGAAAATGAAATTGGTTGTGCATAAGATAGCGTGGCAAAAAAAACAAGTACCAGAAATGATATGCTGTGTCTGAAGCTGTTCAAAAAAATAGATTTACAATTTGGGTATGGTTCGCAACTTTAATACCAGGATTATTAAAGCGTAAAGATATTTCATTTTTTTAGCGTAATGGCTAAAGAAAATGTTAAGCAACTGGTTACCTGTAGTTACGAAAATGTATAGAAGAAAATGCTAGTTACCGTTCTTTTCTATTAATTCCCTTAAAAGCTTTTCCAGTTCCAGCACCCTTTTTTCCAGGCCGGGTAAATTACGACTGGCAACCTGGCTGCGTAATGCCGCTGTGTAATCGAAGGCAGGGGAGCCCGTTACTGCTGAATTAGGATTGGTTATAGATTTACTTACACCGCTTTGTGCATTTATTTTGGTGCCATCTGCAATTTTTATGTGCCCCACAATTCCAACCTGCCCCCCGATCATTACATTATTACCAACCTTGGTACTGCCACTGATGCCACTTTGTGCAGCAATAACCGAATTATTGCCCACTTCCACATTATGGGCTATTTGCAGCAGGTTGTCCAGTTTAGCGCCGGCTTTGATCAGAGTGCTTCCAATGGTTGCCCGGTCGATGGTTGAATTAGCGCCAATTTCCACGCCATCTTCAATGATCACATTACCAATTTGAGGTACTTTTTTTAAAGTGCCATCAGCCTGAGGTGCAAAGCCAAATCCGTCACTGCCAATTACGGTGCCTGCATGAACGGACACATCTTTTCCAATGATGCAATCATGGTATATCCTAACCCCCGGGTGGATAATGGTATTGGCACCAACCTGCACATTATCGCCCAGGTATGCGTTTGGATAGATCTTTACTCCGTCAGACACCACTACATTTTCACCTATGTAAGCAAAGGCGCCAATAAAAACATTTTCACCAATTTTAGCTGTGGCAGCAATATAAACAGGTTGCTGTATGCCGGTGAGTTGCTGCCTCATTATTTGCTGGTATTTATCCAGCAAAGTTGCAAAAGCTGTATAGGCATCCGGCACTTTTATGAGCGTGGCGCTGACAGGTTGTTTCAGTTCCTGCGCTTCGTTTACAATAATTATACTGGCACTGGTACTGTACAGGTATTCCTCATACTTGGGATTGGCCAAAAAAGCCAGCTGGCCGCTTTGGGCTTCTTCTATTTTACCGAAAGATGCCACGGCGGCATCTGCATTTCCTTCAACTTTGCCATTGATCATCATGGCTATTTGTGCGGCGGTGAATTGCATATAAAAGTTAATGGTTATTGAGTTAATTGCGGATGGTTATCTTAATTATGCGATTCACCATTAACAGTTAACACTATCTAAGGTAACAAATGTAATATTTTTTAACCTTGCCCATCAGGTTTTGATTAATGAGGGCATTATCCACTTCTGAGATGTCTTTTACGGCACCATCTTTAAATAGAATATGAATATGCTCGTTATCAGGGTTATAAGTGCTGCTGGCAACCTCCCCGCTAAAAACAAGCCAGCCGGCTTCTTCTTTTGTTAAACTAAGCCTGGCAGCAGCTTCCGATTGTTTTTGCTGTACAAGCGCTTCTTCAACAGGGCTGCCAAAATATTGAATCTTCAGCAGCTGCCGGTTAATGATGCCGTTGCATAATAAGGAAAGTATTTTGTCATCATGATGGCACCAGCTTTTGATGGCTGCTGTTACATCGTAATCGTCCAGGTTGCAAAATTCTTCCAGGGTAACTGAATGAACGGGCTGTGTGATAAAATTATGGAGGGGCTGCTGTGCGGCGGCTTTGATGTACTTGGCTCTTTTGATGATGCGTTTCAGCATTTGTTCTGCACAAAGCACAGTTTTATGCAGGTACACCTGCCAGTACATGAGGCGCCTAGCCACCAAAAATTTTTCTATGGAATAGATCGATTTTTCTTCTACCATAAGTTCGCCCTGGTGCACAGTAAGCATTTTAATGATGCGGTCGTACCCGATAACGCCTTCATGAACACCTGAGAAAAAACTATCCCTGGTTAAATAATCAAGCCGGTCCACATCCAACTGCCCGCTGATGAGCTGGTAAAGATATTTTTTATGATAGTTGCCGGTGAATATCTGAATGGCAAGACTGAGCTGCCCGTTGAATTGTTTATTAAGTTCCTCAATGATGCGGATAGAAAGCGCTTCATGGTGAATGCCTTCCACCAGTACATGCTCGAGGGCATGACTGAAGGGCCCGTGCCCCACATCATGAAGCAGTATGGCAATTTTGGCAGCCTGTTCTTCTGCCGGTGTTATTTCAATGCCTTTGCTTTTCAACTCGTTTAACGCATTGCACATTAAATGATAGGCTCCCAGGGCATGATGGAGCCTGCTATGCACGGCTCCCGGATACACCAGGTTGGCCATCGCCATCTGGTTGATACGCCGCAGTCTTTGAAAATAAGGGTGTGCAACCACCTGGTGTATCAGCTCATCATCAATGGTAATAAAGCCATATACCGGGTCGTTGATTATCTTTCTGAAAGGCATTAACTATTTGTTGTTTGAGGTTTTTTATTGGTGGTTATACCTTTGAACAGCATCATCATTTGTTAAAAGATGCACAAAGCTAAATAAAGTGGTTCAGCATTGGTATAAAAAATTAAATTTGTACGGATGGGGTGTAATGCTGGCTTACTTCGCTTAGATAAAAGCTCAATAAGGGTATACGGTACAAGTGAGTGACACAACGATGATGACCCATGATAAAATGCCCGTAACATAAAATATTAAACCACAAACCTCAAACTAATTAACATGAGTGTAGCTAAAATTCTTTGGGTGGATGATGAAATCGACAGCCTTACATCGCAGGTGATGTTCCTGGAAAACAAGGGCTACGAAGTACAAACCAAGACCAATGGATTTGATGCTGTGGAATATGTGAAGGATAATATTGTGGATGTGGTGTTGCTGGATGAAACCATGCCCGGCATTACTGGCCTGCAAACACTTCAGCAGATCAAGGAACTGAAATCTACTTTACCGGTGGTGCTCATCACAAAGAATGAAGCGGAGAACCTGATGGATGAAGCTATCGGATCGCAGATCAGTGATTATTTGATAAAACCTGTTAACCCTAACCAGGTTTTATTAAGCCTGAAAAAAATAATTGACAATAAAAGACTGGTTGCCGAAAAAACCACATCGGCCTACCAGCAGGAATTCAGGAGTTTGTTTACGGCACTAAACAGTAACCCTAATTATAATGAGTGGATGGAGATTTACCGGAAGCTGGTTTACTGGGAGCTGGAAATGAAAAAGAGTGACAGCCCGGAAATGCAGGAAGTGTTTCAAACACAGAAGAACGAGGCCAATACCGAGTTTTTTAAATTCGTTTCCAGAAATTATGCAGGCTGGGTAAGTCCGAAAAGTACGGATGCGCCTATAATGAGCCATAATTTAATGAAGTTTAAAGTGCTGCCGCATGTGGAAAAGGGCACCCCGCTTTTTTTTGTGCTCATCGATAATTTGCGGTTCGACCAATGGAAAGCCATTCAGCCAACCTTTGCCGAAAGTTTCCGTATTCATGAAGAAGAAACTTTTTACGCCATATTACCCACGGCAACGCAATATGCCCGCAATGCAATTTTTGCCGGAATGATGCCGGTTGATATTGAAAAGAAATTTCCGGTGCAATGGAAAAATGATGATGAGGATGGCGGTAAGAACCTGTTTGAAGAAGAGTTCTTTAAGGCGCAGCTGAAAAGCCTTGGCAAGGCAGACCTGAAATATTCCTACACCAAGGTAACCAACAATAACGACGGACAGAAGCTGGTAGATAACATCCATAATATGATGGATAACGATATCAATATCATAGTATACAACTTTGTGGATATGCTAAGCCATGCCCGTACCGAAATGGAAGTATTGAAGGAACTGGCCGGCGATGAAACAAGTTACCGGAGTATA
Source organism: Ferruginibacter sp. (assembly GCA_044226725.1). Classification (GTDB taxonomy): domain Bacteria; phylum Bacteroidota; class Bacteroidia; order Chitinophagales; family Chitinophagaceae; genus Ferruginibacter. The sequence goes on along the minus strand of JBGAGM010000005.1, from coordinate 336,376 downwards.
ACGGAAAGCTGGTTTGCCCATTCACCATTGCACCAGGCATTAAAGAAAATTGCGGAAAAAAAACTAACCATGATTGTGGCAACCGACCACGGCAGCGTGCGGGTAAATACACCGGCAAAAGTTATCGGCGATAAGCAAACCACCTCCAACCTGCGGTATAAACATGGACGAAACCTGAATTACGAACCCAAAGATGTACTGGCCTTCCGCGATCCCAGGGAAGCAGGTTTGCCGGTACCCAACGTAAATTCCTCTTTTATTTTTGCCAAAGGCGATCTCTACTTATGTTACCCCAATAATTATAACCACTTTGCAAATTATTACCGAAACACTTTTCAGCACGGGGGTATTAGCCTGGAAGAGATGATTGTGCCGGTGATAAGAATGACAAATAAGTAGCTTCCCCCGCCCGCTGCACTTCAACACTGCCCGGGACGAGGAACCTTGTGGTTTTAACATCTGATTTTTAGTTATTCACGTTTGTTGAAAATTTTATTTTTTATTGCTCTTCATTTAATTGTATTTGCATGTAAATAAAAGAGGTAAAAGCTCAATTTGGGCTGCGGACTATGAAATACACACAACATAATTTAGATAAGATAGAGAAAGTTGCGGAGGAATGTGGTTATATCATTCGTTACGAGCGTGGAACTTTTCAAAGCGGTTACTGCATCCTGCAGGATAAAAAAGTCATTGTAATTAATAAGTTTTTTCAAACAGAGGGAAGAATGAACACCCTCATTGACCTGATGCCGCAATTAGACATAAATTTTGATGCACTTACACACGAAAGCCAGAAAGTATATGATGAAGTGATGGCTGTGGCTGAGCACAAGTAAGACTTTTAAAATAAGGGATAAGCAATAAGGAAGTATGCAACCTTCATTGTATTATTCGTTCCTTATTTCTTATTTTACATCCCTTATTGCTCATTTTCATGCAATCCCCGCCATTAAAAATAACATTTTTGGGTACCGGAACCAGCAGTGGTGTGCCTATGATTGGCTGCAACTGCGAAGTGTGTACATCACCCGATAAAAAAGACAAGCGGTTGCGTTCAAGTATACTGGTTGAAAGCGATACCACCTCCCTGGTGGTGGACACAACACCTGATTTTCGCTACCAGATGCTGAGGGCAGGGGTAAAAAAACTGGACGCTGTATTATTTACCCATCCCCATAAAGACCATATTGCCGGCCTGGATGATGTAAGGGCATTCAATTATTTTCAGCAAAAGCCCATGGAACTCTATGCCAATTCATTAACCGAAGAAGCGATTAAACGTGAATTTGCCTATGCTTTTTCCGACAAAAAATATCCAGGCATACCCAACCTTAATTTAAATACCATTGATGATAAACCTTTTGTGGTGGGTGATATACCAGTTACGCCCATTTTGGTATGGCATTTAAAAATGCCGGTGCTGGGGTTCAGGTTTGGGTCGTTCACATACATTACTGATGCCAATAAGATAGAAGACGAAGAGAAAGAGAAAATAAAAGGATCCGACACACTTGTACTGAATACACTTAGAAAAGAAGCCCATATCTCTCACTTTACATTGGATGAAGCTATTGCCATAGTTCAGGAGTTAGGCATACCATCAGCATATTTTACACATATCAGTCACCAACTTGGCAGGCATTGCGAAATAAATAACCTGTTGCCGCCAGGCATAAGCCTGGCTTTTGACAGGCAGCAATTTGAAATTTAATTGCTTAAGAAAGTGAACTATATTATCTTATCCAAAACATAAACAATATAATACGCCATTGCAACAATTGCCAAAATATAATACATCAGCAACTCAATTTTACTAGAATCTTTATTTTTAAATAAAAAACTTCCGTACAAAAAATTGGGAAAATATAACCAAATGATACGAAGTATTTGCTTAATAATTCCAAAAGCACATACAGCAGAAAGCAAAATTTCAAGTATAGTTTTCATAATCAAAATTTCAGAATAAAAATTACCACCAACCAACACATGATCCAAATGAATAAACACCATAACCAACCATAAACCAACCCCCTGATATTCTAATAATATTTTTTAAAGTGCCTAATATAGTGCTTACAGCAGCTCCTTCTGAAAACAACGCATATAAAGAACTGATTCCCGTAGCTACTCCTATAGCCGTCATCATACAATCAAAGGCTTGTTGATAAGAAACTCTTTGCATATTTCCTCTCGATTCAAATGGAACCATAACAACAGCCAATGCAATTACATCAATATCTCTTAATTCACTTAAATCTTCGTAATATTTACCTGCGACATAACTTCTGACAATAGCAGCTTTTTGGGACAAAACTTCTACATAGTTTGTATTACCAAACTGATCATTTGTGGAGCCACTACTAAACTCTTCACTAGCCGGCTGATGCGGTAATATAGTTGGATCAATTGTCCTGAGAATTTCTTCAAAACTATTATAGGTAACCGGTTTAACTTCAGGAGTAATTGGTTTAGCACCAAATGATAAGCAAGTGAGAGCTGAAGCTACAAAAACAAAAAATATTTTTTTCATATGAATACTACGAGATTGCCGCATCCTTTTTTGCGGGGTTTTATATAATCTCTAAAAAAAGAAAGCAGTTAGTAACAATTCTAAGCTTTTTGCAAGAATATTATTTTTTACTCATTTAAAAAAAATATTTTATATTTTTTATTAAAATTATATTTTACATTAGATGAAGCCATTACCCTGACAAAGGAATCAGGTGTTGCAGACGGCTACTTTACCCCTATAAGCCACCAGTTGGGCAGGCATCTTGACATCAATGCTGAACTACCGCAGGGAATTAGCCTGGCATTTGACGGCCAGGAAATTTACTTTAAATGAACCTGTTGGATTAAGAGCATATCCCAATCGAAATTTTTCTATCAACCAGTAGAACTTCTCCCCCTGTAAGTTAATGACAGCTTGCCTATCTTGGCACTAATGTCAGAAGCAAAAAAATATCTGCCGGAATATCTTTCTTTTACCCGAAAAGAGCGGTGGGGCATTTTAGTAATTGTTGTATTGATAATATTTTTTACCACGCTCCCATTTTTGTTACCCTTTTTTATTAAATCAAAGCCACTAAATACCAACTCGTTTGAAAAAGATATAGCCCGGCTTAATGTAAAGGAGGATACTGGTAAAAAATTTACCAAACGAAAATTCAATGAAGATAATTATACCGATTACCCGGAACCTGGGGGCAGATACAATCAATCCCCTAAAGGCCAGCTGTTCTATTTTGACCCAAATTCCTTGTCTGAAGAGGGATGGATAAAATTGGGTATTAGGGAAAAAACTGCCAGCATCATTCATAATTATATTTCAAAAGGCGGCCGGTTTTACAAACCGGAAGATATAAGTAAAATATGGGGGCTGCATGAAGATGAAGTAAAAAGACTTTTACCCTATGTAAGAATTGAAGAAAAACCGGCATCTGATTATGATAAATATCCTGACCGGGAAGACCCCAGAACTTTTACAAAACGCACTTACAACATAATACCCTGTGATGTTAACTCTGACGATACGGCTGCCTTTATTGCCCTGCCGGGCATTGGCAGCAAACTGGCGGCTCGTATCGTTGCGTTCAGGGAAAAGCTGGGAGGTTTTTACAAAATTGAACAGGTTGCAGAAACCTATGGCTTGCCTGATTCCACTTTTCAGAAAATTAAAAGCAGGCTGGTAATGGGTGTCCGGGATGTAAAAAAGCTGGATATAAATAAGGCTTCCGTTGATGAACTGAAAGCTCATCCTTACATACGCTACCAGCTGGCCAATGCAATTGTGCAGTACAGAACACAGCATGGCAGTTTTGCAGCTACGCAGGACATAAAAAAAATATTACTGGTAACTGATGACCTGTATGGTAAAATATCGCCTTATATTACCATTAAATGATAATGCTAACGTTTGCAGGTAGGCAAAATGTCTTAAATTGCACCCCATAACGATTGCTATTTATGAATTTCACAACATCTGAACTAACAGGGCAGGTTGCTCAAACTGCCCGTGAATTTGCTTTGCAGCATATTAAGCCCAGGCTAATGGATTGGGATGAAAGCCAGGAATTTCCGGTACACATATTTAAAGAGATGGGCAAGCTTGGCCTGATGGGCGTTTTGGTTCCCGAAGAGTACGGGGGAAGCGGCCTTGGCTATTACGAATACAACTCCATTATCCAGGAAATTGCAAAAGTGTGTGGCTCCATTGGCTTGTCTCTTGCTGCCCATAACTCACTGTGCACAGGACATATTTTAACCTTTGGTAACGAAGAGCAAAAGAAAAAGTATTTGCCTAAACTGGCTACTGCGGAATATATCGGGGCCTGGGGCCTTACAGAAGCCAATACGGGAAGTGACGCAGGCAATATGAAAACGACGGCTGTGAAGGATGGAGATGAATGGGTGATAAACGGAACCAAAAGCTGGATAACCCATGGCAAGAGCGGGGATGTGGCCGTGGTAATTTGCCGTACCGGCGAGCCACGCTCCAAAGACAACTCAACCGCCTTTATTGTGGAAAGGGGCACAGCTGGTTTTAGCGCCGGAAAAAAAGAAAATAAATTGGGTATGCGTGCCAGCGAAACCGCCGAAATGATCTTTGATAACTGCCGCATACCGGATGCAAACAGGTTGGGGGAAGTAGGGCAGGGATTTAAACAAAGTATGAAAATCCTGGATGGGGGCCGCATTTCGATAGCTGCACTGGGGCTGGGTATTGCACGTGGCGCATATGAAGCATCATTGCAATATGCCAAAGAGCGTCACCAGTTCGATCAGCCAATTGCCAACTTTCAGGGTATAAGTTTTAAACTGGCAGATATGGCAACAGAAATTGAAGCGGCGGACCTGCTGATCAAACAAGCCTGCGATCTGAAAATGCGTGGACTGCCAATGACCAAAGAATCGGCCATGGCCAAATATTACAGCAGTGAAGTGGCCGTGAAGGTTAGCACAGATGCTGTGCAGATATTTGGAGGATATGGCTATACAAAAGATTTTCCCGTGGAGAAATTTTACCGCGATAGTAAACTATGTACCATTGGTGAAGGAACCAGCGAGATACAGAAACTCGTTATCAGCAGGGAAGTGCTGAAATAGAAAGCTGTAAATAAAAATAAAAAAGCCATCCATTATTTGTGGATGGCTTTTTATTTGACCGGAATTGATAAATTATTTTTTATCTCCGCCAAACAAACCGCTCAGTTTGTCTTTAACATTGTCAAAAACATCTTCTGCTTTATCGGCAGCTTTCTTTGCAAAGTCTTCTATCTTTTCTCCCGTTTCGCCAGGTATCACATCGCTGATCTTATCCAGTACACTGTGCTCTTCTGCTTTTGGCGCTTCGGTTGCTGTGGCTGCTGCAGCCGGTGCAGCATTGTCGGCAGAACCCGCAAACATATTGTCAACAGCCCCGCTGAGCATTGGAAATTTTTCCTTTACAAAATCCTTGATGGTATTGATGGCCTTGGCAGCCTGCTCGGCGCTGATGCCCGCTTTTTCTGTAAGTTGTGTAATTAATTCCTGCATGATTTTTTGTTTTAGATTATTTTGATGTGTAAATATGAGTTATTTTTCAGTGAAAGGGTTGTATGGGCTGGTAAAACAATTGTTAACCTATACCTGTTAAAAACGACAAGCCCAACTTCTACTCTGTATCATACCTGTCCACCCGTTCGATGCCACTCATGGCCACCAGCCGGTTCACCAGTTCATCCAGTTCCTCCTTGTCGTGAACAAATATTTTTACATTGCCTTCAAAAATGCCTTCCTTCGCTTCGATTGTCATGGCAGAAATATTGAATTTCATTTCACCGCTAATGAGGTTGGTTATCTTATGAATAACACCCACATCATCCAAACCAATAATTCTTAAACCGGTTAAGAAAGAAATCTCTTTGTTTTTTGCCCATTTTGTTTTTACCACCCGGTGCCCGTAATTAGCCAGCAGCCTGGCTGCATTGGGGCAATTGGTACGGTGGATTTTGAGGCCTTCGCCGGTTGATACGAAGCCAAATACATCATCGCCTGGTATAGGTTTACAGCAATTGGCCAGTGAGTATTGTATCTTATCACTGCTTTCACCAAAAATGATCAGCTCAGCATCTTTTTTATCAAAGGGTTTTACCGGAATTTCCCGATCTGTTTTCTCTTCAGCTACCTTTACGATCCGGGGCGGCACCAGTTTGTCACCATGTGTTGTAAAATCCTTTAGTTCTTTAAGGTCAATCTTTTTTATGGCAATATCGTACAGCAGGTCAAGTGATGAGCTTCTTTTGTAAAAATTAGAAAGCTCTTCTAAATTGTACTGGCTCATGCTGGCACCCATGGCCTCCAGTTTGCGCTGAAGCGTGTACTTGGCTTCTTCTGCCACAGCTCTTTTTTCCTCCTTCAGGGTGTCCTTGATCTTGGTTTTGGCCTTACTGGTTACCACAAAATTCAGCCACTCAATATTGGGCTTTTGTTTGGCGCTGGTAATAATTTCCACCTGGTCGCCGCTATGTAATTTATGACTGATGGGAACCAGTTTATGATTTACTTTGGCGCCTATACATTTACTTCCTACTGCGGTATGTACACCAAATGCAAAATCAAGTGCAGAAGCACCCACCGGAAGCATTTTAACTTCACCTTTGGGGGTGTATACGTAAATCTCTTCGGCCAGGAAGGATGTTTTAAAGTCCTGTAAAAAATCGATGGAGTTATCATCAGGGCTGTTGAGAGCTTCCCGTATCTGTCCAAACCATTTATCAAAGCGGCTCTCATCTGAAGTGCCTTCTTTGTATTTCCAGTGCGCTGCCAGGCCTTTTTCGGCTATCTCGTTCATGCGTTTAGAACGGATCTGCACTTCCACCCATTTACCATGGGGGCCCATTACTGTTGTATGCAGGGCTTCGTAGCCATTGCTCTTAGGATTGCTCAGCCAGTCACGCAACCTCTGTGTGGAAGGGCTGTACTCTTCAGTAACCAGGCTGTACACTTTCCAGCAATCACCTTTTTCATTTTCAAGGGCACTGTTCAGCAAAATGCGAATGGCAAAAAGGTCATACACTTCTTCAAAGCTAACGCCCTGCTTTTTCATCTTGTTCCAGATGGAGTGTATGCTTTTGGGGCGCCCGTAAATCTCAAAATCAAAACCAGCTTTTTCCAGTTTTTCTTTTATAGGCCTGATGAAGTCATTGATATACTTGGTTCTTTCCCGCTTTGTATCCGTTAGTTTTTGGGCAATATATTTGTAAGTATCCGGCTCCATGTATTTCATGGCCAGGTCTTCCAGTTCTGTTTTGATGGTGTATAAGCCCATGCGGTGGGCCAGCGGGGCATATACATAAATTGTTTCACTGGATATTTTAAGCTGTTTCTCCCGCTTCATACTTTCCAGCGTACGCATGTTATGAAGCCGGTCGGCCAGTTTAATTAAAATAACCCTTGGATCATCTGTGAGGGTTAACAAGATCTTTTTAAAATTCTCTGCCTGCTGGGTACTGTTAGTATCCATCACCGTGCTGATCTTGGTAAGCCCGTCAACAATTTTGGTGATCTCGGTTCCGAATTCACGCTGTATATCATCCAGTGTGATATCGGTATCTTCCACGGTATCATGCAACAGGGCACAAATGGTACTCCGTATACCCAGGCCAATTTCTTCCACACAAATTTTAGCCACGGCAATGGGATGAAGTATATAGGGTTCCCCGCTTTTGCGCCGCATGGTTTCATGGGCTTTGGCTGCCATTTCAAACGCCACCCTGAGTAACTGCTTGTCGCCCGGCTTTAACTTTAATTTTAATACGCGTAAAAGCCCGCGGTACTGCCGCAGTATCTCTTTTTTTTCTTCTTCTTCTGAAAGATTGTATTTGGGTATGTTTAAAGCTGTTTCCATGTGATAACAACGAATTTACGTAAACAAATCTGTTTTCTGTTTTCTCAAAATCCCTTACTTTTGCAGCCCTTTAGCGGATGTGGCGAAATTGGCAGACGCACCAGACTTAGGATCTGGCGGAGTAATCCATGTAGGTTCGACCCCTATCATCCGCACCAATACAAGGCTGAAGGTTTAAAGGTTTAAAGGTTTAAAAAGAACAATAACCTTAAAGCCTTTAAACCTTTTAAAATTATAAACAATCAACAATGGCAACAGTTACAAGAGAAAACATTGGTCTTTTACACGATAAACTGACCGTGAAAGTGAGCAAGGAAGATTATTTACCCTCTTTTGAGAAAAAACTGAAAGAGTACAGCAAAACTGCTAATATACCGGGTTTCAGAAAGGGCATGGTTCCTTCGGGAATGATCAAAAAAATGTATGGCCCGTCTATTTTTAACGATGAGGTATTAAAATCGGTTGAAAAGGAACTATATACCTGGCTCAATAATGAAAAGCCCGAGATATTCGGCCAGCCCCTTCCTTTGAGGAGCGACCTGCGGGAAATAAACATGAACAACCCGGCCGATTTTGAGTTCGGTTTTGAAATAGGTTTGAAACCGGATTATACACTGCCTGACATTGCAAAGGCAAAAGTAACACTGCATAAGGTTGAAGCTACCGATGCCATGATTGATGAAGAAATTGGCCGTATGCAGATAAAAGCTGGTAAAATGACCGAACCGGAAACCATAGACAATGATGAGAATGTTTTGAATATTTTGTTTACAGAGGCCGATAAGGATGGAAATGTAATTGAGGGCGGTGTAAGTAAAGAGAACTCCGTTATTCTGAAATACCTGACTGCTGCTACGCAGAAGAAATTCATGGGAAAGAAGACTGGTGAAACCGTAACTATACAATTGAGCAAGGCTTTTGACGATGATAAACTGGAAATGTTTTTGCAGGATCTGGGTTTTGAAAAAGATGATAAAGAAGCTGCAAAAAAATATTTCAACCTTGAAATTGTGAAGATCGGACTGGTAGAAAAACGTGAACTGAACGAAGAGTTCTTCAAGGAAATTTTTCCTGGTAAAAACATCAGTACCGAAGCTGAATTAAGGGATGCACTTAAAGAGGAAATACAAAACTACTGGAACAGCCAAAGCCGTAACCAATTGCAGGATCAGCTTTACCATTACCTGCTGGATGAGACCAGCATGGAATTCCCGGCTGAGTTCTTAAAACGCTGGTTGCAAACCGGCGGGGAAAAAGAAAAGACTGCTGAAGAAGCAGAAGCTGAATTTCCCGGCTTTAGCAGCCAGTTAAAATGGACGCTTATCAGTGATAAGCTGATGAAAGAAAATCAACTGGAAGTTAGCAATGAAGAATTGCGGGAGTATATGAAGACCGAGATCATGCGTTATTTCGGAACAATGAACCTGGGAGAAGATACCAGCTGGATCGAAAGCTATATCGACCGGATGATGAAGGATGAAAAACAAGTTGACAGCAGCTATCGCCGTTTGATAACAGAGAAGTTGTTTAGTTGGATGGAATCGCAGGCAAAACCCAAGGAAAAAACAGTTACCCCCGAAGAACTGAATGCGATGCAGCACCACCATCATCATTAAAAAATGTCATTCCTGATATAAAAATCCCCAAAAATTGGGGATTTTTTTTGCCCCGTAAACAATGTATGTTAAATTACTGCAAATCATAAGTGCATTGATATGCAGTTTATAAAAATCAAATTTTGTATTTTTTGGGTAATTGGCACGGTTTTTTAAAGATTAGGTTAGCAAAATAAATGAGTATTTGATAACCAGTTTTAAAACCTGAAATTATGAAAAAGCTATTATCCATTTTTGCTGTAGCTGTTGTATTTGCAGCTTGCAAAACCAAAACAAGTGAGCCTGTTAATAAGAATATGGTATTGGTAGATACTACCGGTTTGTCTCAAATCAATGTGCTGACAGATATTGGCAATAATAAGTACGTCATTAACCAGGATGCCATAAATAAGCCAGGTGTAAAGCCGGTTGTTCCAAAAAGAACTACCGCATACAAATCAGGCAGCAGCAGCTCATCAAATGCATATTATAGTTCGGAAAATAACGCCACCCAGGTTAAGCAGGATAAAGGATGGAGCCATGCTGCTAAAGGTACTGTAGTAGGTGCCGGAACGGGTGCAATTTTTGGTGCCATTGTAAATAAAGAACACCGTGGCCAGGGTGCCTTAATTGGTAGTGTAATCGGGGCAGGTGCCGGATACCTGATAGGCAGAAAAACTGACCAGAATACTGGCCGTGTGGCCCGTGCAAAGGCAAGGAAAGCGGCAGCGGCTAATCAGTAAAAAGCAATAAATCAACCTAAAAAAAGAGCAGCTGAATTCAGCTGCTCTTTTTTAAAGTTTAATTTCTTCATCACTATCATCAAAAAAATGAAACTCCGTTAAATGATAGTTATTGTTGGCTTTAAGTTTAATACGCTGTTTATACTTGCGACGCCATTTACTTAGTTTACTAAAGAAAATGCCTTTGGTAAGGTAAGCATGTAATATGGGGTGGATCTCGATAGTAAGCCCCTTGTGCTTCTGCATGATAAGGTAACTCAAATTCTTTTCTATCTCGTCTTCGAGGATCAGGGTGGATGAAATTTTTCCGGTTCCGTTGCAGCTTGGGCATACTTCAGTGGTATTGATGGTCATTTCCGGCTTCATGCGCTGCCGGGTGATCTGCATCAGCCCGAATTTGCTGATAGCCAGTACAGCGTGTTTGGCACGGTCGGCTTTCATAAAACCATCCATGGCATCTGCCAGCTTCTTCTTGTTCTCCATCAGCTTCATGTCAATGAAGTCCACCACAATGATACCGCCCAGATCACGCAGGCGCATTTGCCTGGCAATCTCTTCAGCCGCTTCCAGGTTAGTTTCCAGGGCATTTTGTTCCTGGTTATTGCTTACACTCTTATAACCGCTGTTTACATCAATTACGTGCAGGGCCTCGGTGTGTTCAATAATTAAATAAGCGCCGCTGGGAAGGTTTACCGTTTTGCCAAAAGAGGCTTTTACCTGTTTGGTGATGCCAAAACTGTCGAATATGGGTGAGCCATTGTTATAATGTGAAACAATATCTGCCTTATCCGGTGCAATACGCTGTATATAGGTTTTTGCGTCACTGAAAATGCTCTTGTCATTCACCACTATCTTGTTAAAATCTTCATTCAACAGATCACGCAGGATACTGGTTGTTTTACCCTGTTCACTCAAAATTTTTGTTGGCGGGGTAGCGCCTTTGAGGTTAGTTTGAATAGTTTTCCAGGTGGCAACAAGGCCCAGCAGGTCTTCGTGCAGTTCGGCTGTATGCTTGCCCTCTGCAGCGGTACGTACAATTACACCCAGGTTTTTGGGCTTTATAGCTTCGATGATCTTGTGTAATCTTTTACGCTCTTCGGATGAATGAATTTTTCTTGAAACCGCAATGATATCGTTGAATGGTGTCACCACCACAAAACGACCGGGTAAGGAAAGTTCGCAACTGAGACGGGGCCCTTTGGCTGCTATTGGCTCTTTTAAGATCTGAACCAGCACATTGGGTTTTCCGCTAAGTACTTCGGCTATTTTTCCGGTCTTTACAATTTCCGGTTCCACCTTGAATTTTGAAAAATCAAAACCACCTTCGGTTTTATCGTTGATAGACTCGTTGGTGAATTTTAAAATGGAGCGAACGTAAGGGCTGAGATCGGTGTAATGCAGAAAGGCATCTTTTTCAAAGCCCACATCTATGAAAGCTGCATTAAGGCCGGGAATGAGTTTTTTAACTTTTCCAAGGTACAGGTCGCCCACGCCAAAGCTTGCATCAGCTTTTTCGGTATGCAGCTCCACCAGCTTTTTATCCTCCAGGAGGGCTATTTCAACCCCTTGAGGAGCCGAATTAATTATAAGTTCCTTGGTCAAGCGTGAATTTTTGATAAGACCAGTACATCAATAAAGGAAAACATAACTGCATGCATTATCAATCAGCCTTCAGCTGTAATGAATGCAGGTATAGATGTGCCCGGATGAGGATTCCGGGCACCGGTCAAAAAGAATTACTTCTTCTTATGACGGTTCTTTCTTAAACGTTTTTTACGCTTGTGTGTTGCAATTTTATGACGTTTTCTCTTTTTACCACAAGGCATAACTAGTCTTTTTTGTTTTTTAAATAATGTTTTTAAATATGTAATCCGGTTTTTATGCCGGCATGTTACCGTAATGATTTGATCCTTTCATCCACTTCCTTTTGATACTGCGGATCTTTTATAAGCCTTTTACTAATATTATACCATTTAATGGCTTCGGCTTTATCTCCTTTGGCAGCATAGGTATTGGCTAAAAAAGCAATCGCTTCCACATTATCAGGCTCGGCATTTATTACTTTTTGTAAACGCTCGGCAGCTTTATCATATTGTCCCGAAACATAGCCACCTATACCAAGCATCATTTGCGCCTTCATGTTGTTTGAATCCTTTCTTACAACACTCAGCAACTGCTGAATACCCTTCATGGTTTCCGCCGGTCCGCCAACCCTTCCTTTACCCAGTATATAGCAACTTCCCAAACCGACTTTCAAATCGTCGTTTCCGGGGTTAAGTTCTATCGCTTTTTCAAATAAGGCTATTGCCTGTGCTGTTTTCCAGTTTAATTTAGCCTCATCCTGTTCAGATCTGAGGTCGTTTAAAATTAATTGGGCAGCAAAGGTGAGGTTTTTTTCCGACTTATCCAACTTGGCAGCCTCGGATAAATAATAAATATAGGGTTCAAAGGAACCAGCGCTGTCCTTCCAGAAATCGGCCAATCGGGTATTGGCTATAAGTAGTTGACTGTTAACATCTCCACGTGTTACACTATTTTCTAATTTTGAAAGGGACTCTGCCTGGCTGGCGGTTAAATGTTTTTTCTCTTCCTCAATAAATTTGAGAATATCAAAGCTTTTTGCCGATGCAGCCGCTGCAGGAGGCACCTTGGTTTTGGGCGCTACTGTGGATCCAAACTTAAAAAGGAGTATTACCAGCACAAGTGCGGTAACAGAAATGATCAGCTGTTTTTTAGGCATTGTATAAAACCTGCTTTGCTTTCCAGGAAATGCAAAGGTACATTAGTCTTCATTGTCATCCTCTAATAGGGGAGTCTCTTTGATATTTTTTGAAGATTTTATTTCCTGCATAAATTCTTTGGCAGGTTTAAAAGCAGGTATAAAATGTTCAGGAATTTCCACTGCAACATTTTTTTTGATATTGCGGCCAATCTTGGCAGCTCTTTTTTTAGTTATAAAACTGCCAAAGCCACGTATATATATGTTTTCGCCATTTGCCAAACTGTTTTTTACAGATTTGAACATGGTTTCAAGTGTAACCAAAACATCTACTTTGGGGATTCCTGTTTTATCAGAAATTTCATTAATGAGGTCTGCTTTTCTCATAAAAGATAAATTTAAGAATTGTAACTGTTAGAAAAATACAACAAAAAATCCGAATTTTCCAAATAAGTTGGTGATTATCAGGTACTTTGTGGTAAAATTGTGATGAGTGGCAATATAGCGCTGGGTTATAACAATTTGATTATTAAATATTTATAAACTATATAGATATTTTAAAAACTAATGTAATTATACATTAACGAAATGAGCAATAACGTTAAATACTTTACCCGGCAACTTTTAAAATGGAATAGGGAGCTTAACAACCGCTCTATGCCATGGAAGGGCGAAAAGGATCCTTACAAGATCTGGCTGAGTGAGATCATTTTACAGCAAACCCGTGTGGAGCAGGGATGGGAATATTACAATCGCTTTGTAAAAAATTTCCCGGATATTAAAAAACTGGCAAAGGCACCGGAACAAAAGGTATTTAAACTTTGGGAAGGACTGGGCTATTATACCCGTTGCAAGAACCTGCTTGCCACTGCAAAGTTTATCGCTGATGAAAGGAAGGGTATTTTTCCGGGTACTTACGAAGAGATTTTAAAACTCAAAGGAGTTGGCCCTTACACGGCTGCAGCCATCGCTTCCTTTGCATTCAATTTACCACATGCAGTGGTGGATGGAAATGTGTTCAGGGTACTGTCGCGTTATTTTGGTATTGATATTCCTATTGATTCAACAGCCGGAAAAAAAGAATTTACCCAACTGGCCGAAAAACTGCTTGATACAGAACAGCCCGGCATTTACAACCAGGCCATAATGGATTTTGGAGCGGTGATATGTAAACCACAAAGCCCTTTATGTTCGGCATGTCCTTTAAAGAATAAGTGCCGGGCATTTTCAGAACAAAAAGTGGATAGCTTACCCGTTAAAACAGGAAAGATCATAAAGAAGCAGCGCTATTTCTATTATTTCATTCTCGGTTTTGAAGGCAGGGTGTATGTAAGAAAAAGAGGGCCAAAGGAAATATGGGAGAACCTGTATGAATTTGTATTGCTTGAAACCGACAGGCTAACTGCTTTGGAAGAATTACTGTTCACACCTCTTTACAAAAAGCTGGCAGGCAAAAGCAATGCCACGGTACTTGATGTTTCGGCGCCCTATAAGCAACAGCTCACCCATCAAACCCTTCAGGGTAGTTTTATACAGGTAAAACTGCAGCGGGAGCCTGCTTTAAATGATTATAAAGCAGTTACGTATAAAGAAATGAAGAAGCTGGCATTCCCCAAACTTATAACGGCCTACCTGGCCGAAAATGAGCTTAAGGCATTTGAAAGATAAAAGTGTATCTTTAAATTTGTAGGCATGGTATTGGTTTGAGAAAAGAAAGAGCCTGAAATCGCAGCACAAGAATAAATACAATTTTATGAGAGGAGTTAACAGGGTGATGCTGATTGGTAACCTGGGCAAAGATCCCGATATGCAGTTTCTGGAAGGGAATATTGCGGTTGCAAAATTTTCACTGGCAACAACTGAAACCTATAAAGACAGGAGCGGCAAGCTGGTTTCGCAAACAGAATGGCATACCATTGTACTCTGGAGGGGCCTGGCCGAACTGGCACAAAAATACCTGCACCGCGGAAGCCTGGTATACATAGAAGGCCGCCTGAAAACCCGCAGCTGGGAGGATAAGGAAGGAAATAAAAAATTTGCTACAGAAGTGGTGGGCGATAACCTGATCATGCTGGATAAAAAAGCTGACGGTAGCCAGGGACACGGACTGGAGGGTTTTGATGGCCCGGATAATGAACCGGATATCCCGACCGCTGATGACGGTTCAGAGCGTTTGCCTTTTTAAATTAGTTTTGCACCAGTCATTTAAAATTAAACAGACCATATTTTTTACCTAAACTCATTGTTTTGGACTACCATTCGGTTAATGATCTTTTTACTTTCAATCTTTTGGCAATAACGCCTGCCGCTACAACTGTACTTTTATTTATTGTCTTTATACTTTTTATTTTGTCTTTTTTGCTGGCCGGGTCAGAGATAGCTTTTTTTTCTCTCACTTTTAAGGACATAAACATGCTGCGAACAAAAAAGCAGCCGGCTTACCGCCGCATTGTTAATTTACTGGAGCAGCCAAAAACATTACTGGCCTCCATGCTCATCAGCAACAGCTTTGTGAATATCGGCATCGTACTTATTTCCAATATTCTCATCGACAACTGGATTGGCAGTCTCCATTTAAGTTTTTGGCCTGTTTTTTTAATTAAAGTGGTTTCTGTTACTTTTTTATTATTGCTTTTTGGCGAAGTACTCCCCAAGGTTTGGGCCACACATCATAAGATTTGGTTTGCTGCCACCGCATCACTTATCATCGAGATATTCAGTAGTTTGTTTTACCGCTTCAGTAAAAGGATGGTGCGTTACAGCGACAAAATTGAGAAGAAATTTTCCTCGGAAAACTCCTCTTCCATGGACAGCAGTCATCTCGATTATGCCATTGACCTTTTGCCCGAACACGAAGCCACCTCGGAAGAAAAATCAATATTGAAAGGTATCCGCAAGTTTGGCGATACTACCGTAAAACAAGTGATGCGCAGCAGGCTCGACGTAAGCGGCATTGAGTATAATTTAAATTTTACGGATACCATCAGAAAAGTGGAAGACCTCCATTATTCACGGCTGCCCGTGTATAAGAACAGCCTGGATGAAGTGGTGGGTATGCTGCACACCAAAGACATGCTTCCGCACCTGCATGAGCCTGAAAGTTTTGACTGGCATACCTTGCTGCGCCAGCCTTTTTTTGTGCATGAACAAAAACTGATAGAAGACCTGTTGCAGGAATTCCGGAACAGGCACATGCACTTTGCCGTGGTGGTGGATGAATTTGGCGGCACTTCGGGCATTGTAACACTGGAAGATGTAATGGAAGAAATAATTGGCGATATCAAAGATGAGTTCGATGATGAGGAAAGCATCAACAAAAAACTGGATGATGATAATTATATTTTTGAAGGGAAAACGATGATCAATGATGTGTGCAAGGTAATCGGCGTATCAACCGATACTTTTGACGAGGTAAGGGGAGAGAGTGATTCGCTGGCCGGCCTGGTGCTGGAAATTGCCGGGGAATTTCCCCAGGTAAACGAGGAAGTGGAAAGTGGCATCTATATTTTCATTCCTCTGGAAATAAATAAGAACAGGCTCGATAAAATAAAAGTAACCATCAAAAGACCGGCTGTTGTTTAATACAAAACCTATGAAAAAAAACGCCTTTAATTTTTTCTGTTTTTTACTTTTTATTTTTTGTGTCCTGCTTGCAGCATGCAATTCAACCTATACTTCCAAAAAAGCAGGCTATTACAAGATCGACTTTCCCGAAAGGAAATATGTTAACTTTCAAAAAGAAGGATTCCCTTACAGCTTTGAATATCCCGTGTATGCCCGGGTTGTAAAAGACAGTACTTACTTCGACCAGGATACGCAAAACCCGTATTGGATCAACATAGACTTTCCCGGCTTCGGTGCCCGTATATTTTTAAGTTATAAAGCCATAGGTGGTAAATCAACCTATAAGGTAAAACAAGCTAACGGTAGTTATAAAGATTCACTGGGTACCAATGTTTTTGATTATATGGTAAATGATGCTTTTAAACTTACCAGTAAAAATGAAGCAGTGGCCACTTCTATTAAGGACAGCCTTTTTCATACTGCTAATGGCATCACCGGGGTTTTCTTCAGGGTGGGTGGCAATGCTGCCACGGCCCGCCAGTTCTTTATGAGCGACACCACGAAGAACTTCTTTCGCGGGGCCCTGTATTTTGATGTTACGCCCAATGCCGATTCATTAAGGCCGGTTCAGGATTTTTTACAAAAGGACCTCGATCATTTGATCAGCACTTTTAAATGGACTAATTTAAAATAATCAGGCTTACTGATTAGTTTGGCTGGCACCTGCCCAAAAATCAATAAAAAGGGAAATACTGCCATTTTAGGTAAAAATTCCCACCACCCCTACCCCAATAGGTGGGGGTACCCACCCCCAAAGGTGAATTTACCCACCATATAGGGTGGATATTCCCACCTTAAACCCAAATTGACCCACCCCCAATGGTGGTATACCCCACCCCAACAGGTGGTACCCCCCCACCCCGGAAGCCGAATTGACCCACCCCCGTACCCAAATTAACCCCCCGCTGCCAGGTGGGTACCCCCACCCTGAAGGCAAATGACCCCACCCTGCTGCCAGGGTCAATTAACCTTTAAGCAGGGGTTAATTCAGGTTTGAGGTAGGGTAGGCCTTTTTCCTATTTTGCCCTGGCGGGTAAAGCCAGACTTGATAAATATTTTAATGTTTTAAGTAATTCAGGAGCGGCAAATATTTCCATAGTGGTTTACTTTACCTTTGCGTCCATGATTGCAATAGATAATATCCTGGTAAGCGATGCTGTAGTAAAAGAACAGTTTGTTTGCGACCTCAGCAAATGCAAGGGCGCCTGCTGCGTGGATGGTGATGCCGGAGCGCCGCTGGAAAATGAGGAACTGGATAAGCTGAATGAAGTGTATGATGTTGTATTGCCCTATCTAAATGAAACCAGTAAAAAAGAACTGGAAAAACAGGGACGCTATGTGTACGACCGGGAGTATGGATGGGTAACACCAACCATCAACAGTGCGGTTTGTGTGTATGGTATCCAGGATTCAAACGGGGTAGTTAAATGTGGTATTGAACAGGCTTATATTGATGGGAAAATAAAATGGAAAAAACCCATCAGCTGCCACCTGTTTCCCATCATCATCAAAGAAAGCAAACGCAGCGATGACATCTACGTAAATTATGAACCCAGGGAAGATCATTGCCGGGCGGCTTGCAGCCTGGGCAAAAAATTAAAAGTACCTGTATATGTTTTCCTTAAAGAAGCGCTGACCCGCCGGTTTGGGAAGAAATTCTACGAAACACTGGACGCCACAGCGCAACACCTGAATAAAAAAAATCAAACAAAAAAATGAAGCAGCTCCATACTTTCTTATTCCTCATTTCTTATTTCTTATTTCTTGCTTCCTGCACCGTTAATAAAGCTACCAACGACGAAAGCCTGAAAAAATATTTTGACGAATATAAAGTGGATGGCTGCTTTACCATGCTCAACAATGCAGATGGCAAAATAACGGTGTACAATATGAAGTACGATACCATGCGCTTTTCGCCGGCTTCTACTTTCAAGATTTTTAACAGCCTGGTTGGCTTGCAAACCGGCAGGATCACCGATGAAAAAATGATCATTAAATGGGATGGCGTAAAACGCTGGAATGAGGACTGGAACAAGGATATGGATATGACTGAAGCTTTTAAGGTAAGCAATGTGGCCTGGTACCAGGAAGTGGCCCGCCGTATTGGAAAAGATACCATGCAGCAATGGATTGACACTATTGGTTATGGTAACAGGAATATCAAAGGCCCGGTGGATTCCTTCTGGCTGAACAATACCCTGAAGATATCTCCTGATGAACAACTTGGTTTTGTCAAAAAATTATATTTCGACCAGCTGCCATTCAGAAAAAGTGTACAGCAAATGGTAAGGGATGTAATGGTGCAGGAAAATAACAGTGCTTACAAACTGAGCTATAAAACCGGCTGGGGTTTTGGCGAAGACGGTAATGCCCTTGGCTGGGTTGTGGGCTGGATAGAAGAGAACAGGCATGTGTACTTTTTTGTAACCTTTGTAAAAGCGCCCGTTAAGGAAACGGATATGAAAACAGTAAGACTCAATATCACTAAATCCATTCTTAAGCAATACGGCTTTTTTGAAGGAAAGAGATAGTGCAGGGGTCGGGATGCTGAAGCGGCATGAATTTGGTATTGGCCGCTTATAATAAATTACAGGCTCACTTCCATTTTAACATTAACCTTTTATGCGCATTGGTTAATTTGCATTTGATATGAATCTCAATTTTCAACATATAGAATACCTGCTGGCATTGGCTGTAATTCCGGTATTGCTGGTCTTGTATTTTTTAGTGCTGAACTGGAAGAAACGTACCATCAAAAAGATCGGCGACCCGGCACTGGTGGCAGAGATGATCAAAAACTATTCGCCGCAAAAATTCGCTTTTAAATTTCTGCTGGTATTACTGGCTTTAACAACAGGCATTTTTGCCCTTGCCAATCTTCGCTCTCCAAAGGGCATGGAAAAAGTTAGCCGCAATGGTATTGATGTGATGATAGCCCTGGATGTAAGTAAAAGTATGCTGGCGCAGGATATAAAACCCAACCGGCTTGAAAGGGCCAAACAGGCAATGAGCAAGCTGATTGACAGGCTCAGCAATGACCGTATTGGCATTGTAGTATTTGCCGGTAGGGCCTATTTGCAAATGCCTTTAACAGGCGATCATGGCGCTGCAAAAATGTATCTCTCTTCCGCATCAACCGATATTGTTCCCACGCAGGGCACTGTCATTTCAGATGCCTTAAAAATGTGCAATGCCTCTTTCAACAGTAAAGAAAAAAAATACAAAGCCGTTATTTTGATCAGCGACGGGGAAGACCATGATGAAGGGGCTTTAAAAATCGCAGAACAAATGGCCGGGGAAGGCATTGTGATAAATACCGTTGGTATTGGTTCCCCGCAGGGTGCAACCATTATTGACGAGCTTACAAACCAGGAAAAGACCGATGCAGCCGGCAACACGGTTATTACCAAACTGAATGAGGATGAGTTGATGAAAATAGCCGAAAAGGGTAAAGGCAATTACCAGCTTTTTTCCGGCGCCGATGAACTGGTGAGTAAACTGGATGCACAACTGGCCGGTATGGATCAGCGCACGGTTACTGAAGATTCGCTCATTAATTACAAATATTTCTTTCAGTATTTTCTGCTGCTTACCCTTATTTTGCTGGTTGCCGAAATGTTTGTTTCCGAAAGAAAAAAAATAAACCCGGCCAGCATTAAGGTTGCTGCAAATAAAGGACTGGCGGGTTTATTGCTTATTGCTTTTCTGCTTACACCTTCAATGAGCAAGGCCCAAAATGAAAACACCCTTATTAAAAAGGGAAACGATGCCTATGAAAAGAAGGACTACAATAACGCTATAACACAATACCAGCAGGCAATAGCAAAAAAGCCGGCAAGCGCCACCGCAAAATACAACCTGGGAAATGCACTTTATAAAAACAGCAAGGCCGATGAGGCAGTGCAGGCTTATGATGATGCAGCCGCAAATGCTGTTTCAAAAACTGATAAGTCAAAAGCCTATTATAATAAAGGAGTAGTGCTGCAGAACAATAAAAAGATCCCCGAGTGTATTGAGGCATACAAGAATGCACTTAAATTGAACCCGCAGGATGAAGATGCCAGGCAGAACCTGCAAAAAGCCCTGCAGCAGCAAAAACAACAGCAGCAGGAGAATAAAAACAAAAAAGAGGAAAAGAAACCTAAAGAAAATAAGGAGCAGCAGAAAGAAAAGCCTAAAGAAGATGAAAAGAACCAGCAGCCCAAACCCGAGCCATCCAAATTAAGCAAACAGGATGCGGAAGAAAAACTGAAAGCCTTATTGCAGCAGGAGAAAAACCTTCAGGACAAATTAAGAAAAGTTAACACAGCTACCTCTGCCAAACCCGAAAAGGACTGGTAACAACGGCTGTTAAATGCGTTAAAAAGCAGCGCCAGCACAGTAAACAATCACAATCATTTATTGTTATTTTTGCAGAATGCAAACTTACACAGAATCCCTAACATCCTGCCAGCGCCTTAAAACAAGAGAAGTTAAGGTAGGCAACCTGTTGATTGGAAACAACCATCCTGTCCGCATCCAAACAATGACCACTACCGACACCATGGATACCATGGCCACAGTGGAACAAACGATCCGTTGCATTGAGGCAGGGGCCGAACTGGTCCGTATTACAGCACCATCAAAGAAGGAGGCAGAAAACCTGCAGCTGATAAAAGATGAGCTGAAGGCAAGGGGCTACGATACGCCCCTGGTAGCCGATATACACTTCACCCCCAATGCTGCAGAAATTGCTGCACGTATCGTTGAGAAAGTGAGGGTAAATCCCGGTAATTATGTTGATAAGAAAAAATTTGAGCAGATAGAATATACCGATGCAGAATATGCAGAAGAGATAGAAAGGATCAGGGAGCGTTTTACACCGCTGGTAAGGATTTGCAAACAACACGGAACCGCCATGCGTATCGGGACAAACCATGGCAGCTTAAGTGATCGTATCATGAGCCGTTACGGCGATACCGCTATGGGCATGGTTGAAAGCGCTATGGAGTTTTTAAGGATTGCCAGGGCCGAAGATTATCACCAGATTATTCTAAGCATGAAGAGCAGTAACCCGCAGGTAATGGTGCAGGCATACCGGCTGCTGGTACATCACATGATGGAGGAGTTTGGTGAAGCATATCCCCTGCACCTGGGTGTAACAGAAGCGGGCGATGGAGAGGATGGAAGAATAAAATCTGCCATTGGTATTGGCGCCCTGCTGGAAGATGGTATCGGCGATACCATCCGCGTATCATTGACAGAAGATCCTGAATTGGAATTACCGGTTTGTAAGGATATTGTAAAACGATATAACAGTGTTACAAATAACGATGCCGTTCCGGCTATTGATAAACTGCCTTATTCTCCTTTTGATTATAACAGGAGGGAAAGTATGGAGGTAAGTAATATTGGTGCAAAGCATGTACCTGTTATTGTAGCCGATTTCAGCAAATACGACAACATCAAAAGAGAGGACCTGCAATCGATTGGTTATACCTATGATTCCGGAGCCGATAAATGGCATATTGGTGACGCAGCAGCAGATTATATATTTTGCAATGCCCCTTTGGACTTTGAGTTGCCGGGAACTTTAAAAGTCATCCTTTACCATGATGAGTGGCTTGCTGCACCGGATAAATCAACCTATGTTCCCATTTTTGAAGCAGAGCAATACCTGGATGGTACCATTGAGAAATCAGCCCTGATGAACTGGGTAATGATGGACTGCTTTTCGGAGGGATATCATCCCCAACCAAATAATGAAATTTTTGAAGCGCTGAAAAAAGATACCACAGCGGTCCTCTGTTTAAGCAGTACCAATAAAAATGCCATGCAGAGCATACGCAGGATGTTCATGGAATTAATGATCAATGAGGTAAAGACCCCTGTGGTAGTTATTTGCGACAGTACTGATACAACCATGGATCAAAGCCTGATCCATTATGCTGTTGAATGCGGTGGCCTTTTACTGGATGGTTTTGGCGATGGGATTTGTTTGGGCCACTATTTTGGCAACCGCAAGGTTTTTCCTAAAGCAAAATTCCTGAATTCAGTGGCATTTGGCATATTGCAGGCCACCCGCACAAGAATATCCCGTACAGAATATATCAGCTGTCCCAGTTGTGGCCGCACTTTATTCGATCTGCAGGAGACAACGGCGAAGATACGTGCAGTTACCAATCATCTGAAAGGCGTTAAAATTGCCATCATGGGTTGCATTGTAAATGGCCCCGGCGAAATGGCCGATGCTGATTTCGGATATGTGGGAAGCGGCGTTGGAAAGATAACTTTGTATAAAGGCAAGGAAATCGTAAAAAGAAATATCGACAGCCAGGTTGCTGTTGATGAACTCATTGGTTTACTAAAAGAGAATGGTGCCTGGGTGGAAACAACTACCCCCTCCGCCTCCTGAAGGGGGAACTGAGCGTTCAATAATTTGAATTTCTTTTATAAAAATACAAAGCGACGGATATTATTTATCTTAAAACTCAATAATCTCCTTTTGGAGACAGGGATATGCAAACAGATTTTCTGGTAATAGGCAGTGGAATTGCGGGCCTCACGTACGCATTAAAAGTGGCAGAAGCCTGCCCCGAAAAAACGGTAACCGTTCTAACAAAAACACAAAGTGATGAAACCAATACCAAGTATGCACAAGGTGGCATTGCGGGTGTAATGGATTTTAATAAGGACAGTTTTGACAAACATATTGAAGATACGCTGATAGCCGGTGACGGGCTATGCAACAGGCATATTGTGGAGATCGTTGTAAAGGAAGGGGTGGAACGCATTGAAGAGATCATTAGCTGGGGCGCCAGGTTTGATAAAGAAAAAGATGGCGATTTTAAGCTGGGCAAAGAAGGCGGCCATAGTGAGTACCGCATCCTGCATCATAAAGATGTAACCGGCAGGGAAATGGAAAGGACACTGCTGGAAGCCATTGAGCGTAAACCAAATATTGAACTGCTGCATCATTGTTTTGTACTTGACATAATAACGCAACATCATCTTGGGTACCTGATCACGAAGTCAACTCCCGATGTGGAATGCTATGGGGTGTATGTGCTAAACCTGCAAACCAATAAAACCGAAAAGATACTTTCCAAAATAACCCTGCTGGCAACCGGTGGAAACGGTCAGGTGTACCGCTCCACCACCAATCCTGCCATTGCCACGGGCGATGGTGTGGCCATGGTTTACCGTGCCAAAGGGCGGATTGAGAATATGGAGTTCATCCAGTTTCATCCCACGGCTTTGTACGAACCCGGCATACGGGGCCATAATTTTTTAATTACTGAAGCAGTACGTGGTGATGGGGGCATTTTGCGAAACCATGCCGGCGAGGCTTTTATGGAACGTTATGATGAACGCAAAGATCTGGCGCCGCGGGATATTGTGGCCCGTGCTATTGATAACGAAATGAAAATTGCCGGTACCGAAAATGTATTCCTGGATTGCAGGCATTTCAGTAAGGAAAAATTCATCGAACATTTCCCGAACATTTATGAAAAATGTTTGAGTATCGGAATAGATATCACGCAGCACCTGATACCCGTTACACCGGCAGCACATTATAGTTGTGGTGGTATCAAAACGGATGAGCATGGCAGGACCTCGATTAAAAATCTGTATGCTGCCGGAGAATGTGCCAGCACCGGCCTGCACGGGGCTAACCGCCTGGCAAGCAATTCACTTTTGGAAGCAATGGTTTTTGCACACAGGGCTTATAAAGACTCGGTCTCCAATATTAGTCTTCCACCGGTTCCCGCTTCAGCGGGCCTGCAGGTTCCCGATTGGAAAACAGATGGTACCAACGCACCCAAAGAAATGATCCTGATTACACAAAGTGTAAAAGAACTGAAGTTGCTTATGAGCGATTACGTGGGTATAGTGCGCAACAATGAAAGGCTTCATCGTGCCATGAAACGACTTGATCTTTTATTTGAAGAAACAGAAGCGCTGTATCAAAAAACAGTGGTTAGTCCGCAGCTTTGCGAACTGCGCAATATGATAACTGTGGCCTATCTTATTGTAAAGTGTGCCGGTTTCAGGCACGAAAGCCGCGGGCTGCATTATAATACCGATTATCCCGGTAAGCAGGAAATGATACAGAATATCGTGTTGTAAATCATAAAGCCGGATAATAGTATCAAAATAATAGCCCGTAATTGTTTAATTATTCTGTACCATTTAAGAATATTCACCCTGCCTGGCTTTTGCAGTACCTGGATATTATGATCTCTGTCATCTGCTTTATTACCGTATCATCGCAATAAGTGCCTACCTTTCCTTTATTACAACCACAACCTGCAAAACTCAATTTCATGTATATAATCATGTATGGCTTACTTTACCTGTTATCATTGCTCCCTTTTGCAGTGTTGTATTTTATCAGCGATGGTATTTATTTTTTTATGTTTTACCTTTTTGGATACCGTCGTACAATTGTAAAATCAAACTTAAAAATAGCTTTTCCCGAAAAAACAGATAAGGAGATCAGGAAAATAGCAAAACAGTTTTATCATAACCTTGCCGATACTTTTGTAGAGATCATCAAGCTGATATCAATGACCAACAAAACCTTTGAAAAAAGGTGCAGGGGCGATTTTTCGATTATTGAAGACCTGATACAGAAAGGCCGGAACGTACAACTTCATGCGGGCCACCAGTTTAACTGGGAGTATGGAAGCCTTTTTATGTCGAAGGTGATCAAAGCAATTCCTACCTATGCTATTTATATGCCCATAAAGAACAATGCCATGGAACGGCTGTTCTTAATGATCAGGCAGAAGTACGGTACGATATTCATAAAAGCAACGGAATTCCGGGAAAAGCGGGAACAGATATTTAAAGACCGCTTTGTGTTTTTTCTTGCAGCCGATCAAAATCCCGGCAACCCCTGCTCAGCCTACTGGATGAATTATTTTACCAAACCGGCGCCCTTTATCATGGGTCCCGAAGTTGGCGCCATTAAAAACGGTGCTGCTGTTGTTTTTGTACGCAGCCGCATACCCAGGCGTGGCCACTACATACTGGAATGTACCTTGTGTACAGAAAATGCTGCCGCCACATCAACCGGTGAAATTACTGCGGCCTTCCGCAATTTTCTTGAAAAGATAATCCGGGAAGAACCACACAATTATTTGTGGACACACCGCCGGTGGAAATGGGATTTCAATGAATCGTATAAAGAAAAATGGGTGGATAAAACCAGGGCATGATTTAAGCTGTGAGGTAATTTGTATGATTGTTACTGCATTGTATCTTTGCATAAACAGAAACATACCACACGCTGCATGTATTATTTGATCTATGTTCCTCTTTACCTGCTTTCTTTACTGCCACTACGGGTATTGTATGTACTAAGTGATATCATTGCTTTCCTGCTTTTCAGGGTTTTTGGATACAGAAGACAGGTGATCGACAGCAACCTGGCTATTGCCTTCCCAGAAAAATCAATAGCCGAAAGGAATAGTATCAAAAGAAAATTTCACCGGAATTTCACAGACTCTTTTTTAGAAACTATCAAATGCCTTTCGGTTCCTCAAAGTTTTTATGACAAGCATTGCAAAACAGATTTTAGCCTGTTCGACCAGTTTGCTGCCGAAGGTATCAGCTGCCAGATGCATGCCTGTCACCAGTTTAACTGGGAGTGGATAAACCTGCACTGGTCCATTCATTTAAAACAACCATTGGTTATTGTGTATATGCCCATCAGCAGTAAACCAATTGACAGGCTTTTCTATAAATTCCGGACCAAGTACGGAACACATATGCTGGCAGCCACCGAGTCCCGTAAAGCATTTGTAACCTGGAGAAATAAAACACATGCACTTGCATTGATTGCCGATCAAAAACCCGCTGCACCTGAATTTTGCTACTGGCTTAATTTCTTTAACAAGCCTACGGCTTTTTTACCCGGACCTGAAAAAAATGCGGCCATGAAGAAATGCCCCGTGATATTTGGCAGGGCTTTTAAAACAGGCAGGGGAAAATACGAAAGCAGTCTCACACTTGCCTGCAAAGATGCATCTGCACTTAAGCCCGGCGAGCTTACTATATTGTACCGTGATTATATTGAAGATGCTATCAGGCGACAACCTGATATGTACCTGTGGAGTCACAAACGTTTTAAGCACGACTGGAATGAAACCTATCAAAAACTATGGATCGATACAAAAGCGCCTGCTGCCGGATCAGTTTAACACACTGGCTTCTTTTTCGGTTTTGATATTTTTCTGTTCCTTAATCTTTGACCAACCTCCCAGCACATTACGCAGGTTATGCGTGCCCTCACGTTTTAAAAGTGAAGCAGCAATAACACTCCTGTAGCCCCCGGCACAATGTACATACAGGTTTTGGTTCTCTTCAAAATGCGCCAGGTTCACCACATCATTCATTTCATTGAGCGGCAGGTTTTGTGCACCGGCAACATGTCCATCTGCAAATTCAGTTTCTCTTCTTACATCCACCACTACCAGGTTAGGATCGTGCGGAATATCCATGGCCAGTTCATCGGCTTCAATATCGATGATCATGTCGGTGGGTTCACCGGCCTGTTGCCAGGCTTCAAATCCGCCCCGGAGATACCCCAGTATCTTATCAAAGCCAACACGGGATAAACGAACAACAGTTTCTTCTTCTTTACCCGGTTCAGTAACCAGTATCATTGGTTTATCAAATGAAAGTAAACTGCCTGCCCATTCGGCAAAGCGCCCTTCCAGCCCGATAAAAATACTGCCGGGTATAAAACCCTGTGTAAAAATGGATGCATGGCGTGTGTCTAATACCAGTACATCACCAGACTTAAGTATTTTAAATTCTTCTATTGATAAAGCTGTAAGGCCCTGTTGCTTCACCGCATCCAGACTGGTATAGCCCTGCATATTGATTTGGGCATTAATGGCAAAATATTTTGGCGGTACAGCAAGGCCGTCGGTAACAGCAGCAATAAACTCTTCCTTGCTTTGAGGCTGCAAGGCATAATTGTTCTTTTTCTGTTCTCCGATAGTACTAAAGGTTTCCGGGCCAAGGCTTTTGCCACAGCTGCTGCCGGCGCCATGTGCCGGATATACGATCACATCATCGGCCAGCGGCATGATCTTATTTTGTATGGTATCGTACATGATACCGGCAAGCTCAGTGCTGGTCATATTGCCGCTGCTAAGGTCGGGACGGCCCACATCACCCACAAACAAAGTATCGCCGGTGAAAATAGCATGTGGTTTATCATTTTCATCACGCAGTAAATAACAACTGCTTTCCAGTGTATGTCCCGGTGTATGTAAAACCTGGATGCTTATTTTTCCCAGCTTGAATATTTCATTATCCTTTGCATTATAAACTTCATAGTTAGTTACGGCACCCGGCCCGAAAATGATGGGGGCGCCGGTCTTTTTGCCAAGGTCAATATGCCCGCTTACAAAATCAGCATGAAAATGAGTTTCAAAAATATATTTGATGCCCGCATTATTTTGTTTTGCAAGCATAATATATTCCTCTGTATCCCTCAGGGGGTCTATGATAGCCACTTCGCCTTCGCTTTCTATATAGTATGCAGCTTCACTCAGGCAACTGGTATAAAATTGTTTTATGAACATGACAGGTTATTTGATAGTATGAACCGGCAAAGTTAAAATAAAAAAAGCGTTCAGGCTGTTAGCCCAAACGCTTCCAGTTTTTTTTGCAGAAATTTTAACCAACCAGGTCTTTTACAAACTGGCTGATCTCGTCAATGCGCTTGTAGTTTACTGTGTAGAAAATAAATTTCCCATCACGCTCTGTGCTTACAATACCTGCTTTACGTAAAATAGCCAGGTGCTGTGAAGCCACAGATTGTTCCAAACGTAAGCGAACATAAATTTCTGTAACAGTGATCTTTTTTTCGTCCTCAATTAATTTTAATAATTGCTGGCGCAGCTTGTGGTTTAAAGCCCGTAAGACCAATGCAGCTTTTTTAAGTGCATTATAATCTAAATTAATTGGGGAATTCTTTGCAGAACTTGTGTCCTGCTCTCGTGTTTGAGACGCAACCATCATAGAATTTTAATTTTAATATGCTTGAACAATGTTTGAACCTTACAAATATACTATTAATTGCTTATGCAACTATATATATTCTTTCAGAAATAACGTTTTTTTTAAAAATTTTATTCCGGTTTTAGATAACTGACTGAAATTCTTTAAGATAGAAAGGTTCGCTGTATGCAAGCTCAGCAAATATTTTTTCTTCGAACAGTATATTTGAGCGTTTACTGAATGCTTCGGGTGAAATTGATACCGGGCTGAACGCTGCATTCGGGTGTTTGCACAACTGCTCCCACTTTGTGGAGCCATTGCCGAAGAACACGATTTTATGGTTAGACAACTCTTTTTCAAAAGAAGACCCGTTCAGTACCATAGCGCATGGATCAAGAATGATATCCAGGTTTTGGTCATACACAGCTGTGAATACTTCCATGCGGCGTGCATCCATCATCGGGCAATACAACAGGTTTGCAGCAGCCGGCAGAGCCTCCAGTGCAGAAGCTGTTAAAATTTCGAGGGTGCTAATGGTAATGAACGGTTTTTTTAATGCATAACAAAAGCCTTTTGCACTGGCAAAACCAACACGAAGACCTGTGTACGAGCCCGGGCCGGCGGTAACCGCAACGGCATCTATCTCTTTTATATTGATACCAGAGACATTCAAGATATCCTGAACCGCAGCCTGCAGAAAAGAGGCATGTTCCTTTTGGGCATCGTTATTTCGTGCCTGCAAAACCTGTCCGTTTCGGGCAATGCTTATATGTGCTTTTTCAGATGCAGTATCAATATTTAAAATAAGCGGCATTGTTATCAGGCTGTTTCTGTTATTAAAAGTTGCGCTGGTTTATAACGGTTATCCGTTGCATAAAGTTTTTGCAGCAGGGATACGATTTTACCGGTTCCAATTTTATTGGCCCATTCAAATGGACCCAAAGGATAGTTGGTGCCCAGTTTCATAGCGGTATCTATCTCTGCCTTGCTGCTTACATTTTCTTCCAAAGCAAAATAAGCTTCATTAATGATCATTGCTATTATCCGGGCGCTTACAAAGCCGGGTTCGTCTTTTACAAAATCAATTTTGATTCCCGATTCCCTGAACAGCATTTCTACGGCTTCGTTTTTGGCGCCCGCCATTTCCCAAACGGAGCGGTTCAAAAAACCAGGCCAGCCGTTTATGCGATACACATGCGAAGGCATTTGCAGTTCTGCAAGTGTATGAATGACCGAGTTAATGATAACGGGTTTTGCGAGAGAAGCAAAATCAGCAGAATTATGTATTTCAGTCAAACAAAAAAAGGCATCTGCATTTTTGTATTGCTCAAATGCAGAAACATCGTTTACCCTTTGCCATTGAAGACCGGGTATTGAACTGGTGAGTTCGTTCCATTGTTCGTCTGATGCAGCAACAACGATCATCATTTTATTTTTTGCAAAAATAGGTGGTTGAGAAAAGATATATTTGCAAGTAAGAAAATAAACAAGGTAAAAATGAAAAAAATAATAAACACAGCTCACGCCCCGGCTCCAATCGGGCCCTATAGCCAGGCTGTAATGGTGGGTGATATGCTTTTTATTTCCGGACAGGTGGCACTGGTGCCAGGCACTGGTGAACTGGCCAACGCTGATATTGCCGAAGAAACCACACAGGTAATGAATAACCTGCAGGCCATTCTTACTGAAGCGGGTATGGATTTTACTAACATCGTTAAAACAACCATATTCCTGAGCGACATGGCCTTGTTTGGATCTGTAAATGAGATCTACGCCGGGTATTTTACAAACGACTTCCCTGCCAGGGAAACCGTTGCTGTAAAAGGGCTTCCCAAAAGTGTTAATGTTGAAATAAGCATGATCGCTTCAAGATGAGTCCTGAAAAAACAGTCATCATTACTGCAAAAGTTCATGAAGTGCTTATTGAAAGGCTTGAACTTAAAGGCTTTGCAGTTATGTACCTGCCGGAAATAACGTATGATGAACTGGAACAGCTCATCAGCGGCGCAGAAGGACTTATTGTAACCACAAGGCTGACGATAGACAGCAACCTGCTGGGTAAAGCGGAGCATTTAAAATGGATCGGAAGGCTTGGAAGCGGTATGGAACTGATTGATGTGGCTTATGCCGGAAGCAGGGGCATTCAATGCGTAAGCAGCCCCGAAGGAAACAGAAATGCTGTGGCCGAACATGCATTGGGTATGTTGCTGAACCTGATGAATCATATCAATAAAAGTTTTGACGAAATCAAAGAAGGCAAATGGCTGCGGGAGGAAAACCGGGGTATTGAACTTACTGGAAAAACTGTGGGTATCATCGGTTATGGAAATACGGGCAGCAGCTTTGCCAGGTTGCTTTCGGTTTTCAATGTAACAGTACTGGCCTGCGACAAATACGAATTTGGCTTCGGGGAATCTAATATTAAGGAAGCAAGCCTGGAACATATCTGCCGCTATGCCGATGTGATCAGTTTTCATTTGCCGCTTACGGCAGAAACCAGGTATATGGCAGATGACTTCTTTTTCAAATCCC
This sequence comes from Ferruginibacter sp., assembly GCA_044226725.1. Classification (GTDB taxonomy): domain Bacteria; phylum Bacteroidota; class Bacteroidia; order Chitinophagales; family Chitinophagaceae; genus Ferruginibacter. Next base: position 305,272 of record JBGAGM010000005.1, on the reverse strand, counting down.
TTCAGCAAAAGCCTTTTATCATCAATACTAGCCGGGGACCAGTAGTACACACCGCGGCACTGATTAACGCACTGAAAAACAATTTGATATCGGGTGCAGCGCTGGATGTTTTGGAAAATGAGAAACTGGCAACCTATAATGAAGAAGAACAGGCAGCGCTGGACTTTCTTGCCCATCACCCCAATGTGCTTTTAACACCCCATATAGCAGGCTATTCCAGGGAAGCCTTTTATAAAATGAGCACGGTTATCCTGGAAAAGCTGGGAATATAATTTTTTTGCTATTTTTGTAATACATGCAACGCCTTAGGCCATCTGAGGCGTTGTATTTTTTTTATTGTTTAAACTGAATATTATGAGTGCAACAAACTACGTGACAGCCGAAACATTTGAAAGATTAAAGGAAGAGTTACAGCACATGAAAACTGTTGAGCGCCCTGCTGCCAGCCATGCAATTGCAGAAGCCAGGGAAAAAGGCGACTTAAAGGAGAATGCCGAGTACGATGCAGCCAAAGAGGCACAGGGAATGCTGGAGGCAAGGATTAAGCAGCTGGAAGGCGTTATCGCCAATGCCCGTATTTTGGACGAAAGCAATATCGATACCAGTAAAGTATCCATTTTAACGAAGGTTACTTTAACCAATATGAATACAAAAAAGCAGGTTACTTATAAGATAGTTTCCGAGAATGAAGCAGATCTTAAGCTGGGAAAGATATCAGTCACTTCTCCTATTGGCAAGGGCCTGCTTGGTAAAGTGGTAGGCGATGTGGCCGAAGTTGCTGTGCCTGCCGGTGTGCTCAAATTCACTATTGAAAAGATCGAGCTGTAAGTAAGAAATTTATTCACCAAAATCCCATTCGTGTGCAACGGATGGGATTTTTTTGTGTGCTATATTTACCGAAAACATTTTATGACCATCTTTTCAAAAATAATAAACGGGGACATACCCTGCCACAAAATAGCAGAGAACGAAAAGTTTATTGCTTTTTTGGATATTGAACCTTTGGTAACGGGCCATGTGCTGGTGGTACCCAAAACAGAAGTGGATAAGATTTTTGATGTGCCGGATGATTACCTGGCTGCAATGCTGGTGTTTGCCAAACCCATTGCTAAAGCCATAGAAAAGGTTTTTGAGTGTAACCGGTGCGGCATAAGTGTTATAGGGCTGGAAGTGCCGCATGCACATATGCACCTGGTGCCCCTTAATTCTGCTAATGACCTGAATTTTACCCGCCCCAAAATGAAAGTTTCTCAGGATGAGCTGAAGGCAGTGCATGATAAATTAAAAGCGGCGCTTTAAGTACCGGTAATAGACAGCCTGAAACCTACACCGTGTATGGTTTCCAGCACGATGTTGGGGTCTGATTTAAAATGCTTCCGGAGCTTGGTAATGAACACGTCCATACTTCTGCCAAGGAAATAATCATCTTTGCCCCATACATTCAGCAAAACTTCGTCACGTTTCAGCACCTTGTTTTCGTGCTGTGCAAAAAAGCGCAGCAGATCCGATTCTTTTTGTGTAAGTGTGATCGCTTCCTTACCGTTATATATTTTCAACTCATTCACTACAAACTTTAATTTACCCAACTGGTAAACCTCCTTGGTATCTGCCTGCAATTTTTTGGTACGGCGTAAAAAAACCTCGATACGCAACACCAGCTCTTCAATGCTGAATGGCTTGGTAATGTAATCATCAGCGCCCGATTGAAATCCCTTCAGTTTATCTTCCTGTAAACTTTTAGCGGTTAAAAAAATGATGGGCACCACATCGCTCTGTTGCCTGATTTTTTTTGCCAGTGAAAATCCATCCCTTACCGGCATGTTGATATCGAGCAGGCAAATGTCAAATTCCTTTTTTTGAAATTGCTGCCAGGCCACTTCACCATCCGGGCAATGGGTTACTTCAAAACCTACATCCTGCAAAGAATCCTTGATAACAAAGCCAAGTGAAAGATCATCTTCGGCTAGTAATATTTTTCCTTTTGACATGTTTTTAGTTTTATTTCAGGGATAATTTTATTGTAAACGTACTTCCGCTTCCGGGCTCGCTGGCAACCTCTATTTTTCCATGATGCGCATCCACCACCTTTTTCACAAAATTCAGCCCCAGTCCAAAACCCTTGCTGGTATGCAGCTCCCCATCCATTATACGGTAAAACCTTTCAAATATTTTCTTTTGATGTTCTGCTGCAATACCTATGCCATTATCGTTAATGGCTATCAGCAAAAGAGCACCGTCGAGTTTTGTACTGATCCGGATAACCGGTTTGACTGCGTATTTGATCGCATTTTCAATCAGGTTTATCAGGCAAAGCCTTAAATAAGGCCTGTCTGCGTTAATGATCACATCCTCCATTGCAAAATCTGTTGTTACCACGGCATTGCGTTCTTCTATTAACGGCTGAAGATCATTGATGGATTCTTTAATCAAAACATTGATATCGAATTTTTCCTTTTCAAGCGGCAGGCTGCTTCTGTCGGTGTAAGCAATTTCCAGCAGCCGCTGCACCTGCGATTGTAAATGCGATGTTTGTTCGTGAATGATACCTGCATAGTTTTTAAGTTTATCAGGTTTCTCTATGATGTTTTGCTGTTGCAATACATCTGCCGCAATTTTTATTACAGCCAGTGGTGTTTTGAACTCGTGCGTGAAATTGTTTACAAAGTCCTTTTGAGTCTCATTAAAGAATTTTTGGCGGTACAGGTAAAAAACACTGAATCCGAATCCAATTAAAACCAGCAGCAGCAGGCCGCTTGAAGCTATCCAGAACCTCATCTGTTTAATGATGTACTGGCCCCTGTGCGGAAAATATAAGGCAATATAAGTGTAGTCTCTTTCATATACCTGCAGTACTTTTTCGTTCTCCGATGGGAAATAGGCATCGGGCAGGTCTATGTATTGTTCTGCAGTATATTTTTTTGTACCCAGGTCGTAAATAGCAGCACGGCAATCTGTATACACATCAAAATCGGTAAGCTCCTCTTTTAAATTCACCCAAAGCTGGTCAAGGTTCGGGCTGCAGTCAATCCTTAATAAATAAACATCGGGGCTTACATTCTCAATTACTTTTTGAACATTGTCCTTTACGTCACTCACCAGCTGCATGTCATCATACAGGCTCTTGATACTTTTGGAAACATTGATGTTGAACTGCTTTTCCTCGTACAAATACACTTTTTGCAGCCATACCAGCTGTATGGCCACAATGATGGTGATTAGTACTGTACTGGTTAAAATTACCAGCCTTAAAGTTTTGGAGCGTATGACCATGTTTATTAAAGACTCGTAAAAACGTATGAAATTAAAAAGTGCCTGTCTAAAATATGTTAATGACAGGTTAAGTATTTTCAATCACCCTTTTGTCCTCAGCTTATCGGGATTTTTGGCCAGGAAATCTTTCCAGTCATTTACTTTCCTGCCGCCGCCGGGTATTGCTGTCTTTTGCTGATAGTGATGACAAAGCGCAACTGCAAGCGCATCAGTAGCATCGTAATGCCTGGGGCCATCGGCAAAGGCCAGTATTTGCTGCAGCATTTTCATTACTTGTTCTTTGGATGCATTACCGTTTCCGGTAACGGATTGTTTTACCTTTTTGGGCGAATACTCGGTAACATCCAGGCCGTGGCGCATGGCAGCAGCGATGGCCACACCCTGGGCCCTTCCAAGCTTTAACATACTTTGCACATTCTTGCCAAAGAAAGGTGCTTCAATTGCAAAAGAATCGGGCTGATATTTGGTTATAAGGCCGCTGACTGTATTGAATATCAGTTGAAGTTTTTTATAGCTGTCACTTACTTTACCGGGTTGTAACACACCCATTTCAAGCAGCGAAATTTTATTTTCCGTTACTTTTATCAAACCATAACCCATGACAATGGTGCCCGGATCGATTCCCAAAATAATGCCTGATTTTTTTTGCAAATCCTTTAAATTTTTTCGCCCCTGATAATTAAAGTAACATTGTGTATTGAACAAAAGTATCAAAATAATAATCAAGTGGGTTATCGGGCCGTTGCTGGCGGCCTGGCTTTTTTATTCGCTTTACCGGCAGGTGAAGGCTCAGCCGGATATCGATGCTTCCCTTTCACTCATAAAATCATTACCATTTGGAGCAGGCGCCTGGAAATTTTGGATGGTTATATTATTCGTCTTTATTAACTGGGGGCTGGAAGCAAGAAAATGGCAACTCTTAATGCAGGCTTTGCAACCAATGTCATACATCACCGCATATAAATCGGTTTTATGCGGCGTAACTTTTTCTTTGAACACACCCAACCGCATGGGCGAATATGGCGGGCGCATGCTGTTTGTGCAGGATGGTAAACGCCTGCAATCCATATCGCTCTCTGTTGCCGGCGGTATGGCACAGCTGATCATCACCATGCTGATGGGAAGTTTTGGTCTGGCATATATGCTGTTCCGGTTCCCGGCCTCAGCAATTTTTTATGGCATTCCGGTATTCTGGCTGCAATTTTTTTTGGGAGCAAGCATTGCGGGTACAATTGTTTTTACGCTATTCTTTTTTAAACTGAAGTGGTTGACAAAACTGCCGGAAAAACTTCCGTATGGCAGCCGTTTTTCCAAATACATTAACGTTTTAGAAACAATTGATGCGAAAATTTTGTTAAGGTTATTATCAATTTCATTCTTCCGGTACATCGTTTTCGTTTTACAATACATCTTTATGCTGCAGATATTGCAGGTGGATCAGCAGGTGATTACGGGTTTTTGCCTGGTTTCAGTGATGTTTTGGATTTTGGCAGTCATTCCTTCCATTGCCATTGCCGAGCTGGGCATCAGGGGAACGGTGGCAAAAGCTTTGTTTTCGTACAGCGCCAACACGCTGGGTATTTTAACGGCAACTTTTGGCATTTGGTTTGTGAACCTGTTTATCCCAGCCCTAATTGGGAGTATATTAATTTTAGGAATTAAAATAAAAAGCAAAAATGATCAGCTACTTTAAACCAGCGTTTTTAGTTATTGCCCTGTGTAGTTTAAGTTTTAAGTCAAATAATGAGGATCCCTGCAACATCCGCAATTCTGCTTTTAAAGCTGATGAGGAAATAAAAATGAAAGTGTTTTACAGCACCCTGGGTATGTATGTGGGTGCAGGAGAAGCAACCTTTACTTCCACGCTCGAGCGCTACAATGGAAAACCCGTATACCACCTGGTTGGGGTTGGGTCAACCTATTCTTTTTTTGATGGCTTTTTTAAAGTGCGTGACAGGTATGAGAGCTATGTGGATACCACTGATCTGCTGCCTTATAAATTCATTCGCAATATTGATGAAGGCGGATATAAAAAATATAACAACGTTACCTTTAACCACACAGCCAATACAGCGGTAAGCACCAACGGCGTGTTTAAAGTTACCGACTGCATACAGGATGTGGTAAGCATGGTTTACTATTGCCGCAACATCAATTTTGAAAAATACAAGGTGAACGACAAAATAATGTTTGACATGTTCCTGGATGATGAAGTATTTCACATGTACATACGGTATATGGGCAAAGAGACCATCAAAACCCGTTACGGAAAATTCAATGCTATAAAAATAAAACCCCTGCTTATTAAAGGAACCATTTTTGAGGGAGGCGAAAAAATGACAGCCTGGCTGAGCGATGATCCCAATCACGTTTTGTTAAGGGCAGAAAGCCCTATTGCAGTGGGGAGCATTAAAGTGGATATGATGGGATACAAGAACCTGCGTTATCCGTTGAGTTCGCTTATTAAAACAAGGTAAGTAGTATGGTGACAGAAATGGTGCTTTTAACTTTATAAGCCCCGGGAGATGCCCGGTTGATTTTGCCATTTCTGATAGCATTACAACTACAGTTCACTTAGTTTAAATGTTTCACCAACTTTTATCCCTTTTTCTGTAAGCTGCAATGTGCAGCATTCATTTACCGGATCGTGCTCGAAAAATAATACGTAGTTGTTTTGCTGTGCTTCGGTAAGGAATATCTTCTTTTCATTAAGGGTGGTTAGCGGGAACATGTCGTAGGCCATTACATAAGGAAGTGGAATGTGTGCAGTTGAAGGAAGCAGATCGGCCATGAAAACTATCGTTCTTCCTTTGTAGTTGATCACAGGCAGCATCATAGCATCAGTATGGCCAGCAACAGAGTAAAAAGACAGATCATTAATGATCCCTGAGCTGTTCAGTTCAGGCAAATCTCCCTGTATGTTTAAGAATTTCAGTTGCCCGCTTTCCTGTATGGGTAAGATATTTTCCTTTAAAAAGCTGGCTTTCTCTCTGGCATTTGGCTCAGTTGCCCATTTCCAGTGCCTTTCATTACTCCAGTAGGTGGCATTTTTAAATGCAGGCACAAGATTATCCCCATTTCTCATGATACTGCCCCCGCAATGATCAAAATGCAGATGCGTTAAAAAAACATCGGTGATATCATCCTTTGTAAAACCATATGCGGCTAACGATTTATCCAGCGTATCATCTCCGTGCAGATAATAATGACCGAAGAATTTAGCATCCTGCTTATCGCCCATGCCATTATCCACCAGTATCAGTTTGTCTTCATCTTCTATCAGCAAGCAACGCAAAGCCCAGCTGCACATATTGTTTTCATCGGCAGGGTTTAGTTTGTTCCAGATGCTTTTAGGAACCACGCCAAACATGGCGCCGCCGTCCAATTTAAAATAACCGGTATTGATGGTATACAGTTTCATGTTGCAAAATTAGGAAGTGATTTTGTTTTTCCTCTGTGCAGCGCTGGTAAATAATAAAAACAATAATCCCAGCACAAAGAATACGACCAGTGATAAAATGGATTCCCGGATGCTGCTAACTCCTTCAATAAAACCAAAAGTGAACAAACCGATCACAATGGCAAATTTCTCTGTAACATCATAAAAACTGAAGAAGGATGCGGTATCTTTTGTTTCGGGCATCAACTTGGAATAAGTGGAGCGGCTGAGCGACTGAATACCGCCCATAACCAATCCTACAAGAGAAGCTAAAATATAAAAGTGTAATTCAGAAGTTATAAAATAGCCCGTGATGCAAACTGCGATCCAGAGCAGAACGGTAAACACCAGCACTTTGATATTACCATAAGCCGCAGATAATTTGGACATGGCAACTGCGCCTGCAATGGCAACCAGCTGAATAATAACCGCAGTGATGATCAGTTTATCATCGGCCAGTTTTAATTCCTTGATACCAAAGTCAATGGCTACCAGCATAACGGTTTGCACCCCCATGCTGTAAAAAAAGAAAGCTGATAAAAATCTTTTTAGCACCGGCATTTTTTTTACCTGCTGCCACACCTGTTTTAACTCATGAAAACCATTTACCAGCACATGAGTTTTTGCCTTACGTTCGGTTTTGGGGCTAATGGGCAACCGGCTGAAAGTTATTTGGGCAAAGCCCACCCACCAGATGCCTACCAGTAAAAAAGTAAGGGTTAATGCAAGGCCCTTGTCTTCCATGGTCATTACCAGTGCAAAGCCCACCATTTGCATGAGCACACTGCCAATATAGCCCATGGTATAACCCCGGGCGCTGATGCGGTCCATATCTTTTTCGTCGGCTATTTCGGGTAAATATGAATTATAGAAAACCTGGCTGCCATAAAAACCGATGCCTGCAAACATGAAACACAGTAACCCCAGTGTTACATGATCCTTGTCGAAAAAATACAGCATGGAACAGCTGGCAGCGCCCACATAACAGAAAAAACGCATGAAGTTCTTTTTGTTGCCTTTATAATCTGCTATCGAAGATAAGATAGGCGAAAGCAGGGCAATTACCAGGAAGCCAAAAGCAAGTACATAGTCTTTCAGCTCGGTATTTACAAACCTGCGCCCTAAAAAAGTAATGCCATCCGGGAAATTTTTAAGGGATGTAACAGCGGCATAATAGGCCGGGAAAAAAGTAGTGGTTATAACCAGGTTATAAACGGAATTGGCCCAGTCGTACATAGCCCATCCATTGATAACTTTTTTTGAAGCAGTCTGCATGGTTTTTAATTAAGGAAAGATGAAAATAATAAATATCGGCGTATATACGGTCACAAAAACCAACCCCCCGATTCAATCGGGGGGTTTAGGATAGCGTAGTTAAGCAGTTAGTTCAGGCTTATTTCAGGGTGTCTGAAAGCGGCCTGGCATATCCCAGGTTTTTAAAAGGGTTTAACTTATTATCGGTAAGCTGAATGGTAACGGGCGCATTATTGAAAACCTGTTCCGAAATGTAAGCGCCGAAGATCAGGAAGTTATTATCAAACTCAGGCGTGATCTTATTTTCGTCCACCACAAAGTTCAGGTTAAAAGTATCTTTCTTTTTTTCCAGCTGCACGGAGGCAGTAATGCTATCCTGGAAATACTCCTGCTCCTTTAAATAGAGGGCCAGTTTTTTAGCAAGCGCTTCATCAACGCCATCGCCTTTATAATACACATTGTGTTTCTTGTCTAATTTATATTCTTTGCCATAGTTGCCGGTGCACGAACTAATGCCTGCAACCAGGGTGATGTAAACAAACAGTTTTATTATATTCATACACTTATTTTAGTTAATGCATAATTACGGCAATGACCGAAACCCGGCAATACCCGGCAGCGGGTATTTTATGAATTGATATAACCGGTGTATATCAATATCAAAAGCAGTAAACCAACTGCAATACGGTAATAACCCCATACCCTGAAACCATGTTTTTTTAAGAAGCCAATAAAGAATTTAATGGCCAGCATGGCTACAATAAATGCCACCACATTGCCAATGGCCAGTTGTTTTATTTCTTCTGAAGAGAACCCTCCATGGCCTTTGTAGTACTTTAATAATTTGTAACAGGTGGCGGCCAGCATGGTGGGTACTGCCAAAAAGAATGAGAATTCTGCGGCCGCACTGCGGGTTAACTTTTGCTGCATACCGCCGATGATGGAAGCGGCACTGCGGCTAACGCCCGGTATCATGGCGATGCACTGCCATAAACCGATCAGGATGGCGTTTACGAAACTTACCTGCTTTTCGGAATCTATTTTGGGCTCTTTAAAAACATTGTCGATGAACAGCAGTACTATACCACCTGCCAGCAACGACACGGCCACGGTGGTGGAACTTTCCAGCAGGGCATCTATCTTATCATTAAAAAGAAAGCCAAATAGCAGGGCAGGGATAACACCTGCTATGATCTTGGCATAAAACTGCCAGTTCTTAAAATCAAAGAATTTTTTCCAGTACAATACCACTACGGCCAAAATGGCCCCCAGTTGTATGGCCACGGTAAACAGTTTGATAAAATCATCTTCAGCAATGTTCAATATTTTTTCGGTGATGATCATGTGGCCTGTCGAAGAAACCGGTAAAAATTCTGTTAATCCCTCGACAATAGAAATGATGATGTTTTGCGCAGTTGTCATATTGAATTTGAAGGCCTGTCGGCCGACAGGCAGGTTTGGTAATTGGATGATTTGAAAATCAAAAACCGATTTGGAAATTTGACTCAATCTTCAAATCTCCAAACCGGCTCATCTTCAAATCTATTATCTTAATTGGCTTTAGATTTCTTCATGATCGCAAAGATCTCAATAATGAAACCCGCAATAATGAGCATGGGCGCAATGGTGATGCGTGTGGTGCTGTACACTTCATCCTTATTGAAAACTTTGGGATCGGGGCTTTTACCACCGGCCATCAAAAAAAAGCCAAGTGCAAGCACACCCAGGCCAATAAGCATCCACATATAATTTCCTTTATCAAACAACGGGTTTGGAGTGGCGGGGCTGCTTGTCTTTTTTACTTGTTCGCTCATAGTTTATTCAGGTTGAAACTGCAAATTAATATAAATCATCCAATTTCATGCGCAGGTATTTAACTACCGAGCGATGGGTGCTGAACAGCGATATACTGATGCCCAGGATGGTAATGGCTAAAAACAGCAGGATCATACTGGCATTATCGTGCAGTACCTTAAACTGCGGCTCAAAAGCCTCTAATAATGCAATGGTGGCCCAAAGCGCTGCCACAGCAATACCTGCCGAAATAAGCCCGTTGATTATAGCCCGTATATTGATTGGCTTGGTAATGAACCACCGGGTGGCGCCCACCATCTGCATGGTCTTTATCAAAAACCGGTTGCTGTACATGGCCAGCCTGATGGTGTTATCGATGGAGAATACAACAAGTACAGTGAGTAAAATGGCAAATATTAAGAACAGGTAGGCAGCTGTTTTTACAAACTTGCTTACCTGGGCAATGGTTTCGGTTGGAAACTGGAAATCATGTATTAATCCCGGGAATTTTGAGAGCAGGTCGTTGGAAAGTATATCCAGGCTGTCCTTCTGCACATAATTGGCTTTAATGTAAAAGTCAACACTCTCGGGCAGGGGGTTATCATCCAGGAATTTTTTCCAGCTGCTGTCATTGTCCTTGTTCCATTGCTGAATAGCCATTTCACGGGTTACATAACGCACATCCTTGGCATAGGGTATGGCTTTGATATAATTGGTAAGGCTATCTACCCTTTTCTTTTGTACCGTTGGGTTAAGCCAGGCATGCACCTGTATATTCTCTTTGGCAAAATCGCCTGTTTTGCGCAGGTTTAAAAAGAACCAGCCCACAATGCCGAATAAAAATAAAACCAGCGCCACACCAATGATGGCATAAGCATAGGTTGGTTTGCCCCTTTTACTGCTTGCTTTTCCGAATTGAGCCATATTTGTTTTTGTTAGGGATTTTGTACATGCTTGCTTTGGAAGCGTGGCAAAAATAAAGGTTTTTAGCTGCTTTGCCGTATTTTTGCCCACTACAAAACGGCCCGATTCCGTATTTATTTTTATGAATGTAGCTGACTGTGTGTGAATGCAGTTTAAATAACTTTTCTTTCACATTTACAGGCCGGAGATATTGCGGTAACTAATAGTTTTTAAATAGTAAATATTCAATCAGAAATATCAGATAAAGCATGGAATACGATTTCAGAAGAATTGAACAGGAGTGGCAAAAAAAATGGAAGGACAATAAGGCGTATAAAGTAAACAACGATTCGCCCAAACCCAAGTACTATGTGCTGGATATGTTTCCGTACCCGAGCGGCGCGGGCCTGCACGTGGGGCATCCGCTGGGGTATATTGCCAGTGATATCTACAGCCGGTATAAAAGGCTGAAGGGGTTTAATGTACTGCACCCGATGGGCTTTGACAGTTTTGGATTACCTGCAGAACAATATGCATTGGAAACCGGGCAACACCCGGCAACCACCACCGAAAAGAATATTGCCACCTTTAAAGCACAGCTTGATAAAATTGGTTTTTGTTACGATTGGGAAAGAGAGGTACGCACAAGCGATCCTGCTTATTATAAATGGACACAGTGGATATTCCTAAAACTGTACAACAGTTATTTCTGCAATACACAACAAAAAGCCAGGCCGATAGAAGACCTGGTAAAAAAATATGAAACCAGCGGCTCCAGGCATTTTACGGCAGCACAATGGAATGCATTTTCTGTGGCTGAGAAAGAAGAATGGCTGATGCAGCGCCGCTTGGCTTTTAGCAAATACGGCGAAGTGAACTGGTGCGAAGCGCTGGGAACCGTGCTGGCCAACGATGAAGTGGTGAACGGCGTAAGTGAACGGGGCGGCCACCCGGTGATAAAAAAGAAAATGCGCCAGTGGTATTTAAGGATAACCGCTTATGCAGACAGGTTACTGGAAGGACTGGAAACGGTTGACTTCAGCGACAGCATGAAGGAAATGCAGCGCAACTGGATCGGTAAGAGCGAGGGGGCGGAAATTACATTCGATATTCAACATTCGACATCCAAGATCACAGTTTATACCACAAGGCCCGATACCATCTTCGGCGTTGACTTTATGGTGGTGGCGCCGGAACATGATATAGTAAATGAAATAAAATCGGCTGAACAGGCTGCTGCGGTTGATGAGTATGTGGCCTATGTAAAAAGCCGCAGTGATGTGGACCGTATGGCAGAGAAAAAAATAACCGGCTGCTTTACAGGTGCGTATGCCATTAATCCTTTTGATGGCAGGGAAATTCCCATTTGGATCAGTGAATATGTTTTAGCAGGCTACGGTACCGGCGCTATCATGGCTGTGCCCTGCGGCGATGAACGTGATTTTAAATTTGCCCGTCATTTTAATATACCCATCACCAATATTATCGGAAGCCATTTCACCGGCGAGGAAGCCAACCCAACCAAGGATGCCATTTTGGAGAACAGTGGTTTTTTAAACGGACTGGTAATGAAAGAAGCGATGGGCGTTGCTATCAGTAAGATAGAAGAAATGGGTATTGGCAAACGCAAGGTTAATTATAAGATGAGGGATGCCGGTTTCAGCCGCCAGCGCTACTGGGGCGAGCCCTTCCCGATCGTTTGGAACGGTGAAACGCCTGAAGTGGCAAATGATGCATTGCCATTGGAGTTGCCGCATGTAGATACCTACGGCCCCGGCAGCGAAGGCGAAGGGCCGCTGGCCAATATTACCGAATGGATAAACACACCGCAGGGCAGAAGGGAAACCTCTACGATGCCGGGCTACGCAGGATCATCCTGGTATTTTCTGCGTTATATGGATCCCGGCAATGCCAATGAATTTTGCGACCGCAAAGCCAGCGATTACTGGAACCAGGTTGACCTGTACATTGGCGGCACAGAACATGCGGTGGGGCATTTGCTGTACAGCCGTATGTGGACGAAAGTTTTATACGATTTAGGATTGATTGGTTATGATGAGCCGTTCAGGAAATTGCTTAACCAGGGGATGATACAGGGGAGCAGCAGGTTTGTATATAGAGAGAGGGGAACTAACAGATTCATTTCTTATGGAAGAAAAGATAATTATTCAGTTGATCCAATTCATGTTGACGTTAATATTGTTGATGGCGTTAAGTTAAATATGGATGCATTTGTAAAATGGAAACCAGAATACTCTGAGGCAATTTTTCTTTGTGAAGATTCGCAGATATACAAGCCTGGGACTAAAGCAGAAGATTTGTGGAAGTTGGAAGAATACATCTGTGGCGTTGAAACCGAAAAGATGTCCAAATCAAAATACAATACAGTTGATCCAACTGATTTGTGCGAACAATACGGCGCCGATACCTTCCGCATGTATGAAATGTTCCTGGGCCCGGTGGAAGCCAGCAAACCCTGGGATACCAAGGGCATAGAAGGCGTACACCGCTTTTTAAGAAAACTCTGGCGTTTGTTCAACGATGAACTGAAAGGTAAAATCTGGACCGATGAAAAAGCAGGCGAAGCAGAATTAAAGGTACTGCACCGCACCATCAAAAAAATTGAAGAGGATACCGAGCGTTTTAGTTTCAATACAGCGGTAAGCACCTTCATGATCTGCGTGAATGAACTGGCAGATATGAAGTGCAGCAAAAAGGAAATTTTAGGGCAATTGCTTATCCTGCTTACGCCTTATGCACCGCATATTGCTGAAGAACTGTGGAGCCAGCTGGGGAATGAAGGAAGTATCCTGGATGCTTCTTACCCCGAATACAATGCTGCCTTACTGGTGGAAAGCAGCAAGGAATACCCTGTTTCAGTAAATGGTAAACTGCGTACCAATATGCAGCTTGCATTAGATCTGGATCAAAAACAGGTGGAAGAGCTGGTATTGCAAAACGAGGTAGTTCAAAAATGGCTGGAAGGCAAGGCTCCCAAAAAGATCATTTTTGTGAAGAACAAGATGATCAATGTGGTGGTGTAAATAAAGATTGCTGTTTACCCTGCCCCTTTGCGTTCTCTGCGTGAAAATTTCTTAGCGTGATGTTTTCTCGAGGGGGAATCAGAGAAGCGGAGGACGCAGGATCTTAATACTTCTTCCCCAGCTTATATTTTCGCACAAAATACCGGTCGGTAAACACATTGATGATGAAAATGGAAGCCAGGAACAGCCTGGCAAAAGCTGGCCCGATCAGGGGGAACAGGGCCAGGGACAGCAGGAAGCAACCCACCACTATCAGTGCGCTGTATTTTTTATACAATACCATCCCGGGCGGGATAAAACCCGATACCTTGTTCCGGGGATTGGTGATGTAGATCCACAACCTTAGCTGCACCAGCCCGCTGAGGATCACATTGATACAATAATAGAGGTAGGGTTTAAAGAAGATATATTTACTCATCATACCCGTTGTAAAAGGCATGCACACAATGGTAAGCAGGAACCAGGTATTGAGGCTGATGAGTTTCCGGTTGTAATCCGTAACATACCCAAAGATGGTATGGTGCGCCCTCCAGTAATTTCCTATCACAACAAAACTGATGAAGAAGCCGATGAACTCCGGTGTCATTTCCAGCAAGGCATGATTGAACTCTTTGTCAAACAGGGCCCGCTCATAACTAACAACCGGTACTTTTATCTCGATGACCAGCAGGGTAATGGCAATAGCAAAAACAGCATCAGAGAAAAGCGCTATCCTGTCCAGCTGGAATTTTTGTCTTTCCTGTTCGGTATGGTGTTGCGACATCTTTATTGTTTCCCCAAATATAATAAGCCCCGCCTCAAAAAAATTTTATCTTTTTTCTCCGGATTTAAAATAATGCCTCGGTTTAAACCAGGCCGGGGTATCCGGGCTTTAGCCCAAAATAAGTTGTTGGCCGATGCCCGAAACCACTTTTATACCCTTTACCTGCCTGAGATTGAAATTTGAAACCGCCCCGGAAAAACCGTTGCACCCCTGCGCCAAGCTTTCAGATGTTCCTGAAAGTCTGTTGCACCCCTGCGGCAAGCTTTCAGATGTTCCTGAAAGCCTGTTGCACCCCTGCGGCAAGCTTTCAGATGTTCCTGAAAGCCTGTTGCACCCCTGCGGCAAGCTTTCAGATGCTCCTGAAAAGCTGTTGCACCCCTGCAACCGCAATTTTGACATACATAAGTGTCATTTTGCGGTAAAATCTCCATTTTTCCCGTTTATCATACCTGGTTGATCTCCTGCTCAAAAAAAGTTTTACTTTCCTGTCCGGAAAGCAAAAGTTCGTTCGTCATTATAAAAATATTATCAACTTTAAAACAAAAAATTATGGAAAAGTTCATGCTTATTTTCGAAAGTCCGTTTATTAACCAGCAACCCTCGCCGGAGCAAATGGACCAGATCATGGGTAAATGGATGGCCTGGATAGACAAACTGGCCAAGGCAGGTAAATACGACAGCGGCGAACCCTTGTGGCCAACCGGTAAAGTTATTAGCGGGCCCGGTAAAACTGTTACCGATGCTGCTTTTGCCGAAGGTAAAGAGATCATTGGCGGATATTTTATTATCAATGCCGCCGATTATGATGAAGCCGTTGCACTTTGTGCCGATTATCCTGATTATGAAAATGGCGGCAAAGTGATCATACGCCAGGTACAAAAAATGGACATGCCGGCTTAACTATCAAAACTGCTATTTGCAATTTTACTGTCAGCCTGAGCTTGTCGAAGGCGGTTTATAAATTAGGCCCGGGTTTCGACAAGCTCAACCTGGCAGCTTTTCATCAGCATACGCATATCTTGCAGAAAAAATCCCGCTGGATAATTCTTCTCAAATACAAAAAACGGTTGAGCATCTCTTTCGCAATGAATGGGGAAAGCTGGTTGCTGTACTTACCAAACTGTTTGGCCCGCAAAACCTGCAACTGGCCGAAGATGTGGTGCAGGATACCTTACTGCAAGCATTCAACACCTGGAAGATAAACGGATTACCGCAAAAGCCATCGGCCTGGCTGTTTACGGCGGCTCGTAATAAAGCCATTGATGTATTGCGCCAGCAAAAAAGGCAGCAGGAAGTTTCAAAAAACCTTACCCCGCTGCTGCAATCAGAATATACACTGGTGCCCACCGTGCAGGAGTTCGTAAATACCAACAGCATTGATGACGATCAGTTGCGGATGATGTTTGTGTGCTGCCATCCATCGCTATCAACCGAGGCACAGGTTTCGCTTATTTTAAGAACGCTCTGCGGTTTTAGCGTTGCAGAAATTGCCAAAGCATTTGTTAGCAGTTACGATGCCATTGAAAAAAGATTAACCCGGGCCAGGCAGAGCTTCCGGGAGAATAATGTGCAGTTTGAACTGCCCGCTGCAACAGAACTCGACGGCCGCCTGGATAATGTGCTGCTGGCAATTTACCTCTTGTTCAACGAAGGCTACAACTCCACGCAGCATGAAAATTTAATTAGAACAGACCTGATGCAGGAAGCCATGCAATTGTGCCAACTGATACTGCGCAGCCCCGCAGTAGATCATGGAAAAGCGCATGCACTGATGGCGTTGATCTGTTTTACAGCATCCCGTAACGAAGCCAGGCTGGATGCCGGAGGCAATATTTTATTGCTGCAGCAACAGGACAGAACCAGGTGGAACAATGCATTGATCAGCAAAGGCATTTATCATTTAGAAGAATCTACGGTAGGTGAACAGATGAGCAAATACCAGCTGGAAGCCGGTATTGCTTACGAGCATGCCCGGGCCGCCAGTTATGCATCTACCAACTGGAAAAATATTTTACAGTGCTACGATCTCATGTGCAGGTTCTATCCCTCACCATTGTGGAATTGAACCGGGCCATTGTTATCAGTGAACTGCATGGCCCTGCCCAAGGCATAAAAGCTATCGAAGCCATAACACAGCTTTCTTCCTTAAAAAATTATTACCTGCTGCCTGCTACATTGGGCGAATTGTATTTGCAATTGAAAGATTATGAAAAGGCAAATTGGTATTTTGCAGAAGCGATACAATTAACAAATGCTGCCACCGAAAAAAAGTTGTTGCAATCCAAAATGAAAAAGGCATGAAAAAAATATTTCGGATCACAATATGCTGCCTGGGGCTTTTCTTTGCAAAAACAGGCTTTGGTCAAACGCTGAATCATATAAGCAGTTACAAGCAAGCAATAGAACTTCTTATCGAAAATAAAGAATACGATTCAATTCTTGCTTACTCAGTTCATTTAAGCTTTCCACCTCCTCCAAGACCAACAGTAGAAGGGTTAAATAACCAACAACATTATGATGATGCATTTTTGCTTTGCTTTAAAAATGATTCATGTTTTGCAATATGTATCGCAGAATATGACTCAGGATTCGCAACTTCAAACAGGATACTTATTCAGGCAAAATCCGAGATAGATAGTATTCGGTTATCGTGGACAAAAGCTCAAAACGAGTATTTTCTTCCTTTTGTCTATAAGCATGTAGAAGATAAAAAAGCTCGCAATGATACGCTTATCCCTTTGCATCCGCTGAATGGCAATCTCGCTTTTGCAACACGTAACTATTATGAAAGCAGGGATTTTTTGCCGTTAGTAACAGAAGAAACTGTTTCAGACTATAAAAATATTAATTACCAACATAACTCATCCCTAATGTTATTTAGTGTATTTAATATAATGGAGCGTCTCTATACCATGTTGAGCAAGCAGTTTATTTACCATAAAACTTAAGATAATAACTACCTTAGCAGTATGTTAAGCGCACTTGAAAATGTATTGCTGAAGAACAGGACCAGTTTTCACCCGGTGATAAAATTTGACCCTGCAAAGCAAAAGTTGTTGCCCTTCGATTTTACCGACAACAATAAGGAACTCACCGCAACCGAAATTGCCGATACCCGTTTATTCAGTGAATATGTAAACCGAACTTTGGATGCCCATGCTGCAGCCTATGGTATCGGCGGATATAATGAGAACCGCAAGCTTTACCGCCGCAGCGAATTGTTTGCCGGCGAAGAAGCCCGCTCGGTTCACCTGGGCGTGGATATCTGGGGGCCTGCGGAAACACCCGTGTATGCAGCGCTGGGCGGCATGGTACATAGCTTTGCGTTCAATGATCATTTCGGGGATTATGGTGCCACCATTATCTTATTGCACCAATTGGATACAATTGCCTTTCATACCTTATACGGCCACCTGAGCCTGGCCGATATTTCCACCTTAAGTGAGGGACAATACATCAGCCGCGGCGAAGTGATCGGTCATTTCGGTTTGCCGGCAGAGAACGGCAACTGGCCGCCCCACCTGCATTTCCAGATCATTCATGAATTGTATACCAAAGGTGATTATCCGGGTGTATGCAAATTGTCTGAAAGCGGGGCCTATTTAAAGAACTGCCCCGATGCTGACCTCATCCTGAACCTGAACCGCTACCTGCAGTAACATTGCCTAATGAAAATTGACAGTGGTGGAACTGCAGGCAGCAAAACCTGCTAAAAGAAATACACCTGCACTTAGTAAAAAACCCCTGGCCACATCATACTGTGCAGGCCCGGTTATAAAAAGTATTATTGAAACCAGCAGGGCAACTACCGCAGCGCCCAGGCATATCAATCCCAGGGCTATCAGGAAATCATTCATTTGGTTATAACTGCCCCCGCTAACAGATACAAACAGCAGTAAAGAAAATCCCAGCACCACAGCTGAATTGATCAGTAACACTTTGATTGCTTTGTTCATAATTATCCTTTTTGAATAAACAGTTCCTGTTGTTTTTCCTGTTGTAATATTTTCAGGTGCGCTGCTTTCTTATCCCGGTAAAATAAATTCATCGTTTCAAAAGGAATGATCTTTCCGTTCTTATGGATGATGTGCACACAGCTTTTTTTTATGGCCCTCACATCAAAATCGTATGCATCAATAAAACGCATGATAATGATACGAAAAAGATTCTCATATCCCAAGCCAGGCGCTTCTATTTGCGGCAGGCAGCAAAGCAGTTGTTTCATATTTTCTTCCACCCGGTCAACCGAGATGCCGGTGCTGAAAATATCGATCATTTTTTGGTGCAGGGCCTGGTCCTGCTCGTACACGATGGTGTTGCGGCTGTTGTCCAGCAAATGCGAGGGATCGATATACCTGGTCAGCGGAAAGGTTTGCCCGGCAAGCTTCAGCGCATAGCCCATCACCAGCGCATCCGGGTTACAGGGAACAGGGATCAGGTCTTTAGGAGTGAAAATATTTGTTTGGTCCAGGATGGACTGTCTTACTTCTGTCAGGGTTAGCCTGTCGGTAGCAGGATCAAAATTCTCTACCCGCCCGGCAATTTGTGTGGGTTGAAAGGTAACCCCGCGTACACATTTTTGCTGCAGGGCAAACTCTATGATCTTGCCTGTCTCATCATCATTAACGCCTTTTTGCAAAGTTACCACCAGGGTGGTTGAAAGGTTCAGTGCGTTCAGATGTTCAAGTGCTTTCATCCTGGTGTTTGTAAGATCCTCGCCACGCAAATGCTGCAGCGCTTCGGGTTTAAACGAATCAAACTGGAGATAGATCTCAAAATCGGGTGCATAACCTGCCAGTTTTTTGGCAAACTCAAAATCCTTTGCAATGCGGATGCCGTTGGTGTTCAGCATCAAATGCCTGATGGGTTTCGATTTGGCAATGTCCATGATGGCAAAAAAATCGGGGTGCACGGTGGGCTCGCCACCACTTATCTGCACCACATCGGGCTGGCCTTCATTGGCAACAATGATGTCCAGCATTTTTTCCACTTCCTCCACGGTGCGGTGCCTGCCATAATGAGGCGAACTCATGGCATAGCAGGTGGGGCATTGCAGGTTGCAGCGGTCTGTGATCTCAATAACTGTAAGGCAGCTGTGCTGTTCATGATCGGTGCAAAGCCCGCAATCATACGGGCAGCCATAATGTGTTTTGGTGTTGAACTTCAGCGGTGTTTCTGAAGGCTTGTTGTAATTGCGGATGTTTTTGTAATACTCAATATCCGTTGCTATCAGTGTTTTTTCAAAACCATGCAGGCTGCAGGTTTTATGCATAAATACTTTATCATCTTCAAATACGATCTTGGCATCCACCCGCCGCAGGCAGGTGCTGCAAAGGCTCAGGGTAAAATCGTAATAGGTATAGGGGCGTTCAGGCATATGGCAGAATCAGTTTTTTGGGTTTTAAGATATAAGCGGCGTAATAGATCAGCCCGCCCAGGCACACCAGCTGTATGGTTGATAAACCGAAGCTAAAAGTATAATGTGGTTTTATAAAATCGAGGGCAAATCTAAAAGCAAGGTAAGCCATCATGAATATCTTGAAGCGGGCACCTGCGGCCAGGGTATATTTTTTTTCCAGTTGTACTATCGCTATCCAGAGGACAATTAAAAAAGCGATCTCGTATAAACAAACCGGGTGCCTCATCAATCCATCGCCCAGGTTCATGCCGGTAAACCAATGGGTTTCCACGCCGTAGGTTTCTTCATACACACCCATACCAAAACAACCAATGCGGCCAACGATCAGCGCCAGTATCATCGGGCAGGTAAACAGGTCGCCGCTGGCTTGTTTTTCCCCGATCATTTTTTTTACCCCCTCCACTCCAAACAAGCCGCCCAAAAAACCGCCCACTACGGTTTTATTACTGTACAAATACAGCCAGGGGTTGGCAGCTTTTGCCAGTGCAGCGGGGTCTTCCAGTCCGCCCACCAGGCGAGACCCGATAACAGCGCCGAAAATAGCCCCGATGATGATCCACAGCCTGCTGCTGTTTTCAATCTGATCGCCATTTCTTTTTCGTAAATACAAAAAATACCGGAAACCGATGAACATGCCCAGCGGTTCCATTATACTGTGCAGGGGTATTTTTAACGAACCTGTTTCAATGGTTATGGGAAAATGCACCTATTTTTATTTTGAAGATAGGCTAAAATGCCAGAAACAAGCTGAACAACAAGGGCTAAAATTTGTTGTAATATCCGGTTAAAAGCCCCCAAAAGCAGTACCTTTACCGTTTGAAAAATTAAAAATGGAAATTAAAGCAGGAGTTTTACTTAAAGAGATCAATAACCCCGATGACCTTAAAAAGTTAAGCCGGGAACAATTACACCAGGTTTGCGATGAACTGCGCCAGTATATTATTGACGTGGTAAGTGTGTATGGTGGCCATTTTGGCGCCAGCCTGGGTGTGGTGGAACTGAGTGTAGCCCTGCATTATGTTTTCAATACCCCTTACGATCAACTGGTATGGGACGTTGGCCACCAGGCTTATGGCCATAAGATACTTACCGGGCGAAGGGATAATTTCCCCACCAACAGAAAATACAACGGGCTCAGCGGGTTCCCCAAGCGCAGCGAAAGTGAATACGATACTTTTGGTGTAGGCCATTCCTCCACTTCCATTTCAGCTGCCCTGGGTATGGCAATGGCTTCGCACTACAAAGGAGAAACCGACCGCCAGCATGTGGCCATCATTGGCGATGGGGCCATGACTGCCGGGCTTGCTTTTGAAGCCATGAACCACGCAGGCATCGAAAAAAGCAATGTGCTGATCATCCTCAATGATAACTGCATGAGCATCGACCCCAATGTGGGTGCTTTGAAAGAATATCTGACCGATATCACCACTTCCCATACTTACAATGATTTCCGTGATACAGTATGGAAAGCACTGGGCAAATTGCCGGTTGGTAAAAATTTCAGCCAAAGTATGGCCAGCAAGCTGGAAGCCGGGCTGAAAGGAATGGTGAGCCGCAGCAGTAATTTATTCGAAGCGCTTAAACTCCGTTATTTCGGGCCGATAGATGGCCATAACATAACCAAGCTGGTGGATACGCTGCAGGACCTGAGGGATATTCCAGGCCCTAAAATACTGCACATAAAAACAATAAAGGGCAAGGGTTACGAGCTTGCAGAAAAAGATCAAACCAAATGGCATGCACCCGGATTGTTTGATAAAGTGACAGGCGAGATCCAAAAGAAGAAATTCGATATACCGCAGCCACCCAAGTATCAGGATGTTTTTGGACATACCATCATTGAGCTGGCCGAGAAAAATGCAAAGATATTTGGCATTACCCCGGCCATGCCAAGCGGGTCCTCATTAAAATTCATGATGGAAAAAATGCCCGACCGTGCTTTTGACGTGGGTATTTGCGAACAGCATGCCGTAACGGTCAGTGCCGGTATGGCTACCCAGGGCATGCGGGTATTCTGCAATATCTACTCTTCTTTTATGCAGCGGGCATATGATATGGTGATCCATGATGTGGCCATTCAGAAATTGCCGGTGATATTCTGCCTGGACAGGGCCGGACTGGTTGGAGAAGACGGACCTACGCATCACGGATGCTATGATATTGCCTACATGCGCTGCATCCCCAATATGGTTGTGAGTGCGCCCATGAATGAAGCGGAACTGCGCAACCTGATGTACACCGCACAACTGGACAGCAACGAACTGCCCTTTGTGATACGCTACCCACGCGGAGAAGGTGTGATGCCTGAGTGGAAGACCGAAATGAAAGAAATTAAGATCGGAACCGGAAGAAAGCTAAAAGACGGACAGGATATTGCGATCCTTTCATTGGGCCATATCGGCAATTTTGCCGCTTCGGCCATACGGGATGTAAGGGCAGAAGGGATTAACCCGGCGCATTACGATATGCGTTTTGTGAAGCCGCTGGATGAAGAAATGCTGCACGAAGTTTTCAGCAAATACAATAAAGTAATTACCATCGAAGATGGAACGGTGGTGGGTGGCTTTGGAAGTGCTGTGCTGGAGTTCATGAATGAACACGGTTACAAAGCCGATGTAAAGATCATGGGTATACCTGACAGGCTGGTAGAGCACGGAACGCCCAAACAACTGTACGATGAGATTGGTATTGATGCGAATGGCATTGCGAATGCATTGAGGGCAATGGCAGAAGTTAAGGTTTCTGTTCTTAGCTAATAAACAAGCTTTGATATCTTCAGAGGTGGCTGCTTCCCGGAAGTTGCCACCTCTTTTTATATTATTTAACAGGGCTGCAAAAATTTTATGGAAATAGCGTCGTTACGAATCTATGCCCAATAAAATTTTTATGAAAATTGCCCGCAAGACCTTCCTTTCCGGAAGCGTGTTGCTGCTCACTGTTTCTGCATTTGGTTATTTCTTTTTGTACAAACCGGCAAACCACCGGAAGGAGAAAATGAGCCGGGAGGCACACGCCGAAAAAAAGCACAACGATAAAGCCGCTGTGTTGCTCCGGCTTGAAAAAAAAGCAGTAATCGCCAGGGAATATACGGAAGCACACCAGTTCAACAGCCAGCGCTGCTTTTTAATCGATATGCGGATACCCTCCGGCGAAAAACGCTTCTTCGTTTATAATCTCGAAAAGGATTCCGTAGAAGCCTCCGGGCTGGTAACCCATGGCAGCGGTGTCAATAATCCCGGCAATACACCCGTTTTTTCAAACATACCAAACAGCAATTGCACCTCATTGGGAAAGTACAGGGTTGGCAAGCCCTATCAGGGGAGATTTGGCCTTGCATATAAATTGTACGGACTTGAAAACACCAATAGTAAAGCATTTGAAAGATTTGTGGTATTGCATTCACATGAATGTGTACCCAATGATGAAGTGGCCCCGCAGGTTATTTGTGAAAGCTGGGGTTGTCCAACAGTGGCCCCGGCTTTTTTGACGAAGCTCCAGGTCTGTATCGATGAGTCGCCCAAACCAATTTTGTTGTGGATTTATTATTAAGCTAACACAGAATTTTTGCGGCAACCATATATTTCTTTATTTTTGATAAGAGGGAAATACAATTTTTTTTATTGACTCCCGTTATGCATATATGCTACATAAGAACCGCATAAATATTGTTAGAAAAACACTGGTGCTGGCAACAGGTCTATTCCTGGCTGCATCTGTGGCTGGCTATATTACAGGGTTCAAAAGCGATT
Source organism: Ferruginibacter sp. (assembly GCA_044226725.1). GTDB lineage: Bacteria > Bacteroidota > Bacteroidia > Chitinophagales > Chitinophagaceae > Ferruginibacter. The sequence continues at coordinate 281,637 of JBGAGM010000005.1, read as the reverse complement.
TTTTCTCTGAGCCAAAAAAAGCTGCTGTTTCAGAAGAGCATTTGATGAGCAACAGTGAAGTGATGGGCCGCCTGAAAGAAAGGGCCATCCAGGCAAAGGATTTTGTGTATGATAATGGCTTTGATATCAGTTATTGCTTCATGATCGATATGCGCCTTCCTTCCGGCAAAAACCGCTTTTTTGTTTACAATTTACTGAAGGATTCACTGGAAGCCTCAGGGCTGGTAACACACGGCAAAGGCTCTGAAGGAGAAGGGGGAAACCTTATCTTCTCCAATGCACCTAACAGTAATTGCACATCGTTGGGTAAGTATAAAATCGGTAGTTCTTACAATGGTAATTTTGGCCTTTCTTATAAATTATTAGGACTTGAAAAAACAAACAGCAGGGCCCTTGACCGTGCTGTTGTTCTGCATTCTTACCTGGGTGTGCCCAAAGAAGAAGTTTATCCTGCTGCAATATGTTTAAGCGAAGGATGCCCTGCAGTTTCACCCGCTTTCTTTGCCCAGCTAAAGGGCTATATGGATGAATCGCAGGAACCTATCCTGCTTTGGATCTATTATTAATGCATTGGTATTTCTATTGCCAATAACTCCGCATCTTCCGAAGCTTTTACAGTAAAACTTTCAGTTTCAGCAATCCCAAGTGCGTCTCTTTTGTTCAGGATTTGCCCGTCAATTTCCACTGTGCCATTAATCACCACCAAAAAAACACCGTTTTGTGCAAAGCCATTGGTATAGGTTAAGGACTTACCACCCTGCAGGTTTGCCAAAGAAAACCGGGCATCCTGGTTTATCCATAATGCATTGTCAGCATCCAGGGGTGATACCACAGTTTGCCATTGGTTTTCCCTTTGTGTTATATCAAATGTTCTTTGATCGTAACGGGGTTTTATATTTCTTTCCTTCGGGAAGACCCATATTTGAAAAAGTGTGGTTGGCTCGGTGGCAGACGCATTGGCTTCTGAATGCTGCACACCACTGCCGGCACTCATTATTTGTATATCGCCTGCTTTTATTATGCCCTCGCCGCCGGTGCTGTCCTTATGCCTGATGGCACCGGTAAATGGAATGGTCACTATTTCCATATTATCATGAGGGTGTGTGTGAAAAACTCCCCCGCCGGCAATGAAATCATCGTTCAAAACCCTGAGCAAGCCAAAATGCACTTTTTCGGGATTGTGGTATTGGGCGAAGCTGAAATAATAATTGGGTTTTAACCAGCCATAATCGGCCGTTCCCCTGTCTGATGCTCTGAATAATATCTTTTTCATGATGGTTGTTTTAAATTCAATGTTTAAACATCAAATTATATGCCGGTTATATTTTGCTGCCAAATAGTCGGTCATAAAAAATCCCCGGAACAGGCCGGGGATCTATTTAATTGAGAGAAGGTTGTTCTTCCCCGGGTAATAAACCCACAATATCTTCCTGCCGGTCTTCATTCCATTCCACAATGAAATTATTGCGGCCTTCGCCCGTTATTATGCTCATGAAGCGCATTTGCACCAGTTCCAGCATCGAGAGAAACAGGAAAATAGCATGTATGCGGTCTTCACATATTTCAAATATCTTTTCAAAGGAAACCGTTTTTTCATTTCTTACCACGTTCAGCATATGCTCACGGCTTTGCTCCATGGTGTAGTTGTAACGCACCACGGTGTGTACCGGCTTGAAGTTGCGTTTCTGCAAATTCAGGATCACTTTTTCAAAAGCTTTCATCAGCTTAAAAAGCGTTACCGTTTGTATTTCTGTTCCTTCACCTGCTTCTTCGCCTATCTGGGATATTTCTTTCTGCAGGTTACCACGTTTCACCATCAGCATACGCATGGCTTCCATTTCGGCCATTTGGGCGGCTGCTTCTTTGAACTTCTTATACTCCAGAATCTTGTTTACCAGTTCCTGTCTTGGATCTATCTCATTTCCATCGGCATCCAGCTCTTTGCGTGGCAACAGCATTTTTGCTTTAATACGCATAAGGGTGCTTATGAACAGGATGAACTCGCTGCTGAGTTCAATGTTCAGCTTTTCACCGGTATGTATAAAATCCAGGAAGTCGTTGGTTATTTTAGTGATAGGGATATTGTAGATATCCAGTTCATCTCTTTCTATAAAAAACAAAAGCAGGTCAAATGGCCCTTCAAACTGTTCTAATTTTATCTGGTATGATGCTTTGCTCACCTGTATAAATGTTATTATTTTAAAATTGCTCTTTCTAAAGCAGTGGCAAATGTATGATAAGATGGGAGATTTGCGGAAGAAAACGGGGCCCGGGCCGGGAATGTGGAAAAACAGCCCCGAAATGCTGTGGATTACCGCTTTTAAGCCAGGCTATAGTTTTACAGTAAGGCCTATCCCTAAAATCTCTTTTAATTGTGTTCTTTGTATCACATCATCATCATACACCATATCCACGCTGATATTGGTGGCAAACCACTTATTAAATTTCATGGTAAGCAGGTTGGTCATAAACAGGTCAACATTTTCAGGATTTCGCTTGTAGTTGCTGAACAGGTCGAGCCTGCCGCTGTAATGTGCCCAGGCATTTACTTTCTTGTTGTACTTGGCAGTGGCAAACGCCCCCAGCTCGGTATATGTCTTATGTTCGGCAGGCACACCAAATTTATCGATGGTATAAAAGTCGTTATCAGTCTTCAATATATACCGGGTGGTGATGGGCGATACAAAAAAGGAGAAGGCTTTATCCGGCCTGTAATCTATACCGGCCGAAAGCAGGATCTTGCCGGGCGTAAGCAAATTGGATATTTTGGTGTTTACCGTATCGGTATAGCTGTATCCAACCAGGGCCTGCGAATTAAAGTTCAATAACATGGCAGTATACCATTTAGGTGAGAACTGGTAGCCATATTTGCTGGTGATATCAATTCGGTCATCCGTTTTTCTGAACCTTCCGAAACTGCTGGCATTTTGAAAACCCAGAGCAATATCAAAATAATTGTTCCAGCTTATCTTCCCTTTCTTATGATTGATATTGTAATTCAGCAGGGTGGTTATTCCCAGCGTGTTCTGTTCGCCGCCCCCTGCCCAGTTACGCAAAGCCCCCTGGTTAATATTAATAATAAAAGTCCCGGTCTTTTGCCAGCCATCTTTATCCAGTGGTTTAAGTTCCTTGAAAGCAAGTTTTTGAAATTCTTTTACCGTAACATCCTGGGCCAGGGACTTCATGCAAAGTGTAGCGGAAAAGGTAAGGGTCAGCAGAGGTTTTATCATGACGCAAAATTACTTAAATACATACTGCAGTCTGTTAAAGGAATTACAATAAAAAGCCTGCAGGTATTAACTGCAGGCCGGTATATGAGCATATGATAAATTATTTTTTACTGAAATTATAGGCAAAGCCAATGCCCATCAGCTGTAACCATTGCGGGGCCGGGCCTTTGGCAGGGTTTACATTTTTGGTGTCATCATCGTAGATCATATCCAGGTTGAATGAGAAATTAATATATTTGGTAAGTTTTGCAGTCAGTGCATTGGTCCAGTAAACATCAATATTTTGCGGATGGTGCTTGTAGTTTGAGAACAGATCCAGTTTGGTTTTGTAAACAAAGTTTTTACCAAGCTTTGCAGTATAATTAGCCGAAACAAAAGCACCCAGTTCGTTCCTTGCATTTTTGGAAGAATCAACGCCGTAAAATGGTTTGATCAGTTTATCTGATACAACCACCCAGCGTTCGGTTAAAGGAGAAATAAAGAGAGAGAAATTGTCTTTTGGTTTGTAATCAAAACCAAGTGATAGCAACACATATGCAGGGGCAAAACTCCTGGAGATCACCGACGAAGTGTCTTTACCTGCATTGGTTTTTGAATAAGCATAGCCATTGGTAAACTGTGTGCGCAAATTAAACAAGGCAGCAGCATTCCATTTTTTAGAAATGGCATACCCGTATTTCGACAGCAGGTCAATACGGTCGCTGGCTTTGCGGCTGCCCAGGCTGGTGGTATTCACAATTCCATAAGCCAGGTCCAGGCTGTTATCCCATGAGTTCTTATTCTTTTTATAGAAGGCGAAAACATTTAAATAAGCATTCACCGAAAACGAAAATTTATCGCCACCTGCACTCCAGTTGCTCAGCGAGCCCTGGTTTACATTCAGATTAAAAAGCCCGCCCAGCTTCCAGGTTTTCACGGAAGTGTCTTTGGCATCTTTAGGAATTGATTTACCTGCCTGATTCTTAAGGTCCTGCACCGTTGCGTCCTGCGCCATTAATAAATTTGCAGAAACAAATGAAACTGCAAATAAGAATACAATCTTTCTCATATAAACTTGATTTGTTTTAAATAAAAAATGCAGTCACAAGACTGCATTTTTTATTTAAAGGTTGTATACAGACTTACTTTTTCAATGAATCCCTTATTTCCATTAATAAGGCGTCGGTTGAGGAAGGCCCTGCAGGAGCTGCCGGCTCTTCTGCTTTTGCTTTTTTCATTTTATTGATTGCTTTTAATGCGATAAATACCACTAATGCAACCAATAGGAAAGTTACAAACGCAGAAATAAAATTACCATAGGCAAACACGGGACCTATTTTTTGTGCATCTGCAAGTGATGCTCCGGATGAACTGGCAGTTCTGGTAGCTTCATTCAATCCAAAATACAAATTACTAAAATCTTTTCCGCTGACCATCCCAACAAGCGGAAGCACCATCCCGTCGATAAAGGCAGACACAACCTTTCCCACAGCAGCGCCCATTACCACACCGACAGCCAGGTCGATAAAATTACCCGTTGCAGCAAATTCTTTAAATTCTTTGATAAATCCCATAACATGTAAGTTTTAAGGTTAGAAAAAAAGAGGAGAAGGTTTAGTAAAAGTAATTATTTGATTTTCTATTCAAAATTTATTTTAATCTATTTTTTCCTCATCAAACGGTTGAGGTAATGTTAAAACCACCATCTTTGCCCAAAATTTGAATTTTGAAAAAGGGCTTTTTAAACTGGTTAATCTTCGTAGTTCTTTCTATTATCTGGGGCAGCAGTTTTATTATGATGAAGGAAGGGTTGTTGCATTTAAACGCATTCCAGGTGGCGTCACTGCGTATTATTTTTTCAGGAATTGTCTTACTTCCTGCTGCAGTCAGGCATTTCAAAAGCATTCCCAAAAATAAAATTGCAATCATTTTTATGTCAGGTGTTTTGGGTAGCTTATTACCTGCCTATTTGTTTTGTGTGGCCGAAATAGGAATTGATGGCGCATTGGCGGGAACCCTGAATTCACTTACGCCCATCTTTGTTATTATAACCGGTGCTTTATTTTTTGCATCAAAAACTTCTGCCAATAAAATCCTGGGTATTCTCATTGCTTTTACGGGCAGCATCTTATTGCTTGTCAGCAAGGGCCATATGCAGGAAAGCCAGAACCTGCTGTATGTTGCTTATGTGGTGCTTGCCACTATCTTCTACGGCTTCAATGTAAATATGGTTTACAGGTATTTGAAAGATATAGGGTCGCTTCAAATTGCTGCAGTAGCGCTTTCTCTCAATGCCATTCCGGCATTAATTGTTTTGTACTTCACCGGTTATTTCAGCCTGCCGCTTACTGATAGCAGTATTTTATATTCCACAGGCCATGCTGCTTTGCTGGGTATTATGGGCACCGCAGTTGCTTCCATAATCTTTTACAAACTGGTAAAAAATGCGGGGGCTGTTTTTGCATCGATGGTAACTTATGGCATTCCCATCATCGCCAATATCTGGGGTATTATTTATGGCGAAGAAGTTGGCTGGAAGCAGTTTGCCTGCCTGGTCCTGATCTTGCTGGGTGTATTTATTGCCAACCGTAAAACGGGCAGTGATTAATCTGCTTCCGAAAATGATATCTGCTTTTCCCGGAGAAAATCTTTGATCCTGTCAACATGCACACAAAGCCCCACGTGTAAAAAGGGGTTGTTTGATATCCTGCTCTTTTTTCCATTACTCACTATTTCAAAGTCCTTCATATCAAAGCCCAGGTGCAGGTGGTTGGTGGCAAACTGCATTCCATAGATAATTCCATTAGTGTCAAATAATGGCCCGCCGCTTTGCCCACGAAGCCCGGGAGTGCTCATTTCAATACCGGTTACCCCGGCACCGGGCTGGCTGGCCACAAAACGTGTAACAATGCCATCGATAGGGAAAGAAGGCGAATTGGGGTTGCCGGAATTGGTCCATTCAATATCATCAGTTTGTGGATTGTGCCTGAAATTGTTGAACTCAGGAAACGGGAAGCCGATACGTGCCAGTGATTTACCCTGCTTAATATGGTTGCTGTCTTTTAAGAACCGTGCATGTCCTTCGTAGAGTATTTTATTGAAACCTTTAAATTCAAGAATGGCCAGGTCTAATGTGGGATGAGGATGGCAGGTGATTTCGCTGATGGTATCAAAGCAATTCAAAAAATTATTTCTTAACTGTACGGTTGTTTCGGGCAGGTACTTATACTTCATTTGCAGGCCCTGGATATTTCTTTTGTATTTTCCATCGTTGGCAATTGCATCCCTTTCTGCTTTGTACCGGGCAAATTGATGGTTAATTTCATCTGCTGCCGGTATCAGGTCCATTACATGTTTGCAGGTAATGGCCACGCCCTTATCGTTCACAAAAAATAAAGTGGAACTGCCCGGCAGCAGTAATCCGCCAAATGTACGTGATATGGTATGCAGGGGCCTTGTAAACTGCAGAACTTTTTCAATGGCGTGCTGAAACATGGTATCCGGGTTTTAGTGATCAGTAAAACCTTTGTCAAAAGCAGTGCCGTGTACGGGGAGGTAAGTTCCGGTGGTGTTTTTTTGTTAAACTGTCAGGCAGTGGCTGCCGAAAATGGGTCGGTTATCAACCCCCAATAAAAAACCTGCCAAAAATGTTTCGGCAGGTTACAATTATTTTTAAAGGCAGTTAAACGGCCATTATCTCTTTTTCTTTGGCATCCAGGTGCTTTTCCACCAGTACAATGTACTTGTCGGTTAAGTCCTGTGCTTCTTTTTCCGCGTCTTTGCTGATGTCCTCACTAAGGCCATCTTTCTGAAGTTTTTTTATAGCTTCAATGGCATCACGGCGTATGTTGCGAATGGCAACTTTTGCATGCTCGCCTTCCCCGTTACATTTTTTTACCAGTTCCTTTCTTCTTTCTTCTGTTAATGGAGGTAAGAACAAACGTATGGTATTGCCATCATTTTGCGGATTGATGCCAATATTGGCCATGATGATCGCCCTTTCAATGGGTTGCAGCATATTCTTTTCCCATGGCTGCAACGAAATCGTTCTGGCATCAAGTACTGCAATATTAGCTATCTGATTAAGCGGTGTGGGATTGCCATAATAATCAGCAACAATGCCGTCCAGCATTGCAGGGCTCGCTTTTCCTGCACGTATCTTTACCAGCTCCGATTCCAGGTGGTTTAATGCTTTTTGCATGGTTGCCTTTGTATCACTGATGATGCTATCTACTTCTGCTGACATATTTTAGATATTAATTGGATGCAAATCTATAAAAAAAGGTGCTATTATGCTCCTTCTGCCGAAACTAATAAGATAAAGTGAATTACAAATGGGGACGTATGAGATAGTTACTCTGCCTCAACAGCTTCTCCGGCCAGTTTAAATATCTTATGAGATTTAATGATCTCGGTCTTTTCAACCTTCCTGGTAAGTACGGTCCTGTTTTTAGGACGACTGTAATATATAATACCAATGAAAATAAAGGCTGATAAAAGAAGGATACCTATAACGGTTGTGGTTCCAAGATTACGCATAAAAAAGGCCATGGCAATAAAACTGATATTGACCAAAACACAGGTAATGGTAACCATGCGATGACTTAAACCCAGGTCGAGCAGAAAGTGGTGAACATGCGTTCTGTCCGGACTGAAAGGAGAGCGGCGTTGCATGATGCGCAAACCAAACACCCGCAGGGTATCAAAAAGCGGGATCATTAAAATAGAGAAGCCAATAGCCGGTGCAGATTCTATGGGGAAATTAGAAGCGGTATTGCCGGCCGTATTGATGAATTTTATTACCAGTATCGAATTTACCAAACCCAGTAAAAGCGAACCGGTGTCGCCCATAAAAATTTTGGCAGGTGAAAAATTGTAGATCAGAAATCCGATAATACTACCGGCAAGTGCAAAAGCCATTACTGCATATGTTAGCTGCCCTGCATAAAAAAAGTATGTGCCAAATACCAGTGTGGTAAGCAGGCCCAGGCTTCCTGCAAGCCCATCAACACCATCAATAAGGTTAAACGAGTTGGTAATAACAATGATGGTGAATAAGGAAATGATAATCCCTGTGATATGCGGTATTTCGTAAATACCCAAAAAGCCATGAAAATTTGAAATTTGAATGCCGCCAAATTTGATGATGATGCCGGCAGCAATTAACTGGCCAATAAATTTCTTGCTGGCAGAAAGAACCAGGATATCATCCTTTATACCCAGGAAAAAAATAACCGTGGTTGCGGCAGCAAAGTATTGAAGCTCGGAAGAGATGGCAGAAGGAACACCCATTAAGGTGGCTATGATAAATCCTGCAAAGATACCCAGCCCGCCAAGTGTTGGAATAACATTTTTATGAACCTTGCGCTCATCCGGCTCATCAAATAACTTTTTATCTTTTGCAACCTGTATAATAACCGGTATCGCAAAAAAAGTGATTAGAAAGGCCAGCCCCGAACTTAATAAAACATTATTCATTATAATAATTTATTCTAAGTAACTACTACAAAAGTATTAAATATGTTCCTAGGATTAAAAACTAAATAATTATAAGCTAGACTCGAATTAAAGCAAAATGGATGCCTGATTTTTTATTTTTTGTTTTATAATAGCTTTATTCTGAATTATAACGAAAGAAATTTAAAGTTATTATCAACTTATACCTGTTGCCGGTTTTTACTTTGATAATAATACCTTTTTAAAGTAGGTTTGCACCCTGAAGTACCGGGGAAATTAACCCGCAATCGTAAAATCAATCAATGTTTGTAACATGAGTAATTTAAAAGAAATAGCAACACAGGTAAGACGGGATATAGTAAGAATGGTCCATGCCGTGCAAAGTGGCCACCCCGGCGGCTCCCTGGGCTGTACCGAATTTTTGACGGCTTTGTATTTTGATGTTATGAAACACAACCCGCAGTTCCATATGGATGGTGTGGGGGAAGATCTTTTCTTTTTAAGCAACGGGCATATTTCGCCTGTATTCTATAGTGTACTGGCCCGCAGTGGTTATTTCCCTATCAGTGAACTAAGTACTTTCAGGAAACTGAACAGCCGCCTGCAGGGGCACCCCACCACACACGAACATTTGCCCGGTGTACGCATGGCCAGTGGTTCGCTGGGCCAGGGGATGAGTGTGGCAGTAGGCGCAGCACTGGCAAAAAAACTGAATAATGATGCCAATATTGTGTATTCTTTGCATGGGGATGGGGAACTTGATGAAGGACAAAACTGGGAAGCCATCATGTTTGCGGCACATAAAAATGTAGACAACCTCATAGCCACCATCGACTGGAACGGCCAGCAGATAGATGGGCCCACTAAAAACGTAATGGGGCTTGACAGCCTGAGAGCCAAATTTGAAGCTTTTAACTGGCAGGTACTGGAGATGGAAGGTAATGATATGGATGCGGTGCTGGCAGGTTTGAACCATGCAAAAACCTTTGTGGGCAAAGGCAAACCCATAGTAATCCTGATGAGAACAGAAATGGGTAAGGGCATCGATTTTATGGAAGGCAGCCACGAATGGCATGGCATTGCCCCCAATGATGAACAGCTACAAAAAGCACTTGCCCAGTTACCTGAAACTTTGGGTGATTATTAATTAAGTCCAAAAGGTTCAGGAAATTAGGTAACCACTCATTTTCTATCATAATGCTCTGGATAATTTCAGAGTGCAAATTTCCCCCTTCAGGGGGTTAGGGGGTATGAAAATAATTCCACTAAGCGAAGGCGCTTTTACTATCGATACAACAAAGGTTTTTGTTCCCTTTGATACAGCGAAGGATGACCTGCAGCAGAGGCCTGTGGGCAGTTTGCTGGTGGAGATACAGCCTTTTGCCATTATTTCTTCAAAAGATATTATTGTAATAGACACAGGCCTGGGATTTTCCAATCCCGACGGCAGTTTGCAAATTCACCAAAACCTGTTTGATAACGGTATTGGCCCCATGGAAGTGACCAAAGTCCTGCTGAGTCATTTGCATAAAGACCACAGCGGTGGTGTAAGCAAAGAAGATAAAATGCTGAACCAAAAATTCATGAGTTTTCCCAATGCCACGTACTATGTAAATAAAGACGAGTTTGATTTTGCCATAGCCAAAGGCAAACCATCCTACACACCAGCCGAGTTTGAATTGCTGGGACAAACCGACCAGGTTGTTTTTACCCGGGGAGATGGTATGATCGATAATTATATCCGCTACCAGGTAACCGGCGCCCACTGCCCCTTTCACCAGGTTTTCTGGATAGTGGAAGAAGGACAGAAGATATTCTTTGGCGGCGATGTGGCCCCGCAGCTACAGCAAATGAAGAACAAGTTCATAGCCAAGTATGATTATGACGGGCGCAAATGCATGGAGCTCAGGCAGCAATGGTGGGAGCAGGGCGAAATGGAAAAATGGACCTTCCTGTTCTATCATGATATTAAATCGCCGGTGTTTGAGTTTTAAAAAGTACTTCAAAACAGCTCTCTGCTGAAGCAGTATTCCTGAGTGATCCTGATTTTCTTTCCGTATTATCCATAAAAAAATAAGAAATTCCCAACGTTTTCATTCCTGGTCCCCGTTAAGTATTATAAAGGAACTAACAATTCATTTGACCACACAATTGTCACATATTATTAATGGTTGCAAAAATCAGGACAGACTTATGCAAAAGAACTTGTACCAGCTCTGCTATAAAGAAATGATGAAACTGTGTTACCGGTACACCAATGATCTGGAAGTATCTGCCAGTATTTATAATGATGCCATGATGAAAGTGTTTAAGAACATCGGCACCTATAAAGAAGACGGGAAATTAATGGCCTGGGTTAAAAAGATCGTGGTAAATACCTGCATAGATCATGTGAGAAAAAAAGCGCCGCTGAAACTGAAAGAGCTGGATGAGCATCATGATGCTGACGCTGTAATAGAGAATGATGTGTTCTCTAAACTGTCGAATGCTGAAGTGAGGAACCTTATAAACCGGTTACCTCAAAACGCCGCCATCGTATTTAACCTGTACGTATATGAGGAATACAACCACAATGAAATAGCTGCGCTGCTGAAAATTCCCGGCGGTACCAGCCGCTATTACCTGAGCGAGGCCAGGAGATTGCTTAAGGAAGTGGTTGCAAATAATATTGATTCACTTAATAAAATATAATGCCATGAACAACTACGATGATTTATTAAGGGAAAAAGAAAAATATGACCAGTTTGATGACAGCTCCATGGAAAAACATTGGGCTGCAATGGAAAATAAAATGGATGCTCCGGCACCCAAACTAATAGGCCGGTACAAAAAATTGTTTACCGTATTAATGGCAGCAGCAGTTCTATCCGGAATTATCTTCTTTACCTATAGTGTGTATCGAAACAATCCGGAAAAAACCAAAGAGACTGCACTGGCAATTACAAGATCTGCCATTTTACCACCGCTCAAAGGACTAAACGTACCCTATGAAATTTTTAGTTTTGATGCTGCAGCCGGCGATACCCTGTTTACATTAAATGGATCTATACTTATTTTTCCCAAAAATGCAGTGTTAAATAGTAAGGGAGAACTTGTTACCGGTAAAGTTGAGATACGTACCCGGGAGTTTAACGACCCGTTCGATTATAGTATTGCGGGTATCCCGATGGAGTACGACAGCGCGGGGGTAAAATATCAGTTTATCAGCAGCGCTATGATCGATATTACTGCTTATCAAAACGGGCAACCCCTGCAGGTAAACCCAAAGGCAAAACCGCAGCTTAATTTAGTAAGCACTAACAAAGAACGGCAAACAAACCTGTATAAACTGGATACGGTTACCGGCAGATGGATGAATAAGGGTAAGGAAGAGATCAGGCTGGTTGCTGCGGGAATTTCAAACAACCCTGTTTACGGAGATGAAAACATGGAAAGGAATTTACAGCCGGGAGATCGAATTGGCACAGACGAGGCAAATGGGAAGACCAATGATTTCTTTGTGGGTTCAACAACTTTAAATTTACCTGCCCCGCCTCAAAAAGCCTCAAATTTAAATCCGGTAATAGATATAACGGTTGACCCGGCCAGTTTTAAAGAATTGCTGGTATATGACGGGTTAAAATTTGAAGTAACAGACGCCCAGGCTGATAAGGTTGGGGAAGACTCAAAAGTGGATTGGGATAATATTGAGCTGGTGAGAGGAGAATCAAACAGTACATACAAAGTGGTGTTTTCTTCGGGAAATAAAAAACAGACTTATCATGTTAAGCCGGTGCTTGAAGGAAAAGATTACCTGGCAGCAGAAAAAGTGTACCAGGAAAAATTAGCGGCGTACAATAAAATACAGGCAGATAGAAAGAAAGATGAAGAAATCAACCAGAAGCTGTTTGCACTGGATAGTAACACGCAAATAGTATCAGACCAGGCTGTAAAACAGCGGGAGGAAGACAATAAAAAGACAGAAGAACTAAATAAACTCATTGATATTCGAAACAAGTTTATAGAAGCTGAAAACGCAAAAATTCTGGCAATAAATAAAGAAAATAAAAGAAGAAGAGATTCAACAATAAAAGCAAATAACGAAATGGTTCAAAAGCAGCAGAAAGAATTGGAGAAGCAACTGGCAGAGGCTGAAAAAGAGCGGGCTGTTTGGGAACAGAAAAACAGGACAGCAGCTTTGCAACAAAATTTGATCCGTTCATTTCAAATAGATGGTTTTGGTTACTGGAATTGCGATCAGCCTTCATGGCCTCCAACTCAACCTTATATAGTTGGGTTAAAGATCCGGGAAGAGGGATTTTTGAGGTATAGCTTGTTATGTATGGCAACCCCGGGTATAAACCGTATTTACAATTATGGTTACGTAAACCCAATAAAACTTATAAATAATGCCGGTTATTTTGGATGGGCTTATAATGAAAGCCGGTTTTATTATTTTACCAAAACAGATTTTATAAATGCAGTAAGGGTAAATAATAACATTACCATTTCTATGAACCTGTATGAAGGGGATGCAACCAATTATAATGAACTGAAAGCATACATTTTCAATGTGAATAATAGCAACGACATTTCCAAAAAATAACCGCCCCGGCAAAAGGCATGGGCCCATAAAATAAAAGCTGCTACCAGGGGTAGCAGCTTTTCAATATCTCTTAAGTTGTTTCTTTTATCTTATCCTGTGCAAATAATCATTATTCATAAACTGCTTATGAATATCTTTCAGGTCCCTTAATATACTGGCGTCTACCAGGGAGCCGCCTGTTTCCAGTAAAAAGCCACCGATCAGTTCATTGTTAACGGCTGTTTCCACTTCAAAGGTCTGGCCTTCCCTGGCACTTGCCTTTACATTGGCCATAATGGCATTCAGCATCTCATCGGTTATCGGGTCGGCCGTAGTGATCTTTACTTTATGAATGTTACGCAGTTCGTTGAACTGGTCAATATAAGTGGCGGCAATTTCAGGAAGGTTTGTTTCCCTGGCTTTGTTTACCAGTAACTGAATGAAAGCACTGGTTAAAGCACTCACTTTCTCTTTGGTCACAGAATCGATGATCTTTCCTTTGGCAGTTGGTTTGATCACCGGGCTGCGCAGCATGTTCACAAAATCGGGGTTGCTTTTGCAGATGCTTTGCAGCCATTTCATATCGGCATATACGGCGTCAACCTGGTTTTGTTCTGTTGCCAGGTCCAGTAAACTTTTTGCGTAACGGCCTGCTAAACGTGGGTTATTCATTCCTCTGATTTGATGATTTGGTGATTTGGAGATTTGATGATTGGTTCAAAGCCATCGGCTCATTTTCAAATCATCAAATTTTCAAATCAATTAAGTTTTACCTCTGCAGCCAGGGTCTTGATATAATTCTCCTGTTCTGCCTTATTGCTTAATTCTTTGCGTAATACTTTTTCACTCACTTCCAGTACGAGGCTGCCTACCTGGTTCTTGATTTCAGTCAGCGCAGCCATCTTCTGGTTATGGATAGAGGCATTGGCATCTGCAATGATCTTGGCTGCCTGTGCTTTAGCTTCTTCTTTGGCGTCGTTGATCATTTTATCCTTTGTTTCCTTGGCTTCTTTCAGCATGGTAGCCCTTTCTTCACGTGCCTGTGCAAGTATCGCCTCGTTGTCGCTCTTCATTTGCGCCATTTCCAGCTTGATCTTTTCAGCAGTTGCCAAAGATTCGGAAATGGTGGCTTCCCTGTCGTTCAATCCTTTAACTATGGCGGGCCATCCGTATTTCTTTAAAATAAAAAATACGATCAGGAAGGCTACAAGCGTCCAGAATAAGAGACCAATCTCGGGTAATAAAAGTTCCATATGTTATGTTGTTTGAGTTGTGAGATCTGAAGTTGCCTTCATTTCTCTAAAACAAATTCTTTTAAAATAATCTACTTCAAAAAGAGAAAAATACTGCATCCTCCGCCCTGTGCTTCAGATGCAGTAATGAGTTGGCAACGATTATAAAACCATTGCAAGGAAGCCTACGATGATCGCAAACAGCGCAGCACCTTCTACAAGAGCCGCAGCTAAGATCATGTTTGCACGGATATCGTTGGTGGCTTCCGGCTGGCGTGAGATACCTTCTACGGCACCTTTACCAATCTGACCAATACCAATACCAGCGCCTACTGCAGCAAGACCAGCACCTACGGCACCACCTGCATTTGCAATACCTTCCAGTAAAATTGTTCCTAAGTTCATGTTACTTGGTTTATGTTAATTAATAATTCCGAATTAATGATGTGCAGCATGTGCCTCACTATGACCGTGATCTCCTTCAATAGCACTGCCCACCAGTACCGCTGTTAAAGTGGTAAAAATGAATGCCTGTAAAAATGCCACCAGTACTTCAATAAAATAAATGAAAATGGTAAATG
This sequence comes from Ferruginibacter sp., assembly GCA_044226725.1. Taxonomy (GTDB): domain Bacteria; phylum Bacteroidota; class Bacteroidia; order Chitinophagales; family Chitinophagaceae; genus Ferruginibacter. The sequence goes on along the minus strand of JBGAGM010000005.1, from coordinate 266,594 downwards.
CCAGTGACAAGGGAGATGCTCCCCAGCCTGCACCCGCTCCCATCTTCTCTCCAAAAATAAATATCAGGGAGATCAAACAGATAATGATGATATGCCCTGCCACCATGTTGGCAAACAAACGTATGATCAATGAGAATGGCTTCAGGAACATACTTAAAAATTCAACCGGTACCAGGATGAACTTAACACCCAGCGGCACCCCAGGAGGATTGAAAATATGTAACCAGTAATGCTTGTTGCTGCTTGCCAGCGTAACAATAAATGAAATGACCCCCAGCACCAGCGTGAAAGCAATATTGCCTGTTACGTTGGCCGAGCCGGGTATTAGCCCAAAAATATTATTGATCAATATGAAAAAGAAGATAGTCAGCAGGTAAGGAAGATATTTGTTAGCTTTTTCTCCCAGGTTTGGCCTGGCTACTTCGTCCCTTACAAAAGTGATAACCGGTTCAATCAAACCCTGCATGCCTTTGGGTGCTGTAGTAACACCCTGGCCCTGCCTGTATTTTTTCGCAATGCTCAGCATAACCCAAAGCAATAATACAAGGGCCAGTATCATTTGCACTACGTTACGTGTTAAAGAAATGTCATACACTTTAACTGAGGTATCCGTTGGAACAATTTTTCCATTCACCAGGTTGTAGCCGTCCACCTCATGATGGCCATGCTCAAATTTGGAAGACATAAAGCAGGAAAATCCCTTTTGTGGAGAGTATAATACTACCGGCAACGGCAGCGAAGCACCAAAAAAGTGAAATTCGTGCCCGTCCATGATATGCCCAAATATCACTTCTTTCATATTCAGCTTTTCTTCAGCCTTTTCCTCATGGGCCTCCTTGCCATGATCCTGCGCTGAAGCATTGTTGGCAAAAACAGTTAAAAATAGGCTGAAAACCAGTACCAGTAATGATTTGATGCTCTTCGATGACATATAAGGCCTGTAATTTGGCGCAAAGATAACATCCCGGGACGGAAATAGAAAATTAGAGAGGAAGAAAAGTGTGGTTTATTGAGCTTTTTCCTGTTTTTCAAACTGCATTTTGTGCAATTGATAGTAAAAGCCCTGTTTTTGTAATAAGGCTGCGTGGCTGCCTATCTCCTTTATTTCTCCCTTATCCAGCACCATGATCTTGCTGGCTTTCCGGATGGTGCTAAGCCGGTGGGCTATCACGATGGAAGTACGGTTGGCTATCAGCTTATCAATAGCATGCTGTATCAGGGCCTCGCTTTCGGTATCCACCGAGGAAGTGGCCTCATCCAGTATAAGTATGGCCGGGTTGTACAGTAATGCCCTTACAAAGGAAAGCAGCTGGCGCTGCCCCAGCGAAAGCGTGGCACCCCGCTCCATCACATTATACCCGTAGCCCCCGGGCAGTTGCATGATAAAATCGTGGATGCCGATCATTTTGGCCGCCCTTTCCACTTCTTCCTGCTTAATGTCCGGGTTGCGCAGGGTAACATTATCCCTAACCGAGCCGCTGAACAGGAAAACATCCTGCAGTACAACGGCAATATTGGCCCGCAGGTCTTCGAGCCGGTAATCCTCAATGCTCACATCATCGATGCGGATACTGCCTTTATTAATATGATACAGGCGGTTGAGTAAGCTGATAATAGAAGTTTTACCACTGCCTGTGTGGCCCACAATGGCCAGGGTTTCGCCGGCATTCAGTGTAAAGCTGATATCCTTTAAAATATACTGTTCATCCAAATAGGCAAACCAAACCTTGTCAAATTCCACCTTTCCCTTAAAGTGTTTCGTTTCAATAAGGCCGGTATTCACAGTTGTATCCTCATTGTCGAGTACTTTAAAAACCCGCTCACTGGCAATCATACCCATTTGCAGCACATTGAACTTATCGGCAATAACCCGCAGCGGCCTGAAAAGGAGATTAAGGCAAAGTATGAATGCCGTTATCACACCGGCAATTTTTTGGGCCTGTTCGGGGTGTGCCGCATCATTGGCAGCCCACCATACCAGCAAGCCAATGGATAAGGCCATTACCAGTTCCACCACCGGAAAAAAGACAGAGTAGGCAAAAATGGCCCTGATATTTGCATTGCGGTGCTCTTTATTAATGCTGTTGAATTTTTTGAATTCCCTTTCTTCTGCGGCAAATGCCTGCACCACGGCCATACCTGTAAGATGCTCCTGCACAAATGCATTGAGGCTTGCCACGGCATTACGCACCTGTATGAAAGATTTGTTCACGCTCTCTTTAAAAAAATAAGTAGCTATGATAAGTACCGGGAACGGCGCCAGGCACACCAGCGTAATTTGTGGGCTCACATAAAACATGTACGACAAAATGGAAACAATGGACAACAGATCCGCAATGATGGGTATCAGGCCATCGCTGAAAATATCGTTGATGGATTCAATATCGTTGATGGTTCGGGTGGTAAGTGTACCAATGGGCGTTTTATCGTACTGGGATAAATTAAGGTGTAAAATTTTATTGTAGGTGCTTACCCGCATATCACGTACCACGCTTTGGCCAAGCGAGGCTGTGAGAAATGTAAATAAGAACCGCAAACCGGTTTCCAGCAGCAGCAGCACAATTTGAATAATGGTGATCTCCATAATAAAACCACCCGGCCCGTTTATAAAATGAGATGATACATTGCCTTTGATACCATCGTTGATGGTAAGCTGTATAAGGTATGGCCTTACCGGGGCAATTACAGCCAGCACAATAGCAAGGAGCAACGAACCGTAAAATTTATTTTTATAGGGGGCTGCAAAATGAAATACCCTGCGGAGTAATGAAAAATCAAATATTTTTCTTTTTGCCCTGGCTGTTTCCGTCATCCTGCAAAGATAGACGCTTTTGTGTTTGGCCCCTTAAAAGCCGTAGGGCAGGGTAGTAAGTTTGCCTGGTTACTCCTGCGCCATATTGTTATAGCCTTTCAAAAAAATGGCGCCCAGGTTTTTGTAAGGGGGTATATAATCCTCCCAGCTTTCGCGGATGGCAGGATTGGGATCGGCAGCAAATAATTTGGTGAGCGAAGACCACATGTTTTTCCAAACCAGTTTTTGGCCCGATTCAAATACCTGGTTGAGGTAATTTAATATCGGGCGGTTGATATCGCCTGCACCAATTTCCTTGGTGGAGATGATATGGGCGTCGGGATTTACCCCGATGATATCATTCAGGTTCTTAAAACCGCCACAGGAACCAAGCACCACGATCCTGGCATCGCCGGCCATACGTTTGATAGTCCGGGGCAGCCAGTAACTATGGCCCCGGTGCACCACTACAGCCGGGTGCATATCATTTGCCGCCAGGTAATTATTCAAATGTATCTGGGCGCTGTCATCCAGGTTGGCATCATTATCCAGCGGGCGGTTGGCAAATACATATACATTGCCTTTGCGGGACTTTATCTCGTACCATTCTTCGTTGGAAGTGATGATCCAGTCCCTGGGTGCAAAGGAATTGATAAAGGAAGGGAAGAAGGTCTTTCCATCCTTATCACCATACCAGTATACCTGCTGTATGATCCTTCCGCTGTCGTCTCTCAGGTCTTTGTTACCGATCTCATAAATGGAAGGAATGCCCAGCACACTGGTAAGATCAACTTTATTGGCTGTATCGGCCGACAGGAATATCGTTTTAAGTAAACCATAAATGGCCTTGCCATGCGTATTGCCTTTTTCAATACAGCTGTTCTCGTTTGCCATCACATAGTTCAATATGGTGTTTTGCAATTTTTTGTCAGTGATGCTGCTGTAGCTGTCGGCCACATCAATGGCGTCTTCCAGGTTGCCGGTATTATCCAGGTTGGCAATAAAACCACGCATCAGTACTTCCGATGAAGCGGCCGGCATATAGGTTAAGAAATTATCCAGCTTATTAAAATTGGCGGTCATCTTGATGAACTTCTTAAAGAAATCAAAATGCACATTCAGCAGCAATGAATCTGTACGTGGTTCTTTACCCAGCCGCTGTATAAAACGGGAGTAACTGTGTTTAAAGCTGGAGGTGTAGATATCGTTCTCGCCCATCACCATCATGTAATACAGGTCAATGGCCGAGAGGGAATCAGTTGCCTTCATGCGCAGGTTTATATTGGCCAGGTCGTGCAGTTCGTTAACAGGAGTAACAAAATGCTTGATGGCTTTTTCCTTCAGCTTTTCCCGCAGGCCATTGGGGCCAAACATGGCGATGGCCGTATCTTTTGCAGGAGAGGTCATTCGGGTAAAATATTCAATTTCGGTTTGCACCAGCAATTTGAAATAGCCAACACTGTCATAACTGTTATCCCCGTTGCCTAAATATTTTTTAATACCCTCCACAGTTTTCTTACCCGTAAGCAGGTCGTCTAAAAAAGGAAAGTACATGAGTGCATTGGGCGTTTTGCTGAGGCCCACCACCGTTTTTACAAGCGGGTTGGTATTGCGGTGTACCAGCATGCCCAGTTTGCTGTTGGGTGCCTGGGCAATATTATAAACAGCAGTAGGGCTTAGCCTGCAACTGATCACCACCAGGGAATCGGCAAAGGATTCGTTGATATAAGGTTCGATGGTTTGCAGGATTTTACCCGGGTTCAATGCACAGAACTTTATGTATATGATCTTTTTGCTTTCGGCAAGCCCGGGGTTTTCTGTAAAGATTTCTGTAAGAATTTTCCCGATCAGGTAAGGGGCTTTCTCAATTTCGGGCGCCATACTCTGGCTGTCGATATCGGAAGCCATTATTCTTTGAAAGGTTTCAAAAAGCTGCGGTGCATATACCGGGTCGAAGTCTTTGTTGCGGCAGCCATACCTGAATTTCCTGAGCAGGTTCTCTATATAGCTGAGGTATCTTATTTTCTGGTTATTGGTAACAATTTTTGCATTGCGTTCCACCGAGTCTTCCAGGCTGTTCACCTGCCTGGTCATTACATCCGTAACGGCCAGGTTGATCTCAGATTTATGCGTAAGGCTGATGCTTCCGTCCAGTTTGCCATCCAGTTGGTCCAGCAGCACCTGTTCATTATCGATCTTATCATGAAAAAGCTGCCGGTAAATGGGCACGATCACTGAATCCTGGAGAGCGGATGCAGGGGTAAAAAAGGCAATAAGTAAAACAATAAGTAAATATTTCTTCATGATGCTTTGCCGGCGGCCAGGTATAAAATTACTGCAGGGGCTGCACATATATCGTTTTAAGCCTGAATTTATTGTAACAGAAGGCTTTTTAGTTAACAATTTAATAATACAAAACGGGAAGCAAACATCGTTCCCGATTGCCCGTATAGACTATTTTTGCGCCGTATGAGCGCAACCAATGTTGTTAAAAAAATTCTAATTGCCGACGACGAACCGGATATCCTGGAGATCGTTCAATATAACCTGCAGAACGAAGGCTATGAAGTGGTCACTGCCAAAAACGGAATCGAAGCCATTGAGCAGGCAAAGCGTTTTCATCCCGACCTGATCATTCTCGACATCATGATGCCCGGCAAGAATGGCATAGAGGTTTGTAATATCCTGCGCATGCAGCCCGCCTTTAATGAAACACTCATCATTTTCTTAACAGCACTCAGCGATGAAGGAACCGAAGTAAAGGGACTTGAAACGGGGGCAGATGATTTTATAACCAAGCCCATCAGCCCCAAAGTGCTTACCAGCAAAGTGAACGCACTTTTCAGAAGGGTCAATAAAGAAGAAAGCGGCATCCTGCAAATTGGCGACCTCAGGATAGACCGGGAAAAATACATCGTTAATTACCTGGGCCAGGATATCATCCTTGCCCGCAAGGAGTTTGAGCTGCTTGCCTTACTGGCAGGCAAACCCGGCAAGGTTTTTTTACGCAACGAAATATTAAGCCAGGTATGGGGCACCGAAGTGATCGTGGGCGACCGTACCATTGATGTGCATATCCGCAAGATCCGCCAAAAACTCAACCTCGACTGCATTACCACGGTAAAAGGGGTGGGGTATAAGTTTGATCTGTAGGGACAGAGGACCACATACGACGGACGACAGACGACGGACGAAAGACCACAGACGACAGACAACGGTCAACGAACAACGGATAAAGCCCCTTCCGCTTTGAACCCATTTCCTTCGTAGCTTGCAACTTATTCATCATGCCCAGTTCCAAAAATTATTCACCACAGCAACTGGCTGCACTGGCAGCACTAACGCTGGCTGCACCTATTGCAGCGGGTATCTTCTTTTTAAAACCTGTTTGGTGGATAGCCCTGGTATCTTTTGCAGTGATCTTCATCAGCACTTACGGAATGGTTGTTTACACTTTGCAAACCTTCATCTACCGGAAAATAAAACTTATTTACAAATTCATTTATCAAACCAAGGCAAGCAAAAAAGAAGAGTTCTACTACAAGAATATCCTGCCTCAAAAAACCATTGATGAAGTGAGGGAAGAGGTAGAAGCCTGGGCGGAACAACGAAAGGAAGAAATTGAACTGCTGCAGCAAAATGAAGCATACCGTAAAGAATTTTTACAAAACCTGAGCCATGAACTGAAGACGCCCATTTTTGCCATACAGGGTTATGTGGATACGCTGCTAAATGGCGCCCTGGATAAACCGGAAGTGAATACCCGGTTTTTGCAAAGCACCTCCCGCAATATAGACAGGCTGGTAAACCTGGTGGATGACCTGGATGCCATATCCAAACTGGAAAGCGGCGAACAACTGCTGCTGAAAGACAGTTTTGTGGTGCAGGACCTGCTCAGGGAAGTATATGAGACGCTGGCAATAAAGGCCGACGAAAAACAAATAAAATGCCTTATCAAAAAAGGCTGCGAATTACCGCTGCATGTTTTTGCAGATAAAGAAAAGATAAGGCAGGTCTTTATCAACCTGGTGGATAATGCCATTAAATACGGCAAACAATCCGGCACTATCGAAGCCAGCTTTTATAAGGTTGATGGGGCCCGGGTATTGATAGAGATCAGTGATGATGGTTCCGGCATATCCGAAGAACACCTGCCCAGGATATTTGAACGCTTTTACCGCACCGACCTGGCCCGCAGCCGCAAAGTGGGTGGCAGTGGCCTGGGACTGGCCATTTGCAAACATATCATTGAAGCCCACGGACAAAGCATCCATGTGCGCAGCAAAATTGATGTGGGCAGCACTTTTGGATTTACATTGCAGAGTAAGAAGGATTGATGTTTCCTGTATATCACTGCGTATTCCCGATGAGGCTTGTCATTTTTTTATAACCCTGCCATTATTAATTTTACAGGCATGAAACTGGCCGCCGGAAAAATACTGATGAGCACTGCTGCAATGGACGACCCCAATTTTAAAGCAGCCATTGTTTTTATTACCGAATACAACAACGAAGGTGCTACGGGTTTTGTGATCAATAAACCATTTGACCGAAACCTGAATGAACTGGTGGAATTTATCAGCAGTCCGCCCTTTCCTCTTTATGCAGGCGGGCCCGTGGACAAGGAACACCTGTTCTTCATTCACCGCAGCAATGAACTGATACCGGGCGGCACCTGTGTTACCGGCGATATTTATTTTGGCGGCGATTTTAAAACCGCCATCGGGCATATCAACAACGGAAAGGTAACAGGTTCGCATATCAAAATATGTATTGGTTATTGCGGATGGGATGCCGGCGAACTGGAAGCGGAAATTGCCGAAGGAAGCTGGGAGCTTGCTGAAGCAGAAGCCCATATTATTTTTGATACCGCTGCCCCTGCTGCTACTTAATAAAAACAACGATCGTGATAGTAAAACGTACAATCCTCTTCTTTACTTTATTGAATTGCCTGGCAGCAAAAGCGCAGGTTAGTCTGCCGGCTTTTTTTACCAGCAACATGGTGCTGCAGCGCCAGGTGCCCATACCGGTATGGGGGCATGCAGCCGCCAGTGAAAACCTGGAAATTAAATTTCATGACCAGGTAAAAAAACTGAAAGCCGGAAAGGACGGCAAGTGGATGGTACAACTTGACCCTGAAGCTGCCGGTGGCCCCTATGAACTGCAGGTAAAAGGAAGCAACAGCATCCTGCTTACCAATATACTGGTGGGCGAGGTATGGCTTTGCAGCGGACAAAGCAATATGGAATGGTCCGTGGGCCAGTGCGATCATGCTGCCAAAGAAATAAAAGCCGCAACTAATCCGTATATCAGGCAGATAAAAATACAGCACCAGGTAAGTTCCCTCCCGCTTGCAGATGTAAAAACAGATGGCTGGAAGATCTGCGATACGTCAACCGTGGCAGACTTCACTGCTGTGGGATATTTTTTTGCCAGACAGGTGTATGATAGTATCCATGTTCCCGTGGGACTGATCAATGATTGCTGGGGCGGTACCAATATTGAAACCTGGATAAGCCGCGAAGGTTTTGAAAGCAGCGATACATTCAGGAATATGATCAAAGCCATGCCCCGGATCAGCCTGGATTCTATTGCTGCATTGATGAGAATAAAAAGCCGGCAAAGGATCGAAGCTTTGCAGGGAGGCAAGCTGATGGGTGAAGCCGCAGCCGGTTTCAAAGCACCGTCATTCGACGATTCCCGCTGGCCGGAGATGAATGCCCCGCAGCAATGGGAAAGCCAGGCCATCGGCGACCTGGACGGCGTGGTATGGCTGCGCAAAACAATTGTGCTTCCGGAAGCAGACAGTAAAAAAGACGCCTTGCTGGAGCTGGCCAAAATAGATGATGATGATATCACGTACCTGAACGGCGTGCAGGTGGGCAGTACCAATCAATGGGATGCACCAAGAAAATATAAAGTGCCAGCCGGCATCCTGCATGCGGGAAAAAATGTAATTGCTATAAGGGTGAGTGATGGCATGGGCGGCGGAGGTATCTGGGGCGATGCGGCAGATCTGAAACTAAACCTGGGCGATATAAATATTCCATTGAATGGGGCCTGGAAATGGCAGGTGGAATCGGTGCTCGACAGGATCAGTGAGAATTCGCTGCCATCTCTTTGTTACAATGCCATGATACATCCCCTGGTACCCTTTGCTTTCAAAGGAATGCTTTGGTACCAGGGCGAATCCAATGCAGACCGTGCCTGGCAATACCGCACCGCTTTTCCCTTACTGATACAGGACTGGAGAAAGCAGTTCAACAATGAGCAGGCTCCCTTTTATTTTGTGCAGCTGGCTTCCTTTGTTACGGAGGGCAACAGCAATTCCGGTTGCGGCTGGGCCGAACTGCGGGAAGCACAGACCAATACCCTGAAGCTGCCGAATACCGGCATGTGCGTAACCACCGACCTGGTGAAAGATGCGAAGGATATACACCCTACCAATAAACAGGATGTGGGCAAGAGGCTGGCTGCCATAGCCATGAATAACCTGTACAATAAAAAAGCAACCTGCTCCGGACCGGTATGGCAATCGATGAAGATAAGCAGCAATGAAGTGATACTGTCCTTCGATCACAGTGGTTCCGGTTTGTTTACACCTGATAAGTATGGTTACCTGAAAGGTTTTGAAATAGCCGGATCTGACAGTGTATTTCATTTTGCCCGGGCCTTTGTACAGAACAATACAGTAGTGGTTTCCTGCAGCGGCGTAAGCAACCCGGTGGCCGTGCGTTTTGGCTGGATGGGAGATGCATCGGAGTGCAATTTATTCAACCGGGAAGGCTTGCCGGCAGTACCATTCCGAACAGACAGGTGGAAGACCATTACCCGTGATAAGGTTTACCAAATTGAAAGACTGCAGTGAGCTGATCTGAAGCCCATGCCGGTATGTTACACACGAAATGGAAAAGTTCTTTCATGTGCCAGGTGCAGTGGGGAACAGTATCCATGACAGAAAACTATAGGACTCCTGCAAAACCCATAATTTTGCATCATGCAAATACAGGTACTAAAATCGAAAATACACCGGGCTGTTATAACGGAAGCCAATTTGAATTATGTGGGCAGTCTTACCCTGGATGAAGACCTGATGGATGCGGCCAACCTGATAGAAAATGAAAAGATACAGGTGGTGAACGTGAACAATGGAGAACGCCTGGAAACCTATATCATTAAAGGCCGGCGCGGCAGCGGGGTGGTATGCCTCAACGGTCCGGCCGCACGCAGGGGCGCCGAGGGCGATATCATCATCATTATTTCCTATGCCCTGATGGATTTTGAAGAAGCCAAAACATTCAAACCGCAGATCGTATTTCCGAAAGCAGGCAACAGTTTGTAGACTGCAATTTTTTCCCCACTGACGCAGGTGTTCCCCACCTGAAAAATAAAATTTAAACGAAAATATTTTGGGATCGCCCGTGACTTTTAATTTGGCCGGTTTGTTGTAACCGGCTCCCCGGAGTTATAATCTTTCTCACCTGGTTTTTCGCACAGGCAATGCTTTTTCCATAGCGATGATTTAGACTGGTGGTTTCACCTGCGGTGAATGGGTGTTGCCCGCAGATGACGCTGATGCCGCAGAAAATACGGGGGAATTCCTCGCCTTGGTTCGTGAGACATGAACCGGGGCGGAGATAGATAGAGAAACTTTTTTGGCATGCGTGATAACAATTACTTCATGCCGCCCTCTCATTTTCTAAACAATTAATTGACCCTGACTTAACAGCAGCATCACAATCAGGTAATGATGCCGCAGGAGCTTTGTGCTGTCAAAAAAAATCAATCATCATTAAACCTGACAGTATGAAACAGTTAAAAACAATTTTTGTAAGAACAGCCTCCATGCTTTTACTGGCATCCCTGGCAAACTCCTTCAGCATGGCAACAGCACAACCTGTACCTGTTTTCGCCGAAGGAAAGAATACCGCCGGCATCATAAATTTTATCGGCACCGAAGGCGATATGCTGGTATTTGAACTGAAACTGAGCAACCTTCCCAAGAAAGGCAGTATGGTCCGCATCCTCGATGGCGAACTGAACAGCCTTTTTGAACAAAAGATATATGCAGCACAATACCAGGTGCGCTATAAAATTCCCCGGGGCGAAATGACCCGGATCAGTTTTGAAGTATCAGGCAAACAGTTCTTTATCAACCAGGCTTTTTCTATCGGGTCTAAAACCGAAGAACAGGTTATTGTAAGCAGGTCCTGATGCTTTTGTTGCCAAACATCCGGATAATTGCGGGGCTTGCAGCAGCCCTGCAATTTATCCGGATGTGTTAAAGAGCATTGTTGATATGTTAACGATTACTTAAAATTTAACCTGCTTTTTTTACTGCACCTTTGCGCCACAAAAAAACAATCATTCATGAGAATTAAATTTTTACTATCATGTTTTCTGATGCTGGGCAGCTTTTTTGCCTTTGCACAGGAAACCACTTCAGAGATCCAGGGTATTGTTACTGATGGCAATACCGGGGTGGGTAATGCTACCATTACCGCCATTCATGTTCCTACCGGAACAAAATATGTAACCACCAGCCGTAAGGATGGCCGTTATAACCTTCCGAACTTGCGGATAGGTGGTCCCTACGAGGTGATCGTGACCTTTGTTGGTTTTTCGGAGGAAAAGCAGGACAATATCACCCTCTTGCTGGGCCAGGCCTACAAAGCCGATTTTAACCTGAAAGCCACTACTGCCACCTTAGCCGAAGTGGCCGTTGCTGCTAAAAGACAGGATAAGATATTCAGCAATAACAGAACCGGAAGCCAGGAAGTGATCAACCGCACACAGATCGAAAGGTTGCCAACGATCAACCGTTCACTGCAGGATTTCACCAAGCTGGAACCTACTTCCAACGGGCTTAGTTTTGGCGGCCGCAGCAACCAGTACAACAATGTAACGGTGGATGGCGCCAACTTCAACAACTCATTTGGTTTATCGGGCACCCTGGGCGGACAAACAGGATCGCAGCCCATCAGCCTGGACGCCATTGAGCAGATACAGGTAAACGTATCGCCTTACGACGTACGCCAGGGCGGCTTCACCGGTGCAGGTATCAATACCGTTACCCGCAGCGGTACCAACCAGTTCAGGGGTACTGTATATACCTATTTTAAGAACGAGAACAACCAGGGTTATAAGGTAGCCAACACCAAACTAACCAAAACAGACATCAAGTTCAACCTGAGGGGATTTGCCGTTGGCGGTCCGATCATTAAGAATAAACTGTTCTTCTTTGTAAGTGCCGAACAGGTAAGACAGGAACTGCCTGCCACCAGCTTTATTGCTTCCGATGCCAGTCACCCCGCTACCCCGGGCAGCGTATCGGTGGCAAATGCAGATACGCTGGCAAGACTTGCCTCTTTCTTAAAAACCAATTTTGGTTATGATGCAGGTCCTTTCCAGGGATACTCTCAAAAAACACAAAGCGATAAGATCACTGCCAAGATAGACTGGAATATCAACAGCAGGAACACGCTTACACTTAAATACAACTATCTTAAATCAAGTGCCGATCAGTTTGCCAGCACCAGCCGTAATGGTTTTTCCGGTTTTGTAACCGGCGGCCAGCCTGGTAACACCTCAATGCCATTCCAGGGCAGCGGCTATGTGATCAACAACAACTTCAACATCTTCATTGCTGAGCTGAACACACGTTTCAGCAATAAGATCGTAAACAAATTCCAGGTTGGGTACACTGCACTGCGTGATTTCAGGACCACACAGGGCAATTCGGAACTGCCGCTGGTTGATATTTTGCTGAACGGAAATATCTACACCACTTTTGGTTACGAACCATTTACCTACAACAATAAACTGAACACGAATACCTTCCAGATCTCCGACATCCTTACTTATTATATGGGTAAACACGAGATCACTGCCGGAACACAGAATTATTTCAGAAAATACCTGAATGGTTTTGCACCTGCTTACCAGGGCCTTTACCAGTTTGCCAGCCTGCAGGATTTTTATAATAGTGTGAGCAATCATACCACTTCGGCAGCACGCTATGCCATTCAGTATTCAGCATTGCCAGATGGTTCATTCCCTTATGCAAAAGCCGGATCGAACGACCTGAGCCTTTTTGTGCAGGATAAATGGAGTGTGAAAGATAATTTCACCTTTACCTATGGCTTAAGACTGGATAACTCTATCTACACCGGAACCTTTGACCAGAACCCTAATTTTGCCAACCTTAGTTTTGCTAACGGCGAAAAATATGATGTTGGACGCAAGCCAAAGAATGCCTTACTGGTTTCGCCCAGGATTGGTTTTAACTGGGATGTGCTGAAGAATAAGAGCTTCCAGGTAAGGGGCGGCGGCGGAATCTTTTCCGGTCCTCCTCCTTTTGTATGGATCAGCAACCAGGCCAGCAACAATGGCGTGCAGTTCGGGTCTTCTATCAGGACTTCCAACACGCCTTTCAATCCCGATCCGAATGCCTACAGGCCAACAGCCGGTGCTGCCAACACTTCTTACAGTGTAGCGCTGGTGGATAAGAATTTCAAATATCCTTCTGTGCTAAAAACAGGTTTGGCTGTTGATAAAAAATTCAAACACGACTGGGTGTTCACCCTGGAAGGAACCTATACCAAGGATATCAATGCTGTATATTATTCGAACGTGAACCTGAATGAAACCAATGCGTTTGCTTTGAACAATGGTCCGGATAAGCGTTTACGCTATCTGACCACCACAGCTAATTCCAATAAATACTATTTTGGCACCACGGCTGCCAATCCAAACCTGGGTAATGCCATTTTAATGAAGAATACCAGCAAAGGATATTCAAGCACATTGACCTTCCGTGTACAAAAGACCATTAAGAACCTGTACCTGAGTGCGGCTTATACCCGTTCCGAATCGAAGAATACAGCCGAAGGCGGCAGTACTGCCGGTGGTTTATGGAGTGGCAGGGCTGTGCAGGCTACGGATCCAAATGCAGACAATATGTCTAATGCATCGTGGTACCAGCCAAACCGCATTGTTGCCTTTGCTTCCTATAAGTTCAGCTACGCAAAATACTTTGCAACCAGTATTGGTTTATATTTTGAAGCAGCGCCAAATGGTGTTACTTCCTATATCTACAACGGCGACCTGAATGGTGATGGCAATAATAATGACCTGATCTACATTCCTAATGCTGCCAGCGAGATCAACCTCGTTAAATCCGGCTCAGGCGGCCTGGGAACCGGTGCCAGCAGTGATGTGCGTACAGCAGCACAGCAATGGGCACAGCTGAATGCATTCATCAGCCAGGACAATTACCTTGCCTCTCACCGCGGCCAGGTTGCTGCAGCCAATGCAGTGGTATTGCCTTATTTCAAAAAACTTGACCTGAACATTACACAGGATATTTCAGTAAAAGCCGGTAAGAACCGTCACACGTTAAGGTTCTCTGCAGATATCCTGAACCTGGGCAACCTGCTTAATAAGAACTGGGGTATTGTAAAATCACCGGCTGTTACCAACTTCCTCCGTTTTGAGGGAATGGCAGCTGATGGTAAAACCCCCAGCTTCTCATTTACACAACTGGATGCAGCTAACCAGATACCTTATACCAACAGTTTCTCCAACAGCACTTCCATCGCATCACGCTGGCAAATGCAGTTTGGAATAAGGTACCTGTTTAATTAAGCGTTTTTTAAACAATACCGTTTGTTTTACCGCAAGGCCCCTGCAACCCGCAGGGGTCTTGCTTTTTAGCGCCGTGGCATGCACGGAAACTAATCGTTATTGAATCAATAACAGGTTCTGTTTTTATCTCTCCGCAATTTAACACTCAGATAATACTGGCGTAAACATTTGGTCATAAGCAATGAGTCACTTTGCATTATTACTAATCTTATAAATGATGCGCCATGAAAAACATCCGTTATTTCTTGTTGGAAATATCTGTCAGGGTTTTTCTTCCCATGCTTTCGGCTTTTTATTCGCCGCTGAAATTCTTTAAGGTGCGTTAATGAATAAAACAAAAAGACGCAAACTGGATATACTGGTGCTGTCTGATGTGCACCTGGGCACCTATGGATGCCATGCAAAAGAACTGCTGTTGTATCTGAAGACGGTGAAACCAAAAATAGTCGTTTTGAACGGCGACATCATCGACATCTGGCAGTTCAGTAAAAGATACTGGCCCAAAAGCCATATGAAGGTTGTGAAGCAGCTTATGCACTGGATGAGCAAGGGTGTTAAGATATACTATGTTACCGGCAACCATGATGAGATGCTGCGAAAATTTGCAGGGTTTAAAATGGGCTCGTTCAGGATCGTTAATAAAGTGATACTCGACCTGGATGATGGAAAGAAGGCCTGGTTTTTTCACGGTGATGTTTTTGATGTAACCATGCAGCACAGCAAGTGGCTGGCAAAACTGGGTGCCGTGGGATATGATACACTTATTGTGATCAACAGGGCTGCCAATTTTATTTCTGAAAAGATATTCAGGCAGGGAAAACTTTCGCTTTCAAAGAAAATAAAGAACAGTGTGAAGAGCGCCGTTAAGTTCATCAACAGTTTTGAGCAAACAGCAGCAGATATTGGTATCAGTAACCGCTACGATTATGTGGTATGCGGGCATATACACCAGCCGGAAATAAGGAAGATCGGTAATGAAAAAGGAAGCATCATGTATTTGAACAGCGGCGACTGGATCGAGAATTTAACAGCACTGGAATATGCAGATGGGGAGTGGAAAATATTCCGCTACAATGAAGCAGCAATGCAGCAATGGATTGAACATACCGAAGAAGAAGAACTGAACAACAGCCAGCTTTTTGACAATATGCTGGAAGAATTTAACCTGCTCAAATTAGCATGAAAATATTATACGCCATCCAGGGTACCGGCAACGGTCATATAAGCAGGGCAAGGGATATCATTCCGGCACTGCAGCAAGAAGGAGAGGTGGACATTCTGGTAAGTGGCATTCAGGCAGATGTGGACCTTCCGCATCCTGTGAAGTACAGGTATAAAGGCCTGAGTTTTATTTTTGGAAAAAAAGGGGGCATTAACCTGGTGGCCACTTACCGGAAATCGAATTTGAAGCAGCTTTATAATGAGATCAAAAGCCTGCCGGTTGCTGATTACGATCTGGTGATCAGTGATTTTGAACCGGTAAGCGCCTGGGCCTGTAAAATGCAGCACAAGGAATGTGTGGGCCTCAGTCACCAGGCTGCTGTCATCAACAAAAGATCGCCCAAACCCAAAAAAAATGACCCGGTTGGCAAAGCAGTGCTGCGGCATTATGCACCGGTAACATCGGCTTACGGTTTTCATTTCGGTGCTTATGATAAAGATATTTTTACACCCGTGATACGCAACCAGGTACGCAACGCCAAACCCTCCAATAATATGCATTACACTGTTTACCTGCCGGCCTATAGCGATGAAAGGATCATTAAAGTGCTGGGCGAAATTAAACAGGTAAACTGGCAGGTATTCAGCAAGCATGCCAAAAAGGAATTTACTGCAAAGAATATCCATATCAGGCCAATCAGTAATGATGCATTTGTTGAAAGTTTTATTAACTGCGCCGGTGTATTATGCGGCGCCGGTTTTGAAACACCTGCCGAAGCTTTGTTCCTGAAAAAGAAACTGATTGTAATACCCATGAAAGGCCAGTACGAACAGCAATGCAATGCTGCGGCATTAAGATCCATGGGTGTGCCGGTTATTAAGAGCCTGAAGAAAAAACATATAGAAACCATCAGGGCCTGGGTGGATAGCAGCCAGCAGATCATCGTGAATTATCCCAATACCACGCAAAGGATCATCAGTATGGTTGTTAAAAAGCACGGAAAAGAAAGCAGCAACAAAAAGATAAAACCCGGTGAGGGAATTGTATCAGTAAAAAAGTTAAAAGAAAAAAGTTTTGGAAAAATATTAGATCAACTGGCTGAATAATTCATATGCTGTTTACAAAAAGTGATTTTGGTGATGATTTTAAATGGGGCGTTTCCACGGCAGCTTACCAGATAGAGGGGGCGCACAATGCGGATGGAAAAGGTCCTTCTATCTGGGATAGCTTCACCCGGCGAAAAGGAAAGATATTCAACAATGAGAACGGTGATATGGCCTGCGACCATTACAGGCATTATGCAGAAGATATCGCACTCATCTACAAACTGAATATTCCAAACTACAGGTTTTCCATTTCATGGAGCCGTATTTTGCCACAGGGCACGGGTGCCATTAATCATAAGGGAGTTGATTTTTATAACCGGGTGATTGATTTTTGCCTGGAACTTGGTATTGAACCCTGGATCACCTTATATCACTGGGATCTTCCGGAAGCCTTGCAGCGGAAAGGCGGCTGGACGAACCGGGATATCATACACTGGTTTGAACATTACATAGATTGCTGTTTAAAGAATTTTGGCGACCGTGTGAAATACTGGATGGTTTTAAATGAACCGATGGTATTTACCGGGGCCGGTTATTTTTTGGGTGTGCATGCACCTGGTAAAAAGGGCCTGAGCAATTTTTTAGCTGCAGCACATCACGCTGCCTTGTGCCAGGCACAGGGTGCACGCATCATTAAAGCTGAAAACCGTGATCATAAAGTGGGAACCACTTTCTCCTATTCGCATATTGAGCCTTACCGTTTTCATGATGAGCGAGATAATAAAGCGGCTATCAAGGTGGATACCCTGCTCAACCGCATGTTCCTGGAACCCCTGCTGGGACTTGGTTATCCAACAGCTGATCTTAAGATACTGCAGCGCATTGAAAGATTCATGCAGGCCGGTGATGAAAAGAAACTGGCTTTTGATATGAACTTTATCGGCTTACAGAATTATACAAGGGAGTTTGTAAGCCATGCACCGCTGATGCCTTTTGTAAAAGCGAAGATCATTAAGGCAAGTAAAAGGCAGGTGGAACATACGCTGATGGACTGGGAAGTGTACCCGCCCGGAATATATAATGCATTAAAACGATTACAGGCATATGGTACGATCAATGAAATTATTGTTACTGAAAACGGAGCTGCTTTTAACGACCGTTTTGAAGAGGATAAAGTGGATGACCACCAGCGGGCCAGGTTTTTGCAGGACTATATTGCGCAGGTGCTGCTGGCCAAACGGGAAGGGGTGAAAGTGAACGGCTATTTCATCTGGACGTTGCTGGATAATTTTGAATGGGCAGAAGGCTATTATCCCAAATTTGGTATTGTGCATGTTGATTTTGCAACACAAAAAAGAATAGTAAAAACTTCGGGACGATGGTACAGCCAGTTCTTAATGAATACGCTTGCTGCATCAAAAGAGATATGGAAAGAAGAAAGTATTGGCCTGCTATAATAATGCAAGCCTGTTTTTTAGACGGTTTGTATTGACTGCGCCGTTGATACGGGACTTGCAGGCATTTGAGAGATCTTATTTAGCGATCCTTTTAAACTGAACCTGCTTTGTACCAGGTAAAAAGCAATGATTGCTGCAATTGTTCCCAGCAGGGCCCCAAGGGTCACATCTGTTAGGAAATGCTGCGCCAGGTAAATACGTGAGTAACCAACCAGGATGCCCGCCAGCAACAGGGGCAATTGCCATTTTTTATTTGGTATCATCAAAACCAGAACAGTAGTTAAGGCAAAGGCCATAGCTGTATGGCCAGAGGGGAGGCCGCTGTCGTCGCTGACACCGAGGCCACCGGTAAAATTCAAATAAGTACCTGCTTCAAAATAAAGCTGTATCCCGCCGGGGTTCATAAAATTCCGGCTGAGCTGAATTGCCAGGCTGGAAATTATGAAGGAAGTAAGAAGGGTATAACCGGTTTCTTTCTTTTTAAAATAGAAAATCAGGAGGGCTGTAAGGCAGTATGCAAAAAAGCCGTCTCCGATAAATGTGTAATTAATAAAAAACACATTCAGATAAAATGAATGAGCGTTGCCGGGTAATACTACATCATTACTGTTTAAACCCGTAAACAAAAAAACAAGGAGAAGCATAATAGCCAGGCCTGCAAAGTACAGCCTGTTGGAGTATAAAGTGCCTGTTAATTTTTGCATGTACCGGTCTTTAACACAAAAGAAACAAGCAGAAGTTACCGGATCATTAAGCGACTGTTAAGTGATCATTATTTTACGGGTATATCTTTCAATAAAGAAACGGAAGAACCACTATGTGGCTGAAAAGCATACCAGCAAAGCACCAGCAGCAGGCTGGCAAACTTACTGTCGAGCAGTGATTTGGTTTTGCTGATGCCCAGGTTGATGGCATTGAAACTGCAGGTAAGCAGGCTCTGTTTCATTTGTTCATCATACAAAACCAGTTCACCGGAATTATCTTTATCAAATACGAAGAAATATTTTTTACCATTAAGTTCCACTATTCCCTTACCGGCGCCGGGTTTCAATTCTTCGAGCCTGCCCAGCTTGATACCATATTCATTGCGGATGATCTTCCCGGGTTTTAGCAGCCCCTTTTTTTCGAAAGAGAACATTCTTTTGCCCAAGTCGCTTACCAGCCTGGCAAACCTGGTTTGCTTACTGAAGGAGATCCCCGCAAGGATCTGTTCATTGTCCAGAAGCTGGAAATCTTCTGATGATGCAGTGCTGTTAACATTAACCCATTTCATACGTATATATTTATTGGTTTTTGCAACAAGTTATTTTGCCGGTGAACACCCCATTGATAAGCCATCAGGCCAGTTCATGCTGCATCTTTTTAAGGCACTGTGAAAATAATTTCAATTTTGGTTAAATCAAAGCACTGTATATAAATGTGAGGTAAATGTGCATAGTAACAATTTGGTAACGTTTTCTTAATATTAAAAAGCCACCCAGGCAGGAATACCGGGTGGGTGCATGAGAAACTTGCTAATTGCTAAGGAAAAATTGTTTATGATTTCAAATGATTGCTGGCTGTAAGATATAACAGCTTTGTTACCTGAAATTGAACAAATGATTATGTAAATGTTACGGCGAAAACTGTGAAAAGCATTGCCTGTCAGGGTGTTTTGGGTGGAATGAGATTGCCATTATCATCATAAGAGTCTGTGGCTGTTATATTCCCCTTTTTGTCGTACACTTTCCAGTCGCCGGTTTTAAAGCCATGTGTATAGTTACCACTGCTTTGCAGGCTGCCATCTTCATAAAAGAATTTCCCTGTACCATGATATTGTCCAAATGCATCAAGCGGCAGGTCAGCCTGCAGCTGACCATTGGTATAGTACAGGGCAAAGAAGATCCTTGTGCCTTTCCGGGCAACGATCACCTGCCGTATCCTTCCGGCAGAATCTTTCATAAGCTGGCATACAGTAGAATCCTTTGTATTTACATGATAAGCAGCAGTTACAAAGTCGGTTCTGTAATAAGGTTTCTCATAACTGCTGTCGCTGTGTTTGATAACAGAGTCGATAAAATGCCCGGCCAGTATTTTTGAATTACCGTTCTGTTGCTGCTGTTTGCAGCTAACAATAAGAATGCATACAACCAGCCATGATAAAAATGATCTCATGAATTTCAATTGAAGCGTAAAGTTAAAAAAAAGCATCTGCTGCGGGCAGATGCTTTTTTAGAAATGAATAAGTTATTAAAACCTGCTCCAACCTTTCCACCAGCTGGCCAGCGGGCCGGCAGGGGCTATACCACCACGGAAGCTAACGGACTTATCAAAGAATGTATCGCCGGCAAACTTCGGATCAGAGAATTCTCCTCCTGTGTTTATTTTGGCATTACCGTTTGATCCTGCAAACGGAGTTGGATCCGGGGCGCCATAATTATAAGGCTGGATCAGTTTTGCGTCAGACACATTGGTTAAAATATCATTGTTGTAATATGGACTGGTAAACCAGCTGTTCAGCATTGCAGCAGAATTGATGTTAGCTCCGGCAGTTCCTGCAAAATTTACATTAACTCCATTACCGGCCAGTGTTACATTTCTTAAGCGCAGGCTGCTGTCTTCAATGTTCAGTGCAGTGGAAGTACCGGTGGTGGCATCAATATAAATGCCCACCGGCCAGCCTACAATGATCGAGTTAAAAATAGAGATCGCAGAATTTCTCCTGATCTGTGCACCTGCCAGGAAAAGGGAGTTACCGGTGTTGGCCAGGGTAGCTTTTGGACCAATAGCAGTGATATTACTGAAGATAGCCCTTGTTTTTGGCGCTGCGGTAGTACCTGTGGCATTGTTGTCACTTTCAAAAGCTTCTGATTTCGAAATATCAGCGATCAATGAATCTCGTATGATCAAACCAAACTGAACCTTACCGCTGTATCCGTTATCGGTATCAAAATCATCATCCTGGGTTTTATATGCTATCAGGTATTTGCAGTTTACACTACCACCAAACCATTCAAAAGCATCGTCTTTAGCATAGAGTGTTTGAACGTGATCTATAGTTGTTCCGCTGCCCACGCAGGCCAGGGTAAGACTGTTGATCTCTTTATCAGGCTGATAGGCATAGCCTGCATATTCGATACGCACATATTGCAAAGTGCCTGAATTATCATTATCAACTGGGGTTGGTGCCACAGCATCCCCGGAACCAGCAAGGCCATCACCATTGGCGTTGTCGATACCACCTTCCACCTGGAAAAGGCCATTAACACCATTGTAACTTAAATTGTAACCGGCTTTGCCGCAAAGAACAATACCACCCCAGTCGCCCGACTGTGGGTTGGGAGATAATGAAGTAAATACAATGGGTTCTGTTGGCGAACCGATTGCAATGAGTTTAGAGCCGCGGCTGATTACCAGCGCTGCCACATCAGTTCCGCTAAAAGAACCTTTGATAACAGTGCCAGCTTCAACAGTCATGGTGTGGTTGCCAACCATATACACCAGCCCTTTCAGGATATAATTGTTCCCTTTGCGCAGCACCGTATCGGCATTGATACGTCCCTGCAGGGTAATGGTTTGGCCGGTTGTGGTACCGCCACCACCGCCGTTAACCACCACCACCTGTATTTCTCCATCGGTTTCAATTTTTCTGCAACTACTCACTGTTATAGCCATGATGGCAGCTGCATATAAGATGTACTTTTTCATTTCTGAATTTTTAGTTTTTATTTTTAAAATTTTATAAAGCGTAATTGAATGTGATGCTGTAATTGGTGCCATACTTACGGGTGAAGCGTAAGGCGTCACTGTTTTTTTGAAAACTTTCCCTGCTGCCCGTGTTCTGGTAGAAGTATTGTGTTTTATTGATGATGTCTGAAATGTTCAGCCTCACCTCTGCTTTCTTCTTTAATAGTTTTTTTGCCAGCTGAAAGTCAAGCACCGGCCTGGGTGCTTCATAGATATCCGGGGCACCACCTACGATATCGCCCACCAGGTAAATTCTCTCACCGATCTGGTTAAACAGCAGAGTTGCATTCAAACCATATTTTTCCAGGTCATATAATAAGCCCACATTCAGGATATAAGGCGACTGGCCCTGCAGGGAGCGGTCAACCTGTAGTTTATCATCCTGCACCCGGCTGCGTATATAAGCTGCATTGGCCTGAAAGGTTAAATTCTTTAAAGCACTTACAAAGTCCAGTTTCTTGCGGATTTCCAGCTCCACTCCATACGAGTATGCCCTTTTGGCATTTTGATAGCTTAAGGTGCTGGCGCCGCCCCCCAGCCCGTTAAAAATTTGCTCTATAGGATCATTAAAGTGCTTATAGAAAACACCGGCATTGATTACTTCCCCGGCTCTTGGATATATTTCATAGCGCAGATCAAGGTTGGCAACCTTGGTCCTTTTCAGTTGCGGGTTTCCCTGTACGGAAGCATTTAGTTCAAAATCGTAGAGGTTCAGTGCCGACAGTTCCCGAAGCTCCGGGCGGATAACGGTCTGCGAACCTGATAAACGTATATTGGTCTTATTATTCAGCTTGTAGGTAGCATTGATGCCGGGCAGAAAGTCTGTTATTTTTGAATAGGTATGGCGCGGATCCCATTTTTTCACACTGCCGATCAGTTGGTCGTAATTTTCAACACGCAGCCCCCAAACCACTCTTAATTTACTGGTAAACTGGTTATCGAACTGAAGGAAGCCTGCATTTAAAATAGTGTTCGCCAGGTAGCGAAAAGTGTTTCCTTTAATGGCATCAAAGGCAAATTTGTTATCGGTGCCGTTCCCAAAATTTGGTTGGGCAAAAACCTGGTCCGCAGGCAATAGTCTTAAGGCAGGATTATCAAGTGGCAGGTAGTTTGCGAAAAGCTGTGCATCATAGAGGCGGTCTTTTATTTGCAGCATATAACCGCCTTTGATATTCTGAGCAAGGTTCAGCCATTTAAAATTATAGTTGAGATCACCACCGGCGGTATAAATATAATCGCTTAATGTTTGAAATATCCGGCTGCCACTTTGCTGAGAAAGTGAATTGGATAACAACAAGGTGTATGGATCCTGGGTGCCGCTTAGCTTCGAATACAGGATGCGGCGCTGGTCGGGGGAATACCCATCGAGGATATTAAAGCCGCCATACCATTTGAACTTAAGTTGTTTGCTGAGGCTGTGGTCACCGATAAGTTGCGAGGTGAAGAAAGTATTTTGCTTAAAGGTAAACTGATTGCCTTTAAGTTGTTCAGACCTCGAATAGTCTTCTCCATCCCTGGTGGTAACAGCGTTTGCGGTATTAATATTCAGTACTGCTTTTGCTGATACCCGGTTGCGGGGGTTGAACTGCAAGCTTACACTGGCCAGTGCACCCAGTGCAATATCCTGCTGGTATTTGTCATCGTTATATTCGGAAACCACACTGACTGCATTGGTAATATTATCTATTGCATTTGATTTATTCAGCAGTTTCAGGTATTTATTGCTTTTATTGTAGTTGACAGCAAAAATACCGCCAATGCTCTTTTTGAATAATTTGCCACTGAAACCTCCGTTAAGCTGGAAGGCTATATTCAGCGGTGCATTCATCTGCTGCGGCGCCCAGGTATTACGCATTTGTTTGCCAATGGCTGTTTTGCCGGCGGCAGAAGTGGTATCAAATTCGGCTTTCCGGGTGTAGCCTGACGGTAAATTGCGGGAGCCGTCATCAATACCCAGCCAGTCCGTTTTGCCACCCTGGTCTTTATAAAAATTCTTACCGATGGTCTGGCTGTTGAAGCCGGTACCTAATTGTACAGAAAGAAAATTTTTAGAAGGGATATCCTTGGTATTCACCTGTATCAGTCCGCCTGCCCATTCGCCGGGGTATTCGGGTACGAAGGCTTTGTTGATGATAATATTATCGATCATCGATGCAGGTATCAGGTCGAATGAAAAGGTTTTACGGTCGGGTTCGGTACTGGTTAGTAACACGCCATTGAACATGGCCTGGTTATACCGGTCGGCCAAACCCCGTATCACAATGAATTTGCCTTCCTGTATACTGGCGCCGGGTGTGCGTTTCAGCACTTCACCGGTATTCTTATCAGGGCTGCGCCTGATGGCTTCTGCAGAAATAACGGAAGCAACGGTGTTGGTGGTACGCTGAAAACTTATCAGCGCATTCACACTTTCTTTTTTGGCAGAACTTGCTTTTACAACCACTTCATCACCGGTCTTTGCTTTAATGTCGAGTGCCACATCCACATAAGCAATGCCATCGGCACCGGTTTGTACATCGGTAACCTCTTTGCTTTGGTAGTTGGTGGAACTGATAACGAGCGTATATTTTTTTCCGGGCTCTACATTCAGTACAAAGCGGCCATCTGTATTGCTGGCAATACCTTTATTGGTTTCTTTGATGAGTACGGTAACACCGGCAATGGGTGCACCGGTTTTGGAGTCGGTTATCTTTCCTTCCACCCT
Source organism: Ferruginibacter sp. (assembly GCA_044226725.1). Classification (GTDB taxonomy): domain Bacteria; phylum Bacteroidota; class Bacteroidia; order Chitinophagales; family Chitinophagaceae; genus Ferruginibacter. Next base: position 242,062 of record JBGAGM010000005.1, on the reverse strand, counting down.
TCCTTTTTGTGCAAACGAAAAGGATATGCTGAGTAAAAATGAAGCGATTAGCAGTAGTGGTTTCATGCAGTAAATAATTTACTGCAAAAGGACAACTTACGTATTATGCCAGTGTGAATGTAAGGTTAGGGAATTGTTACCGATGTGTTAGGGAATTGTTACCTCATTGTGTATACTAATTGTGTAAACCAACGGGTATGATGTACTGGCAGGGATAACTCATGTTAAAATCTGAACTGCAGCCTGCAGGTAAACACATCATCTTTAACATCATTGGTAAAGCCGGTTAGCTGTGTTCTTTCATTGAATACCCGGGCATAGTACAAAACCAGTTTTACATTCTCTGTCAGGTAATTTATATACCCGAATCCCAAAGTACTGTATTTGATATTGGCTGTGGTAAAATTGCTGCCGGCAGCGCCTATCTCATTACCGCTCACTTTGGTATTGGGATCGTACCAGTCATATTTTACCAGCAACTGGTTCTTTATATTGAAGATATGCTGAAGCAAATAAAAATAAGCGCCGTTAAAATTGCGGATATGGAAGCCGTCGTTCCCGCTGATCAATGCTGTGGGGGTTTCGGAATTGGCAGCAGTACCTGTTTGCTGGCCGGCTACAAATTCGGCACGCAGCTCGGTAACGAGCCCTTTGTTACTTTTATATTTTAGCTGGGTATTGGCACCATAATAATGCCGGGGGGAATATTGATCTGTATTGGCCAGCGCCGAATCCACCACCACTTTTTTGATGCCGGCAACTGTGCTGGTTGTATATACATATTTGGTATTCTGCAACAGGCTTCCATACAAAACCGAAGCGCCGGCAGCAACGCTGATATGTTTTGAAAGCGGGTAAGGCTTCAGTGCAATATTTCCAATAAGGTCTTTGCTGTTGTCGAAATCGCCGGAGGCGTTAATACCCTGTCCGTTGAAAACACCCAGGTCGGCTTTGAGGTACTTAAACTTATTATCCTTTCTGCGGGATTCCAGGCTGATCATAGCGCCCAGGTCTCTTTCGCTTTTCATCAGTATCTGGCTCATGCGGCCGCGTTCAGGACTTTCGCGGTCGCTGCTGCTGTAATTGACCTCGAAACCAAAGGGACGGGCAAACATTCCGGTTGTAAATGAAAAGAGTTTCAGGTTGTTCTCAAAAATACGCCCCCATACATCCCTTACGGTGAAGGCCCGCTCATTGGCATCGAACTGAAAGGTGATCTGCACACTGGGTTTATTGCCTTCGGAAAAGTGGGCATAATCTATACGTATGCGGCTTCGGCGCAGCATAAAACGGTTGCTTACTTTGGCAGCAAAATCACCGCCTTCGTAAGATTTGATCCCTTTACTGCCTGCTACCTGGAACTGCGGCTGAATATAACCGCCGATCTTCAAATGATCGAATTTTTTATACAGGGCCAATAAACCACGACCAGTTGCTTTACTGGTGTCAACCATATCCATCAGGTACTGGGCAAAAGATACCTGGCAAAGCACCAGCAGGATTGCCAGCACGGACAGTTTTTTCCTTAGCATTTTAAAAATTTGCACAAAGGAATAACAATTTAATATTACCTCTGTGTTAACAAATCATTACCATTTGCAAAGTGCTTTACTATTTTGTGATAATCAACAACCTTTGCCGCAAATAAAAAACTATGGCAGGATTAAACTCTATTTTGAAGATCTTTTTACCCAAGGACAGGGTATTTTACCAGCTTTTTGAAAGTGTGGCCGATGTGCTGGTTAAAATGGGCGAAAAACTGAAAGAAGTGGTGAATGAACCCGATTATGACGCAAGGGTAAGGCTCATTAAAGAGCTGGAGGATATGGAACATGAGAATGATGATTTTACCCACCAGATATTTACTGAACTGGGCAAGAACTTCATTACCCCCTTTGACCGGGAAGATATACACTACCTGGCATCGGCGCTGGATGATATTGCAGACTATATCTATGCGGCTGCTAAAAAAATAAATTTTTACCGCGTAAACCCGAATGATACGGGCATTCACAAAATGGCCGATATCATCGGACAGGGTTGTGTGGCCGTACACAATGCCGTTACTGAACTGCGCAATATGAAGAATATGCGCCAGATCACCGATGCACTGGTTGCTATCAACAGCATCGAGAACCAGGGCGACGACATCTTTGATATGAGTATTGAAAGGCTGTTTGCAGAAGAGAACGATGCAAAGGAAGTGATCAAGAAAAGGGAGATCTACCAGGTAATGGAGATCGTTACTGATAAATGCGAGGATGCAGCCAACGTGATAGAGAGTATTATTGTGAAGTACGCGTAAATAATTAGCTAATTAGCTGATGTGCTAATTATGCTAATGAAAATGCAGGTTACTGAAATATAAAGAATCAGCACATTAGCACATCAGCACATCAGCACATTGAATAACATATGACCTTACTAATTGTAATTATTATACTGGCGCTCATCTTCGATTACATCAATGGTTTTCACGATGCCGCTAACTCCATCGCCACGGTTGTTTCCACCAAAGTGCTTACCCCTTTCCAGGCGGTTATCTGGGCGGCGATGTTCAATTTTGTTGCCTATTTTATATTCCAGGATCATGCCGTGGCCAACACCATTGGTAAAACGGTGCAGCAAAATTTTATTACCCTGCCGGTAATTTTAGCCGGACTTATTGCAGCTATTACCTGGAACCTGGTAACCTGGTGGTACGGTATACCTTCCTCCTCATCACACACACTAATTGGCGGTTTGATGGGGGCGGGCCTTACACACGCCTACATGACCAAGGGAAGTTCAACACCCATTGCTGATATATTGGTACTGGAAAATATCATTGGTGTGGTTATCTTCATTTTTCTTTCGCCGCTTATTGGTATGGCTATCTCCATGTTCATCACATTGGTAACCATGAACCGGAATACCTGGATGCGCATTGGCATCATACTGCTTGCAACCGTGTTCACCTTTTTCTTGTTCAATTATTTTGAACAAAATAAAATAGCCAAGAATGTAGAGAAGTTCTACAAGATAGATAAATATGAAAAGGATGTGGCTAAAAAACCCGGTGATGAAGAGGCTAAGGCCAAGCTGGAAAAGGCGAAGGCAAATTTTGAAAAGTCGAAGCCCTTTTTTGCCAGTTATGATAAGGTTGGAGCTGAGAAAATAGCTTCTGAAATAAACGGACTGGGCCTGTTAAAAAATATTGGTGCCAGCAAATGCAAAGATGCGGTTTCCAAATATCTGGGCGTTGATTCTTTAAAACGCAGGGCAGCGCTCGACAGTTCTTTTAAGCCGGCATACGAAAAGGCCAATGCCGATTTTGAAAAAGTTAAAGGGCTTACTGCAACCTATGCTACCGAAGGAGCAAAAGTGGTTGATACGATCGCGGCAGTTTTGCAATTGCCTGCAGCGGAAAAAGAAAAATTCAGCAAGGCCATCTCCAAAGTAAATGCAGAGAAAGACCTGGTGAAGGAAATAGAAAAAGCCGACAACTCCATCATCATGTGGTGCATGATCGGTGTTATTGCCATCTTCATCTTTTCGTATATCTGGGTGGAAAAAATAAAGAACCCCAATGCTTACAAGATTGCCAATATGTTCAAAAGGCTGCAGTTGCTTACCAGTGCGGCCTTTAGTGTGGGGCATGGAGGTAATGATGCGCAAAAAGTAATGGGTGTTATTGGTGCTGCATTTGTGGCTTACAATTCCAATAAATACCCTGATGTGAGTGCCGCTTTAAAAGACCTGGCCTGGGTTCCGCTGGCCTGTTATACTGCCATTGGCCTGGGTACCATGAGTGGCGGCTGGAAGATCGTGAAAACAATGGGTACCAAGATCACTAAAGTAACGCCACTGGAAGGTGTTGCTGCTGAAACTGCCGGAGCCTTAACCCTGTTCATGACCGAACAGCTGGGCAAGCCGGTTAGTACCACGCATACCATTACCGGCGCCATCATTGGCGTGGGCGCCACCAAACGGTTGAGTGCGGTGCGCTGGGGTGTCACTGTAAACCTGTTGTGGGCATGGATACTTACCATCCCGGTAAGTGCCCTGCTGGCCGCCCTGGTCTACTATATTGTATCCCTGTTTGGCGGATAAGCAAACAACCAATAACCTGACTATAAAAAAACTGCTCATATACCTGAGCAGTTTTTTGTTTCTTTGTAATATGAAAAAAATACTTGTAACCGGCGGCTGCGGCTATATTGGAGCCCATACCATTGTTGATCTGATACAAAATGATTTTGATGTTATTTCAGCTGACAATAATTCACGCAGTAACGAGAACATCCTGGAGGCTGTAAAAAAAATAACCGGCAAAACAGTAAAGAACTACAAAGTTGATCTTTGCAAATACGAAGATACCTATGCGATCTTCCAGGAAAATCCCCAAATTGCCGGTATCATTCATTTTGCTGCTTACAAAGCGGTGGGCGAGTCGGTGGAAAAGCCTTTACTGTATTTCGAGAACAACCTGAACTCACTTATCAATATCTTAAAATGTGCCGAAGAGTTTTCGGTGCCTCACTTTGTTTTTTCCTCCTCCTGCACGGTGTATGGTAATCCGGATGATATACCTGTAACTGAAGAAACACCAATGAAGCCGGCTGAATCGCCTTATGGTGCTACCAAGCAAATGGGAGAAAAGATCGTGGGTGATGCAATGAATGCCGGTAAAACCACCGCCATCCTGCTAAGGTATTTCAACCCCGTGGGTGCACACCCCTCGGCACTGATGGGAGAAATACCGCTGGGCAAGCCTCAAAACCTGGTGCCTGCCATTACGCAAACAGCTATTGGTAAACTACCGATGATGAAGGTTTGGGGAAATGATTACGATACCCGTGACGGGAGTTGCGTTCGTGATTACATACATGTATGCGATATTGCCCATGCCCATACACTGGCGCTTAACTACCTGCTGGAAGGCAGGAACCAAAACAACTGCGATGTGTTTAACCTCGGTACCGGCGATGGCCTTACCGTGCTGGAGATCATCGGCGAATTTGAAAAGGTAAGTGGTGTAAAGCTTAACTACGAGATTGGGCCACGCCGCCCGGGCGATGTGGTGGCCATTTATGCCAATAATGACAAGGCAAAAACATTGCTGGGCTGGAATCCTCAATACAGGCTGCAGGATATGATGGATACCGCCTGGAAGTGGGAACTGAAGCTGAAAGCCGATGAAAAAATATTTACAGCGTCCAATGCAGATTTGAATTAGTTTCTGTTATCTTCGCCAACCTGCCTCCAAGGAAGATACTTTAAATTTTATAGAAACTAACTGTCATGTACATCAGGTATGCAAAAACTGCTGGAATTGCAGCAGTACTACTGTTTTTTTTTATTGGATGCACCAAGTATGAGAAAAGGGGCCAGCTGAACCAGGCTGGTATTGCACTTACTTTTGATGACGACCGCATAGACAATTGGTTCGACAACCTGCCCTATCTCGATTCAGCAGGTGTAAAAGCCACTTTTTATGTTTGCAAATACAATCGTTTTACCCCCGCCCAAAAAAATAAATTATCCATCATACAAAGCCATGGCCATGAAATCGCATTTCACAGCGTGAACCATTACAATATGCTGGACTATGTGTACCGGTATAAACACACAGTTGATGAAATGATGCTGAACGAGATCGAATGCGGTTTGAAGATGATGAACAGGGATGGTTTCTATCCAACTACTTTTGCCTATCCCTACGGTGCCCACAATGGTTTGTACGATAAAATGCTGAAGCGTTATTTTAAAAGTGTAAGGGCTCTTAACGGCAGCAACGATTTCAGCAAAAGCCTTGCCCCCACAGAAAAGAACGATCTGTTGTTCGGGCTTGGGATCGATAAAAGCAGCAGGCGCAGCGATGAATCCGTTTTACAACTCATGAAATCTGCATCCGAAAATAATGCCTGCGCCATTTTTGTGGCACACGATATCAATACCAACAAACAATTAAGTATAACAGCAGGACGGCTTAAAAAAATGATCACTTATGCCAGGACTCTTAACCTGAAGTTCTACACCGTATCAGAGATATCGAACTAAACACGGCCCTTTTAAAAACATGTGGGCAACTTTTTCAAACTCATTTGCCACCCTGCAAATCTTTCTTTTACTTTGCGGCAATTATCCGAAGGATGAACTTCAGTTAGTTTAAATCTTTAATAGTATGCTCAACGAAATTCAGGTTACAGGTAATAAAGACACCCGCAGTGGTTTTGGCGATGGCATTCTGGAAGCAGCCCGTAAAAACCCCAATATAGTAGCCCTTACGGCCGACCTGGCAGGCTCATTAAAGCTAAACGGTTTCATGAAGGAATTTCCGGAAAGATTTATTCAATGCGGCATTGCAGAAGCCAACATGATTGGTATTGCTGCCGGGTTGACCATCGGAGGCAAAGTTCCCTATACAACCACTTTTGCCAATTTCTCTACTGGCAGGGTGTACGACCAGATACGCCAGAGTGTTGCCTACAGTGGCAAAAATGTGAAGATATGTGCATCTCATGCAGGGCTTACCCTGGGCGAGGACGGGGCTACGCACCAGATACTGGAAGATATAGGCCTGATGAAAATGCTGCCTGGCATGACGGTGATAGTACCTGCAGATTATAACCAAACCAAGGCGGCCACCATGGCCATTGCTGATCATGAAGGGCCTGTATACCTGCGTTTTGGACGGCCCGTATGGCCTATTTTCACTAATGAAGCAGATTTTGTGATTGGCAAGGCCCAGCAATTATCAACCGGTACCGATGTAAGCATTTTTGCCTGCGGCCACATGGTATGGAAAGCCATAGAAGCCGGAAAGCTGCTGGAAGAAAAAGGCATCAGTGTGGAAGTGATCAATATACATACCATCAAGCCGCTTGATACGGATGCTGTACTGGCTTCCCTTAAAAAAACAAAATGTGCGGTTACTGCTGAAGAGCATAATATCATTGGCGGGCTGGGAGACAGTATTGCTCAGGTGGCAGCCAAACATTTTCCGGTTCCCATCGAATATGTTGGCACCAACGACACCTTTGGTGAAAGCGGAAAACCGCTGGAACTGTTAAAAAAATATGGCCTGGATACAGAACACATTGTGGCAGCGGCAGAAAAAGCGATATCAAGAAAATAGTTTATATTAAACCTTTTTTAAAAAAGCCAATCCTACGATTGGTTTTTTAATGCCATCTTGTTTTAAAATTGGGGCGAAGTACCACTTTTAAAGCTTAGATGGAATTATACCGATAGAAAACCGGCTCTGAAATTTATTATTTTACATCGGTATTATTTTTACGCTCAACCACTATGACTGAAAACTTAGACGATAAGGAGCTGCTGATGCAGTTCAGGGAGCCAGCTACCAAAGAACGCAGCTTCACCCTGATCATAAAAAAATACCAGGAAAAACTGTACTGGCATATCCGCCGCCTGGTAGTGAATCATGAAGATGCAAATGACGTATTGCAGAATATGTTCATAAAAGTATGGAAGGCACTGGATAATTTCAGGGAAGACAGCCAATTGTACACCTGGCTATACCGCATTGCCACCAACGAAAGCCTCACTTTTTTGGAAAAAGAAAAGAAAAGATCGGCGGTATCGCTGAGTGATGTGGAAACCGGGCTCAGCAACAAACTGGAGGCCGAAAAGCATTTTGACGCCGGCAAACTGGAGTGGAAATTGCAGGTTGCCATTCAGCAATTGCCTGAAAAACAACGAGTTGTTTTTAACCTGCGATACTATGATGAGATGCCTTACGAACAAATGAGCAAGGTGCTGGAAACCAGTGAAGGGGCCCTGAAAGCCAGCTATCATCATGCAGTAAAAAAAATAGAAGAATTTATACTGAACCGTTAAACTTTTTACAATAAAAACAGTCTGATTAACGCAGATGGAAAACAGGACAGACATATTGAATGAACTGAGGGAGTTAAGCCCGTTTTTGGCAGAAATTGAAAAACTGAATGTTTTTAAGGTTCCTGCGGGGTATTTTGAGCACCTGAGTTCTGATATTTTGGTAGGCATAATCACTGATAATACCCCGGGTAAATCATTTACAGGAGATGTTCCTGCAGGCTATTTCGACAGCCTGGCAAACAATATCCTGGCGAAAATTCAGGCCCGGGAAACCAGTGAGGCTGTTACGGAAATAGAGGCATTATCGCCCGTGCTGCATGCTGTTCAGCACATACAGGTTTTTGAAGTACCGCAGGGCTATTTTGAAAATCTAAGTGCCGGTGTGCTGGCTTCAGTACAGGCAACGCCTAAAGTGGTAACCATGCAAAGGCGCAGTAATAATTTCTTTAAATATGCAGTGGCTGCGGCTTTTACCGGTATGATGGCTTTGAGCGTGTTTAAATTTACCGGTAATCCAAAAGAAACAGCTTTACCCGGGTATGTTAAAGAAGGCCAGAAAATACAGGATGTTGACCAGGAACTGGCAAAGATATCCGATGATGATATTGTTAAATACCTGGAAGAGAACGGAACAGATGTAAAGACAGCCATGGTAGCTAACAGTATTGATAACAATGAACTGCCCTCGCAGGAAGATTACCTGATCGACGAAAAAACACTGGATAATTACCTGAACAGTATTAATGTAAACGACCTAAAAAACTAAAACGAATACGATGAAAAAATATTTACTCATATTGACCCTTTTGCTGGGCAGTTTTTCCATGGCTTTTGCTCAGGAAAACCAGCCCGGTGATGAGCAGGAAAAACAGGCAAGGCTGCAGGCACTGTACGTGGCTTATGTAACCAAACAGCTGGACCTGACTCCCGATGAAGCCCAGAAATTCTGGCCCATACATACCCAGTTTGAAAATGAACTGAAATCAGTGAAAAGTTCTTTGTCGGAACTTGATAAAGAACAGGCCAGGCTTGATATCAAAAGGAAATACCAGGAAAGTTTCACTAAAATATTAGGAAGTAACCGCTGCGAACGTTTTTTCCGGATGAAAGAAGAATTCAGCAGGAAATTGCGTGAGCGGCTTCAGAACAAGCAACAAAGACAAAGGCCCATGATGAGACGAGGCCAGTAAATACAGGTTTTCTGAAAGTAAGGCTCCCTTTTTTGGCTCATTGCCGCAGAAGGGAGTTTTTATTTGAAATTGCCCCGATTCCGCTCCCGGGCCCGCAATTTGGCATTTCCACACTTTTTTTACAATTTGATTCCTGTTTTTTTGCCATTCCGCCCCTGTTCTCCTACCTTTGCGGCCTGAAAAATGGCCTTTTAATAAAAATATCAATTAACAATTATGGTAGAGATTAAACCAGACGAAATTTCCGCGATTCTTCGCCAGCAGTTGAGCAATTTCAACGCCAGCGCCAGTTTGGAAGAAGTTGGAACAGTTTTACAGGTGGGTGACGGTATTGCCCGTGTTTACGGATTGAACAATGTTCGTTCCGGTGAACTGGTGGAATTTGATAATGGTGTACGTGCTATTGCCCTTAACCTGGAAGAGGATAATGTGGGTGTGGTATTGATGGGCGACAGTGCTGAAATTAAAGAAGGCGATAAAGTTAAGCGTACCGGCCAGATCGCTTCCATCAAAGTGGGAGAAGGGATGAGCGGCCGTGTTATCAATACACTGGGCGAACCCATTGATGGTAAAGGCCCTATCAAAGGCGAATTATACGAAATGCCACTGGAACGTAAAGCGCCGGGGGTTATCTTCCGTGAGCCGGTAAAAGAACCGCTGCAAACCGGTATCAAAGCGATCGATGCGATGATCCCGATAGGCCGCGGACAGCGTGAGCTGATCATCGGTGACCGCCAGACCGGTAAAACAGCCATTGCTGTTGATACGATCATCAACCAAAAAGAATTTTTTGAAGCAGGAAAACCTGTTTATTGCATATATGTGGCCATTGGTCAGAAAGCATCTACTATTGCAGGTATCATGAAAACCCTGGAAGAGTACGGTGCAATGGCTTACACAACCATCGTTGCGGCATCTGCTTCCGATCCTGCTCCGCTGCAGTTCTACGCACCGTTTGCAGGGGCAGCCATTGGCGAATTCTTCCGCGATACCGGTCGTCCTGCATTGATTATCTATGATGATCTTTCCAAGCAGGCGGTAGCTTACCGTGAGGTATCATTATTGTTACGTCGTCCGCCGGGCCGTGAGGCTTATCCAGGTGACGTATTCTACCTGCACAGCCGTTTACTGGAAAGGGCTGCCAAAGTGGTTGCTAAAGATGATATTGCTGCACAAATGAATGACCTGCCGGCTTCTATTAAGCATTTGGTAAAAGGTGGTGGTTCTTTAACAGCGTTGCCCATCATCGAAACCCAGGCAGGTGACGTATCTGCTTACATCCCAACCAACGTAATTTCCATCACCGACGGACAGATCTTCCTGGAAGGTAACCTGTTCAATGCCGGTATCCGTCCTGCTATTAACGTGGGTATATCGGTTAGCCGTGTGGGTGGTAATGCCCAGATCAAGTCAATGAAAAAAGTGGCCGGTACCCTGAAACTGGACCAGGCGCTTTATCGTGAGCTTGAAGCCTTCTCTAAATTTGGTGGTGACCTTGATGCTGCAACCAAGAACGTAATTGATAAAGGTGCAAGAAACGTGGAAGTATTAAAGCAACCACAATACTCACCCTTTACTGTAGAAAAGCAGGTAGCTATCATTTACCTGGGTACCCAGGGATTATTGAAAGATGTGGCTGTTAAAAATGTGAAAGCATTTGAAGACCACTTCCTGATGGAAATGGAGAACAAGCATGCTGATATTTTAGCCGAGTTCAAGAAAGGAGTATTGAACGACGAGAGCCTGAAGAAAATGACTGAACTGGCAAGTGGAATTGCTGCACAGTACAAATAATCTGTTGAACATAGTAATAAAAAAGCTTCTCTTAACGGGAAGCTTTTTATTTTTGGGCCGATGCATAATAGGATATTTTTTACAGTGCTGATAGTTTGTACTGTTTTTCTTTTTGAACAGATGATGAACTCATGCACTGCTAAAAAGCAAACACCTTCAGTTGCAGATTCAGTAAAGACAGTCTTAGGCCGCTACCTTTTTTTTGACCGTCGTTTATCTGTTAATAATACCCGCAGTTGTGCAACCTGCCACAATCCCCAATTTGCATTTACTGACGGATACAAACGTTCACTGGGTGTGTTTGCCGACCTGCACCAGCGCAATACCCAGCCGCTCTTTAACCTGTCTTATTTAAAATATCTTACTGCCGCCGATTCTACCCTGCATACTCCTTTACAGCAAATGAATAACCCATTGTTCAATGAACATCCCGCCGAAATGGGTGTTAGGGGAAATGAAGAAAAGATATTGAAAAAGATCAGGGAAGATGAAGATTACCGTCAGTTGTTTGCCAGTATCAACACAGAAATTTCCTGGGATCATATCAAACAACTTATCAGCACTTTCATCTTGTCCCTTCGTTCTGACAACTCAGCTTATGACAGATTCAGGAGGGGAGATTCAGCTGCTTTAACTTATGCCCAGCAACGGGGCATGCAATTGTTTTTTTCGAATGAGTTAAAATGTTCTTCCTGCCATGGCGGCTTTAATTTTTCCTCACCATCTGTAACCGGGCAAAAGGGCGACACCTTGTTCTACTTTAACACCGGTTTGTACAATACCGATGCAAAAGGGTCATATCCTGCTTATGACGAAGGTTTGTACCAGCTGACAAAGCAGCGGGCAGATATGGGAAAGTTCAGGGTGCCTTCTTTACGGAACCTTCTTTTCACAGCCCCTTATTTTCATGATGGCAGTGCTGCTTCTTTAAGGGAAGTGGTTGATGTGTATGCAGTTGGTGGCAGAAAAACCGGTGAGGGCATTTACAAAGGAGATGGATCAAAAAATCCATACAAACATAATTTCATAAACGGCTTTGCCATTACCGAAGCAGATAAAACAAACCTCCTGAGTTTTTTACATTGCCTTTCAGACAGCAGCTTCATTAATAACCCGGCATATCAAAACCCGTTTACCGGCGATGAAACAAAAAAGAAATAGTATTTTGCGATACCTAATTTATTGTATGAGGACCTTCGCTGCTTTCTTTATTTTGCCGCTTCTTTTCCTGGTTTCCTGTAATGATCATTCATCCTCTTCTAATGATGTGAGCAAGTATGATGATGATGTTTTAAAATCAGTTGTTGTCAATGCCGATTCTTTAAAAACCTTTGATTTTGTAAATGCAAGGGTGGAAGCCATAAAAAAAGCCTTACAACAGTCGGTGCCGGTTTTACTTTGCGGCGACAGTTTAAACAGCAATCAAAAACTGGCGCAGCAAATTGCCCTGCAGGATGCGGTGTTTACCAGGAGCTGCCGGGATATTGGTTCCAATACTCCTTTCCGGTCCGAAATATTTGCTGTGCTTCCTGCCCGTGAAAGTGACCTTGCAAGTTTAAAAACCCCCGTTACTATTTCGGACTGTTACCGGGTGGAAATGTATAACTACCCGCTGAACCTTACTACCATTGCATTAACAGATATCAGGCAGCAAAAAGTAATAGCTACTTTTACCCAGCAGCAAACACAACCGGAGATACCCCTGCATTTAAAGAACCTGGCTATAAAAATTGCGGTCAATTCGCCCGAAGTACTGGAAGCTTATGGTATACAACCATCAGAGAAAGATGCATTAATGGCCAGTACAAAAACAGCGCTTAACAGAACCCGTTGCGAAAGGAGCCGCCATCTTTGCGTGGCCCCCACTTTTGTAAAAGATGGAAAAGCATTGTGGGCCATAGTTGACCTCACCGATCATAAACTGGTGGGTGTGCGCTGGACAAAGGTAGGTTCCACCGGGCCGGCACCTATGATCACGGAAAGAAGGTTGCAGGATGATAAAGTGACTGCCTGCTTTTGTGAAAAGGAAACTGCCCTGGAAAAATATGGCTGGAAACTGAACTATATGCTCACCAGCAGCGATGGCTTACGCATTGCACAGGTGAGCTTTAATGGTAGGCCAATTTTGCAAAGTGCCAAGCTGGTGGACTGGCATGTGAGTTATAGCGGAACGGATGGTTTTGGATACAGCGATGCCATTGGCTGCCCGTATTTCTCGCAGGCAGCAGTTATAGCATTTGAGCCACCCAGGATCATGGAAATAAAAGACGATGCCGGTGTGTTTACCGGCTTTGCACTGGAACAGGTTTTTAAAAGTGAACAATGGCCGCAGCCCTGCAACTATAATTACCGGCAGCGGTATGAGTTCTATAAAGATGGCAGGTTCAGGGTGGCTGGGGCCAGTATTGGCAGGGGATGTGGCAATGACGGAACTTATCGCCCGGTTTTCCGAATAGCTTTTGCAGCAGAGCAAAATAATTTTGCTGAATGGAATGGAAGCAGCTGGAGTAACTGGGTACAGGAAAAATGGCAATTGCAAACAGAAACAACCGCTTATGCCGATAATAAATATCAGTACCAGCTAACAGATAATACCGGCAATGGTTTTTTATTACAGCCCGGCAATGGCGGCTTTGGTGATGGCGGCAGGGGCGATCATGCTTACGTGTATGTAACGCAAACAAAAGCCGTGGTTGATGAAGGAGAAGCAGACCTGGTAACCATTGGCCCATGCTGTAATACTGATTATCACCAGGGCCCCGAAAAATTCATTGAACCATCGCCGGATAATATTCAGAATAAAAAACTGGTGGTTTGGTATGTGGCCCAGCTAAAGAATGATGATTCGAAAGGAAGGGAATATTGCTGGGCAGAATCCGTGCTGGAAAACGGCGTGTATGTTACAAAGGCTTATCCATGTTTTGCCGGACCGATGTTTATACCTGTTAAAAATCCTGCTAAATAAACAGTATATGAAGCAGCGGCTATCATTATTGATCTTATTGGCTGTTATCATTCAGTCGTGTAAAGAAGAAACGGTGGATTTTAATCCGAATTCCTGCAAGGGAAATACAGCATTCATTCAAAAAATGGGATTTGATGGCCGTTATTCGTTTTTAAGCACATCCGATCAGAAAATAATGGGGCTGGTGCTGATGCAAAGTGAGCAGCCCGGAAACCCCAACGCACGCATCATCAAATCATATCAGCATCCCAGCTGGAAGAAAGGGGGATGGCTTGCGCCCATACTGATTGATGAGGGTGGAAATATTTTTACATCACCTGCACCATTCATCAACATTCTCAACAACCCGATAGCCAATAACAACACTATTTACCGGGTTGACGGGGCAACGGGGGAAATGCAGGAATTTATGCGGCTGCCTTTTGCTGATTCCATCAATTCGCAAAACCCCTATGGCATCATCGGCATGGTTTACTTGTGTGAATCCGGAACCTTGTACGTTTCATCAGTAGCCGGCTCAGGCCTGCATAAAGAGAACGGCCATATCTATGCCATAGATGTTAAAAACAAAAAGATCATTGACCAGCTGGACCATACCGATGCAATGGGTATGGGTATTTCTTATGGCGCAGGAAAACGGCAGTTATTTTTCGGAACCGGCAGAAGTTCGGATGTGCAGGTAATCACACTGGATGCATCCGGCAAATTTTCAGGCAAGCCGCAAACAGCTTTTTCATTACAAAACCTCGGTGTCCGGGGCGATGATAAAGTACGCAGGATAAAGACCGATAACAATGGTAACCTGCTTATTTATGGTATGGAATTCAACTTTAATCTTATAGCCCCCCGGGAGAAACAGGAAACCATTTACAGGTTCAATTTCGATGAATCTGAAAAAAAATGGAACTACCAGCCAACCCTTTGATCCTTTCTTCGCTCTTATCAACCAAAATTATTTTTCATTAGATCATTTCGGTTCCGCAAACGGATGTTGTGTACAATAAGTGTAGCGTTTTTTCTACTTATGGTACAATAAAATATTATGACTTTTCGTTTGGGTGCTAATTAAAATCACGAATAGTTGTACCGGTATGGTTTGGTACACTTATAAAATTATCCAAACAGATGAAAAACTTTACTAAAGTTGTTTTCTTAGTTCTTTGTGTTGCAGTTCCCTCTTTAGTGCAGGCCCAGGTATCCGGGACTGTTTTCCGCGACTTTAATGGAAATGGGGTAAAAGATAATACAGCTACCTTCAACGAGCCTTTTTTAGCAGGTGTAACTGTTAAAGCATACAGCGCTGCAGATGTTCTGCTGGCAACAGCTACTACCAATGCAGCAGGTGCCTACTCTTTCACTGGTCTTACGTTACCATTGCGTATTGAATTTACGGGATTCCCTCCGGGTTATTACACTGGGCCAAAAGGAACCGGCAACGCTACCACTGTTCAGTTTTACAGTGCATCTTCAACTACAGCAAACCTGGGTGTAAATTATCCGGATGAATATAGTGCTTCCAGTCCTTTAATTGGCGCCATCACACATACCAGGGCAGCTCTTTCTGCCACACCGCTGCAGTCTATAAAAACATTTCCCTGGGGAAATACTGGCAGTACTAACACTGGAATGAACAGCCTTACTTCGCCGGTAAATCCAAGTACCGGTTTTGCAGCAGGCGCCCTGTGGGGTTTGGCATATTCACCCGATCAGGACAGGATCTATACCTCTGCATTCATGCGTCGTTTTATTCAATTCGGTACAAATGGTACCGGCGCTATTTATGTAACCACTAATGTAAAAACGCCTGCTTCCTCAGCCACTTCTCTGTTTATCAACCTGAATGGGATGGTGGTGAATAATGCTGCAGGGGGAACAACAACTATCAATACAGGTACAAACCCGCATTCAACAGATTTAACTACTGACCTGATCGTTGGTGCAAACAACCCTTTTGATGCGGTTGGTAAGATATCTTTTGGTGATATGGATATATCCGAAGACAAGAAGTATTTGTACGTTGTTAGTTTAAACGATAAAAAACTTTACCGCATCACCATCGATGCAGATAATAATATAGCCACCAATCCGGTGGCGGCAGATGTATTGGCTTACGATCTTCCTGCCGGAAGTTGTTCTTCAGGTCAGTCGAGGCCTTTTGGTTTGGGTATGAGGAACGGAAAAGTATATGTAGGTATTATTTGCGATGCAGGCTCTGCCACACTTACACCTGCACCAACCGCTACCAATTTTGCAGGTACAAACCTGCTTACCGCAACAATCTATTCCTTAAGCGGGTCCACATTTACTTCTGAAGTAAGTTTTCCGCTAAACTATTATATGGGCTTTCCAAGTGGCGGAGAATTTAACCAGCAACGTGATCATTACTGGAGGCCATGGATATCTACCTGGACCAGTACTTTTCCATATACACAGACCAGTGGTATCATAGCCTATCCTCAACCCATTTTAACAGATATCCAATTTGATATTGATGGTTCTATGATCGTTGGTATTACAGACAGGTTTTCCATGCAGGGAGCCAGGGATGTGGTGAATGCGAATAACTCACAGGGCGCAAATACCTATGAAGCAAGAGGCGGTGGTGATATTCGCAGGATATGTAATACTGGAACTTTATATGCGCCCGTATATACTGTTGAAGGCGGCGGTGGATGTACACAAACTACAAATAGCGCTGTTACATCTTATCCCAATGCCCAGCCAATTGAATCAGAATTTTATACAGGAGATGTTTATAACACAGGCGCAAACCCATCACATACAGAAATTAGCTATGGCGCATTGGCCTTGCTACCCGGCAGCGGTAATATAGCCATGACAGCTTTTGATCCTATCAGCCAGGCCAATAGCGGCGCAGTTTTTACTAATGGAATCAGATATTTAAGTAACACAAACGGATCTGATCAGAATGGTTATGACCTGACTTTCAATGCAAGCCAGATTGGAAAATCATGCAGCATGGGGGATATTGAATTATTAACTGCTGCTGCACCCATTGAACTGGGTAACCGTATTTGGAATGATGCAAATGGAGACGGTATTCAAAACCCCGGTGAGGCAGGTATATCGGGTGTAACGCTTGAACTGGTGGATGCTAATGGTAATGCGGTGGACAGTGACCCTGCTACGGCAGGCGTGCAGGCAACGACAGTTACTACTGATGCAAATGGCAACTGGTATATTACTTCTGCAACCGGTACCGATGCAACAGGAATCAATTATGGTGTAGCCTTGTTGCCCAATACCACCTATCAGATTAGGCTTGCCAGCGGGGCCAGTGATGATTGGGACCCTACTGCATTTGGAGGGCAGGGCGGCCCCAGGGCTGGGCAGCAATTGGTTGGTTTAGGATTAACGAAAACAAATAAAATTGGCAATGGTCAGCCTGGGTTAAGTGATAATGATGCTTCCATGATCAGCAGCATACCAACGGTAATATTTACAACCGGTGGGTATGGTCAAAATAATCATACAATAGACTTCGGTTTCAAACCACTCGCCACTATTGGCGATAAGGTTTGGCGTGATGATAATAAAAATGCAACACAGGATGCAGGTGAGCCGGGCATTTCAGGCATAACTATAACATTGTTCCGCCCCGGATTTGGATTGGATGGCATTGCCTCCACAGCCGATGATGCATTGCCGATTGGTAATACGGTTACAGACAGCTACGGAAATTATCTCTTCGATAATTTAACACCCGGTAATTACCAGGTTCAGGTAAACCTGCCGGCAAACTACCAGTTTACCACCCAATCAAATACGGTGGATAATACAGATGGTGCTGTCACCAGGGATAAAGGAAGTGATGTGAACGCAACAACAGGACTTTCTTATACTGTAGCATTGAGTGCAGGTGAGAATGAAAGGAATATCGATGCAGGTCTTATTTTTAACCAGCCGGCTGCAGTAAGCAGTATCGGTGATAAGGTTTGGTACGATACAAATGGTAACGGTACCCAGGATGCAGGCGAACCGGGTACAAGCAATGTTACTGTAACACTATATAAAGAAACGGCACCAGGCAGTGGTATTTATACCGTGTATGCAACCACAGTAACTGATGTGAATGGTTTATATCTTTTCAACAACCTGCCTAATAATACCAATTATAAAGTTGGTATTACAGCACCTGCGGGTACTCAGCTTACGAGCAGTACAGGTACTACAGCTGGTAATGCAACCACCGACAGTGACCTGGATCCGGTAACCCGTCTAAGTGCTGTTGTGAATATTCCCGTTGCTGGTGCACAGATAACCGGTATAGATGCCGGTCTTATCCTGCAGCCCACGACCAAGGCAAGTATCGGCGACCGGGTATGGTATGATAATAACCGCGATGGCGACCAGGATGCAGGTGAACCTGGTATTGCTGGTGTAACAGTACAACTGATGGATGGAAGCAGCAACGTGCTTGCCACCACTACCACCGATGCGTTTGGTAATTATATTTTCACCAACCTGAACCCGGGGCTTTACCGTGTTAATTTTGGAGCGGTAGCAGGAATGCAGCGTACTGCCATGAATGCAACCGGCGGAACAATTGCTGATATAACAGACAGTGATGCGGACCCGACAACAGGCAAAACACAGGGATATACTTTAAATGCCGGTGGAAAGAATATGAGCGTGGATGCCGGTTATTACAGCACACAACCCGCTGCCAACGTGGGCGCTATAGGCGACCGGGTGTGGATGGATAACGATGGTAATGGCGTACAGGATCCGGGTGAACCTTCAGTAGCAGGTGTAACAGTAACCTTGTATGATAATGCAGGAACTGCTATTGCAACAGCAACAACCGATATAAACGGAAATTATTTATTCCCGGGATTAACGCCTGGCAATTACAGTGTTGGCTTTAGCAACCTGCCTGCCGGCTTTGGTTTCAGCGGACAGTTTAAGGGAGGCAATACAGCAACTGATGGCGATGCAAATCCGGCCACGGGCAGAACACAAACTGTGGTGGTAACAGGCGGAACAACGAATATTACAGTGGATGCTGGTATCAGGCAGGGATTGCCCAGCGGCCTGGGAAGCCTGGGCGACAGGGTGTTCCTTGATCTGCCGGGAGGTGTAACAGGACAGCAGGATGCAGGAGAGCTTGGTGTGGCCAATGTGATCGTGCAATTATACCTGGATGCAAATGGTGATGGAAGCATTACCGGTGCTGAACAAACAGCTATTGCAAGCACTACTACCAATGCACTGGGCGAATACTTGTTTGCCGGATTGAGTGCAGGAACTTACCAGGTCGGATTCAGTAATCTGCCTGCTTCCTATACTTTAACCGTTAAAGATGCCGCTGGTATCTCTGATGATGAAGACAGCGATGGAAACCCTGTAAATACTGCAGTGAGCGGCAACCCGGCTGTGGCTGGAAAATCCTATACGGACCTGATCAGCCTGGCACAGGGAGAGGATAATTTATCAGTTGACCTGGGATTGGCAACACCAGCCAACACCAACAGCCTGGGTAATTTTGTTTGGTTTGATGCCAACAGTAATGGAATACAGGATGCGGCTGAAACGGGTGTGCCGGGTGTGATGGTAACATTATATAACAATGCAGGCACCGCCATAGCAGTAACAACAACTGATGGAGACGGGCAATATTTATTTACAGGGTTAGCAGATGGCAACTACAGTGTTGGCTTTGTTAATTACCCGGGTGGTTTTGATCTTACCACAAAATCTGCCACCAACGACCTGACAGGAAGCGATGCTGACAGAATTACGGGCAGAACTGCAACCGTTACACTGAATTTTGCAGCCGGTGGTACAAACCGTGATAACAGAAGCCTGGATGCCGGATTAGTAACTACGAGGGCGGCATTGGGAGATAAGGTATGGAGCGATTTAAATAACAATGGCACACAGGATGGAGGAGAGTATGGAATTCCTGGTGTCACTGTAAGCCTGTTCAGGCCTGGCTTCGGTTTGGATGGTGTTGCGGGCAATGGTGATGATGCATTACCGGTTGCCAGTATGATAACCGATGGTAAGGGAAATTATTTCTTCTCAAACCTGGCCCCCGGTGATTACCAGCTGGAATTTACCACCATACCGGCAGGTATGCTGTTTACCCAGCAAAACACACCCGGTGATAATCAAAACAATACAAACAGTGATGCAGTTCCTGCCAATGCAAATGGAAGAACGGGAACCATTACTTTAAGTGCCGGCGAAACAGATCTTACAGTGGATGCCGGTTTAACGGTACCACGCCCTGCAACGATCGGTAATTTTGTTTGGGACGATTTTAATGCCAATGGCATACAGGATGCCACCGAACCCGGTATCGGGGGTATTTTGGTAACCTTGTATAATTCACTGAACGCTCCTGTCGGCAGCGCCGTTACTGATGGCAATGGAAAGTGGCAGATAACCAATATACCAGCAGGTACCGGTTATTATGTGATCTTCTCACCCAACCTGCCTTCTTTCAATACAACGGCAACACCAGGCAGCAACCCGGCATGGACCACCCAAAACCTGGGCGCTAATGGAACGGGCGCTATCGACAGTGGTTCAGAAAGTGATGTTGACAGTGATGTGACCACTACCGGTGCCAGTGCAGGCAGAACTGCTGCATTCAATATTGTATCCGGTAATAATTTCCCGAATATTGATGCCGGAATAGTAAACTGGGCATCGGGCAACGTGCTGCCCATTCAACTGGTGAGCTTTGTTGCACAGCCACAAAATAACCGTGTTCAGCTGAACTGGGTGGTGGCATCTGAAGTGAATGTATCCAGGTATGAAATATTATACAGTACCAATGGTACAAACTTCATAAGCATTGGCACACAACCTGCAACACACAGCAGCAATTACAGCCAGATGCATACCTCACCGCAACAGGGATTGAACTACTACCGCCTGAAGATCATTGATATTGACGGATCTGTTAGTTACAGCGAAATACGCAAGGTAAACTTTGGCAAAGCCGGTGATATGGTATCGCTTTATCCGGTACCGGCCAATGCTTTCGTGAATATAACGGTAACCGCAGGTATGACCGGAAAGCCGGCTATCATCAGGCTCTTCTCTGTGGACGGAAGTTTAATGCTTCAGCAAAACATTACTGCCTTCAGCCAGACAGAGACAATTAATGTAAGTAAACTGGCTGCGGGTAAATACATCCTCAGCATGTATATCAATAATGAAACAGTGAACAGGCAGATTGAAATAGTACGATAAATAACAGCGTATTTGAAAAGAGCCATCCTTTTTAGGATGGCTCTTTTATTTTCTGTAAGCAAAGTTTTAACCTTCCAAAACTGGCATTCAACTTTAATTACCGGCCCTTTGCCGATAAAAAAGGGGTATTGGTGATTAAAAACCTCTCTTTGTATTTACTGAATATCAATGCGCTGACTGACAACTCAGCGGTATAATGAGTGTTTTTCAATTTTACTTTTAGTAGTTATAAGTATATTTAATTGCAAAAAAGAAAGTACAATGAACAAGGTATTAATTGTTGACGATAATAAGGTGATGCGGCTGATGCTGAGCGAAATGCTGAAAAAGATCGATGGCATTGAAATTGCCGGTGAATGTGAAACAGCAATAGATGCCAGATCTTTTTTAAGCAGGCATACGGTTGATATTTTATTGCTGGATGTTGAAATGCCCGGAATGAGCGGCCTCGAGCTGCTAAAACTGCTTCCTGAGAAACCGGCCACCATTTTAATTACTGCCAAAACAGGGTATGCCATTGAAGCTTTTGAATTGAACGTGATCGACTATATTGTAAAACCCGTGTCCATTGCAAGGATAATGCTGGCGATAGAAAAGGCAAAGGAATTGCTGGCTATGAAGAATACCCAGCTGAATGAGGTTAACCGGGAGCAGATATTTATCAGGGATAATAAAGTGATCCGGAAGATATTGCTTAGTGAAATACTCTGGCTTGAATCCAAAGGTGACTATGTTAAGATCAACACCATCGAAAAGCAGTACATCATCCACTCCACACTGAAGAGCATGGAAGACAAATTACCGGCGGCGGAATTTGTGCGCATACACCGGGGCTTTTTGATACCGGTTTCCAAAATTGATTATATAGAAGACGGTGTTGCATTCATAATGGGTACAGCATTGCCTGTATCCGAGACATATAAAAACGACCTCTTAAAAAAATTACAGCTTATTTAACTGCAAACATGAAACCCCGCATTGGATACAATTTCTGGATACTTTCCCTGACGGTGGTATTAATGATACTGATACTGGCGGCTCAATTATTTACCATTAAAAATATCAGGGGTTTAAAAACAGGTAACCAGGAAGCTGCAGTGATCTTCACCATCAATAACCGTTTGCAGGAAATTGTAAATACTGCATCTGTGCTGGAAACAAGGATGCTTAGGGGCGGGGATGATAAAGATCATCTTCAGGCTATTTCCGATTCGCTGGCATCTGTGGGGTATAATGTTTCTGTGCTGGAAAAACTGAATGTAGACAGCGCAACCAGTAAAAATTTTACCAGGCTAAATACATTCATACGGAACCAGCTGGCGGCCAGTTTTAAGATCATGGAGGCAACCACTTCGGGAAACCAGGCCCTGAGAAAATTATACACCGATTCACTAAGGAACCTGAACACAAGCGACAGTATCTATCAAACTGCTGTAAATATTGAAAAAGGACTGGAGGCCAAACTCAAGCATACATTCAACAGCAACACTGAAGCTTCACAAAAATTATCATCGCTGAATAAAATATTTGCCATCATTGCCATATTGGCGATATTGATCCTGGGCACTATAATAATTAACAGGCATCTCAGGCAGGTAAGTTTGATAAGTGCATTGGAAAAAGCAAATGCGGAAGTAAAAAAATCAGCAATGATCAAGGAGCAGTTCCTGGCAAATATGAGCCATGAGATACGTACGCCCCTGAATGCCATCAAGGGGTTCAGCAGTTTATTGCAGCAAACAAATTTGAATGCAGAGCAGCAAAAATTCTCCGCCATCATTGAAGATTCCAGCAACAACCTGCTGAACCTGGTAAATGATATCCTGGATATTGCGAAAATTGAAGCAGGCAAAATGATTGTTGAGCAAAGGGAGTTTGACCTGAAGCGCATGCTGCAAACCCTTGACTCTATGTTCATGAACACTGCCAGGGAAAAGCAACTTGATTTTTCCTGGCATGCAGATGATGATGTGCCGAAATTTCTTACCGGCGACCCCGACAGGATATACCAGATACTGCTGAACCTGGTAAGTAATGCATTTAAGTTCACAACAAAAGGATGTATAAAGGTTGCAGTTTCAAAGCTGTTTGAAGATGAACGAGAAACCAGGCTGCAGTTCAGCGTGCAGGATTCAGGTATTGGAATTCCTTTAAAAAAACATGAGCTGATCTTTGAACGTTTTCAACAGGCAGGAAACCCGCAGGAAAATATTCAAAAAGGAACAGGACTTGGCCTTGCCATCGTAAAAAACATGGCAAACCTGCTTGGCGGCACAGTGGCTGTTAAAAGCACCGAAGGGGTGGGTTCTGTATTTACTGTTGTGCTGCCATTTACAAAAAACACTGCAAGCAGGGAAACAGCTCTGCCCGCTGAGGCAGCAGAGGACCCTGTGGTTGGTTTTGCCGGCGCACGGGTGCTGGTTGCCGAAGATAATTCTGTGAACCAGTTGCTGATAACCACTTTGCTGAAGCAATATGCAATTGAACCGGTTGTTGTTTCCAATGGCGTTGAGGTATTGGAAATATTGGAAAATCAGGAGTTTGATCTGTTGTTGCTCGATATACAAATGCCGCTGCTGGATGGATATAAAACCTGTGCAGCCATCAGGGAAAGCGGAAGCAGACTGGCAATCATTGCCATGACAGCCTATGTTATGGATGCAGAAAAAGAAAAGTGCAGGGCTGCGGGAATGAATGATTACCTGGCCAAACCACTGGATGACGCCGCATTGAAACAAATTTTGCTGAAATACCTTTCCGCTTATTCAGCGCCGCTGACAAAACCCGGTTTGAAAAATCCTTTTTTACTGAAGCTTGCCGGTGGCGATGAACAAATGGCAGCAATAATCCTGAACCAGGTTAAGCAGGAAATACCAGGCGAAATTGCAAAACTGAAAAAGATCATTAGCGAAAACAAGATTGATGACCTGCCAGCCGTGTGCCACTACCTGCTTAGCAGCATTTCTCCGCTGGGGAATGACAGCGATGCAATGAAAACGATAGTTTTATTGCAAAAAAAGATGGCTGATAAAGAAACAACAAAAGAAATTCTGGAAACAACAGCTTCATTAATAAATGATCTGGAACACACATACACTAACTTAAAATAACCGGTTTATCAAAAAGATATCTGTCTATATTATTTTATGGGCCTCAGGCATACTGATCACGGGTGCAGTTTTATTTTTATGGAACAGGGGTGAAAAATTTGAAAACATTTCAATTTTTAATAATTTAGCGGGTGCGCCGAACGAAAGAAAGCTTTCGGGTAATATTGTGGATGAATTATTACTTTCAGCTAATGAGTTCAATATTTATGGAAAAAGTTCGCTGATAGAATATAAGTACCCGGAAAACAGACCTGACAATGAACTGATCCGGCAAATAAAAACAAATCCGGATAATGCGTACCAGGCAATTCTGAAAAGAAAACTCGAGAGATTAAAGCAACCTCAGTCCTCTGCAACTGATTTTACCATTAAACCTGTTCCCAAATAGAAGCATGCAACAGGCATTTATTGAAGACAGCACCGGTTACCAGTGATTCAATGCATGCATTATTTTTTTGACGCCCCAATCGATAATTATTATACAGATGAAAAATATACTGACCTTATTAGCCGCCGCTGCAATTATGACTTCCTGCGTAAGTAATAAAAAGATAGCAGCTGCTAAAAACAAACTGGATACTATTGAAGCACAGGTGCAAAAGGAGAATGCTGAAATTAAGGAAATTGGGACACGGGCAGGTGAAAAACTGCAGGCAAATAAGATCGATAGCAACATTCTTAACCGCATTGATAAACGACTTGACAAATCAAAAGCAGTACTCGACTCCTCTATATTGCAGGTTAACCAGCTCAATGAAATACTGAAGGACAAAAAAAACACCCGGAAGAATTTTAAGACCATCATTTTGCCGGTGCTGGATTCACTTCAAAAGCGAAGCGACCAGTATGCCCAGCGACTGGCACTTTATATGATGATCAAAGACGGGCTGAATGTGGCTGATTTTAAACAATTTGACCTGGCAGCATTCTTTGGTCCGGGTAAATACCAGATACCGGAAGATAAGATTGACATTGCTGCTTTATCCTTCTCACCGGTGGTGGATTCGCTGATGTTATTCTCCAATAAATACAGCCGGTATCCCCGTACGGCTACTTTAATAATTTTGGGCTTTGCCGATGGAACCGGTATCACCAGCGGGAGCGAACTGTATTATACCTTGCTGGATGAACTAAGAAAACCCCAGGCGGAAAAGGAAGAGCTGAACCAGAAAATATCTGAATTGCGTGCAAAAGAGTTAATTAAACAGCTTACCAATCTGTATCTGAAAAAAGCCAGTGGCTTTACCGAAGCAGATAAGCTCAAAATTGAGTACATAGGCCAGGGCAAGGGGGAAGCCCTTCCGGTGGCTAATATTAAGGATTATACCGTGGATGATGAAAGAAGAAGGATCGTATTGTGCTATTGGGCGGTTCTGCCGGATTGACCTGTATAAATTCATCAAGGTTTATTTATACTTCATCCTGCAAATAGGCAGTTTCATCGAATAAAATCAGGCCCGGTACTGATTCCGGCTATTTTTGCCTTAAATAAAGGCGGATGGTATTAGAATGAATTAGCGTTTTATTCATTTAATGCGGATCCTGGAATGTAAAATCCCCTTTCTTGTTTCGTTTTAAGATTCAATGTCAGTTTGTTTACCTCTGCTTCCGCTTTTATTTCGTTCAGCTTGCCCGGGTAAATGGTACTGTCCGTTTAAACTATACCTGTATGACCATATTGAATATACAAAGAGATGGCTCTGTTTACCCCCCTCTGGGGCCAGGCAATCTCATTGTTAAAATTCTTCATGGCAACCTGGAAATTGGAAAATATGAAAAGGATCGTTACCTGAAAGAGCAGGCCAGGTATATAACAGAACCCATCAATGCGCTGGAATTGAAAAATGAACTTATTAAACTGATCAATGGAAGCATGCCCGAGTTGTTCAGTAAGCATTATGTGGTTCACTTGTTATGCCCGGCAACTATTTCCACCAAGGTGGACTGGG
Organism: Ferruginibacter sp.; assembly: GCA_044226725.1. Classification (GTDB taxonomy): domain Bacteria; phylum Bacteroidota; class Bacteroidia; order Chitinophagales; family Chitinophagaceae; genus Ferruginibacter. The sequence continues at coordinate 215,982 of JBGAGM010000005.1, read as the reverse complement.
GCATGGAAACGGCATCCTGATAAAGATATCGACCCCGCTTAAGCTCATTTTAACCCCTGTTAATAGCATTTTATCGAAAAATTGGATTACAGCCTGAAAAATTTCTTTTACTTTGCATCGAGGTGAGGTTAATACCAGAAATTTTCAATGAGCTGTAACCCTTCAGGGTTACACTCATTGGAATTCTGGATCCGGGTACCAGGCCCCGCCGGAGGCTCCCAATTTTAAAACCATTTCTTCCTCAGTTATCTTTTTAATTATTTACAGCATTTTTATGGCCTGGCACCCTTCTCTTGCCAATTTGGCTGCTTTATTGTTTTAGCATAGTATTTGAAAACCCATAAAGGAATATATTTGCTGTAACTAATACTATACTATGAACTTTGGAAAAGAATTTGAGAAATACGCTGTAAAACATAAAGGAATAAGCAGCAACACGCTGGATGCTTATGTAAAACATAATGTAACCAACCTGACCCCCAACATCATTGAAGAACGTCCCATGAATATAGCGGTGATGGATGTGTACAGCCGCCTTATGATGGACAGGATCATTTTTTTGGGGTACCCCATTAATGACGAAGTGGCAAATATTGTTACCGCCCAGTTACTATTCTTAGAAAGTACCGACCGCACCCGCGACATCCAGATGTATATCAATTGCCCCGGCGGCGGTGTGTATGCTGGCCTGGGAATGTACGATACCATGCAGTTCATCACACCGGACATTGCAACCATTTGTACGGGAATGGCTGCCAGCATGGGCCAGGTGCTTTTATGCGCCGGTACAAAAGGCAAACGAACTGCCCTGAAACACAGCCGTATCATGATGCACCAGCCTAGTGCAGGCGCAGGCGGACAGGCAACTGATATTGAGATCACCGTTAACGAGGTTAAAAAGATCAAGCAGGAACTATACGAAATCACAGCCTTTCATACCGGGCAGCCGGTTGAAAAAGTGGCTATTGACTGCGACCGTGATAAATGGCTTACATCCACAGAGGCCAAAGACTACGGACTGATTGACGAAGTATTAATTATGAATGTTCGTAAACAAAAGAAAGATCAAAAATAAAAACAACAAACAGTTATGAATTTTTATAAAAACAATATTACCCGTTTTGAAGATGAGGAAAAGCCGGATGGTACACCAGAGAACCCGATGGAAAAAATGATGAGCAGCTGGCAGTTTGACAAAAAATTTATCGAACAGCGTAAGATATTTTTATGGGGTGTGGTGGATGATAAAAGCGCAAAAGATATTACCAACAGGCTCATGTACCTGGAAGCTATTGATCCGGGAAAAGAGATAACTTTTTATATCAGCAGCCCCGGCGGTATGGTTACCAGTGGAATGGTGATATATGATACCATGCAAATGATAAGCTCGCCTGTAAGTACGGTATGTATGGGTATGGCAGCCAGTATGGGCAGTATTTTGCTCAGCGGCGGCGCCAAAGGCAAGCGTTTTATCTTCCCCAATGCAGAAGTGATGATACATCAGCCAAGCGGCGGCGGCCAGGGTACCAGCGCCGACCTGGAAATTATGGCAGAGCAGATCCGGAAGACAAAACTGATGGGAGCGGAGATACTGGCTAAGAACTGTGGTCAAACCGTGGAAAAAGTGATGAAGGATTTTGACCGGGATTACTGGATGGATGCCAAAGAATCAATTGCTTACGGCATAGTAGATGCTGTTTTAACGAAAATATAGGTCATCCTGGCAATATTGATGATTTTAAGCCTCTTTTGAGGCTTTTTTTATCATAACATGCCGGATGCAACGTTATAGGCAGGTAACTTGTCTGAATAACAATAAACAGGTTGCTTTTTGTAACTTTGTATTTGCCTTTGTAACGGGCATAATAAAACAAAATAAAAAAATGGCTAAACAACAAACCTTACATTGTTCTTTTTGCGGCCGCAACCGCGACGAGGTTAAAATTCTCATAGCCGGCCAGGATGGACATATTTGTGAAAACTGTGTGGAGCATGCCGAAGAGATAATAGAACAGGAATTGGGCAGCCTTAAAGACAATAAGCACAATACAGCTGCAGCTCATAAGCTCACCGTAAGAAAGCCGCTGGAGATAAAAAAATTCCTGGATGAGTATGTAATAGGCCAGGATGATGCAAAAAAGATACTGGCAGTGGCAGTTTACAATCATTACAAAAGGCTGAACCAAAAAGTGGAGAATGATGTGGAGATAGAAAAGAGTAATATTATCATGGTGGGTGAAACCGGTACCGGTAAAACCTTGCTTGCCAAATCCATTGCCCGTATGCTAAATGTGCCTTTTGCTATTGTGGATGCCACGGTATTTACAGAAGCTGGTTATGTGGGAGAGGATGTGGAAAGCATGCTAAGCCGCTTGCTGCAGGCTTGTAATTATGATGTGCCCGCTGCAGAAAGAGGCATTGTTTTTATTGATGAAATAGACAAGATTGCCCGTAAAAGCGATAACCCCTCCATTACCCGTGATGTGAGTGGTGAAGGGGTGCAGCAGGGCCTGCTGAAGTTACTGGAAGGAACTGAAGTGCTGGTTCCGCCACAAGGAGGAAGAAAGCACCCCGAACAAAAACTGATAAAAGTAAACACCCAAAATATCCTGTTTATTTGCGGGGGCGCTTTTGATGGTGTGGATAAGATCATTGCACGCAGGGTAAATACCAATGCTATCGGATTTAATGTAAATAAGGAACTGCAGGAATACCAGCATGACCACCTGCTACATTTTGTAAATGCAGTTGATCTTAAACATTTTGGACTGATACCTGAACTGCTGGGACGTTTGCCGGTGGTGACCTATCTTAATCCTTTGGATGCTGCCACGTTACGAAGCATATTAACCGAGCCCAAAAATGCCCTGGTAAAGCAATTTAAGCGCCTCTTCGAAATTGAAGGTATTGAACTGAAATTTGAACCGGCCGTTTTGGATTTTATGGTTTCCAAAGCCATGGAATATAAACTGGGAGCCCGTGGCCTGCGCAGCATCTGCGAAAGCATCCTTACCGATGCCATGTATGAACTGCCTTCTCAAAAAATAAAAGAGTTTGAAGTTACGCTGGAATACGCCGAGCGTAAGTTCAGCAGCAGCAAGCTGAGTATGCTGAAGGTGGCTTAAATCCTGTCATCTCATCAGCAGCACTTCCCCTTTTATCACCGGCGAACCATTTTTCAGGTCGATCATATACACATAAGTACCTGCTGCAGCTTTTTTCCCTTTGTAAGTTCCATCCCAGTAATCTGTTGTACCGTTTGATGCAAATACCAGTTCGCCCAGCCTGTTAAACACCCAAACCTGCGCCAGCGGATATGCAGCCAGCGCTTTAATTTCCCAGGTATCATTCTTTCCGTTTCCATCCGGTGTAAAGGCATTAGGTATGAAAAGATCGTTGTATACTTTTACCAGTACAGTATCGGTGGCTGTGCCGCAGCCCAAACCCGATACGGCATGTAAGATGTATTCCATATCCCGGCCGGGACTGGTGATTGGCTGCACCGTATTTGGATTATTTAAAAAATCCACCGGAGTCCAGAAGAAATTCACGTTGCTGGTATCCAGCACCGCATTGATCACGGCAGATTGCCCGTTGATCAGAACCAGATCTTTGCCTGCCCAAACTACCGGTGTTTTAAAAACAGCAATATTTACCGGCAGCGAATCGGTACAACCATTGGTGCCGGTACCCGTTACTTTATAGATGGTGCTTACTGCTGGTTTTGCATAGGTGGATGCGGAGCCGGGACTTGTTAAGCCGCTTGCGGGTGTCCATACATAGCTGCCTGCTCCCGAAGCTGTCAGCAAAACAGAATCGCCCGTACAAAAAGATGCTGTTGCAGGAAAAACACTGATAGAAGGTTTGGGCAAAACACTAACTGTTGTTGAGGCAGTATTTGTGCAACCAAACTGATCTTTTACTATTACATTGAAATTTCCTGCATAATTAAGCGTGGCAGCAAATACAGGATTTTGCTGACCAGAAGTGAATCCTGCAGGCCCTGTCCAGGTATAAGTAACTCCGCCACCGGCATTCAGGTTTAACGGCCTGCCTTCGCAAACGGGACTGTTGCTGCCTGCTGTAGCCACCGGCAGATCGTGAATGGTAATAGTGGTTACATTAGAAGCAACCCTGCAATTGATATTGCTGATATTGCCACCCTCGGCCACTGTTAAGCGGTATTTGTACACCCCGATGGCTGTGCCGGTAAATGTATAATTGGAGCCGGTGGCTCCGGGAATATCGTTCCAGGTGGCCCCGTTATCGGTACTAAGCTGCCATTGTAAAGAAGGGTTGGTATAACCACTGCTTACAACACTGCTGAGTATGGTATTGCTGCTGCTGCCGGTACACATGTCCACATTGGTAATGCTGGTGTTTATTACTGAAGTGGTGACTTTTGGACCGCAGGGTTTAAATGCAATATCGTCCAGTGCCAGGTCGTTGCCGCAGCCGCCCGGTGCATTGTTTCTTATGCGTACAACCACATTAGGGGTGGCCGGGGGCGTGGTAAAAAATAGTCCGTACTGGTTCCATACGGGGCTGCTGGTTTCGATGATATCGCCGGTTGAATAAGTACCCAGCACTGTGCCGGTGGTGGTTTCGATGGTAAAAATAAGTTTGGGCCTGGAAGGGTTAGGCTGACAGGAAGAAGTTTTCAATACATTCACCACCCAGGCCGTGAATTCATAAGTGGTATTGGCACACAAACTTTTGATGGTATCCACATAGAAGTCGGATGGCGTGAGGGATGCATTTACCAGCATCATAAAACCGTTTACATCATTAGGTGTATGATCTTCGGTTAAAGTATGCCAGCTGCTGCTGAAGCAGTTGCTGGTACTGCTGATGAGGGTATAGCTCCCATCGTTGGGGCAATCGGTTGTTACATAATTGTACGTGGTGGTGGACGCCGGCAGCGCAGGCGGCAGGGCAGTGCCCGACCCAAAACTGATGTTTACCACGGCATCGCCCAGCGACCCGGTGCAAACCTGTGCCTTTAAGTTGTTTACCGAAAAGAGGAAAAAGGTAAAAAAGACTGTAATGTGAACACGTGCTTTCATTGCTGCTGTAAAAATAGTTTTTATGAACCTAAATCGTTTCAAAGACAGCAAATTTTAAAGCCGGCGAGGCCTGGTTCCAAATAAACCACATTCATTTTAGGTGGTTGTGTTATTTCATTTTATTTTTACACGGTTGCAAACATTCGCTTTGCTGAAAGCTGCCAGTTGGTATGCTGTACAAGTGAGTGACACAACGATGCTGAACAGAGAAAAAATGCCTGTCAAAAAAAATGCGGCAGATAAACCTAAAATCATAAATCTAAAATCATAAATCCAACATGGTAGACGTTATTCTGGGCTTACAATGGGGCGACGAGGGTAAAGGAAAAATAGTTGATTACTTTGCTAAGAACTATGATGTAATAGCCCGGTTCCAGGGCGGTCCCAATGCCGGGCACACCCTGTATGTTGATGGAAAAAAAATTGTGCTGCACCAAATACCCAGCGGCATTTTTCATGAAGATAAAATTAACCTGGTTGGCAATGGCGTTGTGCTGGATGCCACCACACTGAAAAAAGAATGTGAGGATGTGGCGGCATTTGGCGTGGATTATAAAAAGAACCTTTTCATCAGTGAAAGAACACACCTCATATTGCCCACACACAGGGCCCTTGATAAAGCAAGCGAATTAAGCAAAGGCAATGATAAGATTGGCAGTACACTGAAGGGTATTGGTCCTGCGTATATGGATAAAACCGGCCGTAACGGGCTGCGTGTTGGAAATTTGCTGGATAAGAGTTTTACCACAGATTATATCAAGCTGCGGATGAAACATCAGCGCCTGCTTGATAATTTTAATTTCCAGGAAGATATTCATAAATGGGAAGAGGAGTTTTTTGAAGCAGTGGAATTTTTACGTGAGTTTAAAATTGTGAACGGGGAATATTTTATTAATGAAAAGATCAGCAAGGGCCAGCGTGTGCTGGCGGAAGGAGCACAGGGCAGCATGCTGGATGTTGATTTTGGAACATTTCCTTTTGTAACAAGCAGCAATACAATATCGGCTGGTGTCTGTACAGGCCTGGGCATAGCGCCTCAAAAGATCAGGGAGGTCTTTGGTATTTCCAAAGCATATTGTACCCGGGTGGGCAGCGGGCCTTTCCCAACCGAACTGCTTGATGAAACGGGAGAGCAGCTGCGTAAAACGGGAAATGAGTTTGGAAGTACCACAGGGCGCCCCCGCCGTTGTGGCTGGATAGATCTTGTTGCACTGCAGTTTGCGTGTATGATCAACGGGGTTACACAAATCATCATGACCAAAGCCGATATACTGGACGAACAGGAAGTTTTGAAAGTGTGCGACAGCTATAAAATTAATGGCAAGGAAATAAATTATGTGCCGTTTCAAATGAACAAGGTTGATATTGAACCTGTTTACAAAACCTTTGATGGCTGGAAAAAAGATATCACTTCAATCAAGGAGTATGATGCTTTACCGGAAGCCATGAAAACCTATATAGAGTACCTTAACAAATTCCTGGGTGTGCCGGTTAAGTACATTAGCAACGGACCCGGCAGAGACCAGCTGGTCATTGCTTAAAAAAAATAAAAAAATGTTGAATTTTATTTGGCTATTTAAACCAGATTTGGAAATTTTACAGTATTAATCCACATTGAATTATGACATTAATATCAGACGAAACAATTACAACAACAGTTACAGCAGGTTTTGCAACTGTGATTGAGGCTGCTAAAAAAGCGGCTAAGCCCAAGGATGATGACGATGATGATGACGACGATGATGATGATGATGCTCCATCACCCAAAAAGAAATCAGCAACCAAGAAAAAGGCTGATGATGATGACGATGATGACGATGATATAGATAGTGATGATGATGACTGGAACAAGGCCGATGAGGATGATGACTGGGACCCTGATTTTGATGAATTTGATATACCTAAATCAGTGGGAAAGAAGGGAGCCGGAAAAAAAGCCGGTAAAGGAAAAGATGACGATGATGATTTTAAGGTGGATGATGATTTTAGTGATCTTGGATTGGATGATGGTGATGATTTTGATGATGATGATGATTTTTAACCTGCCGGTCAGGTACCAAACCTATTATAGCAACAGGTAAACAGTCATGATGCAATGTATTTCTTATCCTGTTGACGATTTTACTGCATTTAAAGCAAAAATGTTGAACTGGGCAAGCCGGTTCAACATTTTTTGTTTACTGGATAACAGGCATTATCATTTTGGTAAACCTGCTTTTGAATGCCTGCTGGCTGCCGGTGCAAAGTCAAATATTGAAAAGCAGGCGGGAAGTGCATTTGGGGCTTTGCGGAATTTTTATGCAGAAAACAAAAGTGAATGGCTGTTTGGTCATTTGGGTTACGATCTTAAAAATGAAAATGAAGAATTGAAGTCTGCCAATGCAGATGGCGTTGGCTTCAGCGATCTGCATTTTTTTGTGCCAGAACTGGTACTTGAGCTTAATGACAGATCTGTAATGATACACGGGCAAGCAGCAGCTATACTTTCTGTTTACCAGGACATACTGGACTGCTCGGCCAGCCTGACTGAAAAAGCGGTGCCTTCCATAAACATCAGGCATAAAATCAGCCGGGAAGAATACATCAGCATTATTGAAAAGCTCCGCCGGCATATAGCTAGGGGTGATTGTTATGAGATAAATTTCTGCCAGGAATTTTTTGCAGAGAATGCAGAAATAGATCCGCTTAATATTTATCATCGCCTTACTGAGCTGTCTCCCAATCCTTTTTCGGCATTGTACAAACTCAACGGGCTTTTTTGCTTGTGCGCAAGCCCTGAACGGTATTTGAAAAAAGAGGGAAATAAAATTATCTCTCAACCGATTAAAGGAACCAGTCAAAGATATACTGCAGATGCTGATGCAGATGAACTGGCCAGGAAACATTTAATTGAAAGTGAAAAGGAAAAGAGCGAAAATGTAATGGTGGTTGACCTGGTACGAAATGACCTGAGCAAAATATGTAAACCGGGCTCAGTAAAAGTGGATGAGTTGTTTGCTGTATATAGTTTTCCGCAGGTACACCAAATGATCAGTACTATTAGCGGCGAAGTGAAAGATGAAATGAGCTGGATAGATTGTGTGGAAGCAACATTTCCCATGGGCTCAATGACCGGGGCCCCCAAGAAAAAGGTGATGGAATTAATTGAGCAATACGAGCAAACAAAAAGGGGGTTGTTTTCGGGAGCTATCGGTTATGTAAAACCCGGCGGTAATTTTGATTTCAATGTGGTGATACGCAGTATATTTTATAATGCAAAGAATAGATATCTTTCTTTCCAGGCCGGCGGCGGCATTACTTATAACAGTGTGCCCGAACAGGAATATGAAGAAAGTCTTTTGAAAGTAAAGGCAATGATGAAAATATTGGGGTGATATTTTACTTCCGGGTCTTCTTTTTTGATTTTTTGGGATAGGAATAGATGGTTGACTGGCTTGGGGGCGGTTCGGGTTTATCACCCAGTAACAGCTGCACACACTCGTTAAGAATTGTATACTTATTGGCAATAAACAATTGCATCTTATCCGAAGGCAGGCGCAGATCATAGTTGCCATTGATGCTCATCATATTATCAAAGTCGGGATTATAGCGGTTAAAAGTTGCAATATCCATCGACAGATTTTTTGAGATCACCACTGAATTGAATTTGCCTGAAATAGTCTGAGTGGAAGCAAGTGCCTTTTCATCATCACTCAGGTTCGGTTTAATATCGTAGGGGTTCACACCACCAGCAGGATCAATGGCCGGATTAAAAAACCCTCCGTTAGTTTGCGTTGTAACACCACCGCCACCTTCCATCACATAATGGGTAGCAATAAATTTCTTTACATAATTCCTGCTTTCGCCGGGCAGGTAATACTGCAGCGACCAAAAGCTTTTGCTGCCACTGTTGCGAATGGCTTTATTTACATTGCCCAGGCCCCCGTTATAACTGGCTAATACCAGCAGCCAGTCATGATAAACCTTATAGGAGTTCAGCAAATATCTTGCTGCAGCATGGGTGCTTTTTATGTAATCACGTCTTTCGTCAACATAGGCATTTACAACCAGGCCATACTGTCTTGCTGTTTCAGGCATAAATTGCCAGGGGCCGGCAGCGCCAACCCAACTGGTGGCACCCGTTTTCAGGTTGCTTTCAATTACAGCAACATATTTTAGTTCTCTGGGTAAACCATATTGGCTCAATATATTTTCTATCAGGTTAAAATAGGGCTGACCCCAGTTCTTCATTTGCAGCAGGCTTTTGGAATGGGCCTGAAGATAGTCCTGCATATAGCTTTCGGCGTTGGGGTTTACCTGAGAAGAGTAGGGCAGCAGCGGGTTATAGTTGTATTTGGAGAATAAATTTTTAAAACCATACCTGGTAACCTGGCTGAAATAAATCACTTTTTCCTGTGGTGGTGGTGTTCTTTTCTTTAACACATCTTCTATGGCTTCATCCTCTTCTTTCTCCTCTTTTTCTGTGATGGTGGTATCACTGCTAACAACGCTTTGTGGCGTTTGCATTCCATTGCCTGCTTTTGCTTTGTGCAAAAGGGATACAGAAATTAATATTATCAGTATTTTCTTCATCGGAAAAACTACCCCGGCTGTTACTTTAGCAGGTAATCGGCCAGTTGCAGCAAAGTTAGTTCATCTGTTTTTTTTGTCATCACCTGCAGCCCGAAAGGCATGCCGTTACTGTGTTTAAAAAGAGGAATTGATATACCCGGAATACCTGTTAAATTGGCAAACACAGTAAAAATATCAGCCAGGTACATTGAAACCGGGTCGGTATTTTTTTCGCCCAGGGTGAAAGCGGTTGTAGGGCTTGTTGGCATTATAACTGCATCATAATCAGCGAATATTGTTTCGGTTTTATCAACCAATAGCCGGCGTACCTGCTGTGCTTTGCTGTAATATGCATCGTAATAGCCACTGCTTAAAACAAATGTTCCCAGCATGATTCTGCGCTGCACTTCTTTACCAAAACCCCCGCTTCTTGTTTGCTTATAAAACTCTGTTAAATCTTTACTATCCCCTTTTGCCTGGTAGCCATAACGGATTCCATCATACCTGCTCAGGTTGCTGCTGGCTTCGGCCGTGGTAAGAACATAATAGGCAGGCACTACATAATCAAGCAGCCCGAAATCCAGCTCAGTTGCCGTATGACCATCCTGTTTCAGTCCTTCAATAAGATTTAAAGTGTGTTGTTTTATTTCTTTATCCAGGGAAGGATGAAATAATGCCTCTTTAAAATAAGCGATCCTGTATTTTTTACCTGGTTCCCTGTCCTGCATTTTCCATTGACCTTCTTTCATGACGGTGCTGTCATACTCATCTTCACCACTCATTACTTCCAATAGAAGGGCTGTATCGTTTATGTTTGTTGCAAAAATACCAACCTGATCAAAAGAAGATGCATAAGCTATCAAACCATAGCGTGAGATGCGCCCATAAGATGGTTTTAAACCAACGATACCGCAAAAATCGGCTGGTTGTCTTACGGACCCGCCAGTATCACTTCCAAGACTGGCCATACACAAACCAGCCTGAACCGCCACAGCGCTGCCGCCCGAAGAGCCGCCCGGCACTTTGGTATTGTCCAATGCATTTAAAACCGGACCATAAGCCGAATTTTCATTGGAGCTTCCCATAGCAAATTCATCACAATTACAAGAGCCGATTATGATTGCATCCTCGTCTAATAAGCGTTGTACAGCAGTGGCAGTGTAAAGGCTTGTAAAGCCGTCCAGTATTTTTGATGAGGCAGTAACAGTATGGCCCTTATAGCATAGCACATCTTTGATGGCAATAACCACACCGTGAAGTTTTTTCAGTGGCACACCTGCTTTTCTTTTTTCATCCAGCAGCTTTGCCTGTGCTATAGCTTCACCTGCAAATACTTCGGTGAATGCATTCAGCTTTTTATGGGCTTCCGCCTGCTGCAGGTAATATTGCACCACATCAGCACAGCAGGTCTTATTGGCTATAAGGTCCTGATGATATTTATTTATATCACTGAAAATGAACATGGAGAATGCTGATTGGCTTTATAAAAATCGGCTGAAGTGTTCCCTTAGCAGGGTACACTTCAGCCGAAATACCGGGAAAAGAACCGGATTAAGTAGTTTTATTTGCAGTATCTTTTTCCTTCATGCCCTCTTCAATCTCACTCTTAACATTGTTCTTGGCATCGTTGAATTCACGCATGCCACGGCCTACGCCTCTCATCAGTTCGGGTATTTTTTTCCCGCCAAACATTAGCAAAACAACAATGATAATAAGGATCCATTCACTGCCACCAGGCATAGAAAGCAAAAGAATGTTGTTTAAAATTGATAAAGTCATAATTGTAATTTAGACAGCAAAGATAAATCAAATAATGACTAACCAAGCCATTAAATATGACCGGGTTAACCGTTCTTTAACGGGAACCTTTACCCAATTAACATTAAGAAAAATTAGCGCAGGTAGTTACCGCACCTGGCTTTACCATTGGCAGCCTGTTCAACAGTGATGCCCCGGGCGCATGAAGCTAAAAAAACTACGGCAGACAATACAATAAGGGAAAGAATGATCCTTCTCATGGTTTTAATTTTTGTTTAGAGTTTAAAAAATTCAGTGGTAAGCTTTTGCGAAGGATGGGAGGATTTCTTTCTTGTTTCCAGTACAATAATAATACCAATTTTGCTTTTATGCAAACAAAAAGAGCGAAAGTTTTAAAACTTTCGCTCTTTATAATGTTTAATTGTAATAACAGATTAATTTTTTGCAACAGCCCTTCTCTTTTCGCTGATACGGGCGCTTTTACCGCTCCTGTCACGCAGGTAGTAAAGTTTTGCACGGTTTACATTACCTACTTTGTTCAGCACCACGCTTTCAATATTAGGCGAATACAGGGGGAATAAACGCTCAACACCCACGCCATCACTCATTTTACGTACTGTAAACGAAGCAGTTGCGCCGGTTCCCTGGCGTTTGATCACATCACCTTTAAAACTTTGGATACGCTCTTTGGTACCTTCAATGATCTTATAATTAACAGTTACGTTGTCGCCTGCTTTAAATGATGGAAGCTTTGCTTTTCCTTTTGTGTCCAGTTGTTCATGAACAAATGCTACTGCGTTCATATTAGTATGATTTTTTTACGGACGGCAAAGGTAGGGGAAAGTTTTGAGTTTTGTGTTAGGAGTTATGAGTTTTTTTCAATTCCGGCCATTTATTTCTCAAAACCGGGTTCCGGGCATCAATACACATAAAATCCGGCAGTTTTTCTGCCGGATTTCGATAGTATTTTGAAGTAAACAGTTTACCTGGCTACATTGACTGATCTTTTTTCCCTGATCACCGTTACTTTGATCTGCCCCGGGAAGGTCATCTCGGTCTGTATCTTCTGGGCTATTTCAAAACTCAACTTATCGCTGGCATCGTCGGTAACTTTATCAGCCTCCACAATTACCCTTAATTCACGACCGGCCTGTATGGCATAGGCTTTTTCAACGCCGTTATAGGCCATGGCAAGGTTTTCCAGGTCTTTGATACGCTGAATGTACTGCTGCATGATCTCACGTCTTGCACCAGGCCTTGCACCACTGATTGCATCGCAAGCCTGGATGATCGGGGAGATCACATATTGCATTTCCATCTCATCGTGGTGGGCGCCAATAGCATTTACCACAGCAGGATTTTCACCATATTTTTCAGCCAGTTTGGCTCCTAAAAGAGCGTGGCTCAGTTCGGTTTCCTCATCGGGCACTTTACCAATATCGTGAAGTAAACCTGCTCTTTTGGCCAGTTTAGCATTTAAACCCAGTTCAGAAGCCATGATTGCGCAAAGATTGGCTGTTTCCCGGCTGTGCATCAGCAGGTTTTGTCCGTAAGAAGAGCGGAAACGCATACGGCCCACCATCCTGATCAGTTCTTTATGCAGTCCATGCACACCCAGCTCCATAGCAGTACGTTCGCCAATTTCCATTACCTGGTCGTCAATCTGGCGTTTGGTTTTTTCAACCACTTCCTCAATACGTGCCGGATGAATGCGGCCATCGGCCACCAGGCGCTGGAGCGATAAACGGGCAATTTCCCTGCGCAGCGGGTCAAATGAGGAAAGAACAATCGCCTCAGGGGTATCATCTACTATCAGATCCACACCGGTAGCGGCTTCTATGGCACGGATATTACGCCCTTCACGACCAATGATGGACCCTTTGATTTCGTCACTTTCAAGGTTAAAAACTGTGATGGCATTTTCAATTGCCTGTTCTGCAGCGGTGCGCTGTATGGTTTGAATAACTATTTTACGGGCTTCTTTGGTGGCTTTTTGCTTGGCATCCTCAATAATCTCCTGCTGTAGTACCAGGGCCTTGGTATGGGCTTCCTGTTTCAGGCTTTCTATAAGCTGGGCCTTGGCATCTTCGGCACTAAGGCCGGCCACTTTTTCCAGGCGACGGATATGTTCTTCCTGGTGTTTTTCCAGTTCGGTTCTCTTGATATTTACGATCTCGGTCTGGCGGTTAAGGTTTTCCTTGATCGCCTCATTTTCCTTGATCTGCTTATCCAGGTTTTGATCTTTTTGGTTGAGCGACTGCTCTTTTTGCTTGATGCGGTTTTCTCCTTCAACCAGTTTTTGGTTCCGTTGCATCACATCACGGTCATGATCGGCCTTCATTTGCACAAATTTTTCTTTGGCTTCTAAAAGCTTTTCTTTTTTCAGGGTTTCAGCCTGTAATTGTCCGTCGGCGATGATCTTTTTAGCCTGTTGCTCTGCTTCTGCTATTTGTTTTTGAGTGTTTTTGGCAAAAATGAGTTTACCCAGTATAATGCCCAATATGAGCGCAATTGCGCCAATGATAATGTATAATATTATCGGTTCCATTGATTGTTTCTGTTTTTAAACGGTTCAAAATCATATATAACCCCATTACGTATATTAGTTAAATGAGATGTTTAGCCTACGAAGATAGGTAATTTGTTTGGAGAAATGTGGAAGATACCTGCAAGAACCTGTTCAACAGGCTTAACATACCCGCAAATTTGAATAAAACCTGTTAAACCGGATAAATGCCTGTCGGGTTAACACTGGTTAATGAAGATCAATATTTATTTATATCCGCTGCCAGCTTACTTATCTCGGTATTTGAATACAGCCTTCTGTTTATGGCCGCTAATGCAGAATCTGAGATCACCCAATCCATAGGATATGTAATTTTTATTTTAGGATCATACAAATTCAGTTTTATGTAATGTTCCTTTTCGGGGTACATCACTTTCAATTGGTTCCACAAACGCCGGTCGTTTACTATCGTTTGGGTTCCATAAGCGCCGATCAGGGTTTTTACAGGAGCAGCCAGGTCGTTCACCAATGGATTTACCGGGTTTAAAAAAGCATCTCCCTGCGGACTGTTGGTTGCATGCAGCACATAGAATTTTAGTTTGCCAGCATATTTTTTGTAAAGGGTATCCTGCACAAGGATACTGATCATTTCACTAACCACGCCCGAGCCTGAATTATCAAAATAACCACCGTCAACAAAATAATTACTTTCCTTATTTTCGGTAGTGTCATCAATCCTGCCTGCCGGGCTCAGGTACGGGAAACTGGCCCCTAATACAACCGACTGGCTCATTTTTATATCCCGCTGTTCTCCCAGTAAACTTAACAGGTCCACCCGTTTATTAAAACGGTAGTCGTTGATACTGATATTGCTGATAACAGCGGGGATACCATCCTGCATACGGGTGGTATTGATACAAAGAATGGGCAGGTTGTAGGGCTTGTTTTTTTGTGTGATGATTTCAGAAAAAGGCGTTGACATGGAATTGTACAATTTGCTTTCGTGACCCGAACCGGTTTCCATTACCGCTGCCAGTGCTGCGGCCCTGTCATCTATAAACCATAATGGCAACACATAGCGGAACACATCCGGGCCAAGCATGCGTGCAATTGTGTAGGTGAGAAAATCAGTTTCCAGGTAATCCTGCACAATATGAATACCATGTGTATTGGCAGTTGAATCGGTTTGTTTGGCACGCAATAAGTTGAAATAGGCGGCATTGCCCAGGCTGCCGCCCGAGGCCCCGGACAGGCAAAAAAGATGGGCTGTTAACCTGCCGTTTGTCTGGCTGTCGAGGCTGGCCATTACCGATGCACTCCAATATCCTGAACGGGATGCACCACCATCGGCCAATACAAAATAAACGGGGTATTCCCTGTCACTGCTGTCGAGTGCCGCTTTTCTAAACGCTACCCAGTTTTTAAAATACTCTGGTAAAGTTTGCCGGTTACTGTAAGTATTGGCACCAACTTTCTTAGCGGGCAATTGCGTATAATGGGGCTCGTAAAACAATCCGGATATAAAAGCAATTATGAAGGCCACACCATGAAGGTTGATACGGAAAATGACAGATAAAAAACTAACCATGTTGCCCAGTATAAGCAAAACACCGAAGGCAAACAAAATGAATGGAACTGCACCGATCATAACTGAAACAGCAATGGATGCGACAGTACTGATATAAAAGAAAAGGCCGCTTAAAAGCACAATAATAAAAAGGCCGGTGTAGAATTTTTCCTCGGTACCCAGAATGTACTTTTTAATTTTTGCTATCAGTGTTTCAGCCGGCAGGTTGTTTAATTGTGGAAGCTTGTCGATTATGAACATTTTTTTCTTGAAAACCAGCAATAGTACAAGCCCAATCTGAAAGATGACAAGCAGTATTATTAGTAAGTTGTACGAGGGAAAAATGGCAATAATGATCAAAGCAATCGCCAGCACTGCACCGGTGGCATAGCGGTATTTGTTAAGATATTTGATCCTGGATTCTTTGGTTGGAAACTTAACCTTGTTATCCGCTTTATCTGCCAGCCTGCTCCAAAAATCATAGATGAATGAATAAACAAATGGTGATACCAGGAGCATGCAATAGAATAACCAGTTCAGCCTGCCGCCCATATGTAATTTCAGAAAGGCAATGATGATTATGGAAAGACAGCTAAAGGCAAGAAACCTGGGCATTTGAATGAGCATTCTTTGCCAGTGAATATTGTCCTTATCATCCGGCCGGTCAGCAAGCTGATCTAATTTTACCTTGCTGATGATATAGCAGGTGTACCAGGTTATGTATGTCCAAAAAACTTCAGCAACTATAAAAAGGGTAAATATCCTTCCGTTCTCCAAAGTGCGTTCCAAAAGGTCCTTTCCCTGGCCAAGTTGCCAGAAAGCTTCCCAGGCCAATAATAAAAATAAGATGGCGGGAAAAAAAAGCCAGATCGATTTAAATAAAGCCCGGACAAAATGCAGTGTGAAAAGATCCCGGAAACTAATCGATTTTTTGAGGTGGGGGTTGGTCTGCATACAGAAAGGTTTGCAGAAAGATAATGTCTTTTTTTAATTTCTAAAAACTACCCGCCAGGTTATTTCACTTTATCCAGTTGTTGCTCAATCTTCAGCAGCGCATCTGTCATTTCCTTTTCCAGGGCAGGGTTTGTTTCGGAGCCGCTTTGTGTGGCATACCAAATCATTACCATGGCAATATAATCCTGCATGTCCTTGCCCGAAAACTGTGTTTTGAATTCCACGATTTTTTCGTTGATGGTTTTTAAAGTGCGGCGTATGGCTTCTTCATCGGAAGGCTTGGTTTTAATCCGGTAAGTGCGGTCGCCAATCACAATATTTATCGGGATGAGTTCTGCCATGATTATTTATTTTGAACGCTGATTTCTATGATGACTATGATCGTATCAGTAATAGTAACCACCATCTTAATTACCTGCGTTCTGTATTATTCACTTAATAAGCCAATACATTTATCGATCTCACGGATGTACTGGTTGATGTTCTTTTCAAAAGCCTTTTTATCAGTCTCGTTCATTTTACCTGCCGCAGCCTTAAGGATAGAGATCTTTTCCTGCAGGGATGCTATTTGTTCTGCATCTTTTTCTTTGGCAGCCTGCATTTGCTTTATCAGTTCGCTTTGTTGCTGGTTTTGTTTTTGCAATACCTGGTAATCCTTCAGCAGCAGCTGAAGTTTGTTGTTGATGCGTTTGATATGTTGTTCTAAATCGCTCATAAAAAACATCCCATCCGTGCAAAAAAAGAAAACCCGGGTATGATCCTTTATTATTGTTTAAGTAAATTATTTTCCGCTGTAAACACTTAATTTATTCATTAAATGGCTGGCACTACTTACTTGCGTATTTCCGCCCCCAATTCTTTTTCATATGTTCCGATGATCTTATTCATCATGCTGTCAATTTCCTTATCGGTCATTGTTTTTTCTTCATCTAAAAAAGTAAAGCTGATGGCCATTGATTTTTTATCGGCACCGATCTTTTCGCTTTCAAATATATCAAACAAGCTGATGGAAGTAAGTTTAGTGATCTTTGCAGCCGTTGTGGCTTTCTGTAAAGCCTGGAAGGGAAGCGCTTTATCCACAATGATGGCCAGGTCGCGGTTAACGGCCGGAAACCTGCTTACATCCTTGTGGCGGATACTGTTCTTTTTGTTTAGTTTCAGCAGCCGGTCCCAGTTAAGGTCTGCAAAAAATACAGGCTGCTTGATATCAAAGCGGTCCAGTTTACTTTTGCTTACCAAACCTAATTCCGCTACTTTTTCATTTTTGATATTTACCTGCAAACCAGCTGACAGATCGGGATTTGAGGCTTCCGTATATCCATCTGCTTTTAATCCCAGCACCTGCATAATTTTTTCAAATACGGCTTTGAGAGAATAAAAGTCTGCTTTTTCTCCTTTCTGTTTCCAGCCATCCTCATTTTTTTTGCCGGTGATATAAAGAGCCAGATGATTCTCTTCCAGGTATTTGCCTGCTTCATTCACACTGTATGTTTTACCGAATTCAAAAAAACTGAGGTCGTTGTTTTTCCGGTTAAGATTATAGGCGATGGAAACAAGCCCTGCTTCCATCATGGCAGGGCGCATAATATTCAGTTCCTCGCTTAAATTATTGATCATTTTTACTGTTTTACCCAAAACCTCTTCACTGTAATAAGCGCTGTTGGTTATTGAATTGGTAAAGATCTCAGTAAAGCCTGAGCCTGCAAGGTATTCGGCAATCTTATCTGTATAGGCAGACTCATGTGCCAGTGTTTCAGTTGCCGGGGCAATGGTTATCATAGCGGGAATGTCCACATTATCCAATCCATCTATCCTCATGATCTCCTCCACCACATCTGCGCCAATGCTAACGTCGGTTTTGCTGAAGGGCACTTTAAAGCGCATCTCATCATCACCTTCTTTAATCAGCTCAAAGCCAAGGCTGTGCAGTATGTTCTTTATAGTATCCCCATGGTAGTTCTTACCACTCAGTTTTTTGAGGTAGTGATATTTTAAGGCCACTTCTGTCTTCTCTTTGGGTGCGGGGTACACATCAATGATATCGCTGGCAATTTCGCCGCCGGCAATTTCTTTGATCAGCATAGCAGCTCTCTTTAAAACATTTACTGTGTTACCAATATCCACACCTTTCTCAAAGCGGGTGGCAGCATCGGTTCTGAGCCCGTGTTTTAAAGATGTTTTGCGGATAGTGATGGGATTGAACCAGGCGCTCTCTAAAAAAATGCTCTTTGTTGCCGCCGTAACACCACTGTGCAGGCCGCCATATACACCGCCGATACACATGGGCGCTTCTGTGTTACAGATCATCAGGTCATCGGCAAACAGTTTTCTTTCCTTTTCATCAAGCGTTACGAAGGCTGTTCCCTCCGGTAAATTTTTTATGATCAGCTTTTTTCCGGTGATGGCATCTGCATCAAATGCATGCAATGGCTGCCCGGTTTCGTGCAGGATAAAATTGGTGATGTCAACAATATTGTTAATGGGCCTGAGGCCAATGGCTTTGAGCCTTTGCTGCAGCCAGTCCGGGCTGTCGGCAATGGTAACCCCTTCAATGCTTACACCTGCATAACGCTGGCAGGCATCAGTATTTTCAATGACCACTTCCATTTGAAGGCCCTGGTTGTCGGGCTTGAAATTATTTTTAAATGGCAACCTTACAAGCGTTTCTTTTTTGTTATGGTGCGATAAATAGGCACATACGTCCCTGGCCACACCCAGGTGGCTCATAGCATCGCTTCGGTTGGGCGTAAGGCCTATCTCAAAAATAAAATCATCAGTAAGTTTAAAGAATTCCGCAAGCGGCATTCCGGCCCTGGTATCGTGTGGGAGCACCATAATACCTGCATGACTTTCGCCCAGCCCGATCTCATCTTCAGCACAGATCATACCCTGGCTTTCCACGCCACGTATCCTGGCTTTTTTCATGGTGATGGGTTCCCCGTTAAAAGGATATATCGTTGTGCCGATGGTGGCCACCACCACTTTTTGCCCGGCTGCCACATTATGTGCACCACAAACTATCTGCAAATTTTCGGCGCCACCTGTGTTAACAGTTGTCAGTTTTAATTTATCAGCATCGGGGTGCTTTTCGCAGGTAAGTACTTCACCAACCACCAAGCCCTGTAAACCACCTTTTACGGCTTCATATTTGTGCAGGCTTTCCACTTCAAGCCCGATCGATGTAAGAATTTTGCTCAGCTTCTCAGGTTCTATTGTTTCGGGCAGGTATTCACAAAGCCAGTTGTAACTAATGATCATCCGTTTATTGCATTTTATTATTGATTGGCAAAGATAGTTTTTTGAAAGCGAAAGCCTGCTAAAAGCACGAACAATAAACTACGCAGCATTTTTAAAAATTACAACCGCTTTCTTTGGCAGAAGGGGTGCAAAAAAGAAAAATTTCAAAATCCCAATTGTTAATAAAACAGTTCAGAATGCCAGATTTATTGATTTTCTGATTGTTAATTTACTGTGGGTAATGTTTTAGAAACCTTAATAAACTACCTTTGCTGTGGATAATCTTGTGAAAAACTATGTAAAAAACATATTGGCTGCGATGTGGATAAAAATGAAGTGATATTGATTCTGCTTTTGCAATTACCTTAGCCGCCCTGCTTACAAAAACCCTAACAATTACAGTATTTGAAAAATGGATCTGACAAATTTTAATAAAGATAAAAAGCTGCGCCGTAAAGCACCTGTTGAACTGGGAACCATGATGTTTGGAAAAGTTCCGCCTCAGGCAAAAGAACTGGAGGAAGCGGTATTAGGCGCCATCATGCTCGAAAAAAGTGCATTTGACACCGTTGTGGAAATTTTAAAACCTGAATGTTTTTACGTGGATGCCCATCAGCGTATTTACAAAGCCATGCAAAGCCTGGCTATTAAAAGCCTGCCAATAGACCTGCTGACGGTTGTGGAGGAACTGAAATTCAGGGAGGAACTGGATATTGTAGGAGGGCCGTATTTTGTTACCAAACTTACCAATTCGGTCGTTTCTTCTGCAAATATTGAGGCACACTCCAGGATCGTTCTGCAAAAATTTATTCAGCGGGAACTCATTCGAATTAGCGGTGAGATCATTGGCGATGCTTATGAAGACAGTACCGATGTGTTTGATATGCTGGATGAGGCCGAAGGAAAACTATTCGAGATCACCAACAATCACCTGCGCAAGAATTTTGACAGTATTGACACCGTGCTGGTAAAAACAATTCAGCGTATTGAAGACATGCGCAACCGCCAGGAAGATATTACCGGGGTGCCTACCGGTTTCCCGTCGATGGACAGGATCACGTACGGCTGGCAGCCAACCGACCTGATCATACTGGCAGCAAGGCCTTCTGTGGGTAAAACGGCATTTGCGCTTAACCTGGTAAGAAGTGCGGCCATGCATCCCACCAAACCCACAGCAGTCGGTTTTTTCAGTTTGGAAATGAGCAGCGCACAATTGGTACAAAGGATACTGAGTGCCGAAAGTGAGATCTGGCTGGAGAAAATTGCCCGGGGCAAACTGGAAGAACACGAAATGAAGCAACTATATAAAAATGGAATTGAACGATTGAGTAAAGCCCCCATTTTTATTGATGATACAGCAGCACTGAATATTTTTGAATTGCGTGCCAAATGCCGCCGTTTAAAGAACAAGCATAATGTAGGCCTCATCATCATCGACTATTTGCAATTGATGAGTGGCGCAGGTGATAACCGCAATGGAAACCGTGAGCAGGAGATCAGCCGTATTTCCCGGGACCTGAAAGGACTTGCAAAAGAATTACAGGTGCCAATCATTGCTTTGTCTCAATTGAGCCGTGAAGTGGAAAAAAGAAAAGAGGGCGCTAAAATCCCGCAACTGAGCGATCTGCGTGAATCGGGTGCCATTGAACAGGATGCGGACATGGTAATGTTCCTGTACAGGCCCGAATACTACGATATCACCAGCAACGAAATGGGCGAAAGCAATAAAGGCGAAACCTATGTGAAGATAGCCAAGCACCGTAATGGTAGCCTGGATACCGTTAAACTTAAAGGCTTGCTGCATATCCAGAAGTTCATTGAAGAAGAGGGCGGCGATGATTTTGCCAGCGGCTTACCAGGCGGAAGCTGGAAACCCATCAAAACTGATGATGGTGATGGTGCCAGGTTGTATATCCAAAAAGGCAGTAAGATGAATGACGGGGAATTTGATGAAGATGCGCCATTCTAACCAAAATGAACAATAATAAATGGCAGCAGTAAAATATAAGTACATCATTGCTGTATTTATCCTTGGGTTTATATTGAATCTTTTCGGAGCATTACAGAAAGTACTTCATACTTCGCATGCAGATCAAATAATGGCTGTTGCCTTTTGCATCATGGCTGCCAGTGGTATTGCTGCCATCATCAAACTGATATTCTCAAAAAATAAAAATTCCTTCTTAGATAAATAAAAGCTTTTGGCCCTACCATTTTTTTATAAAGAGGATTTAGATGCAGCTGCAGACCAGGTTACGCTGGACGAAGCCACCAGTAAGCATATTGTGCAGGTCTTGCGTATGCAACAGGGCGAACAGTTACAACTTACCAACGGTAACGGCGCTTTGTTTACTGCACAGATAACCGACAGTAACAGAAAAAGATGCACTGTTAAAATCGTCGAAACATTTAACATTCAACATTCTGCATTCAACATTTCCATTGCCATTTCGCCAGTAAAAAACAACACCCGCTTTGAATGGTTTTTGGAAAAAGCAACTGAGATTGGGGTTACAGAAATTATTCCGGTTATTTGCGAAAGAACAGAAAAAACCTCACTGAAATTTGACCGGATGAAAAGTATTCTGGTTAGTGCCATGTTGCAAAGCCAGCAATGCTGGTTGCCTGTTTTGCACGAACCGGTGAAATTTGGCCAGCTTGTGAAAGCAGCTGATCAGCAACAAAAATTCATTGCACATTGTACCGATGATGTTAAAAGAGATCTGCAAGATCTGAATAATGAATCGCTTTCTTCAAAAATCATTTTAATTGGCCCCGAGGGAGATTTTACGGCAGATGAGATCGAACTGGCGTTGAAAAATGAATTCAGCGCTGTAAGTCTTGGTAAAACCAGGTTAAGAACAGAAACAGCAGGGATTGTTGCAGCTACTTTACTTTGCCTGGTCTGAATATTGTTCATCCTCATCATCCTTTTCAAGCTGCGGTTCGTTGAGTTGAACAACCCTGCGCTTTTTAGCCCGGTTCATCATCGTCATATTCAGCAGTTCAACCAAAAAAGAAAAAGCCATTCCGAAATAAACATAGTTCTTCAGGTGCAGGTCGTGAGCTTTTTCCGAATCCCAGCCTTCGATTACCAGGGTCAGGCCGATCATTACCAGGAAAGATAAAGCCAGCATTTTTAAAGACGGGTGTTTGTGTATGAAGGCCGCAATTTTAGGGCTGAACAGGAACATGATGAACATGGCAATGACCACCGCAGCGATCATAATTTCCACATGCTCGGCAGTACCGCCAGCTGTGATGATACTGTCGAACGAAAAAACAATATCAATGAGCATGATCTGCACAACCGCCTGGCCAAGGCTAAGCTTAGGTTTATTGGCGCCTTGTAAGCTTTCATCTTCTCCCTCCAGTTTATGATGTATTTCCCTTACTGTTTTATAAATCAGAAACAAACCACCTCCCAGCATTACCAGGCTCGCCAGATCGAATCCTTTATCAAAGAGGGTGAACACCGGCTTACCTTTTTGTGCAAGCAGCCATCCTAAGGCCAGTAATAATAAGCTGCGGGAAATAATACCCGTGATCATCCAGATGCGCCGTGCCTGCTTTTCTTTTGAATTGGGTAAACGGTTGATGATGATGCTGACAAAGATCACGTTATCGATACCCAAAACAACTTCTAATAAAACAAGGATAAAAAAACTGATAATGCTCTCCGAAGTAAATAAATGCTCCATTACTGTATTTAATATTGATTATGTAAGATTGAATATTGTTTTGTAAATGTTCTTTACAATGGAAGGTCCTTCATAAACAAAGCCTGTCCAAACCTGTACCAATGACGCACCGGCATCCAGTTTTTCTTTCGCATCGGCGCCGGTAAAGATACCTCCACTTGCAATAACGGGTATTTGTCCGCCTGTTTTTTGATGAATATATTTTACAATTTCTGTGCTTCTTGCTTTTACAGGCAAACCACTTAAACCGCCTGCTCCAATTATTTGCAGTTTATGGTTCGTGGTTTGTAACCGATCCCGGGAGATCGTGGTATTGCTCGCTATAAGACCATCTAATTTTATTTCCATCGCCAGCTCTATAACATCATCAATTTGTTGCTCTGTAAGATCGGGCGCTATTTTTAGTAAAACCGGTTTCGGGTTTGGAAGTTTGGTGTTTAGCTGTTGCAGGTTAGTGAGTATCTTATGCAATGCATCTTTCTCCTGCAGTTCCCGCAGGCCGGGTGTATTAGGCGAGCTTACATTCACCACAAAATAATCCACATATCCGTGCAGGGCTTTAAAACACTTTTCATAATCGAGCCAGGCATCTTCGTTCGGGGTTATCTTGTTTTTACCAATATTGCCGCCGATGATAAGCCGTTTCTGGTTTCTTGTTTTTTGTTTCTCGTTTCTCGTTTTCCAGGCCTCTAATCTTCTTAATATAATTTCAACACCATCATTATTAAAACCCATGCGGTTAATAAGTGCTTTATCTTTTGGTAACCGAAACAAACGGGGTTTATCATTGCCAGCCTGGGGAAGGGGCGTCACGGTTCCTATTTCCACAAAGCCAAAACCAAGGGCTTCCAGTTCGTTCAGATAGCGGGCATTTTTATCGAAACCAGCTCCCAGCCCCACACGGTTGGGGAATTGAATATTAAATAATGAAAAAGCTGTGTTTGTACGGGGTTTAAAAACAGAAGCAAATATTTTTTTTACCCCGGGAATTTTACAGAGCAGTTTCAGCCCGTTCATCGAAAAATAATGAACCCGCTCGGGGTCGAATAGAAATAAAACTGAACGGAGTAACTTATACATTGGCGCAAAAATAAGTTAAGTTGTCTTATCTGTTTTTTGTTTTGATACAGAAACTATAACTTTGGTATATAAAGTTGCATAAACAACCAATTTTTTGAATTCAGGGTTTGAAGTTTTGTGTTTGTGGTTAGCTCGATGTAAAAGGAGCTTTTCACATTATCAGCCACATAACAACAAACCATCAACAACAAACAACAAACTTTTAAATGATGCAGGAAGCTTATATCGTAGCAGGATACAGAACAGCAGTTACCAAAAGTAAAAAGGGGGGCTTTCGTTTTTACAGGCCCGATGACCTGGCAGTGGATGTTATTAAAGGTTTGCTGGCGAGTGTGCCGCAACTGGACGTAAAAAGAGTGGATGATGTGATCGTGGGTAATGCTGTACCTGAGGCTGAACAGGGACTACAGGTTGGCAGAATGATATCGGCCAGGGCGGTGGGTATTCATGCACCGGGCATTACCATTAACCGGTATTGCGCCAGCGGACTGGAAAGCATTGCCATGGCTACCGCCAAGATCCGCAGCGGAATGGCTGAATGCATTATTGCAGGGGGTACCGAAAGTATGAGCCTGGTGCCAACAGCCGGATGGAAAACTGTTCCTTCTTATGCTATTGCAGAAACTGAACCCGATTATTATTTAAGTATGGGGCTTACTGCAGAAGCTGTGGCAAGTGAATATAACATCAGCAGGGAAGACCAGGATATGTTTAGCTACAACAGTCACCTGAAAGCCGGTAATGCAATTAAGGAAGGATATTTTAAACCAGGTATTTTACCCATAACAGTGAATGAAGTTTACCTGGATGCTAAAGGAAAAAAACAGAAAAGAGATTATATAGTTGATACCGATGAAGGAGTAAGAGCAGATACAACCCCGGAAGGTTTGGCTAAACTGAAACCTGCCTTTGCCATGGGCGGATCGGTTACTGCCGGTAACTCTTCTCAAACCAGTGATGGTGCAGCTTTTGTGATTGTGATGGGAGAGAAAATGGTGAATGAACTGGGTTTGAAACCCATTGCCCGCCTGGTGAACTGTGCCAGTGCAGGTGTGCATCCCCGCATTATGGGCGTAGGGCCGATTGAAGCCGTACCCAAAGTTTTAAAGCAGGCCGGTATGTCACTCGCTGATATTGACCTGATCGAGCTGAACGAAGCCTTTGCATCCCAGGCACTGGCAGTAATAAGAACACTGGAACTGAACCCTGAAATTGTGAATATAAATGGCGGCGCCATTGCGCTGGGTCATCCATTGGGCTGCACCGGTTGCAAACTTACCATACAGCTTACACAGGATATGAAACGGCTGAATAAGAAATACGGTATTGTAACAGCCTGCGTTGGCGGCGGACAGGGAATTGCAGGGATCATTGAAAATATCCAATAAAATTTCTATCTTGACGCAGTAAACAGAGGAAGCAAGGCAGCGTTACAACACTGCAGGCGGATCTGAAAATATACCCTCCCTGATTAAACTGTACCAGGCAGAAACAGTCGAAAATCTTTATACATCATAGTAAACCAATAACTGCTATGGACAGGAGAGCATTTCTTACTGCGGGCAAAACAAAAAAAACGGCCCCGGTTATACAGACAACTGTATTATCATCGCCCACGAGGACACTTAGCGGTATCAATCCCTATACCGGTCCCTGGACAACCAACGAAGTGATCCATCTTTTAAAAAGGACCATGTTTGGTGCTAAAAAAGCCGATGTGGACTTTTTTAAAGTGATGACGATGAACCAGGCGGTTGATGCATTGCTTAATGTACCACTGGCGCAGTTTACACCGGCACCGCCTGTAAAAAATTACGCTAACTCAGTTAATCCTGCCGACCCCGATAATGCAATTGCTGCCGGACAAACCTGGGTAAACATCAATACCAATGACGGAAGTGTGGATGCCAGCCGGACCAGTTCTTTCAGAAACTGGTGGATGGGGCAGATCATAAACCAGGACAGGAATATTTTGGAAAAAATGGTGCTTTTCTGGCATAACCATTTTTCTACCGAAACAGATTCGATCGGCCGGGCTATCTGGTGTTACCAGAATAACCAGGTGCTTCGAAAGAATGCACTGGGCAATTTCAAACAGTTTGTAAAGGAAATGACCACCAATACAGGTATGTTGCGATATCAAAACGGATACCTGAATACCAACACGGCGCCGGATGAAAATTATGGAAGGGAACTACAGGAATTATTTGTTGTGGGAAAAGGAGCCGATAATGCCACACAAGGCTATGCCGAAGCTGATGTGAAAGCTGCCGCAAAAGTATTAACCGGCTGGCAAATCAATGCAAGCACCAATACAGCTATATTCACTTCTTCCCGCCATGACTCAACCAATAAACAGTTCTCAGCCTTTTACAATAACACAGTAATAACAGGCCGCACAGGCGCCACGGCCGGCGACCTGGAGTTGAATGACCTGCTCACCATGCTTTTATCGATCAATGACCCCTCATTGCATATCTGCCGCAAATTATACCGCTGGTTTGTTTATTACGAGATAGATGCGGCAACTGAAGCCAATGTGATTGCACCGCTTGCTCAAATATTCAGAACAAATAATTACGAAATAAAACCAGTGCTGGAAGCACTTTTAAAAAGCGAACATTTCTTTGATGTGCTCAACCAGGGATGCCAGATCAAAAGTCCTGTAGATATTTTGGCAGGCACCTGCCGGGAGTTTGGAGTTGTTTTTCCGGATGCAGTAACTGATTTTACCGGCGCTTACAATATGTGGCTGGTACTTAATCAGCTGGCTTTTACCTTTCAGCAATATATTGGCGACCCGCCCAACGTGGCCGGCTGGCCTGCGTATTACCAGCAGCCGCAGTATTATGAGATATGGATCAATGCAGATACTTTTCCCAAGCGTAACCAGTTTACCGATATAATGCTGAACGGAGGCTTTACACGAAGTGGAAAAAATATCAGGATTGACCCAACCATTTTTGCGAAATCGATGCCTGACCCCGGAGATCCAAATGCACTGATCAGCGATTCGATCACTTACCTGTTCAGGCTTCCGTTATCCCAGGCTTCTAAAGATCAGCTTAAGAAAGATATTTTATTGGGAGGGCAAACCAATGATACTTACTGGACCAATGCCTGGACGGCCTGGATAGCCAATCCCAATGATACCGTGAATGCGAATATTGTAAAAACGAAACTAAGGGACCTGTACATGTATTTATTAAAACTGGCAGAATACCAATTAGCTTAAACCTTAAAACTTCATCCATGAAACGCAGAGATTTTTTACGCAGCTCGGTTCCGGCAGTGGTTCTGCCAACTGTTATCAATGGGTTTTCGGTAAAAGCATTTGGAGCCGAATCGCCATTGGCACAATTATTACAGGGCAGCACACCCAACGATCATGTACTGGTTATTGTACAACTCAGTGGCGGCAATGACGGGTTGAACACGGTGATCCCGATAGAAAATTACAGCAACTATTTTAATGCCAGAAGCAATATAGCAATACCTGAAAATAAAATTTTGCAATTAACAGCAAAAACCGGCCTGAACCCGGCTATGACAGGAATGAAAGCATTGTATGATCAGGGAAAACTGTCTGTTGTTCAGGCCGCAGGTTATCCTGCTCCCAACTTCTCACATTTTCGTGCCACGGATATCTGGATGAGTGCATCCGACAGTGATAAAGTGATCGTGAACGGCTGGGCCGGGCGTTTTTTAAATTATGAGTATCCCAATTTCCCGGTTGGTTATCCCAATAATACCATGCCCGATCCATTGGGTATCCAGATTGGTTCCACCACTTCGCTTACTTTCCAGGGGCCATCAGTAAGTATGGGCATGAGCATTAGCAACCCAACCAGTTTTTATAATTTGCTTTCAGGTGTGGAAGATCCTGCACCTAACAATAACGCAGGAAAAGAATTAAAATACATCAGGCTGGTTGCCAAACAAACATCGGCTTATACCACAGTGGTAAAAGCCGCTGCAGATGCGGTAACACAACAGGCGCCATATCCTGCAAATAATTCATTGGCAGATCAATTGAAGATTGTTGCCAGGCTGATCAAGGGAGGATTAAAAACCAAGATATACCAGGTAAGTTATGGCAGCTTTGACACACACTCGCTGCAAACAACCACCACAGATACTACTGTGGGAACGCATGCAACATTGCTTAAAAATGTAAGTGATGCCATCAAGGCATTCCAGGACGACCTGAAATTCCTGGGTGTGGAAGAAAGGGTGGTGGGCATGACCTTCTCTGAATTTGGCCGCCGCATAAAAAGCAACAGCAGTACCGGCACCGATCATGGCGCTGCTGCACCCATGTTCTTGTTTGGTAAGAATGTGATGCCTAAGATCTGGGGCGATAATCCTGTCATTCCCGCCAATGTAAATGTGAACGATAACATACCCATGCAATACGATTTCAGAAGTGTGTATGCATCGCTGATGGAAAACTGGCTTTGTGTAAAAAATGAAGACTTGCAGCAGATCATGCTGAAGGATTTTCAGCAGCTGGCGCTTGTGAACAGTGCAACCTGTAAACCCGTTCCGCCTGTTGCAGCAGGTACAAGTTATCTCGAAATATGGGGAACACCATTCACACAATCCACCACCATTAAATACAAAACCGATGGCGGCCATACCTTGTTGCAGATTTTTGATACCATGGGCCGCCTCGTGAAAATCGCTGTGGATGCTGATTTGCCGGCAGGCTCTTATTCGTACAGTTACGACAGCGGACCACTGCCCGCAGGTGTATATTATGCCCGCCTGCAAAACGGGCCCATGCAGCAGGTGAAGGCAATGATTAAAGTGCGGTAGTTTTATGGACTGTAGTGTTGCGGAATTGAAAATTCTAAAGGGCTATATTTGCAGCCTTAATTTATGCCATGCAAATAATTCCCGTAACAGATAATACCACTGCAAAGCAATTCATCCGGGTTGCTGTTGACCTGAATAAACAGGATCCCAACTGGATCCGTCCGCTTGATAAGGATATCAACGAGGTTTTTGACAAGGAAAAGAACAAAGCCTTTCGTTTTGGCGAAGTGATGCGCTGGATATTGCAAGACGACAGTGGCAAACTCATTGGCCGGGTGGCTGCTTTCACCAATAAAAAGTATAAGAACAAAGGGGACGACGTGCCGGTTGGCGGCATGGGCTTTTTTGAATGCACCAACGATCAGCAGGCGGCCAACCTTTTGTTTGATACGGCAAAAAACTGGCTTGCTGAAAAGGGCATGGAAGCAATGGATGGACCGGTTAATTTTGGTGAACGTGACCGTTGGTGGGGATTGATAACCGAAGGGTATACGCCGCCTTTGTATTGCATGAACTACAACCCGCCTTACTACGTTTCTCTTTTTGAAAATTACGGGTTCAGGGTATTTTTCAACCAGGTTTGTTTTGGCCTGGATGCCACCAAAGCGCTGGCCCCAAAAACCATGGAACGGCATAAGATGCATGAAGACAACCCCGATATCAGTTTCGATACCATTAAAAAGAACAACCTGGATAAATATGTACTCGATTTTGTGGAAGTATATAATAAAGCCTGGGCCGGCCATGGCGGATTGAAACAACTGAATAAAGAACAAGTCTCACTGATGTTTAAAAAGATGAAGCCTGTGATGGACGAAGATATTTTGTATTTCGCCTATTATAAAGGCACAGCTATCGCCATGTTCATCAATCTGCCTGACATCAACCAGTATTTTAAACATTTAAATGGAAAGTTTGGCCTGCTGCAAAAACTGGAATTTGTATGGCGGCAGCGGTTCAGGAAAACCAAAAAATTTGTAGGGATGGTATTTGGTGTGGTCCCCGAATGGCAGGGTAAGGGCATTGATTCTTATATCATTGGCGAATGCCGAAAGATAGTGCAGAAGCCAAACCAGCAATATCTGGATTATGAAATGCAATGGATTGGCGATTTTAACCCTAAAATGATCAATGTTGCCGAAAGCTTTGGAGATACGTTCCGCAGCCGCAACCTGGCCACCTATCGCTATTTATTTGACAGAACAAAGGAATTTCACCGCCACCCGATGGTATCGTAAAGCTGCCCGCAGATTACACAGATACAGCAAATGTAAAGGTGTTTCAGGGCTGCCAGCGATATCTGCAGGACAATTGACCGAACTGAAAAACAAATTCTTTATTACAATTTAGAATACCGAAATTAGCAGTGTATGGATGATAAATTTATTGTATCGGCAAGAAAATACCGGCCACAGAATTTTTCTACCGTGGTTGGGCAGGCTCATATTACCACCACATTAAAAAATGCAATAAAGAATAATCAGCTGGCGCATGCATTTTTGTTTTGTGGTCCGCGTGGTGTGGGCAAAACCACCTGTGCCCGTATTTTGGCCAAAACCATCAACTGCGAAAACCAGACTACAGACGGGGAAGCCTGCAATACCTGTAACAGTTGTGTTAGCTTCGATGCCGGTACTTCCATGAATATTCACGAACTGGATGCTGCCAGCAACAACTCTGTGGATGATATCCGCAGCCTGGTGGAGCAGGTCCGCTTTGCGCCACAGGCCGGTAAATACAAAGTATATATTGTGGACGAGGTCCACATGTTAAGTTCTTCGGCTTTTAATGCATTTCTGAAAACACTGGAAGAACCACCGCCTTATGCCATTTTTATCCTGGCTACAACAGAAAAGCATAAAATTCTGCCAACCATACTCAGCCGCTGCCAGATATTTGATTTTAAAAGGATCACCAATAACGACACGGTAGAACATATACAGGAAATATGCGACAAAGAAAATATTAAAGCCGAGAAAACTGCCCTGCATGTGATTGCACAAAAGAGTGAGGGTTGCATGCGTGATGCATTAAGCATACTGGACAAGATCGTGAGCTTCAGCAATGGCGAACTTACCTATGCCAATACGCTGGAGCACCTGAATATTTTAGATGAGGATTATTATTTCAAGATGCTCAATTATATGCAGCAACAGCAGCTAAGTGATGCCATGCTGCTGTATGATGAGATAAACCGCAAAGGTTTCGAGGGAGATACCTTACTGGAAGGCTACAGTGAATTTGTGCGGAACCTGCTGGTGAGCAAAGATGCCAGGGCCGCCATTTTACTGGAAGTAGCTGATGACTTTAAACAAAAATACCTGCAGGCAGCCCAGCAGATTTCGACTGGCTGGTTAATTGCGGCGCTCAACCTGCTTAACGAAGCCGAGATCAACTATAAGCAGGCCCGCAACAAGCGCCTGCATGTGGAGCTTTCCATCATCAAACTTACCTATTTGCTGCAGGCTGTGGAAATGGTTAACAGCGAAGGCGCTGTTTCAAAAAAAAAACTGATTGATACGGCAAAACCGGTCGCATTTAAATCCATACAACCTTTACGGGTTAAGGAACCGGAACTGGTGCCTGCCCCGGTTGCAGAAACCCAAAAACCCGGTGCAACATTGATCATTGAAACACCGGTTAAGCCATCACACCCCACTGCAGCAACCACCCCCCCGGTAAGTACCGAACCCAAAAGGTCACTGGGGTCGCTGGCAGCCATCCGAAATAAAGTATCTGCGCAAAATAAGAATGGTAACGAGGTAAAAGAACTCACCAACGAGGAGCTTAAAATAAGCTGGAACCTCTTTATTAAAAAACTGGAAGACAGAAAGAACCCGGCAGCAGTTACCAATTTCAAGAATGCGGAACTGAGTGTAAAGGATAATAATAATTTTGAAATTATTACCAAAGGTGAAATTCACCGGGCATTCATAGAAAATGAAAGGGCCGACCTGATCGAACACCTGCAATCTTACTTCTGCAATCGTTTTTTAGTATACAGGATAACCGTAATAGAAGACGATACCGCCCATGAGCAAACAGAAACCCCGCTGACCCGGAAACAGCAATACCAGAAGCTGGTGGAGGAATACCCCCTGGTGCAAATGCTCAAAGAAAGACTTAAACTGGAAATAGACTAGGCATTAGCTAAGAACATTTCCCCATTTTGCCTTAATTTCGAACCTCAATTTAAAACAAGCTATTATACTATGGCAGAAGTGATACGCATGCCGCTATTAAGCGATACCATGACCGAGGGAAAAATAATATCCTGGAACAAGAAAGTGGGTGATAAGGTAAAGGCAGACGACGTGCTTGCCGAAGTGGAAACAGATAAAGCCACAATGGAAGTAAACGGCTATGTGGATGGTACTTTACTGTATGTGGGTGTGCCTGCCGGCGAAGCTGCTAAAGTAAACCAGGTAATAGCCATTGTGGGAAAGGAAGGAGAAGATTATAAGTCTTTATTGGATGGAGGACAAGCTGCAACGGAAAAACCAAAGACCGAAACCAAACAGCCGGAAGCTACTAAACCGGAAACCACCAACCCGAAATCACAAACAGCTTCCCTGCCAGCCGGTGCCAAAGAAATACGCATGCCATTGCTCAGCGATACAATGACCGAAGGAAAGATCGTAGCCTGGAATAAAAAAGTAGGGGATCTTGTAAAGGCCGATGATGTGCTGGCCGAAGTGGAGACGGATAAAGCCACCATGGAAGTGGTGGGCTACGAGGAAGGTACTTTATTATATGTGGGTGTTGAGGCTGGTAATGCAGCTAAGGTGAATGAAATAATAGCAATCGTAGGTAAGGCCGGAACAGATGTAAGCGCTTATGTGGCTGCTGAAAAGTCAGGGGCCAATGCAGTATCTTCTGCCCCTGTTGTGGAAAGCGGAAACACTGAAAACACAACACAGGAAACATCGGGTGAAAAAGAAGAAACCAATAACGCAAACGGAAGAGTGAAAGCTTCACCACTTGCCAAAAAACTGGCTGCCGATAAAGGTATCGACATCAGCAAAGTAAGCGGCAGCGGCGATGGCGGAAGGGTTACAAAAAAAGATATTGACAGTTATGTGCCTGTTGCGGCTCCGGCCCAAACAAAGGCGGCAACCCCGGCAGCAGTAAGTACTGCCGCAGCTTCCATTAGCGGGCAGGAAGGACATATTGACATTCCGCTGACCCAAATGCGCAAAACCATTGCACGCCGCCTCGGTGAAAGCATGTTCAGTGCGCCACATTTTTACCTAACCATGGAAATCAACATGGATAATGCCATGGGTGCACGCACACAATTGAATGAACTGAGCCCGGTAAAAATATCTTTCAACGATTTTGTAATAAAAGCAGTCGCATTATCCCTGCGCCAGCATCCCAATGTAAACAGCAGCTGGATGGGTGATTTTATCCGCATGAACCATCACATTCACATTGGCAGTGCCGTGGCCACACCGGATGGATTGATCGTGCCGGTAATACGATTTGCCGATCAGAAAACCTTATCGCAAATAGCAGCCGAAACCAAAGAATTATACGGTAAGGCAAAAGATAAAAAGATACAGCCTAATGAATTTAGTGGCAACACCTTCACTATTTCCAACCTGGGTATGATGGATATTGAAGAATTCACCGCTATTATCAACCCGCCCGACAGCGCCATTTTAGCTGTTGGCCGTATCAAAGAGACCGTGGTGAAAAAGGGCGATGGGTTTGCTGTAAGCAATTTCATGAAAGTTACCATGAGCTGCGATCATCGTACCGTGGATGGTGCAGTGGGAGCGGCTTTCCTGCAAACACTTAAAAAGTATTTAGAGAACCCGGTTACCATGTTGTTGTAATACTTCAGTTACTTCCGCCATGCCGGGAATTAAGAGCCTGTTTTACAAAGCGTCAGTTGAAAAAGCTGACGCTTTTTATTTGTATTGACCCGGCATTTTATCTTTAATCAGCTTCAGTGGCGTCGCACACTTGTACTTCACCGCCTTATTCAGCATGGTAAAACTGCCAGGGAAATATATTTTCAATAAATTTTGAAAATTCAAAAACTGCGCTATCTTTGTGTCATTAAAATAGCCATCATGAAACTCACCGAAGCAAAAGCACAATTCATCAGCAGCTGGGGCGCTTTTGGCACCCATTGGGGAATAAACCGCACTATGGCACAGATCCATGCATTGCTGCTGGTGAGCCCCGACCCGGTAACCCAGGATGAGATCATGGAACAACTCACCATCAGCCGGGGCAATGTTAACATGAATGTGCGTGACCTGATAGACTGGGGCCTGGTGGAGAGGGTACTGGTACCCGGTGAACGCAAAGAGTTCTTCACGGCTGAAAAGGATATCTGGAAAGTAGCCACCCAGATCATAAAGGAAAGAAAAAAACGGGAGTTGGATCCAATGCTCAAATTGCTTGGCCAGCTGGAAACTATTGAAGGCGATAAAAAAGATAAAGAAGTTAAACAATTTGTGGATACCATTACAGGCATCCGCAAATTTGGCGGCCAGGCCGATAAAATACTGGATGTGATGATCAAGGCCGATGAGAGCTGGTTTTTGGGAAGCCTGCTGAAGTTCTTTAAATAATAATAGTATCATCAAAAACCCTGGCAATGACAAGCAAAGCAATCTATAAGGTATTAAATTACTGCATTGCTGCCATTTGGATGATAAACGGATTGCTTTGTAAAGTGCTGAATTTTGTTCCCAGGCACCGGCAAATAGTAGCAGGCATACTGGGAAAGCAATATGCACAGCCCCTCACTATTTTAATAGGAAGCGCTGAAATGCTCATGGCAATCTGGATTTTAAGTAATCTCAGATCCAGGCTTAACGCAGTTGTTCAGATACTCATTATTTCAGTGATGAATACCCTTGAATGTATGCTTGTACCCGATCTGCTGCTTTGGGGAAAGGCCAATGCCTTCTTTGCTTTCGTTTTGGTTCTGACAATTTATTTTAATGAATTCACTCTAAACAAAAGAATAACTCAACAGGCTTAAAATGTTCTCATTCTTGAAAAATCACCCGTTTGCAGTTGAGGCCTTTTTCGAAAACTCCCTTGTCTTAACTTTTGCAGTTCCCCGGGAACAATTAATGACCTGTATTCCCGGATGTTTGCGTTTGGATACTTTTAACGATAAATGGGCCTTTATTGCAATAGCCATGGTTCAAACAAAGGACCTCCGGCCAAAGGGTTTTCCAAAGTTTATGGGCAACGATTTTTTCCTGATCGGGTACCGGGTATTTGTACGTTACGCAACCAATGCCGGTAAAAATTTACGGGGGTTATATATCCTTAAGTCCGAGAC
This sequence comes from Ferruginibacter sp., assembly GCA_044226725.1. Classification (GTDB taxonomy): domain Bacteria; phylum Bacteroidota; class Bacteroidia; order Chitinophagales; family Chitinophagaceae; genus Ferruginibacter. The sequence goes on along the minus strand of JBGAGM010000005.1, from coordinate 180,431 downwards.
TGATAAAAAGAAGATGGAATTAATGGGAAACATCTTTACGCACTATAATTACACAACAACTGATATTGTTAAAAAAGAAAACCAGGGTTCACGGGAGATATCATCAGTAAAATCAAAATTCAAAGTAACGGTTGACAAAAATGATAATGAGATCGCATTGCCATGCAACTCTCCTTTTACCGATTGGAAGGAAGCCAGGAGGTTTGCCGGACCTTTGCCCTTTACATTTACCTGCAATCCGGTTAACAAAGAAGTTTTGATAATTGAAGGAGTAAGGCAAAACTGGCAACCGGCCCCGGTGAAAGTAATTGACTACGATTTTGATTTCCTGAATTTGATGAACCTGGAGAAACCTGTTTTGGCAAATGCGTTTATACTTGAAAAGATACCTTATTACTGGAAAAAAGGGAAAATTGAAAAATGGAAATAAAGAGACGAAAATTTCAGGGGGTTTTGAATATCCTGAGTTTTAACCGGCATTTTTATGTGTTTGGCCTTATTGCTATTGCTGCAATAGTAGCAAGCTATTTCCTGTTCAATTGGCCGGCCGTCTTGTTCTGGATAGTTATTGCCGCTTTTTCTTACGGTCTTATAATGCCATTGATCGTTTCGGCATATGTTTATGATTTTTCAGGTTATTATGAATTTAACTGGATACAAAATTTCGGCCTTGCAAATACCAATCCCGGGCAAATACTTAACATTAACGCAGGCTTTGATGAAACGAGTTTTATTATTGAAAATATATTTCCGCAAGCCAAACTGCAGGTCTTTGATTTTTACAATGCGGAAAGGCACACCGAACCGGCCATTATCAGGGCAAGAAAAGTAAGTCTTGTATATCCCGGTACGCAGCATATCAAAACAAATTCGATCCCTGTGGAAAGCAATTCAGTGGATATTATTTTCTTACTATCAGCAGCTCATGAAATCAGGTCGCAGGAAGAAAAAGTGGTATTTTTAAAAGAATGTCATCGGGTATGCAAGCAAAAGGGAAAACTGATCATGGTTGAACATTTGAGAGACTTTCCTAATTTCCTCGCTTTTACTGTCGGGTTTACTCATTTTTTTTCAGGCAATACCTGGAGGAAGGCTTTTGCAAAAGCTGGATTTTCTTCAGTTTCTGAAACAAAGTTTACACCCTTTATGTCAATTTTTAGTTGTGTTCCTTAATTTAAAATACATGCATCTTCATCTTACATTAATTGGTATGCTGTTAATTGTTCTGGCTTTGATCCATATAAGCTTTCCAAGATATTTTAACTGGCGAAAAGAACTTGCAGGGCTGAGTTTGATCAACCGGCAGATGATGCTTGTGCATACATTCTTTATTGCACTAACAGTCTTTTTGATGGGATTACTCTGTTTAACTGCTGCTGATGAAATTATAAATACCAGCCTTGGCAAAAAAATAGCTTTGGGCCTTGGCATATTTTGGGTACTGCGGTTATTCATCCAGTTTTTTGGTTATTCTTCAAAACTTTGGAAAGGGAAGGCTTTAGAAACCTCAGCCCATATTTTATTTACTATTCTATGGACATACCTTAGTATTGTATTCTGGATGATTGCATTAAGATAACCAATACACTTATGAACTAACTTTGTATTGAAAATGAATGAACAGCCTGTTATATTATTTGATGGCGTTTGCAACTTTTGTAACGGCGCTGTAAACTTTACCATCAGGAGAAATAAAAAGAACGATATTTTATTTGCACCGCTTCAAAGTGAACAGGGCCAGGCATTATTAAAACAATATAACCTGCCGTTTAAGGAAATGGAATCTTTTGTATTCATAGAAAATGGTAAAGCATATCAAAGGTCCACAGCTGCATTAAAAGTTTGCCGTCACTTAAACAGTCTCTGGCCGGTTTGTTATGGCTTGATTATTGTTCCCAAATTCATCAGGGATGGTATATATAACTGGATAGCTAAAAACCGGTATAAATGGTTTGGCCAGAAGGATTCCTGTATGATACCAACGCCTGAAATAAAAGCAAGATTTTTACAATAGATATGTATAATAAAAAAACTTTGGTCCTGGGGGCTTCCGAAAACCCTGCACGCTATAGTAACTTAGCTATGAACAGGCTTAAAAACCACCAGCACCCCGTACTGGCTATTGGAAACAGGAAAGGTATAGTAGCCGGAATCCCCATTGAAACAGATAAAATTCAGGCAGATGATATAGATACTGTTACCCTTTACCTGGGGCCCCGGCACCAGAGGGAGTATTATGATTATATCGTTTCCCTTCATCCCAAACGCATCATCTTCAATCCCGGAACGGAAAATGAGGAGCTGGCCAAACTGGCCCTCCAGAATAATATTCAGCCCGTGGAAGCATGCACCCTGGTATTATTAAGTACTGGCCAGTATTAGGTTTCAGGCATTGGGATTAGTACTGGCGGGGTACTCGTAGTTTTACTATTCGGGGTATTTATTCATAATTTTTTTGGAAAAAACATAATAAAGTTTCTGCCGTCACGTTTCGGTATAGAGTTTATTATCCAATTACCAAGAAAACAATGAATCCTATGAAACCTTATGCTCCCTATGCATTGTCATTATTTCTTTCTTTTTTAGTAATGACAGGATTTGGCCAGATCAATACGCAAAAGCCAAAACAATTCAGCAGCTTTCCTGAAGTTATGAGTTGCAGCGAACAGGAACTTTCCAAAGTTTTTACAACTTCGCCGGGCCAGACAATAAGTATCTCCTTTTCTGATAATTTCACTTTTTCAGGTACTGTAAAGAGCAATATTTCAAAATATGCCAACCTTCAGTCTGCAGTGATCGTATCGCCAGATTTTTCCAATACCATATTCAATGTATCTAAAATAATAAAGGAGGACGGCAGTATTGCCTACGTGGGCCATATCATCAACAAAAGTTTTTTTGATGGCTTCAACCTCAAAAAAAATGCAGCAGGTATTTATCAGCTCAAAAAAATTGAGAGCGACCGCGTGATACAGGACTGCGTACAATTATAACCCTAAAGAAACTTACCACATAATCCAACAATCCACCAAAACCCCCTAAAATGAAAAAGATTTTTACATCATTGATCTGCACTGCGCTGATACTGGTTTCGTTCAGTGCGTTCAGTGTTCCCAAATTAAGCAGCTGGCCTTCAGCAAGAGCAACCATTTTTCTTGATTTTGACGGCCATTATGTTCAGAATGGTTTATGGAATAACGGAAACCCCATCAACTGTGCATCAGCCGGTATGACAGATCCGCAGATCATTGAAGCTTTCAATCGGGTGGCCGAAGATTACAGGCCTTTTGATATCAATATCACAACAGATTCAACTGTTTTTCTGGCTGCGCCTATCGATATGCGTGTTCGTATTATTGTAACCACCACCAGCAGCTGGTATGCCTCCGGCTATAGTGGTGTGGCATTCTCGGGTTCTATTACCTGGGGAGATGATACACCGGGTTTTGTTTTCAGCGACAGGCTGGGAACCGGCAACACCAAAAAAATTGCGGAAACAATATCTCATGAGAGCGGCCATACCGTAAGTTTATCTCACCAGTCAAAATATAATGTAAGCTGCAGCCTGGTGGAAGCCTACAATTCAGGAACCGGCTCCGGTGAAACCGGATGGGCTCCCATTATGGGCAACAGCCAGACGAGGAATTTCAGCAACTGGAACAATGGCCCAACACCCGACGGATGCGGTTTTGTGGAAGATAACCTGTATACCATAGTTACCTATAATGGTTTTGGATACCGCACTGATGATTTTGCTGAAACCCTGAATGCGTCCACCTATTCGATTTCTACAAATAATTTCAATGTTGGCGGTGTAATAAGTACTAATTCGGATAAAGATGCGTTTAAGGTAACGCTTAATTCAAATTCCAACTTTCATGTAGTTGCAGCGCCTTACAGCGTGGCTGCAAATTCAGAGGGGGCTAATCTTGATATTGCTTTTGAACTGTACAATGGAGCCGGCTCGCTTATAAGAACCTATAATCCTTTAAGTACATTAAGTGTAACCGTTGATACTATTTTAAATGCCGGAACATATTACATCAGGATCATGGGTGCCGGCAACAGTAATATTGGTTCTTACGGAAGCCTGGGTTCTTATACCATTAGTGGTTCCTTCAGCGGTCTGCCCATACACATGGTGCAACTGAATGGTACTGCAGATAAGAATAAGCATAACCTTAGCTGGAACATTGTGGCAGATGAACCGATTCAGTCCGTGGAAGTACAGGCTTCTGCCGATGGCAATAACTTTTATGGAATAGCAAACCTGGCAGGCGCTTCTGCAGGTTTCTCTTACCAGCCCAATAAAAGCAGCACCATATTTTACAGGCTTAGGGTTACTTCGGTTTTAAGCCAAACAGTATTTTCAAATACCATTGCCCTGAAGGGAGCGGCCGATGCGGAAAAGAACTTTAAAGTATCAACCCTTGTTAAGGATGACATTGTGATCAATGCTTTGGCAAAATATCAGTATGTTTTAACCGATATCAATGGAAAAATAATTTCTGCCGGCACAGGTTTGAAAGGCATCAATCACCTGAATGTTTCAAATCAGTCAGCAGGTATGTATATCATTCAGCTATTCAACAACGATCAAAGACAAACAGAACGAATTATAAAACAGTAAGGTAGATTCATGTGTAAGTCGGGGGGTAGCGTTAGGGGCTACCTCCCTTTTTTTTGCCCGCTAAGCCCACTGAAGGGGCAACCTGGATCCGGATGATCTCATATCCCGCTGAGTGGCTAACTGTTAAGTCTTTATTATCTCTTACATTATTTTACTGTTACCGGCTCCTGCTTCAGGGGCGAAGGGAACTATTTATTCTTTTTTCTTTGTAACTTTAAAAAACCCATTTTTATGTTATGGAGAAAATTTAACGGAGATCCCATCCAGCTTTCGATCAAAGATGCAGTAGAACAGGCCATCAAAAAAGAATCAGATGCCGGTTATCATTTAAAAGTTTGTATTGGCACCGACAGCCAGGTAAAAGGAAAAGAAACCGAATTTGCCACTGTCATTGTTTTTTTACGGGAAGGACATGGAGGCTTTATGTTCATTCACAATGAAAAGACATTACACCAGTACAGCATCAAGGAACGAATGCTGGTGGAAGTGGCAAAGAGTATTGAGATCGCTTATGAACTCTGCGACCTGTTCACCCTGTACAATGTGGATATGGAAGTGCATGCCGACATCAATACCAATCCCCAGTTCAAAAGCAATGAAGCCCTGCGTGAGGCCATGGGCTATATCCTGGGAATGGGTTTTGCGTTTAAGGCCAAGCCCGAAGCCTTTGCCAGCAGCAGCTGTGCCAACAAGGTGGTAAACTAAATACCCCTGCTGCATTGTGTCTTTAGCATGTGTAAAACACACATGCAGCGGCAGCTTCTCCCCCAATTCTACTGAATTTCTTTCTTTTTCCGCTTTCTTAAAACACTGAATACCCCAATACCCAGCAATGCTAAACCAAAAATCAGGCGCAGCCACATGGCACGTTTTTGTTTGCGGTTCCTTTCCTGCATATCACGCATAAAGCTGTTGAGGTTGCGTGCATTCTGTTCGTTGAAGCGTGCCATCTCAATTGAATCATTGCGTTTCATTTGCTGTTTCAGGAAACTGTCGGTTGCTATACGGCTGCTGTCCAGGCGCTGGCGTAATACTTTAATTTCCTTATCCAGGTCTTTTTGCGGAAAAGCAAGGGTTGCTGAACATATAAATAACAACAGAAGAGATTTACGCATGATATTTTTCATGGCAAAATACTTCGGGGAGCAGCATGAGGCAATACCCAATGGCAGGTATTTATTTTTCTTGCAGGCTTGTATTGGTTTCCTCAATAAAAGAAAGAATTTTATCCCTGCCGGATTTTTTAACTGCGCTGCTTAAAAAGTGCTGGGGTAAAAACTGCCAGTTCTTTTTCATGGCTTCCAGGAAGGCTTTTACATTTTTGCTAACCGTGCTTTGGTTCTCCTTATCGGTCTTGGTAAAAATGAGGCAGAAAGGTACGCCCCAGTTGCGGAGCTGGAGCAGAAATTCCAGGTCAATTTTTTGCGGGTTGTGCCGGGCATCTATCAGCACAAAAACCAGGGTTAGGTTTTCACGCTTGCGCAGGTAATTCTCAATCATCTGCTCCCAGCGGTTGCGGCTTTTGATGCTTACTTTGGCAAAGCCATAGCCCGGCAGGTCAACCAGGTACCAGGAACTGCTTTTGGATGCAGCCGGCTTTTGATCCGTTTTTGAATCAGGCGCCGAATTTATTTCAAAATGATTCAGTAATTGTGTTTTTCCGGGCGATGCCGATGTTTTTGCCAGCTTATCATTATTGCAAAGCATATTGATCAGGGATGATTTACCCACATTACTGCGGCCTATAAATGCATACTCAGGCCTGTCTGGGGCCGGGCATTTTTCATAATCGGGGCTGCTGATAATATATTTGGCTGATTTGATTTGCATGGGGCAAAGATATTGCTTATTGTCATTGGTCATTAGTCATTGAAAAGGTGCTTTTTATGCTAAAAGGATTAACATTTATACAGGTTCTTTATCTATTGCCCATTGCCGGTTGCGTCTTATCTTTGCTGCCCATGACGGATTATGCACATGATACAGTAGTTCCCTACAAAGGCTCCGGGCTGGGGAAAAAGCAGCAGGTGGCAGGTATGTTCAACGATATCGCCTTCCGGTACGATTTCCTGAACCGCTTTTTAAGCGCCGGTATCGATATCAGATGGAGAAAAAAGGCTATCAAACAACTGCTTGCCCTGCAACCTAAAACCATACTGGATGTGGCAACCGGGACAGCGGACGTGGCCATCATGGCATCTGGTATATTGAACCCCGATAAAATAACCGGTATTGATATTAGTGATGGCATGCTGGAACTGGGCAGAAAAAAAGTGGAAAAACTGGGTCTGGGGCAAAAGATAGAACTGTTAAATGGCGACAGCGAGACAATAAACTTTAAAAATGATTCGTTTGATGCGGTTACAGTAGCCTTCGGGGTGCGTAATTTCGAAAACCTCGAAAAAGGCCTGGCAGAAATATTAAGGGTTTTGAAACCGGGCGGTAAACTGGTTGTGCTGGAGTTCAGCAAACCACAATCGGCTGTTATAAAGGGCTTTTATAATTTTTATATGAAGGTCATCTGCCCCATGGCAGGTAAAATATTCTCTAAAAACCGCGACGCATACCAATATCTCGACGAATCAATTCAGCAGTTTCCGGAAGGAAAAAAATTTACTGATATCCTGGATAACCTGGGATACTGGAATACTTACACTAAACCACTGAGCTTAGGAATATGCAGTATTTATTGCGGAGAAAAAAAATAATCAATATAGTTATCGCTGTTCTCTTTTGTCCTGTAATTGGTTTTGCACAATTAAGGCAGGAAGTGAACCAGGAAGACCATGATGATAAAAGGGTGCGCTTTGGAATAACGCTGGGTTCCAACCGTTCGCATTTTGCATTTACACACCATCCTAATTTTTTACAAACCATACAAAACCCGCCGCTGGATAGTATTACCGTTATTGAAAGCGTTAACAGTACGGGTGTAAGCCTGGCCTGGCTGGTAAATTTCCGGCTCAGTAACCATTTCGATCTTCGTACCTACCCGGTTAACCTTACCTTTACCGAAAGGAATTTCTTATACAATGTTACTTATCCCGACAGGCCGGCCGGGGAAGATTCGATCACAGAAAAGAAAACGCAGTCTATTTCACTAAGCATACCAGTACAAATAAAATTCAGCAGCGACCGAATTAATAATTTTAAAGTGTACATGATTGCGGGTGGTAAAGTTGAGTATGACCTTGCATCAAATGCCGGCGCCCGCAAAGCCGAAGACCAGGTGAAACTGAAAAAATTTGATTATGGTGTGGAAGTAGGTATGGGTTTTCACTTTTATTTTCCCATGTTTGTACTTACTCCCGAAATAAAAATGGGCTGGGGCATTGGTAACCTGCACAGCAGGGATGTAAATCTTAAATATTCAAGCACTATCGATAAAATCAATTCCAGATCGGTATTTTTCTCACTTACGGTTGAATGATCTACAGGTCGTACCGCCTGTTGAACATATTTATTCTTATGCCGCCGGTGAACATGGTGGTAGTTGCTGCTGTGGGATTGTTGATGGTTTTATAATGCCTGTATAAGCCTGATACTTCAAAAAATACATTCTCCCTGATCTCGTAAGATACCTGAAGGTACGCATTCATGACTGTGGCTTTATCTCCGCTGCCAATCTTAAACCCGTCGTTCCTGCTGCGGGTGCTGTAATCCCTGAAAATATTTCCACCAAAATTGATACCGGCACTGTCAAGTCCTTTGTAATAATAGATGCCCTGCAGATACACATGCCATTTAGGTGCAGGCTGGTATTGCACAATACCTAAAAACTCCTGGAAGTTGGCTCCCAGCGGGTGTGCCAGGGGCTGATTATAATGGGTATAATTAGAGATAGTATCATTGTGTGTGTAAGTGAATGGCCTTACCCTGTTTGCTTCCAGTTGTATATCCAGGTTGGGCACGCCAAATGCATCAACATATTTTACGCCAACCTGTATGCCCCATTTGTTAACCCAGCTCCCGTTATTCTTTTTAATTTCAGAAAGTACGAATTCATCCAGCAGCAATTGTCCGTATAACTGGGCCCGGTGTGCTATATTGGCTTTAAAATCGAAACCGGCAATGGCATTATCGGGGCTGCCTACCGTTCCTTCAATATGCCTGTAAAAGATGATGGGGTTCAGGTATTGAAAATCAAAACGGTTCTTACGGCCAAAGATCACCCCTTCAAATAAACCCACGTTCAGCCATTTGGTAACATTCATGCTCAGGTGGTGCATGGCTGCATATTTGCGGTCCAGCAGGGTATCGCCGCTTTTTTTAAACTGCGGCATCAGTTCCATGAACAGGTTCTGGTAATTTATTTTCCAGATGCGGGTGTTAAGTTTTAAGAAGAGATTGCTGTTGCCCCAGTCGCTCAAAAATAAACTGCGGTAGCCATTACCAATAAAATTCTTATCATAACCAAATTGCACGTCAATAGCATTACCGGCACGTACCGTTATATAACCACGGGCATCAAAATAATCGTAGCCACTTGTTTTGAATGGCTTGTAAAAACCCACTCCGGGAACGGCCCTCAGGCTGCTTACTGTTTGCTGGTAAAACTGTGGCGCCCTTTCCTGGTTATCTGTTAAGTAAGTGGAGAAACCTATTTTTTTTCCGATAGTACCTCTTGCGGTAACGCCTTTACTGTTTAAGAAAATAGGTTTGTTATAACCCGTTTCAACGCCCATCACGTATTGAAAAACAGGGTTAAGTGCCAGGAAAAAATTATTGGTCTTAACTTCCAGAAAATTTGGCTTGGTCTTGTAAAATGTTTTCAGGAAAGGGCGCTTGCTTAAAAAATCTTTTTTTGGCCCGGTTACCCACTCGCTGTTGTTCATTAAAAACCTGGTAAGATTGTACTCATCCAGGTCGGTAAGGTCCTGGCTGTTCCATTCCACATATTTATCTTTCTGGGTTACAGTATCAATATAGCCCAAACGGGCGCTGTCAATAAACTCAACCTGCTCCACAATATATTTTCTGTTAAACGGCCTTACTGATGAAAAGTTAAGATCAGTGTTTCTTTGCTGCTTGATCTCCATGCGGTCAACAAAATGCACATCTTTAGAACCCGGGGTTAAAAAGGTGGATTGTGCTGTTGCAAATGCAGGGCAAATAAAAAACAACAGTTTGAATAAGCTTTTAATAAATTGCATCAGATAATGAAGGTTTAACAGTAATCAAGTTATGCAAAAATACCTTTTTAAGAACATACAGCTGGTAAATGAAGGAAAAATTCAATCGCTGGATGTACTCACTAACGACGGAAGGATAGAGAAAATTGCGGGGCAAATCGAAACAAAGCACCGGGTACAGGAGATCGGCGGAGAAGGAAAACATCTTTTTCCAGGAGTGATCGATGACCAGGTTCATTTTCGGGAGCCGGGTTTAACGCATAAAGCCACCATATATACCGAAAGCAAAGCAGCAGTGGCAGGCGGCGTTACCAGCTTTATGGAAATGCCCAATACCATACCCAATGCATTAACACCGCAGTTGCTGGAAGATAAGTACAACATTGCTGCCAGTACCTCCCTGGCCAATTATTCATTTTTCATGGGCACCAGCAATACCAACGCCGATGAGGTTTTAAAAATGAATGACCGCAAACATGATGTATGCGGGGTGAAGATTTTTATGGGCGCCAGCACAGGCAATATGCTGGTGGATAGCCATAATGCACTGGACAAAGTTTTCAGGGAAAGTGAAATGCTCATAGCCACGCATTGTGAGGATGAGCGCATTATTAAGGCAAATTATGAACGGATCAAGAAACAAAAAGGTGAACCGGATGCATCAGACCATCCATTGATAAGAGATGAGGAAGCCTGCTTTGAGTCTTCGCTGGTGGCTATAAAGTTTGCACAGAAATACGGCAGCCGCTTACACATACTGCATATCAGTACCGAAAAGGAATTACAACTCTTTGGCAACATGATGCCGCTGAAGGAAAAAAGAATTACAGCCGAAGTTTGTGTGCACCACCTGCACTTTACTGCTGATGATTATACACAACTGGGTTATAAAATAAAGTGTAACCCGGCTATTAAGGCGCCGCACAACAAGGAAGCTTTATGGAAAGGATTGCTTGATGACCGCCTTGATATTATTGCAACCGATCATGCGCCGCATACCATGCAGGAGAAACAAGGAACATATGAACAGGCACATGCCGGGCTGCCATTGGTACAACACCCATTGCTGCTGATGCTGCATTACCAGCGGGAAGGCAGGATCAGTTTGGAAAAAATAGCAGAAAAAATGAGCCATGCACCCGCAGATTGTTTTCAAATTGCCAACCGGGGCTATGTACGGGAGGGTTACTTTGCCGACCTGGTTGTGGTGGATACAAGCAAGCCTTCAACAGTGACCAAAGAAAATATTTTTTACAAATGTGGCTGGAGTCCTTTAGAGAATTTTACATTTCCTGCATCTATAGAAAAAACCTTTGTTAATGGCAACCTGGTTTACCAAAACGGCAGCTTTGATGAAACCGCCAAAGGACAACGACTAACATTTAACAGATAACTTTTTCTTTGCTTATGGAAATAGACAAAACCACACTTGCTGATCTCTTAATGTTCAACAGTGGTGAAGACCAGTCGGTCTTTGGTAAACTCGACCTCTGTACCACGGCACATGGGAGCGAACAGCTGAAGATCAATTTTTCAACCGCATTGAAAACGCAGGAAGAGATTGTGGCCATACAGGAAACGCTGAAGCTGATCATAAAAAAGCAACCACAATGGCCCCGCCTCATCACAAACGGAACGGTGATGGTGGTGGAGAAATTCTTTGACTCCCAGATAAGTGAGATACCTGCGCACCCCTCTGTTTTGGAAGCATACACTTATAAAATATTACACGGCCCCGATTTTGCACTGGTAACCTATTCTGCCAAACATTGCTTTGAGTTCATTAAAGGGTTTCAGCAATTGCAGCAATTGTTCACCGGAGAAAATATTCCGGCTCCGCTTCAGAAAGTTTTGTCTGCCATTGAAAAAATAATAACTAAAAATCAATTTGCAGTTGTTTCAAAGCACGATCGGGCCGAAGACCTTACGCATGCACAAAAGCTGGAACTGGCGCATTTTATCCGGTATGGGTACAAGCATAATATACTGGACCTGGTGGTACTATACGCCCAAATAGATGCCTGGTACGGTATGGCCAATGCAGTAAAGAAATTCGGGCTTATATTTCCCGAATTTGTACAAAATGCAGAGCCGGTTATTGAAGCAAAAGGGCTGTATCATTTACTGGTAAACGAACCGGTGGCTTACGATGTGGTGCTGAACCAGAAAACAAATTTCCTGTTTTTGACCGGGGCCAACATGGCCGGTAAAAGCACGTTCATCAAATCGGTTGGGGCTGCTGTTTTTTTAGCGCATATTGGAATGGGGGTACCGGCGCAACAGATGAAACTGACTTTGTTCGATGGCATGCTCAGCAATATCAATGTGGTGGATAATATAACCAAAGGCGAAAGTTATTTTTATAATGAGGTTCAGCGTATTAAAGCCACCATTACAAAAATAAGCGATGGAAAAAAATGGCTGATACTGATAGATGAACTTTTTAAGGGCACCAATGTACAGGACGCCATGAAATGCAGCAGCACCGTGATAGAGGGCCTGCTCAAAATGAAACACTCGCTCTTCATTCTTTCCACGCATTTGTACGAGATAGGGGAAGACCTGAAAAAATACGCCAATATCGATTTCAAATTCTTTGAAACATCTGTCATCAACGACCAGTTGCATTTCAGTTATCATTTAAAAGACGGCATCAGCAACGACCGGCTGGGTTACCTGATACTTAAAAGGGAAGGGGTGGTGGATATGCTGGAGAAGATGTAAAAAGCAGAGGTGGTTTGCATCAACTTACGGGTCATCTTTCCGGAAATTATTTTAATGGCTACATTTAAGCCATGAAACTTCGATTTTACGCTTTGCTTTTAGCTCTTGGTATCACTGCACTAAGTGCTGCCGCACAGCATCAGCTTTGTTACAAAAAGATTGAAGGAACTATCAGCGAAGTTGTTTATTGTGTTTTTCAGGATAGTAAAGGCTATATCTGGGTTGGTACCGATGCAGGAGTAAGTAAATACAATGGTTACTCATTTAGGCACTACACAAAAGATGACGGGTTGAGTGACAACGATGTTTTTCAAATAGCCGAGGATCACCTGGGCCGTATCTGGATGCTCACTTACAACGGCGAACCAACCGTTTACGACCATGGCCGTATCCTCACTTCACAGAATACTCCCTTCTTACAGGCCATCAGGCCCGGTTCAATGGCTACAGGCTTTATTGAATACAACGATACAACATGGTATGTTACCAGGCTAAGGGTATACAAGTTTTTTAACGACACGCTGGCTGATGAACTGGGTACCGATACACACTTCAATAATAAACCCGGCTTTTCATTTCTTGGGGCAAGCTTTTTTAATAAGAAACCCTGCGTGGTAACTTCCACAGGTTTTTTTTGTGTTACGGATAAAGGGCGTAGAGAATTTCCCCAAAACCAGCACCTGAGTGCTGTTTCCATTAAAGTGGCAGTTGGAGATAAAATTGTTTTGGCTACCCTTCCCGATCAACTGCTTGTTTTTGACATGCAAAAGAATACCAGGAAAATAATCTCAGTTAAAGGGAAGGACAGGATCATCACAGCTTTTCATGTACAGGAGGAAGGTTTTTTTTGGGTTTTTGCAGAGGAAAATACCTATAAATATTATCCGGAAGGGGAACGTTTTGTAAAATATGAAGAGGCCATGCCCAGGTCACTTAATTATGTGATGAAAGACCGGGAAGGAAATTCATGGCTGGCAGCATTTCATCACGGACTTTATTTTCTGCAGAATACAGGCGTAAAAAAAATCGCCTACACAACAGCAATGGAAACCTCCGAAACATACGCTGTTACTGGCTGGAACGGGTGCATATACGTCGGGTATATAAATAGCGAGGTAGGCAAAATCTGTGGCAGCCAGGTTAGCTTTTCGCTTACAGACAGAAGCAGCTTCCGCAATAAGGTATATGGCTTTTATCAGGACAAAAACGGCTTATGGATAGCTGCAGGAAACAGGGCTATATTGTACAGCCAGGGAAAGCAATTTAGCATTGAAGGCTCTGTTAAAGCAATAGCAAGCAATCCTGCTAACGACATTTATATTGCTTCCTCACTGAATGTTGGCAAAACTTCTTTTGCAGATCTGCTCAGGAAAAAACTGGTACTGAACGGGGGTGATAAAATGGTTTATTCAAAAGCTACCCGGGTAAATGCCCTGCTTTGTTTAAATAATGATACCGTGTTACTGGGGGCTGTCAACGGATTAAAACTGCTGATCAGGGATTCGATAAAGATAAACCCTGCATGGACGCATGCTGTGTTCAATGCCGGGGTTACCCGTATTCATCCATTAAGCGGGGGTAATTTTCTTTTCAGTACCTCCGGTAAAGGGATTTGTATAGTACTGAAGGACAGTTTTTATACACTTAACAAAAATGCCGGCCTCAGCAGCAACTCCTGCACCGGCATATTTCCCGAAAATGATTCTGTTTTCTGGGTATCTACTGTTGCAGGTTTGAACAGGGTTGGTATTACTATTAAAAACAGAAAACTTGCAGCAATAATAAAGGCCTATACGGTTGCAGACGGGTTGCTTTCTGACTATATAAATGATGTTACGGTTTATAATGATACCGTGTGGGTGGCAACAGATAAGGGCCTTTGTTATTTTTCCAAACAAAAGCAAAAGCATTCCTATCCGGCACCGCAACTTAACCTGGAAGAATTGCTGATAAACGGTCAGGCGCAGAATTTTGATCAATTGCTGCAACTAAATTACCGGCAAAACAATATCGATATCAATTTCACCGGCATATCCTATTTCTCACAGGGGAAAATTATTTACCGGTATAAGCTCATTGGAGGGGGAGATGAAGAGTGGAAATTCACCACGGCACGGCATGTTGAATATGCATCGCTGCCGCCCGGTGACTACACGTTTGTATTAAGCACTGCCAATGCAGCTATGGAATGGAGCGAACCCGGGCAAACCATTCATTTCATTATACACCCGCCATTTTGGGAAACCTGGTGGTTCAGGCTCTCTATGCTGCTCCTGCTTGTTACCCTGGCAGGTTTGTTGCTGTTGCTGCGTATCCGTAATTTAAAACGAAAGCACATTCTTGAAAATAAAGCGCTTACACTGGAAAAGGAAAAAGCAGAATATGAAAAGGAAAACCTGCTGTATGAGAAACAACTGGTTGAATTGGAACAACAGGCGCTGAGATTGCAGATGAACCCGCATTTTATTTTCAATGCCATTACAGCAATACAGGGATTGTATTCTGTTAATGATACAGATAAGGCAAAAAAATATCTTGTAAAATTTTCGAGGCTGCTGCGTACCCTGTTCGAAACTGCCAGCGAACCAGCCATATCACTGCTAAAAGAAGCAGAGTTGCTTTCAGATTATATAGAACTGAACATGATTCGTTTTGGACAAAGCATCCGTTATGCTGTAAACATCGATCCTGCCATCAATACCGAGCAGTATGGCATTACTCCTATGCTGCTGCAACCCTTTGTAGAGAATGCACTATTACATGGTTTGGCAAAGCATGGCAGCAACGGAAACCTGCAGATAACACTTATACAAACCGGCCCCGAAAGCATCCACTGCAGGATAGAAGACAACGGAACCGGCAGAACCACATCCGATGAACAGGATATGAAAAATAAACCCCACGGGGTATCAATTACTAAAAAAAGAATAGATTTGATTGGTAAAAACAGCCAGGCTGCCACTGATTTTGAAATAGCTGACCTGAAAAACCCCGATGGCTCGGCAGCAGGTACGCTGATCAGTTTTACAACACGTTTGATAAGGCTTTTTTAAAAACCATGCTTAAGACAATAATTATAGATGATGAAGTAACGGCAAGGAATGCATTACGGGCCGAGATTAACCAGCATTGCCCGGCACTGAGTATTATTGGCGAATTTGACGGGGTGCAATCTGGCAGTCAGGGTATTGATCAACTGCAGCCCCAGCTGGTGTTCCTGGACATCAGGCTGTGGGATGGCACAGGATTTCAATTACTTGAAAAAATAACTTTCAAAAATTTCAACCTCATTTTTACCACGGCATATAACGAATATGCTGTTAAAGCTTTTAAAGTAAATGCACTGGATTACCTGCTGAAGCCGATTGACAGCGATGAGCTGATAACCGCAGTAGAAAAAATAATGATAAGCAGGGAGGCGTATCCCGGAGCGGGGAATAATGATAAACTATTGAAGAATCCTAATCCGGTTCTCAGCAAAAAAATTTCCCTTTCACTTACCGGGGGTATAACGGTATTAAATACGGCCGATATCATTCGGGTGGAAGCAACCGGCAATTATTCCCGGGTATTTCTGAAACAAAATGAAAGCCTGTTATCGGCCAAAACCCTCAAGGATTTTGAAATTTCACTGCAGGAAAACGGTTTTGAAAGGGTACACCACTCCCATCTCATCAACCTGTTTCATCTGAAAAAATACATCAATAAAGACGGCTCATTCCTGGAAATGAGCGATGGCTCTGTAGTTCCGCTGGCGCAACGGAAAAAAGCTTTCATTCTTTCTATGCTTGATGATATAAGCGTTTAAACCACCTCACAGCCTGTGGTTTGATAAGCCATGCCTATCACTTAATCAATGAACCAATGCGTCTGCCCGAAAATGATTTACAGCATTTACCTGCTGCCTAATTTTAGATTGTCACCCTCTGTTTTCTGCATTGCAAAGCAGGTACCACGTCAGGTGATACAGGGCAGGAGGTTGCAGCGAAACGCCTGCATGCTGTTGTAATTGCGCTGCTATTATTCAAATAAAATTACTGTAAATGAAATTCAGATTTATGATGGCTGCGTGCCTGGTATCTTTATTGCCGGCATGCGGTTATGCACAACTGGGTGCATTAAAAAACAAAGTTAAAGCAGCCACTGCTGCCGAGCCGGCAGCTCCAAAGTCAGAACCTGCTGCGGCTGTCACTAAAACGGAACCTGTTTCAGAAAAACCTGCAGCTAATCCTGCCAATGCTGCCACAGTGCAGGAGGGTATTATGATATGGCCCGAAAGCTCCGGTAAATTATCTCCGAGCGATGCCTTTTTTATACCTATTCACCAGAAGTATGCAGGTAAGATTGTTTTCTCTAACCAAAAACTGGTTAAAGAAAACACCACTGAGGCTATGCTGAAGAACAAGTTCACCCTGGCCGATGCCATTTATGGAAGGGTATTTGCACAAACTGCGGTTAAAAATTATGCGCTATACCGAAATGGTGACCCTTCACGCAGGCCGGAAAAAAACGAGAAGAGTGAATACTATATTAAAATACTGATTGACGGAACAGAACCCAAGTTTCTGCTAAACAGGGACGATAATGGCGGGAAATATGAAACCTGGAATACCTGGAACATTTTTGTTGCAGCCAAAGGGGAGGATGCCAAAGAGAACAGGGCCTCCGTGATAGAGGCATTCAACAAACTGAGCCCTGGTAATCATTCCATAATACTCCGGTTGTATGGTGGCGACCAGGATATTGATCATACCATCAAACCAATTGCCGAAGGCGAATTTACACTGGAGGTTGTGGCCGGGCAGGCCATGAAGATTGGCAAAAACTGGGCTTCGTTCAAAGCCGAAATGATAAATGCTGCTTTGGAAAAACAAATTGTGGATGCCATTAACAGTTATGCCGGTAAGCAAAGATGGAATGAAACGTTTATCAAAGCAAAGATCACTGATAAGGAGTGGTATGTAACCAAAGCCGAGTTAACCGGCATACCATTATATCGCACTCTCAATGCAGTGGTATATGCCAAATGGCCCGACGGGCACTGCACCGCACAGGAATTTTCGGTGGTTCAGCAGTATAACAATGGAACCTTTTCCAAATTAACCGAATACAATAGTATCGGTAACCAGTACAGGATTGATTGTGATTAGCTTTTACAATGAACGTTTGATATGCAGCAGTTAACAAAGGATAGTTGCCTGCTGCATATTTTTTATTCCCAGTGTTGTTTTGAGGCTAGTGGAAAATTTCCGGAAGTAAAAAACCAGTTTTTCTTCCTGTTAAACTTTTTCTTACTTTAGCCAAAATTCATACCCATGCTTGTGAAAACTTTTGGAAGCGCCGTTTATGGCGTGGAAGCCGTTACCATTACTGTTGAAGTAAGTGTAAACAACCAGGGCAAAAACTATTTTATAGTTGGCTTACCCGACAATGCTGTTAAGGAAAGTTTACAAAGAGTAGAGAGTGCCATCAAAAGTAATAAACTCTACATGCCCCGTACCAAGCTGGTGGTAAACCTGGCGCCGGCTGATATAAAAAAAACAGGAACTGCATTTGACCTTCCCATAGCCATTGGCACATTGGGCGCTACTGAGCAAATTGAGAATGCCGAACGTTTAAGTGAATACGTTATCATGGGTGAACTGAGCCTGGATGGTGAGATTCGCCCCATCAAAGGGGCATTGCCCATTGCCATACAGGCACGCAGGGAAGGGTTTAAAGGATTGATCATTCCCAAACAAAATGCAAGAGAGGCAGCGATGGTGAACAACCTGCCCGTGTATGCAGTTGCACATCTTACTGAGGTTATTAATTTTTTTAAAGACGAAACTTCAATAAAGCCAACCATTGTAAATACCCGGGAAGAATTTGCGAATGCCCAAAGCGATTTTGAAATTGATTTTTGCGATGTAAAGGGCCAGGAAAATATTAAGCGTGCGCTGGAGATTGCAGCAGCCGGCGGCCACAATGCCATTTTGATCGGGCCGCCTGGTGCCGGCAAAACCATGCTGGCAAAACGTTTGCCAACCATATTGCCACCATTGAGTTTGCAGGAGGCCCTGGAAACAACCAAGATTCATTCTGTTGCCGGTAAACTGCCGGAGAATGCAACACTTATTTCCAAAAGGCCATTCCGCAGTCCACACCATACCATCAGCGATGTGGCATTGGTGGGCGGTGGCGGCATACCACAGCCCGGTGAAATTTCGCTTGCACATAACGGGGTTTTGTTCCTGGATGAACTGCCCGAATTTAAAAGGCAGGTGCTGGAAGTTATGCGCCAGCCGATGGAAGAAAGAAAGGTGACCATCTCCCGGGCAAAAGTAGCGCTGGATTTCCCGGCTTCGTTCATGCTGATTGCTTCCATGAATCCATGCCCCTGCGGCTTCTTCAATCATCCTGAAAAGGAATGTACCTGTCCGCCCGGTGCAGTGCAGAAATACCTCAACAAAATATCGGGCCCGTTACTGGATCGCATCGATTTGCATGTGGAGGTAACGCCGGTTGCATTCAATGAACTTTCTTCTGCGCAGCAGTTTGAAAAAAGCAAGCAGATACGTGAGCGTGTGGTGCAGGCCAGGGCCATACAGGCCGATCGATATAAGGAGCATGAAGGTGTTTATGCCAATGCACAAATGAGCAGCAAACAGCTGAAAGAGATTTGTGTGATATCAACAGCAGGGCAAACCCTGTTAAAAGCAGCCATGGAAAAACTTAACCTGAGTGCCCGGGCCTACGACCGGATTTTAAAAGTAAGCCGCACCATTGCCGACCTTTCAGCAAGTTCGGATATTAGACCCGAACACCTGGCGGAAGCTATTCAATACCGCAGCCTGGACCGGGAGGGCTGGACGGGGTAAATTTCATAATGCCTTTACAATTCCATGTTTTATGGCATATACCACCAACCCCACTGTATTCTTCACATTCATTTTCTCTAATATCTTCAGTCGGTGCCCTTCCACAGTGCGTACACTGATGAATAGTTTATCGCCAATTTCCTTATTGGTCATTTCGGCACAAATGCAGGCAATGATCTCTTTTTCCCTGTCGCTGAATTCGGCCTTCTCAGTTTTTTTGTAAGGATTGAAACGGCTTTTGGCGATCATCTGTGTAAGCTTGCTGCTGGTGGTGCGGCAGTAATAGGGTTCATCATTGTACACAGTCTTAATGGCTTCAATGATCTGGTCCTTGCCTGCATTTTTTATCAGGTAACCTTTGGCACCCGCTTCCAGCATTTCAATGATGAGTTCATCATCATCATACATGGATAAACCAATAATGCCTTTATCGGGGTGGAGTTCAGTAATTTTTTTAGTGGCTTCAATGCCATCCATAACCGGCATCTTTATATCGGTCAATATCACATCAGGATCAAGCGTTTCCACCAGTTCCATCAGTTCCCTGCCATTAGCAGCTTCACCCACTAAAATAATCTCGGGGAATTTGGAGAGCATGAGCTTGAATCCATCCCTGAATATTTCATGATCATCTGCAATGATGAGTCTTATGTCTGCAACTGTCTGCATTGTTATAATGGCATTTCAATTTCAAATATAGTGCCGGAACCGGGCTGTGAAGTTAGTAATATCTGTCCGCCCAGTAATTCCACCCGGCTGTGGATACTGAGTAACCCCAGGCCGCTGGCAATTTGTTTTTTTTCGCTGTAGTTAAAACCAATGCCATCATCTTTGGTTTTTAACTGCAGCGTTTTATTTGTTTTTTGTATGTTGATGCTTAACGTGGTGGCCCGGGCATGCTTTACTGTATTGTGAATGATCTCCTGCAGTATCCGGTACAGGTTTATTTCCCTTTCGGGAAGCAATGTAAAATCGCAGGAAGTAAAAATGATATTGATCGGCTGCAGCGGTTTCAGTTTGCTGATAAATTCTTCTGTAGCTTTTATAAATCCTTTACGTACCAGCGTATTCGGTAACAAGTCGTAAGATATTTCCCGGAAACGCTGGATAATACTGTCTATCTGGTGGCTTGATTTTTCGAGTACC
This sequence comes from Ferruginibacter sp., assembly GCA_044226725.1. GTDB lineage: Bacteria > Bacteroidota > Bacteroidia > Chitinophagales > Chitinophagaceae > Ferruginibacter. The sequence continues at coordinate 159,939 of JBGAGM010000005.1, read as the reverse complement.
AGCGTTTCAGTTTCATCGCTGGGTTCCAGGTGATTGATCTGTAGTTTGATAGCCGACAAAAGTGGCCCCAGTTCATCGTGCAGATCATCTGCAATTCTCTTACGTTCGTTTTCCAGTGTGTTTATCTCCGCAGCTATGCGTGCCTGCTGCCATTTTAAAACCCGTTTATGTTCACGCACAATGGATAAGATAAAGAAGATAACAATGATGGCAATGATAATGGCTGCAATAAAAATAACTTTGAACATAACTGCTTCTTTTCCTCTTTATTTTATTGTTGACCTTTTTCCCGGTATTCTGAAAATGGCAATTGCGTAGAACAGATAACAGGCTACGTTTACAAAATGCTGTATGTTCCCGATGGCTTTTCCATTAGGTGCATCGATGCTGGTAAAAAATACCGGCATAAACACCAGCAGGTTAAAAGCATTGTATAAGATATAGGCGCTGCTTACCCAAAACCAGAAATTATTGAACAGCTTTTCATTGAGCGCCATTATTTGCCTGGAGAGTATATCGATGGATATGATAAGATTGACAGACCATATAAAGCAAAACAATATGGTAAAGGTTTTAAATACAGTGCCTGCATAAAAATAATTGACAACGGCAACAACGAGGGCTGCAACCGCCAGCAGCTGCATCAAAGATTTACCAAGGTAATTGTTGATATGAACGAGGTATAAAAACAATCCAAAATTCACCAGTATATACAGGTTAACAGCCAGCATCGGAAAACTTCCCAGTGCCTCATATTTGATTGATATATAAAAGATCGTTTCAACCACCATGTCGCACAGCATCATGAACACGAAAGGATGAAATTTGCTTCCGATATTTTTATACCTGTAAATACCTGCCGCAGCAGGTATTGTACAGGTCATTGCCATTATATAGGTTAGTTCTGCGTTCATTGGTTACAGTTGATGAGCCGGATTGTTTATTGAAGTTAGGGCATCTGGCCAAATTCTGCACCACCCATAGTACCACCGCCACCACCGGCACCGGCACCCAGGTTTTTGTTAAATGCCTTATCACAGCAGTCTTCGCCGGATACATATAAATTACTGTAGTCTGGCTGAATTCCCACCAGTATGATGTGTATCTTATTATCGGCGCTGATTCCATAGAGCACCCGAAGCCCGATAGAATTTTTATCGCAGAGGATTTTTCTGATGATGCAGCTGTTATAAGATACAGAGCCGCTGCTTAAAAACCTGGCAGACATGGGATCCATAGCGGCTTTCATTTCACCTGATTTACCATTGAGGGTATCCGTTGGGTCCTGGTTTTCGCCCCGCTGAGGCATTAATCCTTTTTTATAAGCTTCATAGCGGTTTACCCACAGTTCAATAGAATCTTTTGGTAAAAAATGACAACGCTTTACCAGGCTTTCAGCCATGGGGTTGGTTATTTTTCCGGTATATCCTTCACAGCTTTTAGTATCATCATTACAACTGTTCAGTAATAAGACACATGCCATGATAAAGAATGTTAAAACACCGGGGTTCATCCTGAATTTCATACACTTGATAATTTAAAGTTTAAAGAATGATCAAAGTAAAATACAAAACAAAATCTGCCCGCAGGTATTTATACCTGTTTTTTTTGAGTATTGAATGAACTAAAATTCAGTAGCTGTACCTGCCTGAAGTGATTTTACCTTTTACAAATTTGCTGTTGTTAAGCCGGGTTTAAGATAATAAGGAGAAAGCAGAAAATCCTGGAAGAGTATGCACCCGTAAGCCGAAAAGGGATCAAGAGTAGGCAATAAAACCAAAAGTTATGAATGTAAATGCACTGTGGCGCATGCTGATATTCATCATCATCGTCATCATTATCATCGGTGGCACCATCATTATTATCATCGTTCGTGGCCCTGTACTTCCCGATCCGCCACCCTGTGCCGTTTGCGGTCTCAACGGGCTTAAATACCTGGGCATTGCTGAAGCGGTTTTGGGCATGTTATCACTGGGCCTTATCAGCAAAATACGGAACAGCGGAAAATTCTGAAATGAAACGGATTTATTGAAAACATAAAGGAGCAAGCCGAAAATCCTTTATTAAAAGAGTAGGCAACACAAACAAAAAATTATGAAATACTTATTTAAAGGAAGTTTATGTGGTTTTTTATGCGATGATTGCAGGGAACCACTGGCCGGTATGGAAGTGCTTGTATACCTGCCCTGGCAAAAGGAACGTGTGGCCGAAACGGCTGTGGCAGATGTAAAAGATACATTTCGCCTGGTTTCGAAAGAAGAAGCAGCTTCGAGAAAAGATCTGCTGATTGCAAAAGCAATAACTGACGAACAGGGTAATTTTGAATTTGAAGTGGATGAGAAGTACAGTAAAACAGCTTTTGATATTGACTTCACCTGTGGTACGGTGCCACGTGTACCGCCCAGGCCAAGAAAAGAACCTTTACAGTTTCATCTTACCACCATTTACCCGCAATGGAGAAATGCAGCTGCAACTGCAAACGAAAGCGTCTTCTTTAAATGGGAATACTGCCTGTCGTCAAAATGGTGGTGCTATATCCGCGGCCATTATTTTGATGCCTGGGTGATATGCGGGCACCTGCGTAATTGCGATACCGGTAAGCCCATTGCCAATGCCAGTGTTACCGCCTGGGATGCCGATTTTTTAACGGATGATAACCTGGGTACTGCTGTTACCGATTCAAACGGCCATTTCAGAATTGACTATACATCCATACAGTTCAAACAAACATTCCTGTCGCCCTGGATAAATGTGGAAACTGATCCAGGCCCCGGACTTACTTTCCAAAGTGGCCCCGATGTGTACTTTAAAGCAGTGCTTGGCAGCGTTGTTTTAATTAATGAAACAAAAAGGGATGCAAGAAAGAATGTGGGTTATTGCCTTTGTGTTAACTTATGCAGTAAGGTACATGTGGGCGACCCGGACGATACATTCCCAAGTGCATGGACAGGAATCGGACAGGCCTTTAACATTACAACCGGCGTTGGCCCCTCTGATTTTGATGTGAACGGATATGCAGGGGGCAGTTCCAAATATGCATTGTTCAGCCACATCAGGCTTACCGGCCAGGCTGCTGCACAAACTGCAGCAGGTAACCCGATTGAATACCGCTTTTTGGTAAGCAATGTAACCACACCCAACGGGGGGGCGGCACCTGCTGTGGCAAACTTCACAAAAATTGTGGGCGTAACCCCCGGATTGTTTGTGCCGGGTAAGGTAGCCAAACTTACCAAAAAAGTTTTTCCCTACCCCGACTATGATGTGATCAGTGATCAATCAGATTTTGATGCCGACGGATGGTTTGATATCAACCATGCGATCAACAGAACCGTTACTGCCCTCGGTGAGCCATTGTCCAACTTCTGGTTTATAGATGAGGACACACTCATTACCATGAACACAACGGTACTCACCACTGCACCCAATGTACCAGCAGGAGCTGCAGCCGTGGGCAATCCTGTTCCTGTAGCCAATAAAATACCAATCGAAAAATTTGCCATCCGTTTCGAAATACGTGAAGTTGTAAATAAACCATTGAACCAGTTCAATGTGATAACAGGCAGTGGTAAAACACTGAACTCAGCTGTGATGAACAACAACCCGGTATTTATGAAGCTGGCTATTACAGAACTGGAAGCAAGCGGCCTTTGCACGCCCATCAGCGGTAATGTTCATGCCAAATACACGGTATACCATCCGCACCTGGCTTCATCATCCTTACATCTTAATAACAACAGTTATACTGTAAATAAGAATGTAACCGATGGATTCCTCACGCTAAGCGGAAACACCAACCCGGCCATTGATGGCGGCGCAAACAACAGCCTGCAGCTGAATGCAAATCCCAATGACCTGACAAGGTGTACGTATGCACTTAATTTGTATGCCAGGGCAAGGTTGCATAATGGCGATAACGCTATCAGCGACAGCGGCCCGGTACAGCAATTATTCTTCTACGATATATAACAAAGCAATTTATAGCGGGCTGCCAGGCAGCCCGCTATAAATTAAAAATGGAGTAAGCCTAAAATCCTTTAACAGAGTAAGCATCAAACTTTAAAAACAACACAATGCCCAACGTAACCAATTATCATGTGTTATTTTATGGCAGTCCCGAAGGCTACCAGACAAACCGTGCACAAATAGCTCTGTATAACGGAGCCAGCACGGTGGCTTTTGTAAGATTCAATGACCCCGGAATGGCTTTTGAGAATGATTATGTGGATGCAGGTATCATCCGCATGCATTTACCCACCAGCATGTTTCAGAGTGTAATAGATGTATTGCGCAATGAAAGCCCGCTCACTGTCTATTTCGCTTCAGGAAAAGGATTCCTGGGAACAGGTGTGGAGCCGGTTGGCGAAGGTGAATGATCATTTTTGTTTTTCTTTTGGATAGCCCATGGTCACGGCCATGGGTTTTTTTATGGCAGAAAATGAAGCGCTGGCCGGGGCAAATGGCCAAATGGTATGCTATATTGTCATTTTTTTACGAACTTGTACGATATTTGATACATCGAAGCTTTTCGATACATTATTAAACACCAACTACTGAATGAAAATATTACTGCAGTACCTTAAGCCCTATAAATGGCTGGTAGCTTTCACATTATTAATGGCCAGCATCAACATCGGCTTTTCCCTGATAGACCCGATCTTATTGGGTAAACTCATTAATCTGGCCAACGATTTTCAAAATAATAAAGTTGCTAAAGAAGTTTTTTTTAGTGCTATTTCCTGGAAAAATCCGGGTGTTTGGTTTATCCTGGTAGCTTCCATTACCGTAGCAATGATCAGCCGGATCGCTAAAGCATTCCAGGATTATTTTTTAAATGTGGTAATACAAAAATTCGGGGCCAAGGTTTTTACCGATGGCCTGCAGCATGCCATGAAACTGCCTTACCAGGAGTTTGAGGATCAGCGCAGTGGCGAAACACTTTCAATTTTAACCAAGGTGCGTTCCGATGTGGAGCGGTTTATGACCAACTTCATCAATATTTTATTTGGTGTGATAGTGGGTGTTGTTTTTGTATTTGTATACGCAGCTGTATTCATTCACTGGAGTATCCCGGTGGCCTATATTGTTGGCATAGCCTTACTTACTGTTATTACAAACTTCCTGAGCAAGAAGATAAAGATCATCCAGAAAAATATCGTTGGCGAAACAACTGCCCTGGCGGGATCCACCACTGAATCACTTCGTAATATTGAACTGGTGAAAAGCCTTGGTCTTACCGAGCAGGAAGTAAAAAGGCTGAACAAAAACACTTATAAGATACTGGGGCTTGAACTTAAGAAAGTAAAGAAGATTCGCAGTATCAGTTTTATACAGGGCACATTTGTAAACACCCTGCGCCAGGTCATTCTTTTTATTCTGATGTATCTCATCTTTCATAATCAGATGAATGCAGGCCAGTTGGTGACCATGCAGATATTCTCATTCTTTGTTTTTGGCCCGTTGCAGGAAATCGGAAACATACTGCTCTCTTATCGTGAGGCAGAAGCATCACTCAATAATTTTCACAACCTGATGACGAAGGAACCCGAACTTGAACCAACTAATCCAAAAGCGCTTAATAATATTGAGACGCTTTCTTTTAACGCAGTTTCCTTTAAACACCGTACCGCATCCCACAAAGCGATCAACAATATCAGCTTTGATGCAAAAACAGGTGAGACCATTGCTTTTGTAGGCCCTTCAGGTTCGGGAAAATCAACCCTGATGAAATTGCTGGTTGGTTTGTACAGGCCCCTGGAAGGAAAGATATTCTATAACAACCTGGACGAAACTGAAATTCATTTTGATGACCTGCGCAAGCAGATTGGTTTTGTAACGCAGGATACCAATTTGTTCAGCGGTACCATCCGGGAAAATTTAATGTTCGTTAACCCCGGGGCATCAGAAGACCAGCTGAACGATGTAATTGTAAAGGCAAGCTGTACCGCATTATTGGCCAGGGCCGAAAATGGTCTGGATACTATGATCGGGGAAGGCGGCCTTAAATTATCCGGCGGCGAAAAACAACGTATTTCCATTGCCCGTGCTTTGTTGAGAAAACCACACCTGCTCATTTTTGATGAAGCCACTTCTGCACTGGATTCCATTACAGAAGAAGAGATCACCAATACCATTCGTGATCTTTCGTCGCAAAAAGAACAGATCACCATTTTAATTGCACACCGCTTAAGCACTATTATGCATGCAGACAGGATATATGTGCTTGAGAAAGGAGATGTGGTTGAAACAGGGTCCCACGATAAATTACTGGAAGAAAAAGGCCTGTATTACGCTATGTGGCGCCAGCAGATAGGTGAAAGAAAAAGAGCAAACACAACCGTTCCATCACTAAATTAAAAACCATGGCACCCATCGAAATATTAGGACTGGTGGCAGGTACCATCACCTCCATCACTTTTGTACCGCAGGTAATAAAGATCTGGCAAACCAAATCAGCCAAAGATCTTTCTACAGCCATGCTCCTTTTGCTGATGCTTGGAGTGGTGCTTTGGCTGATATATGGCCTGGTGGTAATGAGCGCCTCCATCATCTATACCAACAGTATGGTATTGCTGATGAGCCTGGTGATGCTGTATTTTAAGCTGAAGTTCAAGTAACAGTATCTTTTGTTACAGTAATCAGTTTATGCTTTCTTAATTTTGCACCATGAGTGAGAAAAAACCTGTTCCCAATTACTACTGGAGTATAGTAACGATGAAGTGTCCCCGTTGCCGGCGTGGCAAAATGTATAAAGATGGCAGTCCATACAAGAGCCTGAAGCTTTCGCATATCTTCAATATGTACGATGAATGTTCGGTTTGCAAACAGCAATATGACCTGGAAGAAGGGTTTTGGTATGGAACCGGCTATGTAAGTTATGCATTGGCTGTTGCAGTATCGGTGGCAAGCTTTATAGCATGGCTGGTCTTTGTGGGAGTGTCAACAGATGATAACCGTATATTCTGGTGGCTGGGTGTAAATACGGTGCTGCTGGTGGTGGCCCAGCCCTGGCTGATGCGCCTGAGCCGTGTGGTATACATGCGTTTCTTTGTGAAGTATGATCCTGATTATGAAACGACAAAGCCTATAGAACTGCATTAATCATCGCCCTTCTTAAAAATATCCGTAAAAATATTTTCCTTATCCAGCTCTTCAATATCGCTGAGTACCAGCTCAATGGCCTTGGTACTTTTATTGATCTCCAGCAAGGATAAAATAATGGACAGCAATAAAAAAATAAGACTGCCGGCAAAGATGCCATGAGCCAGCTCGGTCCAGTTACGGTAAATGCAGTACATGCATAAAACGCAGCACAAAAAACTAAGCACACCCAGGGCCTGCATATATCTTATCAGGTTCAGCCTGCTGCGGATATTCTTTATCTGGCTTAGTATATTTTTTTCCTTTTCGCCCCGGTTATATTCATCGTGCAGTTTTCGCACCAGGGTAGCCAGTGATAAAAAACGGTTGGTATAAGCCAGCATCAGTAAGGTGATGGCCGGAAAAAGCAAAGCCGGTGTGTTGATATTAATATCTATCATACTACAAGGTAACTTTCTTTTTTTGTTCTTTTTTCTTTGATATCCATTTTTGCGCTTTGTAACCCAGCCAGGCACTGCAGGCCCCCACCAGCGCACCGGCCAGCACATCACTGGGATAATGCACGCCCTGGTACATACGTGCCCAGCCTACGCTGCCTGCAAAAATATAGGCTGGCGCAATTACGTACCATTTGCGGTAACGCAGGGATAATGAGGTAGCTGTACAAAAGGCAGCGGAAGTATGGCCCGATGGAAATGAATGGCCGCCTGCTTCGTCATCACGTTTTACAATAAAAGGGTAGCTCTCGAATGGCCGTTTACGGTCAGCAATTGATTTAGTGGCCCGGGTTACAATACTGGAAGCAATAAAGGCAGCGCCGCTGTACAGGGCATCCATTTTTAATTTTTTATCATGCTTTATAAAACCGGCAATGGCCATTCCGGCTGGCACAGCAATGCTTGCAGCAGTTACCGAAGAGGCATTCAGCTCAAGGTATTTATTTTTGAAACTGGTTTCATTTTTATTGATAGATTTTAACAGGTCAATATCTGCATTTTGGCCAAACGAAATGTAAGAAGCTGCGATAAAGAAAATGCTTAAAAACAGACTTTTTAATTGCTGCATGTTACTGGAGTAAAGTATTAATATTGCAAGATAATTTAACTGCAAGCAAATCTGTTGTTAATGAAGTCCTCTTTTATTTTTAAGCTGCATTCGTTTGCCGGCCTTTCTTCGGGCCTTTTTATTTTGCTGATGTCGCTTTCGGGCGCAGCACTGGTATTTCATGATGAGCTTGACCATTTGCAACAACCGGCTTTTGCTGTGCAGGATAAATCAAACCTGCCCACAGACAGCGCTTATAACAGGCTTCGGCAAATTTTCCCCCATGTACAAATAAACAGCTGCGTGCTTCCGGCTGATGAAGAGACTGCTTTTATTTTTTCAGTTAATGATCCTGCTTACAATGCCGGTAAAAGACCTATTCAGGTTTTTTTACATCCGCAGAGCGGTGATTTCCTCGGATCCAGGGGAGGCAGCGATGATATAAGGCATAATTTCATGAGCTGGCTGGCAAAATTCCATAACTCCTGGCATTTGGATAAGACAGGTGAATGGCTCCTTGGTTTCATGGCCCTGGTATTTTTAGTGAGCATAATCTCCGGTTTCCTGCTTTACCGTAAAAATATTGCTTCAGTCCTGTTATTGAAAAGGTCTGTTTATAAAGTACAAAACCTGCACCAGGTAATTGCAGTGTATGCTTTGCTTTTCAACCTCATGATTGCTGTAACTGGTTTCTGGATGCAGCGTTATGTATTTAAAAAGGAATTTTACCAGTCTTATGATTATACGCCGGTTGTAAAAGCGTCGCCTGCCTTTCCTTTTGATTTTGACTCCTCTCTTGCAATGGTAAAAAAACAATACCCTGATTTTACGCCTGCCGTAATTTACTTTGCACAAAGCAGCAGCAGCAAAACAGCCATCTATGGAAGCCGTGCATCAAATGCTTATATACACTCCAAAAAATTTGCCGATGTGATCATGCTTGACAGTGCAGGCGGGATTGCCAAAACGAGGCTTGTTGATGAGAACAGTGCGGCCGATCGTTATGATATCATCAACTCACAATTGCACATGGGCAGGTTTGGCGGTATGGGCATTAAAATTTTGTACAGCATATTAGGTATAAGCAGCGCTCTGCTTAGCATAACCGGGTTTTTTCTATGGAGAAAAAGAAGAAAAATAAAATAAACAGATCAAATAAAATAAAATGAAGCACGCTGTAAAATTCCTGTTGATCATCACTGTACTGCTTGCAAACTTTCACTGCAGTTCATCCAAAAAAATAGCTTTCAGGCAAAAAGAACTGTACAAATCAGATTACATGGTTATTATTCAAATTTCCGAAAATGCTTTTCAGCATATTTCCTTTTTGCAAACCAATGATTTTGGTAACGTGCCCTGCAACGGCCTGGTTGTAAGGAACAGCGGCGAAACAATTATTTTTGATACACCAGCCAATGATAAGAGTTCTGCGGAACTGATTGCCTGGGTAAAAGACTCTTTACATTGTAAGATCAGTGCAGTAATACCCACACATTTTCATAACGACTGTCTGGCCGGATTAAAGACCTTCCACGAAAATAATATTCCTTCTTATGCCAACTACCAAACTATTGAGCTTGCAAAAAAGAACAATTATATGCTTCCTCAAAATGCATTCCGCGACTCTCTTATTTTAAAACTTGGCGATGAAACTATCACGGCCAAATATTTTGGAGAAGGCCATTCGAAGGACAATGTGGTTGGTTATTTCCCTGCCGAAAAAGTAATGTTTGGCGGCTGTTTGATTAAGGAAATGGGTGCTACTAAAGGTTACCTGGGCGATGCAAACCTTTCTGCCTGGTCATCTACTGTTGAAAAAGTTAAAGCGGCCTACCCGGATGTACAGATCGTGGTGCCCGGGCATGGAGCATATGGAAATAAGAAATTACTGGATTATACCATCAAATTATTTGCAATAAAATAATTGTTACTGCAACACGATCAACCCGGCTTACCAAAAAACAATAATTGTTATCTGTGATCTTCAGTAAGCCGGGTCGACGATCTGCTATAAATTATTTCCCCAAATTCAAACTTAGCGGCACATTCAGTTTTATACTGAAATTTCTGCCCATATTAAAAACACCACTTCGGCCGGTAGCCAGGTTTTCGGCTGTATATTTTAAGCGGCTTAAATGATTCTGGTAAGCCACATCTCCCAGGTTTATGCCGCTAAAGCTAAGGCTAAACAGCGTTTTGTTTTTATTGTTTACAATATCGGCACCAATGCCCGCATTCAACAAAGTATAACCAGCCGTTCTTGTTTCGGTATTATACACGGTGAAGACATTCCTTTTTTCAAAAGTATTATCCAGTTCAAACTTCACATAAAAATTGCTGATATTCCTGGTAAGTTTGTTAAAACTGCCTTTGAACTCAGTAACCAGTTTGCTGGCAGGTATAAAGGGCAGGTTTTTATTTCCTTCAACAGCACTGTTAAAGCGACCGCTAACCATCGAAAAAGTATTGAGTATATGCAGCCAGTCGAGCGGGTGCGGATGAATATCCAGTGTGGCCTCCAGTCCGGTAAGTGCCGCTTTTGTTTGATCGAATTTAAATGCGGTAAGCAACTCCCCATTAACATTCACCAGGCTGTCGCCGCCGGCAAACGCTTCAAGTTTTCTGTAAAAAATAAAATTATCGAAGCTGTTATAAAAAGCAGAAAGGCCGAGGGAAATATGCTCGGCACTGTACTCCAGTCCCCCATCAAGCTGGATGCTGGTCTCACTTTTCAGGTTGGTATTACCATATTCATACCGGGTGGTTCCTTCATGAGCACCATTGCTTGCCAGTTCCGGAATGCTGGGCGCACGAAAACCACGGGCTATATTGAATTTGAGATTTACTGCCTGGCTTACCTGTGCGGCAAGGCCGATGCTGCCCGATACATTGGAGAAAGATTTTTTAAAACCACTTCCTTTAACGGAAGTCCCGTCCAGTAAATCAGCTGCATCCACATTTCGTGAATCGAAACGTATACCGCTGCTGAAAGTAAGTTTGTTTATTATTTTTTGCGTGAAAACGTACAGGCCAAAATCGAATAGGTGGTAATCAGGGATTAGTTGCTCCACACCTTTATTTGTGTTGCTCTGCTGCATGCCATTGATGCCGATGGAAGTTTTCCAGTTCTTTTTCTCAGCAAAATGAAACTGACCGGTGTAGGTAAATGTTTTCAGATCAAAGAACAAAGCTCTTTCATTCAAATCATCGGGGTTGCCAAATTCTTCCCTTTTGTTTTGCTGGTAACCCAGGTTAAATGTGAGATAGTTCTTCCCCATTTTGATATTATTATCAGAAGCTATTTTGAAATGCCTGATATGCTGGTATGGTATTAATGGTGTAGTGCTCGTAAAATCTGCATTGGTTGCTCTTGCTGTGTTTCCGCCGGGTAATGGTTTAATAAAATATCCATCGCTGTCACGTTCGCCTTCTATCAAGCCGGCTTTTAAATTAAACTGACTCAGCAGCAGGTGACTGAAACCCCATTTGCCATTGTAACCAATATATCCTCCCAGGTTGTTTTCGGTAAATTTTGAATTGAGTACACGGCCATCATATTTATTACGATAGTCTGCTGCAGCTTTGTTGGATGAATAGATATTCCAGTTGAAACCGTTTTTATTGGCACCAACATTAAAATTGATGCTGCGCATATTATTGTTTGTTTGGTAATTACCGGAAAGATTTGCTTTAAGTGTATTAGACTGAACAGGCACATTGGTAATGATATTAACCACGCCTGCCATGGCATCGCTGCCGTAGATGATGGAAGCCGGGCCTTTCAGTAATTCAATTTTATTCACACTGGCTTCATCCACTTCAATGCCATGCTCATCGCCCCATTGCTGTCCTTCCTGTCGCACGCCATCATTAATGGTAAGCACCCTGTTGTAGCTTAAGCCACGTATCACCGGTTTGGAAATAGCAGGTCCGGTCGCTAATGTTGATACACCGCCAATTCGGGTAAGCGATTCGATGATATTGGAGGAAGTATTTCTGAAAAAATCCTCTTTACGCATAATACTTACTGCAAACGGGACTTTCTTTAATTGGGTGGCGCCGGTTACGCCCGTTACCACCACGGCGCTGCTTTCAATAACAGTTTGAGAAAGGGAGAAATTTTTGTTAAGGTCGGTGATGATGTCAATATTCTCTACCAAAGTATTATAACCAATATGTGATATTTCAACCAGGTGCCTGCCCGGCGGAATATTCTTAATGATGAATTTACCCGAAGCATCCGAAGCCGTGCCCGATTTTATATCAGACAGAAAAATAGTTGCTCCTTCAACCGGGGCACCGGTTTTGGCATCGGTGATGATACCGGAAAAAGTGCCGTTCAGTTCTTTATTGTTATCGGCTGAGCCGGCAAAACTATTAGTGTAAAAACAGCCTGCAAGAAATATGTACAACAGGCGGATAAGCATTATGCGCATGACAATAAGTTTAATAATGTAGTGATGATACAAAATCACATGCACCAGGCATGAATTGATTTGCTTTTAAACCGGGATTATTAAACTGCAGGTGGCCCACGCAGTGAACAGAAAAACGACGGTGAGGCAGGTAGTGAAAAGATATCAACTGTTGCAGGTATCGCAAAAAATTGCGGGGGTAAGGATGCTGTGATCGTTTCGGGCCCGGTGAAGGGAGATTCTGCTACTATATGATCGCAATGACAATTGAATGTTTGTTTGCCAAGCTGCTGTGTTTGGGTATTGCCTGGCTTTTTACAGGTGTCAGTATGATTGGCCAGCCAGTTATGAAATACTACAACAGGTGTGATGCTGATGGCAAATAATGCCAGCATACAGGCTGCTGTAATTTTTTGTATGATCCGGCTTCTGAACAATGCTTTGTTTTTTGCTACAATGTTGCAAATATAGAAATTCCTGGAAAATTTCCAATTCTATTATTTGAACGGGAGAATAACCCTTTGAGGTGACAATACAGAAAAACTGTATGTATATTTTTGAATGAACAAAAAATTATACGCTGTAAATAAACCTTTTTGAAACAGCATAGTCTTAACCAAACAAAAATTACCAATATGCAACAATTTAAAAAATTGCTTTTCCTGTTGATCTGCTTTGCAGCTACTGCAATAAGTGCCCGGGCGCAGGAAGACTCTACCGGCATGCCCGGAGATAATTTTAGCCTGCAGGGCGCACTCGAAATGTTTAAGCAATCTTCTTCCATCGAAGATTTTGAAAAACGTATCAATACCGAAAGTAATAATGTAAACAACCTCGACCTGAATGGTGATGGCGAGATCGATTACATAAAAGTGATTGATAAGGCTGACAAGGATGTGCATGCTTTTGTTTTACAGGTGGCAGTATCTGAAAATGAAAACCAGGATATAGCTGTGATAGAACTGGAGAAAACCGGCGATACAACAGCTGTGGCGCAGATCGTAGGCGATGAGGAGATCTTTGGTGAACAAACTATTGTGGAAGCATCGGATGAAGGAGACGAAGTGGGTGACGATGCAGGAACCCCTTCAAACGGGCCTGCTGCCAATTTATATGAAACGAACAGGATTGTGGTCAATGTTTTCTTCTGGCCATCGGTTCGTTTTGTTTATCGCCCCGCTTATGTTCCTTGGGTATCTCCCTGGAGATGGCGCCATTATCCCGGTTGGTGGAGACCATGGCGCCCGTTTGCCTGGCATGTGTTTCATCCACGTGTGGTGGTATACCACAGGCATTGTGCGGTAGTACGTACACACAGGGTGGTGATGGCACACCGGGTATATACACCATACAGGGCCAGCTCAACCATTGTAAGGACCAGGACCACAGGCGCACGAAATAATTTTAAGGTTACCCGCACACGTACAAGGGTTACAGGCCCGAGAGGAAATACGAGGGTGCGTACCAACACCAGCATACAAAGAAGAGGCGGAAGGGATAATGATGATGACAGGCGAAGGGGCAGGGGAAGAAGAGGTTAAGTTTTAAATATATAGTTGTGTTTTTTAGCTGCAGGCCGGTGCTTGCAGCTTTTTTTATAAAAATTAATTTATCTTGATAGAAAATCATCTTGATGGCTCAATACATTTTAGCATTCGACCAGGGCACCACCAGCTCCCGTGCCATTATTTTTGATGAAAAGGGAAGTATCATCAGCCTGGCACAAAAAGAATTCACACAAATATTTCCGCAGCCGGGCTGGGTGGAGCATGATGCCAATGAAATATGGAGCACACAATTGGGTGTGGCAGCAGAAGCCATTACCAAAGCGGGTTTACTGCCAGAGAATATTGCCGCCATCGGTATAACAAACCAAAGAGAAACTACGGTGGTTTGGGAGCGTGCAACCGGCAAGCCCGTTTACAATGCCATTGTTTGGCAGGACAGGAGAACAGCATCTTTTTGTGATGAACTGCGTGCAAACGGATTGGACAAAATGATACAGGAAAAAACAGGCCTGATCGCAGACGCCTATTTCTCTGCCAGTAAAATCAAATGGATACTGGATAATGTTGAAGGTGCAAGAGCCAAAGCAGAAAAAGGTGACCTATGTTTTGGAACCATCGATAGCTGGCTGATCTGGAACCTCACCAAAGGCCAGGTACACGTAACGGATGTGTCCAATGCATCCCGTACTATGTTGTGCAACATACATACATTACAATGGGATGGGGAATTGCAAAAAATATTTGACATACCCGGAAGTATGCTGCCGCAAATACGCAGCAGCAGCGAAGTATATGGCACCACGCAAAATATTTTAACATCGCATAATATTCCCATTGCAGGGATTGCCGGCGATCAGCAGAGTGCATTGTTTGGCCAGATGTGCACTCAGCCGGGAATGGTAAAAAACACCTATGGCACCGGTTGTTTTATGCTGATGAATACCGGGGAACAACCGGTTCAAACAAAAAATAATTTATTAACCACTGTAGCATGGAAAGTGAATGGTATCACTCATTATGCCCTGGAAGGAAGTGTTTTTATTGCAGGCGCTGTTGTACAATGGTTACGTGACGGATTGGGCATCATCAAAAATTCAAAAGAGGTGGAAACGCTTGCTGCATCGGTTGATACAGCTGATGGGGTGTATGTGGTGCCGGCATTTGCAGGTTTGGGTGCACCTTACTGGAACCAATATGCCAAAGGAACCCTGGTGGGCATTACCCGGGGAACCACGGCTGCGCATATTGCCCGGGCTTCGCTGGAGAGTATTGCTTATCAAACCGCAGACGTATTAAAAGCTATGGAAGCTGATTCGGGTATTGCTATCAAAGAATTAAGAGTAGATGGGGGCGCTACTGCCAATCACCTGCTGATGCAGTTCCAGGCAGATGTCCTAAATACCCGGGTCGTGCGTCCTGTTATAACCGAAACAACTGCATTGGGTGCTGCCTATCTTGCCGGGCTTGCAGTTGGTTACTGGAAAAATATTGAAGCCATACAAGACCAGTGGCAGGTTGATGCGGAATTTGCTCCCTGCATGCAGGATGAAAAAGTAGTGGTACTTACCAAAGGCTGGCAACGGGCAATAAAATCTGCTATAACGTGGGCTGAAGAAGAATAACTTTTACTGTGCGAATTTGAAACACGAATTGCAATACAGTCAAATAATTTGTGTGTAGATAATAAAACAATAAAACAACTGCTATATGAATAATTTTCTCTTTGAACTGATCGGAACAGCATTTCTAATTTTGTTAGGCGATGGCGTTGTGGCCAATGTGGTTTTAAATAAAACCAATGGTAATAACAGCGGCTGGATCGTTATCACACTTGGCTGGGCCATGGCGGTGTTTGTGGGTGTGTATATTTCAGCGGCACACAGCGGCGCTCACTTAAATCCGGCAGTAACCATTGCACTTGCTTTTGCGGATAAATTTGACTGGTCGCTCGTGCCTGCGTATATCGCCGGCCAGTTTGCGGGTGCCATGATCGGAGCATTGTTAGTGTGGGTTGCTTACAAAAAGCATTTTGATGAAACCAACGATGCAGGTGCCAAGCTGGGTGTATTTTGCAACAGCCCGGCAATACCCAATGTTTATTTTAACCTTTCTACGGAGATCATCGGCACTTTTGCCCTCGTATTCGGTGTATTTTTTATCACCGGCGCAGATGCAGGGTTACGTTCATTAGATGCTTTGCCCGTTGCATTACTGGTATTGGGTATCGGATTAAGTTTGGGCGGCCCAACCGGTTACGCCATTAATCCCGCCCGGGACCTGGGGCCACGGATCATGCATTTTATTCTTCCCATAAAAGATAAAGGAAGCAGTGGCTGGGGTTATAGCTGGATACCGGTTGCAGGGCCACTGATTGGCGGAATTTTAGCAGCCCTGGTTTTTAAAATGCTGTAGTTTAATAACCACTGAGGCGCAGGGAAATAAAAATTATTGCCTGCGCCTCTGCGGTTTGTTTTAAAAATTAAATTCTGCTATCAGCACTTCCTTGCTTCCCTTTCCGGCCATCTGTAAGGCTGCCAGTTTTCTTTGCTCCGATGTTGTTCCATAATGAGTGAAGACCTCGGCTATCACACTGGTAGAGCCTGCAATGCGCTGACGTCTGTCGCCATAGTAATTGGCAATCACTTTATATGTACCTTTTATGCTGTTCTTCAGCATAAATTGTTCGGGACCATATCCTCTTGTAAAATCGAGCGATAGCCTTCCTCCGATAGCTGTTTCCTTATGGCTGAAAAAACATTTCTCACCATTGGGGTCAATCACCCAAAGATCAACATCGGTATCATTCATATTCCAGCTTATCACAACACGAACATCAACAGGCATGGATTCAATGAGCTCAGCAGGTATTTTTGAGGTATTTAGTTGTTTACCGTGCAATGCTATCAATTCATTTATTTCGGTCAATATAATCTCCTCAATACCTGGATACAGGCTTTTTATCTGACGATCATATTGTTTTGTGAAGGAGTAGTAAAGGGTATCCAGCGCCTGCTGGTATTTACCTGCATCGGCCAGTGCCAGTGCAAAGTCGCGGTAGCTTTGCGGATCCTGTGGCCGCAGTTGCATCACTTTTCTGAAGATCATTATTTCATCATCAAACCGCTGCAGGCTTTTTAAACGATAGCCAAGCATTTTACAGGATTCATGATCATCCAGGTTCAGCTCGGCGATATTGCTAAGTATTTTAAAACCATTCAGGGAATCCCCATTTCTAAAGAATAAATTAGCCACGTCAAAATAGAATGTTGGCCCGCAGGTATCCTTTCTAAGTTCCAGGTATTTGTTATACCTGTTTTTTGCTGATACACTATCCAATGATCTCAGGTAAAAATTTTCTGGTATCAATTCACTCATCTTTATTTCTGCGGCAGCATTCGCATCACTCCATTTGTAAGCGGTCCGCTGATTGCTTTTTTCCTTTACAGCTTCATCAACCACCGGAGGCGGTGGTGGTGGAACAGGAGATGCAGCCTGAGCAGTACTTCGGGTACCCGGTAAAGCTTTTTTTAAACGCTTGCCCCTGCTTTTCGAGGTTGTAAATGCAAACCCCCTTCTGTCAGAGACTTCCTCCAAATTTGCAGAGCCGCTGCTGAAATACACATTTTGCGAAGCCAAATTAACCCTGCTGATCATTTGCGCTGCAATAACCGGGCAACCAAAATTTGATACCGGGCCAGCCTCATTTATGCATCTGTCTTCATTATCAGATACGCCATCGCCATCTGTATCCCCGGGATCGGATGCTATATAATTGGTAAGTCCGCTTGCAAATTGCATGGTATCAGCAGTTACAGCAGATACAGAGCCTGCAACTTCATATCTTCGTGCAGTTGCCGGGGCCATACTGCGGTCTCTGTTCAAAACAGAATCAACCGATTCGCCCGGGCGAAGTGATCGCCTGACCGTTCTTACCGGAATAGAATCTGATACAGCCGGATTGTAAGCAGGAGCCAAATTTCGTTGCGGCTTCAACGGGGATTTGGTATCTTTTCTTCCGGATCCGGGTTTAAATTCTTTACCCCACCATGACTGAACAATTCCAAAATACCTTTTGGCATCTGCCAGCACATCTTTTTCTTTTTCTGCCACAACAGCCTTTCTTTCATTCAACAGCTTAGTATAGGCTTCCATCAATTCTGCCGGGGGCTCTATATCGTACCGTACATAATCTTCCACAGCATCCAGCACAATTAATGAAGTGTTGCGTGTGATAACGGAATATTTTTTACCCAAAGCATTAATGGCTTCCTTATTTTTTTCATACTGAATATCAAGTTCGGCTATTTTCTTCTGTGCCCAGATTTTTTCAATGTCGATGAATTTGGTATTGTGGGCAGAGAAACTCATGTCTAAATAATCTTCCTGCACAACCGTATTGCCATATCCATATTGCAGGAATATACCCACGTTGCCACTATTGCTGATGCCGGCAATGCTGCAGCCATTTACAACAGGTGTTGCTACTGAAGGGTATACTTCTGTGATGCCACCAGGTTGTTTAAAGCCAATGAATTGCAATGTTTGTTCGGTAAGATATTTTTGTGCAGTGGCAATATCAGATTCGTTGAGGTTGATAAAAGCACCACCGGTAGAGGATGAAATATATTTTAAGAGTGAATAGTTGGCCGTTGCTGCTGCACAGACTGTATAAACCGGTTTTTTAGGCAGCACAATATTTTCAACATTGCCCCAATTACTGATACCATCTGTAAAAACAATGAACTCTTCCCCGGCAGATGAAAAATTGATCTTGCTTAGATCGGTGGCGCCATCATAGACAGTGTTTTCGAGTGCCTTTTTCAGCTCACTCCAGTCGCCATTTGAAATGCTGTAAATCCCGGCTTTTTTAAAATCAACATCAGTGGTAAAAAGATTAATGACCAGGTTGCCTTTCTTTTTTATATAAGCATCCAGCAATTCATATTCTTTTGTATGGTCACGTTTTTCGCCACTTAAAGAAGCATCCCATACAACGGAAATATTAGCGGGTATCTTTTTTTCGATTGTTTTTGGTTGCGGAAAAGTGTTTAGCAAAAAATAATACCGGCCATTTACAGATTGCATACTTATTTCGGCTGCATCGGGTGTTTTGGGTACATTGATGATAAAGGCCCCGTCGGGCATAAAATGCTGCTTTGACACGGAAGAGGTAAACACCTTGTTCAGCTCTTCAAATTTTAAACCGGTGTTACAATCGGAACCTACTTCGGGAATATAACCGGATGCAACAGTGATTGAAAAATCAAATTGTTTGATGGGCTCCTTAAAATGCAGCGGTAAAGAATACACAAAAGCATACTTACTATTTAAGGTAAGCAATTGCTCATAGCCAATCAGTACGGTACGGCAACCATTGGCGGGAATGGGATATATCCGTGTTCTGAAATTGTTGCCTTCCACTTTTTCCAGTAGGCCCGGGTCAACATTGCGCCTTACTATATTTTCAAAGACTACCTGCCCTTTCTCTTTCTCCACCGGTACGGCCTCTCTCATCTTTCCATTTATATCTATTGCATACCGGGAAACGGTTACCCCGTCCGGCATGGGGAAAATAAGTTCGCCTTCCAATACCCGGTTGGTGCTGTTACAAAACTCCATTTCCATAGTGGTAACTGCATAGCTGCCTATTACTTTAACCTCTGTTTTTAACCTGGCAAGCGAAACGGTACCGGAATCTTTACCCGCCAGCCTGAGGATGGGTTGCTGGGCATGCAGGTTGATAAAGGCCGTTAAAAAAAGGGTAAGCAGCAGCGTTGATGGGAAAATTCTCATAAAGGGCTTGTTTTTATATGATTCAGGATTGGTTCGGTACTGTTTATAAACAAAATAGCAAAGAGAAATTATATATTTTGTTAAAGTAAATATAGCTTTTTGACCTGATTTTTAAGGCTAAATAGCTATTCTCCCTTTGAACGGAGCGTCGCCAATGCAGCTAAATCAGGGTTCAAAAGTTTATCCCCAAAAAAATCCCTGCAAATTTTTAGTTCCAAGCCCCAACCCTTACCTTTGCGGCTCGAAAATTAAATATCATTTTTATGGCTAATACCGGTAAAATTAAATCGATCATCGGTGCTGTGGTTGACGTTCAGTTTGACAGCGACAGCAAACTACCCGAAATTTTAAATGCATTGGAGTTAAAACGTGAGAACGGCGATACCCTGGTGCTTGAAGTTCAGCAGCATCTTGGAGAAGACAGTGTACGTACCATTGCGATGGACGGAACGGAAGGTCTTGTTCGTGGTATGGTGGTGGTTGATACCGGTAAACCGATTTTAATGCCTACCGGCGAAGCTATTAAAGGCCGCCTGTTCAACGTAACCGGCGATGCTATTGACGGTTTGCCCCAGGTTAGCAAAGCCAGTGGCCGCCCCATCCACGCCAAACCACCATTATTTGAGAACTTAAGTACTGCCAGCGAAGTATTGTACACTGGTATTAAAGTTATTGACCTGATTGAACCATATGCAAAAGGTGGTAAAATCGGTTTGTTTGGCGGTGCCGGTGTGGGTAAAACGGTATTGATCCAGGAATTGATCAACAATATTGCAAAAGCTTATAGCGGTTTATCAGTATTTGCGGGTGTGGGTGAAAGGACCCGTGAAGGTAATGACCTGATGAGGGAGATGATTGAAGCGGGTATCATGAACTATGGCGAAGGTTTTAAGCATAGTATGGAAGAAGGCGGATGGGACCTTAGCAAAGTGGATATCAAAGGCCTGGAAGACAGTAAGGCAACCTTCGTGTTCGGGCAGATGAACGAACCACCCGGAGCTAGGGCCCGTGTGGCTTTAAGCGGATTGACGCTTGCAGAATATTTCCGCGACGGGGATGGAAGCGGGCAGGGAAAGGATATCCTGTTCTTCGTTGATAATATCTTCCGTTTCACACAGGCAGGTTCCGAGGTATCGGCTCTATTAGGGCGTATGCCTTCTGCGGTGGGTTACCAGCCAACGCTGGCAACTGAAATGGGATTGATGCAGGAGCGTATCACTTCAACCAAAAATGGTTCAATCACATCTGTACAGGCGGTATATGTACCTGCGGATGATTTGACCGATCCGGCGCCTGCAACCACATTTGCTCACCTGGATGCGACTACCGTATTGAGCCGTAAGATTGCGGATCTGGGTATCTATCCTGCGGTGGATCCTTTGGATTCAACATCACGTATCCTTACTCCGCTGATTGTGGGTGAAGAACATTATAATACTGCCAACCGCGTAAAACTGATCTTACAACGCTATAAAGAGTTACAGGATATTATTGCCATCCTTGGTTTGGATGAATTGAGTGATGAAGATAAGCTGGTGGTGGCACGTGCCCGTAAAGTACAACGTTTCCTTTCTCAGCCATTCTTTGTGGCCGAGCAGTTTACCGGTTTAAAAGGTGTGCTGGTTCCCATTGAAGATACGATCCGTGGTTTTAATGCCATTATGGACGGTGAAGTGGATGAGTATCCTGAAGCCGCATTCAACCTGGTGGGCACTTTGGAAGATGCGATTGAGAAGGGTAAAAAATTAATGGAAGCTGCAAAAGCTTAATTTGAAAATTTGAAGATTTGGTGATGTGTTGTTGAATGCATGACCACCAAATCAGCTAATTATCAAATTATCAGATCATCAAATTGTATTTATGACTTTAGAGATTTTAACACCGGAACAAAAGATTTTCAGCGGCGATGTGTATGGCGTTCAGTTGCCCGGCATTGCTGGCTCTTTTGAGGTATTGGACAAACATGCTCCAATGGTAAGCGCTTTAAAGGAAGGCAAACTGAAAATATTGAAAGATAAAACACAAACAGCTGCTTACAGTATCAAAAGCGGTTTTGTGGAGGTGCTGAACAACAAAACAACTGTTTTGGTGGAAGGAGCTGTGGAAGCCTGATCTTTTTAATTTTTATTAATAGAACCCATGCATTTTGCATGGGTTTTTTATTTTCGGGTCATCCGGAAAAACCGGCCGCTCCGTTGATAAAGTGAAATTGACCTGGTCCTTTTAATCCAGTTGCTTCTTTAACTGAACGTAACTCCAGGCGGTAAATGGCAAAACTGCCAGCAGCAGCAGGGAAAGCCAGCATTTGGTAAATAAGAATATCACTGCAGTTACCAGTAAAAGAAACAGCGGGTAAAGCACGAATAAAAAACCAATCATTTTTGAATCATCATGACCATCTTCCTTTACCAGTGTATCACCCAGCCATTTTATACAATAGAATAATGGCGCATGCAGTAATACGCCGGTTAATGCAGGTATAAAAAGTAATATCCTTTTAGCTAAGGGTTGCTTAATATAGAAATGCTGATGAAGGGAAACTTTATCGTTCCTGTCAATTTCAAAAACAGATTTTTCCAGCTGTGCTTTCAAGCTTTCATTAAACTGTTTGATGGCATTGCCATGCGTGTCTTTGTAATTAATATCTTCTTTGCTGATGATATTACCAAATAGCAGCTTCACATTTTTTCCAAATTTTTTGAATGAGCTGTAATTAATGGCCACGGGTAACACTTTCAGGTCAATTCCATCCTCCCAGCTGCTGATAGCAAGTCTTGCCGTGCCTTTTTTCAGGGGGCGCAAGTGCCATTCATTAATGCATCTTCCCTCGCTGAAAATAAGTACGATGCCATTCTTTTTAAAGATATCCTTGCACAATTCGAATGTTTTGTAATTCTCTTCCATATTTTCCACACCTTCACTTACTCGGTAAACCGGGAACATTTTGAAAAGGGTTAAAATTTTTGCGGCTGTTTTATTTTTAAAAGCATCTCCCCTTGCAAGTGAATAAACGGTATCATCAAATAAAGTACAAAGGATTATGGCATCCAGAAAAGAGTTGGGATGATTAGCAGCAAGCAACAAAGGCCCTTTATGCTTTAGTATTTCTTTGCGGTTGATTGCCAAATTCCTGCAATAAAGCGGTAAGGCAAGCCTGGCAATGATTTTTACAAATGAGTACAACAAAAGCCGGTTAGTTTTATCAGGAAAGTTAATTAAAATACAGTCAGTAAAAAATGGCCGGTATAAATTCAGTTCAGTTGAGGATCTATCGGGTAATTGATCACCTGCTCATATTTTCCACCCAATGTTTTCAGGCTGTCTTTCCAAACATGATCAAACTGTGTATTAAATACCAGCTTGCTGTTTGCCTGAACGGTAAGCCAGCTCTTTTCTTCCATTTCATCCTGCAGCTGCCCGCTGCCCCAGCCGCTGTAACCTAAAAAGAACTTGATCCTGTTTTCTTCGATAAGCTGTTTTTTTATGAGGGCAGCAACAGTCTCGAAATTTCCGCCCCAATAAATATCATGCCCCACCTTTACCGATTCGGGAACCAGGTCGGGGTACTGGTGCAGGAAATGAATGCTGTTCGTTTGTACCGGCCCGCCATAGTAAACAGGTAAGGTATATCCTTCCATATCACCTACCAATTCATCGAGTGAGTATTTAACCTGCTTGTTTAAAACAAAGCCAAAGCTTCCTTCTTTCTCGTGTTCGCACAACAGTACTACTGTTCGTAAAAAGTTCGGGTCCTTTAAAAAAGGGTCGGCTATCAATAATATGCCTGCGGCGGGTTCAATCATATTCCTAAAATAGTATTTTATCACACAAAAAGCTCAGCCACGGATGTTTTTTATTCAATTATCTAAACCTTAGTTAAATTTATACTTTACCTGTTTTAAATTATCTTACAGCACAATACTGATTTACCTTTGCCTGAATGAAAAGAATTTTTCCGATCATAACAATATTGATACTTTTTTCCCTGCTGGGGCTGATTTTTTTTCAGTACATGTGGATCAAAAGTGCCAAGGATATAAAAGATAAGCAGGTGGAGGATAATATTGTACACGCACAATATTATGCTGCCACCATCTTAACGCAGGAAAGGAATTCACTGATGCCGCTGACCCGGAAAAGCGACTTGCTTTTCCCCGGAGATAAACTCCAGATGCAATATTTCAGGCCTTCAGTTATCAAACGTTTTTCAAAAGATGAGATAGCAGATATTATACGGATGGGCTTTGTTAAGTACAACCTGAAAGACTATCCCTTTGAATTTAATGTAAGTGTAAATTCTATTAATGGCGACCAGGTTTACAGCAATGATTTTTATAAATACTATCTCGATTCCAACCATAATATTAACCATGTACTTCCGCTGGAACCTGCAAGTGGCAGCAGCTTTGAGAATATGGGCAACGAAGAATTCCTTTCTATAATAGTGCCGCATCAGAAAGGACTTATTTGGAGGGAGATGATCTGGTTCATACTCGGGGCAGTTCTGTTTACCATTATTATAACTACTGCTTTTTTTATCACCGTCCGCACATTGCTTAAGCAAAAGAAACTAAGTGAGATCAAATCAGATTTCATTAACAACATGACGCACGAATTTAAAACACCATTGGCCACCATCTCACTGGCCGTGGATGCTTTAAAGAACGATAAGGTTAGCGGTAATAAAGAAAAGGCTGAGTATTTTACCAGCATCATCAAGGAAGAGAACAAGCGCATGAACAAGCAGGTGGAAACCATACTGCAGGCGGCTTTGCTGGATAAGAACGAAGTACAATTGAATATGAAGCGGCTTTTGGCACACGATGTCATTATCCATGTTTTGAACAATATCAATTTGCAGGTTGAGGAAAAAGGGGGCAAGATAGATGTGGACCTGGAAGCCGAAAATGATCTCATCATGGCAGACGAGGTACATTTTACCAACGTGATCAATAATTTACTTGATAATGCGGTAAAATATTCAAAAGACAACCTGCACATTAAATTAAGCACCCGAAATGCAGGTAACCAGCTTAAAATAAAGATTGAGGACAATGGCATTGGTATGAATAAAGAAACACTGCACCGGATCTTCGAAAAATTTTACCGGGCGCATACGGGCAATGTACACAATGTAAAAGGTTTTGGCCTTGGCTTAAGCTATGTAAAAACGATGATCGATGCACATCATGGAACTATTAAAGCAGAGAGTGTATTAGGCAAGGGAAGTAGTTTTACAATATCACTTCCTTTACCAAAATAATTCATCTTTTTGCCAGCGGTACCACCAGCTTTAAACCGCTCCATATTTCACTTACAGCACATACTTTCACATCCACCAGGTTATTCTGAAGGGCAAAATCACGAATGCGGTCTTCGTAAAGGTCTGTACTGATGCCTGCACTTTTTTTATACCACGACACCCAGATGGTAATGGATGGATTCTTTTTGCAATAAGGTAAAATACGTTTCATTTCGTTAATAAAAACAGCCATATCTTTTGCAAAAACCTGTACCAGGTCAGGTACCTCTCCCTTAGAAATATACTGATCTGAAATGTCCGTTCCCAGCAATTCAAAATACTCTTCCGGCTGATGAATTACCAAAACTTTCATGGTTGGTTTTATGCCAAGCTTTTTTAGCAATGGGGTTCCCGAGTAGCCTGCCGTATTCATATTATTTGATTTAGAAACGATAAAATCTGTGCGAATTCACAGCTATGCACAGCTTTCCACAGATAATTAACATCCATTTTGCCGATTTTTCCCCGATAAGCACGCCAAATCTGGCATAAACCCCTGTGGATAAAAAACTTTCCCCAAAAAATGAATATAAAGTGGGAAAAAGTGTTATTTTGTGGGAGTCTATGTTATTTTAGACACTAAATACCTGAAAATGATAGGTTTCCTTGGTGAATATGAGGCCACTTTAGATGCTAAAGGACGTTTTCTTTTACCTGCAGGCTTTAAAAAGCAACTGCCGGAAGAGGGAGCCACGCATTTTATAATCAACCGGGGTTTTGAAAAATGCCTCACATTATACCCGCAGCAAAGCTGGGAACCTATTTTTTCTGAGATCAGCAAACTGAATGATTTTGACCCTAAGGTAAGAGAATTCAGGCGGTATTTTTTAAACGGGGCTACACAACTGGAACTGGATTCGGCCGGCCGCTTGCTGGTTCCAAAAAACCTGGCCGAGCATGCAGGATTGGACAAGGATATTGTTTTGGTATCGGCGGTTAACAAAATTGAAATATGGGACAAAAATAAGTACAAGCAGTTCTTTGAAACTTTTACACCACAATCATTCAGCGATCTTGCAAATGAAGTGATGAATAAGACAGCAGGTTAATAAGTTAATAAGTTAATTGGTTAATACGTATGAGCGAACAAAACAAATCAACACCAATTAACGGATTAACGGATAAACAGGCCATCTACCACACACCGGTTTTATTGCAGGAATGCATAGAGGGCCTCGACATCTGGCCCGGAGGCGTTTATGTTGACTGCACTTTTGGTGGCGGGGGGCACAGCCGGGCTATTTTACAGCACCTGAATGATAATGGCAGGCTGATAGTTTTTGACCAGGATGATGATGCAAGAAATAACCTGCCGGATGATGACAGGGTGATTTTTGTTCCTCAAAATTTCAGGCACTTGCAGCGCTTCCTGCGTTTGCACAAGTCGCCAAAGGTTGATGGTATACTTGCAGACCTCGGCGTATCCAGCCACCAGTTTGACGAAGCTGATCGTGGATTCTCCATCCGTTTTGATGCAGCACTGGATATGCGTATGGATCAGCGCCAAAAATCAACAGCAGCGGATATCCTGAACAGTTTTTCAGAAGTTCAGCTTCATAAAATGTTTGAACAATATGGCGAGGTAACCAACGCACGTACCCTGGCAAAAACAATCGTGTCACAACGGGCGCTTACACCTATACGAACCATCAATGAATTTAAAAATGCCGTGCATGCCGTAGTTAAAGGTAATCCCCAAAAATATTTTGCACAGGTATTCCAGGCCATACGCATTGAAGTAAATGACGAACTGGGAGCTTTAAAGGAGTTACTACAGCAAACATTATCAGTATTAAAACCGGGAGGAAGAATAGCAATCATCACCTTTCATTCGCTGGAAGACAGGTTGGTAAAGAATTTTTTTAAGAACGGGACTTTTGATGATACCACAGTTGATGATATATACGGTCACCGGATTGAAAACCCTTTAAAAGTGCTCACCAAAAAACCTGTTACGGCGTCAGAGAAGGAACTGAAGGAAAACAGCAGATCAAGAAGCGCCAAATTACGGGTGGCAGTTATGAAGTAAAAGTTGATAAGAACAGATAAATGTAAATGGCGGAAGAAAAAGAAATAAAAGAACAGCCTGCAACCGGTCAGAAGATAGACTGGAAGAAACTGGTAAGCCATAAATGGGTGGTGAAGAACATTCCCTTTTTTCTGTTTTTAACCATCCTGGCGGTATTGTATATCTATAACGGTCACCATGCCGATAAGCAGATATTAAAAATCAATACAACGGAAAAAAAGATAAAGGAACTGGAATACGAATACAAGACCATCAAAAGTGATGTGATCTTCAGAAGTAAAGCAAGTGAATTAATAAAAGTGGTGGAACCACTCGGATTAAAAGAATTGACACAGCCGCCGGTTCTGCTGGGAGAAGCAAATAAAAAATAAAACAGTGGACGTAAAAAAGGACATACTGTGGAGAGTTTATCTCAGTTTCCTGGGAATTGTCATCCTTGGCCTGGTTGTCGTGGGTAAGGCTTTTTACATCCAGCAGGTACAGGGCGATTTTTGGACAAAGATGGACAATAACCTGCACCTGAAATACCTGCCTGTAGAGGCTGAGCGTGGTACTATCTATAGCGAGGATGGAAATATGCTGAGCACATCGGTACCCGTATTTGATGTATATGTTGATTTTGCTGCAGAAGGCCTTAGAGAAAAAGATGGAAAAAGATTTAAGGATAATATCGACAGCCTGAGCCTTTGCCTGGCAGGTTTGTTTAACGATAAAACCGCAGATACATACCAGAAAGAGATGAAGCTGGCTTACAAGAATAAAGACCGGTATTATCTGCTTAAGAAGAAAATTTCATTTACAGAGTATAAACAACTTCGTGATTTTCCTTTAGTGAGGCTCGGAAAGAATAAAAGCGGCTTTATTGTTGAAGCGAAGGACAAGCGCATCAATCCTTATGTGTTATTGGCAAACCGCACCATTGGCTTATCAAGGGATAACGCTGCCAATGTGGGGCTTGAACAACGGTATGATAGTTTATTGAAAGGTAAAACTGGTGAGCAACTGGTAAGATACATGGCCGGCGCTTATATGCCGGTGGATGGAGGAGAAGTAGATCCTGAGAATGGAAAGGATATTATTTCAACACTCGATACATACATACAGGATGTAACAGAGTCTGCGCTGATGCGCATGATGGTTGGCAATAACTCACTGCATGGAACTGCTATTGTAATGGAAACAGCCACCGGTAAAATCAAAGCCATTGCAAACCTGGGTAAACAGGCAGACGGTACTTATACCGAAGACCTTAACTATGGTATCGGTAAGGCAACAGAACCAGGGTCTATCTTTAAGCTGGCCACCACCATGAGCCTGATGGAAGATAAATATGTGACCATAAATACAGTGGTTAATTGTGAAGGAGGGAAAAAGAATTTTTATGGGTTAACCATTAAAGATTCTCATTTAGGTGCAGGAGACCTTACCGTTAAGGATGCTTTTGCAAGAAGCAGTAATGTGGCATTTGCGAAACTTGCCGACCAGTATTATCACAGCCAGCCTTCCAAATTTATCGATCACCTCCATAAGTTCAGGCTGGATACACTTACCGGGGTAGATCTTACTGCAGCCTCGGGGAAACCAACTATTAAAAAGCCAACTAACCGAAGCTGGGCAAATACAACCATCCCCTACATGGCACATGGTTACGAAGAACTGGTAACACCGCTGCACATGCTTATGCTGTACAATGCGGTGGCCAACAACGGAAAGATGATGAAACCTTACCTGGTAAGTTCTATCAGGCAATATGGTGTGGAAGTGAAGAGCATACAACCGCAGGTATTGGTGGAAAAAGTTTGCAGTGACGAAACCCTTGCGCAGCTTAAGGAATGCCTGCTGGCAGTAGTTGAAAATGAACACGGCACTGCAAGGATCATTAAGGATTCAAGCTACCGCATTGCAGGTAAAACAGGTACAGCCGTTACTGCTTTGGATAACCGGGGTTATAATAAAGGGAATAAGATTTATCAGGCATCTTTCATCGGTTACTTTCCTGCAGAACAGCCTAAATATACAATAGCTGTTGTTATACAGAATAGCAAAGAATCAAAAAAGATCTATGGAGCCGATGTTTCAGGCGTTGTGTTTAAAGAAATCAGTGATCGTATATATGGAAGTTACCTGAGTACAAGAAAATACGTGGCAGTAAACAAACCCGACAGCAGCTTATATACTTATATGGGATTAAAGGATGAATTGAGCTCTATTTTCAATTCTCTGAACCTCCGCTACAGTGATTCAGGAAGTTCCGGATACTGGCGGTCAGCACAAATAAAAAATAATGCTGCCACATTAAATACATCTGCAACAACCCAGGCTACTGGTTCTGTAACCCCCAATGTAGTTGGTATGGGACTGAAAGACGCAGTGTATTTGCTGGAAAATAAAGGACTAAAAGTTACTGTAACCGGAAGGGGACGTGTAATGAACCAGTCAATTGCTGCCGGTGTGAATTTTACAAAAAATCAAAACATAGCGCTGATACTAAATTGATACTGCAGGACATACTATATAAGGTTTCTATCCGGTCTGTAAAAGGAAATACAGCAATTGCTATACGGGCATTGCAACTGGATTCACGTGCTGTAGGGCATGGAGACTGCTTTATTGCTATGAAAGGTACGAAGGCCAACGGCAATGAATTTGTTGAGAGTGCTATTGAAAAAGGGGCCATAGCCATTATATGTGAAATGATACCTGCAAATGTGCACGATCATGTTACCTATGTTCAGGTTGATAGTACAACAGAGGCGGCCGGATACATGAGCCATAATTTTTTTGGAGAACCATCCTTAAAAATAAAGCTGGTAGGTGTTACAGGCACAAACGGAAAAACAACCATAGCCACACTGCTGTGGAAACTGTTTACCGCTTTGGGATATAAATGCGGCCTGGTTAGCACTGTCCAAAACCAGGTAGGCAACAGGATCATTGAAGCAACGCATACCACACCGGATGCAGTTAATCTGAATGCGCTGCTGAAACAAATGGTGGAAGAAGGATGCAGCCATGTATTTATGGAATGCAGCAGCCACGCCATACACCAGGGAAGAATTACCGGTTTACAGTTTAGCGGGGCGCTGTTCAGCAATATCACGCATGACCACCTGGATTATCATCAAACATTTGATGAATACATAAGAGTAAAAAAATCCTGGTTCGATCAGCTTCCTTCAACAGCATTTGCCATCAGTAATGCCGATGATAAACGGGGTGGAGTAATGCTGCAAAATACAAGTGCCAAAAAGTTTTTCTACAGCTTAAAAACCCTGGCTGATTTTAAAGGAAAGATATTAGATAACAGCCTGGAAGGTTTGCATATGACGGTGAATGAAATGGAAGTCTACTTCAGGCTCATCGGGGAATTCAATGCATATAATTTACTGGCCGTTTATGGCGCCGCTGTTTGCCTCGGCGAAAATAAAGATACAGTGCTGCAGGTATTAAGCAGCCTGGATGGTGCCGAAGGAAGGTTTGATTACCAGGTTAGTAATATAGAAAAAGTGAAAGGCATTGTTGATTACGCACATACACCCGATGCCTTACTGAATGTGCTGGCAACCATCAGGAATTTACGCAAAGGAAACGAACAGGTAATCACGGTGGTGGGGTGCGGTGGCGACAGGGATAAAACAAAGCGCCCCGTGATGGCTGAAGTGGCCTGCGAATACAGCGATAAAGTGATTCTCACTTCTGATAATCCACGCAGTGAGGACCCGCTGCAGATTTTAGAGGATATGCAGGCAGGTGTGAATGCTGCGGCTAAAAAAAAAGTTATTTCTATTGCCGACAGGAAAGAAGCTATTAAAACAGCTGTGAGCCTTGCAGGAAACGATGATATTGTTTTAATAGCGGGTAAGGGGCACGAGAAATACCAGGATATCAAAGGGGTAAAGTATGACTTTGATGATAAGAAGATATTGAAGGAAATGTTTGAGTTACTGGATAAATAAATACAAAGTGCTGATTTGCTAATTGGCTGATGTGCTGATGAAATATATCTGAGTTTGTGGAAATTAAATGAATGCAATTAGTAAAAAGAATTAGCACATAAGCTAATCGGCAAATTATTGAATTAATATGTTGTATCACATTTTTAACTGGCTTGCTAAAGAAGGGTTCCGATTTCCGGGTATCAATCTTTTTCAGTTCATCACATTCCGTGTGATGCTGGCGATGATTTTGAGCCTGCTGATAACGACCGTATATGGTAAGAAGCTGATCAGGTTCTTACAGAAAAAGCAGCTGGGTGAATCTGTACGTGACCTGGGCCTGGCAGGACAAAGTGAAAAGAAGGGTACACCAACCATGGGCGGTATCATAATACTGCTCGCTATATTAATACCAACTATTTTACTTGCCAACCTGGATAAAGTATATATACGCCTGATGCTGCTTTGTACCGTTTGGCTGGGAACCATTGGTTTTATCGATGACTATTTAAAGATCAGGGCGAAGCGAATTGCACAGGCAAAGGGGATAGCATATAAAAAAAGTGATAGCGATGGCCTGGCTGGCAGGTTTAAAATTTTCGGGCAGGTAATGCTGGGTATCATCGTTGGGGCCACACTCTACTTTACACCAAGTGTTGTGGTAAAAAGAGAGGTTGTAAAAACCGATGAAGTTGCATCACAAGCCCCGCTTAATCCGGCTACAAAATATGATACTGTTATTGTAGACGGTAAAGCCAGGGTATTTACGAATGCAAAATCAATCATTACAACCATTCCTTTTGTAAAAAACCATGAGTTTAATTACGCAAAACTATTGCCCAAAAGTTGGGAAAGTTATGCCTATATACTCTACATTATCATTGTTATTTTAATTGTTACCGCCGTAAGCAACGGCGCCAATATCACCGATGGTCTCGATGGCCTTGCCACGGGCGTAAGTGCCATTATCGGTATTTGCCTGGGCATATTTGCGTATGTGAGTGGCAATATCAAATTCGCCGAGTACCTCAATATCATGTATATCCCCAACCTGGGCGAGCTCTCCATTTTTATTGCTGCTTTTGTGGGAGCCTGTATCGGTTTTCTCTGGTACAATGCATACCCGGCACAGGTTTTCATGGGCGATACAGGCAGCCTGGCGTTGGGGGGTATCATAGCAGCACTGGCAATCATTGTGCGCAAGGAACTGCTGATCCCTATTTTTTGTTTTGTGTTTCTGGTAGAGAATTTAAGTGTGATGATACAGGTGAGTTATTTCAAATACACCAAGCGAAAGTATGGAGAGGGGCGAAGGGTGTTTTTGATGAGCCCGCTGCACCACCATTATCAAAAGCTGGGTTATCATGAAAGTAAAATTGCGGTCCGTTTCTGGATCATAACAATATTAAGCGTGGTTTTGGCAATTGTAACGCTGAAGCTGCGATAACAAAGTTTTGGAAAACCAAACTGGCAATTTACAAATTGTAAAGGCTTAGTTTTTCATGCTTACCAATATCCTCCGTAAAGACAACCAGTTCAGACTGTTTGAAGACGTGACCTGTTAAATTCTATGCTGTTGAAGAACCATTTTTTAAGTGCTTTTTTTATTAAGTAATGATGATCTTAAATTCTATGCTGTTGAAAAACTCTTTTTATTTCATAATGAAGTAAAAACAAGGATGTAATTAAAATGAACAAAAAATTAGTCATACTCGGAGCCGGTGAAAGCGGCGTAGGTACAGCTTTGCTGGCAAAGCAAAAGGGGTATGATGTGTTTGTGAGCGATGGCTCGCCTGTGAAAGAGCATTATAAAATGGAGTTGAAACTGAATAAGATTGACTTTGAAGAAGGAACTCATTCCACAGAAAGAATCCTGGATGCTGATGAAGTGATGAAAAGCCCGGGCATACCGGAAAAGAATGAACTGGTAAAGCAGATCCGTGCAAAAGGTATCAGTGTGATCAGTGAGATTGAATTTGCTTACCGCTATAAAGGCAATAGCAAAATCATCGCTATTACCGGAAGCAATGGTAAAACAACCACCACTGCTTTAACGTATCATATCTGCAAAACAGCCGGCGCCGATTGTGCGATGGTTGGAAATATTGGTTTTTCATTTGCCAAACAAATTGCGGTGGAACCCAAAGCATTGTATGTGGCAGAGATCAGCTCTTTTCAGCTGGATGACATCAAAACATTCAGGCCGGATGTGGCTGTTTTGACCAATATCACTGAAGATCATTTGGACAGGTACGATTACAAATTTGAGAATTATATAAGCAGCAAATTCCGGATAGCCATGAACCAGCAACCGGATGATGTTTTTATTTATAACCTGGATGATGAGGTTACCACAGGAACAATTAATAATTATCCCATTAAATCAACACTAGCCCCAATTACGATGAGTAAACAATTACCACAGGGAGCTTATTTGCTGAATGCAAAAATGCACCTGAAATGGAAAAACGAAGAGATGCAGATGAGTATTGAAGATTTTGCCATAAAGGGCAAACACAACCAGTACAATAGTATGGCTGCAAGCCTGGCTGCCACAGCAGTTGATATACGTAAGGAAAAGATCCGTGAAGCACTGCAGACTTTCGAAAGCCTGGAACACAGGATGGAAACCGTGGGTGTTATCAAGAACGTGGAGTTCATCAACGACAGCAAAGCCACTAATGTGAACAGCACCTGGTATGCTTTGGAAAGCATGGAAAAACCAGTCATACTTATTTTGGGTGGGGTGGATAAGGGTAACGACTACTCTTTATTGACCGAACTGGTTAAAGAAAAAGTAAAAGCGATTGTTTGCATGGGAACCGATAACCGGAAGATACATGAGGCTTTTGGTGAGATCGTACCGCTGATGGTAAATACCGAAAATGCGAAAGACGCCGTGCATGCAGCATTTCATTTTGCCAGCAAGGGCGATGTGGTTTTACTGAGCCCGGCTTGTGCCAGTTTCGACCTGTTTAAAAACTATGAAGACAGGGGAAACCAGTTTAAGCAGGCTGTGAAGGATTTGTAAAATTCTCCGCCTGCTGAAGCAGGCAATTATCCGGGCGGATAGTTTGCTAAGATCAATAAAACACAGGTAAAGCCAAATAAATAACAAAATGTACAATTGAGTGACACAACGATGATGACCAAAGATCAAATGTCGGTAACAAAAAAATAAACATGCAAAGCCATCATGGCTGAAGAAATTAACATACGGTCTTTTTTTACACCCAACCTGAGTAATATGGGTGGCAACCTGGTTAATAAAACCCGGGGCGATCGTGTTATATGGGGTATTGTGGTAATTCTGACACTGGTGAGTTTGCTGGTAGTGTACAGCAGTACCGGCTCGCTGGCATATAAATACAGCCGTAGCACAGAGAGCTACCTGTTCAAACAATTCGGTTTTATAATTTTGGGTGTGCTCATCATTTATTTTGCACACCGGGTAAACTATACCATTTATTCAAGAGTAGCTTTGCCGTTGTTCATCCTGTCGGTTTTATTACTGATCTATACCTTGTTTTTCGGACAAACATTAAATGCCGGTACACGCTGGATAAAGCTGCCTGTAATTAACATGACATTCCAGACATCTGACCTGGCCAAACTTGCCTTATTCATGTATTTAAGCAGGCAGTTAAGCCGCAAACAGGCTGTTATTAAAGATTTCAAAAAAGGGTTTTTGCCAATCATTGCCCCGGTTGCAATTGTTTGCCTGTTTGTTGTGCCCGCCAATCTTTCAACTGCTTTATTAATTGGCGGAACGAGTATCCTGATCATGTTTATCGGCCGCATAAGTACCAAACATATTTTATTAACGCTTGGTATCATTGCAATACCCGTTGTGCTTTTATTTTCTATAGCAGTAAGTACCTATGATAAAGCAGAGCACAGGGCAAAGGATATCCCGGCCATATTTGCAGTTGGCCGTGTACCTACCTGGATCGGCCGCATTCAAACTTTCATGTACAGCAACAAGGAGGATGCAAATGAAAAATTATTCCAGATAAACCAGGCAAAGATCGCCATTGCCAAAGGCAGCTGGTTGGGCCTTGGCCCCGGTAACAGCCAGGCACGAAATTTTTTGCCACATTCTTACAGTGATTTCATTTTTGCGATCATCCTGGAAGAATATGGCTTGCTGGGCGGAATATTTATGGTTTTTATTTACCTGCTTTTTTTATACAGGTGCATCAGGTTGTATCGTAAATGCCCTTATGCATTCGGCGCTTTCTTGGCACTGGCTTTAAGTTTTATGCTGGTGATACAGGCCATTGCCAATATGGGAGTGAACGTAAATATTTTTCCCAACACCGGTGTAACACTTCCATTGGTGAGCATGGGCGGTAGCAGTTTCCTGTTTACCTGCCTGTCTATCGGGATTATTTTAAGTGTAGCAAGAAACGTGGAGCAGTTAGAAGGTAAACAGGAGGTCATTAGTCAATAGTTATTTGAAAGTATATAAACGAAATAAAATTAACCACTAACCGGCCAATGACTTAATCATAAATGAGTAAGAGAATAATAATAGCAGGAGGTGGAACAGGCGGGCATATTTTTCCGGCCATAGCAATTGCCAATGCCATTTTAAAACAGGAGCCACAAACAGCGATTTTGTTTGTGGGGGCAAAGGGAAAAATGGAAATGGAAAAAATACCGCAGGCGGGTTTTAAAATTGAAGGGCTGGACATAGCAGGTTTTAACAGAAGTTCTTTGATAAAGAATATCGGGCTGCCGGGTAAGATCATAAAAAGTTTTTTCCAGGTAAGGAGGATATTCAAATCCTTTAAACCGGCAGCTGTGATCGGGGTGGGAGGATACTCCAGCTTCCCGGTTTTGCGGCTGGCGCAGGCAAAGGGGATACCAACTTTCATTCATGAAAGCAATTCGTTTGCAGGTAAGGCCAATATCATGCTTGGGAAAAAAGCAACCAGGATATTTGTTGCCAGCGATGGAATGGAGAAGTTCTTTCCGGTTGATAAATTGCTGGTAACCGGAAACCCGGTAAGAGCGGGTATTACAAAAAGTACCATCAGCCGTGCAGAAGGGATCAGGTTTTTTGGATTGGATCCTGCAAAAAAAACGGTGTTATCGGTTGGTGGAAGCCTGGGTGCAAAAAGTATCAATGAGGCGCTGGATAAAGACCTGGAAAAGTTTGAGCAAAATAACCTCCAACTGATCTGGCAAACGGGTAAACCTTATGCGGAAAGAGCTAAAAATGCAGTGGCGGGCAAAAGCAATATCCGGGTAAATGATTTTATAAACCAGATGGAATATGCATATGCCGCAGCAGACCTGGTGATAAGCAGGAGCGGGGCCATGGCCATTGCAGAATTATGTGTGATGAAAAAGGCTGTGATCTTTGTGCCTTTTCCATTTGCCGCAGAGGATCATCAAACAGCAAATGCACAAAATTTAGTTAATAAAAATGCTGGTATAATGATTAAAGACGGCGAAGCGTTATCCAAGTTGGTTCCGTCGGTTATTGCATTATCGCAGAACGAAACAGAACAGGAAACATTACAAGAAAACATTGGCAAACTGGCTGTAAGCAATGCAGATGAAGTGATAGCAGCAGAAATTTTGAAAAGTATTTAATGATCGATATTAAAAATATAAAGCGGGTTTATTTTTTAGGTGCAGGGGGTATTGGCATGAGTGCGCTGGCCAGGTATTTTAATGAGAAAGGCGTGATGGTAAGTGGTTATGATAAAACAGAGACCACGCTCACAAAAAAACTGGTTGAGGAAGGCATTGCGATCCACTATGAAGATAACCCAGAGTTCATTGATAAAGCGGTTGAACTGGTTGTTTATACACCGGCAATACCAAAAGATCACCTGGAGTTAAATTATTTTTTGCAGCATAATTACCAGCTGGCTAAGCGCAGCGAAGTTTTAGGTGCTATTACCAACAGCACTTTCAGTGTATGTGTTGCAGGAACGCATGGCAAAACAACCACCAGTACAATGGTTGCACATATACTGCGGCATAGCGGATACGGGTGCAATGCTTTTTTGGGAGGGATCTCTGTGAATTATAACAGTAATTTCTGGAGTGATGCCAATAATGTAAGCGTGGTTGAAGCAGATGAATATGACAGAAGTTTTTTGAAATTAAGCCCGGATGTGGCAATCATCAATTCAATGGATCCTGACCACCTGGATATTTATGGCACTGCCGAAAATATGGAGCAGGCATTCATTGATTTTTCGCAAAGGGTCAAACCAGGCGGTTTGCTGCTGAGTAAATACGGACTTAAAAGAACGGATGACCTTGATGCACATGAACACCTGACCTTTCACCTGCATAATGAGAATGCAAGTGTGTATGCGGCCAACATAAAAACCATCAATGGCAGCTACCAGTTTGATGTGCTGATGCAATATTGGGAATTGCGTGATGTGGTTTTGAACATGGGCGGGCTTCATAATATAGAAAATATGATAGCGGCAATAAGTGTGGCGCATTACCTGGAAATTGATAATGATAAGATCAGGGAAGCTGTTGCTGAATTCCGGGGTGTGAAGAGGAGGTTTGAATATATCGTGAAGAACGAAGGACAGGTAATGATAGATGATTATGCACATCACCCGGAAGAATTGAGGGCATTGCTGTCAGGTGCTAAGGAGCTGTTCCCGGGAAAAAAATGTACAGTGATATTTCAACCGCACCTGTACAGCCGCACGAACGACTTCGCAGATGGATTTGCAGAAAGTCTTGACCTGGCTGATGAAGTTATCCTGTTACCCATTTACCCCGCAAGGGAATTGCCAATGCCGGGAGTGAGCAGTGACATGATACTGGAAAGAATGAAGAATATGAATAAAAGGGTGTTGAACAGGGAAGCATTAATGGAATGGATAAAAAACAACAAAACTGAATTATTGATAACGGCAGGGGCCGGTGATATTGACACATTGGTGGAACCGATAAAAAGCATTTTGTCAAGCGGGAAAATTTCTTAGCACTGTCTGGAAAAAATGGAAGTAAAAAAACGATACAGCATTAAAAAGATACTCCTGGCAACACTTTGGGTTGCCCTGGGCGGGGCTACCGTTTTTTTACTGGCATCAGGCATAAGAAGTAAGGGCGGGCATGCATGCAAGGCTGTTGAAATCAATATACATGGGGTAAGCAATAATTTTTTTGTAGATAAAAAGGATATACTGAATGCAATTGCATCCGGTGAAGGTGCAAACCCGATTGGTAAAGCCACAGGCTCCTTCAACCTGAAAAAGCTGGAAGCCGAACTGGAAAAAAATGTATGGATAAAATCAGCTGAATTGTTCTTTGATAATAATGAAGTATTAAAAGTGATGGTACAGGAGCGTGAACCTGTAGCCAGGATATTTACAACAAATGCTGCAACTTTTTATATCGACAATGATCTGGCGATGCTGCCGCTAAGCGAAAAATTCTCGGCACGCTTACCGGTTTTCACCAATTTTCCGTCGGATAAAAAAATGTTATCAAAAGCCGACAGCAGTTTGCTCAATGATATCAAAACAATAAGCCTTGCCCTGCAGAAGGATTCTTTCTGTATGGCAATGATTGACCAGGTGGATATTACTGCACAGCGCAACTTTGAAATGATACCCAAGATCGGGAACCAGCTCATTGTTTTTGGCGATGCTGCTGATGCGGATGCAAAACTGGAAAAATTAAAACTGTTTTATAAAGAGATTATGGTAAAGGCAGGCTGGAATTGCTATAGTGTAATTAATGTGCAGTACAAGAACCAGGTGGTTGCCAAAAGAAAAGGTGCTGAGGATATTGCAGCAGATTCATTGCGAACCTTACAGATCATGCAGATGCTGGCAGACAAAACGAAGCAGGAGGCCAATGATTCACTTCTGCAAATCATACAGCCTGATAATAACAGGAACACCGTTGACAGTACGATGATACAGCAGTCGATCCAGCGTGATGACAGCGATGAATCAGGGAATGGAGGTGCAGTAACAGAAACCGCTAATGCCATGCTACCTGCCGCACCGCCGGCAGGCAACAACGTAAAAGCGGTTCCGGTAAAACCGGTCGCCAAACCAGCGCCTCAACCTGCCAAAAAAACTGCAGCAGTAAAAAAGCCGGCAGATAAACCAAAAGTGATCATGCCAAAGAAAAACGATTATTAAACATACTCATAACATAAACAAACACAAACACACAAAACAAACAAATATGAATCAGGAACAACCCATCATCGTAGGTTTGGATATTGGCACAACAAAAATTGCTGCCATAGCCGGACGCAAAAACGAGTACGGCAAGCTGGAAATACTTGGCTTTGGCCGTGCCAACAGTAATGGTGTACAACACGGTATGGTGTTAAACATCGATCAAACTATAAAAGCCATTGAGATGGCATTAAAGAACTGCTATGACAGTAACCCCAACCTCGAAATAGGTGAAGTGTATGTTGGCATTGCAGGCCACCATATAAAAAGTTTACAAACCCGCGGAGATATAGTTCGCCAGAGTATTGAGGAAGAGATCAGGCAGGAAGAGATTGACAGGCTGATAGCTGATCAGTACCGCACTTATATACCTGCCGGCGACCAGATCATTGATGTGATACCACAGGAATTTACTGTGGATAATTTTCAAAATATTCCCAACCCGATCGGGTACAGCGGCGTGAAAGTGGGCGCAAACTTCCACATCATCACCGGTGATAAGAATGCGATCCGTAACATTAACCGCAGTGTTGATAAGGCAGGGCTTGTTACCAAAGACCTGGTGCTGCAACCATTGGCATCTGCTGCAGCCGTTATGTGCGACCAGGACCTGGAAGCTGGTGTGGCAATCGTGGATATTGGTGGTGGTACCACCGACCTGGCTGTCTTCTATGAAGGTATCTTAAAACATACAGCTGTGATTCCTTTTGGTGGTGAAAATATTACCAATGATATCAAGAACGGATTGGGTGTTTTAAAAACACAGGCCGAACAAATGAAGATACAATTTGGAAGTGCTTTAAGTGATGAGGCAAAAGCCAATGCATTCATTACCATACCCGGCCTGCGTGGTATGGCGCCTAAGGAAATATCAGTGAAGAACCTGGCAGCTATCATACAGGCCCGCATGAGTGAGATCATGGATTTTGTAACTTATCATTTAAAGCAGGTTGGCCTGGATACAAGATTGCTGAACGGAGGCATTATTTTGACCGGCGGGGGGTCCCAGCTGAAGCATTTAATTCAGCTTACCGAATATGTAACGGGTTTAAATGCAAGGATCGGCTACCCCAATGAACATTTGGCCGGAGGCCATATTGAGGAACTTGCCAAACCTATGTACAGCACCTGTATTGGTTTAATATTGAAAGGCTATAATGATTACGAGAACAAACACAAACAGTTTGAAGAGCAGTTTAAGAGAGTGGAGATCCCCGGTACTTTGCAACAACAGCCGGTAGTGGATGAAACGCTTGATGTGGCTGAAGAAAACGGACCGGTGAAAGTAAAGCAGCGTAAAACCCTGAAGAACTTTATGGATGGCTTTAAGAACGGGCTGATTGATTTGTTTAAAGAAGAAGAAGACGCAAAATTGTAAAATATCGAATTGCGGATGTGGAATGTAAGTACAGTCATTAATTTATAAGAACATTCGATATTCGACATTCAAATATTTAAAAGAGAACTACTAACCCATTATTTCATAAACGCAGCGTTGTAAAATGCCGGCGTTACTAAAAAAAAACTATGATACATTTTGATTTGCCTAAAGATCAATCCTCCATCATCAAGGTAATTGGTGTGGGCGGTGGCGGAAGCAATGCGGTGAACCACATGTTTTCGCAAAATATCGAAGGTGTGAATTTTATCATCTGCAATACGGATGCACAGGCTATTGCATTGAGCAAGGTGCCTAATAAAATTCAGCTGGGGCCGCATTTAACACAGGGTCTTGGCGCCGGGGCCAATCCTGAAATTGGCAGACAGGCTACTGAAGAAAGCCTGGAAGAAATTAAACGAATACTGGAAGTGAATACCAAAATGGCTTTCATCACAGCCGGTATGGGCGGTGGCACAGGAACGGGCGGGGCGCCCATACTTGCAAAAATTTGTAAAGACCTTGGCATACTAACCGTTGGTATTGTAACCACTCCCTTTGCTTATGAAGGCAAAAAAAGAATTGCACAGGCAGAGGAAGGCGTCAGGTTGTTGAAGGACCATGTTGACACTTTGCTGGTGATCAGCAATGATAAACTGCGTCACCAGTTTGGCAATTTAAAAATGAAAGAGGCTTTTGCCAAGGCCGACAATGTACTGGCAACAGCTGCCAAGTGCATCACCGATGTGATAAACAGTACCGGCCAGATAAATGTTGACTTTGCAGACGTTTGCACCGTAATGGTAAATGGTGGGGTGGCCATCCTGGGAAGCGCTGCTGAGGAAGGAGAGAACAGGGCACAGCTGGCAATTGAAAATGCGATCAATTCACCATTGCTGAACGACAGTGATATCCGCGGCGCTAAATGGATATTGATCAATATCAATTCTGCCGAAGGCGAACATGAATTTACCATGGATGAAGTTGAGGTTATTCAAAACTACCTGTTGAGCCAGGCCGGAGAAGGAACTGATGTGATCTTGGGGCTTGGATATGATAACAGCCTGGGTGGTAAGATCGGCATTACATTAATTGCCACCGGTTTCGATCACAAGGATCCTTTTGAAACAAAAGCTGAAGTAAAAACCGAACCGAAGGATGAAAAGATCATGATGACACTGGAGATGCCGGCTAAAGAAGAGCCCAGGATTGTAAAGCAACCTGTTTTGCAGTTTGAAGAAAGCCCGGTATCACTCACTGCCAAAGATGATGAAGACGCAGCCATAGCAGAAATAACTGAACAGCCTGCCCTGCAGGAAAAGGTTGATGATATGATGCCGGTGATGAAGGAATTAACAACAGAGGTTCCGGTAGTGAAATTACCAAGTAAAAATACTGGGGATAAATTAGAGGAGGCTCCTGTGTTTTTTGAAATATCTTCGGCCACGGATCAAATTCCTGTGATTGAATTTGATGTTCCTCAAGATCCTCCTCCTGTTGATAAACCAGCAAAAGTTCAAAAAGAAATTAATGTAGTTAATAAAGATGCTAGCACCCCTCCATCGTCAGGAGGGTATTTGGCGAAACCTGCGCAGATCTATGTGGAGGAAAAGCCTAAACCAGAATCCAATTCGATTGATGAGCTACTACCATCGCAGGAAAATCAACAGGCAGACGAACCTGTAATTGAAATGCAACTGGTAGTTAAATCCCATCAAGCGGCGGAGGAGGAGCAACATGTACAACCAGCTCAGCCCATCATGATTTCCGATGTTGAGGAACCTGCCATGCAGGACGAAGCAGAGGATCTTCGGCGCAGGGCATTGGATCGGATTGCAAAACTGCGTAACCTGTCGTTCAACATTAACGCAGCTGATCCAAACAATGAGTTTGAAACGGTGCCTGCTTACCTTCGCCGCAATATGGAATTACACAATTCCATTGCCAATGTTGAAAGTTTCTACAGCAACTACACTGTAAAAACAGACGAGAACAACCAGGCAGAAATTAGCACAATAAATAGTTTCCTGGAAGGTAAAAAGCCTGACTAAAATATGATGCCAATGCCGCAAAGCGGCATTGGCATTTAAGTTTGTTTGTGTTTGGTATTATGAGTAAAAAAGCCCCCGGTTTTAACAGGGGGCTTTGCTATTTAGTTATGTGTATGATCAGTTCTTTGTACTATCTGTTTTGGGTGCTGTTATTAATGGCGGAGGTGCAATGGATGCAGGCGCTGTACTTACTGTTGTTGCAGCAGGCTTGCTGTTCAGCGGTGCGCCCACAGCTATATCGCAACGGTGGCCCGGTTCACCGTGAGGAGGATTCATTCCCGGTGCAGTTTTTACCTTATTGGGCACTTCCGTCATAGTCACCTGCGGCTGACCGCTTACCGTTGTGCCCGTTGTGGTGGCAGGCGCAGCCGGCTTACTGTTCAAGGGAGCCCCTACTGGTATATCGCACCGGTGACCAGGCTGGCCATGCGGCGGGTTCATTCCTGGTGCTGTTGCTGGTACGGCAGCAGGGTTCTGTGTCATCACCACATTTTGCTGAGCGGCATTTTGTTGCCCCTGAACCGGGGTTATGGCAATGGGGCCGCCACTGGGAATAGTAATTGTTTTTCCATCCGGAGTGGTGATTACACTGCCGGCCTGCGGCTGGGTTGCTACCGGCATGGCAGGATTTACCACATTAGGCACTGCTGGTTTTGAAGCAGCAGTTTGTGCAGCTGCAGCTTTTTCCTCGGCCGTTGGTATCACAGATTTATCGGTATAATCTTTATTGTCATCACCTGCACAGGAAGCCAATGCCGCCGATAAAACCAATATAGATGCAGTATGTAATTTGAATTTCATGTTTGCTATTATTTTGTTACTGCAATTTAGGGTATTTGAAGTAAACACAATGCAGGGCCTGCCTGTCAGATACCCAACTGCACTGCCTTTTGCATGGCCTGGTATCTTTTATCCCAGCGGGCCATATCGCCATTGAGCCCGTCATCAATATGAACCGGGTCTTTGGCATTGAATAAGCCGCCCCAGCGAAGACTTTTATCATCGATCACCGATTTGATAAAACGCCGTACCGGCTCCGGCACAT
Source organism: Ferruginibacter sp. (assembly GCA_044226725.1). GTDB lineage: Bacteria > Bacteroidota > Bacteroidia > Chitinophagales > Chitinophagaceae > Ferruginibacter. The sequence continues at coordinate 116,155 of JBGAGM010000005.1, read as the reverse complement.
TGGGATATTTCCCCAGCATCACAGAATTGGCGCTTTTGGTTTTATTATCATACACCACGTTCATATCAATAGCATGACCCGCCATATGATTGCTGCGGGTGGCTGGTTTTACAATGGCGCCTGCCACATTGGATGAAGTGCGGAAAGAACTGGTAACATGTACATACACATCGGCCTGCTCAGCATAGGCATTTATTTTGTTCAGCGCTGGTACAAATTCTATGTCGGCCCGGCATGGACTGCCCTGGAAACGGCTTGCCTCAAATAAAACCAGCGGCGATTTTTCTGCCGGTAAATTGTTAGCTGCCAGGCTGCTCCAGCCGCTGCCGTAAAAGGCATTGATATCTTTCAGTAACTGGTCTATCAAAGGCCGCGTAAGCAGGTCGCCGTCCGAATCATTGATACCATTCTTTTTTGAATAAGCGATGACCGCCTTGCGGGTGCTGTCGCCATAATTGCCGTCGGCGCCATATTTGGCAAAGTTCAGCTGCTCCGCATAACCCAGTTCGTTCAGCATGGTTTGTACGGCAGTGATACTTGTCTTTGTTCCTTTGGAAATATATTTTTTTGTTCGAAGGTCAGACTGGCTGATCGACCAAAGCAAATACATCGATGGAAGAAAATCGTGGCGCTGTAACATGAGTTTGGCCAGTTTTGCTGACACTGACTTACCATCGGAGTTTATGTTATTCTTAACTGCAAATGCTGCAACTGCATCGGTTGTTGCCTGTCCATAATCGCCGTCGGCCTGGAATTTGTCGAACTGCAATTCTTTGCTGAAGCCCAGTTCAAACAGTACCCTTTGCAGATCGGTTATCAGCGATTTATTGGTGCTGCCCCTGAAAAGTGTCTTACTGATATCGCCCTGTGCCAGGGCTGCTTCCAAATGTGTTACTTCCTGCATACTGTTTTATTAAATGGTGGCTGATCATTTCCTGTAATAAATATAAAAAAAATCAAGAATGATTGCAAGGCCATTTATTACTGCCTTCGGAATCTCACATCGGGCATTGGCAGAAAATAGTTTGGCAGCCAGCTGAGTGAACCATCCTCCTCCATGGTAAGATCAATGCCTTTAAAACTTAACTGCTCAAGTGATGGATTGAGTGCGCAGGTGAAATGATTATTTGGGTTATTGGCATCTTTGATCAGCGTAAGGATATCCGGGTATAAAAGATGCTGTGCATAAATGCTGTCGCAATGCGCAAGATCTGTCCGAACCATACCATTGCGATCGGCAAAAACTTCTGTGGGGTTACCATCGGCATAAAAAAGGCAACGCACTGTTTCGGCAAGATAGGCATTGGGGTGGGTAAACTGAACCTGGTAACCCGAACCGGTTTTTGATTGTGCAGTTACTGTAAAATCCTTACCGGGCTCTTTGTTGCTTTTGAGTTTTACGATATTGCCTTCCACTGTAAAACTGCCGGCAGCATTGCGGTCGGCTGCACCATAACTAAAGAAGAACTGAAATGTTCCGTTGGCCGAGAAGTTGAAACCGGCAACCATTTCCATTTTCCTGAAAAAATATTCGCCTTCTAATTTTGTTTGAGACATAGAACGGGAGTTTAATGATGATCAGTAAAAAAAATAAAAGAGCCGGATAATGAGGGCGCAGCAAATATGAATGAAGCTCATCACCAGGATGCTGGCAAAGATATGGTTATGCTTATTGCCCGTGAGTCCGAATATAGGGAACCGGCTGTAATGTGCATTGACGATAAGCCAGCGGTCAATATCTATCAGCGCTTCAAAATAACCGAACATAAAAGTGATGGACAAAATAAAACCTGCTCTTTCCATTTGCTTGCTGATGGCCAGTGTAATAAAAATGATAAGCCAAACCCTGAACATGGTCCGGATGAATACCTTGAACAGTTCCACCCACACCACGGGTATGGTATAACGGATGATACCATAGGCAAGCAGGGTACCCGTGAATATGCTATGGACCTCCAGGAGTACCTCCTGCAGGGGAGGTTTATTGTAAAACAGTACTGTCCACACGGTCCAGGCCAGTACAATGGCTGCCAGGCAGGCCCAAACTAAATGCTTATTTATTGACCTGTTCATCCTGTAATTTAATGAAATAAAGAAATAATTGAAAGACATGGCTGACTGTAACAGGGTTCTATTTCCCTTATTGGTAAATTATTTTCCTCATCCGTTGTGCTGTAAATTTTACTTTCCTTTTCTTTGCCTCAAAATTTAACTGTATGAGCAAAGGCACCATTCACAACCGTATGCGTATCTATCACCGCTATCTCGGATTCTTTTTAGCAGGCATCATGGCTGTGTATTCCCTGAGTGGTATCATCCTTATTTTCAGGGATACCAATTTTTTAAAAAAGGAAAAGATCGTACAGGAGCAGATAAAACCCGGGCTGGCAGTAGCCGACCTGGGCAAGGCTGTTCGTAACCGTGAGCTTAAGATAGATTCAACCAGCGGCAATATGCAATTCTTTAAGGGAGGTAATTATAATACAGAGACTGGCTCCGTAACCTATACCGTAAAAAAACTTCCGGCCTTTGCCGAAAAGCTTACACACCTTCACAAGGCAAATACCAAAGACCCGTTGTTTTACCTGAACGTATTCTTTGGTGTATCACTTTTCTTTTTTGTGCTTTCCTCCTTCTGGATGTTCATGCCCGGAACCAGCATTTTTAAAAAGGGGTTGTATTTTACCCTGGGGGGAATCCTGCTTACCGTACTGATGCTGTTATTGTAACAGGTCATATTGTAGGGTGCTTTAGTGGTTTTGATGCGATTGCGCTGCCGGTCTTTTAACAGGCAGTGCCGGCCATACTGTACCGGCACAATACCTATGCCTGTTATGGCACACTTATTGAAACAGGATATATAAAGCAGGTGATCACTCTTAAATTCCACGATCATGAAAAAGATAATTGCTTTTATATCCGCTTTATCCTGGGGTTTTGCTGCTTCTTCGCAGGTGTATCCCAACAATGCTCAAAGTTCCTCCGATCTGCATCAGCCTTCGCCGCAGCTTGTGCAGGTTGCTTATCTCAGCAGGCTGGAGGGCAAACTGATGCAGGCTTACCCAAATCCTGCAAAGGATAAGGTTGTTATTCAGCATGTGGCTTCGGACAATAGGGCTGTGTTATCAATAATAAATCCGGATGGGCGCATTTTACAACAGCAAACAGTAATGCCTCAAACACTGCAAACATCTTTGCATATAGGCAAATTGAGCCGTGGTATTTACATGGTACGGTTTGATGATAACCGGGGAGATGTTCGTGTGTTAAGACTGGTTAAGGACTAACAACAGGCTGGCTAACAGATTCAATTACTGTTAACATAATTTGGCATGATGTTTTATAAAGACTTAGTTACAGTCAATATGGAATTGTTCAATTATAAATATACGGTTATGAAAAAATCAGAAAAGCTAATAACAGGTTTGGCAGTAGGAGCTGTGGTTGCACTGCTATTGGTCCCAAAATCAAGAAGAATGTTGTCAGATGCATTGAGCAGTATTACAGGTTCACTAAAGAAAATGATGCATAATGCTGAAGATCTGAAGGAAAATGCATTGGCAAACAGTTAAGCATGAGGTGCAAAGGTTGTTCATAAAAAATGCCTTAAGTAATAAGGCATTTTTTATGGGATTTATACAGGAAAAACAGTAAGTACATCAGATCAGCATACCCCCTGAAACTTCGATGCGCTGGGCGTTCACCCATTTTGAGTCATCGGAGCATAGGAAACTTACCACGCCGCCAATATCATCAGGCTGGCCAACCCTTCCCAATGCAGTCATACCTGATATCATTGCATTCAGTTCCCGGTTATCTCTGACCGCACCGCCTCCGAAGTCAGTTTCAATAGCGCCCGGGGCAACAGTATTTACCCTTATTTGATGAGCGCCTAAAAATTTGGCCTGGTAGCGGGTAAGTGTTTCCACAGCGCCTTTCATAGTGGCATAAGCATCGTAGCCGGTAAAGCTAAACCTGGTAAGGCCTGAAGAAATATTAACAATACTTCCGCCTTTATTAATGATGGGAAATAAATGCTGCACCAGGAAGAAGGGGGCTTTGAGGTGAATATTCACCATGGAGTCAAAACCAGCTTCATCGGTATTGCTTATATCTGCATGCAATCCTGAGCCTGCATTGTTAACCAGTGCATCAAAGCTGTCAGCATTAAACTCCGACCTCAATACCGTTTTAAGAGAATCAACAAAAGCATCAAAGCTGCTGCTTTGGGAAACATCCAGTTGCAGGGCTGCTGCTTTTTGACCTCCACTCTTTATCGCATTCACCACATTTTCCGCTTCTGCCTGCTTACTGTGATAAGTTATTACCACTCCAAATCCGTTTTTGGCTAATTGTAAAGCCATGTCTTTTCCAAGTCCACGGCTGCCGCCTGTTACCAGGGCAATTTTGTTTTCATTACTTGTCATTGTTTTCTGTTTTATTTAGAAAGCAAAGTTCACAAGCAAGGGCGTTACAAGTTTTGCAAAATTCAGTGTATTATTTGCAAAATTCAAATAATCAGTTTCGGAAAGAGAGTGGTGCCAGGCTGGTATTCTTTTTAAAGAAGTTGGAAAAATGTGCCACTTCCTCAAAGCCCAGGCTTAAAGCTATTTCTGACACATTCCAGTTGGTTTGCTTCAACAGCACCTTGGCTTCCTGGGTTATCCTGCTGCTGATGATCTCCGTGGTGGTTTTACCGGTTACTTCTTTTAAAACCTTGTTGAGGTGATTAACGTGCACTCCCAGTGTTTTGGCAAAATCGGCAGCGGTTTTCAATTGCATGGTTTGCGAAATGGATTCAACCGGGAACTGTCTTTCCAGTAATTCTATGAACAGGGCCGATATCCGGGAGGAGGCATTCTGACTGGTTTCCTCACCGGCAATAGGTGTAAGCTTTTGCCCGTAATGCAACAGTTCCATCACATAGGTGCGCAACAGATCGTATTTAAAAGTATAGTCAGATGCAATCTCAGCATGCATTTTATCGAACAGAGCATTGAATTCCCTGTATTGTTTCGGGGTTATGTGGTAAATAAAACTACCGCTGCTTTTAAAGATAGGCAGTTCATCTATCAGCAAGCCCGTTTTAGATTTTGCCAGAAAATCTTTGGTAAATACACAGAAATGACCAGCCTGTTTGCCGCCCTGCGGAACATATTTATAGGGTATTTTGGGCGTGGCAAACAATATTGCCTGGTCTTTTATATCGATCACTTTATCGGCATATTCCACCCTGTTCTTTCCATTGATGAGGCTAATCTTATAATAGGTGCGCCGGTTATATGGCATGATGGCCTTACCGGCACAATCAAGGGAAAGTTCGGCAATATTGAATACATTAAAATGGCCAATGTCTTTATTGTTCTGGTCATCCAAAAAATTATCCAGCAGCGGGCAATGTCCGCCGAATACATCTTTGTAAAATTGTTTGATAGAAATACTTTCCATGCTGATGTTTGTAAAAATCAAATATGTGCAAAGGTAGCTTGTTTGGACGGAATAACACATCATAACAAAACAGGCCCGGTTACCGGGCCTGTTCGTACTTAGTCAGGAAGACTTTTGAAAGCTTATTTTTTTGCGGCAGTATCTGCCGGTTTTGCTTCCGGCTTCATCATCATCGATTCGTCTGCAGGCGGTGCAGCCGGCTGCATCATTTTTGCCATTTCCAGCGGGTCCATATATATCCAGTGCTCCACGGCTTTACCGTCTTTGAACCTGGCCACGTCAATTGCGGTCATTTCTGTTTTGGTCCCGTTCATGGTGCCGGTTGATTTTGACCAGGTCATCACATATTCATCATCTGCCATTGTTTTGATATTCACTGATTTCATGTCGGGCGACATGGCATGGTAGCGTTTCATTTCCGCCACAATACTGTCCAGCCCCTTTACATCCCCGTTCTGGCCGCCATGGTCAATAGCATCGGCTGCTATATAATCACCCATTTTACTGAAGTCGCCGCTTTCATAGGCCTTGGTGATGGCCTCATTTACTTCCATATTTTTTTTGGCTGTGGCCGACATACCGCCATTGTTACAGGCCATAAAGAGGCTGCATGCAGCAAGAGTTGCAATCGATAAAAGAGATTTCATGGTTTTAAAATTTTTGATGAATTGAAAAGGTAGAAAAGATTTGAGCGAGTTCAAAGCATTGCAGGCTCTTTATATCCGGGGCTATCTTGTTTTGCTTAAGATCTGCATCAATGAATCTTCTTCGGCAGCTTTTAGTGCAATTACTTTATCAAGCTGGCTGTTGGGTATTGCGGCCGATAAAACATATTGCTGCACTTTCCAGCTGCCATCCTGCTTTACCAGCACACCCGAGCCCCGGCATATTTTCATCTGAGTGCTCAACAGTTCTTCGAACCAGGCCATATCGGCATATTTACCAAAATAGATATTGCGTTTAAGCGCTTTGAAATTCCAGGTGGTCTTTTTATCAAAATAAGGTTTTGCCCAGGCCATGTACGAAGCTTTGTCCCAGTTCTCGGTTGCATCTGTTCCATTGAAAGTGGCATCATGGGTAAAGAAATTAAAATAGCGGTCGTACTCCGCATTGGCTGCGGCCACATTAAAAGAGTCGAGCATGGCAGCGATCTGTTTTTTGCTTTCGGTAATTTCCGTTGCCGGCGGGGCAGCCTGTTTTTCAGCCGGCTGATTGCAGGCAATAAATACACAATTGACTATCAGAACGGGTATGATCTTAATGGAATGTTTCATGTACAATATTTTAGATGCTGTACTTTAAATGTACATAAAATCGGGGAGTAAGGAAAGTGAAGCCAGTTTGCAACAAGCATACTCAGGCAGTAAGCAAGAGCCCAAAGATGATTATGAATGTGATCAGGAAAAGCCCGTAAACCTGTATTGCTTTTTTTCGGGTGCGTTCTTCCCGGTACCAGAATAAGGCAATTTTAGGTGAAACTATTCCCAGCAGCAGCAAAACTGCAAAGGCAATGATCAACAGAAAAAGTACATTTTCGAACAGCAAGACCGCCGGTTTTTATTTTTTAAAATTAAGCATAATCTGCGGCATTGCAAATGTACCGGGGTATTTTAAACCGCCGGATAAAAAAAGCCTGCATCATGCAGGCTTGTAGTAAGCTTGTATAAAAAATGTTACTTTTTTATGAGCGCTGATTCTTTGAAAACCCTGGGCTGTGTTTTTCCTCCATACAACGGGCAATAGTAATCCATTGCATCCAGGGACTGGTTGAGTGTTAACCAATAATCGGTTACTGTGGCGGTAAAAACAAACCTGCCGCTGTAATTGTACAGATCCCTGGTACCGGCGCTGCTGAAATTTCCATAGATGATGTCGCCCTCATACGGCTTATTGTACCCGTTAGTATAGGCAATGGCGTACCCCCTGCTGGTTGCCAGCACCCAATAGCCGCAGGAAGCATCGCTGTAAACCACTTCGCCCTGTTCTTTAGATAGCCAGTAGTTTTCATCGTTTTGAACAATCACCCTGTCTTTTACGCAACTGCTCAGTAAAACAACAGAAAGTAAAAATGTAGCCGAAAGTGTAAAAAGTTTTTTCATGTTAATACCATTTAAAATTGAAATAAAATCTGCTTTATTATCAATTAATCAAAACGGCTGCCAGAATGTGTATGGGGTAATTGTTGTTTTGTTAAAATAAACACAATGATTAATGCGGTATTGGGTTCCCCCGGGGTTATGGTGCCGGAAAAGCCTTGCAGGCGCAGGTTTTCCCAACACATGTTTGTTTTGGTAAAACATATTGCCGGGTAAACCTGTGCCTGCCGGAATTATTATTGCAGATGCCGTGTAGTAAGAATTTTGTTACTTATTGTTTTACAAATTGCAGTACCTGTTTATCCGCAGCACTCTGTAAATGCAACCAGTATTTACCGGCTGCCAGTTTTTGTACCGGAACAGATATGACCTGATCTGTTGCTGGAAGAGTCTGTTGATAAACCAGTTGCCCTGCTTCATTAAAGATCCCGATATTCAATTTGTTGTAAGCTTTGTTCAGTTGCAGTTGCAGCAGATCCGTTGTTGGGTTTGGAAACAGCAGAATTTCTGTTGCCCTGTTAAACTGTAACTGTTGAATATTGCTGTAAACATGCCGGCCATTAATGCCTTTAATTTTAATGCGGTAATACTGGTTTTTGGCATTTGCCCGGGTATCAATGAACGAATAGGATTGAATGCCACTGATATTATTTGCCTGTAGTGTACCTATGGAATAGAAATTAAATCCGTCGCTGCTTTTTTCAATATCAAAACAACAAATGCCGCCTTCTTTGTCGGTTTTAAAATCAAGCTTTACTGTTTTTCCTTTTTGCTGCCAGGCGGCGTTAAAAGAAATTAATTCGATGGGTAATACACCGGGGTTATTTGCATCAATAATGGATGATACATTTCTCCAGGGAGAGTAAACCTGGCCGGTGATGGCAGTAACAGGATCATATTTGATCCTGGCCCTCATTTTTGTGTACCTGCCGCCGCCTATCTTATCAACCAGGTTCTTTAATTCAATGCCGGTAATGCCCATATCGGTAAAAGTGGCTTGCTCGGCCGTAAAAAATGTGCTATTGGTAATGGGCGTACCGCTATAGGCATTGTAATTTAGCCTGGTTTCCCAAACCATTTTACCTTTTCCCTTGCCTAAAAACGACCGGGCATACAAGCCTGCCCCAAAAATGCCGGAAATGAAATTACTGCTGTTAATGGGTGTTGCCAGGTCTGTATTGTATAAGCGAAGGTTGTTGCGTCTGTTGGAGACCAGTTCGTTACCCTGGTACACAAAAGCTCTTCCTTCACTGCTGTTGGCGCCGTCGTTAAACTGATAAGCTCCGATGATGATATCGCTGTATCCATCGCCGTTCACATCGCCTGCGCTGGCTACAGAAACACCAAATGAAGCGAAGGCCTGGTTGGCGTCTCCGGGTGTGCTGGCGGGGGATGCGGCAAGACCAGTTGGCGATCCATAATATACAAAGGCTCTTCCTTCTAAAAGATTGGCGCCGTCGTTAAACTGATATGCTCCGATGACGACATCGCTGTATCCATCGCCGTTCAAGTCACCCGCGCTGGCTACGGAGTATCCAAAGTAAGCTTCCGCCTGATCGGCATCATCGGGCATGCTGTTGGGAGATGCGGATAGTCCCGTGGCCGATCCATAATATACAAAGGCTCTTCCTTCATTAAAATTGACGCCGTCGCTGTAGAAGAACGCCCCGATGATGACATCGCTGAACCCATCCCCGTTCACATCGCCTGCGCTGGCTACAGAAATACCAAATGAAGCGAAGGTCTGATCGGCATCATCGGGCGTGCTATTGGGCGATGCGGATAGTCCCGTAGCCGAACCATAATATACAAAGGCCCTTCCTTCATTGAAATTTGCACCGTCGTCGTAGAATGTGGCCCCGATGATGACATCGCTGTATCCATCGGCGTTTACGTCACCTGCATTGGCTACGGAGCATCCAAAGTAAGCACCAGACTGATCGGCGTCGTCGGGCATGCTATTGGGCGATGCGGATAGTCCCGTGGCCGACCCATGATATACAAATGCTTTTCCTTCATCAATATTGGCGCCATCATCGTACCGGTAAGCACCGATGATGACATCGCTGTATCCATCGCCGTTCACGTCACCTGCGCTGGCTACGGAGTATCCAAAGCTGGTGTTCGCCTGATCGGCATCGTCGGGCGCACTGTTGGGCGATGCGGATAGTCCCGTGGCGGACCCATGATATACAAAGGCTCTTCCTTCATCGACATTGGCGCCGTCATCGTACCGGTAAGCACCGATAATGACATCGCTGTATCCATCTCCGTTCACATCGCCGGCACTGCTCACGGAGTATCCAAAGTAAGCGCCCGCCTGATCGGCATCATCGGGAGTACTGTTGGGAACAGCAGATAGTCCCGCTGCCGAACCATAATATACAAAGGCTCTTCCCTCATCGGTATTGGCGCCATCATCGTACTGGTAAGCACCGATGATTACATCGCTGTACCCATCTCCGTTCACATCGCCTGCGCAGGCTACAGATACACCAAAGAAAGCATTCGCCTGATCGGCATCATCGGGTGTGTTGGCGGGGGATGAAGACAGTCCTGCCGCAGACCCATGATACACAAAGGCCCTGCCTTCATTGATGTTGGCGCCGTCGTCATACTGGCTTGCACCGATGATGACATCACTGTACCCATCACCGTTTACATCACCGGCAGACGCTACAGAAGCTCCAAAGTTGGCGCCCGCCTGATCGGCGTCATCGGGTGTGCTGTTGGGAGATGCGGATAATCCTGTCGCCGAACCATAATATACAAAGGCCCTTCCTTCATCGAAGCTGAGGCCCTCATCGTAATAAATCGCCCCAATGATGACATCGCTGTATCCATCTCCGTTTACATCTCCGGCGCAGGCTACAGAATAGCCAAAGCGAGCGATCGCCTGGTTTGCATCATCGGGTGTGCTGTTGGGAGATCCGGATAATCCCGCCGCAGATCCATAATATACAAAGGCCCTTCCTTCATTGGTGTTGACGCCGTCATCGTAAAAATCTGCCCCGATGATGACATCGCTGTACCCATCACCGTTCACATCGCCTGCAGATGCAACAGAGTATCCAAATTGTGCATCTGCCTGGTTTGCATCATCGGGTGTGCTGTTGGGCGATCCGGATAACCCCGTCGCTGATCCATAATATACAAAGGCCCTGCCTTCATTGGTATTGGCGCCGTCATCGTACCCGGAAGCTCCGATGATGACATCGCTGTACCCATCGCCGTTCACATCACCGGCACTGGCTACCGAAACCCCAAAAAGAGCATTGATCTGATTGGCATCATCGGGTGTGTTGTTTGGTGAGGCAGAAAGCCCCGTCGCCGATCCATGATATACAAAGGCTCTTCCTTCATCAACATTGGCGCCGTCATCGTATCGAATCGCCCCGATGATGACATCGCTGTACCCATCGCCATTCACATCGCCTGCGCAGGCTACAGAAATGCCAAATAAAGCGTTCGCCTGGTTGGCGTCATCGGGCGTGCTGTTGGGAGATGCGGAGATGCCTGTAACCGACCCATAATACATAAAGGCCCTTCCTTCGCTGCCATTAGCGCCGTCATTGAATGCTTGAGCCCCAATGATGACATCGCTGTACCCATCGCCATTTACATCACCGGCTGAGGACACCGAATATCCAAAAGCGGCACCTGCCTGGTCGGCGTCATCGGGGGTGCTGTTGGGCGAAGCCGATAATCCGGTAGCGGAACCATGATACACAAAGGCTCTTCCTTCATTGGTATTGGCGCCGTCATCGAACGAGTAAGCTCCAATGATCACATCACTGTATCCATCACCGTTCACGTCACCTGCCGATGCTACAGACATTCCAAAGAAAGCACCGCCCTGGTCCGCATCGTCGGGAGTGTTATCGGGTGTGCTGCTTAACGGATCAATGGTAATGGGGTAGGCTGCATTTTTTGCATCTGCCTGTATGCTGTAGCCGTTTTTTGTTTTATTTTTTTTAAAGCAGGCTTTAAGGGTTTTGCCATTGGCATCCCAAACTTTCAGGTCCTTATAATCCAGCACATTTGTATTGTTATGAAAGAACTGTAAACCCTTACCGGTTAGCCGGCATTGCAGTTTTGTTTTTACGCGGAAGTTAATGTTTAGTTCGTCTTTTTTAGTGAGGGGCGCCTGCACGATAAAGTTCTGCCGCATGCCATCATCCCCATTGATGTACTGAACGGTTATTTTACTGCCGATGTAAAGTGCTTTATTGTTTTCTACCTGCCAGGTTCCGGTACCTGTCTGCTTTTTATCCAGGTTGAATATTACTTTCCAATGGGGGATCTGCCTATAGCTGACCTTATCGGGCCTTGTGCGGGCATCAGCATTTCCAATGGGTATTTTTGTTCTGCCCGGCTCCACAGAAAATCCTTTGTCGTTATAGAAGAAGCGCAGGTTGTTCTTACGGTTGGGTGTGCAGTAAGCCTGTAATTTTTCCTCCCAGGTAAAGTTGTATTCGCTTCTGCGGATATACTCCCGGGCGCTTGTCATCCAGCCCTGGCTCCAGGTATCACCGGATTTTTTTTCGGGCTCAAAAGGATTTGCGGGGTTGGTATTTTTAAAATTAAAAACCAGGCCTGCTGTTTCTGTTTTGTCATGGGTACCTGGACTGAACAGAGAGAATTTTCCTGTAAAAGGAGTTAAGGCAATGGCAACGGTAAGAAAAAAAAGTTTGTACATGATGATGGATTTAAAAAATCAGATTTATCAGGCAAAATATTTTTGAATATTCAGAAAGCAGATAGAAATCGAATGATTGGGTAATAGAAATATTTCTATCATTTTTTTTATTCAATTGTTTTTTGCCTTTTTACTGGCTGCCGAACCCAATACAAACTTGCTATAGCAGGGTACTGTATCTGCAGGCACCAGGGGGAGCGGGTATTTTCAGGGCGGCTGGAAATAAGGGCAGCAATTTGTATCTTTCTACCATTAAACCACCACCTCCAAAACGCATATCAAAAATGAAGAAGTACAGTTTATTGCTTGTTTGCTTGGCAGCCTGCCTGGTTGCAGTTGCACAATATCAATATCCGCCCGGAAAAATGGAAGATAGCACCGATACCTATTTTGGTGTTACCTACCACGATCCCTACCGCTGGATGGAACATATGGACCGCTCCGAAGTTAGCGACTGGTTCAGGGCACAGGCCAATTACAGCAACAGCATCATTGGTAAATTAAATGGCCGGGATGAACTGGTGGCCGAATGGCTGCAACTGGACAGGATGCAGCCTGCCCGCATCCGGAATGTTATGTTTGAAGGCGGGCGCCTTTTTTACCGCAAAACCATGCCCGGCGAAAAAGTTGGCAAATTGTATTACCGCGAAGGACTGAAGGGCAAAGAAATATTGCTCTTTGACCCTTCGGCTTATATACCGGGTGTGCAGCTTACACTGAGCAGCGGAATACCCAGCTTTGATGGAAAAAAAGTGGCCATTTCCTATACCCGCCAGGGTGCCGAAGTGGATGTGATAAAAGTACTGGATGTGGATACACGCAGATTTTTAACAGACTCCATTTATCCAAGTGCAGGTTTTAGCACCTGGTCATTCGATAATAAAAGCTTCAGCTATATCTGGTTGCAAAGCGCCGACAATAAAGACCCCAACAGCCGGCTGAACCCCAAGTGTAAAATGCATCAACTGGGTAATTTGCAACAAAACGATATTGATTATTTCAGCAATGCCAGCTATCCGGAATTAAACATAGATCCCGGCGAATACCCCTTTGTTTTTGTAACCAAAGATGCACCGGATTATGTTTTTTCGGCTGTAAGCAGTGTACAAAACGAATTTATTTATTATTCAGCGCCGGTTACCGAAATGATCGCCCGCAAAATAAACTGGAAACCGCTTGCCCGTACAACGGATAAACTGGTTCGCAGCTTCGCTATCATTGGCAATACTGCCTATGCTATCACCTATGATGGGGCTAAGAATTATAAACTGGTGGCAGCCCCGGTAAATAACCCCGACTGGAAGAACGCAACTGTGATCGCTGCAGAAAAACCGGATCAAACGCTGGAGTCTTTTACCAACTGCAGGGATTATCTCATCATTGTACACAGCGATGGTATCAATAACCACCTTAGCAAATACAATATAAAAACCAAACAAACCACGCAGGTAACACTTCCGTTCAGCGGCACCGTGGATGTATCGGTGTTTGATACCAAAACCAATACATGCAGGATCGGTATTACCAGCTGGATAAAGCCTTATACCGAATTTGATTTTGATGCGGCCACCGGTGCCTTTACACCAGGTTTTTTAAACAAGCCGCCGGTAATACCTGCAAAATATAAAGACCTGGAAGTAAAGGAAGTTGAAGTGAAGGGGCACGACGGGGTGATGATACCTTTATCCATCATTTATAAGAAGGGTACTAAACCTGATGGCAGCAGCACCTGCCTGCTGGACGCTTATGGAGCATATGGTATAAGCGCAGCACCCTGGTTCAACAGCCAGTACAATTCACTGGCAGTTCGAGGCGTGGTGATAGGCATACCCCATGTACGGGGCGGCAGCGAGAAAGGGGAGGATTGGTACCGGGCGGGTTACAAAACCACCAAGCCCAATACCTGGAAAGACTTTATCAGCTGTGCGGAGTATATGATCGCACAGGGTTATACCAGCAAGGGCAGGATAGCAGGTACGGGTACCAGTGCCGGGGGCATTTTGATAAGCCGTGCCATTACCGAACGGCCCGACCTGTTTGCGGCGGCCATTTGTAATGTGGGCTGTGCCAATGCCATGCGGCTGGAGTTTGGTGCAAACGGCCCGGTGAATGTGCCCGAATTTGGTACTGTAACGGACAGCGTGGAATGCCGGGCCCTGTTCGAGATGGATGGTATGCAGCATGTGCGTTCCCATACGGCTTACCCTGCTGTGTTATGTGTGGCCGGCTGGAACGATAGCCGGGTGATAGCCTGGCAGCCCGGCAAGTTTGCTGCGGCCCTGCAAAACAGCAGCAACTCCGGAAAACCGGTTTTGATGAAGGTAAATTACGATAATGGCCATTTTACCGAAGACAAGGCCGTAACCTTTGCCAATTTTGCCGATCAGTTTGCATTTGCCCTCTGGCAATGCGGCCACACGGCATTTCAACCCAAATAAAACAATACACTTCATGATAAAAAGCTGCCATCTGCCACGGCAGCTTTTTTTAAAGAAGACGCCGGATAGAATGTTTGCAGCAAAAAGACGGGAGCCAAAAATACTTGCGAAAGTTAAGCACCTCTCTGGTGCAAGTGAAGCCTCCTGGTTTACGTTTGGGTTTATTCATTTTGTGGGGAACAATTGTGCCAGATTCGGGAAAGTCAGTGCAGTTAGTACTCATTTTTCAGATTGTAATCAACCAATTGCTGAAGCACCCATTGCATTAACTGCTCATTTTTAAACTGAAACCACTCTTCTCGTAGTACTGTATAGTGTTGCAAAGCATTGTTGAACTGACCAAAAGGTTTTTTACGATGAATCACTTCTTCAAAATATGATCTTATTGCATCATTGTCAATTCCACCAATAAATGCTTCCATTATCCGGTAAGTATCATGAGAACCCGGTCCTTCAAACGGAACATATTCTTTTTGATTCTTTTTTACTTTTTTAATGACTTCTTTCCATGGCTCCTCATCAAAACCGGCATATCCTTTTAATTCGTCGGGGTAAGTTTCTATGATGGCGGAGGGTATGTGATAATAACATTTCATGCCGCAGTTTAGCTCTGCTGCAATTTCTTTAATTTTTTCAGGTGCAATATTTACCATCATATCAAATGGGTAGTTGTAAGTAGTGATGCATGTTACAAACACAGGTAAAAATAATATGGTTTTTGTTCCCGATTGCTTTTGGTTTTTTTGCTGAAGCCTGTAAGATCTGAGCCAGGTACAAAGGGAAGAAAACAAGGATGTAACCCCCACTTGCCCTGAAACGAAATTTAGTTTATCTTTAAAACAACACTCATTCATTCCTCACTTCAAAACTTCTTGCTATGGGTATTTTAAAAGACATTGAATCAGCTGCGGCTGAAATCGAAAAGGCTATCAAAGATGCAGGCGCCGTGATCATCAACGACCTTGAAAAAGTGGAAAAAGATATTAATGATGGTATGGAAAAGATCAAAAGCTACCTGGCCAAGGGCTTTGATGAAGGCGAACAGAAGATCATCAATTCCCTGAAATCGGATACGCTGCAAAAATATGCCACTGAAATACAAGCCTTGCAAACACTGGCCACGCAGGGCATCGGCAGTGCGGATATCACCGCGATAGAGAATGATATTAAATCGGTTGTTACCAATGCGGATGCCGGCTCAGCCTCTGCCATTCTATCTAACCTGGTTACTACCACCATGCAGGATGCTTACAAGGATTTTACTGATACTTTTGATACCCTGAGCATTGGCCTGGACGGCGAGATAGACCTCCTGATCGGCGTATCTGCCGGCGGCAGTGCAGGCATAGAGCTGTCGAAGCCCGGTGATATTGACAAAGCCAGGATACTGGTTGACTTCTTAGCTTCCGGCGGTGCAGAGGAGGGTGGCGATGTGGGCCTTTGTATCGGTATCTGGAAAGGTAAACCCAAAGACATGACGGGGGGCTTCATATCCGTAACCCTCGATGCGGACGAAGGCGCCGGTGTGGGTGTTATACTTTATTTTACAGCATCCCTGAGCCCTTCTTTTTCAGGCATCATCATTAATCTTAACAGCGGCGAAGAAATTGAGGCCAGTGTGGACTGTGGCTTTACCGTGGCCCTGAAAGTTCCCAAAGGCAGCGTAATTAATATGCCCCCGGGCAGTTAAAAAAATAAGTTCTCACTGGTGCAAATGATCCCTTAAGGTTTACGTTTGGGTTTATGCATTGTATGAGGAATACTTGCACCAGAAACAGGGGTTTTACGTGTGGGTTTAAGCATTGCGCAGGGAACACTTGCCAGATGGCTTGTATGATGAGATAATAGGTTGCAACAATCCGGTGAATGTGAATGCAGTTTTTTTGCAACTTTTTTTAAATGATCATTTTGCAACGTTGCATGTTATTTTTTTTAAAAAAGGTTACCAATTCATTTCATCATTTTTTGTTATGAAAAATGCAACCCGGATTTTGAGAAAATTAAATTATTGTTTCTACCCACCTGCGCCAGTGCGGGCCAGTGTGCGTTTTAAGTGTTGTGTTGGGAACACTTGCGCCAGGTAAGTGCCAGCCAACTTATTACCGAAGTAATAAAACAGTTCCTTGCTTTACAACCTTTTGGTTTAGATAATCTAAACCTTCTGCTATCCACACAAAATTGCCGGTATTGTATACACCCGATCCTGTTTTGCCATCCCAACCTATTCCTGCATCGGTAGTATAAAATACCCGTGTACCATAACGGTCATAAATAGCCAGGTATTTAAATGTTTTCATTCCTACCGGAACTGCTTTCAGCAGATCGTTTTTACCGTCTCCGTTGGGTGAAAACGCATTAGGTACAAAAATGTCTGCGTAGGCAAATGCTTTGATGTTAATAGTATCAATGGCTTCGCATCCCGTTGGTGTTTTTGCTGATAACCGATATTGAATGTTATTACTAATGGTAGCAACAGGAGCCTGTAGTGAAGCATTGTTCAATCCGCCTGAAGGAATCCAGGTAAACTGATTAAACCCAACTGCGTTGATATCAGTGGCATATAATTGTAACTTTTGGCCTATAACAATAGCAGTATCACTGCCTGCAAATACTTTTGGGGGAGCCGTAACATTAATAGTAACAGCTTTTGGTTGTAATGATTTGCAACCATTGGCACCGGTAACTGTAAGCTGGTAGGTTATGCTGTTTGCCGGATTGGCTACAACGGGATTGCAAATACCCGGATTGCTAAGATAGGTGGCCGGTTGCCAGGAGCACGAAGCTCCGCCACCGCCATTCAATGTGGTACTTTGCCCCGGACAAAGTGACTGCGCAGGGCCGGCATTGGCTATAGGCGCCGGTTTTACCTGTACCAGTACCGAATCTGTTTTGGTACAGGCTCCTGTAGTTGCAGTAAGGTAGTAGGTGGTATTTATGGTTGGGCTTGCAACAGGATTATAAATGGTGGTGCTGCTTAAGGTAGCAGCACTGGCCCAACTAAAGTTCTGGCCATTAGAAGAACCATTTAAAGTGATATTTTCTCCCTCGCAAATTGAGACATTACTGCCTGCATCTACTGTAATATTATTGGTTAAAGCAACCGTGGCTGAGGAGGTGGCAATGCAGCCATTGGCATCTCTGATAGTAACTATATATACACCGGAGGCTACACCTGTAAAAGACGGGTTGGCTGAAAAATTTGCACCATCGATACTATACAGCAATGGTGCTGTACCACCTTGTGCTGCAACGTTGATGAAACCATTTTGATTTGAACAGTCGGCAGGTAAAGTAACAATAGTACCAAAAGCAGGCCCGTTGGTATTACCGATTGTAACGGTAGTTGTTCCAACATTATTGATGGCATCTTTAACTGTTATGGTATAGTTGCCCGGAGCAAGATTTGTAAACGTACCCGTTGTATTGAAATTAACAGCGTCGATAGAATACTGGTAGGGCGCTGTGCCGTTTGATGCAACAGCCTGGATGCTTCCGTTGTTATTGCCACAACTGCTGTTATTGTTTGTGGTAGTTACGGTTATACAATTATTTGAAAGCATGATAGCTACAGAACTGATCAGTCCATTTACATCTCTAACCCTGATTATATGCTGCCCCGGTGCCAGCCCTGTAAAATTATTGTTTGCCTGGTAGGCACCCCCATTTATAGAATATTCATAAGGAGCAGTACCATTTGATGCGGTTGCGGTAATTGAACCATTTATTCCGCATTGAGCCGGCTGAACAACCGTAGTAATATTAAACCAGGGATTACACCAGAAGTCTTTTACAATGACTGTATGTAAAGCTATTAATCCGGTAGCATCTTTAATCCTGATAACGTAATGGCCTTCCGGAACACCAGCTGACCAGCTGTTGCTTGTTTGATAATTGATGCCATCTAATGAATATAAATACGGCGGAGTTCCCCCTGTAACATTGTTTAGAGCCAAAAAACACAGAAACGGGTTACAGGTGCTGCTTAACGTATATCCTCCCGCAGCTGGATTTATGGGGCATGTAACAGACATTGGTATAGTAAGATTGGGAAAAGCACCCAGATTTGGAGTACACCCGTTAGCATCCATAACCGAATACCGGTAAATGCCCGAAGTTAAACCTGTAAAGACGTTGCCCGGTTGATAATTAATTTCGTCAATGCTGTATAAATAGGGTGGCATACCGCCGCTGCCGCTTACAGTTACAACTCCATTAGTGTTACTGCAACCTGTGGGGAAGGTATTTACCACTGCGCTTGCCGAAGGTGCCGTAAACTGGTTAACCAGTGTTACATTTTGCGTGGCTGTTGCATTGGTTGCATCTGTAACGGTTACCGTATAGTTGCCGGGTCCCAGGTTTTGAAAAAAACCATAAGGATATACCGGGAAACCTGTGATCGTATAAGTAAATGGTGCAACGCCTGAAGTAACGTTTATTACGATCTTGCCATTATTTTTGGTGCATGTTGGATTGGTGACGGTAACTGAAATGGTAAGGGCAAATGCAGTGCTTTTATGATTACCATCCTTTGCGGCAACAAACAGGCATTGTAAAAGCAGGATGGTTGATAAAAAAAGAAATCCGGGTATTTTGGTAAATGACATGTGAAGCAGTATAGTAAACGGAATAAATAAAAGTAAAGAAAATATTAATCTCTTTGATATATCCGGGATAAGTTTATTTATTGCCCTGTTGTTAACCCCTTGCAGCTGCAAGTGGTTACAAACCGGTTTATTTAGAGTGTGCCCAACCTGTCCCGATCAATATCGGGAGTGATCCCATCGGGTTAGGTTTGAGTTTTAAGTTTTGCGTTGGGAACACTTGCGCCAGAGGGGAGACCGCCGCATATGCAAGGGCCGTATCACATATGCTGATGGCAGTGCCTGGGAAGGCCAGTGGGACAATGATATGCGAAACGGAAAAGGAATTGCTGTGATGACCGACGGAACCAAAGTGAACGGTGAATGGAAAGATGATGTGCTGCTGAAGGTTTATTGAAATACTGTATTATTTATTTGTTTTTAAAATGGAAAAAGCAAAAACAAACCTGCCCGCCATTGGGGTACCTTATCATCTTATTAGCATAACGGTTCCCTGCAAATTATCAATATAACCTAAAGCATTTTTATACTTACAAAGCCATATAAATGCACCTGCGTCCTGGTCTTTGCCTTTGTAAGTGCCATCCCAACCCTCATTGATGTCATTTGTTTCAAATACTTTTATGCCCCACCTGTTGTAAACAGAAAGTTTGTACTCTTTAAATGAAGGACTATTGGCTATCTTAAAAAGATCATTCCTGGAATCCTTATTGGGTGTAAAGGCATTGGGGAAATAAAGATTGCAATCTGTTTTCGTTATCACAATATCATCACTTTGGGTAGCGCACACATTTGTTACAACCACACTGTACCTGCCGGAGCTGTTCACAACATACCGGTCATTGGTTGAGCCATCCTGCCACAAATAAGAAGAAAATACCCCGGGAAATAATACCAATGATTCCTCCTTACATATCGTTCTGTCTGCGCCAAGATCTGGTTTTACATTTTTTACAACAGTAAGATTTATCGTCCTGGTACTATCACATCCTGTAGAAGAGATAAATGTATCCCGGTATGTGCCGCTTGTTGAGTAGCCCAAGAAGGAACCGGGTTCACAAATGGTTTTATTAATGATCGAATCCTTTACAGGTTTTACCAGCAGATTTACAGTTCTAACACTGTCGCAACCAAAGGAGCTTATGAATGTATCAACATATACGCCTGTACTAACGTGTCCGTAATAATTGTCGCCCTGGCAAATGGAGTAATTTATATTGGTAAATATTCGCTGGCTTACCGTTAAATTAAGCACCCTGATGCTATCGCAATGTAGTACAGTTGCAAATGTATCAATATACTGACCGGTGCTGGAATATCCCAGGTAGGTTTGGCCAAGGCAAATATTTTTATTGATCGTGTCTCTTTTTGTAGAGTTCACTGTTAAGTTAGTTATAACCAGGCTGTCGCAAAAGTCAGAAGACTGCAGATGCGTTGTGTAAATGCCGCTGCTGGTAACAATGCTACCATCTGGCAGCGCATAGCCAGAACCGGAACAAATGTTTGCAAATATGGTATCTTTCGGCAGGGGGAAAAGGTAATCTGTTAAGAAATTAGGCAGACCGATCACTCCTTTACGGCCATTTAAATTAACTGCACCGTTTTGGTAATTGCAACCTGCTCCTGCAATATTGGGATTATTGATAACCCCCAAAACAGTATCACCGTGATTAACTGAATAGATCTTGCCGTCGGGGCCTAACTGTAAAGCGCCATAGTAATAATTAAAAAAAACGGAAATGGGAGGGTGGGTGGCGATCATGACCCTGGAATTATAAATGGCTGCACCGCTGCCAGCATTCAGATCGAACTGAAACAGTTTTGGGGTTGGTTCCACTATTGCGCCGTATAAAAAATTTCCATCTGGCGAAAATTCAACTCCATAGGCACCATACATGCTGGCGTCTCCCGTTATAAATTTTTTATTCGATGCTATTCCCGTGCTGTTATTAAAATCAAGTACAACAAATGATTTTTCAGCAGGCATAGCCATTGCAATTTTATTATTTTGCCTCGAAACCTTCATATACCCTGCCAAATTGGAAATATTGAATGGTGCAATAAGGCTTTTGACCGGGGTCATATTTAACCCGTTGCAGGACAATTTATAAGCAAAAATATCATCGTCCTGCCAGTCCTTAATGAGCACCCAGAAATCCCTGTTGTTGGCATGCCTTGCAATGGTTACTTTTTCGGTTATGGTATTTCTGATAAAAACATTTTTTTGAACAACATCGCCCAGGCCCCCGTTTAAGCCCATATCAACCACCGTATAGTTGAAGCCTTTACCAGGCAAATTCTCATTGGCATCAACCGTAAAAATATAGTAGAGAGCCTGGCTTCCCGGTTTTTGTACAATTACCGCACTTTGGGTAGAGGATTGGTCTCCAAATAAACCGCTGCCATTGGGCATCACATTATGTAATGCATTGTACACTTTAGTGCCTTCGGTATAAAATAATAAATTTCCATTTGCATCGGAGATGCTGGCTACGCCTTCCCAGGTAGACAAAGCACCATTCATCAGTGCTGTTGGCGTACCGCCACTAAAGGTAATCCCGGCATTCATGCCAAAGTACCAGTTCCATCCTTCTTTCTGAGCCAGTGCAGCTTTGCTAAAAACCATGAAGCAACAGGAAAAGAAAAATATTTTTAACGTATGCATATAAGGGTAGGGTTATATTAACCAGGCGTTCATACTTAAAATTATATTATTTCCTGCTATCTATATTAAAATTTTATATTTCAAACCAAAGAGCGTTAGTTCAGCCAGGTAAGCTGTTGCCCCCCACTGGCGCAAGTGTTCCCAACACAATCCCTAAAATTTAAACGAGAATTTAGTGGTACCACTCCCGATTATGATCGGGACAGGTTCTGCCGCCCTAAATCCCCCCGGATTGTATCCGGGGTTAAGATCACAAATGTTCAATTTGTAACAACCCATGTTCAATAGTATAATAATCAATAGCGCTGCTGTACTTATAATACCAGGGCTCCCAAACCAGTCCGCTTCTTACCCACCCACTGGCACAAGTAATCCCCACTATATTTACGTTTGGTTTTAATCATTGCATTGAGAACACTTGCGCCAAAACAGGGCCAAAACAGGAGGGCGTTCACGGATTGGCGAACACCCACAGCGGAAAAAGGGAACACTTGCGCCAGAGGGGAGTTGCCTGTACCCTGCTTCTGGTCAAAGGCATGTTAAATACATAATAAACCCACATTAAACCACATTAAATGTGGGTTAATGTGGGTTTGATGTGGGAATGATGTGGGTTTAATAGCTAAAAAGCCACTGCCAGACTGTGTAAAAGGCTTGTGCCAGATGCGGGGTGCCACCCTGTTCCCCAACCTGTTTTACCTGGTTAAGAAGTGGGTAAGACCTGTTTATATAGCTCTTTTATTATATAATAAGTAAAAACTCCGGTTGCCTGCTGCTGACTGACCGGCTGCGTAAGGCAGGGCGGAGAGCAACAGGGGGAAAAGATAAACCCGGGCAGGATGGGAGGGTTGTGTGCATTGCCCCGGTCGGCAGCAGCAGTTTGCTGGTTGGTGAAACTTTACCTGGGGGGCAAAAGGTTTGCTTTAAACTTTTGAGCTGCCGCCGCCTGGGTTTTAACCAGCGGCGATTTAATTGTGGAGTTTGTCATTATTTCTGTCGGCTAAAGTCTGCAAAGCCGTTGGCCGAAGCCCAGACGGCGGCAAGCAGTATGCCAGATGGGGACTTACCTACGGCGGCAAAAAGATGACGAGACACAGACTTGCGCCAGATGGGGGTGGACGAGATACATAACTCAGTTTTTAAAATGGTGAATATTTCATAATTTAAGATTAGTTGAAATAATAGTTTAATAAGTGTATAAATTATACTATATTTCGATAAAGTAAAATTGTTAGATTATGGAGATATTAAATTTGATAGAGAAATTTCTAACGGATTCTCATTTTACTAATTACATAATAGCTGGTCAAATTCCAACAGTAGCTTGCTTAGGTATAATGTGTTTTATTGCCTATAAACTTGGTTTTAATGAATTCAAACTCATTTCATATGCTTGGGGAATAAACCTTACTTATCTAATTACAAATATTATCCTTAAACATATTTATATTGGAAGTGATATAAAAATGATTTTACGTACTTCCTTTGATTTAATTTCATCGTGTCTCTTTTTAATTTCGATTTTAAATTTTCTTATTGCAAATCAAATTTGGTATTTTAAGAAAATAACAAGATCAAAAGCTTTAGTCTTCATTATTTCTATAGCAATATTAGTAGGATTTATAAAGATATTACCTGTCTCCTTTCGCATTTTACCTTACATACATTTACGATATTTTCCATCAGCACTATTTGATTTTTTTGTATTGCTTTTTTTGAGTAAATATTTTAAAAGCCTTGAAGAAAAGTTTCTTGAAAATAAATACTTAAGCATCGCGACATTTCTTTATGCTATACTTCAATTTCTATCAATAGCTCAAAATGATAAACATGAACCTAACATTATCTTACTTAACATAGATAATATTGGTTTTCTTACTGGCCTAATGTTAAAAATGTTTATGTTGCTTTTTTTATCAAGGCTAATTGTGTATGCGGTCAGAGCTACAAGTATTCAGCAAAAAGAGTTATTGCTGAATACAAGTATCGAAGAAAAGGAATTACTCTTAACTGATTTTAGTAAAGCCTCAAATAGAATTCTAGATATTGAAAAAAATAATCCTTCTGCTAATCATAACGAGAGAGAAAATATTATCTTGGATTTGGCATTGACTAAGCTTCTCGAATTATTAAAAAAGAATTTAGGCTATTTCAGCTTTTACGACGAGAAATCAAAACAACTTGAAATAAAATTTACCTCAAAAGGATATATAACTAAGGTAGGGTATAAATACTCAATAGATATCGGTTTAACAGGAGAAGCAGTTGTTTCTAAAAGGTGGGTTGTGATGAACTCTTTGAAAGAAAGTAAGGGATATAGAAAATTCGATGATTTAGAAAAATTAGATGATAAAGTTAATTCTGCTTTAGCTTTTCCACTCATATTAGATGATAAAGTTTTGGGCGTTTTTATGATAGAATGTGAAAAAGAAAATTGCTTCACAGATTTGGATATAAGCATAGTAGATTCGCTAATATACCAAGCAACTGTTGCAATTAAAAATAATAGATTAATCCATGATCTCGAGATAAGTAAAGTTTTTTTAGATAGTTTAAAACAAATTGATAAACAAATTGTCTTTGAATCACATAATACAGAAAGTGTCTTATCATTTATTTTAAAAAACACATTGCAATTAGTGAATTGTGATTCTGGTAACATTGATATTGTTAGGGAGAATAAGCTTATTTGTATTGCATCAACAAACAAAAAAAATATAAATGAAGAAAATGATATCGACGATTGTTTAAGTGGTCTTGCAGTAATTAACAAACAAACTCAATATTTTTCCGACTTAGAGAATTTAAATCAAACGCATAAAAAGCTTTACAAAGAACGATTAGGGACTGGATATAAATGTGAACTTGTTGTTCCACTAATAATAAAAAATGATGAAGTAATTGGTGTTTTTAATACTGAAAGCAAGGAGGTTGACAAATTTACACAAGAAGATATTGATAAAATAGATGGTTTGGCTGGACAGACGGCCATTGTCATATATATTACAAAATTAATTGAAGATATCAAAGAAAAGAACAGAATATTAGAGCATAGCGTGGATGTTCGAAATATTGAAATGAGCTTTTTACTTGGGCATTTGATAAATCACAGAATCGGAAATGAAGTAGGAATAATTAGACTTATTTTAATGGATTTATTGGCTGGTTACTATGGGGAGTTTAATGAAAATGTAAAAGCTGAATTTAATTTAATGTTAGAATGTGCCCAGAAAGCCTTAATTGCCAGAACTGAAATTAGGCAAAAAGTAAAAGAATTGATAATGTTCAATCCAACAAAAATTGATTTTATGCAAATAAAATTAATTTTGGAAAATAATGAAAATGTTAAACCAAATTGCAAAATCACAATTACCGGATTTAATAAACTGAAGCCTGTTTATGTAAATCCTGATCTCTTAATCGAAGCTTTTTTGGAGCTACTTAGTAACTCTATTAAATCAATGCCTAACGGTGGAGAGGTATTGATTAACGGAAATGTAGATAATGAGTTTGATATTATTAGCTTTACTGACCACGGTTGTGGAATTAGTCAGGAAAATTTAAAATTAATCTTTAATGAAAAATTCACATATTGGCCAAATAATTCGGCAGGTGGCGGAATAGGACTATTCGAAGTGAAAAATATTATTGATTTTTGGGGAGGGAACATTTATGTTGAAAGCGAAATTAATAAAGGAACGACTTTTACTATAAAGCTACCTTTAGATCAATTAAATAAAAAAAAATAATTTATGAAGGGGAAAATCTTAATAATTGAAGATAATCATAGTTGGCAAATTATGCTAAAAAAATATTTGCAAGAAGATGGATTCTATGTTGAAGTTACAAATGATTTGGCTACGGCATTATTGAAAATAGAAAAGGAAATGTTTCACTTTGTAACAATTGACATGCAACTCGATAATAATAATAAGACTCCAGGTAAATATGAAGGTTGGACAATTTTGGAGACAGTGAAAAAAATTCGATTGCAGAATACTACGCCCTGTATGGTGATTACTGCATGGGGTGAAGATTATGAAGAGGTAAAAAAATTAAAAAATGTTGAAAGCCTCTTCATCATGGAGAAACAAACATTTGACAGGAAAATTTTTTTAGAAATTATTAATAAAAATGTTGAAAGAATTGATCTCAGATTTAAAGATGACCATAGGGGATATTGATAAATTTATTTTGAATAGACATGGATAAAAAAAAACCTACTATAATAATCATAGAGGATAACAAAGGCTGGTTGGCTAAATTATCAGAAATTGTGCTAAGATTTTTTGATGTCACAGTGGAGCTTGAGTCAGATTTTTTTGAAGCTGAAAAGAGACTATTTGATAACCCAAATAAATTTGATTTGTTGATTACCGATATATATCCAGATGATAAATCTAGAGAAACTACAGGTTTAAATTTTATTGACTTTGTCAACATATTTAAGAACAAGCCTGTTATTGTGGTTACCGCTGAAACAAGATTAGTAGGGACAATATTAAAAGATTATAGAGTTATAGCTGCTTTTGAAAAAAGTAATTTTGAAAAAATGGAATTCATCAAAGCAATAAGTAAAATAATCAAACCTAGAAATGATAATAATGAAGACATTTCAGATAATGTTCACCCAAAACCATTGAATCCAAATAATTTTAATTTAGGGTAAAAAATGAAGCAAAGTTTGCAAGAAGAAAAACTGAGAAATAAACTCAATTTACATTCAAAGGTTCTTTTGGACACTTTTATCATTTTACTTTGGATTACTTCTGTATTTATGTTTGTTATTATATTTCTAGGAAGTATAAAAATCTGTCATGGAATATATTTAGAATTTAAGATCTATCATGAAACTGAGAATCTTGGTATTATTAGAATTCTTGAAGGATTAGAGTTCTTGTTTGTATCTCCTTTATCATATTTACTAATGTTATCAATTACAAAGTATGTATTTGCAACTAAGCTTGAGATAAATCCATCTCTGGATATTAAACAAGGATTTATTCAACATTCAATTTTAGAAATTACTAA
Source organism: Ferruginibacter sp. (assembly GCA_044226725.1). Lineage (GTDB taxonomy): Bacteria > Bacteroidota > Bacteroidia > Chitinophagales > Chitinophagaceae > Ferruginibacter. The sequence goes on along the minus strand of JBGAGM010000005.1, from coordinate 89,177 downwards.
TGTAAAAATTTATACTGTCGGACTATTTATTTCATTATTGTTTCTACACTCGATAAAACTGATATTAAAGGATACAATGATTATTGATAAAGGAATCTATATTATTTTAATATTATCAGGTTTAATTGCATACTATTTCGCTTTAGATCACGCAGCAGAAAAATTAAAAAAATAGATTTAATTTTCACAAAACGAGTTTAGTTATTTTCTTCAACTCCAAGGGATATAGTATGCTAAGCATACACCAAATGGTTATTTTAGTATTAACTTAATAAATGCTTTTAAATAAAAAAATTAAAGAACTTTGGAAAAGAAAATAGATGATATTCAAAAACTTCAAAGTATTAAGTTTGACCTTGATGATCTTAAAATCTAATAATGCCAGTAGGTGTGAATATGAAAGCTAATTTTGAAAATCTCGAAAAGAAAATTAAGGAACAGATAAAGGAGATTAAGAAATGAGGATATCTATTAGGTGAAGAGAGAGACCCCCTATTTATATTTTAAAAAGTTTATAGTCTTGAGATAATGATAATACTTCAAAATCGCTAATGTCAATATTTGAAGGTATTTTGTCTCTTAAAATTGGTACAATATATTGTCCATTAATGCTATTAGCAACTTTAACAATTGTATTTAGTTGGTTGTCATGAATTGTTTCTAATTGGTCATGCATTATGAAATGCAAGCATTCAATATCAAACTTATCGGCGAATTGAATATATGCAAAATCAAAGGCGGCAATTTGGCCTTTTTTCTTTCCGGTACTTGGGTTGCCTTCAATGTTTGTAACAATAAGTTCGTAACCTTTTTCATTTTGTTGAGTGCTCAATAAATAAGTTTCTCCATATAGTCTGTCTGACATTATAGAGAAATATTTATTAAACTCAGTAATTCTATTTTGAATTTGGCTGTCTTTTGATAATATCCCCTTATTTATTGCATCTAAATCTTCATCAATTTTGTTTAACTTTTCTATTGAATAAAGCCATAATCTTTTTTGTTCTTCCAAATTACCTTTTCGCTCATATTGTTTGTTAAGTTCTAAAATCGTTTTTTCAAAATCTTCTACTAAAACAGATTTATTTAAGGTTTTAGTTAAGACATCCTCATCCGCTCGAAGAGTAATAATTTCAGATTTAATATTTCGTATTTGCTGTTCTATCTCAGGTAACTCCCGGGTTATATATTCAATTTTTTCGGAAATCAAATCATTATGGAACTTCACCGTATCTTCGAAAGAAACCTGGATTTCTGAGATTAATGATTTAGCTTTTTCGTAAAGAGATTTAATTTGGCTAGTATTAATTTTTGTATAACCTTGCTCTAAGTCTTCCTTACTTTCAAGTATTAAATCCTTCCTTATTTCTAATCGGCTCAACTCAGTAGCATTTCTATTTAGTTTTGCTTTAATTTCATTCAGTTTTTCAACATCAGTACTATAATTTTCATTCAGATTAAAACTTCTTTTTCTATTGTCTAATTCTTCAATTTGACCATTTAAAAAAGCAAGCTGTTGTTCTATTAAAGACAATTCCCCATTTTTTTTCAAACGTTTTTGAAAATTCTCCTCCTTTGTTTTTTCCTTAGATAACAACTCTTTTTGATTATGATTGTCTGTATTAATTCCTAGCCAAAACAAAAAAAGAGCTTCGTATTCTTCGGTTCTGGTAAATGAGTTTAAAACTTTGACAATATTTGCCATTTTATTTTTCTCATCCCTAATGTTTTTTGATATTATTTGCTTAAAAGTAGGCTTATCAACTACAGTATCGAAAACTTGCTTTTTTAATTCCTTATCAAAATCTTTATCATTTATGATATTTACTCCATTTATTTCTTGCAATTTTTTGTTACGCTGCAAGAAATTTTTTCTAATAACGACTTCACGAGTTACCATACTATCTAGTGTGTCAACTAAAATAGTTGTAATTATAATCTCATTTTCTTTCAGAAACTTTTCTATTGTGGTGTTAGGTTGCTTTTTAAACTCAGTATCCTGATAAATATTTTTACCATCTGCTCCAAAGCAATAGTCTACTAGTCGTAAAACAGTTGTTTTACCTACATTGTTTCCAGTAGTTTGTTGGGAACTGTTCATAGGAGTTTCGTCAACAATAAGATTTATCCCTTTATGAAAGGGAATATCTCTGATGATAGAGTTCTTGTTTTGTATGATAAGCCGCTTTAAAAACATTTTACTACCAAACCTTTATTACCTTTTTTTATTACACCTAAAATAAAGAGCCAATCTAAAACTAATGAATATAAGTTGAGGGTTATTTTATTTGATTTATTTACAGAATGAAATAGCTCAAAATAATCGATTTCATTTTGTTTATACAAATTAAGAGCCTCGATTACTTTCGCACCCAAGTAGTATAAATCTCTTTCAGGGTTAATATTTTTGTTTACAATCATGCTTTGGGCGGTTCTTCTAAAATATTACAACGCATAAATGCATCTACCATTATAATTAATAAACTAATTTTTATCGCTTCAACAGGTAAATTTGCAATTGCATTACTGGATTTATCCATAATACTCCAAAGTTGATTTTCAACATCTTCAATAATGTTATCTGCATTTGCTCGTATAGCGGTTATATCTTTGTATTTCCCTTTTTCTTTTAGATAAATTGCTTTAATATTTTGAAGGACATATTCTTTTTTCGTAGAACCTTGTTTTTCTATTTCCTCATATAACTTGTTCAACCTACCCTGATAAACTGCGTATTCTTCTATCACAGGTTTAAAGCGAAGGACATTGTTATGTAATATTTTTTCCGCAGTATCTGGAGCATTTGTAGTTTCTTTAGTTATTGATTGTTCCAATATTTGACTGCCAACAAACCCGATAACTATATTTAAAGCAGATGGATTTTTATTTAGAATGCTACTTTGAGCAATTAATTTAAGAATTTTTGCTTCATGGTTTGTTTTCCATTCTTTAAGAAGTCTAACAGGAAATTTCGACTCATTCTCTTTGTTATCAATAATTGTATGGTGTTCGTCACATAATAGGATCAAATTACTGAAGTCCCGCCTTTCATCATCAGTCATATTTGCATTCCATCTTGGCCCATTTTTGCTTGCCGCCTCAATATGACAAATTTTACTTATGATAGATTGGCCATCTTCCGCTATAAGTTTTTTTTGACAAGTAGGCTCGGCACATTGATTACCAGATAACTTATCTAGCCTCCTAATTGTAGTTGGTTTATATTGTCTTGCTTTATCTTTTGACATTACATTTTACAATGCCGCAAACTTACATTTTTTTAGTTTGGCCTCAGATTATTGCTGAATTTTATTTCAAACGCTTCCCTTTAATAAACCAATAACCTCAAAAATTGTCCTAACAGATATTTACCCCTCAAAATACTTATGAAAATAAGGTATCGTTTCAATGCCCTTATAAAAATTAGCAATGTCGAATTTTTCGTTGGGGCTGTGCAGGTTATCACTGTCCAGGCCAAAGCCCATCAGTACTACCTTGCATTTCAGCTCCTGCTCAAACAGGCTGCAAATGGGTATGCTGCCGCCGCCACGTACGGGTACGGGGGCCTTGCCAAAGGTTGTTTCAATGGCTTTGGCTGCGGCTTTGTAGGCATTGCTGTCCATCGGCGTTAAGTATGGCTCGCCGCCATGGTGCAGGGTGGCTTTTACTTTTACATAAGGAGGGGCAATGGTCTTTAAATGACCTATCAGCAGGTCGGCAATCTTATTGCTGTTCTGGTTGGGCACCAGGCGGCAGGATATTTTTGCATAGGCCTTGCTGGGCAGTACGGTCTTGGCGCCCTCGCCGGTATAGCCGCCCCAGATGCCGTTGAGCTCCAGCGTGGGGCGTATGCCCGTACGCTCGTTGGTGCTGTAGCCGGCCTCGCCCCAGAGTTCGGTAACGCCCAGGTCGTCTTTGTACTCCGCTTCGTTGAAGGGTGCCTGCGCCATCAATGCCCTTTCTTCGGCGCTGCTTTCCAGCACATCATTATAAAAACCGGGGATGGTAATATGATTGTTCTCGTCGTGCAGGCTGGCGATCATCTTGGCCAGTATGGTGATGGGGTTGGCCACGGCGCCGCCATACACACCACTGTGCAGGTCGCGGTTGGGGCCCGTTACTTCCACTTCAATATAACTGAGGCCACGGAGCCCTATATCCAGGCTGGGGGTATCCAGGCTGATGAGGGCCGTATCGCTGATGAGCACGCAATCGGCTTTTAATAAATTGGTATTGGCTTTTACATAAGTAGAGAGGTTGGGCGATCCCACTTCTTCCTCACCCTCGATGCAGAACTTGATATTGTTCTCCAGGGTATTGGTTTGTATCAGTGTTTCCAGTGCCTTTACATGCATGTAAAACTGGCCCTTATCATCGCAGCTGCCACGGGCAAATATCTTACCGTCCACAATTTGCGGGTCAAAGGGGCCGCTGTTCCAAAGCTCCAGCGGATCGGCGGGTTGCACATCGTAATGGCCATACACTAACACGGTTGGTTTGCTCGGGTCAACAATTTTTTCGGCATATACAATCGGGTGACCGGCAGTGGGGTGTATCTCGGCCTTGTCAACACCGGCTTCCAGCAGGCGCTGCTTTACGGCTTCGGCACAGGCGATCATATCGGGTTTGTGTTCGCTGCGGGCGCTCACGCTGGGTATGCGTAATAGTTCTAATAGTTCGTTTAAGAAACGGTCTTTATTCTTTTCCTGGTATTCTTTCCAAGCTTGCATAAGAGTTATGAGTTATAGGTTATGAGTTATAGGTTGTAAGTTATAGGTTGTAAGTTATAAGTTGTAAGTAATAAGTTTTAAGTTATAAGTTTTAAGTTGTAAGTTGAACGAAGCGAAAGTAGGACATTTTGGGGTGAAAATAAATGATGATAATACGGGGGTGCCCGGGTATGATTTTCACAAAATTTTAAGAAACAGGAAGTGGGAGGAATGGGTAGTAAAAGTAGATTTGCATCAGATTGTTTTTGTCAATTTATCAGCCTTTGTTTTAGCTGGATCGCACTTGGTTCTGTCTAATACAAAGGCTGAGTCCATTTCAGGAGTTGTTGTTTGGAACACGGATGAAACGGGTAAGACGGATTTGAAATGGATTGCTGCTGCGCAGGTTTTTATTTTTTACCACAGAGAACAAGGAGGGTTGCACGGAGGGGCACGGAGGGTTGCTTCGACCTCAACCTTTGCTGCTGCGCAGATTTTTTACCACAATGAACACGGAGGGTTGCACGGAGGGAACGGAGGGTTGCTTCTTAACCTCAACCTCTGCCTCAACCTTATCCCTTTATCTTCCTGTACGCAACCACCGGCAATCCCACCAGCAGGTAGAGTGCAGCGATGGCTACCAATCCCCATTTTATAACAGAGAAGGTAGCAGTGCAGAAGGAAATCAGGGCAGATACCTGTCCGCTGAGTGAGAACAGCATGCCGGTATTTTCCATGATATCGGCAATGCCGGCAATGATGGCTGCACTGGCAATGAGCCGGCCGGCCCGTGACATGGCGCCCGTGGTATTTTCTGAAACGAACTGGCAGAGCAGGTATAGCAGTCCTGCGTAGAAGAAAAGGAACAGCAGGTCCCAGTAGGTGTTTATCCGGGCCAGATCAATGCGGTCGGTACCGGCAGCAGGTGCCCAGGCAGCAATGATGGCATTTGTTTTTGCTGAGGTATGCGCCAGCTCCAGGTCGATGATGCCCATTTTGGTTTGGGGTGTTTTCAGCAGTGCGCTGGTTTGAGACATGATATACATCATGCAGGCAGTGCCCAGGAGGAAGAGCGGAATAAGTATTTTCTTAATTTGCGGGGATAGCATTTTATCAGGTTATGTTGAACAAAGAAAGAAAACTGTAAGCATACCTTTGCTTATTTATTTGTTAATCCCCCTCAATCCTGGAACCTGGCTTTGCTTTCCTGGTGGCTTAGATAAGAATGGTTACTGCGTAACAATTTTTTTACCACAGAGAACACGGAGGGTTGCACGGAGGGACACTAAGGGTTGCTTCGCAATCTCAACCTCAATCTCAACCTCTGCTGCTGCGCAGTTTTTTTTACCACAGAGAACACGGAGGGTTGCACGGAGGGACACTAAGGGTTGCTTCGCAATCTCAACCTCAATCTCAACCTCTGCTGCTGCGCAGTTTTTTTTACCACAGAGAAAACGGAGGGTTGCTTCTCAACCTCAACCTCAACCTCTGCTGCTGCGCAGTTTTTTTTACCACAGAGAAAACGGAGGGTTGCTTCTCAACCTCTCCCTCAACCTCTGCTGCTGCGCAGTTTTTTTTACCACAGAGAACACGGAGGGTTGCGTCTCAACCTCAACCTCAGCCTCAATCCTGCCTTCCGGCAGGCAGGCTCAGCCTCTCCCTCATCCCTTCATATCCATCCGTTGCTGCACAAAATCCCAGTTCACCACTTTCCACCAGGCATCAATATAATCGGCACGGCGGTTCTGGTATTTGAGGTAATAGGCATGTTCCCACACATCGAGGCCCAGCAGGGGATAGCCTTTTATTTCGGCAATATCCATCAGGGGATTGTCCTGGTTGATGGTGGAACCGATCATCAGTACATTGTCCTTGTTGATATAGAGCCAGGCCCAGCCGCTGCCAAAGCGGTTCTTACCAAATTCGGCAAACTGTTTTTTAAAATTATCGAAGCTGAAGAACTGCTTTTCGATGGCTTCCAGCAATTTACCGGTGGGGGCATTGTTGTCCCTTTTGGGGCGCATGCTTTGCCAGAACATTTCATGGTTGAAATGCCCGCCGCCATTATTGCGCATCTTGGCGCTGTATTTGGAAATATTGGCCAGTATATCTTCCACCGAACTGGCAGCATCCACTTTTTCGGCAGCTACTGCATCTTTTAAATTCTTTGAATAGGCCGCCGCATGTTTGCTGTAATGTATCTCCATCGTCATGGCGTCAATCACATCCTCCAGCGCATTGTAGGCATAGGGCAGGGGCTGCTGGTCGAACCCGGTCTTAAAATTACCCGTATAACCCTGCGGGGCTGTGGTAAAGGATTGCAGCAGGGGAGCCGCTGCGCTTAACCCGGCCGTGACTGCCAGGCTGCCCTTTACAGTTTGTGCAATGAATTTCCTGCGGCTTGTTTTGTTTGGCGTTGTCATAAAATGAAATTTTAAGTGACCGGTTGTTGTTTATTTTTAGAAAAGGTACCTTTTATTTTTTTAAAAGCCCTGGTATAGAATTCCTTGTTGAAAAGCTGCGAATCGTGCATGGCTTTGTAGGTAAGAAAAACTCCGACAGGTGTTAACACGATCACAGCAAGCCACATGCCGATATAGGGCGGCATGATGCCTTCCTTCACAAATTTTTCGCCAAACATATTCAGCAGGTGAAACATGAGGAAGAAGATAATGGCCACCACCAGCGGCATACCCAACCCGCCTTTGCGTATGATGGAACCAAGCGGCGCCCCGATGAAGAACAGTACAAAGCAAGCCATCGACAGGGAGAATTTCCGGTGCCATTCTATCTGGTGAAAACGGATCTCCATTTTGCGTGCCTCCAGTTCGGTTATTGAATTTTCCAGGTTGTACTTCAGGTTATTGGCCATGGACAGGGCTGCATTGAAAACCTGTATGCGTGCCGAATCGGGAATGATGGAATCGAAACGGTTGTATTTGGTTTGTATAACGGGTACGGGCGTTTTGGAGCTGTCGTGCGCAGCAGTATAGGGCAATGCAAGGGCGATGGTCTGATGCATCCTGGATACAACTGTATCAGACATACGGTACAGCGAATCCAGCGAACGGTTGATCTGACCGGCGCTCAGCATTTTAAAATTATTGCGGTAGATGCTGTCGTTGGTGGTTTGTTTTTGCAGGGCGCTCATGTCGAACAGTTTTTTGAACGAGCTGAAACCAAGCCTGATATATTCAGTACTGCTGTCGTACACTGTGCCATTCTCCTGGTAACGGTAGCCATTCCTTAAATTGAACTCGAGGAATTTTTTATCTTTCGAAATGGTCATCACACCGGTTTCGGCAGTGATGGTATTGTTTTGCAGGGGATTGGTCTGGTCGTATATCAGCACATCATGAATGGTTTTGCCATCCTCATCTTTCTTTCCTGCTTTAATAGCATAGTTGGGTATATAGGTAAAGAACACGCCTTCCTTAAGGTCGAAGGCCGGCTTCTTATAAAAGATATCATTGTACAGCGCCACAAATTTTAAGTTGGCATAGGGTATCACGTAATTGGCAAACATGAATGTGATAACACAGAGCAGCACGGATACCCACATCAGCGGGCGCATAAAGCGAAGCAGGGAGATACCCGATGATTTGATGGCCACCAGTTCAAAGCTCTCTCCCAGGTTGCCAAATGTCATGATGGAGGAGATGAGAATGGCAATGGGCATGGCCAGGGTGAGCATGGAGGCGCTTACATACCAGAGAAATTTACCAATGGTGATAAAATCGAGGCCTTTTCCTACCAGGTCGTCCAGGTATTTCCACAGGCCCTGCATCATCAGCACAAAGAATGCAATGAAGAACGTTATGATGAACGGACCGATAAAAGATTTAAGAATAAGTTTGTCTAATTTCTTTAACATGCTGTGAAGCAGAAGTAATAATACCTTCTTATTTTTTATAGCTTACTAACATTTATCTTTTACTTTTTTGCTTCTCCAAAAAAGTAACAAAAAAGGAGCCCCGAAATCGATTACATCCCGATTTCGGGAAGGAGCCCTGATTAAACATTTGTACTACTGTGAACTCAAATTCAGTTCCCTGATGGTTAACAGCCCGGGATTAAAAAAACTTTTCGATAATGCAACACATTAATTGTAGTAATTTGATGCATAATGAATGATGAATCAAAAATACTGCTTTCTGCCGAGGAACAAGAACTGGTAACCAATACCGAATGGATTTTAACTAAACGTAGGGTCATTGAAAAGACAGATCAGTTATTGGGTGCGGTGGCGTTGCGGCAGCAGCAGCTTATCAGCTGTGAAAAGGACTGGCTGCCCGCCGCTGTGTTATCGGCTGCTCCTAAAATTGCCCGTGGAGAGAATTACCTGGGCCTGCCATACCTGATACTTGATCATCCCCGCTGCTTCAACGGGGAGGATATCTTTGCTGTACGCACCATGTTCTGGTGGGGGAATTTTTTTAGTATCACCCTGCATTTATCGGGCAGCTACAAAACAATGTTCCAGCAAAGGGTATTGGAAAGGGTGGGGCAACTAAAGCAGGACGTATTTATAGGTATCCATGAAAACCAGTGGCAGCACCATTTTGCGGAAGATAATTACCGGCAGGTAAAAAGGATGGGCCCGGATGAACTCAGGAAAACCGTAATGGAAAAACAATTTCTTAAACTGGCCATATCTTTTCCATTGCAGGCATGGAATGATATGCCGGTATTACTGGAAGATGCTTTTGCAGGAATGATAACGATGCTGAAAAATTAACTGCCTATGCGGTGAAACAGGTCTTTAACCTGGTATTCCCAAAGCTGGCTTTGGTCTTTCACTTCTTTTTTATCGGCAAAATCGCTGATGACCAGGATGGTTTGGTTGGTCACTTCAGATTTATCAATGCGCCATTCAAAATATTCGTCCTTGGCCATATGGTCCCAGCGAAAGCGAACAAATTTATCTTCCTCACTGTCTATCAATTCTGCATTATCTGTAGTGCCATTCCATGAAAAACTGAATTTACCATCACGTTCGTCCACCTTATCAGCAAACCATTCCTGGATACCTGCAGGCGTTCTCAAAAATTCGTACAATATGCCCGGGGAGCATCTTACGGGGTATTCCAGCGTGTATAAAACTTTCTTGCTCATTCTTTTTGTTTAATTCTCATTGCGTTCATGCAATAATAACAAAATAATTCACAGTACAAATTATTTATTTGGTTTTTCTTGTTTCACCTTTTTGGCCAAAGATTAAACAAATTGTGTTTTAAGGCCCTGAAATCCAGTAGTTTAGAATTATTTTTTTGGTGACGTATACTAAATAATCTAAATTACGTTAATTAAGCTTGCGGTTTTTAACATATCCTTAACCCAAAAATTTTTCTGCTAAACAACAAAATTAAATTTTCGGCTTATGAGTATGCGTCAGCTAAAGATCACTAAGTCAATTACCAACCGGGAAAGCCAGAGTTTGGAGAAATACCTGCAGGAGATAGGCAAAGTGGAGTTAATTTCACCGGAAGAGGAAGTAAAACTTGCTGTTAAAATAAAGCAAGGTTGTCAGAAATCACTTGAAAAATTAACCAAGGCAAACCTGCGCTTTGTGGTATCTGTTGCCAAGCAGTATCAAAACCAGGGACTTACACTGCCCGACCTTATCAATGAAGGAAACCTGGGCCTGATTAAAGCGGCACAGCGTTTTGATGAAACACGGGGCTTCAAGTTCATTTCCTATGCTGTATGGTGGATACGCCAGAGTATTTTGCAGGCACTTGCCGAGCAATCCAGGATCGTTCGTTTGCCCCTGAACAAAGTAGGACTTACCAACCGCATCAGCAAAGCTTATTCCCAGCTGGAGCAGGAATTTGAAAGGGAGCCCACACCCGAGGAACTGGCTTTTTTACTGGATATGGATGCGGATGAGATTGCTGCCACGCTGGGCATTGCGGCCAGGCATGTGAGCATGGACCAGCCTTTGTCCGACAGCGAGGACGGAACCCTGATAGATGTACTCATTAACCAGAATGCTGAGAAGACAGATGATGCACTGGCTTTCAAAGACTCCTTAAAAACAGAGATAGACCGCTCCCTGAGCACCCTTACCGAAAGACAGAAAGATGTGATCCGTTTCTTTTTTGGTATCGGGGTGGACCATGCACTGAGCCTGGAGGATATTGGCGAACATTTTAACCTCACCCGGGAAAGGGTAAGGCAGATAAAGGACAAGGCAATTACCAAGCTGCGTACAGCATCCCGTTGTAAATTATTGAAAACATACCTGGGCGGGTAACACGGTTATTTGTCCGCATTTTGATGAACAGCCTGGAAACAGCGCTGTTTTTTTTATTTTAAGGTACTTGCTTAAAGGCTAATTCAATTTTAATAATCCTTTATTTTCCCCGAAATTTGCAAAATATTAAACTATAGAAATGGCAATCGAAATTAAAGTTCCTACCGTTGGGGAAAGTATCAGTGAAGTAACCCTGGTTAAATGGCATAAGAAGGATGGCGAATGGGCCAACCGCGATGAAGTGATTGCCGAACTGGAAAGCGAAAAAGCCACTTTTGAGTTAAATGCTGAACAGGCTGGTGCAATAAAGATCATTGCCCCCGAAGGTTCCACCCTTAATATCGGGGATGTGGTTTGCAGTATTGATACGGAAGCCCCGAAACCGGAAGGAGCCGGGAAGACCATAGACGACGGACCACAGACCACGGACGACAGACCGCAAACTACGGACAACAAACCACAGACCACAGACGACAGAAGACAGACGACGGACAACAACACGGCAGCCGATATCAGGGCTACACCCGTTGCCGCAGCTATCATTGCAGATAAAAAAGTAGATCCAAAATCAGTGGCTCCATCAGGCAGCAACGGAAAGATCATGAAGGCCGATGTAATGGAGGCATTGAACAACCCGGGCCGCAAGCCGGGTACCGTGCTGTTTGCAAGAAACGACAGGCCCGAAAAAATGAGCAACCTGCGTAAAACGATCAGCAGGCGTTTGGTGGAAGCCAAGAATACCACGGCCATGCTTACCACGTTCAATGAAGTGGATATGGGGCCGGTGATGGAGATAAGAAAAAAATACAAGGATAAATTCAAGGAACTCCATGGTGTGAACCTGGGGTTCATGAGCTTCTTCACCAAGGCCTGTACGTATGCATTGCAGGAATTCCCTTCGGTAAATGCCTATATAGACGGTGAAAATATAATCTACCACGATTATTGTGATGTATCGATCGCGGTGAGTGCGCCCAAGGGTTTGGTGGTGCCGGTTATACGCAATGCTGAAAGTTTAAGCATGGCAGGTATTGAAGCCAAAGTGGTGGAACTGGCAACCAAGGCCAAAGACAATAAACTGACCATTGAAGAGATGACCGGCGGAACCTTTACCATCACCAATGGTGGTATTTTTGGTTCGATGATGAGCACGCCTATAATCAATATACCACAGAGCGCTATATTGGGTATGCACAATATTGTGGAACGACCGATGGCTGTGAATGGACAGGTGGTTATCAAACCGATGATGTATGTGGCACTTAGTTACGATCACCGCATCATCGACGGCAGGGAGTCGGTTGGCTTTTTGGTAAGGGTAAAGGAATTACTGGAAAACCCGGCGCTGTTGCTGTTTGGTAAAGATCCGGTGAAGAGTTTACTGGAATTATAAAAACCAGCCGGGTCGGGCTTGCCGAAGCCGGTATCGTTAACTTACAATACACCTTCAATGGCCCGGGATGACACAGTTTATTTTTTGGCCTGCATTAAAAATGCAGGCTTTATTTTTGCCTGATGCGATATCATTCTTATTTGAATTCGGCTACAACCATCATCGGCTCGTACAAGGGTGATATCCCATTGGCTGCGTTCTTAAAAAAGTATTTCAACGCTCATAAAAAATACGGCGGCAAAGACAGGAAGCAGATCGCAGCGCTTTGCTATAATTTCTATCGTTTGGGTAAGGCCGCACCACGGTTGCCCGTTGAAGAGAAAATAATCGTGGCCGTTTTTTTATGCGAAAACAAAAGCAATGAGTTCCTGCATTTTCATAAGCCGGAATGGAATGCAATCATTGAAAAACCCGTTGCGGAAAAAATGCAGGTTGCCTGCATAACCGGTGAAGATATTTTTCCCTGGGCTGAAGCGCTGAGTGATGCCGTGGATGCTGAACTTTTTCGTTATTCCTTTCTGCAGCAACCCGATCTTTTTTTACGCATCCGGCCCGGCAGGAAAGATACCGTGATCAAAAAATTACAGCAGGCAGGTATTGCTTTTGAAATGCCCGGAGCGTACACTGTTGCTTTGCCTAATGCAACAAAAATTGATACGATACTTGAGATCGATCAGGAAGTTGTTATCCAGGACCTGAACTCTCAACAGGTATTGCAGGGCATCCGGAAACCTGCAGAAGGTTTCCCGCAGCCGTTTTCCGTTTGGGATTGCTGTGCTGCCAGCGGGGGCAAATCTATTTTGCTGTATGATATGCTGGATGGAAAGATTGACCTTACAGTTTCAGACATCCGCGAAAGTATTTTATCCAACCTGAAACAAAGATTTGAAACTGCAGGTATCACAAACTACCAATCAATTGTAGCTGATCTTAGCACACAAACATTCAACATTCAACATTCAACATTCGACATTATCATCTGCGATGCACCCTGCACCGGCAGCGGCACCTGGAGCCGAACGCCGGAACAGTTGTATTACCTGAAACGTAAAACAGTGGATGTATATGCAGATATGCAGCAGCAGATCGTAAGCCATGTTGTTCCCCAACTGGCAACGGGGGGCATTTTTGTGTATATCACCTGTTCTGTTTTTAAACAGGAGAACGAAGAGATGGTTGATTACATAAAAGAAAAATTCCACCTGCAGTTATTGCAGATGGAATTATTAAAAGGTTATGATAAGAAAGCCGACTCGATGTTTGCGGCTATATTCAGAAAATAATCAGCCTGATCGCCTCTACTTCGTAGCTTTAAATACTTTCTTCACCGTTTGATAGTCGTTGTTTATTTTAACTTTTACTATATAGATACCTGAAGCCATTTTCTTCATCGGGATATTATAAGTCTGGCTAACGATGGTTTGCTGGAGGTTTGACTGGTAAACCAGTTTCCCATCGGCGTTATATACAGCAATATTCACGTTTGATGAAGCATTTCTTACCACATAAACAGGAAGAAAATCTGTGACCGGAGGATTGCATGGGTACAAACTTGAAATGGCACCACAATAATTAATTACAACCTGGTCCGGAATGGGCACAGGCGGCGGATTTACCGGGCAAAGCTGCGGATCATTTGTTACCGTTACGGTTGCTGTATCGGCACAGGTAAAATTATTGGAAACGATGAGCTGGTAAGTACCGGCAGCGCTTACTGCAGCAGGATTAGCCACCGCATTACCAGCGAGTGTCCAGTTGCTGGTTAGTCCTGCAGTATTGAATAAGGTGGTGAGGTTTTTTGTACTGTCTGTACATTTTGTTATCGCCAGGTCGGGGCCCAGGTTAGGCTTTGGGTTGATGCTTACATTCACGGTGGCAGTATCTGCACAGCCGCTGTTGTTGGTTGCAATTAACTGGTAAAGTCCTGAAACAGCTACTGCGGCAGGGTTTGCAACGGCATTTCCTCCCAGGGTCCAGTTGCTGGTCAATCCTGCGGTTGTAAACTGAGTGGTAAGATTTATTGTACCCGGACTGCATATGGCCGCTGTTTTATCAGCGCCCAGGTTGGGCCTTGGTGTAAAATTAACCAGTATCGAATCCAGGTAGAAGCTGGTATCTGCAGCTATATTCATTTTAAAGCGGTACCAGATACCTGTGGCCGGAAAACTGCGCAGGTCATCGGAATAAGTAAAATTGCGTGACTGGAATGCCCCGGTGGATGTCTGTGTGCTGATGGCAGTATAGCTGCCGGCAGCCGGTAATTTTCTTTCTATTACCACGCTGATAGCAGAATCTGTTTTAGCAGTGAATTGTAAAGTAACTGCACAGTTCGACACTGCAGATGATTGCGAGTATAACTGCTTAACCAATTTCACAAAAGCTTTTTTCATATCAGGAATCCCATAACCCACACGGTCATCGGGGTTTGTAGCCCGGGTGGCCGATTCCTGCATCACGCTGATGATCCTCATATTGTTCACTTCAGGAAAAGCCTGCCATAAGCAGGTGGTAAGGCCCGCCATATTGGGGCAAGCATAAGAAGTACCGCTCCCGAAATTAGGCTGGCCTGTGGATGGATTGGCAACTACTGCATTCACACCCACGGCTGCTACCGAAGGTTTTATCTGCCCGTCGCTGCTGGGTCCGTAACTGCTGAAGCCGCCCACCACACCGCCCGTGCTTACCGCACCAACTGCCATTACGCTGTCTGCATCGGCAGGTGTGATGATATAATGCCAGGACCCATTGCCTTCATTGCCTGCTGCAAATACGCAGAGTAACCCTTTTTTGGCAGCGAGGTCTGCTCCCCGGGCAATGATGGTGGTATTGCCATCCATATCGGCATAAGTATGGTTGAATGTGGCATTATCAAAAGTAAAATACCCGAGTGATGTGGAAGAGATATCGATACCGAGGCTGTCAGCCCTTTCGATACCAGCCACCCAGTTATGTTCTTCTATCGGGTATTCCGAATTTACATCCTCGGTGCGGTATAAATAATAAGAGGCCTTGGGAGCAGTGCCTACAAAGGTTCCGGGAATATTGGCTGCAATAGTGCTGAGGCAGGCCATTCCATGCGAATTGTCCTCATCCACACTGGCATTGCCGGCCACAAAATCCCAGGTGCCCAGTATCTGGCCGTTATTTCTTATGCTGTCAAAAGTGGGTAAGCTTAAATAATGAAAAAAGCCTGCATCCAGCACCGCCATCTGCATGCCCTGGCCGCGGAAGCCCCGGTTGTGCAGGAACTCACCATTGTGCAGGTGTACCTGCCCGTAACTTTGTCCGTAGCTATAAAAATCCCCCAGGGTTGTGTTATTGGTCGGTGGTTCCGGTAATTCGTTGGTGACAGCATCTAATTTTTTATTTACCGGGGTGCCGCCGGTATTGCTGAAGGGGGCCACGGGCCCGCTGCTTAGCACAAAAGGGAAGCCATTTATCTTAGTAAGGGCTGCTGCATCGGTGGTTTGTATCAGCACCTGGTTAAGCCATTTGGAAGTATTGAGAATAGTAACCGCACCGGCCAGGCGTATACTGTCGATATACCTCGGCGTGATGGGCAGGTCGGTAGAGTCTATGGCAATACCATATCTTGTTCTGCGCTGTATTGAGCGGGCAGTTAAATAAGCCGAGGGGTTAGCAAGGGTAAAAGGATTGGTTCCCTTGTCCTTAAGGCGTATGATATATTTCGAGAATTGGGCATGGCCTTCCTGGCGGGCTGCAAACAATCCTAAAATAACAAGTAGTAGAAATTTTTTCATGGTATGCTTAAATTAGGAATTGAAATTACAAATTTCCTAGCTATTGTAGGCCCAGGTAACCCAGGTGGCGCCCCAGGTAAAGCCGCCGCCAAAGGCAGCCAATATGATATTGTCGCCTTTTTTCAGTTGCTTTTCCCATTCCCACAGGCAAAGCGGCAAGGTGCCGGCTGTGGTGTTGCCATATTTTTCAATGTTGATCATTACTTTTTCCCTGGGCAATCCCATCCGGCTGGCGGTGGCATCTATTATGCGCAGGTTGGCCTGGTGCGGCACCAGCCAGGCAATATCATCAGCAGACAAGTTATTGCGTTCCATCAGTTCGTAACTCACATCGGCCATGCCTTTTACAGCAAACTTAAATACCGATTGCCCCTCCTGGTATACAAAATGTTCTTTGGCCAGTACTGTTTCCACAGTTGATGGTTTTACCGACCCCCCGGCCTTCATATGCAGGAACTTGCTGCCGCTGCCGTCACTTTTCAGGATGCTGTCTTTTACACCCAGTCCTTCTTCCACGGGCTCCAGCAAAACAGCACCAGCGCCATCACCAAAAATGATACAGGTGGTACGGTCGCTGTAGTCAATGATACTGCTCATTTTATCGACCCCAACCACCACCACATTTTTATAGCGGCCGCTTTCGATGAAGGCTGTTGCCGTGGTAACAGCGTATAAAAAGCCGGAACAGGCCGCCATCACATCAAAGCCAAAGGCATTGTTGGCGCCAATTTTATCGCATATAATATTGGCAGTGGCAGGGAAAACCATATCGGGTGTAACCGTGGCACAGATCAGGCAATCAATATCGGCAGGGGTGATACCTCTTTTATCACATAGCTCCAGCACAGCAGGCACGGCCAGGTCGCTGCTGCCTTTTCCTTCGCCCTTTAAGATCCTGCGCTCGCTGATACCGGTGCGGGTGCGTATCCATTCATCATTGGTATCTACCATCTTTTCCAATTCGGCATTGGTAAGCCTGTATTCGGGTACATAACCACCCACAGCTGTAATGCCTGCATTAATTTTTTGCATGAAAATCCCTTTTAAACTGATTGTTTTTAAAGTAAACTATGGGTAAAAATAAGGGAAAAAGTTGAAGGGTCGAGATAGTTTACCCGTTGAAAAGCTAACAGGTTAACAGGCATCGGGCTTTATCAGTAACCAGGGCTATGAAACATTTTAACCTGTCCGCATTTCAGCCTGTGAACCCAATTAACGCATATTAACGATTTTAACGGTTGCGGCTCATAAAAAACCCTTATTTTCGCTATTGACTGTATATTAACTATGTACGCATATTTGCAAGGAAAGTTCACTTACAAAACCCCGGCGCTGGTTTATGTGGAAGTTAATGGAGTGGGGTATGAAGTTAATATCAGCCTTAACACCTTTTCGCACATACAAAACCTGGAGGCGGGTAAACTGTTCACATACCTGCAGGTTAGGGAAGATGCACATGTGTTGTATGGTTTTTTTGATAAGCAGGAAAAGGATATGTTTGTTATGCTGACCGGCGTATCAGGTATTGGTGCCGCTACTGCCAGGATGATGCTATCATCCCTGAGACCGGATGAAGTAAGTCAGGCTATTGTGCAAAGCAACATTAAACTGCTGGAAGGTGTCAAAGGAATAGGAAAGAAAACAGCTGAACGGCTTGTGCTGGAATTAAAAGATAAACTGGGCAAAAACCCGCTGGACGCAAATGTTTCTGTACACTTGGGCAATAGTTTGGAAACAGATGCGTTAAATGCGTTAACTGCTCTCGGTATTTCCAAAACACAGGCAGAAAATGCTATCCAAAAGATTATCCGTGCCGAACCAACCGTATCCCGTTTAGAAGACTTAATTAAAAAAGCCCTAAAAGCCATTTGACAAGAACGCTACGTTAATCGATTTACCGGATGTTGCTTATTAGAAAACAAAACTCAAGACTGATTGGCTGTGTACTATTGGCGGTAACCCTGTGTTTGCTACAGGCCCCTGCTGTAAAGGCCACCCCATATCATACCGAAAACAGGATCAATAAAGGAGACACGTCTGTACCCAATTACAAAGACAGTCTTAAATATCCCATCAGGGACCGGCGCGGCGACTTCTTCGGAAGCAACCGCAACAGGACCCTGGACCTGAAGAATCCTTCCAATATTAAGGATTCCGTAGCCTACGATCCCAAAACACGCCGCTATGTGGTGTATGAAAAGATCGGTTCAAAATATTACCGCACCACCACCAGCTACAGCTTTGAAGAATACTGGCAGATAAAGGGCCGCCAGGCCGAAACGGAGTATTTTCAAAAGCGCTCCAATTTAATGAACGTGCTCAACCGCGGCCGCGTAAAACCAAAATTATCACTCTACGATAACCTGTTCAACCGGCTTTTTGGTAATGGAAAGATAAATATCACCCCGCAGGGAAATGTGGACCTTACCGCAGGTTACCAGGGACAGAACATTAAAAATCCCACTTTGCCGGAAAGGGCCCGGAAGAACGGGGGTTTCGACTTTGATATGAATGCCCAGGTGAATGTAAATGCGGATATTGGCGGCAAACTGAAGTTCCCGATAAATTATAATACGCTGGCAAACTTTGGCCAGGACAACCAGCTGAAACTGGACTATACCGGTTTGGATGATGAGATCGTAAAGCGCTTTGAACTTGGTAATGTTGCCTTTCCATCACGCAGCACCCTGATACCGGGCGCACAGCAACTCTTTGGCGTTAAAACCACCCTGCAGTTTGGTAAATTATTTATTACCGGCGTTATTGCTAATCAGAAATCGCAACGCCAGTCAGCCAACCTGGCGGGCGGTACAGCATCGCAGCTGTTCGAAATAAAGGCTGATGAATATGAAGAGAACCGCCATTTTTTACTGGGCCAGTATTTTAAAGAGAATTACAATAAGGTAATGAGCAAATTACCAGCCGTTACTGCACCTGTGCAGATATTAAGACTGGAAGTTTGGATCACCAATAAGAACGGGACCACTACCGAAACAAGGGATGTGGTGGGCCTTACCAACCTGGGCGAATCCGGTACAAGCCCCTCGGGTATCCCCTCCAATGGAAGCAATCCATTGTATTCCTCCATCATATCCAACCCGGGCAACAGGAACCCTTCACTGGTGTTCAGCAACCTGACAGGGCTGGGTTTACAACCGGTACAGGATTTCGAAAAAACATTTGCACGCAAACTGGATTCTTCACAATATATATTCAACCGCCAGGCGGGATTTATCTCTTTAAGTCAGCCACTGCAAACGGATGAAGTGCTGGCAGTAGCCTACCAGTACAGTTACAACGGAAAGGTTTACCAGGTAGGTGAATTTTCACAGGACCTTCCGCCAGACAGTACTCAGGCCACCCAGCGGGTATTGTTCCTGAAATTACTGAAAGCCACATCACAAAGGCCTACATTACCTATCTGGGACCTGATGATGAAGAATGTATATGCTATCGGATATGGTACCTTAACACCTACAGACTTTAAACTGGATGTACTTTACCAGGAACCCGGACTTGGCTGGAAACGTTATGTTCCCTTTGGTGATAAGAACCAGGGGGCGCCGATCATTTCTTTAATCAACCTCGACAGGCTGAATAACCAGCTGGATCCGCAGCCTGATGGGGTGTTCGATTATGTGGAAGGATTTACAGTTTACTCACAATACAGCCGGGTGATGTTCCCCGTGCTGGAACCTTTCGGGCGTGACCTGGCGAATGGAATTTATACCAACCCGGCACTGCCATCCATTAAAGACAGTTTGTACTATGCACTATATGACTCCATTAAGGCAGTGGCGCAGCAGTTCCCCAACCTCAACCGATTTGTGCTGAAAGGATCGGCAAAGATCTCCGGCTCATCGGATATCAGTATTGGATATAATATCCCTAAAGGTTCGGTTACAGTATCAGCCGGAGGCAGGGTACTGATTGAGGGTATAGATTATGATATCAATTACGACCTGGGTACCATCAAGATAACCAATTCGGCCATCATCAATTCCGGCATCCCTGTTCAGGTCAATTATGAGAACAATGCTTCGTTTGGCCTGCAGCAAAAAAGCTATATGGGGCTTCGCTGGGATTATATGGCTAAGAACACAGCCAAGGAACAGCTGTCCATCGGCGGTACCATTGTACGGCTGAGCGAAAGGCCTTTCTTTAGTAAGGTAAGTTATGACAACGCTAATTCCGGCGGTACAAACGAACCCATACGCAATGCCATGTATGGCCTGGATGTGAATTATAAGAAAGACATTCTCAGGCTTACCAAGATCTTAGACAAGCTTCCTTTCTATAAAACAACTGCACCATCCACCATTAATGTGTTTGCCGAAGGTGCTTATTTAAAGCCCGGCCATGCGCCTCAGATCGGTAAAGGGTCAAAAGGGATCATCAACATCGACGATTTTGATGGTACTCAATCAGGGTATGATTTGCGTTTTCCGCCAATAAGCTGGAACCTGGCATCGGCGCCTTACCAGGCTACAGACAGGCTGGGCAATATACTTTTCCCTGAAGCTGCCTCAAGCGATGATATCAATTATGGAAAAAACCGGGCTAAAATTGCCTGGTACCAGATAGAACCCACCCTGCAGCTTTACAAAGGATCCAACAACCCATACAGTAACGACCGGGTGGAACTGAGTGACCCACGGGTGCGCCAGGTGTACCAGCGTGAAATTTTCCCGCAGCGTACAACCGGTTTTGGCGAAAGCTTGCTGAATACTTTTGACCTGGCCTATTTCCCCAATCAGCGGGGCCCTTACAATTATGACGATGCATCAGCCAGCGTGAATGCAAATGGAACCCTCAAGAACCCAACCCGGCGCTGGGGAGGTTTGATGCGTGCTATTGATCAGACAGATTTTGAAACAGCTAATATCGAATTCATCGAATTCTGGATGCAGGACCCGTACATTAATTATCCTGCCAAGGGTTTAACATATCCATCCACGGCCAGTGGTAAATTATATTTCAACCTGGGTAATATTTCGGAAGACATACTGAAGGATGGCAAACGTTTTTACGAAAACGGATTGCCTACACCCAATGCACCGGCGCCGGTTACCAATTCAAACTGGGGAAGGGTGCCAACAAACCCTGTGCAGGTAACCAATGCATTCAGCAATGAACCTGAGGACAGGAAATACCAGGACATTGGTTTTGATGGTTTGGATGATACTGCTGAAGCAACCAAACGCTCGGCCTACCTGGCAAACCTGGCAGCCAATTTTGGTACAGGTTCTATAACCTACAGGCAGGCATTGCTGGATCCCTCATCTGATAATTACCATTACTACCGTGGCGACGACCTGGATCAGCAACCCGGCCTTGGAATTATTGGCAGGTATAAAAATTATAATAATCCGGAAGGTAATTCGCCTATCAATAACGGCTCCACTTTCTCTTCCGCATCCACTTTATACCCTGATGCAGAAGACCTGAACCGTGATAATACACTTAACCAGACTGAGGAATATTTCCAGTACATCGTGGATATCAAACCTTCCGGTCAGCCTGAAATGGCCATCGGAAACAATTTTATCGTTGATAAGAAAACAGTAACGGTTAACCTGGTGGATGGTTCGGCAAGAAATGAGACCTGGTACCAGTTCCGCATACCAATTGAAAAATACGACCGCAAAATCGGTAATATCCCCGATTTTAAATCGATCCGTTTTGTGCGTATGTTCATGACAGACTTTACAGACAGCGTGGTGCTTCGTTTTGGTGAATTACAGCTTACCCGTAATGTATGGCGTAAATACAATTATAAGATCGATACTACAGGAATATATTCTCAATTGCCAAGCGGCAGTCCTACAATATTTAACCAGGGCGCAGTAAATATTGAGGAGAATGATAAACGTACACCACTGCCTTACCGCACACCAACAGAAATTGAAAGGGTGCAAACATTAAGCAACAACGGTGTGAACCTGTTGCAGAACGAACAGGCTTTAACATTACAATTCTGTAACCTGGCCAAGGACGATGCAAGGGGTGTTCAGCAAACGTTTGCCAACAGGGACCTGCGCCAGTTCCGTAAAATGCAGATGTATATCCATGCAGAGAAGAACACCAAGGCCGGTCCCGCCACTTTAAACGATAAGGACCTTACTGCCGTATTCCGTATGGGTACCGATTTTGTGAACAACTATTACGAGATACGAATCCCGCTGATATTGACCGATCCCCTGGCGGGCTCCACCATGGATCCCAATTCAACGGCCTATAATGATACTTTGTGGAACCCCCGCAACTCGCTGGATGTGGACCTTCAAACGCTTGTGAAACTGAAGCAGCAGAGGAACCTGACCGGATCACCGGATGTGATCTTCAGGCAGCTGCAGTCGAACGGGCACACATATTCAGTAATGGGTAACCCCAACTTGGCAGAGATCAGGGGTATCCTCATAGCAGTTGAAAATACCAAACAGCCAACGGCCTGTGCTGAAGTATGGGTAAATGAACTGCGCCTTTCATCCATTGATGAGCAGGGTGGCTGGGCTGCCCTGGGCCGTATAGACCTGAACCTGGCCGACCTGGGAACTATTTCGGTTTCGGCCAATACACATAGTGCCGGCTTTGGAACCCTGGAGCAACGGATCAATGACCGTTACCGCGATAATTTTACGCAATTCGATGTATCGGCAAACCTGGAGCTTGGCAAATTACTGCCGGCTAAAGCAGCTTTGTCGATACCGGTTTTTGCCAGCTACCAGCAATCGGTAAGCAAGCCCCAGTACGATCCGTATGATATGGATATCAAGCTGAAGGATAAGATCAAAGCTGCAGGCTCTGCCTCCGAAAAGGATTCTATCCGAAATGCTGCTATTGATTTTACCTCCACCACCACGGTGAACTTCACCAATGTGCGCAAGAACAGGACCAGCACTAAAAAGCCAAAAGTGTATGATCTTTCCAATTTTGATTTCAGTTATTCATACCTGAAGATCAAGAACCATACACCGCTGATAGAAAGCAATGAAATAACCAGGCATAAATACGGCCTGGGCTATAATTTCTCTCCGCAGCCCAGGTATATAGAGCCATTCAAAAAAATCAAATTCTTTACCAAAAGAAAAACGCACTGGTTCGACCTGGTGAAGGATTTCAATTTCAACCTGGTTCCATCGCAGTTAAGTTTCAGGGCCGATGTTAACCGCCAGTTTGGCGCCATCAGGCCAAGAAGTATTGGTACATCCAAATACAAGATCCCCGAAACTTATGATAAGTACTATACTTTCCAGCGTAATTATATCTTCCGCTGGAATATAACCCGCAGTTTGAATTTCGATTTCACTGCGGTGAACAACAGCCGTATTGACGAACCGGAAGGAAGACTGAATACCGGCGCCAAGAAAGACACTGTATGGCGCAACCTGTTAAAAGGCGGACGTAATACCACTTACAACCATTCGGCCAACTTCACCTATACATTACCTACGGCTAAATTCCCGCTGGTTGACTGGACAACCGTGAACCTTCGTTACCAGGCTACTTACAACTGGATAGGCGCTTCACGCCTGGCAGTGGAACTGGGTAATATACTGGAGAATGGTCAGCAAAGTGAAGCTACAGCCCAGCTTGACTTTAACAGGCTTTATCAAAAGTCCAAATGGTTAAGGCAGCTGGATGCACAAAACAACAAATCTGACCAGGAAAGATGGAGAGCAAGGATAACCAGGTATAAAGACACCCTTATTAAGAAGAACGGCAAAAAGGTGGTGAAGAACCGCAAGAAGATAGACCAGGGCGCTGTGCCATATGTTAGCGGTGGTTTAAGGTTTATTGGTAAACTGGCAACCAGTTTGAAACAGGCCAGTTTCTCCATTTCTGAGAATGCACATACCAGGTTGCCCGGTTATACTGATAGTACCAAATATGTAGGACAAAACTGGAAGAGCATGGCACCGGGTGTGGATTTCATACTAGGGCGACAGCCGGATACAGCCTGGATGAATGCGGCTGCCCGCAAAGGGCTGATCACGAGGGATACCACCTTCAATTCCATCTTCCAGCAAACCTTCGATCAGCGGCTGACCTTCTCGGCACAACTGGAGCCAATACGTGACCTGAACATTACCCTGAACATGAGTAAGACCTTCAATAAGAATTACTCTGAAACGTTCAGGTTCATTGACACAACAGGCGGTACCAACCACAGCTTTAAACACCTGAACCCGTATGCAGGTGGCGGCTTTGATGTATCGTACATAGCATTTAAAACTTTGTTTGGCAAGTTTGATCCTAACCGGGTATCGGCCACCTTTAAAAAGTTCCAGGACTACCGGATCATCTTATCAGAACGGCTTGGTAAGGCAAACCCTTACAGCGCCGGTCAGCCTGTGGGCGCAGATGGTTATTATTACGGTTATGGCAAGTATGCTATTGATGTGCTTATACCGGCTTTCCTGGCTGCTTATACCGGGCAGGATCCTAACTCTGTTTCACTTATCAACCAGAGCAACCCCAATATCAAATCAAATCCGTTCAGGGGTATCAAGCCTAAACTGAACTGGAAGGTAGATTATAATGGCCTTAGCAAAATAAAACCACTGGATAAGCTGTTCACTAATTTCTCTGTATCGCATGGATATACAGGAAACCTGAGCATGAACGGCTTTACATCTGCCTTACTGTACCAGGATGTTTCGCATTACGGATACCCATCGTTCTATGATACAATTTCGAAGAACTTTGTACCCTACTTCCTGTTGCCCAATATCAGCATCGGGGAGCAGTTCTCGCCATTGCTGGGTATCGATATGATGTTCACCAACCAGTTGCAGGCCAAATTTGAATATTCTAAAACAAGGCAGTTAAGTTTAAGCCTGGTTGATTTCCAATTAAGTGAAGTACGCAGTACTGAATTTGTAATAGGTGCCGGCTGGCGTAAGCGGGGTATGAAGAACCCTTTAAGTTTCATCAATGTGAAATGGCCTAAATTCCTGACTGGTAAGAATAGTGATGGCAAGAAACTGGAGAACGAGATCAACTTCCGGCTCGATTTCAGGATCAGGGATAATGTTACGGCCAACAGCCGCCTCGACCAGGATAATAATTTTGCAACCGGTGGCAGCAGGGATATCACTATCTCGCCATCGATCGATTATTTCCTGAACAACCGCATCAATGTGAAGTTGTATTTTGACCAGCGCAGGGTGAACCCTTATATCTCCTCAAGCGCCCCGATCGTAAACACCAGGGCGGGCCTGCAGGTAAGGATATCGCTGACACAATAATAAAATTGATCTGATCAATCCGATAGGTATCGGGAACAAAAGCACAGAGAAGACGAAAGTTGATCCTGTGCTTTTTTGTTTACCGGAAATCTTAGAACTGCCTTTAGCAAAGAGCTTACTAAGTATTATACAAGTTTGCAGGTATTATTTGCTTTTGGCAAAATTATTTTCCCGCAGATTTATGAAATAGATTTTCTGCGTAATCTGCGGGCCTTAATCGATCCTTGTAAATTATGTGGCATGAAATATTTACGAAGCCAATACTTTTTTCTCTGTTCTTCTTGCCCGTTAGTACGATTCATCCGGGCATTTCCCGGGACAAATGTTTTGCAGTAGGGCATAAAAAAAGTCCCTCCCGATTTTCATGGGGAAGGACTTTATAGTACAACCAAGCACTGGTTTTACTTGACTTTCTTCAGCAGCATTACATAGCCGCAAACATCTTTTTTCTTTTTATTAACCTGAACAGGTTTTATCATATGGAATTCTGAGAACTGAGGCATGTAAGAATAACTGATCACGTTACCATCCACATCGCCCCAGTATTTCTTTTGATAAACCACTTGCTTTTCATTCCAGTCGTACATACGAACTTCATACAACTTCGAACTCATATCACCTATAAAAACAAACTGGTACCAGCTTCCTTCATTTAAGGGAACAATTACCGGCATTTCATATTCACTTACCATTTGCATGCTGGCTTCTTTCACAACCATGAAGCCTTGTTTTGCCAGTAAAAGTTTCATGCTGTCGGCCTGCTGTAAAATAGTGGGAGACATGCAGGGTTGTTGACGAATAACATCTTGCGCCGCAGTATTTAAACTGATGAGGATTAATCCGATAAATGCTGACAAGCGTAAAAGATTTTTCATAAACTTTAATAGTCAAAAGGATAACGGAATGCCTGAACAATACAGGTTGAAAATAAAATTATGTAAATTAATTACTTACGACAACTTTATTTACAAATTGATAACGGCATAAAAGGTCAATTATTGTACCAAAAAATGTAATTCAGCAATTTTTATGCCTGATGCGTAAATTTCACGGATTTCTATGGAAATAATACGTGCCAGCCTGCTGTGTGCAGGTAATTACCAGGTCGTTTATACATACATGGGCAGGTAAATTTACGCAGTAAAATACCGTATCGGCAATGTCTTCGCCGGTTAGCGGGGTAAGCCCGGTATAGGCTGCTTTGGCTGTTTCTTCCTGTCCCTTGAACCGTACCAGCGAAAATTCTGTCTCCACAGCGCCGGGATGGATACCCGTAACCTTGATATTATGTTTTAACAGATCGATACGCATTCCTTTACTGATGGCATCAACGGCAAATTTGCTGGCGCAATACACGTTACCTTTTTCATACACTTCCTTGCCTGCCACGGAGCCCATGTTCACAATATGGCCGCGGCCCCGGCTGATCATGTAAGGCAGTACGGCCTTGCTCACATACAGCAAACCATGCACGTTGCTGTTGAGCATGGTTTCCCAATCATCCATATCCGCTTCTTCAAAACTATCCCGGCCCAGGGCAAGGCCTGCATTGTTGATGAGTACATCAATGGCCTGCCAGTCTGCAGGCAATGCGGCTAAGGCTTCATTCACTGCCTGCCGGTCCTGCACATCAAAGCAAAGGCTAAGCACCCGGGTGCCATACTCTTTTTCGAGCTGTTTTTTCAGTTCATCCAGTCTTTCCCTGCGGCGGCCGGTTATGATCACATCATCCCCTGCAGAGGCAAATTTGATGGCACAGGCTTTACCAATGCCCGATGTGGCGCCGGTTATTAAAACGATTTTCTTCATACCTGCAAAGTACTGGAAGCCGGGGAAATAAAAAAGCCCCGAAGGTTTAAGGGTTTAGATGGTGCAGGGGTAGAAGGTAATTTGTAAGATGTAGAAAGTGATTTGTAATAGGTAGAATGTAGTTTTTGATAGATAGAAAGTAATTTGTAAGAGTTAGAAACTAATTTGTAAGAGTAAAACTGTAATTTATAAGAGTAAAAATGTGATTTATAAGAGTGAATAGGTAATTGTTAAGAGTGAATAGGTAATTGTTAAGAGTGAATAGGTAATTGGTAAGAGTGAATATGTAATTGGTAAGAGTAAAACTGTAATTTATAAGAGTGAATAGGTAATTTATAAGAGTAAAAAGGTGATTCGTAAGAGTAATAAGGTGATTTGTAAGAGTAATAGCAGCATTTTTAAGAGTAGAATAAGGCCCTGCCGTTGTTGTTCGGCGGAACAACAACGGCGCTAACTTTTCGTCAGGCCGGCTACGGTTGCAGGTGGTAATTATTACCTGATCAGCACTACCGAGCCTTTTCTTTTGATCTTGTTGTTGAGATAATCCACCCCTTCGGCATACCATACATAGGTGGCCATTTCCTGTTTGGCGCCGGCAAAGGTTCCGTCCCAGCCGCTGCCATTGCCGGTGCCGGAATACAGCATTTGTCCCCACCGGTTGTACACCCGGAATATATCCACCGATTTCATACCAATGGGTATGGGTTTGAAGATATCATTATTGCCATCACCATTGGGTGTAAAGGCATTGGGCACCAGCAGGTCGGGTTTGATGCGGAACACATGTACCCTTACACTGGCATCATCAAAACAGCCGGCGCTGTTGCTTACCCTTACGGTGTAAGTAATATCGTTTTGCGGCAGCGAAACGGGGTTGTGAATTAGCGGATTATCCAGCCAGGTGGTTGGGCTCCAGGAGTAGTTGGTACTGCCGGAAGCATTCAGTTGCAGTGGCTGGCCCAATACCACCGAAGTATCGGAGGTGTTGGTAACTGCTTTGATCTTTGCCACAAACAGGAACATGGTGTCCTTAACAGGCTTGGGGCACCCCAGCACATCCCTTACGGTTACGATGTATCGCACATTATCAGTGGGCTTTACTGATACCGGGTTGGGAATATTGGTGGCCGTTAAAAAAGCGCTCGGGCTCCAGCTGTAAATACTGCCCCCCGAAGCCTGCAGCTGTGCCGAATTACCAAAGCAAATGGTATTGTCGGGACCGGCATTGGCAACAGGATAGGGTATTGGTGTAACCACAATATCATCTTCGGCAATACACTTACCAATATTACTCAGCACATGATAAGTAGTGGTAACCAGCGGCCTGGCCGTAGGGTTCTTTATGAAAGGATTGTTAAGCGTATTATTTGCCGGGTTCTCCGTCCACACATAATGCAGTGCATCACTGGTTAGTTTTAAAATAACGGTATCGGTGCGGCAGATGCTGGTATCTGGTCCGGCAAACTGGGTAACATTGTTTACCACCCTCACCCTGATGGTATCACTGCCGGTGCAGCCAAAAGCATCGGTGAGCTGCACCCGGTAGGTGGTGGTTATATCCGGACTTACCAGCGGGTTGGGAATGTTCACATTGCTGATCATGTAATTGGGTGTCCAGAAAAAAGAACCTGCACCAACGGCATTCAGCTGCAGGGTATCAATATTGCAAATGAGGGTATCCTTGGGTTGCAGGGTGAGCGGCGGCTGGTTTAAGATATCGATGGTTTTGTACACCGTATCGATACAGCCCACGCTGGTACCAACGATAAACTTTACATTATAGCTGTTGGCCGCTGCATAAGTATGCGTGGGATTTTTTAATCCCGATGTATTGTTGGGGGATGTTGGTTCGCCAAAGTCCCAGCTCCAGTAATTAACCGAGCCAAAAGCAGCAGTTGTTTTATCGTTGAATTGTATGGGGATGTTCTTGCATTTGCCCAGGGCCTCAAAGTCGGGGGCAAAACCCGGAAAAGCTTTTACCGGGGATGTGGTGGAATCCGAACAAGGTAAACCCCTGTTTACAACAAGCTTAACAGTATAGTTGCCGGGTGCCAGATAGGTATATGTAGGAGCCGGATCCGTGGATGTATTTCCATCACCAAAATCCCAGAAATAAGATTGAATATTACCTACACCTGAAGTTGCGGTATTGCTAAAGTGAAAAGTAAGATTATTACAATTTGTATAAGATGTTTCCAGTTTTGATGAAACCAAACTGCAATTGCTGATTGTTAAAATAAAATCTTTTCTGTGATGGCCAATTAACCTGCCTCCCCTGTATTCATCTATACACACACAAACCACATACCTGCCGGGCACCTGAGGAGCGAAACCGGATATGATTCCAGTTTGCGTGTTAATAACTGCAGCTGAGCCTAATGGTACAGTTCCTGAATATCCATTGATATAACTAACCGACTGATACGGAGGTGCCGGAGGAGTTACATCTGAAGAATTTGTGGCAATACCCCTGTTATAGGCATTACAAAATGAGTAAACTAAAGAATCTCCATCAGGATCGGTTGCACCAAAATCGAAAATAAAATTAGCTCCGTAACATACTGGCCCGAGAATCGTTTTGAATTGAGGACTACTGTTAATGCCGGTGAATTGATTTCTGCCAGGTATCGTACATACATAGGTCGAACCTTCTCCCTGGCCTGGTGGAGGCACTGTGGAAACATTTTCCATCGGGGTTATCCGGCAACAGGTTTGATAAGCCCCTGTATATCCATTTGAATTATCCGGGAGATCCACTGTAAACTCATAAATACCCATGCTGTAATTAATAAGCGGGGGATTTTCCATACATGCGGGGGCAGGATCTACAGGTACATTTATTTCAGTTAATTCCGGAACATTGAAAGGAGAGGACGCAATTTGTGAACTGTTATCATTGTTATAAATGGCAATGATAACATGGGTAGGCATTTCGGCACAACTTGAACAACGATTGTCCCTGAAAAGCTTCAATGTTATCCTGTACTTTTTTGAATTGGCAATACTGCCGGGCCCCAGGTATTCATAAATCATTTCACCCCCGGATATATGGGAGGCAAAGCTGTCAGAAAAGAATGAAAGCAGGATAAAAAAAACCAGGAATCTCTTCATACCGTCAGTTAAAGCAATTATAAGATTTAAAAGTACTAAAAAACGCTGCCTTACCCAAGGGCGGGCTGCCCCGAATCGTTAATAAACTGCAAAAGCGCTTTATTTAATTCTTCTGTTTCTTCAAACATGCCCATATGGGCAGTCTTGCGAAGGATATGTATGTGAGATTGCAAGGGCAGATAACATTGCTGCATGCTTTGCTCAAAGGGCACAGCTTTGTCGTGCCGGCCAATGATAAACAGTACCGGTTTGCCGGTGTTTTTAAGAATAGCAGTCCTGTCGGGCCGGTTGATCATGGCCTGGTAATAGGCGATGACTGCTTCATCGGAAAAGGATCTGCTTTTTTCAATTTGTGCATTTATGATACCCGGGTTGGCTGTAGCCCATGACTCAGTAAACAGGTCTACTATAACGGCTTTTAAAAATTCAAAAGCGCCGTTCTTTTTTACAAACTCAATAGATTTTAACCGGTTGGCTTTTTTTTCTTCACTGTCTGCAAAAGCAGATGAATGAACCAGGGCAATGGAAGATAAAAGCTGCGGATATTTTTCTGCGAAAGCCAGGGAAATATAGCCGCCCATGCTGTGGCCAACTAAAACCACCTTCGCCTCCTTGTGCAGCATGCTGGGGAGAAGGGGGGACCCGAGCTCAAAATCTAGCAGAGCTTTTATTGTTTCACACATCCCTTCAATACTCATGTCATTGATCATTGCTGACTGGCCGCTGCCGGGCAGGTCGGGGATGATGAGGTGACAATGCTGCTGCAGCAATTCAATTTGGTTTCTCCAAACGTCGCCATCTTCGGCAAAGCCATGGATAAGTACTACAGGCTTGCCTTTACCGCCGGTACGGTAGAAGATGCTGGAAGACTGGTATGTGAAGGTCTTTGACTCCATTGTAACATTTATTAAACGAATGGCACTTAATACACGAATTATGCTAATTACACGAATTACACGAATTGAAGAAAATAATTTGTGTTAATTGCTGTGACCCGTGGCGAAAGATCTTTTTATGCTTCGATAGATCAATAATAAGACCAACGGTATTAAACCATTGTTCATTTGCTGCGGCAAAAAGAACCAGCTGAGTAAAACCAGCAGTAAGGCAACAGCGGTGAACATAAAATATTTTTGCACCAGGCTTTTCCTGCTGTTTACAAAGAAAGCCATTATCGCATGCGGAGGCCAGGCCCATAAAAGATTGAAATTATCCTTTGTCATGCTGTGATCGGTGCCAAACCACATAAAGAGCAGTATAATGCCCAGCACGCCTACCAGGAAAAAGAACAAACCGTCGAACCCGTTTAAAAATACCTGCGCCCATTTGTTTTCAGAGTAACCGAGTAAAATAATAAAGATGGCCAGTAATGAAAAAACAACCAGCGGGGTAAATAATGACCCCTTTACATTTTCATTATTGATGGCATAGAGGTTTTGAGAAGACAAAACCATTTTATGATCGCTGCTGTCCAGGCTCTTCATCAGGTTATCCGGCAGAAACTGCATTTGTTCTACAGTCATAACCCGGTCGCAACGGCGGCCCAGTAAAATATCGATGCCCAGCTTGCTCCAGTCTTTGTTGTTTTTATCCAGGTACTGATGAATGGCCTGGCGAAACCTGCTACCCGCAGGCATTACAGCTACGCGGCAAAAAGATGAATCGTGCTGCTTCTTTAAAATATCACGAAGCCGGGTGGTACAATTGTCGAAAAAGAAATCGTATTTATAGTATTTGTTCTCTTCTTTCAGATTATTGTTCAGGAATTGCTGAATACTGATCTTTTCTGCAGCAGTTAAATTCAGTACCTGTTCGGTAATGCCGCGGTTGGTTGACTGGTACAGCTCTTTAAAGTCGTTAAAATATTCGGCAGAAACGAAGTATAATAATTTGCCCCTTGTAAACTTTATATAAAACCCATCATCATCAAAATTGAATGTGCCATAATTATACACCACATCACGCCAGCTATCATTAAAAGCTTTGCTGCTGTCTGTTACTCTCAACGCACTGTGACCAAATGTGGAATACAATTCTTCGCCGGGTGTACAGGTAAGCAGGGATATGCGGAGATGCGATGTGTCCTGGGCATATATGCTGATCTGCAGATTTGCTAATATGCTAATGAGAAAAAGCCGGAGTAATGTTTTTTTCATATCGTTTCGCTTCAATAAGCTGCGGCAAAGATATAATGTACATGAGTGTCACGAAAGCTTTCGGGATAAACTATGCCAATTAAGTTGAATAGAATTAACCAGTTGGGCACAAAAAAATCATGAACCAATCAATATACAGGTTGTTTGCTATCATCAAAGCTGTTGCCCGGGTTCCCCTTCTCCGCAGGATGCTGCGCAAGGGGGCCGAGGGGGTTTTACCTGCTGTAATTCGGCGCTTCCTTCGTGATCGCTATATCATGTGCATGGCTCTCTCTCATGCCTGCATTGGTGATCTTTACAAAGGTTGCATTTTGTAATTCTTTGATATCCATTGCACCGCAGTAGCCCATGCCTGCACGTAAGCCACCGGTAAACTGGTGCACCACTTCTTTCAGGTTTCCTTTAAAAGCCACACGACCTTCAATACCTTCCGGTACAAATTTTTTGATATCATCTTCCACATCCTGGAAGTACCTGTCACTGCTGCCCTGCGCCATCGCACCCAATGAACCCATGCCACGGTATTGCTTGAATTTGCGGCCTTCGTAAATGATGGTTTCGCCGGGACTTTCCTCGGTACCTGCAAAAACATTACCCATCATTACACAACTGGCGCCTGCAGCCAGGGCCTTCACCATATCACCTGTGTAGCGGATACCGCCATCGCTGATGATACCCACATTCTTATTTTTGAGTGCAGCGGCTGCTTCCATTACCGCTGTGATCTGCGGCACACCTGTACCGGCAACAATACGGGTGGTGCAGATAGAACCCGGTCCTATGCCCACTTTCACCGCATCGGCCCCGGCATCGGCCAGTGCTTTTGCACCGGCACCTGTACCTACGTTTCCGGCAATTACCTGCAGGTGTTTAAAGTGCTTTTTGATATTTTTCAATGCATCCATTACGCCCTTGGTATGGCCATGGGCACTGTCGAGGCAAATGACATCCACAGCTGCATTGTTCAGCGCTTCCACACGCTGCATGATATCGCCGGTGATGCCAACACCTGCACCAACCAGCAAACGGCCATAAGAATCCTTCACGGCATGGGGGTGAGATTTCAGCTTTAAGATATCGCTGAAAGTGATGAGGCCAATGAGTTTGCCGGCCCTGTTCACCACCGGTAATTTTTCAATCTTATTCTTCTTGAAGATCTGCTCGGCTTTTTTCAGGTCGGTGCCTTCGGGTGCCGTGATGAGGCCATCTTTGGTCATCACCGAACTTACTTTGCCTTTATAGTTGGTTTCAAAACGAAGGTCGCGGTTGGTTAGGATACCTACCAGCTTATGCTCAGCATCCACAATAGGGATACCACCGATCTTGTTTTCTCTCATGATTCGCAAAGCCTCGCCAATACTGGCATCCGGCCTTAAGGTAACAGGGTCCAGTATCAGTCCGTTCTCGCTTCTTTTTACCTTGCGCACCTGGTCGGCCTGCTGGTCTATACTCATGTTCTTATGCAAAATTCCCAGGCCGCCTTCACGGGCCAGCGCAATGGCCAGCGATGCTTCTGTAACAGTATCCATTGCTGCACTTAGCATGGGCACATTAAGCATAATGCTTTTGGTGAGTTGGGTACTGATATTTACTTCCCTGGGTAATATCCGGGAATAGGCCGGCATAAGAAGAACATCATCAAACGTAAGGCCTTCGTAAAATTTGGAGGATTTGCTTTTTGCGGAGTTATTTATTGTTGCCATAGGCAAAGATATAGCGCAAAATTGAAAGTGCAAAGTTCAAAGTTGCTCAGGCCAGTTTATACAACTTGCCGGGTAATGCAATGATCACCTGCTGCATTTCCAGCATCAGCAAAGCCGATGCCACAGCGCTGCTGCTCAGGCCGCTTTTAAAATAAAGTTCATCAATCTGGATGCTTTCCTGCTGCTGCAATATATCCACAATTATTTTTTCATTGGGTGCAAGTTCAATAAACAATGCTCTTTGCTTTTTTGCAGCAGATTTTGGAACTGCGGCCCAGCCCATCATTTCTAAAAAATCTGCAGCAGAATTGATGAGGGCCGCCTTATTATTTTTTATGAGATAATTACAGCCCTCACTTTTGAGGTCGTTAGTACGGCCGGGTATGGCAAACACATCTTTGTTATAGCTATTACCTAATTCTGCCGTGATGAGAGAGCCGCCTTTCTTGCTGCTTTCTATTACAATCAGTGCATCGCACATACCTGCCACAATGCGGTTTCTCCTGGGAAAATTCTGTTTGTCGGGGCTTGTATTGCTAATGAATTCGGTTAACAATCCGCCCTGTTCAGTAATTTGTTTTGCCAGCGTTTTATTTTGCGGCGGATAGAGCCTGTCGAGCCCGTGTGCCAGTACAGCAACGGTTTGAAGGTTTTGTTTTAATGCGGCTTTGTGGGCTATGGTATCAATGCCGAAAGCCAGCCCGCTTGCAATCAATACATTTTCCGACTTCAGTTCTTCTATAAACTTTTCGCATACGGATTTGCCATAGTCCGAATTGTTGCGGGTGCCAACAACGGAAACGATCCGGGAAGTATTCAGATCGGCATTGCCCCGATAATACAGCAGGGCAGGACTGTCATAACAATTGAGGAGCCGCTTTGGATAATTTTCATCCGTTATAAAAAGCGGCGTAATCTTGTATTTTTCCAGGAATTTTATTTCTTCTTCCGAACTGGTAAAATCAGTGAACTCTTTGATAGATTTGGCCCTCACAATTCCAATGCCTTCCATATTATCCAGGTCTTTCTTCTTTGCTTTAAAAACTGCCTGTGCAGAGCCATAATGATTTACCAGCGCTTTGGCATGAACATCCCCGATATTGGGTACAAGGGTAAGTGCAATCTGGTAAAGAAGGTCATTGTACATGTTGGGTAAGGATTAAAATGCACAACAATAATAACTAAAATATCTAATTGCCGGTTACAGAAAGTTCTGTGCGCCGGTTTAAGGCCCGGCCCTCCTCTGTTGTATTGGCAGCAACCGGTTTTGAAGAGCCAAAACCTTTAAAGGTAAGCCGTTGGGGAGCTATGGCTTTGCTTAGCAGATAACCCACAACAGATTTGGCACGATTGGCAGAAAGCAGGAGGTTGTCTTTTTCCTGTCCCACATTGTCGGTATGCCCGTCTATCTGGATCTTAACATTCGGGTTATCATTCATAAGCATTACCAGTTTGTCAAGTTCTGTTTTGGATTCGTTCTTAAGATCAAATTTTCCTGTCTCGAAAAAGATGTTCTTTAAAATGATAGCGGCTCCTTTTTCGATTGGCTGTAAAGGAATGTTGACCACAAAGGCTGAATCCGTGTTGCTTTGCAGCAAAGAAAAATTGTCGGAGTAGAAAAGGTATCCCTTGCGGTTTACATTGAAGGCGTAATCTTTTCCAACCGGTAAGGTAACCAGGTAGTTGCCCTCTTCATCTGTTTGTAATTTACTGATCACATTACCACTTTTCACATCACTCAATTCAACAGCAGAAGGCAGGCCCGACAATGTTTTTTTATCAAACACTTTTCCTTTTACCCATAAAGTTTTCAAGGGCCTGATATCGTCCCTTAATTGAAAAGTGTAAATATCCAAACCTCCTTTGCTATCACCGCCGTCGCTGGCGTAGTATGCCGTTTTACCATCTGCAGCAACAATTAAAGAGCCCTGGTCATCGATTGTATTGATGGGGTAGCCTAAATTTTCGGCAACTGTCCAGCTGCTGTCATTAACTTTTTTGCTGAAGAAAAGATCGGTCATTCCATAGCCTGGATGACCATTGCTGTTGAAATAGAGCGTTTCATTATCTGCATGCATAAAAGGGCAGCTTTCATCGCCGCTGGTATTTACAGCTTCACCCAGGTTTTCCGGGCGGCTCCATTTGCCGTTAAGCAGGCGGTGGGTTACCCATATATCTTTTCCGCCAAAGCCGCCGGGCCGGCTGCTTGCAAAATAGAGGTCCCGTTTATCGGGCGACAGAGATGGCGAAGATTCCCAGAGATCAGTATTTACAACCGGCCCCAGGTTTTGCGCTTCACTCCAGCCATTGTTGGTGCGTACAGAAAAATATAAGTCGCAACTTCCTTCGCCTTCAGGATAATTACAGCCTGTAAAAATGAGCAATTGACCATCCTGTGAAATATTTTGTGCTCCCTCGTTCAAATTGGTATTTACTTTTCCGCCAAGAGGTTTTGCATTGGTCCATTTACCATTAATTAAATTGCTTTCATAAAAATCCTCATCGTTGGCAATGCGCCGGTTAAAGATCATTTTGGTGCCGTCGATGGTTAAGGAAGGAAAATATTCCAGGTCCCTGGTGTTGATGCTGTCGCCTAAATTCTGTGGTGCAAAAACATAATTTCCTGCCGGGTGTTTTTTTTCATAATCCAGTGCAAACTTGTATACTGATTTACGGTAATTACCTGCTTTAATACTTTGCGGGTTCAGCGATGGGTTGGCAAGAAATTCATTGACAGCATTAAGCGCCTGCTGAAATTTACCAACGCCTGCCAGCGAAATGGAATAGGGCAGTAAATAGGTTTTAGCGTAAACCGAATCAAGTCTCAGACCGGTTTCAAAATCGGTAACAGAAGCTGCGTAGTTTTTTTGTTCGGCGTAAATGCCGGCACGGGACAAGAACACATCCACAAATTTTGGCTCCAGTGCAAGTGCTTCATTTAAATGTTTCAGCGCTGCTGTATAGTTTCCTGCAGAGGCTTCTTCATAAGCCTGGCCATATACTTCCCCCGCTTTCTTATTTACTTTTTCCGGATCGTACCACTGGGCTTGGGTAATTAAAAATGAAAAATTAAAAACTAAGAATGAGACCGCTATCCTGTATATAAAATGTTTTTTCTGTAGCATTTGTGTGGATTCGAAATATAAAGGTAAAACGAATGAATGCTATATTTATTCTTTGCAGGAATTATAACATTTTGTTTATGGCACATTAATGTATTTATGTATCTGCAATGAAAGCTCCCATTGCGGGTTCTTTTTGATATACTCAATTATCAGGGGAGTAACTTCCGCTGCCTTGTCCCATTCTGGTTGTAAAAATAATTTGCAGTTTGAAGGCATTTGTGCTGCATATTTTTCTGCCCAGTCAAAATCTGACTTGTTGAAAACAACCACTTTCAATTCGTTTGCCACGGGTAATATTTCCGGCAGCGGCGCTTTGAATTTTTTTGGAGAAAGACAGATCCAGTTCCAGTAACCACTTAAAGGATGTGCACCTGAAGTTTCGATATTTGTTTCAAAACCTTTTGATTGCAATAAGGAAGTGAGCTCATCCAGGTTATGCATCAATGGCTCGCCGCCGGTTATTACCACCAGTTTTGTTTTTGATTTTTCAACGGCTGAAACAATTTCATCAATACTGTATCCCGGATGCTTTGCCGAATCCCAGCTTTCTTTTACATCACACCACACACAACCCACATCGCAGCCACCCAGGCGTATAAAATAAGCTGCCCTGCCCTGGTGAAAACCTTCGCCCTGGATGGTGTAAAAATGTTCCATTACAGGTAATGTTGCTGATGATGTTGGGGC
Organism: Ferruginibacter sp.; assembly: GCA_044226725.1. Classification (GTDB taxonomy): domain Bacteria; phylum Bacteroidota; class Bacteroidia; order Chitinophagales; family Chitinophagaceae; genus Ferruginibacter. The sequence goes on along the minus strand of JBGAGM010000005.1, from coordinate 51,216 downwards.
TTCTGTTGTCAATGCGTAATTTTTAATTGAGCAGCGGTAAAAGTATTCATCAGTAAAGCAGCTATCGTCATTAAACCAACGCCGCCGGGTACAGGAGTGATGTAACTGCATTTGGGTGCCACGTTTGCAAAATCAACATCGCCTTTAATTGCAAAGCCCGACTTTTTTGATGCATCCGGAACCCGCGTTATACCCACATCTATAACCACTGCATTTTCTTTTACCATATCAGCTTTTAAAAATTCAGGGATGCCAAGTGCGGCAACAATGATGTCGGCCTGCAAACAAATTTCCTTCAGGTTCATCGTGCGGCTATGGCATACAGTGACTGTGCAATTTCCCGGATAAGTATTTCTGCTTAACAGGATGCTGATGGGGCGGCCAACAATATTGCTGCGCCCGATAACCACTGCATGTTTTCCGCTGGTTTCAATTTTGTAATGTTCCAGCATCAGTAAAATGCCATAAGGTGTTGCCGGAATGAAAGTGGGCAGCCCCTGAACCATTTTTCCCACACTCATGGGATGAAAGCCATCCACGTCTTTATCCGGGCTGATCAGATTTATTATCTTTTCCTCATTGATATGCTTTGGAAGCGGAAGTTGCACAAGTATGCCATCCACATCATCATCATTATTCAGTTTTTCAATGTTACTGATCAGTTCAGATTCCGAGATGTTTTCTTCCAGTCTTATAAGGGTGCTTTGAAAACCAACTTCCTCGCAATTTTTTACTTTGCTGGCCACATAGGTCTCGCTTGCCCCATTGGTACCAACTAAAATTGCAGCCAGGTGCGGTGTTTTATTGCCGTTATTCTTAAACAGGTCTGCTTTTTCTTTTACAGCTTCTTTTACGGCCTGCGAAACGATCTTACCATCTAAAATTTGCATACTGCAAAAGTAATCAAGTATTCGCTTTCGGGAGTTAATAAAAATTTGCAATTTAAATTCACATTCGTTAATTTGTTCCTGTTATCCGCCAAACCCTGTTATGAAAACAAAGAAGTTTGTATTGCTTTTTTGCATGTTGTATGCAAAGCAACTTTTCTCACAATCACTGAGATATTTTCCCTCCCAGCCATTTATCAGTTTGTCCGCCTACAGTTCTGTGCAAAATGACCCTTTGTCTTTTACCGGCAACCAGGCAGCGTTGGTGCAGGTAAAAGCGGCCGGAATTGGCATTTTTGGAGAGCGAAGGTTCATGCTGAAGGAAACCGGTGTTTATACACTTGGAGCTTCAGTGCCCACACGCCTGGGCAATTTTGCGGTTCTGTTGAATTATGGTGGGTTTAAAAATTTTAATGAAAATAAATTGGGCCTGGCCTATGCAATGCGGCTGGGTAAATTTATTGATGCCGGGGTGCAATTCAATTATTATAGCTACCGGATACCGGCTTATGGAAATGCATCTGCCGTAAATTTTGAAATAGGCCTGATGATGCATCTCAGCAGCAGGTTTAATGCAGGGATTCATGCATATAACCCCGTTGGTGGAAAGCTCGGAAAAGATAAGGCAGAAAAACTGGCTTCGGCCTATAAGCTGGGATTGGGATACGATGCGTCCGATAAATTTTTTATCAGCAGTGAAATCATCAAAGAGGAAGATAAACCCGTTAATGTAATTGCAGGGTTACAATATCATTTCGCACGGCAGTTTTTTGTAAAAGCAGGTTTCATAAGCGAATCTGCTTCTATGTATGCAGGTGCCGGCCTTGCCTGGAAAAATCTGCGGCTGGATATTGCTTCGGGGTATCATCCCGGGCTGGGTTTTTCGCCTGGCTTATTAATGATCATCCATTTTAAAGCAAGGCAGCAATGAGGAATATATTATTTTGTATATGCTTATTGTCCTTCCAGCATCTGTTTGCACAGGTTACTGAAACCGTTATACCAAATACAGAACAGCAGCTTGAAAATATTACCGAGAACAACGGGGATGTGGAAACGGAAGATGATGCTTACCTGCAGCAATTGATGCAGTTAATAAAGAATCCGATTGAATTGAATGAAGTAAATGAACCTGACCTTAGCGAACTCCGTATGCTGACACCCCTGCAGGTACAGAGTTTTATTTTGTACCGGAAACTTGCCGGAAAACTCATTGATATATATGAGCTGCAGGCTATACCAGGGTGGGATATTTCAGTCATTCAAAAAATAAGGCCATACGTTACTGTTAGTACCAGGGTTACGCCAACTGCTGCATTAAAAGCAAGACTGAAAAACGGGGAGCACCAGCTTTTGCTCAGGCTTTCACAGGTGCCGGAGCGTTCAAAAGGTTACCTGGCAGATTCTTCAACGGCTACTAATTACTATCCGGGCTCACCTCAAAAAATCCTTGTAAGGTATAAGTATGATTATAAGAGAATTTTACAGTACGGTATTGTGGCAGAAAAGGATGCCGGGGAACAGTTTTTTAAAGGCAGGCAAAAGCAGGGATTCGATTTTTATGCTGCGCATGTTTTTATACGAAGGCTTGGCATCATCAGGTCGCTGGCTGTGGGAGATTTTGTTGTAAACCTTGGCCAGGGGCTGATACAATGGCAAAGTCTGGCATTTAAAAAAGGCCCGGATGTATTGAATATAAAAAGAGAGGGCGAGGTTATAAAGCCTTATAATGCCGCAGGTGAGATAAATTTTCACAGGGGCATAGCAATTACACTTTCAAAAAATAACTGGCAGTTTTCGGCTTTTGGTTCTTACAGAAACCTGGATGCAAATTTTATCACAGATACAGCACAAAGCGGGACCGGCTATGTTTCTTCCTTACAAACATCAGGTTACCACCGAACCAAAAGTGAGGCAGATGATAAAGCCAAACAGCGGCAAATAATGGCAGGAGCTAATTTGTCGTATCAGTTTAAAAAACTGCATATTGGCATAAATACTGTAGGGTACAGATTTAAATATCCTGTTCAAAAATCTGCTGATCCTTACAACAAATTTGCTATTAACGGGAACAGGCTGGCCAATTACAGCTTCGATTACAGCTACACATTTCGGAACCTGCATCTTTTTGGTGAGGCTGCTTTTACAGCTGATTTCAGCAAGGCGTTTGTACAGGGTCTGCTCATAAGTGTTTCTTCACTTGCCGACATAAGTTTGCTTTATCGTAACATTTCAAAAACATATCAATCCCTTTATTCAAATGCTTTTACCGAAGGGGCCAGTCCTGCAAATGAAAGTGGGCTATATGCCGGAATTTCTCTTAGGCCGTCAAATTCACTGCGGCTTGATGCCTATGCCGATATTTACCGGTTTCCCTGGCTTAAATATCGGGTGGATGCCCCTTCAACCGGTTCTGAATACCTTGTACAATTAAGTTATAAGCCCGGAAAACAGCTTGAGGTATACAGCAGGTATCAATACCGGTCGAAGGCAATTGATGAAAATGCTGCTTTCCTTACCCTTGCTCCTGTAATGCAACAACCAAAAATTAACTGGCGTACGCAGATCAGCTATAAGATAAATACAGTTTTTACGATCAGGTGCAGGAATGAGCTGGTTTGGTACAACAAAAAGGGGGGTGCACCGGAACAAGGCTATCTTCTAAATGTTGATTTTATTTACAAACCGGCAAGGAAACCATTTTCGGGGAATATCAGGCTTCAGTATTTCGATACAGATGGATATAACAGCAGGCTATATGCCTATGAAAATGATGTATTATATAGCTACTCAATCCCCTTTTTTTATGAAAAAGGGCAAAGATATTATGTTAATATAAACTATGATATTAACAAAAGTATCAGCATCTGGCTTAAGTGGTCCCAAACGCTCTATCAGAATAAAACCCTTATTGGTTCGGGGTTAGATGAGATAAAAGGCAAAGTAAAAAGTGAAATAAAACTACAGGCAGCCTTCAGATTTTAACAAATTTTGCCCGCTGTGCAGCTTTTTTTAATCGGAAATTGTCATCTATGAGGTTGAAAGACTTAGGAAAATTAATTTAACATTATTTTGGCGTTAAGAAATTATCCTTATTTTTACACATCATTAAACTTAATTAAATGCACATGAGAAGATTTTTATCACTGTTCACAATGTTGATGCTCTGTGGGGTATTAGCATTTGCCCAAAGCCGGGTGGTGACCGGTAAGGTTACTGACGTAGATGGTAACCCCGTTTCGTTTGCCTCAATTAAAGTGAAAGGCACTCAAACCGGTGTATCAGCTGATGCTAATGGTGCTTACTCGCTTAAAGTAAACACAGGCACAATCCTGGTGATATCAGGAGCTGGTTTTAAAGAAACAGAAGTACCGGTAGGTACCCAAAACGTGTTGAATACCGTTATGGAAAGAGGTAGTAAGAATGAAATGACAGAAGTAGTTGTAACTAGTGCTTTCGGCATTAAGCGTGCAGCAAGAAGTGCTTCTTCAAACGTTCAGAATTTAACCGGAGATCAGGTTAATACTATCCGTCAAACAAACGTAAACAATGCCTTGGCAGGTAAAGTAGCTGGTGCTCAGGTTCGTAGCCAGTCAGTTGCTAAATTAGGTGCTGAAACAACCATTCGCTTACGTGGTGAAAATGGATTTGGTGTTGGTGGCGGCGCTTTATATGTGGTAGATGGTACCATCATGCCAAGCGGTGCTGATATCAACCCTGATGATGTTGAAGATTATTCAGTACTGCAAGGACCTGCTGCTGCAGCCCTGTTTGGACCAGACGGTTCTAATGGTGCTGTGGTAATTACCACCAAAAAAGCTAAAAAAGGCGCTAAAGGTTTAGGTCTGGAATTGAATATGGGAGTTCAGTTTGATAATGTATATATAGTACCTGACTACCAGAATTCATATGCTGGTGGTGGTGTTGGTGATCTTATCAAATACACCTACAAACCTGGTCAACCTGCAGGTTGGAAAGCTTTGGATGGTAAATACTACCATGATTACTCAGATGATGCAAGCTGGGGTCCGCGTATTGCAGGTCAGGAATATATTCCTTGGTATGCATGGTATCCAGGAAGTGAGTATTCATTCAAAACAGCTAAGCTTACTGCTCAGCCTACCAACGTTCGTGATTATTGGGAAACTGGTGTTACCAGGACAACCAACGTAGCTTTCTCAAAAGCAACTGATGCTTTGAACATGAGGGTATCATATACAAACCTCGATATCAAAGGTATCACTCCAACTGAATATTTAAGGCGTCACACTTTAAATGCAAGTGTTACAGCTGATTTAAGTTCACGCTTTACTTTAGGTGTAAACTTCAACTACATAGCTGAGAACAGGAACACAGAAAGTGATGATGGTTATTCTAACCAAACAACAGGTTCTTTCGGTTCTTGGTTCCACAGGGACCTGGATATGGGTAAAATGAAAGAATTGAGGGGATTAACCAGTCCGGAAGGTGTATTGGCCAGCTGGAACAGGAATAACCCTGATGCTTACACAGCCAGCAACCCTCAAAAATCATGGGCCGGTAACTACTGGTATAATTTCTATCAATATTTCGATTTTGTTCGCAATGATAACAGGAGAGACAGGCTTTCTGGTGATGTTTCTTTGACCTATAAAATCAATAACGATCTTAAAGTTAAAGCTACATACCGTAAGAACCAGTTAACTACCAACCAGGAGATCAAGTACATGTCTGAACTGGAATTTGGTGCAAACCAAATGTCATTCAATCCATGGCAGGGCAACAACAAGGCTGGTTATGGTGTTGTTAACACATTCAGCGACCGCCAGAACTATGAAGGTTTGATATCTTACAGCAAAAAAATAAAAAGCTTCCAGATCAATGCCAATGCTGGTTTTGATATCTTGAAGACCAAAAGAAGGGATATCAACGCAAATACCATGGACGGTTTAAGTGCTCCTGGTTTATATGCCCTGTCTAACTCTAAGAGTGCGATCAACTACGGTAACACAAGGCAGCAATTTACACGCCGCGGTTTATTCATCCGTGCAGATTTTGGCTTCCGTAACTTCCTGTTCCTGGAAGGTTCATACCGCAGGGACTATACTTCAACTGAACCTGCCGGACACTACATCGATTCTAAATCAGGTGGTCTGTCATTCGTGTTCAGCGACCTGATCAAAAAAGCAGTTCCTTTCATTAGCTATGGTAAGATCAGGGGTTCTATCGGCCAGTTGTTGAATACTTTAAATTACAACCAGCTTAATGCATTATATGGTATCGGTGTTCAGCAATGGAATGGTAATATCACTACTTCAGTACCAAACAACTTGGTTGATCCGGGATTACAAGGTGCTACCAACGTAGAAAAAGAATTAGGTATTGAAATGCGTTTCCTGAAAAACAGGGTTGGTTTCAATGTTACTTACTGGGACAGGACAAACAAAGATTTCCCTGTTGACGTAAGTGTACCAGCTCAAACAGGTTTCACTGTAATTTCTAAGAATGCTGGTGAACTTGCTAAGAAAGGATGGGATGTTACAGGATTTGTTAAGCCTATTCAGAGCAAGAACCTTGATTGGGATATCTCAGCTACATGGGGTTACCTGACCAAGAATGAGGTTGTTTCTATCTTCCCTGGAATTACCAGGCTGAACTTAGACAGAACCGGTGCTTTCGCTACAACATCTTCTGCTTATGCAGTTAATGAAGTAGGTCAGCCTTGGGGTCAGATTTTTGGTGGTGGAATCAAGAAAATCAATGGTGTTCCACAATTAACTTCTGCTGGTTTATTCATACGTGAGGCAGATACCAAATTTGGTAGCGCTTTACCACAATACACTGGTGGTGTTCAGAATACCTTCAACCTGTTCAAACACTTTACTATCAACGTTAATATTGACTATTCTTATGGTGGTAAATTCTTCTCATTATCAGATTTCTGGGGTACATTCTCTGGTTTAACTGCACGTACAGCAGAACTGAACGACCGCGGTATTCCTTTGCGTGATCCGGTTGCTGATGGTGGTGGTGTACACGTATTTGGTGTTGATGCTACTGGTAAAGCTGTTGATTACTATGTTGACGGACAGACTTATTTCCACCAGTTCAGGAACAATAACATTTCTGAGAACAGCATTTACGATTTAACTTTTGTTAAATTAAGGGAGTTAAGCTTAGGCTACAAAATTCCAGTTGAGAAATTAGGCATTGGTAAATATGTGAGAACAGCGATCTTCTCTGTTGTATCACGTAACCCATGGTTAATTTATACCAAAAACAAAGGATTTGATCCATCTGAGATCAGTAATGTTTATGGTGAAGACGGCCAGTTACCAGGTACAAGGTCAATTGGTGTTAACTTAAAACTTGGTTTCTAATTTTAATCACCTTAAAACAAATATAAAAATGAAAAATATATCAATAAAAAAACTTGCAGCGGCTGCCCTTATCACTTCGGTGGTAATGGGTACCGGTTGCGGTAAGATTGACCAGTTTGGAAACATCAACCAAAATCCAAATGGTATCACTACACCAATTCCTTCGGCATTACTTACTAACGTATTGTCTCAGGTAGGTAGCATAGCCAGTGGAACTGTTTCTGGTATTGCATACAACCCAAGGTCTGCAAACTATGCGCAGTATATTGCCGAAAACCAGTATACCGACGTTTCGCTGATGGCTTTGCCAAATAGTGAAATGGGAACTGCTTATAGCGGACCATTGCAGGATCTGCAGACTATCATTAACTACAACTCAGATGCATCTACAGCTGCGGCAGCTTCTGCAGATGGTACTAATGCTAACCAAATTGCAATTGCGAAAATTGTAAAAGCATATATTTTCTGGGTAACTACCGACAGATGGGGTGATATCCCTTATAGCGAAGCACTGAAGGGAGCAAACAACCTGGCACCTAAATATGATAAGCAGGAAGATATTTATTTCTCTCTTATCAAAGAATGTAAAGATGCTGCAGCAATGATGGACCTGAGCGCTCCTAAGCCAATTAAAGGTGATGTTATGTATGCAGGCGATATGTCAAAATGGAAAAGGCTTGCCAACAGCTTACGTATGCTGATGTCTATGCGTTTAACAAACAAATATCCTGCAGCAGGCGGTAAAGCTGCTGTTGAGTTCGCTGATGCAGTTAGTGCTTCTGGTGGTATTATTGATGATAATGCATATAATGCAACAATAAGCTACCCAGGTGGTGGTTTCAAGAACGTTTGGTACCAAACTTACGAAAGCCGTGATGACTATGCTTCAAGCAAAACCATGGGCGATGTATTGAATGGTTTGGGCGACACCCGTTTATCAGCTTTTGGTACTAACAGTATCATGTTCCCTTGCGGATTAACCAGGGATCTGGCTATTGCATATGGTAACAGTGTTGGTAATGGCCAGTCAAGGGTATTAGCCAGTTCTTTCCGTTCAGCAAGTTCTCCACTGGTTGTAATTCCTGCTTCTTCTGTTTTACTGGCAAGAGCCGAGGCAAAAGAAAGAGGATGGATTGCAGGCGGTACAGCTGGTGCTGAAACTGACTACAATGCAGGTATTGCTGCTTCTTTTGCACAGTGGGGTTTAACTATGCCAGCTGCTTATTTAACTGGTGGTGCTAACTATGCTGCTGGTGCTGGTGTACCTACAAGCATTGGTGCCGGTTCAGCTCCTTATGACAACTTCAGGGCTGCCAGCAGTAACCTGCAGGATGCAGCTACCCCAACTAAATTAGCCCGTATCGCTTTACAACGCTGGATCGCCGGCTTCCCTAATGGTGATGAAGGTTGGTCTGAGTGGAGAAGGACAGGTGTTCCTAACTTAAAACTTACCAGGTTTGCTACAGGAACTTATGTAGTACGTTGGGTATATGGTCCTAATGACTATAGCTTAAATAATGCTAATACTACAGCTGCAGCAACTGCAATTGGTGGTGATAAGCAAGAAACCAAAGTTTGGTGGGATAATTAATAAGAAATTTTTAGCCATTCCGGGTAATAACCGGAATGGCTAATTCAATAAATTTCGTAAACAACACAAATCACTTAATATGAAATATTTAAACCTTACGAAGATGTTTGCTACTGTTGCAATGTCTTCTTTAATTTTCACCGCATGCGATAAGGCCAAGGTTGCTACTCCCATGGGCGATGCTGGCCAAACGCTTGTAAAAATACTTGGCGGCGGTACTCCTTCGGCAGTAGCTAAAAGGCCGGTTGACTTCGTTGCAACTCCCAGCACAGTGCTGGCTATAGAACTGCGCCGTGATATTGCAAGTGAAACTGAATTGAACAAGACAATGATCGTAACCGTAAAAGATGATACGGCTGCGGTTAGGGCAACAGATCCAGGTTATTTGAGAATGCCTTCAGCATGGTATACTATACAAACTGATGCTACCAAACCATCAACTGTTGGTGGTAATTACACATTTACTTTTAAACCTGGTGAGTATGCTAAAGAAGTATACATCACTATTCCTAATGCAACTTTGTTAGATCCAAGTTCATTGTATGCATGGGGCTTTACAATTACTACTGCAGATGCAAATGGTAAGATTTCTACTCAAAAATCTGTTGTAGTGGAAATTGGTGCTAAAAACAACTATGATGGTGTTTATGCTGTAACTGGTCCGGTTGTGGATGACCTGAACAGTGACCTGGTACAGTGGAATAACCCCGCTTTCCCTGATCCATTCCCACAAGCAAATGGCGGTGCCTGGGAATTGCACCTGATCACTTCAGGAGCAGCTCAGTGCTTAATGTTTGATAATACCATTTGGGGTGATTACTTCCATCCTTTGAAAGTTGTTTCAAGTAATGGTAATTCTGGTTATGGTACTTATGCATTAAAAGTTAACTTCAATCCTGCTAATAACGCTATCAGCAGTGTTAGTAACATTTATGCTCCTGCTGCCAATACCAGGGAAGCTGCTTTGGATCCATCTGGTGTAAATGCTGTTCAGGGTAACAAAAACATCCTGATCAAATACTTCATGTTGCAACCAAGTCTGGTGCCAACTCCTCCAAATATTCGTGTAAGGTTTGACGAAACTTGGAAATACATCGGACCAAGATAATTTTGAATAAAATACTTTAACAAAGGGCTCCAATCTGGAGCCCTTTGTTTTTATCTTTGTAAAAACAGAACATCATGAGTAATTTACCAGAGCAACCCAATCAAATCAATATAGAAATCTCTGAAGAAGTATCCGAAGGGGAATATGCCAACCTGGCAATTATCACACATAGCCATGCTGAATTCGTAATTGACTTTGTAAATGTGATGCCGGGAACACCCAAGAGTAAGGTTAAAAGCCGCATAATTTTAACACCTTTTCATGCCAAGCGCTTTATGAAGGCAATGGTTGATAATGTAAAGAAATTTGAAGCCGCTAATGGTACCATTCAGGATATGGAAGCCGTGGAGATACCATTCAATTTCGGGGGCCCCGCAGCACAGGCTTAAGTAATATTACAGCAGGCTTCATAAGCGTTATTGAAAAGGCCGGTTCTTTATACTGAATTATTTTATGGAACAAAGAATATGAAACCGGCAGGACTGTATTACAACATGCCTTCATCTGCGAAGCTGAAAAAACCCTCCTCGCTTACAATGATGTGGTCGATAATTTTTATGTCGAAGTAGCCGGCAGCTTCCCTGATCTTTTTTGTCAGCTCCTCATCGGCCCTGCTTGGATGCAGGTTCCCGGAAGGATGATTGTGGCAAAGGATTATAGAAGTGGCTTCTTCTTCCAGTGCTTTTTTAAGGATAATTCTGGGATCGGCCACTGTACCCGTAATACCACCCTTACTAATAATTTCAAAGTGATTGATCTTGTTTGCCCGGTTTAAAAATACAACTGCAAACACTTCATAATAATAATCCTTTAACGTCACCTGCAGGTATTGAGCAATATCCCGGCTTGACCTTATGACAGGCTTTTCCAGTGCAAAGGTCGCATGCCTTCTTCTGCCCAATTCCAGCGCAGCAGCAATAATAATTGATTTAGCCTGGCCAATCCCTTTTATTTGTTTGAAATCACTGATTGATAGTTTTCCCAGTTCATTTAAATTATCCGACCCCAGTTTTAATATCTCCCTTGCCAGTTCCACGGCGCTTTTATCCCTGCTTCCATTATTTAAAAGTATGGCGAGCAGTTCCGAATTACTCAATGATGCTGCACCCCGTATAAGTAACTTTTCACGGGGCCTGTCGTCGGCAGCCCAATTTTTGATAGATGTGGAAGGCTTGTTGACATTTTCCATGGGTAGGTATATTAAATCATGTAAACTAAATGATACTTTCGCATCACTAATTCTCTCACTTATCTCAATATAAACATATATGGAATCAAACGCAAAAATTTTTTCGGGTACAGGATCGCAATACCTGGCCGAAAAAATTGCAAAGAAATTTGGAGAACCCCTTGGCAAAGTAAATATCCAGCGTTTTAGTGACGGAGAAATTTACGTTGAATTCAAAGAAAGTATCCGGGGAAGATTTGTGTTTTTGATACAAAGCACCTATGCACCATCGGATAATTTAATGGAACTGCTTTTGATGATAGATGCTGCAAAAAGGGCATCAGCCTACAAAGTAATTGCTGTAATACCTTATTATGGTTTGGCCAGGCAAGACAGGAAAGACAGGCCGCGGGTGGCTATTGGTTCTAAATTAGTGGCTAATATGCTTACAGCTGCAGGAGCCGACAGGGTTATTACCATGGACCTGCATGCGCCGCAAATACAGGGGTATTTTGATATACCGGTTGATCATCTTGATTCTTCAGCCATTTTCATACCCTATATCGAAAATTTAAAATTGGCTAATTTAACTTTTGCTGCCCCGGATGTTGGCAGTGCAAACCGTATACGGGAAATAGCCACTTATTTTGAATGTGAAATGGTTATTTGCGATAAGCACAGGAAAAGGGCCAATGAAATAGCCAGTATGGTTGTAATTGGTGATGTAACCGACCGGGATGTTGTTTTGATAGATGATATTTGCGATACAGGTGGTACATTATGCAAAAGTGCAGCCTTGATGAAAGAAAAAGGAGCCAGAAGCGTAAGGGCTCTTTGTACACATCCGGTCTTGAGTGGTAAAGCTTATGAGAATATCCAAAACAGCGTTCTGGAAGAGTTGGTAGTTTGCGACACTATTCCGCTTAGAGGCGAATGCAGTAAGATTAAAGTAGTTTCTGCAGACGAATTATTTGCAGTTACAATACGTAATGCCTTTGAAAATAAGAGTATTAATAGTCTTTTTATGAGAAGCCGCATGGCTAATAAAAAATAAGCGGTTTAATATTTCTTGATCGGTAACCGATAATGTAGAATCCCTTAACTGGGGGGGCAATTATCTGTTATTTCATTATTAATGTATCCATTTATTACTTACCTTTGCGCCTCATAAAAAATTAAATAAAATGAAAACAATTACAGTCGAAGGACAACTGAGGACCGAAAGCGGAAAAAAAGCCACCCGCCAACTTCGCTCTCAGAAAATGGTGCCAGGTGTAATTTATGGTGGTTCTGAAGAGATCAACTTCTCTGCTCCGGCAACTGCTTTTAAAGACATCGTTTACACGTCGGAATTTATTTTAGCAAATGTAGTTATCGGTAGTAAAAGCTACCGTTGCATTTTGAAAGACATCCAGTTCCATAAAGTGACAGACCAGTTACTGCATGTTGATTTCCTGGAACTTGTGGAAGACAAAAAAGTTATTGCAACACTGCCGCTGCATTATACCGGCACCCCGGTTGGTGTAAAAGCCGGTGGTAAACTGGTACTTAAAATGAAGAATGTTAAAGTGAAAACACTTCCAAAGTACCTGAAGGAGCATATTGAAGTTAATATTGAAAAGCTGGAACTGAACGGAAACCTCCGTGTGGAAGATATCCCGGCTGAGAATATTGAGATATTGAACTCTCCCCGTATTCCTATTGCGTCTGTAACCATGACAAGGCAATTGAAACAGGAAGAAAATGCCGCTCCTAAAGCTGCTGCCGCACCTGCTGCAAAAGCTGCCGCTCCGGAAGCAAAAAAATAACAAGACAGAAATCATCATAAAAAGCCTTTCCAGCCCGGAAAGGCTTTTTTTAATTGGCAGGGTATAGCCATTAAACTTTAGTTACCTTTGCCAACCTAAAACAAGTAAAAATGGGAATGGATAAGAATACGGTCATTGGATTTGTGTTGATCGGGATTTTATTAGTTGGTATGTTGTTTTTTAACAGCCGCAGCAACCAGGCTCGCCTGGCAGAGGAAAAAAGGATAGCAGACTCTATAGCCAAAGCAAACCCTAAGGTTGATAGTTCAGCGCTTAAAAAGGATTTAAAAGTAAAAGATTCAATACTGGCAACAAAACAAACTGTGTCAGGAGCATTTATTACAGATACATCAGGCAGTGAAAAACTGGATACACTTGAAAATTCCCTGGTGAAAATAATTTTTACCAATAAAGGAGGCCAGCCAAAAATAGTTGAGCTTAAGAAATATAAAACATTTGATGGTAAGCCACTGGTGCTGGCTGATGGCAGGTTTAATAAGCTATCGTACAAGATCAATGGGGGTAATAACCTGGCACCGGAAACTTCGGATATTGCTTTTGTCAGCAGCGCTAAAACAGTGAATCCGGATAAATCTCAAAGTATATCTTTTATTCTGAAAGATTCGGGTGGCAAGGCAATTACGCATCAATACACCCTGCCACAGGATAGTTACCTGGTTGATTTTAATTTAGCGCTTAACGGAACAGATAAACTGATAACCGGCAACAGCATTAACCTGTTATGGCAGGCAGAAGCCCCGCAGGTAGAAAAAAGCATCAAATACGAAAGACAGCAAACACATGTATGCTATGTAAAGAATGGAAATTACGATTTCGAGTATCTGGGCTCCGGAGATGATAAGAAATTTGATAAACCGGTAGACTGGCTGGCATTAAAACAGCAATTCTTTGTTTCAGCATTAGCTGCAAAAAATAAGTTTCAAAATGCGGATATAAAATGGGTATTACCGGATGATTCACTCCGCATTGTTTCACAAACAACAGCGAGCTGTAACATACAACTTGCCAATGGGCCGGTTGCCAATATCCCCCTGCAGCTTTACTATGGACCAAGTGATTACAATGAGCTGAACAAATACAATAATAAAATGGAAAACATCGTGCCTTATGGCAGCGGTGTATTTGCTTTTGTAAAATATATCAACCGTCATTTCCTGTTGCCGGTATTTGATTTTTTTAAGAACAATATTGCCAGCATGGGTATAGTGATTTTATTACTTACACTGCTGATCCGTTTAATTACTTCTCCCATTTTATACAAGAGTTATTTGAGCGGTGCAAAAATGAAAGCACTTAAGCCAGAGATTGACAGGCTTAAAGAAAAGCACGGTGACGACAGGCAGGCATTTAGTATGGACCAGATGAAGCTATGGAAATCGGCAGGCGTGAGCCCGCTGGGTGGTTGCTTACCTGCATTGCTGCAAATTCCCATATTCATGTCTCTGTATTATTTCTTCCAGTCAAATATATCTTTAAGGGGACAAAGTTTTTTATGGGCTAAAGATTTGGCAGCATACGATTCTATAGCAACACTGCCATTCTCGATACCTTTCTATGGTGACCATGTAAGTTTATTTACCATTACCGCCACGGTAACCAGTCTTATCATTTCTATTTACAGTATGAGCAACATGCAGGATAACAGCAATCCTGTTATGAAGTATATGCCATATATCTTCCCGATAATGTTGCTGGGTGTATTTAACAATCTGCCTGCGGCTTTGACCTGGTATTACACTGTTTCAAATACTATTACCCTGATATTACAAATAGTGATTCAGAAATACATTATCAATCACGAGAAAATACTCGCCCAGATCGAAGAGAACAGGAAAAAGCCTGTGAAGCAAAACAGATTCCAGGAGCGTATGATGGCGATGCAGGAGCAAAATAAGAAACTGCAGGAAATGAAGAAAAAAAACGGAAAAAACTAAGTGAATTGTTAAATAAGTAAAAAACCTGCATGCTTTAAAAGGCATTGCAGGTTTTTTATAATAATAAAATGAGCATTTGGCACGGGATTTTATTATGAATAGCTAAACAGTTAAACACTGAAAAATAAGATGCTAACTAAATAGTATCTTTAGTAAAACAAACAGACAAATGAAAAGGCTTATTACATCAGTATTGCTTTTAGGTTTAACAGCGGCTTTTACAAGTGCAAATGCACAACGCACGATCGCAGAGGCGACACTGGTGTATGATATGGTTATTCAAAATGGCTCCGGGGGGCAATCCGGGGACCTTAACGGGGCAACTTCCACAGTATATCTTAAAGGTAATAACAGCCGGACTGATATGGTTAGTCCGCTTGGGAAGGAAGTAACCATATTTAATTCCAAAACAAACAGTGCAGTAGTTTTAAAAGAGTTTAGCGGCCAGAAACTGATGATCACACTTACAAAAGACAACTGGATTGCAAAACACAAGATGTACAGCAACATTAAGTTTGAACTTACCAATGAAACAAAAACAATAGCAGGCTATAATACCAAAAAGGCAATTGGTAAAATGCCGGATGGAAAAACGTTTGAAGTATATTATGCACCAGATCTGCTTCCGGCCAATAAAGAATATGATCCAACTTTCAGCACTTTACCGGGGCTTGCTATTCAATATGAAATAGAGTCGGGTAAAATGAAATTTAAATACACCCTGTCTAAAATAAATTATGATGCGGTTCAGGTTTCATTATTCGATTTTCCGGCTTCGGGCTACCGGGTAATGACTTACGAGGAAAATCAAAACCTGAAGAAAGGGAATTAATGAAAGAAAGGATAATAAAAAAGGCCCGAATTAATCAAGCCTTTTAATGAGTTTTTATAACCAGTTTTAAACCGGTATATCCTGGTTTAATCTCAGGCACAGTGTAAATCTGTTTTTGAGGAATTATATAGACCGTATTACCTTTTTGATAGGTAAACAAAGTGCTGTTTAGATATGAGGCTCCATTTACCTGCTGGTTTGCCATCAAACTCCCGGTATACTTAAGACCAGACTTTAAATTAAGAGAAATAGATTTTTTGATAGAAGAGCCCGTATTAATGTTAAGGCTTACCCTGTTTTTGTTCTTTTTACCAATGCCCTTATCTGCCAAGGCAGTAAAGCCTATGCCGCTTAGCATAAGGATTACGAGTATCATCTTGGCTTTTTTTAACATTGGGTTTAAATTTCTGTAACAAATATATTGAAAAATAATTGGTAATTCCACACCATTCATCAAATCTTTTTACATTCCTTTAACGTTAATATTTAAAAATTGTTACAAAAACTTGATTATTTCTTCAAAACTGCTTAATTTACAATAACCTACAGCCCATGAGTAAATTTCCTCACCGACAGGACAGAGAAGAATTAAAGGCTTTACTTCAGCAATTTGAAAACCTAAAGGCTGGCAAACCCAACTCTTTTATTGAAGAAGACTCATTTGAACGTATTATAGATCATTTTGATGAAAAGGAACAGCTAAACCTGGCATTGGAGGCTGCAACCTACGGAATTGAACAATATCCCTATTCCTCAACATTACTGCTCAAGAAAGCAGACATTCTCATAGCCCAAAAAGAGTATAAAGAGGCCCTGTACGTATTGGATGAGGCCGAATTGCTGGACAGGAGGGATTCAAATCTCTTTATTTTAAAAACCGATGCTTACCTGGCGCTGGATATGCAGCAAAAAGCAGCTGATGTGCTGGAGGCTGCAATCGAGGAATTTGAAGGCGAAGAAAAACTGGATCTGCTTTTTGAACTGGCAGATGTATATGATGACTATGAGAATTTTGACAAGGTTTTTGACTGCCTAAAAACCATACTGGAACAGGACGGGAATAATGAAGAAGCCTTGTATAAGATTTGCTTTTGGACAGATTTTACCGGCCGGAACGAAGAGGGCATCAGGCTGCATCAGCAAATAATAGAGGAGTATCCCTTTAACGAGCTGGCCTGGTTCAACCTGGCGGCAGCTTACCAGGGTTTGAAATTATATGAGAAAGCCATAGATGCCTATGAATATGCCATAGCTATTGATGAGAAATTTGACTTCGCCCTGCGGAATATGGGAGATGCCTATATACGTTTGCGCAAATACAAGGAAGCCATAGAAGTATTAGAAAAAGTACTTGAGCTTGCCCGTCCGGAAGATGTTATCTATGAAGCCATCGGTCATTGTTATGATAAAATGGGAAATTTTGCACAGGCAAGGTTCAACTACAAAAAGGCAAGTCATTTAAATAACGAGGATACCCAGCTGCATTACAAAATAGCCTGCACGTACATGAATGAAAGTAATTGGGATATGGCTGTTAAAAACCTGGAGATTGCCCTGCGAATTCACCGGCTGCAGCCTGAGTATAACCTGGCCATGGGGCAGTGCTATATGGAACTGAACAAGCTTGATGATGCGATTACTTATTTTGGGAATGTTGTTAGGGTAAGACCCAAAAATATGAATGGCTGGACAGAATTATTGAAATGCCTGTATAAAGCGGAAATGCTGGAAGAAGCAATGGAATATGCCAATTTTGCTTTTGAGCAGACTGATGGCAAACCTATTTTTCTTTTTTACAAAAGCGCATTTCTATATGCAATGGGTAAGCCTAAGGAAGCATTGCTGCACCTGGAAACGGCTATGTCACGCAATCCGAAACTGATAAAAAAATTCATCGAGATCAATCCTTCCATACTACAGGTGCAACAGGTTGTTGACCTGATTGCACGTTATAAGAAACGCAACTCTATCTAGTTGATTTAAAAATCCTTGATCTGTATCATATGCTTTATTGATGTGCATAAGTTATATTTGCATCCTTAAAATAAATACAATGAATTTCAATCTTTCTCAAATACCCGAACGTACCAAACAACCCCGAACACATGGCATTACCATGGTAATGGATAAGGGCCTGAGCGTTGAAGAAGCAAAAAATTTCATGAGCGCTTCATCCCCGCATGTGGATGTGGTTAAACTTGGTTTCGGAACTTCATTTGTAACACCTAATTTGAAAGAGAAGCTGGAAATTTACAGATCGTATAATATGCCTATCTATTTTGGGGGCACTTTGTTTGAAGCTTTTTTGATCAGGAACCAGTTTGAGGATTATATCAGTGTGTGCAAAGATTTTGGGGTGAGTTATATGGAAGTAAGTGACGGTTCTATTGAAATACCACATGCTGAAAAATGTGGTTACATCGAAAAACTGGCAAAAATAGGAGTAGTACTTAGCGAGGTGGGAAGCAAGGATGCAGCTCATATCATACCACCTTATAAGTGGATTGAACTGATGAGGGCAGAACTTGGTGCCGGAGCTACTTATGTGATTGCCGAAGCCCGTGAAGCCGGAAATGTGGGTATATACCGGGGTACAGGCGAAGTACGGGAAGGTTTGGTACAGGAAATTCTTACACAAATACCTGAAGAGAAGATCATCTGGGAAGCGCCGCAAAAAGCACAACAACTATACTTTTTACAATTGATTGGCTGTAATGTAAACCTGGGTAATATTGCCCCTAATGAAGTCATTCCGCTGGAAGCTATGCGTATTGGATTAAGGGGCGATACCTTTCATTTATACCTTAATAAAGAAACTGTGTAATGAGTTCCTACGGTATCATTGGTTATCCTTTAACGCATTCTTTTTCGCAAAAATACTTTACGGAAAAGATAGCAAAGGAAGGAATCAGAGATGCTGTTTTTCATAATTTTCCGATAACAAATATTGAAGCATTTCCAACGCTGCTTCTTGACAACCCTTCACTAAAGGGATTAGCGGTAACAATACCCTATAAAGAAAAAGTACTGGCATATGTTAAGCACTTGTCTGAAGAAGTAAAAAAGACCGGTGCTGCTAATTGTATCAAAATAAGGGACGGGGTATTGACTGCTTTTAATACCGATATCATTGGATTTGAAAGGTCATTTGTAAAACACCTGAAATCCTGCCATACAAAAGCACTCATATTAGGCACCGGTGGTGCTTCCAAAGCAATTCAGTTCGTACTTAAAGAACTGGGTATCGGGTTTTTGATCGTGTCCCGCAATTCGGATGAAGGCAGCATCACTTATACAGATATTAACGCTAACCTATTGCACGATTACCCTGTTATCATTAACTGTACGCCATTGGGCACTTTCCCTAATACAAATACTTTTCCGGATATCCCTTATCACTTGCTAACCCCGGGCCATTATTTATATGACCTGGTTTACAATCCTGCCAAAACAATATTTCTGCAAAAAGGAGAGCAGCAGGGAGCAATTATCGAAAATGGTATGGACATGCTCATCATACAGGCGGAAGAGAACTGGAAAATATGGAACGAAGAGCAGGTTTAATCTTTAATAATTGAAAGCAATTTTTCCGGAACCGGGTTTACTTTTTTTACCTGGTAATCATAGCAGATCATGCCAGTCTTTGCTTTGGCGAGTAAAATATGCTCATCATTTCTCAGGGTGAACAACTGGTAACATAGATCAAAACCAACCCTGGATATATCAGTGGCCCCCAGCTTTACTTCCACAATATCTCCGTAAAAGGCTTCACTTTTGAATTCCACTGCCAGGTCGCTCATGATCAGGCCAATCCCTTCTATTGATAATTCAGTATAGCCATATTGTTTAAGCCATTGCATCCTGGCTTCGTGGATGATACTTACAAAAGCATCGTTGCCTACATGGTTGCCATAATTGATATCGGCTATGCGCACGGGAATATAAAATGTACCAATTATCTTTTCGGGTATTTCCAGTTTAATTCTTGCCATATTATTTTGTAAGAAAGTCGATCAGTTTTTGCATTGCTTTTTTACGGTGGCTGAAGATATTCTTTTCATTCATTTCCATTTCGGCAAATGTTTTATCGCTCCCATCCGGAATAAAAACCGGGTCGTAGCCAAAACCATTGGTTCCCTTACGTTCGGTAATGATCCCGCCGGGGCAAATTCCTTCAAAAACATATTCCCTGCCATCCAGTATAAGCGATATCACTGTTCTAAAACGTGCCGACCTGTTTTCAAATGGCTTCAGCCTGTTCAACAATTTATCAATATTATCATCAAAACTTCTTGCTTCACCTGCATAGCGGGCACTCTTTACGCCCGGCTCACCATTCAGTGCTCCCACTTCCAGGCCCGTATCCTCACTAAAACAATGCTGCCCGGTCATTTTAAAAATGGTAGTCGATTTTTCGGTTGCATTGGCTTCAAGGGTATCATGAGGTTCGGGAATATCTATATCAATACCAGCTTCTTTTAGTGTTATGATATTAAAAACATTGCCCAGCACAGCCCTGACTTCTGCTACTTTGTTTGGATTATTGGTGGCAAATATGAGATTGTTCACAGTGTGTTTGTTATAGTGAAAAGATCTTTTTGAGACAGGCCCATAATTTCATTTTTTCTTCCTTGTTTGTCTGCATCTCGTTTAAGGAAACTGCGGAAAGATAGACCTGGTCATTGAATTTTTGTACCTGGTAGCTGGGGAATTGCACAGGCAATTCCAGGGCTGCTGCACCCGGTCCGAATAAAAATACTTTTTCGGCCTTTAATTGTTCTGTTAAAAGGCTGTACGTAATACCGGGGTTTTTAGTAATGTTTATCAATGCCACATCGGCCATGCTTAATTTACAGGCCGTTAAAATACCCATTAAAAAGTTAAGCTGATCCTCGGGGAGATAAAGTGCGGTATCACAATTTACAAGGATGGCAATTTTTTGCTGGTTACTGCCTAAAAAACTAATTCCCGGGGTTGGTATATCGGATAAAGCTGATTTGTGTGATTCTAAGTCATACAGGCATTTATTATACAAACCCTGTAAAATGGTATCCGGTAGCTGAATATTATCTAAACTCATGATTCAGGCAGTTTAAACTCTTGCTTTTTTCGTTTCTTTGCAGTAAAATTAAGGAATATGATTGCTGCTGAAAATATTAATGTTACCAAGGTAGAACAAAGTAAATTAAAAGACATCAACCTTGTAAATATCCCTTTTGGAAAATACTTTACCGATCATATGCTGGAAGTGGATTATGAGGATGGGGAATGGAAAAACGCAGAGATCAAGCCTTATCAGCCATTATTGCTGGATCCGTCACTGGCAGCACTTCATTATGGACAGGCGATATTCGAGGGGATCAAAGCATATAAGAATGAAGCCGGTGAAGTATCCATCTTCAGACCGGCAGATAATTTCAGGCGCTTTAATATTTCTGCTGAAAGAATGCAGATGCCGCAGGTGCCTGAAGAGATATTTATGGAAGGAATGCGTATGCTGGTTGACCTGGATAAGAACTGGATACCCCAGCAGGAGGACCACTCCCTGTATATCCGCCCGTTTATGTTCAGCAGCGATTCTATGATCGGTGTGCGGCCCAGCGACAAGTATAAATTCATGATCATTTTAAGCCCTACTGGTCCATATTACAACGCACCCATGCGTATTTATGTGGAAGAGCGTTATGTAAGGGCGGTACCGGGTGGTGTGGGCTATGCAAAGGCTGCCGGAAATTACGGAGGCGCCATGTATGCCACGGCGCAGGCAAAACAACTGGGTTACGACCAGGTTTTATGGACGGATGCTTTTGAACACAAATATGTACAGGAATGCGGGACCATGAATGTGTTTTTTATCATTGGCAACACCGCCATTACTCCCGACCTGAAGGAAGGAACTATCCTGGCTGGTGTTACAAGAGACAGTACCATGGTGATGCTGAGAGAAATGGGTTTTAATGTGGAAGAGCGGCATTTAAGCATCGATGATGTAATATCAGCTTACAATGCCGGGATTTTATACGAGGTTTTCGGTACCGGAACCGCCGCCACTATATCCATGATAAAAGAGCTGCGATACAAGGATTTTGTAATGAAATTTGATGTGGAAAGCTGGAAAACAGCACCTGAGGTAAAAAGCCGCTTAAATGCCATCAGGTACGGACAGGTTGCTGATGTACATGGATGGATGCAAAAAGTATAGTCATTTTACAGGTAACATATTAATTCAAAACCGCCTTTAAAGGCGGTTTTTTGTGGAAATGTTAATAAAATTTGATTTTTTTTACTTTTTAGTTTCCAAAATCAAATCAGAAATCCTACCTTTGCCGTCCGAAATTTAAAAGCACAAAATGCCTACAATTCAACAATTAGTAAGAAAAGGAAGAGAAGTAATTAAAGCCAAAAGCAAATCCAGGGCTCTGGATAGCTGCCCTCAGCGCCGCGGTGTATGTACCAGGGTATATACAACCACGCCTAAAAAGCCAAACTCAGCTTTGCGTAAAGTGGCCAAGGTACGTTTAACCAATAAAATTGAGGTTATTGCCTACATACCAGGTGAGGGACATAATTTGCAGGAACACAGTATTGTGCTTATCCGTGGCGGAAGGGTAAAAGATCTGCCAGGTGTACGTTATCATATTGTACGCGGCAGCTTGGATACTGCAGGTGTGAAAGACCGTAAACAAAGCCGCAGTAAATACGGAACCAAAAAAGCTAAAAAGTAAAATATAATCTTCTCCTCGATCAGTTCCTTCTTTAGGGGGCGGAGGGGGTAAATAAACAACAATGAGGAAGACACAACCGAAAAAGATACCGTTAGCACCAGATCCTAAATTCAACGACAAACTGGTAACACGTTTTGTAAACAACCTGATGTGGGCAGGTAAAAAAAGTGGTGCATATATCATTTTTTACAACGCTTTGGATAAAGTAGCCAAACAAACCGGTGAGGATGGATATGAAGTTTGGAAAAAAGCGCTGGCTAATATCACCCCGGGTGTTGAAGTACGCAGCCGCCGTATTGGTGGTGCCACTTTCCAGATCCCATCAGAGGTTCGTGCCGACAGGAAGATTTCTTTGAGCATCAAATGGATGATCAAATACAGCCGTGAGCGTAATGGCCGCAGCATGGCTGATAAATTAGCGAATGAAATTGTTGCTGCAAGCAAAGGTGAAGGTGCTTCATTCAAGAAAAAAGAAGATACACACCGTATGGCAGAAGCTAACAAAGCCTTCGCTCACTTCAGGATCTAATTAATTGAATTTTTATAGTTAAGAGCCGCCCCAACAGGGTGGCTTTTTTATTACCCCTAACAAATTGATTTATATAGCATTGATACTGCTCCAAAACAGTAAAAATACCCTATGCAGGGTATTAGTTAATTAAGTCAGCCCGATTATTTTTATACAAAAATAATCATATGAAATTACAGCGATCAGTTTTACTGTTTTCAATGTTTTTTATTCTTTCAATTCCCTCCTTCGCCCAGCGGAAATTTGCCATGGGAGAAGTGATAGACATGAAATTGATTTCCAAAACCCCGCAAAAGGTCAGGGTTTCAGAACGCAGTTTCAGGGGACTGCCTTCCAGCTATTCACTGGAAAAATATTGTCCCACCCCGGGAGACCAGGGTAATTACGGAACTTGCACAGCATGGGCAAATGGATATGGAGTGGCAACCATCCTGTATTGCATTACGCATGACCTTACTGATAAAACCCTGGTTAATAAATACGCATTTTCCCCCACTTTTTTATACGAACAAATAAAAGACGATAAGGATTACAATTGCCAGTTCGGCAGCAGTATCATCAATGCATTGCTGACACTGATGGATAAAGGGGATGCAACATTGAGGACCACACCATACAAATGTGGCGTAACCATTACGGAAACCGCAAAGACCGAAGCCGAAAATTATAAAATAGCAGATGCCAGTTTTCTATTTGCAGCAAAAGGATATTCAAAAGATGATGCCTATTTAAAAACCAAAGAAGAAGCGATAGAGCTCACAAAAAAGGCATTGACTGAAGGAAGCCCAGTCTCGGTGTCGTTCACTTTACCACAAAGCTTTTTGGATATAAAATCGGATGTTTGGAACCCCGATTCCAGGGAATCTGTAGTGGATACCGCCTGGAAGCATAACAAACATGCCATGTGTGTTATTGGGTACGATGACAATAAAGCCGGCGGAGCTTTTCAAATCCTGAACAGCTGGGGTTCAGACTGGGCAGACCATGGTAAGATATGGGTAAAGTATGATGATTTTGCAAGCTGGTGCAATTATGCCATACAGCCTTTTGCCAGCCCTTATACAAAAGTACCTGATGAGAAAAAGGAAGATCCCAAACCGGCTCCGGATCCAAAGCCTGCACCTGCACCGGATCCCAAACCGGTTCCTGCGCCAGATCCCAAGCCGGTACCAACGCCAGATCCGAAACCGGTTCCGGCCCCGGCACCCGTGCCGGTGGCAGAAACAGGCCTGAGCGGCTCCATTGAATTCAAGCTGAACAGTGGCGATGATATGCCGGTGAACAGGGTAAGCAGCAGGAACCTGGTGGTGGAAGAAGAAAAATCAGCAAAAGAAGACCTGGTGGCTTATACTATGATGAATAGCTATACCAGCGGAACCAAATTCCGTTTTTTTATGAACATTGATAAAGAAGCTTACGTTTATGCGTTTGCTACAGACCTCACCGGAAAAATTAACCGGATACTTCCCTTTGATGATATGACCAGTACCCATGTGGGTGCCAATACGGTAGTGGCTTTTCCAAGCGATACTAAGATCATTAAGATGGATGAGAACAAGGGCATTGATTATTTGCTGATACTGTATTCAAAGGAAAAACTGAATATGGAAGATTTGATGAACAGGATGGGAAGCAAGCAGGGCGGTTTATCTGCAAAGATCATGAGCGCTTTGGGTGATAAGTTAATTAAGAAAGAAGATGTGAACTACACCGGTACACAGGTTGGTTTTGAAGTGAAAGCAGAAGCAACCGGTTCTGTTGTTCCTTTAATGGTGGAAATAAAACATAATTAAGCCAGGTATTTAACAAAGCAAATGAAGAGGATCGTTTATTTATTCCTGATTTTTATTGCTAAGGCATCTGTAGCACAAACGCCACAACTGGTAATTCCCTGTGGCCATGCAGAAGATGTATCCAAGGTTGCCATATCACCGGATAACAGAATCCTGGCAACCGGCAGCTGGGATAAAACGGTAAAGATCTGGGACATGGCCAGTGGCAAAGAATTAAAAACCCTCGGCAATTATCCTTCCTGGGTTCATTCGGTGGCATTTAGTCCTGATGGCCAATTGCTGGTAACCGGGGCTTACAAAGAATTACGGATTAATGATTTGCGCAATGGTGGCCTGGAAATATTTAAGCAGGCAGTACATCCTGATGATATAGATGCAATAGCATTCAGTAAGGATGCAAAATGGCTTGTCACTGTAAGTGCCATGAAGAACCAGGCGAATAATGGCGATATGTTCGAAATAAAATGCTGGAACCCGGCAGGGATGACAATGGTTAAAAAAATTCAGGGTAAGGGAAGGGTTAACTCAATGCGTTTTGAATCTAACAATGAATTGCTGGCAATTGGCGGAAACCAGATAATTCATATCAGTATCAGTACAGGATCTGTTACAGCAACAGAAAATTTTGACGAAACCGGTATTTCCAAACTAAGCCCTGATGGTAAAATTTATGTGAAAGACGGATTTGATAAAGAGGGAAAGGAAGTTGCGGAAGATGGCAGTGAACTTCTGGAAGATCTGAATAATTTCTTTAACAAAGGTGTAGCCACACTTGATGTATATGACAGGGAAACCAAACAAAAACTGCATGGATTTAAAGGCCAGAAAGCGTCTATTAAAACCATCGCTTTCAGTCCCGATAACCGTTACGTAGTTACCGGAGCCGATGATAACAGTATCTATATTTACGACCTGCAAAGCATGAAGCTGTCAGCGAAGATCAAAGATAAAATGTCGTACCCGGCAGGGTTGATCTTCACCAGTGATGGAAAGAAGCTGATATCGGGGAATTATGACAAAGTGATACGTATCTGGAATTTTGATGAGAAAAAACTGGTACAGAAACTGGGTGGAGAAGCAAACGTGGTGTACGATCTGGCACTTTCCCCGAATGCGAAAGAACTGGCCGTGATTGGTTCGCCTGGTTTTGGGGGCGGTGGTTTTATACAGGTGCTCGATTGTAAAAGAGGCGCTGTAACCAAACGCATTGATGCAGATTACCTGGGCATGGATGTAAAATATTCTCCCGATGGAAAATATCTTGTAGCCGGCCGATATAATAAAGGGATAGGTGTATGGAACGCAACGAACTGGGAGATGAGCGAAAATTTTCAAAACCTTGACAAAGCCACAGCATTTAATTTTTCACCCGATAGCAGAACGATGGCCTGCAGTAACCGGGATGCAAGTTACCCGGAGATGACGCTGTATTCTTTCCCGGAAGGAGAAAAAATAAAAACAATCAGTTTGCCCAACAATGCAGGCACGTTTCTTTTTGCTAACAATGACCGTACAGTATTTGTGGGTTTTAGTACGGACGATAAAACCTGTAAAATTGATATTGCTTCCGGAAAAATTATACAAACCTACAGGCATGCAGGAGAGTACAACAGTGTAACCGGCATCAGGAAGCTGCAACTTATAAAAAACGAAACCATCCTGGTAGCCGCAGATGATTACGGGCACCTGCGCTGGTACGATGTTGCTACTGGAAAGGAATTGGGCGATAATACCGTGCAGAAAGGAAGAACCAATGAAATGTTACTGCTACCAGGCCAGGATCAGCTTATTACCTGCGGCGGAGAAAGTGCATTTTCTGACTCTACGATCCGGTTTACCGATGTGAACAGTAAAAAAGTACTGCGAACATTTACCGGACATAGTAATTCGGCCACCTCGCTTGCAACCGACCCTAAAGGAAAATTCCTGTTCAGCGGAAGTTACGACAGGACTGTCCGTATATGGAATATGCAGACTGGTAAGTCGCTGGCCACGCTTGTATTTTTCGGAGGTACGGATTGGGTGATCGTTGACAATGCCGGTCGTTTCGACGGCACATCGGATGGCATGAAGAAGTTGTATTACGTAAAAGGACTGGAAACCATTCCGCTGGAATCGGCCTATGAACAATTTTACACACCCAATTTACTTCCCCGTATTTTGGAAGGTGAGAATTTTACACCCCCTCCTGTCAATATCATTACACTTAAAGATGCACCTAAAGTAAAAATTACTGCCGAAGAAATGCAGCGCAACCTGGAAGTGGATATTGATGTGGCGATGTACAGCACCGGTAAAGAACAGGTAAGCATCAAAGTGCAGGCAGATTGCCCGGGTGATGGCGTTTCTGAAATACGCTTATTCCAAAATGGAAAACTGGTAGAGAATACAAGAAACCTGGTAGTGGAAGATGAGAAAACTGTTGAAAAATCGGCCACAAAAACTTTTGTTGTCAGTCTTTCACCAGGCGATAACCGTTTCAAAGCAATAGCGCTGAATACGGAAAGAACAGAAAGCAAACCAGCGGAATTATTGGTAAAATACAAACCCGCCGGTAATGAACAACCGGTAACAGCTGCTGCCATCCTGCATTTGGTGGTAGTGGGCATAAACACCTATAAGAACCCCAAATACAACCTGAACTATGCTGCTGCCGATGCCAGCTCTTTTACCGAAGCATTGACCAATGGCTCGAAAGACCTGTTTACAAAAACAAATACCATTTTCATTAAGGATGCCGAAGCAACTAAGGAAGGAATGGTTGCTGCTTTTGAAAAGGTTAAAGCGGCAGCAAGACCACAGGACCTGTTTGTTTTTTATTATGCGGGGCACGGTGTGATCAATGATAAAAACCAGTTCTTCCTGGTACCTTATGATGTAACGCAATTGTATGGCAATGATGATGCCCTGCAGCAAAAAGGGTTTAGCGCAACCGAGCTTCAGCAAATGAGTAAGAATATAAAAGCACAAAAACAATTGTTTATCTTAGATGCATGCCAGAGTGCCGGCGCATTGGATGCAGTAGTGAGCTCAAGGGGCGCAGCCGAGGAAAAAGCAATTTCGCAACTGGCAAGATCAACGGGTACCTATTGGCTTACTGCCAGCAGCAGCGAGCAGTTTGCATCTGAATTTTCTCAACTGGGTCATGGTTCCTTTACCTATTGCCTGTTGCAGGCTTTTAACGGGGATGCAAATCCGAATGATAAACAACTAACTGTAAAAATTCTGGATGCCTACCTGCAAAACAAAGTACCGGAAATAACACAGAAATATAAAGGAACCATTCAATACCCGGTGAGTTACAGTTATGGTAATGATTTTCCGATCATCCTGATTAAATAAAATGAATGTCCGAATAATGAAGAAGCATTTTTATTTTCCTGCAATAATCTCAATACTGCTCCTGGTGTCAGTTATGCCTGCGAAATTGCAGGCACAGCGGCCTGAGCTGATCATTCCTGCAACACATGTTGCCCGGTCTGTCATCATATCACCGGATGACAAATGGCTGGTATCGGCAGGCAGCGAAGGCCTGAAAATATGGGACAATAAAACCGGCAGCCTGTTAAAGAATCTTGCACCGGGCCGTAAGAACAATGAACGCTTCGACGGTGGCCGCATCTGTATGGCAATTGATAAAGCAAGCCGGCTGCTGGCCATGCAAATTGAGGACTCGGTCTATTTTTTTGACTTTGAGAAATTCACTGTTACAGGCCGGATAAAAACCAGTGAAAAGAATACTGCCATGGTCTTTTCACCGGATGCAACGATGTTATATACCGGTGGTATCAGGGATGAGAATTATGATACTTATTTCTTTGAAAAGATACAGTTGGGTAGCGGAAGAGCAACGCTTCTTCAAAAAATTGATATTGTTACCAAGGCATCGCACGAGGTTACCAGCCTGAGCATTTCACCGGATGGTAACGACCTGCTGGTGTACGACCAGGTGCTGGGCGGATGGCTGCTGGATATTGCAAATGGCGCAATTAAGAAATACTTATCCGATAAACTTTCCTTCTATCCTTTTGCCTTTCTTCCCAATGGAAATATACTGGCCTTTAGCGGCGAGAAGGAAAAAGTACTGAACGTGGCAGAGCTTGACCGCAAAACCTATCAACCGCTGCGCCGCTCCAAAACACTTTTTAAAGATGAGTATGTGCCAGCCGCCTATAATGTGATAGCTTATCCTTCTTCATCGGGAAAATTCGGGCTGCTGTACCAGAATAATTTCCTGGTTTTTAACCCGGTTGATTTTAGCGCAACCGCCAAAAAGGAAATGCCCAAAGGGGAGAAATACGGCACCATCGATAAGCGAACTATCGCCTTGCCTGCTTCCGGAAATTATTATGTGAATGGAATTGAGATGACGAAAAACAATGCAGTCACCCAGGATGTTGTTTCACGTTATGGTGAGTTTCCGCTGGACAGCTATATACAATTTGTATTTAAACATACCAATGGTGTTTGTTTAAAAGACAGGACCCTGAGTTTTGAGAACGGGGTTTTCAATATGCGGATCGTGCCACCTTTATCTTCCACGCAAAAAATTGATTACTCGGATTTTTTATACCGGCTTACCAAAGATGGTAAAACAGGATTTATCTACAACCAGCGTTATGGTTTGTACCGCTTTGATCCCAATGTTTCGAAAATAGAATACGAATCGGTTACCAAGATCAATGACATGAAGAAGGATTTTGTGGGCATGCAGATATTTGATGACCTGAACCTGCTGGCCATGATCGGTGATGAAGGTATTTATGTGCTGGACCTTAAAACGCTGAAAGTATTGTACATCGTGGATATACCGATGGGATTGCATTACGGAACTTTTGAAAGGCTCAATAAATTTTGTGATATCTCTCCCGATAACAGCAAGATGATCCTCTTTGCAGAAGCCAGGGAGGATGTAAAGGAAGTATTTGGCGATACCAGTAATTTTATTTATTGCGTTGATCTGAGTGACAGGAATGAGAAATGGAAATACCAGTCCATCAATATCCAAAACCTGCGCTTTGTGGAGAATGGAAAAAAATTGCTGTTCACTTCAAACGACCGCATGATATACCTGGATGCGGAAACGGGTAAAGAATCGGGCCCCATTGTACAGTTACCGGCATCTGTTTACTCAACCTATATTGCGCCAAGCGGTAAAACTGCAGCTACGCAGCTTGCTATTGACCCTGCTACCAATGCCGGTTATAATATCGGGCTGGTGGATGTGGTGAACAGGAAAACCAATGGCATGATTGCCGGCACCGGTGATGATGTAAGCGGGCTTGTTTTTATGAAGAATGAAAGATACATGCTTAGCGAGGAATATGGCGGCCTGTGTTTTTGGGATATGGAAAAGAAAAGGCAGATCGGCAAATTATATATGTTCGAAAAATCGGCAGACTGGGTATTGCTTACCAGCGATGGCCGTTTTGATGCAACGGAAGGAGCTTTAAAGAAAATGTATTTTGCCAAGGGCAAAGAGATCATCCCGCTGGAAAGTTTATCTGAAAAATACTATGTGCCCGGCTTGCTGAAACAGATATGGGACAACACTTTGCAGGATAATGTACCTGATATTGGCGATATCAAATCTCCGCCATCCATCAAGATCAGCCTGCAAACAGCAGAACGTAACCTCACTGTTGCAGATGATGTTAAAGCGGTGGAAGTGGATAAGGAGCAGGTAACTATTAAAGCAGAGGCCGATGGGTTGCAGGATGTGGTCACCGAGATACGTTTGTACCAGAATGGAAAACTGGTGCATACAACCCGTAACCTTACTGTGGAGGATGAACAAAAGGGTGATAAAACGATGACCAAAACCTTTTCAGTAACACTGAATGCAGGAGCCAATAACTTCAGGGCCGTGGCCATTAACAGCCAGCGTACAGAAAGCATGCCGGCAGAACTTATAGCTGACTATAAACCGCTGGTAATTCCGGCAAAGCCACAGGAAAACGAAATACAGTTATACCTGTTTGTGGTTGGAGTAAACACTTACAAAAATCCAAAGTACACATTAAACTATGCACAGGCAGATGCAACGGCTTTTACAGAGGCGCTTACTGCCGGGTCAAAAGGTTTGTTCGGAAAAATAAACACCACCTTCCTGAAAGATGCAGAAGCCACTAAAGAAGGGATAACTGCAGCATTTGAAAAAATAAAAGCAGCTGCAAATCCCCGCGACCTGTTTGTGTTCTACTATGCAGGCCATGGCGTTGTTAATGATAAAAAGGAATTCTTCCTGGTGCCTTATGATGTAACACAATTGTATGGCAATGACGGGGCGTTGGCGCAGAAGGGGTTCAGTGCAGCGGCGCTGCAGCAAATGAGTAAAGAAATAAAGGCACAAAAACAATTGTTCATTCTCGATGCCTGTCAAAGTGCAGGGGCGCTGGAAGTTGTTGCAGGGGCTAGAGGGGCAGCCGAAGAAAAAGCCATTGCACAGCTAGCCCGTGCCACGGGTACACAATGGCTTACTGCATCGGGAAGCGAACAGTTTGCATCAGAGTTTTCGCAACTGGGTCATGGCTCATTCACTTATTGTGTGCTGGAAGCTTTCAAGGGGGATGCCAATCCCAATGACAACAAACTTACCGTGAAGCAGCTGGATGCTTACCTGCAAACCAAAGTGCCCGAGATCACTCAGAAGTACAAGGGCACACCTCAGTATCCTGCCAGTTACAGTTATGGCAACGATTTTCCGATCATCATTGTAAATAAATAAACCAGAAAAATAAACCCATCATTATGCACAAGTTATTATTGCTGATAGCGATCAGTTTTTTGTCAACCAACCTGTTTTCACAACAACCCAAAGTGGTTGCACAAACAACACCGGCTGTTGCTAAAGCAGTTCCCATTGTACCAACCAAGGAGTTGAGAAAGCAAATGGACCGTAATTTCAAGAAAAAGAAATTCAAGGCTGTGATCCCCATGGCAGACACTTTACTAAAAAGAAATCCGAAAGAAGAAAATGCATTTGTAAAAAAAGTGGTAAGCCAGGTTATGCTTAAAATGGACAAGCCGGCTATCGAAACTTTTAAAAAATGGTACAAGAACAAGGATACTGCTGCTACCAATATTTCGCTGGTGCCTTACCAGTTTGAGTTTGCAAAGAATAAAAGATCTGCTGATATTTATTACAAATCGGCTATGGCTATGGCCCCAAAAAATGGGATACCCTATATTATGTACGGGGCAGATTTTGCGGATGCAGGTCAATATGATAAGGCATTGCAGCAAGTGGAAAAGGGATATAAAATGCTTACGGGCAGATATAAAAAAGATTATGCCAGCATATATGGTGCTGTGCTGCACCAGGCCAATAAAAAGGAGGAGGCATATAAATTCCTGGAAGACGAGATGGCCAATGGCAACAATACCGAAGATGTGATCAGGGAATATTTCAGGTGTTACCTCATAGATAAGCGTTATGAAGATGGTATTGCCAAAGCAACCGAATTCATCAATAAAGATCCGCAGGCTATTTATTATCGCCGCAGGGGTTCTTTTTACAATGAGATCGGCAATAAGGAAAAAGCCTGCGAAGATGCCGTTACATTAAAGGATAAATATGATGCCGGTGATTTCTGGCAAAAAGAGTTCAGCTGTCCTGAAGTTATGGCGCCGGTAACACCAAGCATGCAGCGCACTTATATTTACGAAGTGCAGTTCCAGGGAAATACTTATGATTTCCGTGTTACCAATCCTAAGGTGGATATGGATAAGGGTATTTCTTTCAAGTACAAAATGACCGGCGATGTGGGCATCAATGGAGTGGTAAACATCAGCAAAGATGCACTGGATACTGCGCATGTGCAGATGAACCGCTTCAGCAACGGAAACCACGACCTGGATACTGAAACATCTGTGTGGGTTAGTAATGCTGTATTCAATGAATTAAAAACAAATGGTGAAGCATTCATGCAGGCGAGTGTTTTCAGTGCGCAGGTTTTCCAGGTGGTGCCCGAAGATGATCCATTCTATGTGGTGAAGGTAGACGACCAGGATAAGTACATTCGTTGTATACACCTGGTATCGAGAGACAGGGACGATTCGCAGGAGTTGTGGATCAATGATGATCCTAAAAACCCCATCATCTTAAAAATGAGCCTCGATTTCAAAATTGAACTGAAGCAGATATTATAACAGGGACGGGTTACATAATGCATATACAATGAAGCAATTTATTTTTATTCTTGTAACGGGTTTGGTCTCCTGTGCTGTTTTTGCGCAACAGGATACAACTGCCGCTGTGCAGTATATACGTGCAGCCCGGCTGGCCTCCAACGCAGCCATTGCTAAAATGGATGTGGAATCAGTTGCCCGCTTCTGGAAGGATGATTACGTGGAAATTTCCAGTGATGGCAGCCTGATAGCTGGTAAGAAAGCCGTGGTGGCCGATTGGAAGAATATGTTTGCAAACGATCCTTCCATACGTTTTGAAAGACAGTTGCAGCAAATTGAATTTACCCGGGGCGGAACTGTGGCAACAGAGAAAGGAATATTAGTGTATACAGCGCCTTACCAGTACAGGGGATATTACACAGCTTTATGGCGAAAGACAGGTGATGTATGGCTGACCCAGATGGAAAATTTTGTTTCCGTTCGGTAGATCAGTTTTTTTATTAACCGAAAACGTATGCAGCATTCCATTTTTGGAATGCTGTTTTAATTTCAATAACTTTCCACATAATCATTTAAAACACAGATATGCAAAGAAGAACCTTTTTACGCCAGTCGGCAATACTCTCAGCCGGAATTTTTGCCATGCCTGAAATGGCGTTTGCCAAGAACCAAAAAGTGGGTTTGCAGTTATATACCTTACGCGAAAGTGTGGTGAAAGACCTTCCCGGCGTATTAAGTAAAGTGGCTGAAGCCGGTTACAACGAACTGGAAATGTTTGGCCTTTCGGCAGAAAATAAATTCTTTGGTTATACTGTGAAGGAAACAGCAGAGTTGCTGAAGAAAAACAATCTTACCAGCCCCAGCGGGCATTATATGCCTGAGAAATTCCTGTTCAATAATGGTAATGGCGATGATGTAAAGAACTTCTGCGAGGTGGCCCATACATTGGGCAGCCAGTATGTGATCATACCCTGGATGAGTGAGGAAAGAAGGGACAATATTGATAAATACAAAGCACTGGCCGAACGCATCAATAAGGCGGGTGAAATATGCAAAGCTGCCGGCCTGCAGCTGGCCTATCATAACCACGATTTTGAATTTAAAGATTTTAATGGCCAGCATGGATATGATATACTGCTTAAAAATACCGACAGCAACCTGGTGAAGATGGAGATGGACCTGTACTGGGTTGTACGTGCCGGATACGACCCGGTTGCTTTATTCAAAGCCAATCCCGGCCGTTTTCATTTATGGCATGTAAAAGATATGAACAAGGCCGATAAAACCCAGAATACAGAAGTTTGCAATGGTTCCATGGATTTCAAAACTATTTTTGCCAACGCAAAACTGGCGGGTGTAAAACATTTTATTGTGGAACAGGAAAATAATTATGTACCGGATTTTTTTGGCAGTATTGCCACCAGCAATAAGCAGGTAAGAAAGTTATTGAAAAAGGCAGGCTAACTGCTGGCCTGATAAAACAAGAAGGGGGGCACGCCTTTGGCGTGCCCCCCTTCTTGTTTACATCTCAATTATTAAAGTCTTTTAATCCTGATATTCCTGTACCAAACCGTGTTGCCATGGTCCTGTAAGGCAATATGTCCTTTTTTATAAGTACCAAAGTCGGGCCATTCTTTGAACTTGCTGGCAGCAACCATTTTTTTCCAGTTATCATCCCACAAGGTGGTGCTTACCACGTTTGTCCCGTTCAAATAGTAATCCAGTTTTCCGTCTTTGGCAATGATCTCTGCTTCATTCCATTCACCGGGTTTCTTAACTGTTTCGGTTTTGCAACTGATCAGGTCGTACAAATCGCCGGCGCGGTGCTTTGGTATTTTACCATCGGAGTGCAGGTCGTTATCAAGCACCTGCATTTCGGGACCTGTTTGCCAAACATATTTGTATTTGGTGGTGTCTTCATGCACGTAGTAGATAATACCACTGTTTCCGCCGGGTGCAATTTTCCATTCCAGTTTCAAATCAAAATTGTCATACTCATCTGCGGTTACAATATCACCACCGTGTGATGTTTGCCAGCCTTCTTTTTTAGTAGTGTCCAGGTACAATGCGCCATCAGCAACTTTCCATGCTTCGCCTACGGTTGCTTTACCATAGTTGTGCCAGCCATTCAGTGTCTTACCGTCAAACAAAGAAACCCATCCACTATCCGTTTTATTTTCAGCTGCGGGTGTTTCTGCTTTTTTTTCTGATTGTGAATTGCAGGCAGCAATGGAGATAGCAGCCAGCAATATGAATCCTGTTTTTTTCATTTGTTATTGTTTTATTCTTTGAGTAATAAGATGTATTTAACCATTTTCACGGCATCTTCTTTCGATACGCCCGGATGTGCCGTCATCATTGCAGGGCCCCAAATTCCCTGGCTCCCGTGTATGATCCTGTTCGACAGGCTGTCGATATTCTCAGGTGTATTGGGATATTTCTTTGCAACATCTCCATAAGCAGGGCCCACCAATTTATCCCTCAGCTTGTGACAGGTGAAGCAATCTGATTTGGCCACCAGGTTTAGTCCCGCATCGTAATCGGGGTTGTCCATAGCGGCATTCTTTTTTTGGTCGGCTTCGCCGGTCTTGGTTTTTTCTTCTGAACTGTTGCAGGCAAAAAGGCCCAGCACAATTACAGCTGTTGCCAGTAGTTTCTTCATGTTTAATTTATTTGTGTTAATTGATTCCAAGTATTCTTTTGTTCAGGTCTGCATCCGGCAGCGTGGCAGCAAAATCATCAAATGCTTTTTCGGTTACCCGGATGATATGATCCTGTATAAAAGGAGCTCCTTCCCGGGCGCCATCTTCGGGATGTTTGATGCAGCATTCCCATTCCATCACGGCCCAGCCATCGTAACCATATTCGGTGAGCTTGCTGAAGATCGTCTTAAAATCCACCTGCCCGTCGCCGGGGCTGCGGTAGCGTCCTGCACGCTTCAGCCAGCTTTGGTAACCGCCAAAAGTACCCTGCCTGCCGCTTTTATTGAACTCGGCATCCTTTACATGAAAGGCCTTGATGCGTTCGTGGTACAGGTCGATGTACTCAATATAATCCAGTTGCTGTAATACAAAGTGTGAAGG
Source organism: Ferruginibacter sp. (assembly GCA_044226725.1). Classification (GTDB taxonomy): domain Bacteria; phylum Bacteroidota; class Bacteroidia; order Chitinophagales; family Chitinophagaceae; genus Ferruginibacter. The sequence continues at coordinate 15,248 of JBGAGM010000005.1, read as the reverse complement.
GTCGTAGAGCAGGCAGGCCCTGGGATGGTTGTTCACTTTCTCTAAAAACATTTCATAAGTAATGCCGTCAAACAGGTCTTCGCCCGGGTGAATTTCGTAGCAAACATTTACGCCACATTCGTCAAAATGATTGAGTATGGGTAACCAGCGCTTCGCTAATTCGGTAAAGCCTTCTTCCACAAGCCCGGCAGGCCTTTGCGGCCAGGGATGAAAAGTATGCCACAACAAGGCACCGCTGAAAGTGGCATGGGCAGTGAGCCCAAGATGCTGCGAAGCTTTGGCGCCGTATTTCACCTGCTGAACTGCCCACTCCGTTCTGGCGGCTGCATTGCCCCGCAGTTCAGCCGGTGCAAATGCATCGAACATTACATCGTAAGCAGGATTTACAGCTACCAGCTGCCCCTGAATATGTGTACTCAATTCCGATATTTCAAGCCCGAATGAATTGATCTTTCCTTTCAGTTCATCGCAGTAGGTTTTACTTTCGGCAGCCAGTTTCAGGTTGATCAGCCTGGATTCCCAGGTAGGGATTTGTATGGCTTTATAGCCCAGTGAAGCAGCCCATTGGCAGATGGCTTCCAGGCTGTTGAAGGGTTCTTTATCGCCCATGAACTGGGCCAAAAAAATACCGGGTCCTTTTATTGTTTGCATTAATTGTTGTTTATAAAATTATGCAGGTTAAAATTCTCTTTATCCATATACTGTCAGTCTGAGCTTGTGGAAGACGGGTTTAAAATAGAAGAAGCTCTTTTTAAATAGCCCCGTATTCAATAACACTTCGCCAGGCTCAGTGCAGACTAACAGCTTTTAAAATGGTTGCATTATTCTTTCAGACCTCAAAGTCTTTCCATTTCATATCACTGCTACCGCTGGCAATTACGTTTTCAATAAATGCCATGCCCCTTATTCCTTCTTCCACCCCGGGGTAATCGGTCCACTCATCCTGTGGGGCAGTACCATTAATTTTTGCCTTTAGTGTTAATGCAAAATTCCTGTACAGGTTTGCAAATGCTTCCAGGTAACCTTCGGGGTGCCCTGCCGGCACCCGGGTATTGTGTGCAGCAAAAGAACTGTTGTACCCGGCGCCGGTCCGGTGAATTTCCGTTGGCTTGTCAAGCCATTTTACCAGCAGGGTATTGGCATCTTCCTGTTTCCATTCCAATCCGCCTTTTTCTCCGTATACCCTTATTTTTACTGCATTCTCTTCGCCTGCAGCAATTTGAGTTGCCATCAAAACGCCGGTGGCACCGTTATCAAATTTTAAAAAAGCAGCGCCATCATCATCCAGCATCCTTCCTTCAACAACAACGTTGATATTAGAACATAGCTGCGTTACCTGTAAGCCGGTCACATATTCAGCCAGGTTAAAAGCATGTGTGCCTATATCGCCCATGCTTCCGGCCTTTCCGCTTTTTTTAGGATCGGTGCGCCAGCTTGCCTGTGCCTGCCCGGTGCCTTCCAAAAAAGTACTTAACCATCCCTGCGGGTACTCTACATATACTTTTCTTATTTTTCCAAACATGCCGCTTTTGAATAACTGCCTGGCCTGCTTCACCATCGGGTAGCCGGTATAGGTATGGCAGAGCATTAATTGAAGACCTGTTGCAGCTAATTTCTCCTTTAATTGCTTTGCCTGTTCCAGCGTAAATGTGATCGGTTTTTCTATGATCACATTAAAACCCTTATCCAGCGCCATCATGGCGGGTTCAAAATGCACAAAGTTTGGTGTAACGATGCTGATAAAATCCAGGCGCTTGTCTTCCGGCATGGCTGCTTCTTTTTCCAGCATCACTTTATAATCGGTATATATCCTGCTTTCATCTAAAAACAATTCTTTGCCCGATGCGATGGCTACTTCGGGGTTTACACTGAGTGTGCCGGCAACCAGTTCGCACTGACCGTCCATATTCATTGCCAGCCGGTGTACTGCTCCGATAAAAGCATCTTTACCGCCGCCAATCATTCCCATTCTTAACTTTCTGTTCATAACTGTCTTTTTTGTAAATATCTCTTTATAGCTGATCCCAGCCGGCCCGGTATGTTCTTTTCACAAACTGGTTGGCTTCATCAAAATTGGTGATCTTCATATTGATTGCATCCCAATGTAATTTTTTTCTTCCCGGAAATTTTTTCCCGTCTGCACTTTTTATGTTCCAGCTCCTTAGTGCAAGGTTTCCCATCAGAATACTTTCTGTTAATGGTCCTGCATAATCAAAGGAAGAACTAAGCTCACTGTTTCCATATCCTTTTATACAGGCATTGACCCACTGCAGGTAATGCCCTTCTGGCACTCTTTTTATTGTTTGCGGAACATGCAGGTCTGCCATTCTTTTGGTGGGCAACAGGGTAGGGCGGCTGCCATAGGTACCGCACATTATTTTACCTTTTGTACCTTCTATGATCACGCCGCCACTGCCATCTTCATCACCCATCACTTCATTGTCTTCAAGTTCCTCGGGGCGCTCGGGCCTGATGCCTCCGTCTGACCAGTGAAGCTCAATTCCTTTGCCACCGTTCTTTCCGGGAAAACGTAATATTACTGAAGAGGCAGGCGGGCAGCTGTCGGGATAATAGGAGGCCGTCCACATTTGTTCATAAATGGCTGCAACACTGCATTCCACTTCTGTTGGGTAGCCCAGGCCCACTGTTTTAAATGCAGGATCAATTAAATGGCAACCCATATCGCCCAGCGCACCGGTGCCGTAAGTCCAGTACCCACGCCAGTTAAAGGGAACATAACCGTCTTTATAGGTTTCATAAGGGGCCGGTCCCAGCCACAGATCCCAGTCCAGTTCAGCAGGTATGGCAGCATCAGCCTTTGGTTTGCCAAAGCCCTGCGGCCATACGGGCCTGTTGGTCCAAACATAAATGGTATGTGCGGCACCTATCATTCCTGCATTGTACCATTCCTGCATTTGCCGCACCCCTTCGCCACTGGCGCCCTGGTTGCCCATTTGCGTAACTACCTTATATTTTTTAGCAGCTTCGGTTAATATCCTGGCTTCATAAATATCATGGGTCAATGGTTTCTGCACATATACATGCTTGCCCAGCTGCATGGCTGCCAGCGCTGCAATGGCATGTGTATGATCGGGCGTGGAAACAGAAACCGCATCTATATTTCCTTTCTCTGCCTGAAGCATCTTCCTGAAATCTTTATAGTAAGTTGCTTTTGGAAAACGCTCCCTTGTTTTTTTTGCCTGCCTGTCGTCCACATCACAGATGGCAACAATATTCACGTAGGGGCTTTTTGCAAATTCCTGTATATCGCTCTCACCTTTGCCGCCGGCACCAATGCAGGCAATATTAAGCTTATCACTGGGTGCAATAAAACCCCGGCCCAGTACGTGCCTGGGAACAATAAAAAAACCGGTAGCGGCAATGGCTGTGTTGCGTATAAAACTACGACGTGATGATTTGGTTGGTGCCATATGTTATTATTTAGATTGGCTTATCAAAACTAACGCACACTTTATTTCTTTCATTGATCAGGTTCAGCAGTTATCTGTATGGTAAATTTAAAAGAAAAATACTCAGGAAGTAATTTAAAATTGATGAATCATCATATCAAAAGAATGTATTCAATAACCGCAAACGTTTGCTGAATTTTATTTTGTTCAGGGACGGATTTTTAGGCCTAAAAAAATTATATTTACCACAGGTATCTTTCTCATTAACGATTAAACAAAACTGCTGCATGAAATTCTCGATTCGTTTTAAGTTATCCACCATGATGTTCCTTAATTTCTTTGTTTGGGGTATATGGTTTGTAACGATGGGCACTTATTTATCTAAAGGCGGAATCATGGCCAATGACGGACAAATAGGACAGGCTTATGGTACACAATGTTTAGGCGCTATCATAGCACCATTTATTATCGGGATGATCGCCGACCGTTTTTTCTCGGCTCAAAAGATACTGGGCGTGCTGCATCTTATTGGTGCAGGCCTGCTTTATTATATTACCACACAAACAGCATTCGGCAGCTTTTATACGGTGCTGCTGATCTACATGATCTTATACATGCCAACACTGGCATTGGTAAATGCCATTGCACTGAAACAGGTAACCAATGCCGAAAAGGAATTTGGCGGCCTGCGGGTATTTGGTACCATTGGCTGGATCGTGGCCGGACTGATCATTGGCGGTATGGCCTGGGAAAGTGATCCTGCAAATTTGAATATCACTTTTAAAGTGGCAGCCATTGTATCAGGCGCCTTCGGTGTATTTTGTTTCTTCTTACCCAACACACCGCCACCCAAAGCAGGTAAGGATGTATCATTTGCTGAAGTAATTGGTTTGGATGCACTGAAAGTACTGAAGGATAAAAATTACCTGATCTTTTTCTTTGCTTCTGTATTGATATGCATACCGCTTGCTTTTTATTACGGACAAACAAACCTGTTCTTAAATGAACTGGGAATGCAGGGCGCTGCCTGGAAACAAACCATGGGACAAATGAGCGAAACGATCTTTCTTTTCCTGATGCCTTTGTTCTTTGCCCGTTTTGGTACCAAGCAAATGCTGCTGATAGGCATGATTGCCTGGGTGGTGCGTTATGCATTGTTTGCTTATGGTAATATCGACTCAGGCATCTGGATGCTGTACCTCGGAATTATCTTACATGGTATTTGCTATGATTTCTTTTTTGTTACCGGCCAGATATATACCGACCAAAAAGCCGGGGAGCAGGTCCGCTCTTCAGCACAGGGCCTCATCACACTGGCTACCTATGGTGTGGGTATGTATATTGGTTTTTGGGTGGCAGGTATGTATGCCGATAAATACGCCATCAAAGATGCTGCCGGAAAAATAATAAACCATAGCTGGCAAAATGTATGGATATTCCCCTGCCTGTTTGCCGCAGGTGTTGCTATTATGTTTATGGTGTTTTTTAAAAATGATAAAAAAGCCACAGCGCAGGCATGAACAGAAGAAAGCTGATACAATCTGTAATAGCTGGTACTGCGGCGGCAGCACTGAAGCCGGTGCAGGGATTTGCAAAACAGGTTAACGAATTATATCCCGCTTTAAAAAACAATATCAATCATTCCGTTTGCAGGTGGACCTACGATTTTCTTTCCCTCGATGAACTTTGTGTGCTGGCCAAAGAAATAGGATTGAAAGCTATTGACCTGGTGGGGCCCAGGGACTGGCATACATTAAAAGAGCATGGGCTCGACAGCAGTATGTGCAATGGCGCAGAGATAGGACTGACCAAAGGATGGAACGACCCGCAGTATCACGATACACTGATAAAGAATTATACCGAACATATCAACCTGGTAACTGCGGCAGGATACAAAAACCTGATCTGCTTCAGCGGCAACCGTAATGGCATGGATGATGAAACGGGCATGAATAATTGTGCCGAAGGGCTGAAGAAGATCATGGGCCTGGCAGAAAAGAAAGGGGTGGTGATACAAATGGAACTGTTCAACAGCAAGGTGGACCATAAGGATTATATGTGCGATAGATCTGCCTGGGGAGTGGCGCTGTGCAAAAAGATCGGCAGCCCCAACTTTAAACTGCTGTACGATATCTATCACATGCAGATCAACGAAGGTGATGTGATACGCACCATTCAGCAAAACCATGAATGGTTTGGGCACTATCATACCGCCGGTGTACCGGGCAGGCACGAGATAGATGAAACGCAGGAACTTTTTTATCCCGCTATCATGAACGCCATTGTGGCAACCGGGTATAAAGGTTATGTGGCACAGGAATTCATACCGGTAAAAAAAGATAAACCAGCATCATTGCGGGATGCCATATTGCGCTGTGATGTGTAAATAATATTTTAAACAGGATAAACCGATAAACTTTCAACTATGTCAAATCTTAATTTCGATGCTATTGTGGTAGGCTCTGGTATCAGCGGTGGCTGGGCCGCCAAGGAACTTACCGAAAAAGGTCTTAAAGTGGTGATGCTGGAAAGAGGCAGAAACATTGAGCACATCAAAGACTATGTAAATGCCAGTAAGGAAAGATGGGAATACCCTCACCGGGGCAGCGCAACACAACAAATGAAGGAAGACCATCCTGTTTTAAGAAGGGACTATCCGCTGAATGAAGAAACAAATGGCATGTGGGTGGATGAAAAGGAAAGTCCGTATACAGAAGATAAACGTTTTGACTGGTACCGTGGTTACCATGTGGGCGGGCGCTCCTTACTCTGGGGCCGCCAGAGCTATCGCTGGAACAAATGGGACTTTGAAGCCAATGCCAAGGAAGGTATTGGTACCGACTGGCCGATACGCTATGATGACCTGGCACCCTGGTATAGCTATGTGGAGAAATTTGCCGGTATACAGGGAACTAAGGAAGGACTGGATGTGTTGCCCGACGGGGAGTTTTTACCAGGCATGGAAATGAATGTGGCCGAAAAAGATGTGGCTGCAAAACTAAAAGCACATTATAACGGCCAGCGCCATATGTTCATTGGCCGCAGCGCCAATATTACCCAGCCAAAGCCGGAACAGAACCGCACCAACTGCCAGTACCGCAACCGCTGCTGGCTGGGATGCCCGTTTGGAGGCTACTTCAGCACACAATCCGCAACACTGCCGGCTGCCATGAAAACCGGTAACTTAACACTGGAGGCAGATAAGATCGTTACTAAAATAATTTACGATAAGGATAAGAAGAAAGCGACCGGCGTGGAAGTGATTGATGCCAAAACAAATAAAACCTATCAATACACAGCCAAAGTGATCTTCGTTTGTGCTTCGGCTTTCAACAGCACCTGGTTGCTGATGAACAGCGCTACTGATATCTGGCCCGACGGACTGGGCAGCAGCAGCGGTGAGCTGGGCCACAATGCGATGGACCACCATTTCCGCACGGGTGCATCCGGCACGGTGGAAGGTTTTGAAGATAAGTATGAATATGGCCGCAGGCCAACGGGTATCTACATACCACGTTTCCGCAATATTTACAATGATAAAAGAGATTACCTGCGTGGCTTTGGTTACCAGGGTGGCGCAGGCCGCGGCCGTGGAGCCGAAGTAGCCGAAATGAGTTTTGGCGCTGCATTAAAAGAATCGCTTACCGAACCAGGCAAATGGGGTATCAACTTTTTAGGTTTTGGTGAAATGCTGCCCGACCACAGCAACCGCATTTACCTGAACAAGAATGTGAAGGATAAATGGGGATTGCCCGTGCTGGCCATGGATATCGAAATGAAAGAGAATGAATACAAAATGCGTAAGGATATGATGACCGATGCTGCTGAAATGCTGGAAGCTGCCGGGGTTAAGAATATCAACCAGTACGACTGGGGCTATGCACCCGGACAGGGCATTCACGAAATGGGAACTGCACGTATGGGCCGCGACCCTAAATCATCGGTACTGAACGGCCATAACCAGGTATGGGATGCACCCAATGTATTTGTGACCGATGGTGCCAGCATGGCCAGCGCCAGCTGTGTGAACCCATCGCTTACCTACATGGCATTAACAGCCCGTGCTGCAGACTTTGCAGTAACCGAACTGAAAAAAGGAAATTTATAATCAACATTATTAAACCGACTAAACATATTTTATGGAACGCAGAGAACTATTAAAAATGATAGCCGTACTAACCGGCGGTGCTTTGATTGGCGGTGATGTTTTTATGAGCGGTTGTAAAACAAGCGCCAAAAAAGGAACGGGTTTATTAAGTGCCGATGATATGGCACTGCTGGATGAAGTGGGCGATACCATCATACCAACCACCGATACGCCTGGCGCCAAAGCTGCCAAAGTAGGCGAATTCATGAACGTGTACGTAACTGACTGCTACCGTGCCGACCAGCAAAAAGCCTTTACCGAAGGACTGGTTACGCTGAACAAAGCCTGCGATAAACAGTTTGGCAAGGATTTTACCAAACTTAGCGCAGCCGAACGCACCAGCTTCCTTACCGCACTGGAAAAAGAAGCCAAAGATTATAACCAGCAGATAACAGACAAGGAAAAACCCGCCCGGGAGCAGGCCAAAAAAGAGCTGAAAGAATTCTATGGCGCCCCGCTGCATTATTATACCATGATCAAGCAACTGACCCTGATGGGCTATTTTACCTCTGAGATCGGTATGACCAAAGCGTTAAGATTATTACCGGTACCGGGTAAATACGACGGTGCTTACCCTTATAAAAAGGGGGATAAGGCCTGGTCTATCTGATAGGAACCATTCATTTTCAAGCATATAGAAATCCACCTCTGATGCTTTACTGCCGGTTGCCGCATTCCAGTACAGGAATACTGCTGCCGGCAGTTTTTTATCTGCTACAGGGCCGATATGCTTTGTAAATACATTTATTTACCATACCTTTGCGCCGCTAAAAGGCAGGCAGTGTACGGTAGGGCCTGTTTATTTAGCAGATCATGAGAGTTTAATCAACCATATCAACCCCGGTTCGCTTACAGCGTTCTTACTTACAGGGGTATGCTTTTAACGAAAGCAAAAAGATCAGCAGAGAAATATAGTACAAGAGTGTCCCGATAGCTATCGGGACCAATGAATAAACAACAAACTACAAACAATAAACATTTAAAAATGGCAGATTTACGTTATCAACGGAACTTTGGAATTGCCGCTCACATTGATGCAGGTAAAACCACTACTACAGAGCGTATTCTTTATTACACCGGTGTAAACCACAAGATTGGTGAGGTACACGATGGTGGCGCTACTATGGACTGGATGGCCCAGGAACAGGAAAGAGGTATCACTATTACCAGTGCTGCTACCACCTGCTTTTGGAACTTCCCAACCAACCAGGGTCAGAAGACTCCTGATACCAAACAGTATAAATTCAACATTATTGATACCCCGGGCCACGTGGACTTTACCGTAGAGGTGGAGCGTTCACTGCGTGTACTGGATGGTTTGCTGGCTTTGTTCTGCGCCGTATCCGGTGTGGAGCCGCAATCTGAAACTGTTTGGCGCCAGGCCAACCGTTACAAAGTACCGCGTATTGGTTTCGTAAATAAAATGGACAGGAGCGGTGCCGACTTCCTGAACGTGGTAAAACAGGTTCGTGAAATGCTGGGCGCCAAAGCCGTGCCTTTGCAATTACCAATTGGTGCAGAAGACAGCTTCAAAGGTGTGGTTGACCTGATCACCATGAAAGGTATTGTATGGAACGAAGCGGATAAAGGTATGACCTACCAGGAAGTGCCCATCCCCGATGATATGAAGGAAGAAGTGGACCAATACCGCCAGGAACTGATCGAGGCCGTTGCTGAATACGATGAGAAGCTGCTGGAAAAATTCTTTGATGATCCTAACACGATCACTGAGGAAGAAGTACACGAAGCGATCCGTAAAGCAACCATCGATATCTCCATCATCCCGATGATGTGCGGTTCATCTTTCAAGAACAAAGGTGTGCAAACAGCGCTGGATGCGGTGGTACGTTACCTGCCTGGTCCGCTGGATATTGAAGCTGTAAAAGGTACAAACCCTGATAATGATAAGGAAGAAACACGTAAAGCAGATGCAAAAGAACCATTCAGTGCTTTGGCATTCAAGATCATGACCGATCCTTTCGTGGGCCGTTTGGCGTTCTTCCGTGCATACAGCGGTCACCTGGATGCGGGCAGCTACGTGCTGAATACCCGTACCGGTAAGAAAGAGCGTATCAGCCGTATCATGCAGATGCATGCCAACAAGCAAAACCCGATCGATTTCATCGAAGCAGGCGATATTGGTGCAGCGGTTGGTTTTAAGGATATCAAGACCGGTGATACTTTGTGCAATGAAGAGAACCCGATCGTGCTGGAATCTATGACCTTCCCTGATCCCGTTATCTCTATTGCCGTGGAGCCTAAAACACAGGCCGACGTTGATAAGATGGGTATGGCTATTGCCAAGCTGGTGGAAGAAGATCCTACGCTGCGTGTACGTACAGACGAGGAGACAGGCCAGACCATCCTAAGTGGTATGGGCGAGCTGCACCTGGAGATCATCATCGACAGGATGAAGCGTGAATTTAAAGTGGAAATTAACCAGGGTGCCCCGATGGTGGCTTATAAAGAAGCTTTCCGTGCCAATGTTGAGCACAGGGAAACCTATAAGAAACAAACGGGTGGCCGTGGTAAGTTCGGTGATATCGCATTCGAGATCGGGCCGGCTGATGAAGAGTGGCTGAAAGAGAACCCAACCGGAGGTTTACAGTTTGTGAACGAGATCTTTGGTGGTAGTATCCCTAAGGAATTCATTCCGCCGATCATCAAAGGCTTTACTGCCAGCATGAACCAGGGTGTATTGGCAGGATACCCGATCGTTGATATGAAGGTGAGGGTATTCGACGGTAGCTACCATGATGTGGATTCTGATGCGATCTCTTTTGAACTTTGCGCCAAGCAAGGTTTCCGTGAAGCAGGCCGCAAAGCAAAACCAGTTTTGCTGGAACCGATCATGAAAGTGGAAGTATTAACACCAGACCAGTACATGGGTGATGTTACCGGTGACCTTAACCGTCGCCGCGGTATGCTGGAAGGTATGGACAGCAAGCATGGTGTACAGGTAATCAAAGCAAAAGTTCCTTTGAGCGAAATGTTTGGTTACGTTACGCAGTTGCGTTCACTGTCTTCAGGCCGTGCCACTTCTACCATGGAGTTCAGCCATTATGCACCGGCACCGAACAACGTGAGCGAAGAGATCATCGCTAAATCAAAAGGCAAGATCAAAATCGATGATTAATCGGTTTACTGATAATTTAAAAAGCCCCGTCTTATTGGACGGGGCTTTTGTTTACCCGGTGAACATTAACTTATGCGGCAGGAAGCAGCGGAAAAATAATGCTCCCGCTACACCCCATTCTTCCAGATCTCATTTCCCGCCTGCCAGTCAAAAAGTAAGATGGTACGCCAGTGAACGAGTGTCATACCGGGATCATTAAGCACTTTAGGGCCCCATTTGAGGGCAGAACCTTTTGCGGTTGTGTACCAGCTGTCCAGTCCTTTGTCATCCAGTACTTTTCGGATAAGGTCATCAAAAAAGGGTATTTCGTTCTGGCTGCCCGGTGGTGCAGTATCGGCCAATAATTTTTCTTTCACTTTTTCCCTTGCCGATACTTCAAGGGCCTTTCTTGTAAAGGAAACAGCTTCGGGTTGCTTTTGCCCCGGCAACAGCCTGGCAAGTGGTTTGGGTGTGATGGTAAGTGTTCTGTTCATCGCTTCTGTAGTGCGTTCTATAAGTACCCGCTCCATTTCGCGGATGTACATCTCCCATTTTCTGTGTGCTTTATCCACGGTGCCCAGCTTGGGCAGCACCCACTGGGCAAGGTGCCTTACCAGGGGTTCTTTCATCGTCCATAACCTGATGCCAATCTTGATCGTTTCTTTAGACCATGCACCTGCCCCCAGGTCGCTTTCTCCTTTTTTGGTGTATTTATCCAGGGCAAAACTTGCCGCTTCCGTACCCCCTGCTCCGTTATTGTACAGGTAAGTGACGGATGCATGCTTGGGTTTATCTCCGTCAGACTGTGCCGTTGTGTTCGTCATACCGGTGGTCGACACATCGGATACCGGCTTTTCACCATCGGTTTTGGCCTTTATCATACTTTCAAAATACCTGGTAGCATTGAGGATCGTTCTTTTTACCGGCTCCCTTGCCAGTTTGAGTACCACATCTTTATATTCCTCCAAAAAGGCATCGGTTACTTTTTCGGTGGTGAGCAGTGGTTTCAGCTTTGCCCACAAGGCATCTTCTGCCGCAAGCGGAAAATCTGTTAGGTTATTGGTATCCTTTTCTTCTTCGTCAACAGTAATGGTAAAATATCCCTGCACCGGTTTATGGGCCGGAATATTTTTGGCATGGCCGCTGCGGTTATTGGCCATCGACTGTACAGCACGCAACTGCTTAACCTGTGTGCTGTTGTTCAGCATATCCTGTACGGCTTTCAGTTGTTGTACCTGCTCACTGCTGCCGGCATCAGCCTGTATTTTTCTTTGGGCATTGGCACCGGTGCGGCCGGCTTTTACCTGCACGGGCGTTGCATGGGTGCCGCCCTTGCGGGCAGCACCGGTTTCAGCAGCTGCCTCGTTTTGGTTGCCGGCTGGTATGGAGGTACCTGTATTCATATCATTTCTAAAATAATGTGCGCTTTTTGTCGCCAGGCATATCCATGCTCAAAACTCAATATTACCCACCGCCACAGATTCATTGCCGTCCTCAACCATCACCGCCAGGATTTCCAGCTCTTCATTTTCGTCAAATACAATGGGGTCATCATCTATAACCTGCATACCCAAATTGTAGGCCGGAAGGCCCAATGGTACAAGCGGCAGCATGCCCATTTGTGTACCTTGTTGCAGGCCGGGCACAGGCAGGGTGCCGGTTTGCCGCATCGGTTGTTTGCGGCCTCTCAGTCTTTTAATGGTAAACAGTGGTTTGGAAAGTTCTTTTTCCAGCAGCATCAGCTCGCCGCGCTGGTTCCTTAACACTGCCTTTAAAATACGGAACTGCTGCAACGGACTTTTCTGTGCTTTCTTCATCATCTCGTGCAGCAGCGACATCTGGCCGGCCCTTAACCTGCCCATCCTCATCACATTCTCCAGCAACTTTGCCACCTGTTCGTGCCGGGTCTTTTTGTTTACCTGCTTTTCAGTAAAGGGACTGAGCTCATTTCCTTTACCTGGCTGGCCAAAACCCTGCATGCCGCTGAAATTAAATCCACCCCCGCTTCCAAAGAAACCCTGGCTGCCGAACATGCCCGAACTGCCCTGGCTGCCAAACAGGGATGGGTCGAAGTTGAAATTAAAAGTTGGGGCTTCCTGGTTTTGTGAGCCCGGCGAAAAGGGCACCAGCTCCTGCGATACGGGAAGCAGCGGGGGCGATATAGCGGCGGTGGGCTGAATATACATGTGCTGGTACATGCTCCTTTCATCATCGCCCAGGGGCATCTGCATAGGAATGGTTTCTTTGGGCAGGGGCATATTGGGGAGGTTGGGATCGTAGCGCAATAAAGTGGCCTGACCCAGGCCGCGGCTTACACTCTGATCACCCAGGCCAAATTTTTCCCGCCCAATACCCATTACGTATAACACGCAGGCCGTCGTTTTGGCGTCGAACGCAGTGCCGAAGTAGTTGCTCATTCGCTGAATGATCTCCTGCCTGTTTCCTGCTTCTCTTATCATACGATCCCCGCCACGTGTTTTATTGGGGGTACTGAATGATTTCTTTCCTAATTCTATCCAGTGTTGCATCCTTACCTGGTGCAGGTAGCGGGCAAACATTCTTTTTCTGAAAAACTCCTGTTTATCGATCTTATCATCAAAGTGGCCGGGGGCGCTTTTCATGGATATCAGGTCAGAGTCTTTAACAGCGGGGTAGGTTACTTCACCATAGTGGGCTTGTTTCTGCCACAATACTTTTGCGGTAAGGATATGCCGTTCCGATCCCTTACCATCGGAAGTAATATCGAGCCAGGCCACATCTTCTTTAGTGATGTCGTCTTTCAGTATCACATCGGGCCTGGTGCCGGGGCGGGGTTCCTGCAGCAGGATATGCATACCTGCCGGAGGGTCGGGCATATACACCATGGTGGCAATAGACTCCACCGCATAGCCAAAAGCGGCATGTATCAGGTCGGCATGGCCTGTTTGGTTGTATTCATTCCATCTTTCTATCCACAGGTCGGTATAGCCATCCACATTATAGGCATCGCCCAGCAGGGGTACATGCATAATATAGGTATAGGCTTTCAGCACGGCCTTATCCAGCGCATCTAAGAAATCGTGTATTTTGGAGTCCTTACCGTCATTGATGGTATGGCCCTCTACCGATATGGCCCTTTGAACCGGGGAGTTAACCTTATTAACGGCAGCTTTGTCTTTGCTTAGTTGGATAATATTATCGGCCTCTCCCGCCTTTGCTTTACCGGCGGCATGTTCGTTGGCCATTGTTTGTATGGCCCTCAGTTGTTTTACCTGCGGGCTGCTGTTGGCGAGGTCCTGCAGGCTTTGCTGCTCCGTATCAGCCGGCTGTATATCCTTCTGGCCATTGCTTACTGCCTGCGCTGCCACATTATTGGCAACAGCATTGCCCCGGGCCGGGGCCTGTTTACTGGATGAGGTGTTTGCGTACATTGATGAGGTATTGTAATGTACGAAAGAAATGTAATTTGTAGAGGATTTTTTTGGGGAATGCGGTGGGTAGTTTGTTGTTTGTAGTTTATAGTCTCCACTGGCGCGGGTGTTCCCTCCTGCATAATAAAATTCAAACGAAATGTTTATGGGATCACCCGTGACTTTTAATTTGGCCGGTTTGTAACCGGCTTCCCGGAGCTACAATCTTTCTCAGTGTGTTTTCGCAGAGGTTGTACTTTTTTTATGGTGATGATTTAGATGGATGGTTTCACCTGCGGTAAAAAATATTAGCCACGAAGGCACAAAGGCACGAAGGGTTTCACCTGCGGTGAAAGGGGTGCCCGCAGATTACGCTGATGCCGCAGAAAACGACTTCCGAAGTTTTTAAAACTTCGGAAGTCTTAAACGAACTAATGCACCAAGGCACGAAGCTGCCTGCCGGCAGGTAAAAAAAATGCTTTGCATTTTCCTTTGTGCCTTCGTGTCTTTGTGGCTAGATAATTTTTTGTAAAAAATCTTCGGAGATTATTTTCTCAGCTTCGCTGTGAAAAGTGGATAGCCACTAAGGCACCCTCCGCCCCGGTTCGTGGCACACGAAACGGAACTTCACCGCCCCGGTTCGTGGCAAATAATCACGCTACTCACCGTCAAACACTTCAGACGGATGATTTCACCTGCGGTGAAAAATATTAGCCACGAAGGCACAAAGGCACGAAGGGTTTCACCTGCGGTGAAAGGGTGTTGCCCGCAGATTACGCTGATGCCGCAGAAAAAGACTTCCGAAGTTTTAAAAACTTCGGAAGTCTTAAACGAGCCCCTCTCACACTACCACGGCCTTTCCCCAAAACAAAACCCCCGGCTTTCACCGGGGGCATTCTTAAAACAACACTATGAAAACAAAATCAGCCTGTAAATAACTGCATTCCTTATTCGCCGGGTGTGGCAGGCGCTTCTGCGGCAGGTGTTCCTGTTGCCTGTGCAGTGGCTTCACCGCCGGTATTACGCAGGCGGCCCGCCATCATGGTATTATACTGTTCAATCAGGGCGTTTATCTCGTTGCTGGTCTTGCTGTAGATATCGCTGCCTTCATAGATGGTATAATAGCTGTTGATAAAATCACGCAGCCTGTAATAAGCGTTGTTGGTCTCCACCCTCTTGGCCAGCAG